>CAZOAL010000037.1:0-83715 GCA_964577695.1 uncultured bacterium | reverse complement strand
TTTGCAATTTCAAAAGGAATCTACCTATCCCTACACGAGCACGGCTCGCTTGTTTCAACTTCCCATCGAACGAGCGAGCCGCACGTTCTACAAGGTTTCACAAACAGGAAAGGAATCAGAGAAATGTCAGATCAACGATCGTTGAAACAACGCATACACAACGGAGAAATCATTCAGATCGCCGGTGCATCAATGAATGTCTCCAAAACCCAACTCGAAGACATCCTCAGTAAGGACACCTACGATTTGGTTGGTGTTGACAGTCAACACTCCGCCTTCAATGAAGAGAAGCTCGTCACGTTTTGCGCCATGGCAGAGGAATTGGGTGTACCCGTCCAACTCCGCATCAAACACACACGGCAGGCTTATCTGATCGGAAATTACCTCGACCTCGGTCCACTCACCATTGTGGTGCCACAGGTTGAAGACGAGGCAACGGTTCTGGAAGCAATCGATGCGTTCTACTATCCGCCGATCGGCAAAAGGAGTTGGGGCCCCAGCGCGGGGTACGGCATCAAGGCGCATCGTGACCGTAGAGAGTACGCCGAGTGGTGGAACCAGAACGGCATCCTCTGCCTGCAACTGGAATCGGTCAATGCGGTCACCAACGCCAGGAAACTTGCCAAACCCGGAGTTGATATGTTCGTGTTCGGCGCAAATGACTTGAACTTTAGTCTGGAATCGTATCCGCATCCGCCGTTCAAGACAGTTGACGACTGCATCCGTCATGTTGTGACGCAGATGGAGGGAACCCAGGTCAAGGTGGGAGTTGGCAACTCACCATCGGGACGATTATGAGCCAGCATACCTTTAACATTCGCATGTCCATGAGCGGGCATCCGATTCTTCAGGAAGGGGGTATGGAAGGATGGAAGAATGGAAGTATGTGCTTCCACCCTTCCATTCTTCCATAGCGTCAAGTTATTTTCAAGGGAATTTGAAACATGCCCAAGCAAGGCTAAAGCGATATAAGCTTTCGTCGCAACGCTTCCACTTTCTCTTGATGCTGCTCAACGAACCAATCGTTGAGCAGCGGCAGATACTCACGTTGCCATTCAAGGGGTAACTCAAAAAAGCTGGAAACGATTGTCCCGCGACACCGCGGACTGCCACAGTTACACTGCCACACATCCCCACCATGGCAGTCGATGATGTAGTCATACGTGATTTCCTCCTCACCCGCTTTGATCTGTCGTCGGGCGACCAGATGGCGAACCCCATCAACCGTTTTGGTAAAGGTATTCGGCGTACAACTCGAATTGATGTGCCGTTCAGGTGGCGGCATGAGAACGACCAGGCCCCCAGCAAGATAATCACAGTGATAGTGGTGTTCACCGCGTTCAGGTCTCAGTGGGCGCGCATCGTCAACGACACGAGAATCGTCAATCACGAGGACGGTTTCGTTTGCGTTGAAGTCGCGCGTTGCAAAGACGCCGATGCCGTGAATCTTTGATTTACCAAGAGCGACGTCAGCCATAGTTCTTGTGCCTTATTCCTACAATGTCATCACTTCGGCAAGCTCAGTGCAAGCTCTGAACGCAGTGAAGGATCTCTACCGCTCAAAAACACTGCACCTTCAAACAAGGGGAAGCGTTGGCAAAGGGATTCTTCGCTTCTCTCAGAATGACATGACATTGTAGGATTATTGATACGAGTTTTTCACTTATCAGCCGGTTTGGAACCTAACCCCCTGGCCCCCTTCCCACCCCTCCCCCGGCCCTCCCCGTGGACGGGGGGGAGTTGCGGGAAGGGGGAGATGTCTCCCCTCTCCGCTTCCGCCGGATTGAGCTCCGTTCCGAGAGTCTTCGACCTGTCGAAATCGGAGAGGGGCCGGGGGAGGGGTCGCGTTCCAGCCAAATTTCCCTCAGACGCGAGCAAACTTCTGCAACCGCTGTCCACGATTGCCCGCGCCGATTTCTGCCACATAGATGCTTCCCTCGTCATCGACGCAGATACCGTGCGGTGCCTCGAGCACGCCCCCCTGCGCACCCGAAAACCGGCTGATTAATTCCCCTGCCGGTGAGAAAACGCTGACACGGCCGCCGCCACCGCCCTGCTCGGCCACATAGATCGTGTTATCATCTGTGATCCACACGTCACCGGGGGCTAATAGATCACCCCATGTCTCTATATGTTTCCCATCCGGGTCGAAAATCTGAATGCGGTTATTCTCACGGTCACAGATCAGCACACGCCCTGTTTTATCACAGCCGATATTGTGGACGACCGCGAACTCACCGGGGCCACTACCGGCTTGCCCCCATGTCAGTAGGTGCTCGCCTTCCGGGGTATACTTGTGGACGCAACGGTTGCCGTATCCATCCGAGACATAGAAACACCCATCCGGCGCGATCGCAACGCCGGTGGGCATGTTAAACTCCCGGCGATAGTACGTCACGCCGGGGACACCGGTGGTGCCCCACTGTCGCTCCATATCGCCGAGCGGCGTGTACTTGCGCACCACATGCTGATAGGCATCGGTCAGATAGACAGAATCGTCCGGCCCGATGAAAATGCCGTGGGATTGGCTGATGAGGTGCGGCGAAATACCAAACTCGCCGTATCCCCACGATGTGACAAAATTCCCTGCTTTGTCGAAAACGATAATGGGGTGTTTGCCACGGGTGAAGGCGTAGATGCGTCCCCGTGAATCAATCGCCGCATCGGACACCAACGAGAAAACCCACCCTTCCGGCAACTTTGCCCATCCTTGTACCAGTTCGTACTTGTAATCTCCATCTCCAAGCACCATATCACACCTCCAAGATTGAAAAAGGGGCCAATTTGAAACATGCCAAACTATAAACGTTGCGACTATTTTAGCATCATCACTCGTTGAGCGCAATAAAAATCTTCTGGAGAATAGGAATTTCACGCTTGACCTAACTTCCTTCATCTGCTATAATGCCATCTACATTTTTCACCGAGAATGGAAATAGGAACGCACAATGCTCGAAATAGAAATTTTAGAACCCAATGAAGTCAGTCGCGCCGCCAAAATTTTCCTTCGCGATGGGTTTGTCGCGATAAAGGACGCGATTGGTGGGGAACAACTTGGGCGCATCCAGGCGGCGGCAGCGCGAGTCATCGAAGAGATTATCGAAGCAGACCCCCAACGGACAGGAAATCGAGGACACCATCGCTACTCCTTTGGAAACCAGATGCACCACTTTGAATGGTGCGAACTGGTCGACCTGCCGACAATTCTGCCGATCGTCAAAGCCATCTGGAATAGTGATCATTTCATCTGTTCCGGCGCTGGCGGTGATTTTTCGCTGCCGGGTGCAGACATTCAACCGTTGCACTCCGATGGAAACGAGATGGGTTTTACCGACCCGATCATTGAGCAGGTCACCCTCCGGGACCTACCACCACCGGTGGTCTGTGTGAACTTCCTAATGGTTGATTTCACGAAAGAGAACGGAGCCATTCGCCAGATTCCTTGCACGCACCGCTCTAACGCCCCCATCCCCACGCTTGATGAAGAACCGCCGTGGATGAAAAACTGCATCATCTGTGCCCCCGCAGGCACCGCCCTCATCCGCGATGTACGCTGCTGGCACGGAGGCACCGCCAACAATTCCGGCCGCCCCCGCCCGATGACCAACGCTGAATACTATGCCCCCTGGTTTCGCGGCGGTTTGCCCAAATGCTTGCCATACGAACACTACGAAAAAATGTCGCCCCGTGCCCAGCATCTGTGCCGTTACATTGTTAATGACAGCTAAAGAACAGTGAATCTTTGCCAAAACAGGCAGATTTCAAATTGTCTCAAATACCTTGACTTTGGTAGTGCAATTAAAAATGGATCTCATCGTAGCCCAACTTTCTAAGTTGGCGAACTGTCAAAAACCAAGATAGAATCTTGGGCTACATTCCTATCTACCAGAATCAAATACGATACAAGGAGAAAATATCATGAAGATTGCCAGAATCGACCAGTTCTTTCCCCGAAGGCGGATGCGGCTCGTAAAAATAACGACCGACACCGGTCTCGTTGGCTGGGGAGAGACCACGCTTGAAGGAAAACCCAAGAGCACCATCGCCGCCGTCGAGGAGCTCGCGGATTACCTCATCGGTAAAGACCCATTGCGCATCGAACACCACTGGCAGCACATCTACCGCTCGGCTTTCTTCCGAGGGGGCAATGTGCTGATGACCGCACTATCGGGCATCGACCAGGCGCTGTGGGATATCGCGGGCAAGCACTACGGCGTGCCAGCGTATAAATTATTGGGTGGTGCCGTTCGGGACCGCATCCGCGTTTACGCGCACTGGGGTATCGGAAGCATGACGGACGAAGGAAAAGCCAGAGCGAAAGAGCGGCTTGAGTGGCTTCAGAAGAAGGGCGGCTATAAGGCGTTTAAGTCCGGCCCCGGCGGCAAGTGGCGCGGGCACGAACCGCCTGCCGTCATCGACGCCTTCGTCGAGCGTGCCTACCTGATGCGGGAGTGGGTCGGTCCCGACGCGGAACTGGCGTTTGATTTCCACGGCAAGATGACCCCGGCGCTTGCCATCGAGGTCTGCCATGAACTGAAGGGCATGCGGCCGATGTTCGTGGAGGAGCCGGTGCCGCAGGAGAATGTCGATGCGCTGAAACAGGTCTCAGACCACGTTCCGTTCCCGATCGCGACCGGAGAGCGATTGCTCACCCGCTGGGGCTTCCGCGAAATTTTCGAGAAGCATGCAGTCGCATATCTTCAGCCTGACACATCGCATGCCGGAGGAATTACAGAGCTCAAGAAGATTGCAAACATGGGCGAGGTGTACTACATGCACATCGCGCCCCACTGCGCAATTGGCCCTGTGGCATTTTCCGCCTCCCTTCAGGTTGACGCGGTTGTTCCGAACTTCCTTATTCAGGAGCAGGTTGATAGCGGTCTGGGGGGCGGGTTGTTGCGAGAGGAGTGGCAGGTCAAGGATGGCCATATCGACCTGCCGACGAAGCCCGGGCTCGGCTTTGAGATCGACGAGAAAGAAGCCGAACAGAACTGCGGCATCTATGAAGAGGAGCTGGGCGGAGAGTTCTACTACGAGTCGGACGGTAGCGTGGCGGATTGGTAAAAAAATCGGACCTGTGCGCCATCGTCCGATTTTGTGTTTCCGATTTCTTTGAATTTTTTTATTTTCCTTTTTTGGGCGATCGTGCCATATTGAAGGAGGCTATTGATGAAGAGTTTTAGAGGACACCTCAAAGAAAAGTTGAAAGATGAGCAATTTCGGCGGCTCTATGAGGAGGAGCGGCAACTCGCCGAGCTTTCATTAAAAATCCTGGGTATCAGAGAACAGCTAGGACTTTCTCAAAAAGAGGTTGCCCAAAGAGCCCATATTACGCAACAGCAGTTATCAAAGATTGAGAATGGAATCAATTATAATATGGCTACCTTCTTAAAAGTCTGTCATGCACTTTCCCTCAAAGTTAACCTGGAACCATCTTCTCATTGATATGCGTTTTTCAGTTAGCTTTAGCCTGCGAATTGATTCGCAGGCTAAAGTCCATCCGTATGGGAAGATATGCCTCGCCCTCCCAAATGGTAGGTAAACTTGCGCCCGCGTGTACTAGATTTTACGTTTTACGCATCACGCATCACGTTTAATTTCACAATTGACGGTTAATCTCCCGAATCGCGGGGTAGATTTGTGCATAGAGATTCAGTCTCTCATCGTACAATCGCCTGACCGCCTCACGCGGATAATACGTTTGGCGTGGCTTGACCAGACCTTCAACGGCTGACGCAACCGATTCGTATTTTCCGATTGCCGTCCCCGCCAGGATGGCCGCTCCCAGGCAGACCCCTTCGGAGATGTCGAGCGCAACCACTTTTTTGCCGAACATATCCGCTTTGAGTTGCAACCATTTTTCGGACTTTGCGCCGCCACCAATCGCGCGAATCTCGTTAATCGGGATACCCGCCTCCTGCAACAGAGAGAGGTTGTGCTTAATCTCGTAACTAATCCCTTCGAGGATGCCTTTGACAATATCCCCCTTGCGCGTGGCAAGCGTCAAGCCGAGGAGTGCCCCTTTCGATGCCAAATCCAGTTTGGGAGTTCCTGAGCCTGTGAAGTGTGGAAGCAACATCACGGACGATGGCGAATCGGGCATCTCCTCCATCAGCAGGTCGTAGACATCTCGCCCCGATGCCTTTGCTTGAGCCACCTCCGCCTGAGCAAAGTTATCTCGAAACCATCGCAGCACCACGCCACCGCTGGAAACGAATCCGAGTGTTACATACATGCCATCGACAACGTGAGGGTAACAAGCGAAATTTCCGTTAATCATCTGCTCGTTGATGACGGGTTCACGAAACGCGGGCGTGATACACTCGACGGTTCCTGTGGCGTCCATCACATCGCCCTCGTGGATGATGCCCGCCCCTAACGCGCCACACGGCTGGTCATGCCCGCCAGTAACACCGACCACGCCTGTCGGCAAGCCAAGTTCTTCAGCAATCTTGGGAGCAACTTCGCCAATCGCGGTGCCTGACGGTGCCGCCTTGGGAAACAGTTCTCCATCCACGTTGGCGAGGTCAAGCATCTTCGCTGACCAATCTTTCTTGATAATGTCAAAAGCCATTGTGCGTGCTGCCAGCGAGTAATCGACGACTGGGGTCATGCCCAGTTTATAGAACACGAAATCCTCAAAGCCGAGAAACTTCCAGGTCTTTCGATAGACCTCTGGTTGAGCCCGCTGCATCCAGATCAGTTTTGCCAGCGTCGTGATGTCACTGAGCGGCATTCCGGTGATTTGCATGACCTCCAGCTTGCTCAGTTGACGGTTAATTTCATCCGCAATCCCCGCGGCGCGGAAATCAAAGGTGGTGATCGCGTGCGCGAGCACCTCGCCAGATTTTGAGATCGGCGTCACCGCTTCCCCCTGGCACGCGACACTGACCGCCTCGACCGGGTCACTTTTGGTCTGCGCGGCAACCTGTCGAATACCATTCGATACCCTTTCCCAAACAACGTTCGAGTCCAATTCCGACCAACCGGGTTGCGGGTGAATGAGTGGATATTCGCCGTAAGCCTGTGCGATGATTTTCCCCTCCGTACTAAAAGCGATCACTTTGCAGCCCGTTGTGCCAACATCAATACCCAAAAGGCTCATTGACTTCCTCCTCATTTAGGATTCAGGATTCAAGATTCAGTATTTAACGGATTCTTGTATCTTGTATCTTGCATCTTGCTTCAGTCCGATTTTACCCTAGATTACCTAATGCGTCAATGCCTTTTTTACGTCAATTAACCGAGGGCTGGTCATAATTCCCAGGGGAGGCAGTCGTAGCCTAAGATTCTATCTTGGCCCTGGCGCAAGAGGGCCAAGATAGAATCTTGGGCTACAACTCAACCGCCGGATAATTATGACCAAGCCTCTAACCACAGACAGGGCGATTTGCCGACGCCAAAATGCGCCCCCTGGCGTAACGACGAACCGACTTCGTGACTTCTGAGGATTGGATACGGTAGTTGAATTTTTCGAATTTTTACGGTATTTAGCATAAAAAACTTATTAAAAAAACTTGCAAAATCCATCCGCTTGTGTTATTATAAACGCTGGACAGAAACAGGGAATTCCCCAACGGTACAATGCTTCGTCAGGGTGAAGATAATTTCAGCCTCCTCACACAAAATGAAAAAAACACGATTAATTGACACCTTCAATCGAGAACACACAAACTTGCGCATTTCCGTGACCGACCAGTGCAACTTCCGCTGTATTTACTGCATGCCGGAAGACATGGAGTTCATAGAAGATTCTAAGGTAATGACCTTTGACGAAATCGTTCGGCTGGCCTGTATTGGTGTTGATTTAGGCATCAATAAAATTCGACTCACGGGAGGCGAACCATTAGTCCGTCGTGGCATTCCGGAACTCATCCGGCGGCTGTGGCAGATTGAGGGGCTAAAAGAGATTAGCTTGACGACGAACGGCATTGGTTTAGCCAAGCAAGCAAAGGCGCTTTACGAGGCGGGGCTTCGTCGCATCAACGTCAGCCTCGATACCCTGAATGAAGAAAAATTTGAGCGCATGACGCGCCGCAAGGTGCTTTCAAAGGTGTTAGAGGGGCTGAAGGAAGCACAGCGTTGTGGATTTCACCCGATCAAAGTGAATGCCGTAGCAATGCGTGGTTTTATCGAGGATGATATTCTTGAATTGACTCAATTCGCCCGTGAAAATTCGTATGAACTTCGTTTTATTGAGTTCATGCCTTTAGATGCGGACGACATTTGGGGACAGAATCTGTTCTTTCCGGGCAAAGCAATCATCAATAAAATCAATGAGGTCTATTCGCTGGAGCCGGTGAGTATGAATGGAAATCATGAACCGGCGAAGCGTTACCGCTTTACAGATAGTGATAGCGATATTGGCGTCATTGCCTCCGTGACCGAACCCTTTTGTGAGCAATGCAATCGCGTCCGCCTCACCGCAGATGGTAAACTGCGAACATGCTTATTTTCGCTTACAGAGACAGACCTGCTGACGCCGTTGCGTGCCGGTGCTTCTGACGAAGCGATTGCGAATCTCATGATTGAAGCGGTGAAGGGTAAGGAAGCCGGGCATAAAATTAATTCGGCAGATTTTGTCAAACCCTCACGCAATATGTCAAGGATTGGGGGATGAAGATTAGGAAGGAAGAATGGAAGGAAAGGAAGAAAAGGAAGGAAGGGAAGGGTTAAAATACAGATTGACAGAATGAACGAATGAACGGAGTCAGACAAATCCGCTAATTCTGCATATCCGTGCTATAATTACGCATCACGCAATCAAATAAGGAGTCTAACCAAGAGTAATGAGTACCGAATTAGTTATCAAAGACTTACATGTAAACGTCGAAGGAAAACCCATTATCAAGGGACTCAACTTAACGATCAAGCAAGGTGAGATTCACGCCCTTATGGGACCCAATGGTTCTGGTAAAAGCACCCTTGCGAACACCCTCATGGGGCATCCCAACTATCATGCGGATGCAGGAGAGGTTACGTTTGGGGGTGTAAACATTCTGGAATTGGAGCCGAACGAACGCGCAAAATTGGGGCTTTTTCTTGCGTTCCAATATCCGACGACGGTTCCGGGCGTGAGTATGGCGAACTTTCTCCGCATGGCAGTCAGTGCTGTGCGCTCTCACAATTCAAATGGGGGAGGAACGTCGGAAATGATTCCCATGCGAGAGTTTCGTCGTGAGTTGCGTGAAAAAATGAAACGGCTGGGCGTGGATGAATCCTTTGCCCGTCGTTACCTCAACGAAGGTTTTTCCGGCGGAGAGAAGAAACGAGCGGAGATTTTGCAATTGGCGATGCTCGAACCTAAAATTGCAATTCTTGATGAAACCGATTCCGGGTTGGATATTGATGCCGTGCGCATCGTCGGCGAAAGCGTGAACCAGTTGATTGGGCCGGATTTGGGCGTTTTGGTGATTACGCATTACCCACGCCTCCTCAGCTACATCCGTCCCCAATTCGTTCATATTCTGCTGGATGGCAGAATTGTGGAGTCAGGCGGTTGGGAGCTCGCCGAGCTTCTGGAGGCGAAGGGGTACGACCCCATCCGGGAGAAATATGGAATTGTAGCAGAAGTGGTCGCGCCTAAAGATGGCGCAGAAGCGCCCTTATCCGCATAATGCCATAGGAGGTAATTGGGCAGAAAACTTCTGTCTAATACAACTCGGCGGCGTATTATGTGGAAAAGTTTCCGTTCGCATCATTTCCGCCCGAAAGGCAAAGCCCTACGAAAGGAAGACTTATGAAGGAAGCAATGGTCAATGAGCATGATTCTGAAATGCTTGATGAGTATGATTTCAGTAAAGGTATTCGGGGCAAATATGCCAAGCGATACCATGAAGGGACAAATATTATTAGACTTGATGATGATGTTGCAAAAATATTCCCCGATGCAAAATCGGTTAACGAAGCCTTAAGGGCTTTGGGAAAAATCATTCATCAGCATCGAAAAATAGCCTAACCAGCCGTTGCAAACGATTACCGACGCTCCGCTGTATATTCGTTTTCTCGACGCCGAAATGTGGGTTGATTTAGGAGCTGAAAGGCTGATTGTCGCTGAGAAGAGAGGTAAGTAAGGATGGAAATGAAAGCAACATCTCAAGCTGATTTGTATGAGCAAGCAATCATTGATGTCGTGCGAAACCTGCCTATTGAGCGAGTTGCTCAAGTATTGGACTTTGCTCTATTTGTAAAGTCCCAACAGTCGGTTGTTACTCCACCTGATGTGGTTTTAGAACTTGACGAACGGGCTTGGGGACAAGTGGCAATACGTTCACTCGCCAAGTATTGGGACACACCTGAAGAGGATGAAGCATGGGCTCATTTGCAAAAGGTGACGTAATTGTTGCATTACTGAGCTACTCTGACTTTAGCGGTGGTAAGCGACGACCCGCCCTGGTTGTAGCAGCCCCTGCGGGACTTGATCCGATTCTGTGTTTAATCACCAGCAAGTCACGCGGTGATGGCTACGATGTGCCAGTTACAAGAGCAGATTTCACAAGCGGTGGTTTGAGCATTGATAGCAACGTGAGAACGTGTCACTTGTTCACACTTGACCCGAAAATTATTGACTATAAAGTTGGTACGCTGAAATCGGAGAAGATGAAAGAAATCACCTCGAAAATTGTCGAGATGCTGAATAAATAACTGTTTACAGCGCTCCTGAAAATTGCGGCTTGTGTTTGAGCCGCCTAATACGTGTTGTAGTTGATGCAGCGTGATAGGACAACCGATCCGGAAATGACCTCGTTAGCTGCAAGTAATTGAGTATGATATGCTTTTTTGACAGTGACTTAACTCCCAAGAAAGGGGAAAACAGAAAATGGCAGAATCCAGAAACACAACTCAGAATGTCGATATTGGTGTCAGCAGTGATTACAAATACGGTTTTCATGATGACATCAAGCCGATTTTCAAATCTCGAAAGGGCTTAGACCCTGAAATCCTTAATCAGATGTCTGACATCAAAGGCGAACCCGATTGGATGCGCCAATACCGGCTTCAAGCCTATGAGATCTTTAAGCAGAAGCCGAATGTGAACTGGGGAGGCGACCTCTCGCAGCTTGACTTTGATAACATCTATTATTACGTTAAGGCTTCGGATCGGGTTGAACAAAGTTGGGACGATGTTCCCGAAGACATCAAGAAGACCTTTGATCGACTTGGTATCCCTGAAGCCGAACGAAAGTTCCTTGCCGGTGTTGGGGCACAATACGATTCGGAAGTCGTCTATCACAGCCTACAAAGTGAACTCGATGAGATTGGCGTTATCTTCGTCGATACCGACACCGCCGTCCGAGAATATCCAGACCTGGTAAAAGAATATTTTGGCACGATTATCCCTTCGGCGGATAATAAATTTGCTGCGCTGAATAGCGCCGCGTGGTCGGGTGGGTCGTTCATTTATGTCCCACCCGGTGTCAAGGTCGATTACCCTTTGCAGGCGTACTTCCGCATCAATACTGAAAACATGGGGCAGTTTGAGCGGACGTTGATTATTGTCGATGAAGGGGCACAAGTGCATTATGTAGAAGGTTGCACCGCGCCAACCTACTCCAGCGAATCGTTGCACAGCGCCGTTGTCGAGATCATCTGCAAGAAAGGGTCGCGTGTGCGCTACACCACGATTCAGAACTGGGCAAACAATGTATATAATCTTGTGACGAAGCGCGCTGTCGCTTATGAAGATGCCACGATGGAATGGGTTGACGGGAATTTGGGCTCGAAGCTAACAATGAAGTACCCCAGTGTTTACATGAAGGGCAAAGGGGCTCACGGCGAGATTCTGTCCATCGCTTTTGCAAGCAAGGGGCAACACCAGGACGCCGGTGGTAAGGTCATTCACTGCGCGCCTCATACGACCTCCCGCATTATTTCCAAGTCGATTAGCAAGGATGGCGGACGTTCCAGCTATCGGGGTGAGCTCCGAGTTATCAATGGTGCAAAGGGGTCCAAGTCCAACGTCGTTTGTGACGCACTCATTCTCGATGAAAAATCGAGGTCTGATACCTATCCGGTCATCCAAATCGACGAAGAGGATGCGACCATCGGACACGAAGCGCGTGTGAGCAAGATTGGTGAGGAGCAGCTCTTCTATCTGATGAGTCGCGGGCTCTCGGAAGAGGAAGCCTCGACGATGATTGTGAGTGGATTCATTGAACCGCTCGTGAAGGAACTCCCAATGGAGTACGCGGTGGAGATGAACCGCCTCATCCAGCTCCAGATGGAAGGGTCAGTTGGATAAAAGTATCGGGAAATTGATTCTGCATCCTGCATCTGGATTCAGGATTCAAGATGCAGGATGCAGTCAGGATAGGACTGGCTCACAATGAAGCGCATAATTCTTATCATCAAGTGGCGTTATGACAACAATTACCATTGACGAAATTCAACATGATTTTCTGGGATATCTTCGTCGCGTTCAAGCGGGCGAAACGCTTGTCATCGTGCAAGTTGACAAGCCTGTGGCGGAAATTAAACCGATTACAACGAGTCTCACACAGCAACTCCGGCCTTTTGGTTTGTGTGCGGGGGAATTTCGTGTCCCTGATGACTTTGATGACCCTTTGCCGGAAGAGGTTACCGGACAGTTCGAGGGCAAATGAGATTGCTACTGGATACACACATTTTTCTTTGGTTCATCAGCGGTGATGCGCGTCTGTCAGCATCTCTGAAACAACTGATTTGCGACCTCGACAATGAGGTTTATCTAAGCGTTGTTTCGATTTGGGAAGTGATTATCAAACATGGGTTGGGAAAATTGCCGCTGCCCGAACCGCCAGAGATTTATCTGCCAAAACAGCGCCGACTGCATTTGATTGAAAGTTTGCCTTTAGATGAAGCCAGCGTTACCCAACTGAGCAAACTCCCGCCACTTCACCGGGACCCGTTTAATCGGATGTTAATTTGCCAGGCGATTAAACACAACTTAATGATTGCAACCGTAGACGATGCGATTCGTGCTTATCCGGTTGTGATTATTTGATACCGAAGCAAAATGAACCAGCCTCAAAAATGGAGACGGAATTGCATTCAGAATTCAATCAAAATCCCCCCCGTGCCTATGAAGTTCAGACGGGGGAGTTTTCACAAGAATTTGTAGAAAAAATATCGAAAGCGCAAGACGAACCTCGTTGGATGCGCGAAAGGCGGCTGGAGGCGTATAGCGTTTATGAGAGCCTTCCAATGCCCAGAACGCCCGACGAGGATACATGGAAACGAACCACAGATATTCGTGTGCAGGACTATTGGCGTCGAACAGATTTGCGTCCATTGAAGTTACAGCAGTATAAACCCATCGCGCTTTCTCCTTCGGATTCGGCTGAACACCCGCCTCTGTCCGATTCTCTGAAGACACGGCTGCCATCACAAGCAGAGGAATCCGGGTTGATTGTTCAGCAAGATGGGCTTGTTGTAAAATCTTCTCTGTCGAAGGAACTCGCACGCAAAGGGGTTTACTTCGCGGATATGAACACGGCGTTGAAGGAGCGTCCGGAGCTGGTCGAGTCATATTTCATGACGAAAGCCGTGACAGTGAGTTGGAATAAGTTTGACGCACTGCACGGGGCGTTCTGGCAGGGAGGCTACCTGCTACACGTTCCCAAAGGCGTCGTTGTCGAAATGCCGTTGCGCGCATTTGTTGCGTTGTCCGAGCCGCAGAGAGTAGACTTGGCACACACACTCATCATCGCTGATGCGGATAGCCAGGTCACCCTCCTGGCAGAACATCTGTCGGCGAATGAGAGCGCGCCGGGGTTGCACTGCGGTGCCGTCGAAATTTTTGTCGGGGATAACGCTCGTATGAACTATGTACAGATTCAAAACTGGAATCACCAGGTCTGGAACTTTTCGACACAGCGGGCGATTGTCGGAAGGGATGCCGATTTTCTTTGGGTTTCAGGTGCATTGGGAAGCCGTGTGAGCAAACTGAATCAGGTGTCAGTCCTGGAGGGAGCGGGGAGCCGTGTTAAAATGCTTGGACTCACATTCACCCACGCTCGCCAACACATTGATACGCACACGTATCAGGACCATGTCAATCATCACACAACGAGTGACCTGCTCTATCGGACGGTGCTCAAGGACCGGTCGCGAACCGTATGGAGTGGCATGATTTATGTCCACCCCAAAGCGCAACAAACCGACGCTTACCAGAAGAACGATAATCTGGTCTTGAGCGAGCGCGCCCGGGCGGATACGCTCCCCGGCTTAGAGATTCTGGCGAACGAGGTCCGCTGTACGCACGGCGCAACCGCCGGGCCGATTGATAAGGAGCAGGTCTTTTACCTGATGAGCCGGGGGTTATCTCACGCTCAAGCCGAACAGATGATTGTCGATGGCTTTTTTGATCCGGTGTTGCAAAGGATTCCGTTGGAAGCGGTCCGAGAGCAATTGCAACAAGCGATTACGCACAAGCTCGCAATTTAGGAGTTACTGGAGGATGAACCCAGGGATCACTTGAACATGTTTCTCATAAGCGAGAGGAGAAAGAAATGAAACCTTCACCCTATACAATCGTTTTGAAGAAATCTGGGAGGCAATACGTATCTCTCTGCTTAGAGCTATGTGTTGTTGGGTGCGGAGAGACCCAAGAGGAGGCACTCAAAAGTGTACAATACGCTATTGCGTCATATTTAGACACCATTGAGGAAGATATGCCCGTCTCTCGTCCAGTCCCATTAGATTTGCTTCACGATTTCCTTGTTGAAGGTGAATCAGAAATCAGTCAACAGAATCACCTGTGAATAATCGTTTATTCTACTGACCTTAGTCTAAAACTACCAAAGTCAAGTTACCTATACCCCAAAATAGAAAGGAAACACAAATGAGTCAACCGAAAATTATCGGATACATGAAACCGGTCTGTGGTTGGAGCAATGGCGTTCGCGCGGTCCTCCAAAAATACGGTTTGGAATACGAGGACAGAGACATCATTAACAACGCAGCAAACTATCGAGAAATGGTGCAAAAGAGCGGTCAGCCGCTCCAGCCTACGCTTGAAATTGACGGCATCATCCTCGCAGATGTGAGCGGCGATGAAGTGGAAGCGTATCTCATCGAAAAGGGCTACACTCAACCAAGCGATGCGGATGCCGGCGTCCCAACCGATCAGCCCTGCGCCGACCATGGCCCGGTCTCGGTAGATATTGAGCCTCCAAAAGGCAAATTGTCACAGTGGGCAAGTCACTTTTTCACAAAGTCATGATAAACGTAATGCGTAATACGTAATGCGTAAAACTTCTGACATTACGTATTACGCATTACGCATCACGGGAGATACCCATGAGTGCTGAACCAATCAATGAACATGATGCGTTTCGTCCACTTGATGTGGAAGCCATCCGCAACGATTTCCCAATTCTAAAGCAGCAGACCTATCCGCCTCTCATTTATCTGGATAGCGCAGCGACTTCCCAAAAGCCGTATTGCGTGATTGATGCGATGGATGAATATTATCGCACGTATAACTCGAATATCCATCGCGGAATCTATCGCATCTCTGAGGAGGCGACTGCCCGTTACGAGGAGGCGAGGCAAAAAATCGCTCGCTTTATCAACGCCCGTCGCTCCAGCCAGATCATCTTTACGCGAAACACAACCGAATCGATTAACCTGGTCGCGTATAGTTGGGGCAATGCCAACGTCCGAGAGGGTGATGAAATCCTTGTGACAGTGATGGAGCATCACAGCAACCTCTTGCCATGGCAAATGTTAGCACAGCGGACCGGAGCCAAACTGCGGTTTATTGAGGTAACGGATGAAGGGTTGCTGCAATTGGAGGACTTAGACCGGCTACTGACGGAACGCACTAAACTGGTCGCAGTGACGCATGTCTCGAATGTCCTCGGCACGATTAACCCTGTTCAGGCAATTACAGCCGCTGCCCACGCCGTAGGGGCGAAAGTCCTGATTGATGCCGCTCAAAGTGCACCACACCTGCCGGTGGACGTCAGGCAGATTGACTGTGATTTCCTTGCATTTTCCGGGCATAAAATGTGTGGGCCCACCGGTGTTGGTGTCCTCTATGGCAAATTAGATCTGTTGGATGAGATGCCTCCGTTTCTGGGTGGAGGGTCGATGATCCGCTCCGTGCAACGCGAAAGCTCGACTTATGCAGATGTCCCCGCTAAATTTGAAGCGGGGACCCCCGCCATCGCGGAAGCGATTGGACTTGGGGCTGCCGTA
Source organism: uncultured bacterium (assembly GCA_964577695.1). Classification (GTDB taxonomy): domain Bacteria; phylum Poribacteria; class WGA-4E; order WGA-4E; family PCPOR2b; genus CAZOAL01. The sequence goes on along the minus strand of CAZOAL010000037.1, from coordinate 67,533 downwards.
GACTACCTCAACAAAATTGGACGCGATGCGATTCATGCGCATGAAGGTGAATTACTTGACTATGCTCACCAGAAGTTGCGGGAAGTTGAAGGCATCACCCTCTATGGTCCGAAGCCACGCAAAAAAATGGGCGTGATTACATTTAATTTGGAGGGGATTCACCCACACGACTTGGCAGGCATCTTAGACCAGGATGGTGTTGCGATTCGAGCGGGGCATCATTGCGCCCAGCCACTCATGCAAAAATTTGGTGTGATTGCGACAGCCCGTGCGAGTTTCTACCTTTACAATACGCTCGAAGAAGTTGACCAGCTTTATGAAGGGCTGATGAAAGCCCAAAGAATTTTAATGCGGAGACCACGATGAACATCTACCAGGAAGATATTCTTGATCATTACGAAAATCCGAGTAACTACGGAAGCCTTGAAAATCCTGACATTTCTTACGAAGAGGATAATCCCCTCTGTGGGGATAAAATCCGTATAGATCTCAAAGTTGAGGATGGAATTATAACAGACATTCGATTCTCTGGCCACGGTTGCACCATCAGCCGGGCATCCGCTTCTATGCTCACTGAACGAATCAAAGGGCAACGTTTGGATGATGTAAAAAAAATGAGCAAAGATGACATTCTAGAGATGCTTGGCATCCCCTTAGGTCCTGTGCGCCTGAAATGTGCCTTGCTCTCTTTGAAGGTGCTGAAAGCCGGTGTCTATGGAATTAAGAGCTGGCCAGGAGAAGAAGACAAAGAGGAGATGGATGAATGAGCGAGTTTTTCAAAGTTGCCAAGGTGAGCGAACTACCTCCAGGCGAGAAGAAACTGGTTGAAGTGGACGGAATGCCCGTTGCGCTTTTCAACGTCAACGGGACGTTCTATGCAATCGAGGATGTTTGTACCCACGATGGTGGCCCGCTTGCTGAAGGCGAGCTGGAAGGCGAAGAAATTGAATGCCCTCGGCACGGGGCACGGTTCAATGTTCGGACCGGAGAGGTCCTTTGCATGCCTGCTGTTGAACCCGTCGAGTGTTATAAAGTCAAAGTGGAAGGTAATGAGATTTACGTCAGCTTAGATTAAAGGTGACCGTTCAGGGGGCTTCGACCCCTCCCCCAACCCCTCCCCGAAGCGGAGAGGGGAGTAAAAAACTCCCCCTTCCCGCGTCGGGAAGGGGGCCGGGGGGTTAGGTTAAAAGTTAGCTTGACGCCTATGGGTGGATGCCCAACCTTCAAGTACACCCGTATTGAAGTCGCGGCGGTCTTTGACCGATTGGCTGCCGGTGAGCCGCTCAAACACATTGTCAAGGGATTTCAGGAACGAGTGTCGCAAGCGGCAATTGAAGAAACGCTGATGTTCCTTGCGAAAGCATGGGCCGCTCAAACCGAAAGGATGAGAGCAGAAATAGGTTGACAATGTATAAATGGTGTGATAACATAAACCACAGAATACACATCAGACAAAGGAGGGGTTTGCAATGCCCAGTTTAACGCTCGCTATCCCTCAAGAACTGAAAGAAAAAATGCAGCAATTTCCGGAGATCAACTGGTCGGAGGTTGCTCGCCAAGCAATTATCGAAAAGACAAAGCGACTCGAGCGAATGAACCAATTGCTCCAAAATAGTACGCTCGATAAAACGGAAGTTTTAGAACTAGGCAGCTCCATAAAAAAACAGGTATTTCAGAAACATCAAGGGAGTTTTTAAAGGAGAATACAAATGATAACACAGGAAACTGTATTTGAAACCCTAAAGCAAATCATTGACCCGGAGATTGGCATTAACATCGTCGATATGGGCTTGATTTACGGTGTTGATATTCAGGACAAAACCGTTGACATCACCATGACGTTAACAAGCCCGGGCTGTCCGGCAGGCGGACAGATTGTCAATGGGACACAGCATGTCGTCAAACACCTGGACGATGTCGATGAAGTCAATGTCAATGTCGTTTGGACCCCGCGCTGGACGCCAGAGATGATGAGCAATGAAGCGAAGGATGAGTTAGGGATTTTTTGATGACCGCTAAAGTTAAACAAGGAGGATAGCCATGACCGCATCTCATTTAAGAATCGCACAACTGACTGATACACAACTCACAAAGTTACGTGCTCTGGAAGCCGAACTCGGAACCTGCATTGTGGCGATGGAGCCAGAATATCAGTTGGCTGACCTGTCGCAAGAGAAATTAAAGCAGTTACAGGCTGCGGAGCATGAGTTAGGCATTGTCTTGCTGGCTTATGAATGAGCGAAGTGAGGCCTGTTTTATCATTCAGAACAAGCGTAAAAAAGCAGATTTGTATTGGCGTATTGTATTCATTGGCAATGCCGATATTTTGATGGCAGCATTTGTGCCCATACACATGGACTTGTGCTCATTACGAAGAATGAAGATTATTTCAAACGAGTAACTGGTCTACACGATGGATAGAAAATTAGGAGCATAATATGCCCAACGAAGAAGTCGAATTTACACCCGGCCCCGCATCAAATGCGATTATCTCTTTGTCCCAAGCAATCCTTGCCCCACTTGATGCAGTACTTAAGGGGCAGATTCACGCCGCCCGCTCTTTTCTGAACTTTGTTCTGCAAATGGGTTATCCCCACTACCCGGTGGATGAGAGTGGAAATCCAATACCGAAGGAGAATCTCACTGCGGAAGAACAGAAAAAATATGATACACTTTACAATCTGGAGTTCTATCACGAAACAGCGACAGATAATCAATCACGTCGGCAAAAGGTAAGTATTCCGGCTCTAGCGTTGGTCCCAGTTGCTCCCCTTGCCGTGGAATCAGCAGAGTTTACATTTGATATAGCAGTCAGCCACATTTACCGCCATCGTCAGATTCAGAAGTCTGAAGGTAAAGCGCTTGGAATGGAAGGCGAGGCTGCTAAAAAGAAAGACCCCAAGAAGGAGCAGGTAACGAAAGCCACACCCAACCAAAAACCGGAAGAAGAAGCGTTCGGTCCGCACTACCGACCATGGTTCCTGGTCGAAAATCCCATCAGCATACGCGGCGCAATTGCACCGAAAGCGGTTGTGAAGACAAACGATACCGAAACTTCTCAGGAAGATTCCGAACAGGCGAAGATTCACATCGAGATCAAGGTTGGAACACTCAAAATGCCGGCAGCGTTGGACAAACTACTGACGGCTCTCACTCAAACCAGTCATGTCACAGACATACCGCCGCCATCGACCCAAACGGCACAGGATACGAATCAGCCAAATCCATAGAATTTAGCGCAATTCACCTACCGCTCTTAAATTGAGGTACAAAGCACCCGATGATTTCTTTTAAGTTTCGACTCTATCCAACATCAGAACAAGTGAAGGCATTAAATCAACAACTCGATACACATCGTTGGCTTTATAACCAAGCCCTTGAACAGCATAAAACCGCTTGGGAAGAAAAGAAAGAATCAATCGGTTACAACCAACAAGCGGGATGGTTGACGGGGGAGCGAAGAACCAACGAATATCTCACACGGGTCAACTTTTCTTCGTGTCAGCGTACACTCAAGCGGCTCGATCGGGCGTTTCAATCCTTCTTCCGACGGATAAAAACAGGTGAAACCCCCGGCTATCCCCGTTTCAAGGGACGTAATCGCTTTGACTCAGTGGAGTTTACCTACTCAGACGGTATCAAAATCAAAGGGGACAGACTCTATATTCAGCATATCGGTGACGTTGACCTTCGTTTACACCGTCCAATCGAAGGCAAAATCAAAACTGCAATCATCAAACGTAAAGCCGATAAATGGTTCGTATGCTTCTCAGTGGAATGTGAATGTCCCCCACAACCCACTACAGGACAGTCAGTTGGGCTGGATATGGGAGTTAAAAATCTTGTTACGACATCTAATGGTGAGTTTTTCTCCCACCCCAAATACCTTCGTCAGTCCGAGCGAAACCTTCGATGTGCTCAACGCAAAGTCGCTCGCCGTCAAAAGGGAGGCCACCGACGCCAGAAAGCTGTGATTGAACTTCAAAAGGTTCACGAACGCATTGCGAATCAAAGACGTGATACTGCTCATCAGATTGCGCGCGCTCTGGTTGACCGATACGATGTGATTGCCGTTGAAAATCTCAAGGTTAAGGCCATGACGAAAAACCACCACCTTGCGAAAAGTATTGCCGATGCTTCGTGGTCTACCTTCATCAACATTCTGTCCTTCAAAGCGGAAGATGCTGGTCGGCAGATAATCAAAGTAGACCCGAAATATACCAGTCAAGCCTGTAGTGACTGTGGTGAAATCGTTCAAAAAGACTTGAGTGTTCGTATACATGAATGCCCTCACTGTGGACTCACTCTTGATAGAGATGTCAACGCGGCGAAAAATGTTCTCAAAAAAGCGATTAGGGGATGGACGATCCCTTCAGGAGTCAACGTAGAGGTTGTCAACTCATGCGTTTCCTGAGAAGCTACCCGTATTTATACGGGAGAGTAAGTCACAATATTGAAATCTGAGCGTTGTCCCCTTTTTTAGAGGAGAAATTGCTATGCCTATTGAAATTCAACCTGCTGCTGAGTTTCAAGCGTTGCCGCTGGAATTTATTGTTGCCTCGCCTCTTATAGCGGCAGTAAAAGCACAAGCTGCTGCTGCTGAAGCAACCAAAAATTTCATCCTAAGCTTGATGAAAGACGAAAACGGTCAGCATACACCGATTACAGTTGACTTTAAAGTAAAATGTGACGCTGGGGAAGCTTCCAAGGAGGTGCAGGTTAATGCCCCTTTGCTCTCTATCGTGCCTGTTCCACACCTGAGAATTGATTCTCTGACCACCCACTTTAAGTATGAAATCTCTCAGACGGTTGTGGATAGCAAAAAAAGGGATCTCAGCGTCTCGCTGGAAGCCAACACGGGAGCCGCTCTGAGCCCTTTTGTCAACGCAACGTTACGGGGTTCTGTCGCCAATGCGTCTTCTGAAAGCTCCACGGCAAATCGAAGCGGCAGTTTAGAAATCACAGTTCATGCCAGCGAAGCACCGATACCGGAAGGGCTTGCAAAAATTCTCAGCTTGTTATCTAATTCGATTCAAACCAAACAGGAATCTAGTACACAAAGCTAAATTCTTTCTTTTATAGGAAAGCCCGTAAAACCCAATTCTTTAGATTTGGGAGTATGTCAAGAATATTGTGCATCGGTCAGTTGGTTCATTGAACTGCTGAACTCCGAAAAAGCAACCATGGTATATACTCAAGAACCAGTTCCCTTTCAAGCAATTCTCGAACATATTGCCCAGGAAGTCATCCGGGCTGATGCTGAGATGCAACTTTTACAACGGGTTGGCTGGCAAGAATTAATCCAGAAATGGCCACTGGCGAAAGGATTGGACGATTTGGAACGCTTGAGCCTGACTCAAGTCAAGCTGAAATTTTGGATGGAACCCGCTCGTCTGAGTTGGTGGCTAAGGCTTAAGCGGTTCTTGAGGGGCTTATTTGGCAAACGCGACTCGGTGCCTGAAAGGGTGTATCGGATGGCTCCCGGTGAAAAAAGTAGAAAAGGTGCCGTTGAAGTCACTATCACTGTAAGTCGCAACAAGGAAGGTAAGTTCATCGCGAATTCTGCGGTGACGGATAAACCTTTGGAAGGTAGTTATGTCGCTGATTTCTCTATCTGATGGTTGGAAGCAGTTCGGCAGCGGACGAAAATGGCGGTGTATAGGTCCGGATTACCTTTGCGAAGTCGATAGCCCGGGAAACGCGCCGAATTATCTTAAAATGCCGAAAACCATGGCGAATATGCGGCGTGTCAAGTCATTCTATGCCGGCCGTGTGAAGTTCGGTATCCTAGACGAATGGGGCACAGGTCTCGATCTCTTAGTTGCCAATGCTTTTACGGAATCACTGGGTTCGGTTCCAAGTCCTCTGTCAACAACTGAATTGAGGGAAGCATTTAACCGTGCTACCGGGATTAATGCCGGAGTAAAGTTAGATGAGGTTGTGCGCTATATTGCAATGCAATCAGGTGCCAAATACCTCCAACGCCGAGAGCCGCGCTATATTAATCCTGTTGTGACACCAGGGCGTATATCGGTGGGTGCACACCATGTTCTTGTATCTACAGCACGTTCGTTGCTACCCGCTTCAGCCAATGCCCCTATTGAACAGCGGACTTCTGAAATTGTGGAGTTCGTCTGCCGGCTTCCGGCTGAATCGCTATATGCCGCAGAACTTGCTGTTCGCTATTTCAACCGCTCGTATGCCAAGCATCAGAACCAACCCCCTCTACTTGCAGCCACCTATAATGCTGGCTCTCCTCGACCTGACCCTTCTAATCTATGGAATCTCAAACAATACGGTGAGCATATCAATAGATGGCTCATGTATTACAATACAAGTCGTACCCTTTGAACGTGGAGGCACTTGATGAAGCTAAAAGTGGGCGTTGTGGGTTTAGGGCGCGGGCGGACTTATGTGGATAACTTCTCAAAGCGCGAGTCTTCCCAAGTGGTTGCGTTGTGCGACATGGATGCCAATCGCCTTGCGCAGTATACCACCGCGGCATCGAAGCACACGGATTATGCGGAGTTTTTGAAACAGAAGCTGGACGTTGTGGTGGTTTGTACGCCGCTTCCACAGCACGCGGAACACACGATTGCCGCGCTGGAAAGCGGGGCGCATGTTCTCTGTGAGGTCCCAGCGGTCAACACGCTTGAGGAGTGCGAACGAGTGGTACGAACGGTAGAAAAGACCGGGCTAAAGTACATGCTCGCTGAGAACAGTTGCTACAGTGACATGAACCTCGCGTGGAAGAATACGATCAGCGCGGGCAATCTCGGAAAGATTATTTACGCGGAAGCTGAATATGTTCATGACTGCCGGAGCATCATGCGAAACGCTGACGGCTCGCTGACATGGCGAGCCAGTATGCCGCCGATTTATTATTGTACGCACAGCCTCGGTCCACTGCTCTTTCTGATGGAGGACCGCTGTGTGGCTGCGACAGGATTAAACACCGGCTGCAACATCGCACCGGAGCTCGGGGCGATTGACCTTGAGGTTGGGCTTTTCCAGACGGAGCGCGGCGCGATTGTCAAGCTCCTATGTGGCTTCTCGATTGAACGCCACCCCTCATTCCATTGGTACATCGTCTACGGCACGAAGGGCGCCCTCGAAAGCCAGCGTCGATATAAAGGCTCAGTCAGTGGCTATGCGCAAGAGATCGTTCCCAACCGAGAGATGACGCTTCACGAGATTGATTCCAACGCGCATGGCACGGCGGAGTACCGAATCGCTGACGGCTTCATCCGTTCGATCCTTAACGACACCAAGCCCCCCATTGATGTCTACGAAGCGATGGATTATACCGCACCGGGCATTTGTGCGCACCTGTCGTCTGAAAGGAAGGGGGCAGTTGTGCCGGTGCCAAATTACCGGTAACATGAAACGAGCAGGATTTCGTTGTTCGCCAAGAGCCTTGACGGGTTGCTCCACACGGAGAGTCCACAAGGTTGACTTTTCACTTGTGCTTGTGGTACAGTGGATAGACTATGCGTGTAGATACACTTCCAACAACTGAATTATTCCGCGTTCCCATGAAGGAGGAACACATGAGAACTTATGCGTTTAAGGTTGTGGTTGAACCCGATGAGGATAGATGGGTTGCTTATTGCCCTGTGCTTAAAGACAAGGGCGGAGCGACGTGGGGATACACGAAAGAGGAGGCTCTCAAAAACATTAGGGAAGTCATCGAGATGACCATAGAGAGTATGATTGAACACAATGAGCCGATTCCAGAAAAACCCCAAGAAGAGGTTAAGATTTTTGATACTCCTCTCGTGGCTGTAACGGTCTAAATGATATGGCTATTGATTACAGTAGATTAGGGAGCTTAACGGCTCGGCGGCTCATACATGCATTAAGACAAGATGGTTTTACCCTTGATCGCCAAACTGGTTCTCACCAGCAATACCGTCACCCAGATGGAAGAAGGGTGACGGTTTCTTATCATCGTTCGGGCGATACCTTCCGCCGAAGCCTTCTCAAAATTATGATTGAAGACCAAGCCCGCTGGACAGAAGACGACCTGAAACGTCTTGGGTTACTGAAGTAAGGAGAAGTCCGATAAGATAGGTTATCGGACGGAATGAAATCACCCCACTTCTCCACAGGTGTTACCCTATTAACAATATGGTATCACCTTCCGAATTTACCCCAATCCAAAGTACGTGAAGTTCAAATGGAAGCCAATAAAAAAGCACCGACGTAAACTGTGTCGGTGCTTTTTTGTTGGTATCAAGCTCCTAACGCTTCTTAATTGCTCCCCATGTCGTTGTGAGCTTGTGTAGTGCATGTCTCCTGACTTGCACACCCATCAGATCACAAGTCAGGAGACGTGTGCTACCTAACGCTTTTTAATCGCTCCCCATGTTGTTGTGAGCTTGTGTTGCGAGGAGAGTGCAGGTGCTGCCTTCACAAGCTTCGCTTGCGCTTCATCAATAACCTTTTTATACTCCGGTGGAATTTCATCTTCACGACTACCGAGAGTCCTTGACTTTAGATTAAAATCAAGTGTCTCAGTTTCACCGGGCTCGGGTGTAGCTGTTTGGACTTCGAGGAAATATCCGCGCTTCCAACACAACACTCCCCAGGTCCCCGGTAAAACCGCGATTTCATAAGCGCCTTCGCTATTGGTTCTTGTGATAACCTTTGTTGGTGCTTGCAAGGCAATGACGAGGGATTGATTGATGGGATTTCCTGTATTTTGGTCTGTGACATGCCCATGGAGGATTGCGGTTTCTACTGCCGGCAGTGGACCAATAAACAACCCAAAGGCTATAGGGTTACTCCCCACCGGCACGGTGTCGGTCACGGTGTGGGTGGCAGTGTCAATGATCGAGACGGTGTTGCCACTCTGATTCGTTACATAGACCGTGGTGCCATCTGGGTGGACGGCGACGCCATAAGGGTTACTCCCCACCGGCACGGTGGCGGTCACGGTGTTCGTGGCAGTGTCAATGACCGAGACGGTGTTGCTATACTGATTCGTCACATAGACCGTGCTGCCAGACGGGTGGACGGCGACGCTAGAAGGGTTACTCCCCACCGGCACGGTGGCGGTCACGGTGTGGGTGGCAGTGTCAATGACCGAGACGGTGTTGCTACCAGAACTAGAATTCGCCACATAGACCGTGCTGCCATCTGGGTGGACGGCGACGCCAGAAGGGTTAATCCCCACCGGCACGGTGGCGGTCACGGTGTTCGTGGCAGTGTCAATGACCGAGACGGTGTTGCTAGCAATATTCGCCACATAGACCGTGCTGCCAGCCGGGTGGACGGCGACGCCCCAAGGGTTAGCCCCCACCGGCACGGTGGCGGTCACGGTGTTCGTGGCAGTGTCAATGGCCGAGACGGTGTTGCTACCGCTATTCGCCACATAGACCGTGCTACCAGACGGGTGGACGGCGACGCCAACAGGGTTACTCCCCACCGGCACGGTGGCGGTCACAGTGTTGGTGGCAGTGTCAATGACCGAGACGGTGTTGCTACCATAATTCGCCACATAGACCGTGCTGCCAGCCGGGTGGACGGCGACGCCCCAAGGGTTAGCCCCCACCGGCACGGTGGCGGTCACGGTGTTCGTGGCAGTGTCGATGACCGAGACGGTCCCGCTTAAAAAATTCGTGATGTAGGCAAAGGGCGCCGCGTTTGCAACGGCCATCCCGCTCAGAGACAACATCACAATCAACGCAACTTTGAGACATAAGCGGCATGGTATCATGGAGCGACATTTCAAAACTTTCATCAGAATCTCCTTCCTGGTTGAATCCAGGTGTTTGCGTTCAGGAACTGTAACCGTTCAGGTCGTTGCGCAAACTGACAGTTTGCGTTACAAGTACAATCTGGCTCTTCGTAACGCGATCTGTTAGAACTTGTCATTTCGCTACGCTCAATGCAGGCTCTGAGCTTGTCGAAGGATTGCGCTTTTTCGAGTTCTTCTTCGTTTAACCACCTGAACGGTTACCTTTTCTCAACCAAATTATACCACAATTGCAAAGAAAGTAGAACAAAAAAATTTAATGGCTTCTGTGGAAAAGGACGACAACTGACCATGTGGGCTGTGGTGGGGATTTTAGACCATTGGGAGCTTGATTGATTCGGGCGATTATGGTATACTTCTGGTGCTATCAAGCGAGGTGAACATGAACACAGAAAAAATTGAAATGGGTTCAGGAAATGTCTTTAAGGATCTCGGAATACCTAACCCTGAATTAGAGCAACTCAAATCCGCACTCTCTTTTGAGATTTTTACACTCCTCCAGAAACGACAATTAGATCGCCATGTTGTGGCTGAACGTCTTGAAATCGACTTAACTCAAGTTGCCTTACTTGAGCAAGGCGATGGAGATTTTACCGTCGATGCGCTCTTTAACTTTCTCAATCGTCTCGACATCAGCATCGACATTTACCTCAAAAACGTTCCCCAAGGGGAGGCTTACCAGCAGTTACACGCGGCGGGCTAATCGCAATGAAGAAGAAAGATGCTGGCAATCATCTGAATTATTTGAGGCGTGGTCATAATTCGCCGGCGGTTGAGTTGTAGCCCAAGATTCTATCTTGGCCCTGGCGCAAGAGGGCCAAGATAGAATCTTGGGCTACGATTGCCTCCCCTGAGAATTATGCAATTATTTTCTTGGAGAACAATTTGACTTTCTTTCTCTCGTTTATTCCGCAAGGTGCCGCAAGAAGGAAGGGAGGTTCTGGCGCAAAATGCTTGGTGTCACAATTACTGACAGTAAAAATAACTTTTTAATGGTAGACTTAGTGGATATCCTCCAACTACTTGGATTGCAAGCTGTGAATTCTGAATGGGAAATTTCGGATGTGGAGTGCGTTGGAGCTGTTGCCGATTCGTTACACAAGCTATCGGATAGCAAGACGAGGGTGCCAGGACAGACCTTGTTGCAGATGGCTGCGCATCTGACACAGGTGATTGACGGGGAATTCATCGGTTATGGGGAAGGGGAGAAGCAGCCGTGGATCATCGTAAGAGCCGTCGATAGCTCGGCATACGATGTTCAGAGTGAAGATGAAGACGTGCTTGCACAGATTCGATGCCGGTTCAAAGAAGTGACTGATTTCCGTTAAGTTCAAAACATCCAGCCCTTTCCGTTAAAACCCATCCGTTCCCCATAAAAACAACTCACCCGGCGGAAAGAGGGCATCCAGCAAACCGACTTCACCCGCATTGAGCGGCAAGCCGTTAGAAAATGTGACCTGTTCAGCCGCCATGTTTCCGAATAGCAGTTTCAACAACTGCGTCTGACTCACAGGTAGAGCGATGTCCGGCGATTCGCTGTGTTGTGAAATGGTGACTTTGCCGCCCTTGATGCGCAATCCCCATTCACCCGCTTCATAGCGGATGCGAACCCATCCGTCCCACCCTGAAAAATCCGATGCCTTGAGCCGTGCTTCCAACAGGGGCGAGACCTTTCGCAGCAACGATTCGAGGTTGGTAATCCGAATCATCGTGTGGTTGCTTTCACGGCGTCGCACGGTGCAACCGAGCGTCTCGAACATCTTACGGCCCGTCGATAGACCTGGCCCGCCGATCTCGTTGGCACCTTCGGCTTTTGCCTTACGGAAGAAGTGGCGGAATAACCCCATCATCGCCCCAACCGCATCGGGGAGATAGCCAAATTCGCCGATGTCCCACTGGGAGGCTTTCAGATAGGCAACGATCGCGCCATCGCGCCTCGCAACCCAAAAGAGCGACGGTTCGTATTCACGCCACTTGGGTTGATTATCCCAGTATTCCGCAGTTCGAGCGATTGTCCCGGTTTGGTTGGCGTTGAATTGATCGTAAATCTCCATCAACGCGGGCAGGTCTTGTTCTGACTGGTATTGCTGGATAATTGCCCCGTCAGGGACCTCGCCCAGACTTTCAGGGAGCGTTAAACGCATACTGTACGTTGGGTACATCGCCCATCCGGCTCTGGCATAATGGGACTGAATGCCCGTAAAAAGAATCGAGAGAACATAGCCCGCAGTCTGCATGTATTGAACGCTATCCCGCAACACATTTAATGAGTAGCCTGCACGACGGTGTTCTGGAACCGTGCCGACGCTTCCGATTCCGCCCATCCGAACAACGCAATTCCCAATTCGCATCGGGCGATCAAAAATCTGTACAACGCTAACAATTTGCCCATCCACAAAGCAGGCGCGGGTATTATTCAAATCAAACCACGGGTCATGTTTGACAATGTTTGTAAACAGGTGTTCTAAGCCACCAAAGGCGCGAACGCTACACTGGATGGAGTCGTCGAGTTCGGCCTGGTTCAGGGGAGCACGGTATTCGACCTTCATTTTTTCCTTCCGACATGAATTGCGACAATGCCGAACGTCTTCCGATAAAACCGCACATCTTCCAGCCCGCATGCCTCCATCAACGCTTTGAGTTGTTCGCAGTTGGGAAACTGCATGACGGACTTTGGCAGATAACCGTAGGCATCATCTTTGTTTTTGGAGAGCAGATTACCGATACGCGGTAAGACCTGCTTAAAGTAAAAATAATAGAGATGGCGAAATAGGGGGGCGTCAGGCTGAGTAAACTCAAGGAGCACCACGCGCCCTCCTTTGGTTGCAACTCGCGTCATTTCGCGGATACCGAGCTCGACATCCGCAACGTTGCGAATGCCAAAGCCGACCGACACAACATCGAAAGTGCCATCCGCAAACGGGAGTCGAAGCGTATCAGCTTCGATGGGGATAAAAGCGTGAGCTCGCCCCTGCTTCTCAACCTTCTCTTTGCCGACTGCTAACATTTCAAAACAGAAGTCTGTTCCAATCACTGCTGCCCCATCCCCGATCACATCTGCGTATGCAAGCGCAAGTTCACCCGTACCCGTGCAGACATCAAGCACCTTACTCGTAAGGTTCACACCGCTGATGCTCGCTGTGAACCTCCGCCATGAGCGGTCCCGGCGCAGACTCAATAGGGAGTTGAGGAGATCGTATCGCTTTGCTATTGACGAGAAGATGTTATGGACGTAGGTCTCTTTATCCATTTGCATGATGCGTGCCCCCCCGTTCACGGAGGGGACCAATAAGTTGGAAGGTTGGAAGGAGGGAAGGGAAGGTTTCGATAAACTCAACCCGGCGGAATGGAAGGACTGGGTTGGAAGATTGGAAGATTGGGGGAAGCATTCCATCCTTCCATCCCCCCAACCAATTTCTTCCAAGCAACCAATTTCAGGCTCTCATGATATTACTGTTTTTCGTGACGACTCCCCACAAATCAATTCGAGGGCTAACTTGAGATGGTTTCGTAAACTGTCGTCGTTGTTTGTCCAGTGGTTTCATCTTTGCTGGTGATTATTAGCTTGTTTTCATCGCGCTCAACTGTTACCTCACCCTTGGCAAATTCTGAACTGGCTGGAGGCTGCACGCCAAAATCCGGTTCGATTTTGACCTCTGTCGTTTGACTGGTCACTTTGTTCCCTGAGATTTTGTAGGTGCCTTTGGAAGTCACGGTCAATTTGCCGAAAACCGGAATCTGCGACACCGAGGTTCCGTTCCATGTGCCATCCGCATTGATGGTAAATGTTGTGTCTGGCAAATCAACATCCCCTACTGGAGGTTCAATGGAAACTAGCTTCCATGTGCCAACGATATTTACCTGATCACCACGGTTGTCGGTGTCAACCATGGTTGTACCATTCCCATCAACAGCGTTGCCGTTGTCATCACCACAACCCAACCCCAAAACGGCACATAGGGTGACCAAAATCGCCCAGGTCAATCGGATTATTTTCATTTTGATTCCTTGAATCAAAACCGCTTACGCAAAACCACCTGGCTTTGGACAGCATGGGGTGAGACGGTTGTTTGGAGGGCCAATTCGATGGGTTTAGGAGATGTCGCTTGGGTGGCATATTTTTTGTTGTAGCTCTTTGTCGCGATGCGTGCATCGATCGCGCTGACAACATGGTTCAAGATCACGACACCCAAAAGGGTGCGAGCGAATTCAAATTTATCGTTGGCATCTTCCCTCATCTTCAGTGCGTCCTTGCGTAGAGCGGAATCGCCTTTATTCCCCTCATCTTTCTCATCTTTGAATGCGACTCGATCACTCCAGTACCACTTCCCGGTCCGTTCAAGTGGTTTTCCGTTGTCATCCGTATAAACATTGTGCCAGTTATTGAACAGGGTTGCGTGCTCGTAATCTTCGATGGGGTCCCAGTCTTCAAAAGAACAAGGACTTGTCTCAGTACAAGGACCATCAAATTGGACGTATTTCCTCACCTCTTCGCGATAATCCCCCCGCAGGTTTTCCGCGCTGTTGTGCTTCATGAAATAGGCGGTCAGTAACACGGCCTCTGCGGCAATCTGAAGATAGCCACGTTTCGCGCCAACGTAAAGTTGTCCTGCACCGGGAACGAGTGTCGAATACAGAAACGCTTTATTTGGGGATTTCATCTGCCCCTGATTGACGCTCTCTGATTGCCCCGCCAGTGTTTGGTTGCCAAGTGCAGAGATCAATCGAAAAGAGGTGCGTTCAAAACCTGTCTCGTTGGGATGGAGGTCTGTTGCCGCGCTTAACGGTGAAATGCCCATAACTGCCCCAGTCAGCAGCATCAAAACCATCCAACATATCTGTGTCATTTTTTCTCCTTAGAATCTGTATATGAATTCATTGGCTCATTACGCAATACGCAATACGCATTACGTTTCAGAATCTCAGCATCAGCGCAAAGACGTTCAGACGCTGGTTGTCTGGACCACCGCCGGGTACGAGGGCGTAATCAAACTGATAATTGAGCAAGCGAACGCCTAAACCGTAGGTTAAGTGGTCGGTGAATTGCGGGAAGTTGACACCGGGGTCGTCTTTGTAGCCAACGCGCAACGCCAGCAGTTTACCGAGCCAATACTCTGCCCCGATACTTTTCTGCATGTGTCGCCATTCAAAGGCGTGGATGCCAACGCCACGGTCCGCCATCAACTGGCCACGAGCGACATCCGGATGTTCAGCCAGGTAAGCCGCGATGCCTTCTTCATCATCTTCTTTCAATTTATCAATAAATGCGGTCAAATCACCGATGAGCCGGACCTGGTGATGACCTCGCTCATAGAGCGTCACTGCTGTTCCTGTTCTGAGCACGCGGGGCAAGGGATCGCTCTGGTTTTCATCTTTGAACTGAATTCGTGTGCCCCAATTCTGTACTGCCGCCCCAACCTTAATCGGGATAGGGACGCTTGGAAGGTCATACTGTACGCCGAGATCGACGGCATAAGCGCGTCCACCTTCTGGGCCCAATTTCATACTGATGACTTTGCCACTGATTCCTGCCAACAATCCTGTCGCCAACTCATCTGCATAAGAAACCGTCCAGGCCCAGTTCGTCCCCAGGTTCTCTTCTCGAATCGGCTCTGGGGAATCCGTTGTGACGAGGATGGTGCCCTGCCCTTGAAGCTGAAGGGTTGTGCCGAGTGTACCAGCATCACCAAGAGGCAAAGCGCCAGCCAAAAAAGCGTAGTACAATCCCTCGCTTGCGTCACCGAAGAGCTGACTGTAGTCCGTGTAAGAAATGGCGGCTTGTGTCTCTTGCATCCGCCCGAGCCCACTCGGATTCCAGAACGCGGTGGTGACATCGCCATTCACCGCAGAGAAGGCGTCGCCTAACGCGGCTGCCCGCGTCCCGCCGCCGAGATTGAGGATCTGCGCCCCGGTGCGACCCGGCCCTGCCATCACAGACAATGGGGTGGAAATCGCTAATATGAGCAGAACAACCACCGTGAATAAAACACCGTTTGTTTGTTTCATTTCAAAATCTCCTTAATTTACGACTTTTTCACTTAGACTTCGGAAGTTTTCGCAAAACCGTTGTTCGCTCAATTCCCTCAAGATTTGGCACAGTTTCACATCGAAACCTATACACAAACTTCCGAAGTCTGGAGGGAATGATAAAATTCCTGAGTTTCAATCGCTCAAAACGGGAAACCCTTTCTCCAAGTTTACAACAGGGAAAGTGAGAAAGTGAGAAAAGCCCGAAACGTAATGCGTGAAACGTAAAACGTAATGCGTAAAACGTGAATGGGTGGTTAGATGGTTAGGTGGTTAGGTGGTTGGGTTTTTTTACCAACCACCTAACCACCCAACCACCTCTTCTCCTTCCATCCTTCCATCCTTCCATCCTTCCATCTTTCCAATCTTCCATTCTTCCATGCCATCGTTTATGCTGATTCGCTAATTTGCTGATTTGCCTATATGCCTTGCAATCTGCCTGAGATGTTCAGGCGTGGTGCCGCAGCACCCGCCGATAATACTGACACCAATTGCTTGTGCTTCACGCAGGCTTTCCGCCATTTGCAGCGGCGTGATGGGATAAACGATTTTGCCACTGGCTGGTTGGGGGAGACCGGCGTTCGGCTTGGCGATCAAGCGGGCAGTGGGCAACGTCGCCCGCATCTCGCGCAGAATGTCAATGGCTTCTGTGACGCCCTCTCCACAATTGCACCCAATCACGTCCGCGCCGGCATCGTGGAGTTGGCGTGCTCCCGTTTGCGCATCACATCCCATCATGGTCCGATAGCCCGCGGGACCGCTCATGAAAGTCATGGTCGCCGTGATTGGCAACGAACAGACCTGTTTGGCGGCAGCAATCGCTGCCTTGCCTTCAGCCGGATCGCTTATGGTCTCAATGCAGATGACATCCACCCCCCCTTCGACCAGCGCAGAGATTTGCTCCGCGAAAACGTCAACGAGCATTTCAAACGTGAATGTTCCGAACGGTTCAAGGAATTCTCCGGTGGGGCCAACTGAACCGCCCACGAAGCCTCCTGCTGGTTTTGTTCCGACAGCAATCCGCGCCCCGGCTCGATTGAATTCTCGGACGCGCCTCTCAAGTCCAAAGTGGGCGAGGCGGGACCGATTTCCGCCGAATGTATTCGTGAGGACAAAATCGCAACCTGCGTCGAAATAGGCGCGATGAATGGATGTGACCACCTCTGGGTGGGTGATATTCCATGCTTCCGGGCACTCCCCGATTGGCAGACCGGCAGCCTGCAACATGGTGCCCATGGCACCATCCGCGATCAATATGCCGTTTTCAAGCCTCTCATGAATTTTGGTTTTCATATTCACTAAGTATACAACGTACAAAATTAAACATCCATAAAAAAATGGAGCAGATTATTTTCTCTATACTTCACTTTTTGATTGAACGTATTTTGAAAAGAAACGTCTAAAAAAAGTTTAAGTATTAGATTAAGATGGGTCAGCCTGAAGTTACAGGCAGAACTGCTCAGGAGGGAAAGTACAAATAAGATGTCGATAAAAAACTTAATCATGATGTTTATAACGGGTAGTGCAGTGATCGCGTTACTCATCAGCAAGGTGTATAGCGCGAGTGATCCAATCCTTAGAAAGATTGAAGCGGTTGAGACTGACGTTCCACCCAAAATTGATGGGAAATTAGATGAACCGTGTTGGCAAAAAGCCGCGCAAACGGGCGATTTTATTCAATTTGAGCCGCTCTCCGGCCAGCCTGCCAGCCAAAAAACAAAGATTTATCTCCTGTATGATCAGAATCGCCTTTACGTTGGTTTTGAGTGTTTCAAGAATGACATGAACACACTTGCTGCAAATGAAACACAACGCGATGGTTTCTTCTTCTCTGATGACCATGTTGAAGTTTTTCTGGATACATATTGGGATAAGCGAAACTGCTACGGTTTCGCGTTAAATCCGCTCGGAACCCAGGTGGATCGACGCATCATCAACGAGGGGGCGAATGTGAGGCAGCGGCGTTCCGATGGGGCTTCTGACAGGGCTTGGGACTGCGACTGGGATGGGCGTGCCGCAAAGTATGATGACCGATGGACAGCGGAGTTCTCTATCCCGTTTGCCGAGCTCCGTTTCCCGACGAAGAAGCAGAATCCGCATGCAGTTTGGGGAATCAATTTTTGGCGGAACGATGAGTCTCGTCAAGAGGAACAGTCGTGGATCGACCTGGGTGATCGGCAGTATGCAGTCTCACGTTTTGGGCATCTGATCGGCTTGCCCGTGGACAGGCTTGTCACCACTCGCCCGCTGGAAATCAAACCTTACGGGACCATAAAGCCACAGAAGGTCTCCAAACAAGACGCGGAGATGAAGGCAGATACAGGAATCGATCTTCGGTATCCTTTTTCTAGCGTGACGATGGATGTCACAGTCAATCCGGATTTTGCGCAAATTGAAGCAGACCCAAACCAGGTAAACCTGACGGATATTCCGCTTCGTTTCCCTGAGAAGCGTCCCTTTTTTTTGGAGGGCAACGAACTGTTTCAGACACCCATTGAGTTATTTTACAGCCGCCGTGTTGAAGATTTAATGTATGGGGGGAAAATGGTTGGAAAGGTTGGCGACTACAATCTTGCCATGGTGACCGCGCAGGCACGCGTAGAAGAGAGGCCTGAAGACGAAGAGGTTGAGGAAAACAGCCTACCACTCGGTGAGTATAATTACTCTGTCTTTCGGGTGCAAAGGGATTTGGGGCAAACCTCATCCATCGGCTTTCTTGGGGTGAGCAAGCAGCGGGGAGGTCTGTATGACCGCGCTGCGGGGATTGACGCCCGTTTTACACTGCCAGCAGATGTGAATCTCAGCCTTGAATACGCCAGAGAGTGGAAGCCAGATAGCGTGTGGAAGTCAGATATTGACTCAGATATTGATAATGACGCGATTTTTGCCGAACTTTCTCGGAGAACGAATACCTTTTCATTTGAAGCCAGGGCTGGAGACATTGGAGAGCACTTTAATGTAGAAACGGGCTTTATCCCTCGAACAGATCGACGCGGGTTTGAGCTATCCAGCCGGTATAGCAAGCAGTATACAGGGCTGATACAACGCCTTCGCGGTGAAGCCCGATATGAATGGCTCGAAAACCATGCGGGTCGGCGTATGAACGAGCGCCGTCGCGTGGAAGGCATGATTGGGATTATGGATTTCTTCTTTTTCAGCGGCCCGGAATGGTACTATCATGTCGATGACTTTACGGGCCAACCCTATACGGACAAAGTCCTCGGTTTCTTCGTCGGCTGGTTCCCGCCCAAGTGGGCGTCGATTCGTAACTTCGGATCAGTGGGCATCCGAGATGATAAGGATAGCTTCTTCATCAGTCCAGAGATTAGCCTCCGCCCGACCTCGAAGTTGAGTATTGAAATGAATTTGCAACGTTTAGTGGAAGATGGCGAACTCACGCAGTGGACACGCCGCCTCACTGTCAACTATCAATTCGCGCAACGGATGTACGTTAGGTCCAGCGCAGAGTTTACGATTGAAAAGGAGCAACGAATTTTCGGACTGTTTGCCTGGGAGTACCGTCCCGAAAGCACGTTTTTCATTGTCTACAATGATAATCGCGACGCAGCAAGAGAGACCGAAAGGGTTTTATTTGTGAAACTTGCTCACCTGCTCAAGGTCGGGATGTTTTAGGTGTTAGGTGTTATACTTCTCACGGGCATAAATCACGCTTTCTTCATCTTGAATCCTGTCGCCACGATGCAAGGTTTCGACAGGCTCAACCCGGCGGATTCAAGATGCAGGATTCAGGTCGAAGAGTCTCGCATAGCGGACATTCATCACGTAGACGTGTCATTTGCAACCGTTGGCAGTATAGTACCTAAGTCCTAATACCCAACACCTAAGCCCTAAAAGGGGAGGGAATTCTGATGCGAACGTGGTCCCCGAACTAAACGTGAAATACATGAAACGTTATCAAAACTGGATACTTGCAGGCACATCAGGTGTACTCCTCGTTTTAAGCTACCCCAGCTTTAATCTCTTTCCGCTGGCATGGGTTGGACTTATACCGCTCCTGGTTTCCTTAAAATCGACATCAAGTTGGAAATCCGCCTTCTGGCTCGGTTATGTCACGGGGTTCATCTTTTTTCTTGGGACAATCTACTGGATTATCCTCCTTTATCCATACGCTAACATTTTCCTGACGACGTTTGGCTGTGTGATTTTGGTTGCCTACCTTGCTGCCTACCTCGGCGCTTTCTCGGCATTGCTATCTCGGATTCCCTGGCAATCCGGTTTAGCATTTATTTTTGTTGCCTCTGCAATCTGGACCGGGTTAGAGTGGGTGAGAAGTTGGCTGCTCACCGGCTTTCCATGGGGGAGCATGGGGTATACCCAATGGAGGAATTTGCCCGCCATCCAAATTGCATCGCTCACGGGTGTACACGGGGTAAGTTTTGTCATCGTTCTCTTTAATGTGACACTTGCGGATGCAATTCGTTCCTACCGCGCGTGGCAAAGCCAGATGAAGAAGGCGACTCCGTTACGTTTTGTGACTGCATACACGCGAGTCGTCGCATTGCCAATCGCGAGTGTGCTCGCTTGTTTCGTTTATGGCATTTTTGCCCTATCAAATCCCGTTCGAGCGACTGAAAATATTAAGCTCGCCCTCGTGCCTGGCAATATTCGACAGATCGATAAATGGAAAGGCAAAAACTTCAACGAAATCTTTAACAGGTATGTTGATATCACCCGGAGCGCCAACCAAGCCCATCCAGACCTCGTTGTTTGGCCCGAGACTGCAATACCGAGCACAATTCTTTCTGGACCAGCCAATGGATACCGCCAAAAACTGAACCAGATATTGCACGATGAAAATATATATCTGCTCACCGGTATTCCTGACTATATGCCTGAATCCCAAGCATATTATAACAGCGTGTACCTCCTGTCTCCATCAGGGGACCAGCTTGGCAGCTATTCCAAGATTCATCTGGTTCCTTTCGGGGAATATGTCCCACTCACTCGCTATCTGCCCGATTGGCTGACTCGTCATATTCCAAATTTTATTCAACTCACTGCCGGATTTGAATCCGGCACATCAATCGTGCCGCTTCCTGTGCCCTCCACTGAAAATGGACAGATGGGTATCTCAATCTGCTTTGAATCCGTATTTCCGAATCTCTTCCGCACGTTTGTCAAAAAAGGGGCAAACGTGATGGGCATCCTCACCAATGACGCCTGGTTTGAGGGAACTGCCGCGCCGGAGCAACATTTAGCGATGGCCCCCCTACGTGCGGTTGAAAACCGGGTGGCGGTTTTCCGTTGCGCGAACGGTGGCATATCATGTATAATTGATGCACTCGGCAGGATAACGACGACGCCCATTCTGCCCAATAATACCCGTGGATTCCTGATTGGGGAAGCCCCGTTGCGCGATCAGAATAAGACGCTCTATACTCGCTATGGCGATTGGTTCCCGGTTCTCTGTTTTCTCGTGAGTGCAATCTTGATAGTTCACCAAAATCGAACGTGGCTTCTATCGAAGGTCAAGCGCCAATCGCAAAAGCAAAGGTGAAACCATGTTGACAAATGCCAAGAGCTAGGAATTATATTGATTTGAAGTGAATCCGATGGAAAAACCTTTTGAGCACCAATACATATTTGAGCATTGGGGCAATCCTCATCGGCTCGGTCTAAAAGTTGCCTCTGCTCAAGACATTTTCTTGGACTGCCCCCGTGGAGAGCTGAAGGAACTGGTTGCCGATGCCTTGCGTCATTATCTCAAGCGCAAGGACATCTCGCCTGAACAGATTCAACTACGTCGAGAATTTATCGACCCCTACCGGCTGGCTGGCCCGATTGGACGCACCCATGAAATTGATTTCTTTGACGATGGTTCGACAATCGTTGTGTTTGAGTTTAGCCTTAGCTTCTACGAAGTGGAGCAGGTATACTGGGTCTATGATAAAGCCCAATTGATTAAGCAGAATTACCCTGAAAGACAGGTTAAAGCCCTTTTGATGACCGATCTTATTTATCCCGATCTCTGGGAAAAATGTCATGAATTGGGTGTCCAATTGGGTGACTCAAAATTCAAAAGATACTAAAGAGAATCAGTCGGATAAATGTTTTCAACATCTCAATCAAGGTCATCCTAACAAATGGAGGTCAACTAATGAAAACCAAATGTACAGCTTTAACATTATTTGGCGTTGTTGTTTGCGCTTTCATGGCTTTTGCGCAACGGGAGTTTCAGATCGAAATGAATCAAAATTCACAAACTAATAAAAGCCATGGAGAGCGTTGGGCACTACTTATCGGAATTGACAAAGTTGCTACGCTTCTACTTGACCGGCGCGAGAGTCCCCTGAACGGTTACGCGGTGAGAAGCTAAACTTTTCGATGAAATCGACATCCATTTCCAGCATAGAGTGAGGAGAAGGGAGGAAATGAACCATGGCATCTTTAACGATTCAAGCGGCGAACGTCGAAGCGATTCGGCATATCATTGAATCCGCTTTGTCGAAAGAAATCGCTCTGTTGCAAATCGGAATGGAAAAAACAAAAGCACGGATTGCCAACTTTGAATGGAAATACAACTGTTCCCTACAGGAGCTCATGGCGTCTGGCAGAGAAATCGACGATGTAGACCTCGTCGAGTGGGAAGGTGAAACCGAAATCCTGCGCCATCTGAACGACAGGTTGAAACAAATTGACGAGTTGGAAATATGCACATAACCGATTATTTCGATCAGATGCAAGCGAACCTGGAACGGGTTACGGCGATAAGTAGTCGAAACATCATATTCGATCAGCGTTCCGATGTTGCTGGCTACATCCGAGGCGTTATTGACTTTACCGATGGTTCGCAACTGCATTTTTCTGAGTACGTCAACGTGGAGTGGGGAATCAATCGGATGAAGTATTCGTATCATTTCATGCAGAAGAACCAACTGCTATTTCGGTATGACAATGCTTCTGATCCAAAAGCGAGGCGGTTAAAAACCTACCCCCACCATAAGCATACGACCAATGGGAAAATGATTGAATCGAGTGCTCCAACGCTAGTGGAGGTAATCGCTGAAATTCAATCATTCTTTCTCAACTCGGTCTGATACTGACTCATAATCTGATTCAAAACTAGAAAGGAAATAGAAAATGCTTACTGATTTGAAAACCGAAATTGAAGTTGTAACGTCTCGACTCATTGAGCTCAGGGGGTATCTTTGACCTGACAAACAAAGAGAAGGAATTGGAAACGCTTCAAGAAGAGTCCTCAAAGCCTGATTTTTGGAATAACACCCCGCGCGTTCAACAAGTACCCCAACGGATGGCGCATCTCCGTGAAGACATTGGGCAGTATCGAAAGCTCAATTCCCAACTGAATGACCTCCATGTTCTGACTGAACTTGCGATTGAAGCAGATGATGAGAGCTGGAGCGATGAAATTTACACGGATTTGGGAAGTATTACGAAACAGATCGAGCAGATAGAATTTAATCTGATGCTCAACGGGGAACACGATAAAAGCAACGCTATCTTGAGTATTCACCCCGGAGCAGGCGGCACGGAGTCTCAAGATTGGGCGTATATGCTCATGCGAATGTATCTGCGCTGGTGCGAACAGCGGGGCTATCAAACCGAAACCATCGAACTCGCCCCCGGCGAGGAGGCGGGAATCAAGAGTGCAACCGTCCTCGTTACTGGAGAGTATGCTTATGGCCACCTTCGGGCTGAAGCTGGCATCCATCGCCTCGTTCGCCTTTCCCCTTTCGACTTTAATCATCGTCGCCACACCTCTTTTGCGGCAGTTGCGGTTTCGCCTGAAATTGATGAAACCATTACGGTTGACATCCAGCCCGATGATCTGCGAATTGATTGCTACCGCTCCGGAGGGGCTGGCGGGCAGCATGTCAACCGAACGGATTCGGCGGTGCGGATGACCCACCTTCCAACGGGGATTGTCGCCCAATGCCAGAATGAGCGCTCCCAACATAAGAACCGTGAAATTGCAATGAAAGTTTTGCGTTCACGGGTATACGATTACTATCAAGCGCAACGCCGTGAGGAAATCGTTAAGCTACAGGGTGATAGACCCGATATTAAGTTTGGCAATCAAATCAGATCTTATGTGTTTCACCCGTACCGCATGGTTAAAGATTTGCGCACTGGCGTTGAGACGGGAAATGTCGATGCAGTTATGGATGGAGATTTGGACACTTTTATCGAAAGTTACTTGAAAAATGTGAAACGTAAAACGTGACACTAGGTGTTAGGTATTAGGTGTTAGGCAACACGCAATAGGCATTGCGTTTCACGTTTCACGCATTACGTTTTTTAGTTGCTTAAAGAATTGAGACATGCTATACTAACCTTTAATTAGCTACCCCCAGGAGGAGTATGCAGTTGGAAGAGTCTAGTGATTTGATGCATCAGCGACGAGAAAAATTAGAAGAGATCCGGACGCTTGGCGTGAATCCATATCCGTACCAATACTTACCCAATTACACCACTTTAGCAATTCACCAGCAATTTGAAGCGATCCAAGAGACACCCGATGAGACGAGGCCCGTCCGTATTGCAGGTCGCATCATGACCAAGCGGGAGCATGGTAAGACAAGCTTCGCGCACCTCCAAGACCATAAAGGCCAAATCCAGATTTACGTTCGTCAGAACTTGGTGGGTGAAGGTGCCTATCAAATCTATAAAAAACTTGATGTGGGAGACATCATTGGTGTGGCTGGCTTCGTCTTTCGCACACGAACCGGTGAAATCACCGTGTTGGTCAATGAAGTTGAGCTTCTATCAAAATCCATCCGCTCGTTGCCCGAAAAATGGCACGGTTTGCAGGATAAGGAAACCCGTTACCGTCAACGGTATGTGGATCTGATCGTGAATCCGGATGTCAGGCAAGTTTTTATCAACCGCACGAAAATCACCCAGGCGATTCGTGACTATCTGAACCAGCAAAGTTTTATTGAAGTTGAAACGCCAATTCTTCAACCAATTTACGGTGGTGCAAACGCCCGCCCCTTTATCACGTATCACAACACGTTAGATGTATCGCTGTACTTGCGCATTGCGGACGAATTATATCTCAAGCGCCTGATCGTTGGCGGGTTTGATCGCGTCTATGAATTTTCGCGGGATTTTCGGAATGAGGGGATGGATCGAGACCACAATCCCGAATTTACGATGCTTGAGTTGTATCAGGCGTATGCCGATTATCAGGATATGATGGATTTGACCGAAAAACTGGTTGTGCATACCGCAAAAACGGTCCTCGGGAGCACGCAAATCTCTTATCAAGGTGACTCCATTTCTTTAGAGCCCCCTTGGCGGCGGTTCACTATGATTGAGGCAATTCAAGAACAAACGGGCATCAATGTGGAATCCTTGAGCGATGAAGGGTTGCGCGACGCGACGTCACGCGCCGGTGTTGAATTACGAGGGACTGAATCCAGAGGGCATCTCATTGCGGAACTTTTTGATACCCTGGTCGAACCCCACATCATCCAGCCAACCTTTATTTACGATTACCCTATTGAGATTTCGCCGCTTGCGAAGAAGAAGCGCGGAGATGAGCGCTTTGTTGAGCGATTTGAATTCTTCATTGGTCGAATCGAAATGGGCAATGCGTTCAGTGAATTGAATGATCCGACTGATCAGCGGGAGCGGTTTGTTGAGCAAGCCAAGAGACGGGAGGTGGGAGATGAGGAGGCGTTTATGATGGATGAGGATTACCTTCGGGCGTTGGAGTACGGTATGCCCCCGACGGGAGGGCTTGGCATCGGAATGGACCGACTCACCATGCTGCTCACAGGCCAGAGCTCCATCCGCGATGTGATTCTGTTCCCGCAAATGCGCCCGGAACGGTAGGGTGGCTTAACCTTGAAAAGGTTTCAAACCTTTTCAAGGTTTGAAAAGACCTGGCAAGCAATTGGAGTGCGTACCGAAGGAGATATGAAGAATGGCTCAGACAAAAGTAAATGCACCCGCGGATGTTGTGGAGCGGAATATCATCTTAGCAGGAGAGATTATGCGCTACTTGCTCGATCATCCACAGGTTTTTAATTCCTTGCCGGACCACTTCGAGTTGGTGATTCTTCCTGACGATGACCCCGAAATGCGTTTGTACAATTTAGAACTGTTAGATACTTACGAGAGCGAAGGAGTGCCCATCGTTTTTGCGCGACTCAAGTCTCGCCAGGAAAATAATCTGGCGCAAGCCAGCCCAAGTCTCTTTGTGCCAGTGGCGGCATGATGGGTTTGTTTTTTGTTGTTTGGAAATCAAATCAGGACTCACCATGATAATAGACATTGTGATGCCGATGAAAGAGGGACGATATGTCCCTCAAGAAGTATTGGACAGTTTGTTACGACAGGGAATCCCATTTCGACTTTTCGTTTCCACGAAGGTTTCTAATGGAGACTTTCCAGCCGCAAGGAACAACATTAAACAGTATGGACGCTCCGAGTTTGTTTTGATGTTGGATAACGATATCGTCCTGCCGGATGGGGCACTCTCTAAAATGCGCGACTTTCTCCAAAGCCACGCGGAGTACGCTGCCATTGGGCTTCCCAAACAAGACTTTACCGCGATGAGTCAGGAGTGGTTACTCCACGCTTTACATGTGGATATGTCCTGTGTGTTGTTTCGCGGAGAAATCCTGGAGCAACTCACGTTCCGCTGGCCCCCGCCAGATGAAGGTGCCGCGGCAGGCGGGTGTGAGTGCGGCCAGGCGTGTCGCGATTTGCGCCGGATGGGCTGGGAGATTGGGTTTTTGCCAGGGATGTATGCAGGACATATTGTGTCAACGGAGGGATGTCAATGAAAGCGGTGGTGTGTTGGCTGCTGTTGAGTCTTGTCCCGCTAGTGTCCACGGCGGAGGAACTGCCCTGGACGCCCGTGGAAATTCCAGGTTTAGAAATCGTCGGTGATGCCACTCAGCATCTGGGTCCGTGGTTCCAGGGCGATTTCGGCTGGCTGAATGCCGGCAAGGGGATTTGGATCACCCGCGATGCGGGCAGGAGTTGGACTCTCTCGCTGACCGCGCCTGAACCTCGCACGTTTTACGACAGTTGTTTCATCAACGATCAAGAAGGGTGGGTGGTATTTGGGCTATTGCCCCACCTGTTTCATACCCAGGACGGTGGAGCGACATGGCAGCCCATGGCGGTTGCGGTCATCCAGACATCGGACACGCCCGTGAATCCTGGCAGTCTGTTTATGACTCGCATCTACTTCAAGGATTCACGGCAGGGTATAGGAACATTTGTGATAGATAGCTTCCCCCACTGGGGTGGCTCCATTGTTGCCCGCACCGAGGATGGAGGAAAGCATTGGCGGGAGATTGCCCGTAACAGTTCGTTTCCTCAACTGTTTGGTTTTGGTGATCAAGTTTGGATAGATAGCATATACAGCCCCGATTTCGGTGAGACGTTTCAAAGGATTTCAAAACCGAGGGAATATTTCGACATCTTTTTGGTGTCGCCCTCGTATGGATGGGGGCTTAACGACACTTTACTCGAAAATCAAAAACAGCGCTGGGAGGTTGTTGTCACTTTCGACGGAGGCTTCACATGGTCAGCTCCGATTTTCAGCAGAATAACGGATCGTTTATTTACTGGTCCTCGAAGGCTTTGCTTATTATTGGAGAATGTTGGAGCGATCCTCTGGGTTGGCTCGTCAGAAGCAGACATGCCCTCTTTGCTGTATCTGACGTATAATGGCGGAATGTCATGGTTGTCTTACAAAGCTCCTGTGGATTTGTCTTACAAAATCCCTGTGCAATCAGAGCACATGTTAGGCTGTAATCGTCAACGTCACGAGATTTGGTTAGTTCCCAGCGGAAAAACAACCCTATTTTACACATCAATAGACCCCGTGACAGCCGTTCACCCCTCAAGTAAGCTGCTGCGTCCATGGGGAGCGATAAAGAAAATCAGAAAGGAGAATTGAAATGCCAAGTCCACACAGTCTTGTCCCCGTCGGTATGATGGGAGTACAAACAAATGCGACCGATTACCACGAAGGGATAGGAATGAAAGCGTTGGTGTGTTGGCTGCTGTTGAATCTCGTACCTCTCGTGTTCGCGGCGGAGGAACTGCCCTGGACACCTGTTACTCTGCTAGAACCAGTGGCTATTGGCACAGCGTCTGTGAATTTGGGCGCCTGGTTTGAAGGAGATTTTGGCTGGTTGAACGCAGGCCAAAAACTCTGGATAACGCGAGATGCTGGCAGGAATTGGAGCCTTTCACTGACTGCTCCTGAAGGTCGCACTTTTTACGATAGTTATTTCACCAACGAGCGGGAAGGTTGGGCAGTGGCAGGGATCTTTCCGAGTTTCCTGTTTCATACACCGGATGGCGGAACGACATGGCAGCCTGTGGAGTTTGAGCTGACCCAGACCTCAGACAAGCCTGTGCATCCGGGTAACCTGTCGCTGGTTCGCCTCTACTTCAAAGATTCACGGCAGGGTTTGGGAACCTTTGTGATAGATAGCTTCCCCCAGTGGGGTGGCTCTGTTGTGGCACGCACTGACGATGGGGGGCAGCATTGGCGGGAGGTTGCCCGTAACGGTTTCGGTTCATTTCCTCAACTGTTTGGTTTCGGTAATCAAGTTTGGATAGATAGCATATACAGCTTCTACAGCCCCGATTTCGGCGAGACGTTTCAAAGGATTTCAAAACCGAGGGAGTATTTCGACCTCTTTTTCGTGTCGCCCTCGTATGGCTGGTCACTTGGCCCGTCCTTACTGGGGGAAGGTTTTCGGCGCTGGGACATCATCACAACCTCTGACGGTGGTTTTACTTGGTCACCTCCAATTCTGAGTCTCCAGGGGCCTCCACCAGGGCCTAACATGCCAGCACCTTACATGAGTGCTTGCCTTTTGGCAGAAGAAAGGGGAGCTGTTTTATGGTATTCCCCCCCACCTGAAACCTCCACTGTCCTGTATTTTACTTCTGATGGGGGGGCTTCATGGGTGAGATATACAGTTCCAATCGTGTCTGGATACCGATTGGTCTGTAATCGAGAGCGTCAAGAGTTCTGGTTGATTCCCAACTTGGAAGGTAGAGGAGGGAATCTCCTATTTGTTTCTTCCAGCCCGCATTTAACGGCGGTTAAACCATCGGGGAAACTCCCCACGTTGTGGGGAACTATCAAAAATAAAAAGGAGTTTTGAGATGCCAACTCAACACAGTCTTGTTCCCGTCGGCATGATGGGGGTACAAACAAATCCGACCGATTACCACGAAGGGATAGGAATGAAAGCGCTGATGTGTTGGCTACTGTTGAGTCTCGTACCGCTTGTGTATGCGATTGAAGACCTGCCCTGGACCCCTGTGGAAATCCCAGGTTTAGAAATCGTCGGTGATGCCACTCAACATCTGGGTCTCTGGTTTCAGGGAGATTTCGGCTGGCTGAATGCCGGCAAGGGGCTCTGGATCACGCACGATGCGGGCAGGAGTTGGACTCTCTCGCTGACCGCGCCTGAACCTCGCACGTTTTACGACAGTTGTTTCATCAACGATCAAGAAGGGTGGGTAGTTTTGGATTCGTTTCCTACCCTCTTGTTTCGGACTCGGGATGGCGGAACGACATGGCAACCGATGGAGGTGAAGCTTATTCGTACCTCCCCCAAGCCTACTGGAGACGTTTATCTTACTTACATCTATTTTAAGGATTCGATGCACGGTTTAGGAACGTTTCCCGTAGATGGGTTTCCCTATCCCTTGGCATACCTCCTTGCACGCACCGACGATGGCGGAGAGCATTGGACTGAGATAAGAAGTGGAGGTGGTAAAATAATTGGTTTCGGTGATGAGGTTCGGATAGGTGGCGCTTCTTACTCTCCTGATTTCGGAGAGACGTTTCAAAGATTTTCAACACCCAGCGAGCTAGAGCCCTTTTTTGTAACCCCCTTGTATGGCTGGGCAGTTGATTACTATTATGTGAGTGAGGTGTTTCCGATGTCTGTACGCTGGGACGTTCTAAAAACAGCGGATGGAGGCAATACGTGGTCAGTAATCTTTAGCAAAATAGATGGCGGTATTTGGGGGGGCTGCTTAATGTCGGAGGAGGTAGGGGGATTCCTCTGGTATCCCTCAGAGGCAGGTGACCCACCTTTGTTTTACATGACATACGACGGTGGGTTGTCATGGTTTGCTTACAACGTGCCTTTTAGACATGGTCAGGGAGTACCAAGATATTCCTATGAAGTTAGTTGTAATCGTGAGCGTAAGGAAGTATGGCTGGCGCCCAGTTTCGTAGGCGAACAAATGACTCTCTTTTACGCCTCAGTAAATACAATAACTGCAGTTCACCCCTCAAGCAAATTGCTCAGTACATGGGGAGCGATTAAGAAAATCAGAAAGGAGTATTGAAATGCCAAGTCAACACACCCTTGTACCCGTCGGTATGATGGGGGTACAAACAGACAAAGAAAATTTGCAGAGTGATCTAAAGAAGATTTATGAAGGAGCCACAAACTTCATGCCTCCCTTACCCGAGGCTTGTAACGCAGCACATGCTTATCAAGAATATGACCAATTCCCTGGGAGCAAAGTAGAAAAAGCAGTCAGTCAGTATAAAAATTTGGTGCAAGAGGCTGCTGCCGCTTCTGGTGGTCGTCTGACGTGTTTAGTCGCTGACTTCACGCAAAAGAAAGCTATAGATCCTAATACCCATGACAGCCTCAATTATTTCTATGACGGCGTGGTTCCTAACCTGGCTCCCAACCCGACCAGGGTAGGTGATTTCGTGCGTCAGTTCATTGATAACATTAATGGCCTGGGGCTGTCCAATAATGTGCTGGGCTGGTACCTGGCGGATGAGCCCAAGTACCCGCAGCTCAGTGCCCTTAAGCCCTCCTTGCAGGAGTTCACCGATATTTGCGGGGCGGCCAATGATGCCCAGCAAACCAAAGGCTGGAATAAACCTTTCTACGTTTCGTTTTACATGGACGGCAACTGGGCGGCTGGCAACAACAATATCAACTTCTCCCAATGGGTGGATCCATGGGTGAACGCCGTCACAATAACTGTGGGGGCCAATCTAGTGATTATGATCGATTACTACCCATGGTTGTCCAATGCCCAGGATTTTAAGTTCAACCAATACCCAGCCACCGAGAACAAGCGTTCACCACTTCGTCGGTGGTGGAAGTTTATCCACGATACGAATGAGCGATATAGCGATAACGCCAAGGTGATTGGCGTTCAGGCAATCGTTCAGGCTTTTCGTGATGATCCACCGGATAACCCCGATCCGTCGTCTCGTATGCCCGCTCACGCGGATATGCACCAGCAGATTCGCGCTGCACGTAACTTTATGCAGGAGGCAGGCTCAAAGCCCGGAGGGATATGGCTTTATGCGTGGGGAAGAGGTGAAACCAATCTTGGCTCTCAGAACCAATTGATGGCTTGGAAACGGTGGGCGCAACCCGACACAGAACGCTGGGCAGAAGCAGTGCAGAATGAAATTGATAATCAGACAGAAGGCATCGGCGGCGTAATTCCCATGGACAACACGGCTGTGCAAGCCTTCCCAACTTCATTCCCCCCTTACGATAGTGGCACAAAGGCAGGGGGACATGGATTACTTTTCACCTGAAGGATCGGGGGGCAGTTCAATTCAGCATCAAGGATTCAAACGGCATCGAGAAGCGACGGCTTCATTGGGAGTACAATTACAACTCCGTTCAACAGAACGCTATCAATACAGTGAAACCGCCTCCCAATTGGCCTGCGGATTCAGGCCCAGGTCAGGTAGACAAATTGGGTGCAACTGCCATCTTCTTTGATGGCAAGGATAATTGTGGCAATAATCTTCCGGTAGCAACTTATACCTGTCAGATGTTGTTGAATGGGGATCCAGTTGGAAGCGTCTTAATTTTAACTTTACAAGCTCCATAGTCCTGGGAATAAGAAACCGAGTTTTTTCAGAAAAACTCGGTTTATCTTCGCCTTGTTTTACGCATTATGCACTATGAAATTTGAATGGTTCATCGCCTCACGCTATCTGCGGTCTCGGCGAAAGCAATCCTTTATCTCGATTATCAGTGTCATCTCGGTGGGCGGCGTTGCGCTCGGCATCGCGACCGTCATCCTGGTGATCTCCGTCATGAACGGTTTCAAAGAGGGCATTAAAGAGAAATTTCTCGCCAACGAAGCTCATGTAATAGTGAGATCTATTGACGTTTATTTCTCAGATTATCAAGATAAAATTAAGCAAATCGAAGCGATCGAGGGGGTTGTTGCCGCATCTCCTGTGATTTACAGCCAACTGGCCATCCAGCCCAAGAACAGCGAGGTAATTGAAGGGACAATTTATGTCAAAGGTATCAACCCCCAACAGGAAGATCGCGTCACAGGGTTTTCGGAATTTGTCGATGGTTCAGTGGACTTTAAGGGCTCTCACTATATCGAGCGGGCGCGTATGCGAGCCGCTGCCAATCAGGAAACGATTACCGGCGGCATCATTTTGGGCAACTACGTTGCGAATCGTATGGGAGTGACTAAGGGGGAGGTTCTCCGCCTGATTTCCAAAATGGTACAAAACCCAGCGAATCCAGAGAGCTTTTTGCCGTATATCCGCAACTTTGTCGTCATCGGCCTCTATGAATCCGGCATGTACACGTATGACAACGCATTTGGGTTTATCGACCTTGAAACAGCGCAGACGCTCTATAACAAACCGAATCAGATTAACATGATTGAGGTTCGCGCGACTGATGCGGATATGGCATCGACGGTGCGTAATCGAATTCAATCGACGATCCGTTTTGATGGAGGGTTAGCTCTGCCCATCACAAACACATGGATGGATTCACACGCGCCCCTGTTTGATGCCATGAAATTAGAAGAGATTGTGACGGTGATTATTGAAGCCCTGATTATCCTTGTAGCGGCGTTCAATATCGCGAGCACGTTAATCATGATGGTCATGGAAAAGACGCGGGATATCGGCATTCTCAGAGCAATGGGGGCCTCGAAACAAAGCATCAGAAAAATCTTTATCATCCAGGGCAGTATCATCGGCATTCTTGGGGCGCTCTTTGGTACAGTGCTGGGTGTGGTCATCTGTTGGTTACTCGACCTCCAGCGAGTTCGTCCCTCACGTTGGCTTGCGTTATTGATTCTGCTTCCAATCGGGATACAAGCCCTTCTGGTGTTCTATCGGACGCGACCTTTGCATATCAGCCTCAAAGGGGGATTGACTTTGTTCTGGCTGGCGGGGTTCGGGATTTTGATTTATTGCCTGGTCCAACCCATTACCATCGATAGCCAGGTCTACCAGCTCAGTCGATTGCCTGTCAAAATTAACTGGTTTTTCGTTGTTTTTATGAACGCTTTGTCATTCTTGATCTGCTGGCTGGCGACCGTGTACCCGGCGTGGCAGGCTTCTAATCTTAACCCCGTCGAGGCCCTGCGATATGAGTAATCTCATCCGTGTGGTTGACCTGCACAAATCCTATTATGACGTTGTCACCACCGCCCCAACAAAAAAGGGACTGAAAGATGACAAGGGTTCAACAGAACTTCGTGTCCTTAAAGGGAT
This sequence comes from uncultured bacterium, assembly GCA_964577695.1. Classification (GTDB taxonomy): domain Bacteria; phylum Poribacteria; class WGA-4E; order WGA-4E; family PCPOR2b; genus CAZOAL01. The sequence goes on along the minus strand of CAZOAL010000037.1, from coordinate 34,240 downwards.
TGATGTGGAAGTGCAGAAGGGCGAGATTCTGGCAATCGTTGGGGCATCTGGCGTTGGCAAGAGCACGCTCCTTCACCTGATCGGTGCGCTTGACCGCCCGACATTAGGGAAAGTTTTTTATGAAGATCGGGATATTTTCGCTTTTAACGATCGGGAGTTAGATCGATTTCGGAACCAGGAGATCGGTTTTGTCTTTCAGTTTCATCACCTCTTGTCGGAGTTTACCGCGATTGAAAACGTTGCGATGGGGGCGTTAATCACCGGCGAAAAATCCAGTGAAGCATCTAGGAGAGCCAGAGAACTGTTAAGTTATGTGGGGTTGGCAGAACGCCTTGAACACCATCCGTATGAGCTTTCTGGGGGTGAAAGGCAGCGCGTCGCCATTGCTCGCGCGTTGATCAATCGCCCCACAGTCATATTGGCAGATGAGCCGACAGGCAATCTGGATCGCAAAACCAGCGAAGCAGTGCATGATTTGTTGTGGGAACTGAATGACCGATTTCATCAAACATTTATCATCGTGACGCATAATCAGGCACTTGCCCAACGTGCGGAGCGGTTGATTCACCTTGTTGATGGAAAGGTGTCAGACCGGGTACAAGTGATCGATTTTTAATAATAGGACTTACGCAGGGGGGCCTTTCCTGTCTCTTGAATCCTGAATCCTGAATCTGATTCAAGATGCAGGATTCAAGATGCAGCGGACGTCATGCGTAAGTCCTGAATAATTAGGTGTTAGGTATTAGGGCTTAAGCTAACACCCAATACCTAAGACCTAAAGAGGAAGATAATTATGTTGGTTTACATTGATGGCGAATTCCTGCCGAAAGAGAAAGCCAAAATTTCCGTTTTTGACCACGGATTACTTTATGGGGATGGTGTCTTTGAGGGCATTAGATCCTATAGAGGGCGAGTTTTCAAACTCGATGAACACCTACAACGTCTCTATGATTCGGCAAAAGCGATTGTATTAAATATTCCGATTTCGATTCAGGAAATGGAAGCCGCAGTATTAGAAACGCTCCGTCGCAATAATCTTTACGATGCCTATATTCGCCTGATTGTGACTCGCGGCGTGGGTGACCTCGGTTTAGACCCTGACAATTGCCCGAGGCCAACGATTATTGTTATCACAGATAAGATTGCGCTTTACCCACAAAAATTTTATGAAGACGGGTTGGAAATTGTCACGGTTTCAACACGTCGAAATTACGCTGAAGCTGTTAACCCGCGCATCAAATCGCTAAACTATCTCAACAACATTTTGGCAAAGATAGAGGGGAAACAAGCCGGTGTTGTCGAAGCACTGATGCTGAACGCAGAGGGTTACGTTGTCGAGTGTACCGGCGACAATATCTTTTTCGTCAAAAAGGGTGTCATCGTGACGCCGCCGGTCCATCTTGGCATTCTGGAAGGCGTCACTCGCAATGCTGTCATAGACCTGGCGCGTGAATTGGATCTGGTTGTCGAAGAGAAAGTATTTACCCGTCATGACCTTTACACGGCTGACGAATGTTTCCTGACCGGTACAGCCGCCGAGGTCATTCCCGTTGTCAAAATAGATCGCCGGGTGATTGGGAGTGGACACCCCGGTACAGTTACACAGAAACTGATTGCGGAGTTCCACCGAGTCACAAGTCTATGGGGAACCGCAATTTATGGGAAATAATGCGTAATGCGTAAAATGTAAAGAGGCTCTTCTTACGCATTACGCATTACGCATTATTCCCCTTACGCATTACTCGTTACGTATTACTCGTTACGCATTACGCATTACGTTTCACGCATCGCGAGAGGAGGATTTGTCGTCATGTTCAAGATCAAAATAGGGACGTTGATTGCTATGCTAGGGCTCATGCTGTTCTCAATGCCCATTGTTGCTGAAGAAACAGCATCCACAGGGGAAGGTGCCGCTCCCGTTACGCCCAATAATGCCTTGATTGTGAAAAAGATTTCGTTTCAAGGAATAGGAAATGCGTCGGAAGATATGCTTCGCGCCATCATACAGACGGCGGTTGACAAAGAAATTTCTCCAGAGCAATTAACAAAAGATATTAAAAATATCTATAAGGATACCGGCTTTTTCTCCGATATCACGGTTGATGTTGAGCCAGTTGATGGGGGTGGGCTGGAGGTGGTTTATCAACTCACAGAAAATCCCAAGATCGAAGGCACGATTAATATCATCGGTAACGAAAAGTTGAAGTACCCAAAGATTAAAAACGCGATTACGCTCAAACCTGGAGAGATTTACGGTGATCGGCGATGTTGGGAAAGCGAACAGAATATCCTGAAAACTTACAAAGAGGCAGGCTATTATCTGGCAACCGTACAAACGGATACCAATGCTGCCCCAGATGGAAAGACTGTGTCGGTTACATTTGAGATTACGGAAGGTCCACAAATCGAAATTCGAGAAATCAACTTTATTGGCAATCACAATATCCCTTCAAAAACATTGAGCAAACAGATCAAAACCCGTGTGGGTAAGCACTTTGACGAAGGGCTGTTTGAACAAGATCTAATAACCTTGCTGCATTACTATCAGGACGGGGGACACGCCCACGCCAAAATCTCTGGATATGAGAAGCGGTTCACTGAGGATAAAACGGGACTGATGCTCGACATTCCTGTTGATGAGGGCCCACAGTACATTGTTGGGACATACAACATCACAATTCAGCAATCGGAAAAACCTGCCTTCTTCGAGGGAAAGATTCGGGAGATGTTGAATCCTGCGGAAGGGGAAATCTTTAATCGCGGGGCATTTCAAAACACCCTTGATGCGATTGAACAAGGGTATCGAGACAAAGGGTATATTTTATCCGAAATTACGCCAATTCCCCACTATGATGAAATCAACGGAACCGTTGATATTGCGTTAAACATCGTTGAAGGGGATGTCATCATTATTGACCAGGTCCGTATCAACGGGTTAGAGAAGACGAAAGATAATATCATCCGCCGTGAACTGAATCAATTAGACATAAAACCGGGTGAGTTCTTTGACGTGAGCGCCCTGCGCAAAGCACGCCAAAGGCTATTTCAGATGGGGCCATTTATTCGGAATGTCGATTTTGTTCCGAGTGATTCAGTGAGCACCCATCGCGATCTGCTCGTCAACATCGCTGAAACGTCGCGCACGGGTATGTTTAGTCTCGGTGGAGGTTACGGGACTGAAGGGGGTATCTTCGGCGTCGCAGAGATTGGTGAAAATAATCTGTTTGGACGGGCTTACCGCATTCACCTGAAGGGCGAGTTGGGCGCACGCGATCGCCATACCGCCGAACTTCGCTTCGGTACGCCGTGGGTTTTTGGGACTCCGACCCGTCTCGACATCAACTTGTACAATACCCAGAAATACCGTCGATATTACGGTGAGCGTTTCCGCGCACTCGGATATGATCGGTATATCTACACACAGAAAGGCGGGTCTGTAACGCTTGGGCGTCCGATCTTCAAAGATATAGATACCTCGGTTCGTCTCAAGAACGAGCGTATCAATGCAACGCGGGCAGAACAAGAAATTGTAAATCGCTCAACACGGAGCATGACGCTTTTTCTGACCCGAGATACTCGTGACTACCGGACCAGTCTCTATAACCCGGTATCAGGGTCCCTCAATACGGCCTCTTATGAGTATTCTGGAGGTATCCTTGGCGCAGACAACAGGTTTCAAAAATACTCTGTTGACTCCAGTTGGTTCTTAAACACCTGGCGCAACTTTGTTTTCGCTACCCATGTGCGGGGCGGATACTTGAACAGTCAGATTACCGACAGTACCTTCCTTTTTTTTGAAAGGTATCAACTGGGTGGAGTCGATACCATCCGCGGCTATGAGGATTATGAAATCCTTCCGAGTCATAATAATGGAGGAAACAAAGTCCTTAATTTAAATGGAGGAAACAAAGTCCTTTACGCCAACCTTGAATATCGTTTTCCGATTACGGCTCAGTTGAGTGGCGTTGCCTTTTTTGATATAGGGCAGGTGTGGGATGAAAGCACGAGTAACATCTTCAAAGAACTCAACTTCAAAAAAGGAGTCGGCGCCGGTATCCGCTTTGATCTGTTTGGCATGCAAGCCCGTCTGGAATGGGGATACGGCTTTGATCGGGAACGTGATGGGCTCAATGTGCCGGGGGGTAAATTCCACTTCACTATTGGACCGGGTTTTTAGGTATTGAACATCGTGCGAAATCCTTGGGGGCGTAGAGGAAGTCCCAAACATCAAGAAAGAGTGCTAGAGGCAGAACAACGGCTGATTCAGCAAAGTTGGCAGACAGTTTCGGGTGGTCATCTTCCGGAGAGGAAATTTGGGAATCGTTTTCCGGATCTCGTGATGCGAAAAGGGGATGGACAAATTGCCATCCAGGTTGGTAAGGTGACTAAGGGTGGGAAGCCAGTAGTGAGAGAAAGACGCGCGATCTGTGCTCTCAGAGCGACTGGTGAGTTCGACCATGTATTTTTCTTACAGTATTGAGAGGAGGTCGGGTATGCTTGGCGTGATTTCTAATCTTGAGGATTGGATTCGGGCGGGTCGAGGAAAAAGCTTTCAATTTTTTGCTACCGATCAGGAGGTCGCTCACCTATTGCAAATCTCGCTTCCTTCCGAATATAGACCCTATTCGATTGTTAGTTATGAAATCGTGCGAGAAGGAAACAACTACATGCAAATTCCCATTTTTTGTGAAATGCACGATTTTCTCAAGATAAGGAAAACGGGGCTTTGGCAATTTTTTATACGCAGCCATCTGCTGACTCCCACGTTACCGGTTAATCGTGGAGAAAGTGTTCTGGGAGTATGTGCGACCAATGGCTTAGTCAATCTACAACAGGGATGTGTACTTAAAAAGAAATTTTGTGAGTCGAGCATTGGGGTTGTTGATAAGATTAGTAATAAACATACGGGCGAGGTCATACACCACACAGAATATGCGAACGCTTTTAATACGTTGAAAAAGGCGATTCGTTCGATATTACGCTATACCTCAACACACACTTGGAAGAATGGTCAGGTTGAAGAGTCAAAGGATGTTTTAATGAGTGAGGAAATCGTTCAGCAATATTGGTCAGGAAACGTGGTTCTTTCTGCCGTGCCGGGAAGTCCACATCCAAACCCACATTAAAACAGGCCCCGAATTATAACGACTTCAGCCAACACCTAATACCTAATACCTAACACCTACTCAAGGATAAAAAAGCATGAATCAAATTCTGAAGTTATCTCTTTCACTCAGCGTTATAATCGAATTGTTTTTTCTGAATTTGACAGTCACAGCACAAAATAGCTTTAAATTCGGGGTTGTTGACACCCAAAAGGTATTTGAGGGCTATAAAAAAGCACAGGAAGCGGATGAGCTTTTGAAAACGGCCCAGGAGCGTCTTCGCAGTCAGTTGAAAGATCGTGAGGAAGAGATCCTTACGATGGAAGAACGTCTGACGAAGCAAAAGCTCTTCCTCAAGGACCCAGAAACCGCGAGTTTAGAAAATGAGATTCGGCTCAAAAAGCAGTCATACCAGCATGAACTGGAAACTGGTCAAGACTCGCTTATGGAAAAACAGAAAGAACTGGTTGAGCCGATTTTGGATGAGATCGTAGCACTCATTCAGCAGATGGGAAAAAGCGAAGGTTATAGTCTGATTCTTGAAAAACGTCTCGTAACGCTTTATGTTGACCCCAAGTACGATTTAACAGAGGGCATCATGAAATCGCTGAATGCTCAATATGAGGGTGAGAAATCCAATCAGGGGAAGAAAGATTCAAAACCAGCAGCGACCCCCTCCAAAAAGTAGGACGACCCTTGCGGTTGCCTATGAAGAAAATGGGTGGTTTAGTGGTTGGGTGGTTGGGTGGTTCGGTAGAAAGCGGTTGTTCGTTTCTTTTACGAACCACCTAACCACCTAAAATAGCGAAGGCAATATGGTGACGACTCCCCGCCCTGAAGGGCGAGGCTTCTAGGCTATAGCCAAGCATTGTCGTCCCAATGCTTTAACCATGCAGATATTATATCCTATTAACTCAATTAAGTCAATATGGTAAAAAAACTCAAAGAAATTTGTGAATTAATCGATGGAGAGTTATGTGGTGATGGGGAGATAGAGATTATCGGTGTTTCGGGCATTAAGGAAGCGCGAGCGCATGAAATCACCTTCGTTGCTAACTCAAAGTATCGCAGTGCGATGGAGAACACGAAAGCGTCTGCAATCATCATTGGTAAGGACATTTCCTGCAACGGGAAGCCGACGATTCAAGTTGCAAATCCGTATTTTGCTTTTGTCAAAGTGTTAGAGATGTTTGCATGGCGGAAGCGAAAAACCGTGTATGGCATTGATAAGACCGCAATTATCGGCTCAAATGTTCGGATGGGTGAACAGGTTTCCATTCAAGCCTACACGTTCATTGGGGATAATGTGGAGATCGGCGACGGTACAGTCATCAGCCCATTTGTCTATATTGGTGACGACGCCAAAATTGGGAATGACGTTCTTATTTATCCAAGTGTCACCATTCGTGAAGAGGTCAAGATTGGTCATCGTGTCATCATTCATTGTGGGGCGGTCATTGGCAGCGATGGTTTTGGGTTCGCCACCGTAAGTGATCGGCATCATAAAATTCCGCAAATCGGGACGGTTGTCCTTGAAGACGATGTTGAAATTGGTGCCAACACAACGGTTGACCGCGCGACAATGACGAATGGAGCAACTATCATCAAGCGCGGGACCAAAATCGATAACCTGGTGCAGGTTGCCCATAATGTCGTTATTGGTGAAGATTGCCGAATTGCAGCCCAAACCGCCATCGCTGGAAGCAGCGAAATCAAGGATCGAGTGACAATCGCTGGACAATCGGGCGTTGTGGGGCACATCACCGTTGGGGAAGATACAACTGTCTTTGCGAAATCGGGTGTAACCAAAGACCTCCCGGCAGGCAGCTCTGTTTCTGGCTTTCCTGCGAGACCGCACGCCCAGGAACTGCGTATCCAAGCAGCTCTACACAGGCTCCCCGTCATGCTCCACGAGTTTTCCCTGCTCCAGCAACGAGTCGCCGAATTGGAAGCAAAACTTCATGGGATTGATGAGAAACGTAATGCGTAATGCGTAATACGTAAGAAGAGAGAATACATATTTACGCATTACGTTTTACGCATTACGTTTTACGTTTCCGCCGGATTGAGCGTGTCGAAATCACGTCATTGGAACATGATTCCTGTTTTGGCTTATCATAAGATCGCGTGTGGATTTGAACTTGGGGTGAATTCGATTTCTCCTCGACGCTTTGAGCGTCAGATTCGGTTTATCGCAGAACAGGGTTACACTGCTATCACACCAGATGACCTCATTCACGCATTTCAATCTCATTCTCCCCTGCCGCCACGCTCAATCTTGATTACGTTCGATGATGGCTACGAAAATTTTTATACGGATGCGTATCCGATTTTGAAAAAGTACGGCTTGACGGCAACGGTTTTTGTTCTCGCAGGCTACATGGGGCGACTGAATACATGGGATGTGCAACTTGGCCTGAAGCGACCTAAGCATTTAAGTCGAGACCAGATTCAGGCGCTTTTCAAAGATGGCATTGGGATCGGATCGCATGGACTGCATCACCGTTTTTTAACGCATTGTCACCCCGTCGAAGCAAAAGCCGAACTTCAGGAATCGAAATCCTTACTGGAAGAGCTGTTACAGCATCCAATTCACAGCTTTGCCTATCCGTATGGTAGTGTGAACCCTGCGACAGCCGAAATGGTGCAAGCTACTGGATATAGCATCGCGTTCAGCTTAGAACCATACCGAGAGATTACCTCTGAATCGATTTATTGTTTTCCTCGCATCGCGATTTATCGATGTGACACCTCCCGATCTTTTCGAGCGAAACTCGGACTCCTCGGAAAATCCCGTTTTGCAATAGAATGTGCTAAAAACAGACTCATCAATCGATTTGCTTACTTAAACCTGCTTCGGAAATGGGAGCGGTAGAGGGCATGGATAAGTGAGTGAGCAGGTGGGAAGGATGGAAGGAAAGGAAGGAAGCGAGGGAGCGAGGGAGCGAGGGAGCTCATTCACGCTTCACGTTTCACGCTTCACGTTTCACGTTTCACGCTTTACCCTTCACGTTTTAGATTACCTGATGGTTCTCCGTCCGACCCTCCTGTTCCCTGTCTGGACGCTTGTGCTTCTGGGGCATTATCATGGCTTATCGCAATCTTCCCTCCGCGCCACGGTTAGCCTGTCTCTCCCTTCGGATGTATTTCTCCCTTCGATTGGGATTCTCCTTCGTTTGAGTCCACAACTGGTGGGGACGATTTGCCTGTATTCAATGCTTGCGGGAGCGGTTTACATCATCAATCAAATTTCCGACAGGGCGTCGGATGAAGCCAATAACAAACTCTATCTTGTCGCTCAAGGACACGTTAAGCCGCATCTTCTCAAGCTGGAAGCTGCACTCTTAATCGTTGTGGCAATGGGATGGGCAATTGCTTGGTTTCATGATAACGTGAGCTATTTACTCCTGATTGCCCTTTCGGTCTGTCTCGGAATTATTTATTCCGTGCCCCCATTCCGGTTGAAGGGGAAACCGTTTCTCGATCTCTTAGCAAATGCAATCGGCTATGGGAGTATCGCGTTTCTGATCGGTTGGGGGACAGTTGCGCCAATCGACTTTCATACGCTGTGGCGCACAACCCCTTACGCTTTATGCGTTGGAGCCGCCTTTGTCAACACAACGCTCCCGGACCTGAAGGGGGACGGCGCTTACGGAGACCTAACCACCGGCGTGTTATTAGGCGTGCAGCGTTCCTGTCAGTTGAGTTTGATCCTTTTAGCGGGTGCCATACTGTCAGCATGGCTCTTCAAAGATGTTATCGCACTGCTCACGAGCCTTTTCTGTTTGCCGTTCTTTGTATACATGAATTTTAGACCACGGCGCTCCATCATTATTCTGGCAACCCGCTTGGGTATTTTAACCCTTTCGCTGATTACCTGTATCCTCATCCCATACTATTTTATCCTGTTTATTGGGACCTTATTTTTCGTCCGATGGTACTACGCTGTTCGGTTTGGCATTAAATACCCGGGGCGTGAGGCGTGAAATGTGAAAGTGATAAAATGGGAACCAATGGTTCAGCGAATCAACAGTTGGATCAGATTTTTCGGGATGGCAAACTCTTCCGACGCTGGTTAGTCACCCAAAGTCGTCGTGTGAATTACCCGTTATCTCATGAGGAAGCAAACCAAATCATACAAATAGCCAAACAACATGGCTTGATAGTAAGAGCGTTACCAGAAGATTTGAAAGGTGATCATTGGCAACATGGTCCTCATATCCATGTCGATAATTTTCATATCCCTGTTGCCTCCGGCTTTCACCCCTGATGAGGAGGGCGCTTGTGAAATTTTACCTCGCTGGTTTTTTAATCGTCATAGCGAAACACCCCCATCGTTATGCAACCTTTTATCGCGGCGTAGATCGATACCCCTATCAATTGCCTTATCCGATTCCCGAAGATGTTCCTGATGAAGTGGTCGATTTATACACACAAGATGAAACAGCGGATGGTTTTTTAGCCCACTTCTCAGTTGCGAAGTCGATATGTACGTTTCTGCATTCGACAAGCGACGACGAGTACGCCATACTCAAGTGCTCGGTCAATCGAACAACTCAGGTGCCGGCTGATGTCCCTGACAAAGGTTTCCGTTACCTTGGTTATGACGTTGCTTATTGGGGTGGCGATTTCTTCTCGATGGTTCTCAATGGATTGTTTTGGAAACAGATTCCGCAGTTGGCAAACTTTAGGGAGTCCTTGAACGAAAATGGACTCTTCGATAGCGCGGAAGCCGCTTATGCGTATCAGGGTGCCTATCTGAGCCTCCCCGATACGGAACACCAGGGTGATTACTGTATCTATAAACTTGAGGCATGTGAATGAATGCTTCAATGGAGAAGCTCACCGCTTATCTGGAACTTTCCCGTCCGATCAACGGCCTGATTGCGTTTATCTCTGTCTTTTTAGGGGCCATGTTCGCGAGGGGGATAGGTCTTGCGGGTATGGATACGTTCATTGTTGCGATCTCCGCCCTGCTCATCTTGTCCGCGGGGAATGGGTTCAATGACTATTGCGACCATGAAATTGATCGAATCAACAAGCCGCAACGCCCTATCCCCTCTGGACGGATTGGGCGACACGAAGCCTTAATCTTTTCTCTCGTATTGCTCGGTTTAGGGACAGGGCTTGGCTTCCTTGTGAATCGATATGCAGTTGCAATTGCGACCTTTGTATCCTGTTGTTTGGTTGTTTATGCGATCTGGCTCAAGCGGACCCCCTTTGCTGGCAATCTCGTCGTCGGTCTCCTGACGGGATTAACTTTCATTGCGGGGGGCGTTGCGGTTGCCTCCATCCGAGGTACACTGGTTCCGGCGACATTTGCCTTTTTATTCACAACTGCACGGGAGATCGTCAAGGACATCGAAGACATCGAAGGCGATCGCCGGAACAATGCCCGGACTATCGCTGTTTTATGGGGGAAGCGTGCGGCTGTGTGTATCGCGTTATGTTTCATGTTCGCCGTCATCGCCTTCAGTCCGATTCCTTATCTATTGAATTGGTATTCGTGGCGTTACCTTCCAACAGTTGTGATTGGCGTCGATCTGGTCTTAATCTACTTCGCCATTCGGCTGTGGAGGGATGCCTCCACAGAAAATAGCGCGAAAATTCAGCGATGGATGAAATGGGATATCTTTATCGGGCTTGGCGCGATTTACCTGGGATCGCTGCCGTAAAGTACCCGTCCTGGACAATATCTCTTGTGAAAATCACAGAATATCTCTACAGCAAGCGGGTAGAGTGATAACGAGGAGAAGTGGATAGGCGTCACGATGATTCAATACATTGAATTTGAGTGGGATAGACACAATGAGGACAAGATTCAGCAGAGACATAACGTGTTGTCTGAAGAAGCAGAGGAATGTTTCTTCAATCGTCATAAAATCCGACGATATGGCTCACGCTATTGGCTTTATGGGCAAACTGATACTGGACGATATTTATTTATCGTGTACATCAAGAAACGTGCTGACAAAGTTCGGGTCATCAGTGCCAGGGATATGACGGATCGAGAGAGACAACATTTTCGGAGGAAGTAAAAAATGTCCAAGAACATCCCGAAATTTCAGACAGAAGATGAAGAACGTGAATTCTGGGCAACTCATGATAGCATGGATTTCATGGATGGAACAGAAGCGGTTGAGCCGATTGAATTTATTCGTAAGCCAGCGAAAACTGGCGTCTTGCGTTTAGAGCTCAAATTGTTGGAAGAATTGAGAAGAGTTGCCGCCCGGAAAAATATACCAGCGAACGTCCTGGCTTCCAGGTGGTTAGCAGATAGGCTTGCCAACGAGCAACAAATATGAAGCGAGATATCTTTGTCGGACTCGGTGCAATTTACCTTGGTCACTCCCGTAAAGGGATAAAATGGAGGCATTCTGATGAATAAGGTGGTTTTCGTAAAAGCTTATTTTCAGCCCGTAATTGATGAGAAAAAATGGGTGCAGACAGGATATTCCGATTGTAAAGTTGATGGAGAACGTTTAGCACAGGATATACAAAAGGCAATTGATGAACTGAATAGCGATGGTTATGAAATTGTTTCGACCGTCCCTGTTATTTCGGGAAACCACAAGTATGGTTCAGCAGGGGCAACGGGAGGTTACGGTTACGGTTACAGTTATACAGAAGGAATAATGATTATAGCTCGAAAAACCTCATCTTGATTTTATACCAAGGAAGTTATTCCTACAATGTCATGTCATTCTGAGCCCATTCGCTACGCTCAGGGTAAACTCCGCGAAGAATCTCTGTTCAGACGCTTCCTCTCTTCTGAAGGTGCAGTGTTTTTGAGCGGTAGAGATCCTTCACTGCCTTCAGGATGACATTGTAGGATTATCTATGGAAAAGAAAATCTTCATCAGCTATGATAAGGAAGCCGATGTGATGTATCTGAGTTTTGATCAATCTCGATCCGCGGATCGGGAGGCTGAAAAAATAACGGACGGCGTGTTTGCGAGATATGAACATAAGACAAAGGAACTGGTGGGATTAACCTTACCAACTTTCCCCCAAAGTTTACAATGAGGCTGACCGAAGTAGCAGTGCCAATTTATATTTACTGGAGGAGTCAAAATGAATCAGAAAGCAGTCAGATTAGAGGATATATTACCGTTGATTTGGCAACTCCCAGAAATTGAGCAGGAGAAGTTGAGGCAAATCTTAGAAAAAGAACCCATTGATAGTCGAAACAAGGTCGCCGAAAAAGGGCAATCCAATCTCTGCGCCAAGAGACAATTGAGTGAATTGAAAGGGCTCGGCAAGGAACTTTGGCAGAAAGTTGATGTGGCAAAATATCTTGATGAGGAGAGAAGTTCATGGGAAAGATAGAATTAGAGAATGTATCGAAGATCGCCTTAGATACAGCCGCCTTAATCTATTACGTAGAGATGCATCCCACTTACCTCCCACTCGTTGAGCCTGCTATTGATGCCATGGATCGGAGTGAAGTTGTCGGAATCACTTCAACGATTACGCTTGTAGAGGTTCTCGTTTTACCGCTCAGAGAAAAAGATTTTGACCTTGTACAGAAGTATAAGTCCATCCTGCTTCACTCGAATCTTCAGCTAATCTCTGTGTCAGAAGATATTGCACAGAAAGCCGCTGAAATTCGGGCGGTCTATAACCTTCGCACTCCCGATTCGATTCAGATTGCTACTGCCATTGTGAAGGGTGCCGATTTATTGATTACCAATGATAAAAACTGGAAGCGGATAACAGAAATCGCTGTTGTCGTCTTAGACGACCTTATCGTTAGTGTCGCTTGATCGCCTCACCCTATAAACCCGAAAACCAGGAAACTTCCGCGACCTAAATCGCGTTCCAAAAAGAAAGTCATACCATGATTCTCATCAACGAAGAACTGTGTAGTTATTGTGGCGCTTGTGTTGCGGTGTGCCCTGAAAATATTATTGACCTTGTGGACACCCATTTGAAAATTGACCAGCCCAAATGCACGGACTGTGCGCGGTGCGTCAAAGGGTGTCCGGTTGGGGTACTCGCTTTAGAAAGAAAGGGTAAGGTCTATTACCCCGCTTATGAAGGACGAGGGTTATTTTGATCGGGGATTCAGGGCTCAGGATTCAGGATTCAGGATTCATTTTTGCCACTTGTATCCTGAATCGTGTATCCTGTATCTTGTATCCTGCATCGTGCATTGTGTAGCCGTGTGCTTGACTTACAGTTCCGACATTGAAAAGGAAGGGGTGATTTCATGCTTCAGTCAGAATATGACGTCATTGTTGTCGGCGCAGGCCCTGGGGGCTCAATTGCGGCAAAGGTGGCGGCTGAAAACGATTTGAGAGTTCTCTTGCTGGAAAAGCGTCAAGAGATTGGAGCACCGGTCCGCTGAGCGGAGGGAATCGGCGCAGAGGCTCTGCGCGAGTTTATTCAGCCCCATCCGTCGTGGGTCTCCCAAGATATTAATGGGGCTCGATTGTTTTCTCCGAACGAAACGCCGGTTACTGTGCATTACCCCGGGGCCGGATACGTCCTGGAACGTAAGGTCTTTGACCGGTGCCTTGCAGAAATGGCAGGCAACGCCGGTGCCGAGATCATCGTCAAAGCGCGGGTAACGGGCGTCACAAAGTCGGATAGCGGGACAGTCAACGGCGTTATCTTCCGTTATTCAGGGCGCGACTATACCTGTAAAGCGAAAGTTGTGATTGCCGCAGACGGGATTGAATCGCAGGTGGGACGTTGGGCAGGAATCAATACCACCCATGACCTGCGCGATGTGGATATTTGCGCCCAGTACCTAATCTCGAAGATTGACATCATCCCTGACTACTGCGATTTCTATCTTGGGCGGGAAATCGCCCCGCGCGGATATGTTTGGGTTTTCCCCAAAGGCGAGGCGCTTGCAAATGTCGGGGTTGGGATTGGGGGAACAATTTCAGGTAGAAATGGCAAACTCGCCATTGATTACCTGAATGAGTTTGTCAAACGCAAATTTCCAAATGGAAAGATTTTGGCACAAGTCGTCGGTTGCGTGCCGGTAGGAGACAGCCTGCCCCACATCGTCGGAGATGGTATCCTCATCATTGGCGATGCCGCCCACCATAGCGATCCGATTTCAGGGGGTGGCATTGCGAACGCCATGTTTTCTGGACAATTCGCCGCCGAAGCCGCCATAAAGGGCATCCGAGAAGGCGATGTTTCTGCAAAGGTCCTACGCGCGTATCAACGGCGCTGGGATGAACAGATTGGAAAAAACTTCAAGCACATCTGTCGCATACGAGATGGTGTGCTCAAATTCAGTGACGACATGTTTAATAAGTGCGCTGATGTTTTGTCGAAGATGCCTCGTGAAAAGATTACGATGGCGCAGGTCTTCAAAACGGTCTTGAGACATCAGCCACGATTGCTTCTGGAACTGAGACACCTCATTCTTGCAGGATGGGTTAATTGATGCAATTAGGCTCCGTCTTAGATTATCTCCTCAACGTTCGCAGGGAATGCAAGGCAGGATATTGGGTTCTGATAGATCCGGATCGATATTCTATCGCTGATTGCATTCGTCTGGCACATCAGGCTGAAGATGCAGGGGTTGATGCGCTGCTGCTCGGCGGCAGTTTTCTGACTGTTGAGCTCAATCCCATTGTGGAGGCTTTACAGGGAGAAACTTCCCTTCCGCTGATCCTTTTCCCCGGCGACTCCATGCACCTCTCCCGTCATGCGGATGCCATCTTATATCTCAGTCTCATCAGCGGGCGGAACGCCAACTTTCTCATCGGCGAACAGGTGAAGGCAGCCCCGTTAATTCAACGTTATGGAATCGAACCGATACCAACGGGTTACATGCTAGTCGACGGAGGCTGCCAAACATCAGTTGGGTTCATGAGCGGAACCAGCCCCCTCCCACGCGATAAGTTCGACATCGCCTGGGCACACGCACTCGCCGCCCAATACCTCGGGATGAAGCTGATCTATCTTGAAGCGGGGAGCGGGGCGAACCTCCCTGTGCCGGATGGGATGATCGCTGCAATCAAAAAACAGGTTAGCATTCCAATTATTGTAGGGGGAGGGATTAAAACGCCGGAGATTGCCGTCGCAAAGGTCAATGCCGGTGCCGATTTTATCGTGACAGGAACTATCATTGAGCACAGCCATTCCTTGATGAAACGATTTGCGGAGGCGATTCATGGGGGGACGTAAAACGTAATATGAAGCCAGATTCAGAATCGTCTACTAAGTGGTTCATTTCGTAAGTCCGTTTTTCTATGCCTCTTCTTTGTGAAAGATCAGAACCGTCACTTTTGAAGGTCCAAACCCGATAGGGATTTAAAAAATGAATTATACCATTTTGAGGTGAAAATGAGCCTATCGAACCCTTGAAAAGGTTTGGAACCTTTTCAAGGTTGGCGCAATGAGGTCAATATACCTGAAAACGGCGTCTAAAGTCAATAGTTTTTTTGTCTGATATCGAGCGGGAAGACGGATCCGGTCATTCCTTCAACGTTGTAATGTATGTGGGAGGAAAGCCTGTATCTTGTTACGTCCGTACCAGCGACTAGGAAAAGTAGGGCACTGCCCACCGCAGCTTTCTGGTGGGTGGTGCCTACCCTACGGAGTCAGTGACGATTCAATCTACGAGTGGAACACAACCGTCAAATAGGATTCTTGTATAAAATGTGAGGGGAGGTAAACGATGATTCAAACGATTGAAGCTGTAATTGATCAGCAAGGTCATGTTTGCTTGCTCAAGCCAGTTAATCTGCCAGCAGCAAGGCGGGCACTGGTGACTATTTTAGAAGATGAGCCAGTTGCAAGTGTTCGCGAAACAGCGTTGCTGAGTGAACCCGCCCTAGCTGAAGACTGGAACCGACCTGAGGAGGATGCAGCATGGTCACACCTACAGCAGGCATGGTTGTCTTAGTACCATTCCCATTCTCCGATTTGTCGCAGGCGAAGCTACGGCCGGCTTTGGTGCTCGCTGATGCTGGCCGAGGGGATTGGATTTTATGCCAGATTACCAGCAACCCGTATGGAGATGCCCGAGCAATCTTGCTGGTTGATGCTAGCTTTGCTACGGGTTCACTGCGTATCGCAAGTTATGCACGACCAGGTAAGCTGTTCACCGCCAACCGAGACCTGATGGTGGCGCAGGTCGGTAGTCTGAAGCCAGATCCGTTCAAGCAGATTGTTGAGGTGGCTGTGGACATCCTGCGTACCAGCCTCACGCCGTAGGCGCGTTACATCTCACGCCGCCCGCTCCTAACTTTGTTGTCGTCGACATACTACCGTGGGATAATTGTAATACACCTTGCCGAATTGCATCTGCCCGGCTCAATGTAGGTAGTGGCTAACGCAACGTCCCTGCCGGTAACAACTTCCCCGCCTCGAAAGGACATGCGCCATCAACCATGACGACATCCAGCTCTCTTGCCAGTTGTCGATACTGAAACCCATCATCCCAAATCACCTTGAGCGAGGCGAAATCCCGCCTGGCGGAGGGGCTAGACTACAGGTGCACTTTTTCTGAATGATGACCCAACCTCAATGAAATGGAGGAATCAATTATGGCATTCAATATCAAGAAGCGTGGAAAGTTGACATATTACTACCACGGGGAACACCCGACGTTGTCCGCCTTAGTCACCGAAGAGCTGCCGGACGGCGATCTAAAGATCTACTTTGCCGGTCTAACGGGTGGGTACTCGGCGAAGGGCGTGCTGAATCGGGAGGAACTGGTTTCAATGGACCCCGAGCGGGAGATTCCGCTGGTGTTCCAAAGCTGGGAGGCATGGCTGAAAGAGGCAGGCATCTGCGATTCCTTGAAGGGTGTAGACTTTATCGAGATTCACGCCTTCGGATGCCAGCCCAAATCCCCGAATCCGCTGGTAAACCCAGCCGGCTATGTTGCTGAACAAGAACGGCTGCGCAAAGCCTATGCCGAGGGCTATCGAAACTTCTTCCGAGACTACCTTCCGGACAACGGGGTCCCGGCGCGATTCACCGTGCATGTGGTGGACGTGCCGGATCAGGCGGCTTCTTATGAATTTTACGGGACTGCGCTTTACCAAAAGGCACTCCAACGAAGCAAGTAGAACGAGCCAGTGGCTCGTTCGGAAGCAAGACTTCCGAAGTCTCCAAGACTTCGGAAGTCTCGGTCCGAGCGCTTACGAAAATTTAAAGGGAGGTAACGGATGATCATCGATACACATACCCATTTCTATGACCCAACCCGGCCCGCGGGTGTACCGTGGCCGGGTCCCACAGACGAGGTTCTTTACAGGCGTGTGCTACCAGAACACTACAAGGCATTAGCGGTTCCCGAAGGGGTAACAGGGACTGTCGTTGTTGAGGCGAGCGCGTGGGTTGAGGACAATCAGTGGATACTTGACCTGGCAGCGGACGAGCCGTTCATTGTCGGCTTTGTGGGGCACCTGGAACCAGGGTCAGATTATTTCGAGAGGGACCTGGACCGCTTCGCCACGAACCCGCTCTTTCGGGGCATCCGGCTGGGAGGAGGAAGCTTCAATAACGTTGAGAGGGGGCGGTTCTTCGCTTGCCTTGAGAATTTGGGTTCAAAAGATTTGGAGCTCGACCTCCTGTTGGGGCAAGAGAGATTGCCCGATGTAGCTTCGCTGGCAGGACGTTTTCCTGAACTGCGTATCGTCATCAACCATGTCGCACTGGTGCGCATCGACGGTAAAGCTCCGCCCGCTGCATGGATTGAGGGCATGCAGATGGCCGCAACGCATCCCAATGTTTACTGCAAGGTATCCGGGTTGGTAGAGACAACTCACCATCCTGCCCCCGCTGACGTGGGGTATTACACGCCAACGCTGGATGTCTTGTGGGAGGCGTTTGGGGAAAACCGGCTGGTCTACGGAAGCAACTGGCCGGTGTCTGAACGCTTTGCGGACTACGCGACCGTGCAGCGTATCGTGACAGCATACTTTGTATCCAAGGGGGCAGAGGCAACAGAGAAGTATTTTTGGAAAAATTCAAAGGCGGCATATAAATGGGTTGATCGGGGGACCGCTTGACGCGTAAGTAACTATTAGAAAATAAACGCCACTTTCCGTTGACAATCGACAATTGAGCCAGGGTTGTACCCCGGTCAAACGTTCAAGAGATTTATTTATAGTTACGAGTTTGCATTCTAAGCAACTTATACCTGAATTGGAGGAACATCATGAAAATCGGTGTTACGCAGATTATACTTGGAAGCATGTCACTCGACGACACACTCGGGCTATGCCAGGAGGCGGGCTACGAGGCAGTGGAACTGGTCTTCCGGGAAGGAAAGGACCTGGACGTCAACATGAGCGCGTCGGAGCTCAAAGGTGTTGGCGATAAGTGTGCGGCGGCAGGGGTTGAAATCGGCAGCGTCATCGCCAGCTACAGTGACCGTGGGAGCCTGCTCAGTCCGGACGCAACAGAGCGGGAGAGAGGCGTCAAATCCCTCCGCCGTAACCTCGAAATCGCCGGCATACTTGGCGTGGGCGCGATCCTTTTACACCCGGGACAACTAACCGTTACTGGAACGTATCAAGCAGTGTGGGATAACCTGGTCGGCATCCTGAAAGACCAGGCCCCGGTTGCGGCGGCCAACAAAGCCGCTATTGGGGTGGAAAATGTCTGGAATAAATTTCTGCTCAGTCCTAAGGAGATGCGCGACTTTGTCGATGCCGTCGGCAGCGAATGGGTCGGCACTTACCTCGACACTGCCAACATGATGGCTTACGGGTATCCTGAACACTGGATTCGTGAACTCGGCAGCCGGATTAAGCGCGTCCATTTTAAGGACTTCAAGCGCCGGGAGCATCAGTTCGTCAACCTGCTTGACGGCGATACGGATTGGCCGACACTCATGCGTGAGTTCAGGGCAATTGGCTACGACGAATGTGTTATCCATGAAGTGGGTGGGGACCGAGCGACACAGATCGATATCGCCAAACGCATGCGCCAAATCGTTGCGATGTAGGCATGTTTCAGCCCCGATCTCAAGATCGGGGCTAAGAGCTGAAGTCGTCTGAAGACGACTGAAACGGGTGATAGTCCACTTCAGTGGACTTCAGCTATGAGCTGCGAATTGATTCGCAGGCTTAAGTCCATCCGCATGGGGGTGGGTTCATGCCAAGTGTCAACATATTTTTCTGGAAAGCAGAAGTATAGCTGAAGATTTAGGTGATTATGTTACAAACATTCGATTTCTCACTCCTGGATTCGCCGGATTTTAAGGAAGACTCTGTCCGCGAAGAGATTATTCTACCCATGCTTCACGCCCTTGGCTATACGGCGGGTGGGTTGAATCAAATTCTTCGCAGTAAAACGCTGGTGCACCCGTTCGTCAACATCGGCTCTCAAAAGCGTAAGATCAGTCTCATCCCCGATTACCTGCTGGTTGTCGAAAATAAACGGGCCTGGGTGCTGGATGCCAAATCTCCCAACGAAGAAATTAAAAGCGGAAGCAATGTCGAGCAGGTTTTTAGCTATGCTATTCATCCGGAAGTGCGCGTCAATATATGTGCTCTATGCAATGGCAGAGAATTTATCGCGTTTCAAATTGACCAGACGCAACCCATCTTATACTTTCATCTGTCGGAAATAAATCAGCATCTGTACAAGGTCTATGAACTCCTTTCACCCCAAGCCTTCAAGCCCGGTCAATTAACCGTTGCAGAGCGAGAGGCTTTTGATTACGCGGCTATCAAACCACTCGCTGAAATCAAAGACCTCAAAAAACAATCGGCGAAACGACATTTCGGTGTTCACCCTTATTTTACGAAACAGGTCTGGAATGTAGTTCAGGAGTATATTAAGAATTTCACACAGCCCGGCGACACCGTACTTGACCCATTTGGCGGCAGCGGGGTGACATTTGTTGAAGCGTTAATTTTAGGACGTAAAGCCATTCACATTGACCTCAACCCGCTCTCCATTTTTCTGGTGAAAAACCTGATCTCGCCGGTCAGCATCACGAAACTGACCGATGAATTTGCTGCCATTAAAAAGCAATTTAAGCAATACGCCCCGCAAACCGAGAAGGAGATTGAACAAGCCCTCGCCAAATATCCCTATCCGAAAGGGATTAAACTGCCCAAAAACTCCGATGTGCCGACTATCGAACAGCTTTTCAGTCCCCATCAATTAGCACAGTTGGCGTATCTCAAACATCTCATCAAACAGGTACAGGATGACGACATACAAGGGACGTTGCTTCTGATGTTTTCCGGGTTGTTGAATAAAATCAACTTGACCTATCATGCTTCAAAAAGCAGATCGGAAGGTGGAGGTGACAGCAGTATTTTCAGGTATTATCGTTACCGATTAGCACCAAAGTCAGCCATCTTGGATGTGATGCAATACTTTGAATCCAGGCTAAAGAAGGTTATCGCCGCCAAAAAAGAGATAGCGCCGCTTATCAACCCTGGCACCACCCAGAACTCTCAAATTTACAAAGGCACCGCAACAGATTTGGAGGACGTTGCGGATGGAAGCGTTGATTACATTTACACTGACCCGCCATACGGGAAGAAAATTCAATATCTGGATTTATCCATCTTATGGAACGCCTGGCTTGATTTGCCCGTCAGTCCGCAGGACTATGAGCTAGAAGCCATTGAAGGCGGTGAATTGGGCAAGAGCAAAGCTGATTATTCCGCCTTATTGGCCCAATCCATTGAGGAAATGTATCGTGCCCTAAAATTTGACCGTTGGATGAGTTTTGTTTTCGCTCACAAAGACCCCGCGTACTGGCACTTAATCGTTGAAACGGCTGAAAGTGCTGGATTTGAGTATATGGGCGCAGTCAAGCAATCCAACGATAAGACGTCGTTCAAAAAACGCCAACACCCGTTTACGGTACTATCCGGTCAGTTAATCATCAATTTCAAAAAAGTAAAAACTCCCAAAGCGATTATGAAAGTTGGCTTAGGCGCGGATATTGCCAGTATCGTTATGGAAACGATTGAGGGCGTGATTGCTCAAAATGATGGGGCAACCCTGGAAGAAATCAACAATGAATTGATTATCAAAGGATTAGAACTGGGGTTTTTAGACATTTTGAGTCGAGAGTATCAGGACATCACGCCGCTTCTGACCAGCCATTTTACTTATGACGGCAAAACCCATAAATTCCACATACCGCACGCCAATACATTTAAGAGCCGTATTGACATACGCTTGCGCATCCGGTATTTTCTGATTTCATACTTACGCCGGATGGAACATCAACACGAGTACCCCACTTTCGATGAAATCATCCTTCACATTATGCCACTTTTAAGAAATGGCATCACCCCTGAAGAGCAAACGATTCTCGGCATCCTTGAGGAAATTGCAGACCGAACTGGGGATGAAAGATGGAAGCTTAAAGGGGGGCAACAACTGAGTTTTTTGCAACATTTTAATTTGTGACCGTTCACAGTATAATTTGGACGAATCCACATGTTATGTCATATCTTTGGTGAATTCAGCCATGAAAGTACAGCAACTGATACTCAATCAATTTACTGCGTTTGATGAAGCGGAGTTCAATTTTTGCCCAGGCATTAATGTTTTGATTGGGGCTAATTCAACCGGCAAGTCGCATCTGATGAAAATCATCTACACCTTGCTCAAAGTTTGTGAGGTCGCTCAACTTCATCAGACTGATTCACGGGAAAAAATTGAAGCCCTGCTTGAAGATAAGCTGATGGGCGTTTTTAAGCCTGATGCTGTCGGGCGACTGGTTCGCCGTGGGCGTGGCCGAAGGAGTGGTTCTGTCAGTTTAACTTATGAAAAAACCAAATTAGAACTCACTGTCACCACGCTCAATAACATTGAGTTGACTTTTGAACGCCTACCCAATCCGACACCATCAGTTTATTTGCCGGCCCATGAATTTCTTTCGAGTTATGAGGGATTTATCTCAGCCTATCTGCACCGCGAAACCGCATTTGATGAAACCTATTATGATCTCAGCGTTGCGCTTAATAGATCGCCCTTACGGGGTCCAAGATTCGTTGAAATCAACAATTTAATCACGCCTTTGGAAAGAGCTATCGGTGGTAAGGTTGTACAGGAAAGCGGACGATTCTATGTCAGGTTGCCAGAAGGTAAATTAGAAGCCCATCTTGTAGCAGAGGGATATCGTAAGTTGGCTGGTCTGATTTACTTGATTGGCAATGGTTCCCTGACACAAAATGGCATCTTATATTGGGATGAACCCGAAGCGAATTTGAATCCTAAACTTGTTCCTGTTGTGGTTAAAATATTGGGCATTCTTGCGACCTCCGGTGTGCAAGTGTTTATTGCGACCCATGACTATTTGTTAAGCCAGGAACTTTCGTTATTGGCTGAATACAAAGAGCCTACGCAGAAACTTCCGTTCTTGGATGAAGACTACATTAGATTCTTCGCTTTACACCAACCCCAGAGAAAAGCAGGTGTTGTGGTTGAATCTGGCAAAACACTGGTAGATATAGAAAACAATCCGATATTAGCTGAATTTGCTGCCCATTACGACAGAGAGGCACAACTGTTTCAGCGGACTCAGGTAAAGGATTAGCTATGGATTTAGAAGAAGGGGGCTTGGTTTTTGAGTTTAGCGACCCATGGAATGTTCTCAAACTGGACGAGCATTCTGATTACCGCGAGCGCATCGCAAAACTTGAAGGAACCAAGGCTGTTGACTTTCTGGGGATATTAGATGAAGCCCTTTATTTGATTGAAGTGAAAGATTTCCGCGGCCACCGAATTGAAAATAAAGATCGACTGACCAGCGGAGAATTGTCGATTGAAATCGGTCAAAAAGTGAGAGATTCATTGGCTTGCGTTGTCGGTGCGTATCGTACATCAAGCGCGCCTGAGACCTGGACTCCATTCGTCCGGATTTTGAGCGATAAACTCAAGGCTGTCAAAGTGGTTTTATGGGTGGAACACGATTTACCCGATCATCACCTTGCGCGTCGGAAGGCGAAAGCTTCTGTTGAAACCCAGGTGTTTAAGAAAAAACTAAATTGGCTCACTTCCCAGGTGTTGGTTTGCAATCTTGCTGCCAATACATTATCCGGTGTTCAGGTTCGTAATCTACCACATTCTCATGTAGGAGCATAAAATGTCCCATCATATTCTTGCCATTTGCCTTGATAGCGGCGACACGCTGGTTGATGAAGGCACCGAAATCAAGGACGAAACGGGCACCACCTTAAAAGCGGAACTCATCCCCGGTGCCGCCGAGATGGTGCGTGAATTGAAGCGGCGCGGGTACAAGCTCGCTCTGGTCGCAGATGGGCCGGCAGGCACGTTCCGCAACGTCCTGACACAACACAATCTGTACCACCTTTTTGATGCGTTTGCCATCTCAGAGGAGGTCGGCGTCGATAAGCCGGACGCTCGCATGTTTATCCATGCCCTGGATGGGTTAGGCATTCGCAAAGAAGATTATGGGCAAACGGTCATGGTGGGGAATAACTTAGCGCGAGACATCAAAGGCGCGAACAATTTAGGCATCATCAGTGTCTGGCTCGATTGGGCACCGCGCAGATCGAAGGTGCCAGCAGATGAATCCGAAATACCACAACACACGATTAAAACCCCGCGTGACCTGCTTTCGGTCATCAACGCTCTGGAAAATCAATAAACGACTGGAACTTATCACTACAATGTCACGCTCGATTGTAGCCCAAGATTCTATCTTGGTTTCTGCGAAGGAGGCCCTTGGTTGCCCAACTTAGAAAGTTTCCGTCTTTTAGAAGCCTAAGACGGAGTTGGGCTACGATTGGATCTCATTTCTCATGTGACATTGTAGAATTATACGAGTTTTTCACTTGGGGGTGAAGTAGAGCCCCGATAGCTCGGGATGCAAGCATAAGCTGCCAGCTTGTTTTTACAATCCCTCTGTACGCGGAACGAGCAGGGCTGCTCGCTCTACAAGGAAGACCATACATGCCACAAAAGCAAATTGAGATTGTCTGCCACAAAGGGGCAAATGAATACGCGCCGGAAAACACATTCGCTGCTGCACAACTCTGCATCGACTGGGGAATGGATTACGTTGAGATTGACGTGAACGCCAGCAAAGATGGGGTGCTCTACATCTTGCACGGGCCAGACCTCGATAAAACGACGAATGGGAAAGGGAGAATCACAGATTTGACATCCGAGGAGATCGACCAACTTGACGCCGGAAGTTGGTTCCATCCGAAGTTTGCCGGAGAGAGGGTCCCACGCCTTGAGCCTTTCCTCCGGTGGATAAAGGGCAAAGCCAAGGTTTTCCTGGATGTGAAGGCGGCCCCCCCCCAACAGTTGATTGACCTTATCTACGACGTTGGGTTGGAGAACGACTGCTTCTTCTGGTCTGGCAATGACGAATGGATGCTGAAACTTCGCGCCCTGGATGATAAACTGCAACTGAAGGTAAACGTCAAAAGTGTTGCGGACGTCGTTGAGGCGGCTGAACGTTACCGTGCAAACATCGTCGAGGTCGGGCTGGACAACATGAGCCGCGACCTCGTTGATGCCTGCCGGGAGCGCGGGCTCAAGGTCATGGTCTATCATCAAGAGAAAGACCCCGAGGCATTTCGTGAAGTGATACGGTGGGGCGTGGACATGATCAACCTGAATCATGGCGACGTTTTTGCGCAGGTTGCCAGGGAATTTCGCAAGTGACTATTTTTCTTGACACAACTATCCTCTGATGCTACAATCTGACTTTCCTGGGATTCGCTAAGGAAGGCTCCCCCGCCATAGATGGGCATGTACGCACAGCACATCTCCCCAGAGTTTGGGCGTAAAAAGCAGTTACAGAGTTTCGTGAAGATCATCGAACGAAAAGGAGGAGAAACATATTCTCAGTCAGCGGAATTGATGAGCAGGTACTGACTTAACAATAATTTTTGAAACGGATTTTTCCCGAATAGCGTTGGGAAAGGTAGTACAAGCTTGGAAACGATAGGGACAAGGAGGATACCTATTGTGGCGCGCGACATAACTGAAGAACCATCAGTTCAGGAGGACATACAATTAGCAATACGAACAAAAGCAGGTGATGAGTCTGCTTTTCAACTCTTGTTTGATAAGCATTACAACTGGGTTTATAGCAAAACCTATCGTATGCTTGGTAATCATCAAGACACAGAGGAGGTTTCCTTAGATATCTTTATGAAAGTGTGGCAAAAGATTGATAAATGGGATACCAACGAGGGGAGTTTCCAAGCGTGGTTGAATGTTGTGGCAAAGAATACGATTATTGATGCCATACGTAAGAAAGAAAGGGTTCGTGAAACGCTTTTAAGTATGGAGGATGAAACTGGCGTGGCACCGCTCAGTGAATACGAAGACAGTAAACCAACGCCCGACAAAATCGTTGAATCCCAAGAGGCTCAAGAGATCCTTGAACAAGCGCTCCAGCAGGTGACAAAACCGAACCATCGAACGGCTTGGATCCTCCGTCATCTGGAAGGTTGTAGCATTGCAGAGATCTCGCAACTGCTCCAACGCAAGGAAGGGACAGTAAAAATTTGGATTTTCCGTTGTACAGAAGAACTGCGCCAAATTCTAACGAGAAAAGGGCTAAAATGGGTATATTAATTGGAGGGGAAGCCAAATGAATCTTCTTTGGAAAAATTCAAAGCCGAATTATAGCTACGACGAGTCTGAGAAAGCGGAGATGCTCGAGGTTTACACCCGTTGGCTCAAAGGTGAAAAACTCTCTCGAAAGCAGAAGAGATTGCTAAAAGCGATCCAAGAATACCCGGAATTGGAGCCTTTGAAGCAACTGATCGATTTCGCACATTACCGTTTCAGAGAAACCGAAAGCGTTATACCCCGTCCAGGTGCGAAGCAACGGGTTGCCAACGAACTGATGCAGCGAATTCGTCGTATGTCCGTTGGAGACATCTCACTGAGAGAGGACGGGCTCGAGTGGCAACCCGCCTATAGCCCGGAGGCGGTCGGAAGCGACAGCGAACTCGCTTATTCACCTGCTTCTACCGATGTGCCGCCGCCTCAACCCGTGGAACCGCTCGCTCCCGGGGATGATCCTTTTGGGGAAACTATCATCCTCGACGGAGAAAGTGACGAGGGCGTGGAGTCTCCTGCCTCCCTTATGGAGCAGGCTAGACCGCCGTTGATGGATAGCAGTTACAACTTGAAATTAAGAGTTGTCCAGGGTGAAGAAATGGGGCGCGAGTATAACATTGCTTTCCCACAGATAATTATCGGACAGGGGGGCGATGCAGTGCTCCAGTTAGCAACCCACGCAACAGCAACACCACAGTACGCCCGGATTAGGTGCGATGGCGATGACATCTATATCACCGATCTTAGCAGCGGTAACGGCACTGCGGTCGATGGGGTTCAGATTTCCGGGCCAACGCCGCTTCGTGTCACGTCCAAAATTACCATTGGGGCTCAGTCACTTGAAGTTGCCGAAATCCAGCGAGACATGGAGCTCCTTCGCATTTCCTTCAAGGAGATCGAAGGCGCAAATGTCGGACAGGTTCACTCCATCCATATCAAAGAAATAACCGTCGGACGTGGCAAAGCGGCACGGCTCAGATTCGCTGATTCGACCGGCACCCTTTCGCGCGTGCATGCAACATTTGATGTAAAAAAAGGAGAGGTCTACGTTACAGACCTTGGCAGTGCCAATGGAACCTATGTTGATGGCAACCGTATCGAAAAACCAACACGGCTCACAAAAGGCACAACCGTTCAGTTCGGCAGCGTCTTATGTGAAGTTGTCGATATCGAAGGCGCATCGTAGGTAGGGAGGAGAAGAAAAATTCTCACCGAGTCGTTACATTTGCGCTGATGCTTGATTGCTCATTTGCATATTTCCATCCCTTCTCCTTAGGAGCTGGTAGAACAGCCCCTAATGACAATAGCAGGTAGGCGTCGTTGAATGGAACGGAGAGGTGAAGTGAGAAGCAGGGGGACGACATGCCGTCCTTCTACTTTTTCAAGACCATCTTTCGGGTGGAGCGAAAGTCTCCGGCTTGGAGGGTGTAGAAATAGACCCCGCTTGTGACGGGTTCGCCAGCGTCATTGTGACCGTCCCAGTGTGCGGCGTCGCAGTGGCGAACGTACTGACCTGCTGCGCGATGACTGAGATCTAATCGGCGTACCAGATGTCCCTGCACGTCATAGATGCGGATGTAGACGTCCGCATCTTGGCGGAGGACATACGGTATCCATGTCTCCGCTCCCCTGTCTCTGCAACCGCGTAGGGAATCCAGGTGTCGGGGGTGAAGGGATCTAAGAGTTATGATAGAAAGCGAAACGTTTCGTTTCATCAATGAGAGGGCTGCTACCGGAGCCAAGGGAAGAACGCGGACTGGAGAGGATGGAGTTGTGAACGTGTCGCAGACCGTCCGGTGGGAAAGAACATCAGGCGCAACTCGCTCATTTCACCTCCACCGTTTGGGTCATCAGACGTCTTGCCCCGCTCACATCTCGCCCAACCACAGAAATTCTGTAAAGATTGTATGGATCTAAATCCGCAATCCGCACGGTTTTCTGAAATAGGGCTTCCTTACCCTCTGCCGCTTCAGTGCCATGGTGTGCGATCGGAATCAGGAGAATCCACGACCACGAGCCGAGTCGTGTAACCTGGACATCGGAGATAACATCCCCCGGGCTTCTTACCTTTCCATAAATTGTTACATCAAGAGCTCCCTTGCCCGCAGAGACCTTCATTTTATCGACAAAAGGAGAATAAAAATCCTCTGAATCCTCTCTCATCTTCACAGTTTGGGGCATGCCCTGTCTTTCTTCCCCTGTACTAAAATCCCGTCCAATCACAGAAATGGTGTAGGAGCTATACCTTGGATCTAAATCCTCAATCCGTACCGTTTTCCGAAATGGCCTTTCCGCAGCGCCTACCCCTCTGCCGGAGATCGGATGCCCCTCGATCGGAATCAGGAGAATCTCCGGACCGAGTCTTGTGACTTGCACCTCGGAGATAAAATTTCCCGTGGTTCTGACACTTCCGCCAATCGTCACATCAACATAGCCTTTGCCTGAAGACACCTCTATTTTATCGACAAAAGGAGAATAAAAATCCCCTGAATCGTCCCTCACCTTCACAGTTTGAGTCATAACCCGTCTTGATTCCCCTGTGCTAAAATCCCCGCCAATCACAGAAACGGTATAGGAGCCGGCCCGTGGATCTAAATTCTCAATTCGTACCGTTTTCTGGAAGGGGGTTTCCGCAGCGCCTGCATCCGGAAGGGGGGAAGACTGGGCGATCGGAATCAGGAGAATCTCCCGGAGCAGTTTGGTGACTTGCACCTCGGTGATAAAATCCCCCTTGGTTCTGACCTTTCCGTCAATCGTCACCTCAAGATAGCCTGTCCCTAAAGACACCTCCATTTTATCGACAAAAGGGTAGTAGGTCTCTGGAAGATCAGGCCCCATCTTCTCAGAAGGCCTGGAATCCCTCGGTTTTCTCAAATCCTCAGAAATGCTCAAGTTCTTCGGAGGACTCGGATTGTCACAGCTTGTCACGAGAAGTGGAATCCAAAACAATAAAATGAACAGGATGCTCCATATTCGTTGCATTTTCAATTCCTCACCTGTGTTGGAAGGGAGGGGCACACCTTCCCGGGTGCCACCCCTCCTGCTTTCGGGAGTGTGATTCTCCTATTGCAATGTGGATTGGGTTGCCCAAATCATGGTAAGTCAAACGTGAAACCTGATGCGTCCTGGGAGGTGGAACTGCCTCCTGACGCCTCACGTTTTTCTTTGTCATTTCTGCAAAATCATCTTGTATGTCCCGATTTTGTTGCCATTGGCTTCAAGGGTGTAGAAATAGATGCCACTGGCAACGGAACTCCTTTCGTCGTTCTTGCCGTCCCACTGGGCCGCTCTATCCTTCTCAACATAGCTACCTGCGGGCTGCTTTCCTAAGTTCAACGTCCGAACCTGTTGTCCTTTGACATCGTAGATATGGACGACGACATCTGCCTCAGAAGCCAGTTGATAGGGAATCCACGTCTCTGGATTGAAGGGATTGGGGTAGTTATGATAAAGGGCAAAAGTCTTCTTTTCACCCCCAAAAGCAACTGCTGCTGGAGCTCCTCCCGTCCACCATGGCGGGGCAGACGTGGTCTGAAAAGAGCGCGATGGGGCAAAACCATAGGTTTCTGCCGTGGAAACGCTCCAATTACGCACGCGGACGTATACCGATCTATTGGAACCTGAACTGAGCACCACTTGCTCGACGTTATCTTTAACGGAGGAAGAACGTGCTAATTCAACACCAGTATTGGCATCATAGAGATACAAATCCAGATCGCTGAGAGCGGTGGTCGCGGGGGAGGAACCTGGGTGGATGAGCCATACGATTGTGACCTTTTCTCCGGCACTGAGTGTCCCCGAATACCAATAATTCGTCGACGGATTGATATTTCCGACCATCACATAGGGATACTGATCCAAACCGACCTGGAGATCGATGTAACCCCATCCCCATTCTGCATCCCAGCCTGAAGAGCCTTTGTCCTCAGCCGAGTTAATCAGCCAAGCCTTCGTTAAGGCCGGATGCCACATCCCGTGACTCCATGACAGGAGAAGCGCCCCTGCAACGTGGGGAGCCGCCAAGCTCGTTCCACTGTCCGCAGCCCACGGCGGGTTTCCAAAGGTGGTCGTGAAAATGTCATAACCGGGTGCAGTCAGATCTGGTTTTTTACGCCCCCAAGGGGTAGGGCCCCGACCACTATTGCTCCAGATGGCATCATTAGAGCGATTCGTATCATTCCCATCATTTGAAGCCGCAACGACGATGGCGTTATAGGAATCGGAAGGGTAGCTAAGGGTATATTGACCAGGGCCCTCATTTCCAGCAGATTGAGCGACCACCCTTAGATAACTATTTTGAACCTGGTCTAAATCGTATCCCATCCAAGAGTAGTCAGGGTCCCCTGGACTCATTGTCCAGTCGTTCGACGTCCCCTCTCTGGGAAAAGCCCAACTGTGGACAAGCACGTCGGCCGCATCAGGAGTTTGAGTCAGCGCCCACGTCATGGCAGCTTTGGCGTCATACCAATTACCGTTGTATGCAGCATCGAAAATCGTGTCCAGCCCCCAGGCGACTCCCCTATACTGAGAATCTGTGCTCGCCACGATTCCCGCTACTTTAGTTCCATGCGCGCTTATGTAACCAGGCAGTCTTTTGACCTTTGGATGAGCCTTCAGCGCAGCGTGGCCGGTGTCCACTCCAGAATCGACAACACCTATATCATTTGGACCACCCGTATACCCAGCATTCCAAAAGCTAGAAGCTTTGATAGTCGGGACACTGTAAACGAGCGCTGGCTTTCCTTTTGGATCTAATTCAATCCATTTCATTCAGGCAATGAAGCAATCTGATTCAACGCTTTTGCAGGCAGTTGCGCGCCGATGGAGTTGGTTACAGCAATCTGAGCGTAAACCGTTCCGCCTGCCCTTTCGATGGCTCCCCGCACTCTCCTCTAGCTACCGGACACGCGATTCCAAAGTTGCGCCTCAATTTCTGCGCACATTTGCGAACTTTCCCGATCGAGATCTTCTTGCAGGGCTTTCACTTCCTGTTTGACGTTCTCAGGAAGCGGCTGTCCCTGTTGATGGAAGGGGAGGGTCTTGTTTCTGATTCCGAGCGATATCGCATCAAGGGTTGGTATAAACTGTGCATGGACTGCTGGAGCAATCTCACTGCTTGGCTGGTCTTGAAGCCGGATACCCACTGCTATTGTTCCTCCGGCTTGTGCAGCGACTAAAACGTTTGGATCTATCTTGCCTTCCTGGGCAAGCGTCCAATTTGAGAAGATGCAACCGACTAACAAAACCACAAGTAAAGACGTCAATACGTGTCTGAAGTTTATCGTGAACATGTTTAACCTCCTGTCAATGGTTAAGTGTCAAAAAACAAAAAAGGCGTCTGACAATAATCCGCGGAATTCGTGGGCTGTCAAACGCCTTTTTGATACGAAAACAGTTTGAAACTGGTATTGAAATTGAACAGAACGGAAAATCCCTTAGTCCGTCGAATGATCGCACTCCACATACATACATACAGTGGAGAGCAGTTACTAAGGGATTCTGTTCGTTAAACATCTATCATTCCTTCTGCACGGGATGCAATTTTAATTATATTGTAGCAGAATTAGAGTGGGATGTCAAACCTTCTTTCTGCTTGAATCAAACCCTAGCGTTTGATATAATATTCCTATTGAATCGCTTAACCGTCATGTCCGATTTTCGATCGGACTCCGTTTCGGAGCTGAAAGCGCCGACGGGTTCAGTTCTTCCAATTTCCCATTCTGTTTGACGTTTCACATAAAACGTATGAATCCCATCCAACCCCGATTCCATCAAGATTCAAAGCCACCCCGATTAGATCCTTCGGGGACTCAGGACGATTCAAAGCAACCCCGATTTCATCGGGATTCAGAGCAACTTGCGTTCGCATACTTTAACCGTGCCGCCAATTATTACCGGCAAGCGTACTACGCCCAGGCGATTCAGCATTACCTCGCTGGCTTAGAATTTGATCCGGTATGTGTGGAGGTGCATGCAGACCTCGCCAAAGCGTATGAAATGCTCGGTTGCTGGAATCAAGCATTGGAATCCTTAAACACCGCCTTGCAATTGCGTCCCGGCGATCCAATCGCTTTACGCCGAAAGAAGCGCATCCTTGAAGAAAAAGAGATTTATGATACACTAACCGTTGAGTTGAACTTAGATCAAGAACTACCGCAGCCACTTCCCCCTTGTCAACAGCGGCGGGGCGAGGCGAACGTCGCCCTGACCATCGAACGCGAGTTTTTTACACTGACCTACATTGATACAATTCCCCCCAATGTACTCACCGTGGTATGCCAGCTTATCGAACGAACTTATCATGAAGTTGGCGAAATTTTCCGGTGTTATCCGCAGCACAAGATTTCGATTTCAATTGAGGAGGCACGTTGGAGCGATACCCGGTCCGGCGCATCTCCACCGTCTAATCAACCGCTCCCGATTTGGGCTGCGGCGAGCTATGATGGCAGTCTCCGACTCATCTACCGCTCGTATAGCAATTCAGGTTTTGGTATTTTATTGACGCTCATCCGCCACGAATGGGCCCACCTGCTCGTTGATCTGCTGACACACAGGCAATGTCCGACATGGCTTGACGAAGGTCTTGCCCAGGTCATCGGGCGTCCGCTGATGAACTCCGAAAGGGAGTATCTGCAAAAGGCCAATCAGGAGGGGCAACTCCTGACGCTTCATGCGTTGCAAAAGCCGTTTAGCCAGCTCGCTGCCACGCAACGACGGTTAGCATATCTTCAGGCGTGCGCGATCGTCGAATATCTGGTACAACAGTTTGGCTTCCCTTCCATCCGTGCACTCCTCATGCGGATCGGAAATGGAAAACTCGTGCATCATGGCGGAAGTTTTGAACCCCACCCGGCCTCCCCGCGGGCAGGGAGGAGAAAAAACCTCCCCTCGCCTGCGGGTGGACAGAGGGGGGTTAAGGATTTCCGCCACTCTGTACTAGCGGAAATCGCAATTCAGGAAACTTTGGGGCAAACAGCGGATGGAATTGTAACCGCATGGCAGCGGACGATGAACGAGGTTTAACCATGGGAAAGCTCGATATTGCAATCTTAATCCTTGTCAGTTTAGGCGGCTTGAGTTGTTTTCGAGCGGGGTTTACTCGTAGCGTCTGGGGAATTACTGCCCTCTCCGCTGGTGTGTTTTCAGCAAGCCAATTATGGCAAGAACTCGCCCCCGTCTTACAGCATTTTATTCAGCACGAAGGCATCGCAAAATGGGTGAGCATCGTTGTCATTGCCGTTGGTGTGTGCATATTAACGGATATAGTATTTGACCAGTTGCAGACAATCATGGAGCGGGGCGTGTTGAGATGGCTTAATAATATCGTTGGGGCAGCCTTTGGGGTTGCTGCGACTAGCATTTTAATCGGGTTGGGACTGATGTTGCTAGAGCACTACGGCGGGGAGGGGGTTAAGGAGGCCATCGCCCACTCTCGTTTTGCCCCAACGCTGTTAGAAATCGCAAATCAGGTTTTCAACTTTAGTAAATCGGTCATCGAAGAACAGATCGAGAAAATGTGAAATGAAATTACTCGTTTTTTTGCTCTCTTACTATTGCACCCTCTGTTTTCTTCCATTCACGCCCCCTTCAGCATATCCCCAGAACTTCGACGCGGAGAATCTATTTGCATTCGCAGATTCCCTTTTCCAGGGTGGGGACTACCTCAACGCGGTTCATGAATATAAACGCTATCTCTTTCTGTACCCCACGGGCGATAAAAATGACCTCGTTCAACTGAGTATCGCCGCCGCTTATCAGAATGCGGGGCGATTGCAGATGGCAATCGAAGCCTACCAAACGCTGATTGATACTTATCCTAACAGTCTGTTGCTCCAAAAGGCCTGGTCTAATATCGCACAATGCCAACTGTTACAGGGCGATAAAGCCACGGCGATCTCGTCGTTGCAGCAATTCCTATCGGATTATCCGGAGAGCGAATTAGCCCCCCGCGCCCAATTTATCATTGCGACCATCCTTATGGAGAATAAGGCCTGGGCGAGCGCTGCTAAGGCATGGCAACAGGTCGTGATCAAATACCCTCAAACGCCTTTCGGCCCAATAAGTGATCGGCTGTCACGCATGGTTCAGCATGGAGAGTCGCTTCCTCGTCGTTCCCCAACGCGAGCTGGCATGCTTTCGGCGGTGGTTCCGGGGCTTGGGCAGGTGTACAGTGGGCGTTTCTCTGATGGGGTGCATTCGCTCTGGTTCGTTGGGGCAACCGTGGGCGGGACGGTGTATTATATTAATCAGGAACGTTACGAGGTCGCAATTCCATTGGGAGCCATCGGTCTGTTTTTCTATCTGAGCAACATTTATGGCGGCGTACAATCTGCAAAAGCCTTTAATCTCCAGCAGGAAAGCGATTTCTTGAATGAAATGAGAAAGCAGGTTTACGAATCCAATCTCTTCGGTGCGTTAGATCGGCAGACCACTGGTACGCCACTCGTGCTATGGCACTCGCGCTTTTAGAAGCTGTGAAACGTAAAAAGTGGAATATAATGGAAGATGGAAAGGAGGGGAAGCGTGGAACCTTCCCCCATTCTTCCACCCTTCCATCCTTCGTTTCCAAACGGGCGAGCCGTGCTCGTGTAGGGATAGGTAGATTCCTTTTGAAATTGCAA
>CAZOAL010000036.1:0-84028 GCA_964577695.1 uncultured bacterium | reverse complement strand
CAATCACTTTTAACAGTCGTTATAGGGTTTAAACTTCTCACACACCCTCTTAGAGCCTATCCTAAAAATGCTCGGCGTGGATTGCCAAATCCACGCCCGATCTGTCGGGTGTGGCAATCCGATAGGAAGCACAGACTTTTAGGATAGGCTCTTAATACAATCTTTAATAAAGGAGGTGACAAGCCGTGAAGCTATTAGTCAAGCACCTCAACTCACGCTACTCTGGATTCCAAGTAACAGAACTCAGAGGAATTTCCGATGAGCTTCTACGTGCATATTCTTGCAGTTGTCGTAGTTGAAATTGTAACTGTGGTATATGCAACAAGCCCTCTGCACAGTCTACCCATGACCAGGATACCAATAACAGTGATACCACACAAAAGGCGGCCGAGAACGCTCAGAACAACGCATAATGTTGTGGCGAAAGTCCCGCGATAAGTGTTTGAGCATCCACATGATACAACTGAGATTTCTTGGACTCAAGGAAATCTCAAGAAACCTCAGTTGATGTATGAGGTGCCCTCATTGGGGATCAAAACGCCAATTGCTAACGTAATGAAGGTCTGATAGGAGCGCATTTCAATAGCAACTTTGGCTTAACCCATTTGAGGGTACTTTTGACTTAATCCCAAGCTTATCCGAAAACCCTTTATGTCGCGTAATTTGGCGATCGATTGTGTTATAGAGGGTTTCGGATAGGCTCTTTTTGGCATGAGAGGTTTTATATCATTTTCTCTCAGGAACCCCAATTTTGGAGATTTACGGAGAACGTCTCATATCATACGGCAATAGATTATCATACGAGAACAATTTTTTCAAGTTCTTTAGGACTTACGCACCCGCTTCGTAGTAGCGCAATTCATTGCGCGTTCTGACGGCGATGAATCGCCTAACTACAAGGCTTTCGCCCTTCAATTGCGTAAGTCCTATTCTTATTCGATTGACTTATACATCGGAAGCGAGTGAAGGAGCATACCATGGATTCACCATTTGTTCATAGATTTCAAACGGCAAAAAATAAATATATCTATGATGTCAATACAAATCATGTTGTCCAAGTTGACGATGTTGTTTACGATATTATAAAAGATTACGGCGTACTTCCTTTGGAAAGTATCATTACGAAATACGAAAATCGCCATGACCCCGATCGTATCAAGGAAATATATAAATCAATTGCTTTAGCAAATCAAAAAGAAGGGTTATTTTCAAATTTTCGTCCGAAAGAGATTAAATATCCCAAAGAGAGAGATGCAATTCGATTACAGCTTGATAGTAAGCTGCATCAATTAACTTTAGAAGTGACAGAACAGTGTAACCTCCGATGTCGGTATTGCATATTTTCAGAGAATTACTTAATGACTCGTAGCTATACATCGCGGAAGATGACCTTTGAGGTGGCTCGCAAAGCAATTGATTTGTTCCTCGACCATTCAATGTTAAGTAACGACATTACTATTAGCTTCTATGGGGGTGAACCGCTATTAAATAAACCACTCATTCAAGATTGCGTATCATACGTCAATGCAAATGATAGTAATCAGCATGTTCGATTCCATATCACGACGAATGGAACCCTGATTGATGATGAAATGATCCAGCTATTTATCGAGAATGACTTTGCCTTGTGTATTAGCCTCGATGGTCCCAAGGAGATTCACAACAGAAATAGAGTCTATCGAAACAATCGAGGTTCATACGACAAAATCGTTGAAAATTTACAGAAAATCAAGAAGCTCAATCCGAGATTTTATCAAAATTTGTCCTTCAATATGGTCATTTCTCCGCCCTACGATCTCCTTGCCCATTATGATTTTGTACGTAACTCGGAACTCATACCGACTGGAGAACTTGTCAAACCTCTAAAAATTGCTAGCAGTAATACGCTTTACTTCGAGCAATTTACTCCAGATGAGTTAAAACTGAAAGGTGAGGATGAACTTAGGAAGTTATATCGCTCTGCTGCAATAGAGAATTGTTTGAATTCGCCCTTTCCCCAACGAGATCTTGAATTTCTCCAATCATACTTGAATCGAGACATGACAACAATATATCAAAGACCTTCTAGAGAACGTCTTTCTGAGACTTTTCATCCCGGAGGAACCTGCGTTCCCGGAAGTAAAAAGCTTTTTGTAACGGTCGATGGTAGATTGTTTGTTTGCGAAAAATGTTGCACAACCACAGACAATCTTTGTATTGGATCGGTTACTGATGGGATCGATTACGATAAAGTTGTTGATTTGATTGATGAATATTCCAATTTATGTCCAGAAGATTGTCTGAATTGTTGGGCTGCTGCTTTCTGTGAGATTTGTTTTGTGGTTGCTGAAGATGGAACCAACGGAATGCGTGCCGAAAAAAAGCGTATAGCTTGTGCTAATGTGCGGAAAAGAAGCCATGAAGGATTAATCTTCTGCTATTCTATCCTTGAAGAAAACCCGAGGGCATTCGATTTTATAAGAAAATTTGAATCCAAGGATGAGTAGGACTTCAAGTCAGATTTCTATGAAAGATTGGTTTCCGCGATTTCGAGGAATATTGAACCCGTGGGAGGTAGGAAGTGAACGTTGGTATTCTTTATCCGTCTATCTTTCAAAAAAGGGAGAGTCCTAATGAGGATGACCCCATAGTAGTCGATTTTATCCGGGCATTAGAAAAATACCTCAGTGCCAATGCCCTCTACTTAATAACAACTCCGGGAATAGAAAAAACTGCGGAGAACGTGGTGTCAGAGGTTTACAGCCGTCACACGCAGGGGAATCGAATACAAATCACAGATCTGTGGTCCTTACCTGAGTTAGCCAAGGAATCTGATTTTGTTTTACAAACCTTTGGCATCATTGATACGAAAAAAGTTATGGCGGTACGTACCATGCTCGACAGAGATTCTTTCCCGATAACGGCTGCGGTTTGGCCCCCCGAGTTCCAGAATATGGACTTTTATGAGGAAATTCCGCTGCTGTCTGACGCCCGATCTTACGATTCCTTTATTTGTCCAACTTTGGCTGGCAAAAAAAGCATTGAAAGCCTGTTAGCAAATCTGCACGCTTCTACCCTTTCGCGCCCGAAGCCTTCACCAAAGGTTACATATATCCCTATGGGGGTGGACACAGAAGTTTTCCAACCTTATGATAAACTTGATTCGCGGTACCTTTTGCAATTACCCGTGGACAAAAAGATCATTTTATCGTTTGGTGAATTCTCTGTGTATGAAAATATGGACCTTCTCCCGTTAATTTATGCGTTTAAGGAAATAATCGACCAGACTCAAGATGTTTTATTAATTCTAGCTGGCTCTGACAAATATGGTTATGCAGAACAAGTGATAAATTTCGTCAAGGAAATCGTGCCGGGTAACCGTACTTTAGTTTGGGATCATGTCGATCCTCATGCCAAGTGGCTTCTCTATTCGTCTGCTGATATATTTATTTCCCCTTCAGATTCAGCTTGTCAAACAACGTATTCAACTCTCATAGAAGCTATGTCGTTTGGGCTTCCAGTGGTTGCATCGGACTGGGGGAGTTACCGGAATCTCTTAAAAGACGGCGAAACTGGATTTAAAATCAAGACGTATTGGGCGGATTGCCATACGCATATACAAAAATATTTCCCGCTAGTCCCTAGCTATCTGAGGCATCTGTATATCGCGCAAACGGTTGCTATTGATATTAAAAATATGGTTCGCCACCTGCTTCGATTATTGGAAGACGAGCCCCTACGACGAAGCATGGGAGAGCAGGCAAGAAAGTATGTTATTGAAGAACATGACTGGCGGTTAATCGTCTCGCGATACGAAAAACTATGGGGGAAATTATTACAAGCTCAAGCAAAACAGATGTCGCATACTTCAGATCCTCAACCCTCTATATCTTCTCAGCGTATACGGGATCTCTACTTGCGAGGAACATTGAAGATTGATCAACAGGCAATGATCCGGCGCACAAATGAGGGAGAGATGGCACTCAAGACAATGCATTTTTCAAGCTATGAAGAGATGAGCGGGAGGTTATACTATCCACTGATGCTGGAAATTCTTGGGATGGCAGATCAATGGACAGCGATCGATGCAGTCATCAGCTACTTCCAAGAATTATCGCAAGAAGTATCCAATGAAGTCGATCTAACACTCAAACAACAGATTGTTTATCAAATTATGTGGTTAATGAAACAAGGGTTCATCCAAATTAGTAGTAAAAGTAGTAAACAATAGTTTTGCTGACTGGCTAATGAACCCAGCACTGATCTGAGGAGGCATCGTTTGTAATGTATCTAAAGAAACTAGAAATCGGATCTCGTTTTCATTTCGACGTACTCAAGGATTTTGAAGATAAGGTTCGCTGGTATTGGAAAGGAGAATCGAAAGAGGTTCTAGAAAAGCTATTTCAGCCTCAAGTCATGAAAGTTGTCGAAGAAATAAAAAATAGTGAAGTAGAAAGCTTTACCATCTTTAAGGATAATTTACCACTGGGCGTTATAAGTTATCGTATAGATCACTCTGGCAATATCAATCTGTTTTTCTTTCATCTGCATCGTAAATTTTGGGAACAGCACTTAGAATCCGATGCCCTTTATCGAGCAATAAAAACGCTGAAAACAGACCTAAAAATTCAGAGAATTTGTGTAAATCTGATTCCATTTTGTCGGTTTACAGCAGATGTTGAACTTTTAAGAAATCTTGGTTTCCAAGTTGGGGAGTGGTTTTGGCTGAAAAAAGACATTAAAAATTGTGCATCAGCGTCTCAAAGTATCACCGACTATGATTTGATTCCAGGGGATGACCGTTATTTATCAGACATTATCGATTTAGACAATGAAGCTAAAGTGTTGGTCGAAGATCTGGGTATTTGTCGATCGGAGAATTTCGATTGGACATCGTCGATTGTATGTGTTAGGGACAACAAAACTTGCGGCTTCAATTTGGTTCGGTGTTTTGACAACTTTGCAGTAATAGAATATGTTTTCGTATCGGAACTCCATAGACGTATAGGAATAGGTCGTGCTCTTATCTCAATGGCTCTGTCACGACTTAAGGATAAGGGGATAAGATGTGCCGTTGCAGAGGTGCGTTTTGACAATGCCTCTGCTAACGCTCTGTTTCAAGGAATGGGTTTTTCATCTTTTGCCCAAAGCAATCTTATAGGAAATTATCTTCCTAACCATCGTTCTTGAGATCGTCACTTAGGCAAGACCTATGGCTTGTGAGGCTTTGACAGAACTTGAGAAGACAAGGGATCCATCTACTACACTGTAACACAAATTATGAGGGGACCCCCCTCTATCCCCCCGCAAGCGGGGGGAAGAATTTCATTCCCTCCCCGCTTGTGGGGAGGGGTAGGGTGGGGTTTGACTGATCCGTCAAAACTTATGTTACAGTGTACTACTACATCATACCAATGAAATTCAAAAGTTTTCAGCAATGATAGGACTTACGCAGTGAGCTTGTAGTTGCGCGATTCATCGCGCTTTTGACGCCGTTCTGACGGCGATGAATCGCCGAACGACAGACTTTTTTGCCTTCAGTTGGCGTAAGTCCTAAATGAAAAGGAAACCGATAATGAGAGTTTTTGGTAGTTTCAAACCACCAGATATCAGCGTATCAGGTCATCGGCAGGGATCGACTCGAGGCATATACGGTGCTCAAGTTGCAGATGTAGCATTTACTAGAAACCTATTGCGCTATGGCAACTTTGATGAATATCATTTCTTTATTCCGGGTCGTCATATACTGCCGAAAAAGGGCGAAGCCGAGGATCTCCTTGGCTTAATGGAACCGGATTCTCATGTCAAGTTCCGGAGACTTGAAGAATTTGAAGGCACCCTACAAGAAACAGATTATCTGGCATTTCACAATCCGAGTGGACCAGAAATTACCCCATGGCTCTACTTACGAAACCAGTTGAGCGTTAGAAATATTCCGATTACGGGCGTTACTCACACTATCAGTTATCAATTTCAACTTGCACAGTTCCTTACACTTCTCTTATCGGGAATGCGACCATGGGATTCGATTGTGTGTCTGGAGGAACCAGCCCAGAGAGTGATGAAAAATCATATTCGTCATCTACAGAACAGTTTATCTCAGCAGTTTGGCATTGACTTGAAATACGAAGGCCGATTAGACAAGATTCCTCTTGGAGTAGACACACAAACTTATCGCCCTAGAGACAAGCAGCCATTAAGACAACGGTTTGGCTTACCTCTCGATAAAGTTATTCTTCTGTGGGTTGGTCGTTTCTCACATTACGATAAGATGGATTTACGTCCTCTGATTCCAGCGTTCAAGATGGCGTTAGAGAAATGTTCAGAGGATAAAGCCGTTCTTGTATTGGCTGGAGACGACAGCCGTCATAATTATGCGGAGAAAGTCAAGGAGTTTGCAGCACAATTGGGGGTTGAGGACCATCTGATTCTACTTACCGATCTTCCTCGGATCGATTTCCCCCTGCTTTATTCATCTGCTGATGTGTTTCTCTCTCCAAGCGATAACGTTCAGGAAACTTTTGGGCAGACCGTTTTGGAAGGAATGTCTTCTGGGTTACCAGTCGTTTGCTCGGATTGGGAGGGTTACCGTATCTCGGTGCTCCACAGAAGAACTGGATTTCGCATCCCAACGTATTGGATGGAATGCGATGAAGAGATCTGTGACTACGCACCTTTTTCCCCGTGGCGGCTTACTCACCTTTACTTGAGCCAATCCGTGTGTGTTGATGTCGAACAGATGGGAAAAGCATTATTCTTATTAATCGAGCATGACGATTTACGTTCTAAAATGGGGATGGAAGCGCGTCAACATATCCTTAATACTTACGACTGGAAGATTATTATTGGTCGCTATATCGAGTTATGGGAGGAACTACACCAAATAGCAGTTCGTCATGCCCCCCCCCATCACCTCGACAGGCTTCATGGTTTCGTCCTGCGTATTTTAATACCTTTCAGCACTACGCAACGGCCCTCCTTCAACCGACGACAATGATTCGAGAAACTGCTTTTGACTGGACAGCTACTGAGGGGAATGTTCCCATCCAGTGGTATGAAGAGCTAAACACTAAACTTCAGCCAGAGATCATCGATGCGATCATCAGCTTATCAAACGATTGGATAACTGTTGTTCAACTCGAAGAAAAGCTAGGGCATCTGATGAAAATATCAACAGAAAAGTTTCGATATCATCTTCTCTGGCTGCTGAAATACAACCGACTTACCCTTGATGTAGACACTATAGGTCAAACTGCCAGAGAATTAGCACACCTTTTGGCATGAGCTGTAATATGTCGCTCTCGCAGCGTTTGCCACCATCTCCCTTGTTTTAGGAATTCTCCTATTGAAATTGTCAATGGAAGTAGCCGGCACAAAGCCTCCCTCGGTTCCTAGCCAGGAACCCATCTTGTTCCTAACCCCGATCAGAGATCGGGGCGTTTATTTTGAGCCACAAAATGACCCCTTCAACGGCGAAGTCTCAACTGCTTTTCCATCCACCGACTCAACTCGGTAGGTGGAAGCTCACACCCATGGGGATCCGACCCCGATCAGAGAGATGTGGGTTGGTATTCTCTGGTGGCTGTTGCGGACTGGTTATGAAAAATCTTGGTCTCATTTTTTTCAGTCTTTTGTTCATCAACGGTGTCGCATCTGCTCAAGGGGATTCACCTGAATTTTTGCCAAGGTCAATCCCCGCTTTCAGGGCATCTCAACCTCCCAAGATAGACGGAAAGCTCGACGACCCTTGTTGGCAGGTTGCTTTGAATCCCGATGAAATCGGGGATGCCCCCAAAGCCACGAACTTCGTGGATCAGCTCCTCGACACGCCTGTGGCTGATCAAACGGTCGCCTATCTCCTCTACGATAATGAGAACATCTACGTCGCTTTTTACTGCTACGACTCTCAACCGGAGAAGATTACGGCGCGGGAGACCAAAAGGGACGGGGGGGGAATCTGGGCGGATGATTGGGTCGCCGTGGATATTGACCCCTTTCACACCCATCAAGAGCGGTTTGGGTTCATCGTCAACGCCATCGGAACCCAATACACCTCCTTTTCCAGGGGGAAGGCAACGCAATCGGA
Source organism: uncultured bacterium (assembly GCA_964577695.1). Lineage (GTDB taxonomy): Bacteria > Poribacteria > WGA-4E > WGA-4E > PCPOR2b > CAZOAL01. Next base: position 75,963 of record CAZOAL010000036.1, on the reverse strand, counting down.
ATGGAAAGGCGACTGGAAGGCGGCGGTCTCCAGAGTTTCAGATGGCTGGACGGTGGAGATTCTCATTCCGTTTTCCATCATCGAATATCCTGCCACGAAGGAAGCCGTGACCGCCGGGCTCAACTTCAATCGCGTCCAGTATCGAACGGCGATCCGTTCATACTGGTCGAACATCGGCTCAAACTGGCACTATGAGAACGACGGGCATTGGGAAGGGGTTATCTTTCCAGCAACCGGCTCTAGGCGACGCTTATCGGTGATGGCTTATACCTTCGCCGGCGTGGAGCCGAAGGTCGAAGACGCACGGAACGGAGAGGGGAAGGGGGTGAGGGAACTTCAAGCCGGCCTGGATGCCAAGTACCCCATCACCTCAGGTCTCACGGCGGTTGCGTCGGTCAATCCTGACTTCTCCAACGTGGAGCAGGAGGTTGAGACGATCGACTTTTCTTATCAGGAGCGATGGTATCCCGACCGGCGTCCTTTCTTCCAGGAGGGGGGAGATATTTTTTCCGGCGACCTCTTTTACAGTCGTCGTATCCCTCAATTCGATTTCGGGGCGAAGTTCTATGGAAGAGTCGGAAAGACGACACTCGGATTTTTGGACGCTGTCTCCCTCTGGGAGAGGGCCGGGGTGAGGGACTTTTGGGAGCGAAATGACTTGGCTTTGAGCCTCAAGCAGGACCTCTGGGAAACGTCCAAAATCAGCGCTCAATGGGTCCGCAGGGATGATTCAGAGGTGCAAAATCAGGTCTTTGGCATCGCGCCAACCTTCAGACTGAAGGATTTCAGCCTTGGAGGTGGCTTTCAGCGAAGCTGGACCGAAGGGAAAGGGGGAGAAGGCTCGAAAGGCACCATCCGCTTCGGGCGTATCGGGGTGCGGGCAGGCTTGATTGCGAACTTATTCTACATGACAAAAGGCTTCACCGCTGCCGATGGATTCATCCCTGACCCTGACCACCGCGGCGCGAGCGCAAACGGATGGTATCAAAACGAGTGGAGGGAAGGGAGAATCAGATTCATGAATACGGGCTTCTTCATCTCCGATATAGAGAGGTACGACGGAAAGCCTTACCGGAGCGCGGCGAATTTCTGGCTTTCCATCGTCTCTCGCAATGATTATCAGGTGATGGCAAATGCCAACATCAGCAGGTATGAGCCGTATGAGGACTGGACAGTAGGGCTTCAGCTCAACAGCAAAATTCGTGATCGCTACCACAACTACGGGGTGAGGTTCGCTTACGGCAGGCAGCAGGATGCTGACTATCGCTTCATTGCCCCTTACATGAGCCTGAGACCGATAGAGAAGTTTTCGATGAGGTTCAGCACAGAGTTTCTCCGGCATCGTGGGCGGAGATGGCAGCATGTCCTTCAGCTCAACTATGACATCACGTCGGAAATCGGTCTGGGAGGGCGGTTCGTCTATCGGGACGGGAAGCTGAACGCCTTTTTGACTTACCGTCAGGTGGTGCACAAGGGAGTCGATGCCTTCCTGATTCTCGGCGACCCCAATGCCGAAGAAACGCAGAAAAGAGGGATTGTCAAGCTAATCTTGCCGTTTTGACGAACATCGCCTCTATCTGAACGGTTACATGAAATCTTCCGTCACCTCGACATCCAGTTTAATCTGGTCTTTCCGTTGGCTCGCCTCCTTGACCGTCGCTCCCAACAGCACCTTGTGCCCTGAGATCTGAATCTGCTGCTTATCCCAGAACTTGATGTGGATGCGAGAGTTGCGAAGCTCAGGACAGACCACGATGACGTCAGTCCCTTTCACATCAAAGGCTGGTTCGATCTTTTCTTCATACCGCTCACAGATCGCCTTTTCAACCTTTTCGGTGAACTCCTGTCCAATCTTCTGTATCGCAAACATTTCCGGCGCCATTTCTAAAATCTCCTTTCTCAGCCGATTGAGCCACATCCTCTGCGTCCGCGAAGTTTCCGACGAGATGAAACGCAAGTCCGTAGACTCTGCCCTGGTATTTCGCAATCAGTTGTCCAAAGGCATCAATGTTACCTTCCAACGCTTCTTCGATGAGTTTCGTATCGGTTATTTACATCAGCGCATCTATCCTTTCATCTGTGTTCACAATTATGTTGCATAAATGCCCGGAAATGTTGCACAAGCCATCGTTTTTTTACTCTAAAATTGGGCATGTTTCAAATTTCTTGGAAAATTACTTTACACTAACACATCGGCTAGAAATCCTTTACCATTTAGACAATTCGTGCTATAATAACAGTTGAACAGTTGTTGATAAAATCTCAAATCAAAAGGAAAACGTTATCGGATCGCGGAAAGTGGTCCTAATACGAGTTTTTCGCTTAGACTTCCGAAGTTTGACACAAGACCTGTGTGGGGGAGTCGCTTTCAGGGTTCACATGGTCTCGGCTCACCGCGTCTGTTGAAACTTCGGAAGTCTGGGTCTCACTTTGGCTGTAACCGAAAAAGTCGTATCCTAAGTACCTGGTTCCAGTAGACTCACCTTCTGACTTGGGATGAGATTGGTACGCTACTCCTCAATCCGCGATTGAAAGGAAAAGTCAGATGATTCAGATTCCTGAACATTTTCAGAAAGACCTTGATTTAGCCGTTAAAATTCTCAAAGCGGCTGGCTGTCGGGAAATTTTCATTTTTGGCCCGCTTGCCAATGGAGAAGCAAGGGTGAATTCGGAGATCGATTTAGCCATCAGAGGATGTCCGCCCAATCTCTTCTTTAAGACATGGGGGCAACTTCTCAGTTAATTGGAGCATTCGACCCATCTTGTTGATTTGGAGGATGAGGATGACCCCCTTGTCCAGTTCATTAAAAAAAGAGGAGACCTGAAGTGTGTCGCTTGAAAATATGCGGACTCGGATCCGGTTTGAGATGGAATCGATGGATCGGCTGCTCTTTGAATCTTATACGGAATTTTTAGCGCAAGTTCAAAGCGAGGAGCCAAATTGGGTGGAGATGACTGCATTGGCAGGCGTACTCCATTCTTTCTACAATGGTGTAGAAAATATCTGTTTGTCTATCGCACAAGTGCTTGATAAGGAAGTACCTGCCGGAGCGGATTGGCATAGAAAACTTTTAGATCAGATGACAGCAGAAACAGCAAACAGAAAACCGCTCATTTCAGCCGAAATGGTAAGTCAACTGGATGGCTATTTGAGTTTTCGACACTTTTTTCGACACGCCTATTGTGACCGACTGAAGTGGGACAAGATGAAAGAACCGGTTCTCCTCGTTGTCGATGCGTGGAATCAATTCAAGGCGAAAGTAGGGGCGAAGCATTCGTCACTGAAGCCAGCCAATGATATGCCCCTGATGAGCGAATGCTTCGCCCCTACTCTACCCTCTTGAAAAAGTTCAACCCCGTTTCAAAGTGTCATCTAACACTGCAATGCCCCATACCAACACAGAAATTGCAATTGAAGTCATTAATTTAACAAAGCGTTTTGGCAAATTCACCGCTGTCGATTCGATCCATTTTCAAGTCAAGCGCGGTGAAATCTTCGGATTTCTCGGCCCGAACGGCGCGGGCAAATCTACAACCATCCGGATGCTGTGCGGCATTTTGAAACCAACGGAAGGCACCGGCGCTGTGGCCGGCTATGACATCACAAAACAGGGTGAGGAGATCAAAAAGCGCATTGGCTACATGTCAAAGCGATTTTCGCTATACGAGGATCTGACGGTTTCAGAGAACATCGAATTTTATGGTGGGATTTACGGTCTGAAAAAGGGTGAACTGAAAACGCAAAAAGCGTATGTCCTTGAAATGTCAGGTTTGACAGGACGAGAGGACAGTTTGGCGGCTGAACTGTCGGGCGGCTGGAAACAGCGACTGGCATTGGGGTGCGCAATTATCCATCGCCCCAAAATCCTTTTCCTCGACGAGCCGACATCGGGAATTGACCCGATTTCGCGCAGAAACTTCTGGGACTTGATCTATCAGGTGGCGAGCGAAGGCGCGACGGTACTCGTCACAACCCATTACATGGATGAAGCGGAACATTGCGATAGACTCGGTTTAATCTATCGTGGCAAGCTCATCGCGCTGGGGACTCCCGATGAACTCAAAGGGGCGTATCATGGGGAGTTGCTAGAGGTGGAGTGTGAGCCGCTGATGGAGGGCTTGGAGGCGTTGAGCCAAATTTCACTCGTATCCGATGTGGCACTTTTCGGGGCGCTTCTCCATGTGACCGTGCCAAACTTGCAGACCGCGCTGCCGGAAATTGAGTCTGCATTCCAGCGAGAAAAGATAAACATGCTGAGAGTCGAACGTATCGAACCGGCACTTGAGGATGTTTTTGTTTCATTGATAGAGGCGCAAGAGCGGGAATAAGAAACCGAGTTTCTTAGAGAAACTCGGTTTCTAGGGGGCTGGGGGTGATTACCATGCGGAAAATTAAATTTCGTGCCGGACATTACTACCATCTATACAACCGTGGCGTGAACCGCCAGCCTATTTTCTTCAATGATGGAAACTGGGCCTACTTTATAAAACAGTTGCGACATTATTGCAAACCTGATTTGATTGATATCATAGCCTATTGCCTTATGCCGAACCATTATCATCTGTTAGTTTATCTGAAATGTGACGACTTGAGTGCGAAAATCATGCAGCCATTCACGGTGTCTTACACCAAGGCAGTGAACCGGCAGCAAGAACGCATAGGACCACTTTTTCAGGGTACGTTCAAAGCAAAGTTGGTAGACAAAGACGAGTATGTGTTGCATCTTTCACGCTACATTCACCTGAACCCGGTGTTGGCAAAGTTGGTTAATCAGCCGGCGAAATGGATGTTTTCGAGCTACCGAGATTACGTTGGCTTGCGGAACGGTACTTTCCCCAAGCCTGATATCGTCCTGTCCCAGTTTCCCTCACGTCAAGCCTATGTTGAGTTCGTCGAATCTTATTCTGAGGCTGATAAGAAGTTGATTGAACATTTGATGATGGATTAGGAGCAAAAAGAAACCAAGTTTCTTAGAGAAACTTGGTTTCTGTCCAGAAACCGAGTTTTTTCAAAAAACTCGGTTTCTTTATTACCAATGAAAAATAGAATCCTTCCCGTCTCATACAAAGAATTTGTCGAAATCCGTCGCGACCTGCGGACCTCGGGCATGGTGCTCATGATGCCGGTCATGATGTTGGTGTTGTATGCGTATGCTGTCAACTTTGACGTAAAATCTATCAAGACGGTGGTCTGCGATTTGGATAACAGCCAAGACAGCAGGGAACTCATCGGCAAATTTAAGAACTCCGGCTATTTCCGCATCAGGTACATCGAACGCTATGAAGATATTGATAAACAACTCGACCACGGAGCGGCAAAACTCGCTTTATGTATCCCCGCTGATTTCTCACGCAAACTTGCAAAAGGGGAAAATGCCCCCTTACAGGCAATCGTCGATGGCTCAGATGCAAATACCGCGACGATAGCTATCGGCTACATCAATCAGATTGTGCAGCGACATTCAATCAAGATTGCGCTGGCTGCGCTTCAGGGGCGTGCCCCGGCCCCCTTCCCCCCACCCCGGCCCTCCCCTTGGACGGGGAGGGAGTGGAGGGAAGGGGGAGAAGCCACCCCTCCCCTCTCTCCCCTCCCCTTCAGGGGAGGGGTAGGGGGAGAGGTGAGAGAGGGGTTTCCCCCGATAGAGATACAGGCGCGCGTTTGGTACAACCCCGAACTAAAGAGCGTCAATTTCATCGTGCCGGGCTTGATTGCAATGATGATGATGATGGTGGGAGCCATTTCAACGTCGCTATCCATTGTCAGCGAACGGGAACGGGGAACCTTTGAAAAGTTAATCGTCACTCCAGTTCGTCCGTATGAGTTAGTCATCGGTAAACTCTTGCCCTATGCTATCCTCGCCTTTGTCGATGTTATCTTTTGCCTGCTGGTCGGAAAATTCTGGTTCAAAGTTCCCATTAAGGGCAGCATACCGCTTCTGCTCTGTTTGTCCACCCTCTTTCTGTTCAGCGTGCTTGGGCTCGGATTGTTCATCTCCGCCATCGCAAAGACACAGCGGGTGGCGATGGTGCTATCCATATTGACCTCCATGTTGCCGACCTTTTTATTGTCGGGATTCATCTTCCCCATTGAGAACATGCCCAAAGTAATTCAGCTCGTGACCTATCTTGTACCTGCCCGATACTTTCTGGAGATTTTGCGGGGCATCTTTCTCAAGGGCGTTGGGTTGCGCGTGTTGTGGATAGATGTGATATGGTTGCTGATTTTTTGTCTGGTGATGATTTTCGTCAGTGCAGCAAAATTTCAGAAAAAACTGGATACGTGATTCTCAGATCTTTATAGGTATACCGCGATAGGTCATCACTTACCCCACAATGACTGTGCATCTTGCATCTTGAATCCTGTATCTATGCAAGATGCAAGATGCAGGATTCATAAATGAAAGCGTGTGCCCTTTCGCAGTATAGGTTAAAATAAGGCTTTCACATAGGATGACAGGGTTAAAAAATGACAAAAATCGGTGTTGGAATTATCGGATTGGGGATGGGCAGATCGATGTTTGGGATTCAGCAGATTCCTGACACAGAACTAGAGATTCGGGGAATTTGCGATACCAACAAGGACCGACTTGACAGTGTCCGTACGCAATATAACGTACCGTTTGCGACGACAGATTATCGAGAACTCCTTCAGCGGGATGAGATTGACATTGTAGGCATCTACTCGCCCGACCCGCTGCACGCACAGCACTGCCTTGATGCACTGGGAGGCGGAAAGCATGTCATCTGCACGAAAGGCTTCGTTGATAATCTCGACGATGCCATCCGTGTGTTGCAGCGGACCCGAGAGACGGGGTTGAAGTTGCTTGTCGGGCAGACCTGTCGTTATGTTCCCAAATTTATTCACACCCATCAATTGGCGGAATCAGGAAAGCTCGGACAAGTCATGGCAGTGGAAGCCCACTATGTTCATGACATGCGCCCTGTGCTCACTGCCACTCATTGGAGATACCAGATGCCTCAAAAGTTGCTCTACGGTGGGCTATGCCACCCCATGGATATGGTGGTCTGGTTCCTCGGTTTTCCCCGTGCCGTTCACGCGATTGCGCATGAGAGCGGGATTGATGAGCGATATCCTTCGGGCGAGGGGCGATTCAATGATAACTGGATGGTGAACCTCATCTACGAGGATGGGCGACTGGGACGAGTGCTTGGGCTATACGGTCTCTGCCACCCGCCGATGGACATGCTGGGGCTATCTGTTTACGGGACGCGCGGCAGTGTCGTCAACGGTCAAGTCATCTTCGATAACGACCATCGCAAAATTATCCCCGTCAGTGAAGCCGTTGCATCCGACGCAGACAAGATACCCGGTAGTGGGCATGTCGGCGAGGTCGTGCGCTATATGCTGCATTTTGAAGAGTGCCTCAAGCAGGATAAACAACCCTTGATCAATGCGGAAGTGGGTGCAAAAGTCATCGCTGTTTTAGATGCGTGTGAACGCTCCGCAAAGAGTGGGCTCGTTGAAAATGTTCGATTGGAATTTTGAAGACGAGAAACCGAGTTTTTCTGAAAAACTCGGTTTCTGATTCTTGGATTTTTAGGAAGAGAGGGTTGAGGAGATGGCAAGACAACTCAGAATGGTTAGACCGAATCTTGATCAATTACCGAAACTTGAAATCCCGGAAGGCTATGAAATCCGAACTTATCAGGATGGAGACAATGCCCATTGGGCAAACATCATCAGCGCATCGTTCGGCGGGAAGCAACGCACAGCTGAAGATACGCGCCGAGAGATTATCGATTGCCCCGTGTTCGATCCGAAAGGGCTCTATTTTGCCACGTATCAGGGGCTACCGGTCGGGACCGCGTGCGCATGGAAGAAATCACCCGATGAAACAGAGGTCGGATATGTCCACATGGTCGGTGTCGCTTCGGAGCACACGGGACACAAGCTCGGGAAATGGGTGTCACTGTGTGTGCTGATGTATTTTCAGGAGCGCGGTTTCAAGTGTGCGATGCTTGATACGGATGATTTTCGTGTGCCCGCGCTCAAAACGTATCTGAACCTCGGTTTTTTACCGGTCTACGTTGAGGCAGAGCAACCAGAACGCTGGCAGAAGATCTTCGAGAAGTTGGGATTGCCAGCCATGCCGAATCCATCCGAGGCAATCCGGGCCGCGCTCTCCGAATCAATGTGGGCGAATGTGTGTGCTTAGGAGGTTGATTACCGTGAAAAGTACCGACGAGGTAGGTAAATTGCACCTACCCCATTCCGTGTTTTTGGGGTTCCTTCCTAAGAAGATTACCCCCTGTCCAGAATGGCTCAAGGCACAGGCACCACAGATTACGCAAATCTGTAGTGTCAGTCGGTGCATTTCTTCTTTGACCTGCGCTTTTCACGTCATCAAAAAAGGGTTGATAAACTTAATGGCAATCAGGTACAATACCTGTACTTAATGACGCTTTTCGACTGACTCGAAATCCTTTCTTCAACCCGGCAGTGAGCCCGTGATGCCCCAACCGAAAACACACAGAAACCCACAAATCCTCTCTCGGCAACAGCAAAAACTCCTTTTGAACACGCTACAGCAAGCGGAAAACCGCCGCGATGCCATGCTGATTTTTCTCGTTCTCAAAACCGGACTCAAAAGCGCAGAAGTCTGTGGATTGAATGTTGCCGATGTCTGGCAAGAGAGTCAAGTCGTCGAGACGCTACAAGTCCGCCCGGAAATCGCGACGAACGGGATAGCCCGACATTTGCCGTTGAGTCGTGACGTTCAGAACGCCATCACGGATTTCATCCAATGGAAGAAAGGGCGTGGGGAATCCCTCCAATCTTCTGCGCCGCTTTTTTGCACGGCGTGTACCAAAAAGCGACTTGCGCCCCGGGATTTGCAACGGATGATGGAAAAAGCATGCGCAGGCCTGGATGGACAATTCACCCCCAACGATTTGCGTCATACTTTTGCGACGGCGTTGTATCAAGAAACCGGGAATGTGGAATCGGTGCGGGTTGCCCTCGGCTTGAGCAGTTTGAAGCCTGAGCAGGCTGCCATGTATACCCGTTCGAGTGAATCGGCGGCTGCAATTGGGAGTCGGTATGGCGAAAAGGAAAGGGATGTAGAAATCATCGAACCCAAGGTGGGCGTCTGGCGGACCTATGATGTCACCAACGGATTGCCTGGCGGCGTCCGGTGCATGCTTCAAGACCATCAGGGCTATCTCTGGCTTGCAACCCAAGCGGGGCTCTGCCGCTACGATGGCGTGGAGTTTCTCACCTACACGGTCCCGACGGGTTAGCCGGAAATCGCGTGTGGGCCATCTGTGAAGACCGTCACGGGCGATTGTGGGTGGGTACGGGAGGGTGGTTTGGCGGGGGAAACGGCATTTCCTGCTTTGATGGGAACCGTTTTATCACCTATACCACCGCCGATGGATTGGCGCATAACAATGTCCATGCCATCTGTGAATACCGAGAGGGGCGGTTGTGGTTCGGCACGTTTGGCGGCGGCGTTTCCCGCTTCGATGGAGACCGGTTCACCACCTATACCACCGCCGATGGATTGGCTCATAACAGGGTCTGCGCCATCTGCGAAGACCGAGAGGGGCGGCTGTGGTTCGGCACGTATGGCGGCGTCTCCGGCTTCGATGGAGACTGCTTCACCACTTATACCACCGCCGATGGCTTGGCTCATAACTATGTCCGGGCCATCTGTGAAGACCGAGAGGGGCGGTTGTGGTTCGGCACGTATGGCGGCGGCGTCTCCTGCATAGCTTGCCCTGAGCGCAGCCGAAGGGATGGAGACCGCTTCACCACTTATACTACCGCCGATGGATTGGCTGATAACGATGTCTGGGCCATCTGTGAGGACCGAGAGGGGCGGTTGTGGTTCGGCACGGTTGGCGGCGGCGTCTCCTGCTTCGATGGGGAGCGTTTTATCACGTATACGGTCAAGGACGGTTTGCTGGATAATCGCGTCAACGGTCTCCTCCAGGACCGGGAAGGGGGTCTTTGGTGCGCCCATCCTTGGGGCGGCTTGACGCGCTTCGATGCCGAGACCGTCACGTGTCTCACCGATCATCTCGTCTCCGAAATTCTCATCCAGGATAGCCAAGGGCGTCTCTGGTTCGGGGATGAAAATGACCTGTTTTGTCTTTGTTTCGATACGCTTCGCACTCAACACCAGTTTGAGGGGCAGGCGCGGCGTCAACCCTTTGCCGAGCGTATATATGGTCTTCTTGAGGATTCCAGAGGCAACTTCTGGGTGGGAACGGAGGGAGATGGGCTCTACCGTTACGATTCCGCCCAAGCGGTATGGGATGCCACGCCGGCGGAAGGAGCGGGAATTCGCCATTTCACGACGGCGGATGGTTTAGGCAGCGATGCTATTTTTTCCCTGCTAGAAGCGCGGGACGGCGCCGTTTGGGCAGGAACAGAATTTCCTAGTTGTCTCTGCCGTTTTGACGGGGAGGTCTCTAGCGAAGCGAGATCTCCCGAGGGAATCGGGACAGGCCGATCTATCGGGGCGTTTTTAGCGATTCCGACGCCGCACCCTGTCGTTTATCGATTGTACGAAGATAAGCGGGGACGCATCTGGATGGGGGGATGGAGGGGCGGTGGACTGTCCTGCGCAGTTCACCCTGAGTTTTGTCGAAGGGACAGAGGGCGACCACAAGGATCGCCCCTACAGACGTATACGACGGCGGATGGACTGCCAGATAATCGCGTCCAGTCCATCGTGGAAGACGATGCCGGGCGGCTGTGGATGGGCACACAGGAGGGGTTGTGTTGTTTTGATGGTCAACGGTTTATCGCTTACGGAAAAGAAGCGGGGCTTTTTAGCCTTCTCCATCACTGGTCTGCAAAGGACGCCAAGGGGCAGTTGTGGTTCGGCACGCTGGCGGGCGGGCTGTATCGGTATGATGGGGTGCACTTTCAGTGGCTCACCAAAGAAGATGGGCTTCCCCACAATAGCATCACGGGGCTTTTGCCGCAGCCGGATGGCTCAATGATTATCGGCACGTATGGTGGAATACTGCATTACCGCCCCACCGCCACGCTTCCCCCGCGGATTGAGATCACAGAGGTGGTCGCAGACCGGGTGTATCGGAATCCAACGGAACTTGAGCTGACCGCTACAGGTATTTTGAGGACTGAGCGTTCTAGCCCCTCACCCCCGGCCCCTCTCCCACAGCGGGGAGAGGAGAGTCAAGGCGGGGTCCCCCTACTGACAATTTCCTACCACGGACTGAGTTTTGCCACTCGTCAGATGCGCTACAGCTTTATCCTCGAAGGTTATCACCCTCACCCGGCCTCTCCCGTCGAGGGAGAGGAGGATATGTGGCAGGACACATGGGAGAATTACGTCCGTTATGAAAACCTGCCCGTCGGTGAATACACCTTCAAAGTCATCGCCATCAACCGAGACCTGGTGCCATCGGAAGCCCCCGCGACGCTGAAGCTAACCATTCAACCCGACCCGCGAATCGTCGCCTTGCAAATCGAGGTTGACCATCTGCGACGTGAGGTGGGGCAGAAATATCACTTCGAGAATCTCATTGGACGCTCCGCCGCCATCAAACAGATGCGTTCACTCATGGAGAAAGCCATCGATTCCGGCCTGACCGTCCTCATCACCGGCGAGACCGGGGCTGGCAAGGAACGGGTCGCCAAAGCCATTCACTTCAACAGCCTGCGCAAGGACAAGCTGATGCTTCCGCTCAACTGTGGAGCGATGCCCAAAGAACTGATCGCCAGCACGCTTTTCGGTCACCGAAAAGGGGCGTTTACGGGAGCGCATGAAGACAAAATAGGGTTGTTTGAAGCCGCTGCTGGCGGCACAATGCTGCTGGACGAAATCGGTGAGATGTCGCAAGAGGGGCAGGTTCACCTGCTGCGGCTCTTGGAGGAACGCACCATCCAGCGACTTGGGGAGTACAAGACCCGCAATGTGGACGTGCGCGTCATTGCCATGACCAACCGCGACCTCCAAAAGGACGTGGCGGCGGGCCGCTTCCGGGAAGATCTCTATTATCGGTTCAACGAGTTTCCGATTCCTGTCCCGCCTTTGCAGGAGCGGCTGGAGGACATCCCCCTTTTGGCGGCGCATTTTCTGAAGGAAATTGAAAAGGACATCGACGGCTTTGGTCCCAACGTCTTTGAGATGCTCTCTAGCCACTCGTGGCCGGGGAATGTGCGGGAGTTGCGCAATGAGATTCGTCGAGCAACGGCGTTCGTGGAGGAGGGGCTGCCGGTTCAGACCTACCATTTTTCGTCCCACATCACAGGTGGAGAATCGCTGATTCAGGAGATTCTCTCCGAGCGGTTTGGGCTGTCAGGGGCGGTGACCCGGCTTCAGCGGCGGCTGATTGAAAATGCGTTGCGGGAGTGCGGCGGCAACCGGACCCGGGCGGCGCACATGTTGGGGATGGATCGCGCCAATCTGCGTGCCCTGATGAAGCGTCTGGGGATTGAGGCGTGAAACGTGAAACGTAATGCGTATTGCGTATTGCGTGAATGATACGAGTTTTTCGGTTATGAAGCATAAGTGAGGCCCAGACTTCCGAAGTTTCAACATGTGAGTGAATCTGAGATGATGTGAACCCTTGAGGGAACTGAAATAGCACAGGTCTTTTACTAAACTTCGGAAGTCTAAGCGAAAAAGTCGTATGAATGAACGCATAAACTTCTTGTGCCCTTGTTCTCCCACCCTTCCTTTTCTCCGAGTCTTCCACCAAAGGAACGGGCAAGTTGCCCGCTTTACCCTTTCCTTTCCTTCCATCCCATACGGATGGGGTTAAGGAGTTTTGTGGCTTCCCATACGCCTTGAACTGAAGTTCAAGCTCATAGCTGAAGTCCACTCAAGTGGACTATCACCCGTTTCATACCAAATCGCATTTCAGAATACCAGATGTCGAAGGTGAATTCACGATGAGATGATTTCGGGAGGGCAAGGCTCCAGCCGCGCCAGAGGTTCGGCGGGAGCCTCACCCTCCCGGCGTCAGGGTGAATTTTATATAGTGGAATGCAAATTGGTATCAGTCGTCTTGAGACGACTTCAGCTATGAGCCTGCGAATTGATTCGCAGGCTTAATCCGTATGCCCTTTCCTTTCCCTGCTTCCTCTCTCTCCCCTTCTTCTCGCCCTCTTGCCTTTTTGTCTACTTGAGTCCGTTATCAGATTTGCATGGGTGAAAATCACCCATTCGCTTCCGTGTGGAAATCACCCACCTGTTCCCTTCAGTCAAATCAAGAGAAAGTGCCCCTTTGCCGGTTGTGAAGGTGGGTGAAATTCACTCACTTGAAGCACTCCGGGTCGATTGACAACAAGACGCCGACTTTCCGCGTCCCGACTGGCTTAGGGACGCTTTTTTTATGCTTGGCATAGGGCTTGCTCTATTGAACCATCGTGTTTAAGTTGCTAACCGCTCACCATAAAAACAAGGTGAGTCGTTACTGACTCATACAGAAATTTTGGATTTTCCAAACAACCATAACCTTTAAGGAGGTATTTCACCATGTTTCAACGACTGTTTCAACGAATCAGCAACTGTTTTTTCGCGTGTTTCATTTTCATCGCCTCGGCGTTAGTCGCGCTGCTCACATCACCCGGAGATGTGCAAGCGCAAATCCAATGGAGCGAACATCCGGGGAATCCGGTCATGGATTTTGGCCCACCCGACTCCTGGGATGCGGGTACCGTGTTTTTGCCGTCTGTGATCAAAGACGGTGACACCCTGAAGATGTGGTATGCCGGATCCCCACAAAGCCCGATTTTTAGCGAATTGCAAATCGGCTATGCCTGGTCACTGGATGGAGTCAACTGGACGAGGTATAGCGGTAACCCGGTCTTGTCGAAGAGACCAGGGGAATGGGATAACGGGCCAATTGCGGATGCGGTAGTCCTTCAGGATGGCGATACGTTGCATATATGGTATAGAGGGCTCGCTGATACACTCCCGCCATTTGGTCCGGGCGGGGGCGCAATCGGATACGCCACTTCTGTCGATGGCATCAACTGGAACCGGCAGTCCGCGCCGGTTTTGCAACGGGGTCCTGCGGGTGAATGGGACGCCAACCTGCTTCTCCCAGATGCAGTCATCAAAGAAGGCAATACCTTCAAGATGTGGTTCTCCGGTGGCACGGGAGAATTCCCCTTCACCTCAAGTATTTCCATAGGCTATGCGACTTCAACCGATGGCATCCATTGGACCAAATATGATAATCCGGCAACGACCGCGTCGCCCTTTCAATTCAGTGACCCGGTATTGCCGCACGGAGGTCCTGGTGCTTTTGATGAGCCAATCGCCAGGGATCCACATGTGCTCAAAACCGCATCCGGTTACGAGATGTGGTATGTGGGAGGAGCGGCAAGAGGCGGACAAATCGGATATGCCACCTCAACGGACGGCATTCACTGGACCAAATACGCAGGGAATCCCGTTCTCCGAGCGACGGGCACATGGGCTAACGCCATCATCACGCCGAGAGTCATCTTGGATGGTGAGCAATATCGCATGTGGTTCTCCGGTTTTCAACCGAACGTTCCTTTGGCTGGCAGAATTGGCTATGCCACGGCGAAGCGAGAAGATTTCAGTAATGTCTTCTTCACGTCCCTTTCTGAGGGATTAAACATGATTTCCCTCCCCTTAAAGCCGCAAACCCCATTCACCGCCCGGTCCTTTGCCAAAGAAATTGGCGCAACGGTGGTAATCAAGCTGGACGAGGTGCGTCAGCGATTTGTCGGCTTCACCCTCGATGCTCCCGACGATGGCTTCCCCATTGAAGGTGGGGCGGGATACATCGTCAATCTCCGGCAAGCGAGGCAGGCTGCCTTTACAGGCGCAGCATGGACGAACAATCCGCCTGTCGAAGCGGCTCCACCCTTCGCGGTGGGCTCGCCCGATAGAGCGTGGGCATTTGTCGTCAGCGGGGAAATTGCGGCTGAAGCAAAGGATGGGTATCTGGTCACAATCCGCAACACCCGGACCAACGCCGTTGCCACCGATGTCGTCCGGTCTGGATACTTTGCGGCTGCCTTTGCGGATTTGAGTCGTCAAAGTGTGGTTGAAATCGGCGACCGGCTGGAAGTGACGGTGATGGACAAAACAGGTGAAATTGCTTCCGAACCCATCCAGATCACCGTGACCCCCGAAACCCTTCGTCAGGCGTTCGTACCGATTACGCTGACGAACGTTGGGAAGCCAAATCGCACGGTGCTGATGCAAAACTATCCCAACCCGTTCAACCCTGAAACGTGGATTCCCTTCCAACTTCAGGATTCGGCTCAGGTTACGATTCAGATCTACGATGCCAAGGGCAGTTTGGTGCGCACGCTTAATCTCGGACAGCAATCAGCAGGTTTCTACCGAAATCGGGCCAATGCTGCCTATTGGGATGGACGTAACGACGCAGGTGAGAAGGTCGCCTCTGGTATCTATTTTTACCAACTTCGCGCGGGGGATTTTTCGGATACCCGCCGGATGTTGATCTTGAAGTAGCATCTTGATAACTCAAAAAATCATAGTCACACAATAAGCCAGAAAGCCGCCCCAATCTCAGATCGGGGCGGCTTTCTCGTTTTACACGTTGGTACGGCTCTGTTAATTGAGGCTTGGTCATAATTCCAAGGGAAGGCAGTCATAGCCCAAGATTCTATCTTGGCCCTGGCGCAAGGGACCAAGATAGAATCCCCAATCCATCGAGGCGCGTTTTAACTGAATTATGACCAGCCCTCTGTTAATTAGAGTTGCATTATAACGCCTTCTGATATATCATAGATAATCCCCAAAAAGCATTCGGCACTAGCGACTTTACTTTTTCGCTGCGCAAACAGAGGAAAGTCGCTGGCCCCATAGGAGGAGAAGTCTATGAAAATCACCGTTCTCGGTTCAGGGACTTCGACGGGAGTCCCCGAATATCAGTGCGAATGTGACACCTGTGAAGATGCCAGAACCGTCGGGTCAAAGAATTATCGGACACGCCCATCGATTCACATCGAGAAAGATGGGAAGCATTTGCAATTCGATGTGGGACCCAACTTCATCGATCAGATTGACCGGAACAAGATTAAATGGATCGACGCAGTTGTGTTTACCCACTGCCACTCAGACCACATCAGTGGGGTGAACGATCTGGTCATGCCGTGCCGCAAGCAGAAAATGGATATGCCCATCTACGGCCCCGATGAGACCATACAAATCCTACAGCGCAATTATGATTATATGTTCAGCAAGGAAACGTTTCAAGGTGGGGGTGTGGGACATCTGCTGCCCCACACCGTTAAGGAAAAGTTTGAGTTGTATGGGTTCGAGATTACGCCGCTTCCCGTTGAGCACGGTGCGGTGGTGACGTATGGCTATCGGATTAACAACTTCGGCTACGTTCCCGATGTGAAGCGCTTACCCAATTCTTCAAAAGCGCTGCTGCACGGCGTCGATGTGCTGGTCATTGATGCGCTCAGTTTCAACCCACGCCATCCGACTCACCTCTCTGTGGGGGAGGCGATAGCGATTGGCGAGGAATTGCAACCCCAAGAGACCTACTTTACGCATATCATGCACCGCCTCGACCACCGTCACTTCCGTGAGCAGTGCCTGGAACAAAACATCACGTTGCCTGAGAACACCTATCTGGCGTATGACGGTCAGGTGATTGAGCTCTTGTAGCGCGGATAGGTATTAGGGCTTAGGTGTTAGGTATTAGGGCTTTGGACGTATTCCCCATACGCATCAAGTGAAGCACCTGAGAGCGTCAAAAGCCTGATTTTTCTGCTCCCTCTCCCACCAGGGGGAGAGGGAATTTGCCGCCTTAACTTGATGCCTATGGGGCTTAGGACGTATTCCCTAAACCTAACACCCAACCCCCTATTATCCTCTGCGCCCTCCGACTGGACCTACTGGCCCGCTAGACGGCTTAACAGGCAGAATCACGCGATCGCCTTCCGCCACGCCACTCTTGATAATGGTGTCAGTTGCGTTCTGCATGCCCGTTTCAACGGGAATTCCCTTCCCTTTCGGGGCGTTCTTGCCATTTTCTGAGCCATTCCCTGTATCCAGTGTAACAAATTTCTCTTTAGAGATTTTCACCATTGTAGAAACACCGTCCAGTTTCTGCTGACCGTTGACAAGGAGAGCGAAGGTCTGCTGACCGGGACGGACGCCCCTTTGTGAACTATCAAGGCTAATGGCCAATTCGCCCCCGCGAATACTGGTGAGGTTGCCTGTGAAGGTCTTTCCAGTGACAGCCTTCAATTCAATGGGTTGATTTTCTTTGAAACCTCCTGTATCACTGACCTGGGCGGTGGCAATCACCGAGGTGACTTCTTCAATGGCATCAAGCGGTAGCATCAACACATTTTTTTCCTCGTAGGTGATGATATCGACATCAGCACTCATACCCGGCCGCAGTTCAGACGGTGAACCAACCACCTCGACCATCACCTCAAAGGAAATAATATTATCCTTTTGGGCCCCGCTTGGGGAGACTTTATAAACACGTCCCTTATATACCTTCTTTGAATACGCATCAACTTTGATTTCAGCTTCCTGATTCAAGCGGAGTCTTTCCATATCAACTTCGTTGATGTAGGTTTTTACCACCATTTGCGACAGGTCATCAATTGTCATGAGTGGCGGGCTCTGTGAGAATGCGGATCTGCCTGACGTCACGATTTCGCCTTCTTCGAGTTTCATCAGCGTGACTGTGCCTGACACTGGCGCCTTGATGGTTGTCCATCCCAAACGCTCCTCCTGGTTTTTTAAGCTACTCTGATTCCGCAGCAAACCAGCTTCCGCACTCACTTTTGACTGTTCAGTGACCAGTTTTTCATTGTTGATGGTTCGGCTACTCTGGTCAAGGCGCGTTTGAGAAATTTGGAGTTGAAGCATAGCTTGCTTTTCTTGCGACTGTCTCATTTCACGCAACTGTTCCAAATTTAACTCCTGAGATTTTAAGATGGCTTCGCGGGTTGCGATTGCGCTTTGTCGTGTCTCAATTGTTTTGTCTTGCGATTGCACGGTCTTCTTTTGAGATTCCACTCGTTTCAGGGAACTATCATATTGTGATTCCGCATTTGCCTGCCTCGCTTCCGCATCCTCCAAAGATTTCTTGGAGACTAATTTTTTCTCAAACAGATCTTTATTCCGTTGCAACTCTGAGTTTGCGTTATCCAGCGCAACTTTAGCCGAGTCACGCCCTGTTTCGAGTTCTGAAAGGGTTAGTTTTGCCTGGTTGAGCGAGATCCCTGCCTGTTCCAACGCAATTTTATCTTGTGCCCAAGAGTTCTTCGTTGTTTGGATTTCTGTCTCAGCTTGTGTCATCTGTGTTTGAGAGGATGCTATCGTTGTCTTCTGATTTGCTTCGGCAATTTTTACATTGTCTTTTGCTTGTTGCAGCGCACTGTTCAGTTCTTCGGTTTTCAATTTAATGCCGAGTTCAGCTTGTGTGAGCTGTGCTTGTGCAGCATCTACATTCGCCTTAGCCTGTTTTTTGTCCTCTGTAACCTGTTTCGGATTGATTTCCAGCAAGACCTGATCTTTCTGAACGTAATCCCCTTCTTTTACATACAGTTTCTGAATCTCGCCTTCAACGTTTGACTTGACTTCGACTGAGACAAGCGCTTCAAGGTTTCCTGTCGCCTCAATTCTCGACTGAAAATCTCCACGCCTGACAACCTCGACTTTTTTCTCAACGGTCATATTGCGGACTCTTCTTCTGCGCACTCCGATCATCCCAATGAAAGCAACCGCTAAGACCAAAACAACAACGGTAATGATGATTTTTTTCATGGTTCGACAACTCCTTATGTTAGGTTTTACTCAGATCTGATCGCTTCTACGGGCGTTAGCTTTGCTGCTTTGTTTGCGGGATATAACCCGAAGAAAACGCCAACGCTTACAGAGATAAACAGCGCAAGGACCATGGAGCTCACGGAGATTACGGATGGCCAGTTACTCCCTGGCCACACAAATTTTGTGATGAGTAAAGCCGCCCCCCGTCCCATAAACACGCCAACAATTGCACCCAGGACCCCGCCCATCAGGCTGAGGACGGAGGCCTCTACCAGAAACTGCATTAAAATATCGTGTCGCTTTGCGCCTATCGCTTTCCGCAAACCAATCTCCTTTGTGCGTTCGGTAACAGAAACCAGCATAATGTTCATAATCCCAATCCCTGCAACAGTGAGTGCAATCCCCGCAATCCCGCCCATCAGGACTTTCATTGTTGTGCCAATCTTTTCGGCGGTTGCGAGCTCCTCCTTTGCTGTCCAGTAATTATATGCATCCCCAGAATTTCGGTGTCTCCGTCCTAATATCCGTTTCGCTTCCTCTTTGGCAAGTTCAACCTTGTCCAAGCTTTCCGCTGCGACGCGAATGCGCTCAATGTGATCCTGGCCTGTAAAGCGCTGCTGCAATGTCGTAATCGGTATAATGAACCGCTCATCCCAACCTTGCGTATCCATCGCATCACCTTTCTCTTCCATGACACCAATCACGATTAAACGCACATCGTAACGGGGTCCCCACCCCCCTGCCCGTGTCGCCTTAATCTCTTTACCGATGGGGTCTTCCTCCTTGAAAACCTCTTCCTGAATCTTTGAACCAATCACCGCGACGGTGTTGGCTGATTTGACATCTTCCGCTGACAAGAAACGTCCTGACTGAACGAACCAGTTGTGAGATCTATCGTATCCATCTGTCGCTGCGATGATCCGCGAGTCCTTGCTCCTGCCGTTGTAATTCACGCTCCATCCACCCTGGTCATCTTCAGCGACGGTGTAGACAACCCCTGCCGCGCTGTCACGAATCGCAAACGCATCGGGTAATTCGAGGTGTTCTGCTCGGTTCCGTTGCCAACGCCCGCGCCGTATCGTGCGCCCCGCCGCTTTGGTCAAGGTCCCAGATTGCCGGTCCCACTCGTCGCGATAAATCTCAATCGTGTTAAGCCCACCGGTACGCTCAATTTCACCTAAAACCATCGCGCGTGAGCCATCGCCGACCGAAACCATACTCACGACCGACCCAACGCCGATGACAATCCCTAAAATTGTCAAGGCTGAACGTAGCGGGTGCCGACGTAAGCTGGAGATTCCAAGCACAATACATTCAATGAGATTCATTTCTATACTCCTTCGTTTCATCTAAGACTTCGGAAGTTTCTGAAACTTCCGAAGTCTTTAGTCTACTCTGTTCTCAGCGCTTCAATGGGTGAAAGTTCTGCGGCTTTAATGGCAGGATAAAGCCCAAAGAAAATGCCGATGCCCGCTGAAAAACTGACCGAAATCACCATCCATTGGGTAGAGATAACCGCTGGCCAATGGGTAATGACCTTTACGATTTTGGTGGCAATATGTGCCATGCCATATCCAGAAGCAGTGCCCAATCCAATACCAATCAATCCACCGACACTACACATGACAACCGCTTCCACCAAAAACTGGAGGAGAATATCCCGACGTTTCGCGCCGATTGCTTTTCGCAAGCCAATCTCCCTTGTACGTTCGGTAACGGATACCAGCATCATGTTCATGATGCCAATACCCCCAACGAGCAACGAAAATCCAGCGATGCTGCCAAGTGCGATTTTGATAATCTGGCTAATCTTATTGAGTTGCTCCATCCCATCTTTCGTGGTCCAGAGGTTAAAGAAATTGTCCTGGTTATGGTGCTGCTTTCTCAGAACCGCTTTAACCTCTTCAGTCGCTTTATCGACGAGTTTAAGGGTTTTGGATTGGACTGAAAGCATTGCAATCTGATCACTGCCTGTAAATCTTTCCTGCACTGTCGTCAACGGTATCAGCACGGTATCGTCCAGGTTCCATCCAAAACGCAGGCTTGTCCCGCGCTGCGTCATCACACCCACAACCGTGAATCGCTCCATGCTTCTTTGCTGGTTCGCGTTGCCCTCTCCAAAGAAGCTCCCCCCGCTACGACTGACTTTAATCTCTTTTCCAATCGGATTTTGATCGCCAAACAGCTCAGTTACTACCTCCATGCCGAGGACACAGACTTGCGTCCGATTGTCGATATCCTCATCTGAAATAAAACGTCCCTGTTGGAGCGGCCAATCCATCCCCTGTTGGTATGACGGGGTGATGCCCTGATACCCCGTTCGTTTCTCTGCCCCTCCTTCAGCTTGCACAAGAACTCCCCTCCACATAGGAATACGTGGCATAACCAACTCAACTGAAGGGCATTCGGCCTCGATCGCCAGTACATCTTCATACGTGAAATATTCATTGCTACGATTCGGCACCCAGTTGTCGCCTTTGCGAATATGAGACGTGCGGAACAAACTAAACTGATTTGCTCCACCAAGCTTTTCGGCATCTTGGAGGACAAGCGTTTTCGCGCCATCGCCGATTGCAATCATCGCAAGTACGGAAGCGACCCCAATGATGATGCCAAGCATGGTCAATAGAGAACGCATCTTATTGATGCGGATTGCTGTGAACCCTACTGAAAATCCTTCGCCAATATTCAAGTTCCAAGCCCCTTTCGTTTGATTGCTCTTTCGGTAATACTACCAATTTTTCACTGAGACTTCGGAAGTTTGCGAATCGCGAAACCTTTGCTCGCTCGTTTCGCTCAAGATCTGGCATCGTTTCGACTTTATAAACTTCCGAAGTCCACAGTGCATTTTAACACGTCATTTTGGACGAACAGTTATAGAATTGGTTTAGTCATATAAAGCCGGGCAACTGCAAAGCGTTGCAAGGGTGAAAATTTGTCGAGTCGTTAGATACGGCATCGTCAGAAATTTACTTGACAACCCGACGGTCATGCTGATAATATTACCCAAGATTTTCTCGAAAGAAAATTTGCGACTGAATTTAGGGGTTCCAGCACAGTTGTCAATTGCGAGGTTATTCAACAAAAAAATGCCAGTTATTTACCTTGAAGATATAGTAAACCGAGTTGGTAACAAATACTTAGCCGTAAATATAGCCGCACAACGCGCGCGTCAACTCAATGAAAGGGGCATCCCAATGCTAAGTTTTCATGCGAGAAAACCTGTATCGCTCGCATTAGAAGAGCTCATTGTGGGAAGACTCGGCTATGAGGAAACAGATCGACTCGTAGAGGCTTCGGAAGATCTCTTGATATTCAATCCCGTGGGGGATGAGGTAGACGAGGAGTCCGAGGAGCTCGATGAATTTCAGCCAACCCCAGAGTACTTTGATGATAACGGTATCATTGACCTGGATGAGCCCGAAGAAGGGATTTAAATCAGCCCCATTGCCTCTTGATGGCTGATGGTGTTCTGCGCAAAGTGTCGGCAAGCAAGCTATTTTAGATGGACGGAAAAAGCCTTGTGTAAAAATACACAAGGCTTTTTTCGTTTTGATAATACGAGTTTTTCGGTTATCAGCAAAAGTGAGACCCAGACTTCCGAAGTTTTAACAGACGAGGTAATCCGGTACAATGCGAAACCTTGAAGGGACTGTCCCGCGCCGGTTTGGTGTCAAACTTCGGAAGTCTAATCGAAAAACTCGTTTTGATAAGTATCTATCTGAGGGCTGGTCATAATTCCCAGGGGAGGCAGTTGTAGCCCAATGTTTCGAGATTTCGATAAACTCAATCCTCAACCCGGCGGATTCTATCTTGGGCCAGCACAAGGGCCAAGTTAGAAACTTGGGCTACAGTATTGAGGCTATCATCAAATCCCTGCAACGTACCATCTTCAAAGTCAAGCCGGCCCGGGCCGAGGAGCGTGCCTAAACTATCCTGAATCCAGACGTTGTCTATCAACACGTAAGAGTTGCCGAGAATCCCATCATTGTTAAACAGATCTAACTCAAGCTCGATATTCAATCCCGTTAGGGACGAAATATCCAGCGTGATGGTGAAGGGCGTCGCCCAGGTGGTGGGCAACGCGAACACAAACAGGGCAATGCCTATCAGGGTGTAACGTAACAGTTTTCGACGGTTCATGGTTTCCTTCCTTTCTATTCTTGAAAAGCCGACCTTGAAAAGGTTGGGAAACCTTTTCAAGGTGAGCAACTCTATTTCAAAACAATCATCTTTCGCGTGGATTGAAAATCGCCCGCACGAATCTGGTAGAAGTACACGCCGCTGACGACGCGCTCACCCAGGTTGTTTCTCCCATCCCAATAGGCGGCACGCTCTTTGGTGAGGTATCGACCCACATCCCGATGCCCGAGATCGAGCATGCGCACGAGCCAGCCTTGGGCGTCATAAATGGTGATCGTGACAAAGCTGGCATCAGCCAGTTCGTAGGGAATCCAGGTCTCCGGGTTGAAGGGGTTGGGGTAGTTCTGTTCTAGCGCCGAGACTAGCGGGGGATCCACATCCACCGTTTGCGGCGGTTCAATCAGTGTGCGGAGCGGCGGTGCCGCGCCAACATTGTTGCCTTCCGCCACCGCGAGGAAACGCACATCAAAGGTAAATCGGACGCGGGTGGGGTTGTTAAAGATTAACTGCTTCGCCGCACTGGTTTCGTTGGCGTCTAACTTCCCGTCTCCAGCGGAGTTGGAGAAGTCATAAAACGGCTTCCCGTCATCGGTGGTTCCGTCGGCATTTGCAACCGTGATGGTCGATGGGGTGACGCTGTCAACCACCATCTGCAACGGCTGAGATAATGCATCCGCGCCGATGTTGGTCCAGGTCGCCATCACGGAGAGTTGGCCGGTGCGACGGTCAAAGCGCGTGCCGAATTGATTCAATTGACTCATCGCCGTCACATCCGTCGCCGCCGGCTCGAGGATGAGGAAGGGCGAAAGCGAGGTGACGTCCGCGCAGATGATGTCATTGACGGTATCTCTCGAAACGGTGCGGTTGACCCACGTCTCATTTTCGTAGTGGTATAGCTTCAGACTGGATTCCGACCCTACGAAGTTGACGCCGGTGTAGTTGATGCACACACCCACCGAGCCTGAGAAAGTCGCGGTGGTGGTCAGGTCATAGTAGGTCGGCGGGAAGCCGAGCCCGAAGCCTTGGGGCGGGGGTGGTCCCGCAGTGACCGTCCTCAGACTGGTCGTCCCCTCCTCAGTGACCGTAGAAAAGGTCAGGGTAGCAGGATTCGTCCCGGTCGTGGTGTCTACCGGTTGAACGGCGACATTGCTACCCGATGGGGTAGGGACACCAATCTTCGACGCGAACCGTTCCTAGATGGGGGCAAAACCTGTGGAAGCGACAAAGGACGCGCTGCTCGTTTCACCCACCCCTGGCTGACCGACGGTGCTGGCGATGCGGAAACTGCTGTCGCTGACTACGCCGCTCCCGTTGCCGAAGGTGCTGTTTCGGACGGCGAATTGTGCTTCAACAGGCTGATGGAATATCAAACCTATTGCAATGGCTAAGAGTGTTAAGTTTCGTGTTATCGATTTCATGTTGGACTCCTTTTTGTTTAGATGAGGCTTGGTCATAATGATCCGGCGGTTGAGTTGTAGCCCAAGATTCTATCTTGGCACCTTGCGCCATGGCCAAGATAGAATCTTAGGCTACGACTGCCTCCCCAGGGAATTATGACCAGCCCTCGTTTAGATGGGCTGATGGATTCCGTTCCCATCATTGGATTCCCGGAAACGAAATCCTCTGATTGCTCCCATCTACTTGACAAATACGCAAGTAGTGAATATAATACAGGTCATGGAACAGGAACCAATTGTAGAAACTGGGGATGTTTCAAATTTCCCCCAAAATGAGTTGACAGTTTGGATTCAAGATACAAGATGCAAGTGAATCTTGAATCCTGAATCTTGAATCGAAGGTCTCTTATGAAGAAATACCAAACCCTGAAGAATGAGATTTATGATCTGGCCTCACTTCCACCAGAACAGGGTGAGATTTATCAAGCGGTCTGGAATTTCTATCAACAAGAGCCAGATTGGGACCAATTCACCGCGTTTTGGCTGGCTCAAGTCGATCGGCTTCACCCGAAATTGACACGCCTGGAAATTACGGAAACCCCGCTTTTCAAAATCTGCGAAGACCTGGATTCCCGTTTGGCGATCCAACAAGGCTATGCTCGCCGCAGTGATTACCGTGATGAGTTGCAGATGATCATTGATCAAAAGTTCCCTTCCCGATATGCGTTCTGCCGGACCATTGGCCTGGATGAAGGCTACCTCTCTCGGGTGCTCAACAAGCGGGGGCATCTCTCTATCAAAAAATTGAACCAAATCCTGGATACCATCGGCTGTGAATTAACCATCCGGGAGAAAGCCGGAAATCCCTGTCGTGTGGAGAACTGAATCATGGAAGCCCTGAGAGCATGCTGCCAGCTTGTTCTTTTGATTAACAGGGATTAGGAACGGGCTGGCAGCCTTGCTCTACTTGCTAACTAACGTCGCTCGGCAACGGATTTATTTTTCATCTCCTGCTGCTCTGCCGCAAGCGACTTCACGGTGGCTTTCAGGGCTTCAATCTCCTTTTGTTGCTCCTTGATTGCCTCAATGAGGACAGCAACGAGGCGGGCGTAGTCTACGGCTTTGGCATCAACACCATTTTCCTCAAACGACACCACTTCCGGGATGACTTGACCCACCTCTTCGGCAATCACTCCGATGTCGTGCTTACCGTCCGCCTTCTAATCGTAAGAAACGCCGCGCAGACGGTGGACTTTGTCCAGTGCGCCTTCAATGGGGTGGATGTTCGTTTTCCACCGTCTCGAACTGGGATAGAAAAAAGCTCCTGCTCGGATATTTCCCTCCACATGAAGTCGTTCCGAAGGACTCACCGTCCCGATGCCGACGTTGCCGGAGCTGTTTATAACCATAAAGCTGGTTCCGGCGCCTGTTTCAAACGACATAAAATTAGTATTAACGCCGATGCGATACGGGACGCCTCCGGGGCCAGTCGGAAGGAAGCGGATATAAGCACTTGTTTGATTGGTAGAAAACAAACCCACCTCATTATCCCCCGTAGTTTGCGAGACATGAAAGCCGCGTTGCGGGTTCGTCGTCCCGATGCCGACGTTGCCGCCTGCTGGATTCAATATTACGTCGCCCACGGGAGTGATCTGGAACCTCCTTGGAATACTCGGGGTTGTTCTGTCTACAATGAGAAAATGGCCTCCTCGCGGGAGTGTGGCGGCAACCACACCCAGGCTGCCAAACGATTGGGGGTACACCGTCCCAGTTTGATACGGCTTATGAAGCGGTTGGGCATTGAGAGCGGTGAAGCGTGATACGTGAGGCGTAATGCGTAAAATGTAAGCAAATGTTCATAGGAAAATTTTATTGAAGCGATAGATTAATCATGATATACCTACGCCTAGTTGAAGACGATAGCGACCATAGAGTTTCCGAGGAAGGGTCATCATGAGCACTTCACCCGAACCTACCCCACCGCCTCATCCCCTGACCGCAAGGTTCTTGCAGCCTGGCAGCACCACTGGCGTGATGAAGCCGATGCCGCCTTCCTCTACCGCGCGCTCGCAGATACCGAGTCCAACCCAGGTCGGCGGAATCTTTACCACCGTTTCGCAGAGGTCGAGGAACATCACACAGTCCTCTGGCGGGAGCTCCTCGCGACGCACGGGGTGAAGGTCAACCCACCACAGCCGTCGCTACGCGATCGCGCACTCGCTTGGATTGGGCGTTGCGGGGGTGGGTTATCTCATCGGAGACCTCGTGGCGCACTGGATGCAATAATTGACAATTGACAATCGACAAAAGGTAGGAATTTCTAAAAATCAAAAATTTTTCTTGACATCGGATAAGGCTTATGTGTATAATAAAAGGTTGCGCGTGGTATAAGATGGGATTAGAATAGAAAACACAATAGTTCCTAAATCTATTGAACAATCTTCATTGAGACATGGAACTAACAGGGGGCTACGTCAGTAGCAGCAGTTAGATCGGTCATCACACCGACAGATGTGATTCCAGTTGGTCGCTCTGTGGCCTCGTATTAAGGGTATCGGAAACGTGAATGTGTGCGAGGCGTAAAAAGCTGATTTAACAATCCCAAGGAGTATTTCACTCCACCATTCAGGAGGTCGTAAAGACGTTATGAATGGAATGGCTCGCAAAATTGCGAGCCATTTCATCTTCTAATTTTCGAGATTTTACAATATTTTTCAAGAATTTAAGTAACTGATTACAATACGGCACCATTTTTAACCCCCTAAGGTAAGGTGAAAGCATGCCCCATGTTGTCAAATTTGGCAAGCGTGACCGATTGTCTTTTGCAAAAATTCCGGAAATCATGGATCTTCCCGACCTGATTGAGATCCAAAAATCTTCTTACGGCGAGTTTTTACAGCGAAATATAGAACCAGAGCATCGTGAAGACAAAGGCTTACAAGCCGTCTTCAAGGAAATCTTCCCCATCACCGATTTCAGTGAAACTTCCAGCCTTGAATTTGTCAGCTACTCCCTTGGTACGCCCAAGTATGATATCAATGAATGTCAAGCCCGTGGATTCAGCTATGCCGTTCCGGTGAAACTGCGCGTCCGGCTGATGCTCAGAGAACAAGATAAGGACACGGGTGACAAACAGGTCATCGACATCAAAGAATCGGAAGTGTACATGGGCGAAATTCCCCTCATGACAGAGAACGGAACGTTCGTCATCAACGGCTCCGAGCGTGTGATTGTTAGCCAACTGCATCGCTCCCCGGGGGCAACCTTCGGTGAAGAAAACCATACGAGTGGGCACAAACTCTTCAACGCTCGAATCATCCCGTATCGCGGCGCATGGATTGAGTTTGAATACGATATTAAGGATCTGATCTATGTCCGTTTAGACCGACGCAAAAAAATGCTTGTTACCGTTCTGTTGCGTGCACTCGGTTGGGAGACCGATGGGGCGATCCTGAAGCTATTTGCCAGAACAGAGTCGGTACCAATCAGCAAATTGCTCGTGGGGTGTGTCACCGCCAGTCCGCTTGTTTCTCCGAGCACCGGTGAGGTTTTGCTGGAAGCCAACATTGCGTTGACGGACGACAATCTGTCCCCATTGATTGAGGCAGGAATTGGTGAAGTTGAAGTGTTGGATAAGGAAGATGCAGAGGAAATTCGCTTCTTACGAAACACGCTTGAACGCGATCGCCAATCCGATTACAAAGTGGGACACATCCGGGACCAGGCACTGGTGGAAATCTTCCGCAAACTCCAACCCGGTGACCCGCCCACCATTGAGAGCGCTCGCAATCGGTTTGAGAAGATGTTTTTTGATCAGGTCCGATATGACCTCGCCCGGGTGGGGCGCTACAAGCTCAATGAAAAGCTCGGGAGTGAAACGGTTGATGAAACAGTTCGCAGTCTTTACCTGAATGGGAGTGAAACGGTTGATGAAACAGTTCGCATCCTGCGGAAAGAGGACATCGCTGCGGCTCTCAGATACCTGATTAACGTCCAGAACGGGGAAGGCGAGATGGACGACATCGACCACCTCGGCAATCGTCGGGTCCGTGCGGTCGGCGAATTACTGCAGAATCAGGTTCGTGTGGGGCTGTTGCGAGTCGTGCGTGCGACCCGTGAGCGGATGACGGTTCAAGAGCTTGAAAGCTCGACGCCGGCGGATCTGGTCAACCCTAAGCCACTGATTGGTGCCATTAAAGACTTCTTCGGGTCGAGTCAACTTTCCCAATTTATGCAACAGACCAACCCATTGGATGAACTGACCCACAAACGTCGATTAAGCGCACTTGGTCCGGGAGGACTCCATCGGGAACGCGCCACCTTCGAGGTCAGGGATGTGCATCGCACCCATTATGGGCGCGTGTGCCCTATTGAGACGCCCGAAGGCCCCTCTGTGGGGTTAATCGTCTCCTTGAGTACGTATGCCCGCGTGAACGGTTACGGCTTTTTGGAGACTCCCTATCGAAAAGTGCTCGATGGAATGGCAACGAACCAGACGGACTACCTCACCGCAGATAAAGAGGACGAGTTCATCATCGCTCAAGCAAATGCGACCCTTGATGCCAGAGGCCAATTGGTGGATGAGCAGATGACGACCCGGTTCAAAGGAGAGTTTCCGCACAAATCCTCGAAAGACGTGAACTACATCGATGTCTCTCCCAAACAGATCGTTGGCGTCTCTGCGGCGTTAATCCCCTTCCTTGAACATGATGATGCGAACCGGGCACTCATGGGAAGTAACATGCAACGTCAGGCGGTGCCGTTGCTCCGCCCCCAAGCTCCCCTGATTGGGACCGGCATGGAATACAAATCGGCACGAGATTCCGGGGCGGTCGTACTCGCCAAACGGGATGGGGTTGTTGAAAGTGTTTCTTCCTCTGAGATCATTATCCGCACGGATGATGCCTTTCATGTGGATGGGGGGGAACAATCCTTCAGCGAAATGGGTTATGATGTTTACCGGCTCATCAACTTCAAACGGTCCAATGGCGGCACCTGTATTCATCAACGCCCATGTATTGAAGTCGGCGAAGTCGTTCACGCAGGACAGGTGATTGCCGACGGCCCCTCTACGGAAAGCGGTGAACTTGCGCTCGGCAGTAATGTGCTTGTTGCCTTCATGCCGTGGGAGGGGTACAATTTTGAGGATGCCATTCTCATTAATGAATCCCTCGTCACTAATGAGACCTTCACATCCGTTCACATCGAAGAATTTGAAGTCGAAGCCAGAGATACCAAGATGGGACGGGAGGAGATCACTCGTGATATTCCCAACCTGTCGGAGGAGGCGCTGGCCGAACTGGATGAGGAAGGGATTATCCGTGTGGGGTCGATTGTGAATACCGGCAGTATTCTTGTCGGGAAAGTGACGCCCAAAGGGGAGAGTGACCTTGGACCTGAAGAGAAACTGTTACGCGCCATCTTCGGAGAAAAGGTGGGCGAGGTGAGAGATGCTTCCATGTATGCGCGACCGGGAAATGATGGCGTTGTTGTTGATGTCAAAGTTTTCTCTCGCAGGGAGAAGGAGAGAGACCGCCAAACGCAATTACGCGACATCGCAAAAGAAAAGGAAGTCGAAAGGGATTGGCAAGCCAAGTGCGCTTTAATTAACCAGCGCAAAAACGCCGAAATCCGAAAGGCACTCCTCGGCAAAACCCTGGCGAGCAGTCTCCATGACGGAGCTCAACTCCATGCCCAACGTGGAGATGTTGTGACTGAAGCTTTACTCAACAGTGGGCTCCCCCTTGAAAGCCTTCATGTAACGGATGGAGTCGCGATGGAACGCATCCGACGCGTTCGTGAGTTGGCTCAAGGCCGAATTGCCGCCCTGACGGGTGAAAAAGAGGCGCAGCTTGAAAAGGTTCGCAAAGGCTATGAACTCAAGCCGGGAGTCATTAAATTGGTGAAAGTCTATGTTGCTAACCGTCGAAAACTTTCTGTGGGTGATAAGATCGCCGGGCGGCATGGCAACAAAGGGGTCGTGGCGAAAATTCTGCCTCAAGAAGATATGCCCTATTTGGCAGATGGCACCCCCATCCAGATCGTCCTCAACCCATTGGGCGTCCCTTCTCGGATGAACGTTGGACAGATTTTGGAAACCCATCTGGGCTGGGCGGCCAAAGAACTGGGGGTGCACATCGCAACGCCTGTTTTCGATGGGGCAAAGGAGGATGAAATTCGGGAACTGCTCGGTCAAGCGGGCTTACCGAAAACGGGAAAGACAACTCTGTATGACGGTCGGACGGGTGAATCCTTTAAGCAACAGGTCACCGTTGGATATGCCTATATTCTCAAGTTGAACCACCTAGTTGACGATAAAATCCACGCCCGCAGCACGGGGCCTTATTCGCTTGTGACCCAGCAACCGCTCGGTGGAAAAGCCCAGCAAGGTGGGCAACGTTTTGGTGAGATGGAAGTGTGGGCATTAGAGGCCTATGGGGCCGCTTACACGCTTCAGGAAATGCTGACCATCAAGTCTGATGATGTCGTCGGGAGAAGCAAGATCTATGAAGCGATTGTCAAAGGCGAAAATGCACCAACCCCTGGCACACCGGAGTCCTTTAACGTCCTTGTGAAGGAGTTGCAGAGTTTATGCCTGGACGTCAGGTTAGAGAAGCATGGGGACGGCTCCCCATCTGAGGACGATGATTCAGATTTGACCAATTGGGAAGAAGATGAAGATGAAGGATAAGTCGGTGTTGGATTGCGCTTTGAAACCCCGATCGCAGATCGGGGTTTCAAACCTTCGCAAGAATCTGGACGCGCTGTTTATGCCGGGCACGAATTTTTTATGACGTTATGAAACAAGGATCTAAGACAAGCCACTTTGGGACCAATGCGAGAATTAACCACGATTCATCTACATACTACGGTTCAAAACTGTATTCTGAACTTTCTATTGCCCCTCATACCGAACCTGAACCGGATTATCCATTTCCGAAAGCACTAGAAAATACCGTGATTTTAGATAGCTCTGAATTGATGAAAGAGATTCCCGATCATTCTTTGCATTTAATGATTACTTCGCCACCCTATAATGTTTCAAAAGTATACGATGAAGATTTATCGTTACAGGAATATTTACAACTTTTACGGAAAGTATTTGCAGAAACCTATAGAGTTTTAGTACATGGGGGTAGAGCCTGTATCAATGTTGCCAATGTGGGAAGAAAGCCGTATATCCCTTTATCGGATTACATTTCACAAATCATGATAGGGTTAGGCTTTTTGATGCGTGGAGAAATCATCTGGAACAAAGGAGCAGGCGCAGGTGTTTCAATGGCCTGGGGAAGTTGGCAATCCGCGTCAAATCCTGTTCTCAGAGATACGCATGAATATATTTTGGTATTCAGCAAGGGTTCATTTCGTAGAGAATCCAAAGGCAGAGAAAATACCGTCACCAAAGCGCAATTTATGGAATGGACAAAATCGGTATGGACGATGAATCCCGAATCAGCCAAGAAAGTAGGACACCCAGCACCCTTTCCAGTAGAATTGCCGTATCGGCTCATCCATCTCTATTCTTTTAGAGAGGATATCATTCTCGATCCATTTATGGGTAGTGGCACAACTGCTGTTGCAGCGCTACAGGCAGGAAGAAAATATGTTGGCTATGAGATTAATGAAGATTATATCAAGGCGGCAAGGGAAAGATTATTATATCTTCAACTGAAAACTGAAATGGTCTTTGAGTCTGATCGGAGCTGTACCCCATAACAATAATCTGAAGCGTAAAACGTAAAACGTAAAAAACTCGCGCTTCACGTTTTACGTTTTACGTTTCACGTTTTACGCAAGGAGAATGCCTGTGTCTACAAATTTGAATAGCTTTGATGCAATCTCCATCCGGGTTGCGTCGCCGGAACAAATTAAAGGATGGTCAAAAGCGACAGCATGTCATCACCGAACCAGCGCGTGCGCCCTTGGAAGCTGTACGTGTGGAGAAGTTCGGAAACCGGAAACGATTAACTATCGAACGTTTCGTCCGGAACGGGATGGCTTGTTCTGTGAGGCGATTTTCGGCCCACAGAAAGATTGGGAGTGCGCCTGTGGCAAATACAAGCGAATTAAACACAAAGGTGTGGTTTGTGATCGATGTGGCGTCGAAGTGACACAGCAAAAAGTTCGCCGAGAGCGAATGGGGTACATCCAGTTGGCGGCCCCGGTTTCACACATCTGGTTCTTCAAAGGGTTGCCTTCCCGGATTGGTCTCTTTCTCGACCTCCCATTTCGGGATATTGAACGGGTCATTTATTTTGAAGCGTACATTGTGCTGGAGGTCAACGATCCGGAATGCCCCCTCGAAGTGAAGCAACTGCTGACAGAGGAGGAGTACAACAAGCACAGAGAGAAGTACGAATTCCGTGTTGGAATGGGTGCCCAAGCCATCGGTGAACTGCTCAAAGGAATAGATCTCGACCAGGAAGCCGAAGTCCTGAGAGCCGAACTGAATAAAACAGGGAGCAAACAGAAGGCTCGTAAGCTTTCAAAGCGGTTGAAACTGGTGCTTGGATTCAAGAAATCCGGGAATCTGCCGCACTGGATGATTTTAACGGTGCTTCCGGTGATTCCACCCGATTTGCGTCCACTGGTTGCGCTAGACGGCGGACGTTTTGCCACCAGCGATCTGAACGACCTGTATCGACGGGTGATCAACCGGAATAACCGTCTCAGACGATTGATGGAATTGCGCGCACCGGATGTGATTATCCGCAATGAAAAACGGATGCTTCAGGAAGCCGTCGACGCCTTATTAGATAACGGTCGGCATGGTCGGGTGGTGCGTGGGCCGGGCAATCGTCCGCTGAAATCGTTAAGCGATATGCTCAAAGGAAAACCGGGACGATTCCGCCAGAATCTGCTAGGGAAGCGCGTTGACTATTCAGGACGAACCGTCATTGTCGTCGGGCCGGAGCTCCAGTTACATCAGTGTGGGTTACCTAAGAAACTCGCCCTGGAACTATTCAAACCCTTCATCATTCATAAGCTCCAGGAGAAGGGGTATGCCCATACCATCAAGCGTGCCAAGAACATGGCAGAGCAGGTTTCCCCTGAAGTATGGGAGGTTCTTGAGGAAGTGATCGATGAACATCCCGTGTTGCTCAACCGTGCGCCGACACTCCATCGCTTAGGGATTCAGGCATTCCAACCGATGCTGGTCGAAGGAAATGCCATCCGGATCAACCCCTTGGTGTGTAAAGCCTTCAACGCAGACTTCGATGGGGATCAAATGGCGGTGCATATTCCGCTCTCCGTCGAGGCCCAGATTGAAGCAAACGTGCTCATGATGGCGACGCGGAACATCTTAAAGCCTGCCCATGGCGGAGCAATCGCGGTTCCCGATTTGGATGTGGTGCTCGGTTGCA
This sequence comes from uncultured bacterium, assembly GCA_964577695.1. Taxonomy (GTDB): domain Bacteria; phylum Poribacteria; class WGA-4E; order WGA-4E; family PCPOR2b; genus CAZOAL01. Next base: position 42,306 of record CAZOAL010000036.1, on the reverse strand, counting down.
GTTTCCTCACGAAAATCCTTCCAGAAGAGATGCAGCCAGCGGCCTCTGAAAAGCATGTGTATCGGAATCAGCAGGAAATCATCCTCGCCTACGAATGCGGTGCCTTGGGGATGCATGACTCGATTTTGCTCTATATTGATGGAGTCGTGAAGCCAATTCCAACGACGGTTGGCCGTGTGATCTTTAATCAGATTATTCCCAACGACCTCCTGTTCACAGATGCACAGACCGGTCAAGAGATTCCCTTTATGAATAAGGAAATGCGAGCGAAAGATCTCTCCCACTTGGTTTCACGCTGTTTTTCAGAGCTTGGAAATCACCGAACGGTGGGATTTTTAGATGAACTGAAACGGCTTGGCTTTCATTACGCAACCGTCTCCGGAATTTCGATTGCCATGCAGGATCTGATTATTCCTTCACAAAAACAGGAATTCATCAAGGCAGCACGAGAGCGGGTTGAACAAATTGAGAAAGATTATCTCACCGGCGGGATGAGCCCAGGCGAACGGCACAACAAAGTCATTGATGTGTGGCATCACCTGATTAGTCAGACTGAAACCGCCCTATTTGAGGAACTGGAAAAAGGGCGTGAAGATGAGATTGAAGGCTTTAACCCCGTGCATATCATGGCGGACTCCGGAGCGCGGAGCAAAAAGGAGTCTCTCCGACAGATTAGTGGTATGCGCGGTTTAATGACCAAGCCATCCGGAGAGATCATCGATAAACCGATTGAATCGTGCTTCCGCGAGGGATTGTCTGTCCTTGAATACTTTATCTCCACACACGGTGCCCGCAAGGGACTTGCCGACACAGCGATCAAGACCGCAAGCAGTGGATATCTGACACGCAAGCTAGTCGATGTCGCTCAAGATGTGATGGTTACACTGAATGATTGTGGCACCGTGAACGGAATCACGAAAACGGGCGGAGAGGAGGAAGAGGATAGCCTCTCCGAAAGAATCTTTGGACGGACTGCCCTTGAAAACATTGTCGATCCCACCACCGGTGGAATCATTGTGGCTCAAAACGGACTGATTAATCCGCAGGCAGCGAGTCGCATTGAAGCAATTGGCATTCCTGAAGTCCGCGTTCGCTCCGTCTTGACGTGCGAGGCACCCCATGGCGCATGTGCCAAGTGCTACGGCGCAGACCTAACAACGGGGGCGGAGATTGATATTGGAGAAGCCGTTGGCATTGTTGCAGCACAATCTATTGGGGAACCAGGAACCCAGTTAACAATGCGGACCTTCCACACCGGTGGCACCGTGAGTGGTGGAGGGTTCCAGTCACGGATTGAAGCTCGTCACGATGGCAGGGTCCAGTACGACTCGAACATCAAAGACTCGAACATCAAAGACTCGAACATCAAATGTGTCTTAAGGCGAATCGATAAATCAGCGGTTGAGCCAATGAGCGATTCGGCAAATCTGCAACCTGCATTTGAAAAGATTGTCCTCTCGCGGAATGCTCACATTCTGATTGTGGATGAGAACGACCGTGTCATTGAACGCCATAATGCGCGCGTCGGAGAGCGGCTCTGTGTCGAAGATGGACAACGGGTGACAAAAGGCAATCCACAAACCAACACACCTCCGACGCTCCTTCTCGAATGGGATCCGTATCATGTGCCCATTCTCACCGAGTATGGCGGCATCGTCAAGTTCCAGGATATTATTGAGGATGTGACCATGCGTGAAGAGAAGGCAACTGGCATGGCAGAACGTGTCATTATTGAATACAAAGGGGAGGAGTACCAATCCAGAATCGAGATCGCCGATGAAGCCGGCGTACTCTTAGGTAGCTATCTGATGCCAACGGGCGCGCACCTTTCGGTCACGGATGGTGAAAGGGTAGAGGCAGGGGGTGTTTTAGCGCGTCTCCCCAGCGAAACGACGAAGAGTCGGGATATCGTCATGGGGCTACCGCGTGTGACCGAACTGTTTGAAGCGCGACGTCCGAAGGATGCCGCCGTCATCTCAGAAATTGAAGGATATGTGCAACTCGAGGGGACCTCGAGAGGGATGCGCCTCTTGCGCGTAGAGCCGTCGGAAAGTAAAACGCTTTACCGGATTCCACAAGGGAAGCATCTGATCGTTCAAGAGGGTGATTGGGTTGAAGCCGGAGAGCGCTTGACCGATGGCCCCATTAACCCGCGTGACATTTTAGATGTCAAAGGGGAGGAGGCCGTACAAGCTTACCTTGTCAATGAGGTGCAAGACGTTTACCGAAAACAGGGTGAGCGAATCAATGATAAGCACATTGAGGTTATCATTCGACAGATGCTGAATAAGGTGAAGGTTAAAGACCCTGGAGATACAGAGTTCCTCGAAGAGGACGAGGTCGATCGTTCCATCTTTAATCGGGTGAATCGCCGCGCTGAGGCCGCTGGTGGACGGCCTGCAACAGCAGGCCCCATTCTGCAAGGGATTACGAAGGCGTCGTTGAGCACGGAAAGCTTTATTTCGGCAGCATCGTTCCAACAAACGACGAATGTGCTGACCAAAGCCGCCGTCATCGGCAAACGGGATCTCCTCAAGGGCTTAAAGGAGAATGTCATCATGGGACATTTGGTGCCGGCTGGGACAGGCGTTCCGCAGTTTCGGAAGATTCGGATTTTCCCCCGAACCGAACCAAAAGCCACTCTTCCACCAACCGAGGATTGAAGACAGAAGAAACCGAGTTTTTCTGAAAAACTCGGTTTCTTATTCTTCTTTCAGGAACCGGTCTAACCCTTCCCACGAATCGACTCGCAGTATGGTCCCCTGGTTGTGAATTTTCGGATTAAACCGATCTGCGTGACGGATGCTTATCGTGGGGATGTGAAACCTTTCGATGGTTTGTCGTGCGATTCTGTTCTCGCCGATCAGCACGCCCAGATCGGCTTCTAGGAGTGCCAGAAAATCGGAGATTGAATCGCCAATGTAGAGCGTCCCCCCCCCCGTCCACGGGGGGGCCTGATGGATACTCCCTTGGTCCCCCCCGTGGACGGGGGGGGTTGCTCTGCGCTCCTTGAAGTATTGCAACTTATCTTGTGCAGAGACAACGCGCATAAGGATTTGCCCGGTTGAATGCCCCACAGAATCGAATACCAAGTCATTTGTAACGATCTGATTGCATAACCCCTCCATTGCGCCCTCAATTAACGTATGCGACCAGTTGGCTGACAGAATCTCAATCCCTACCCCACTCGCACACATTGCAGAGAGTACCCGCTCAACCCCCGGCAGTTTGACGACTTTTTGCCCAGTCTCTTTCAGTTGATCCTTTGTTAGCCCTGCCAGAAATTTTTTATCCATCACCCGTCTTAACGACGCCTGCTCAAGCGCCTCGAAGGATTTGAGGAAGTCAGTAAGCATTGACAATTGACAATTGACGATTGACAATTGATGATTGTCGATTTTGGCAAGCCATTCATCAAGAATTCTGCCATATCGCGTCGCATACCATTCGACCATCTCCTGCCAATCTGCGAGAAACTGCTCTCTCTCACTGAGGGTTGCTCTATTGTCTGCTGCTGCATTGGCGATCAGGCGAATTGTATCCACCTCCGACACGGTTTCATCGAAGTCAGCGATGAGTTTATTGATGGGATAGTTTGGCATGCTTCTGGAAATTTACCCATTGACAGATAGGAAATTTTAACAGTATCATATGGGACAAAGTGGCAGTCCGCTGGGTTTAAGTGGGGAGAGGAATTTTCCACATAAAACCCTATAGGGGGTCATTAGACTGAAAATTTCCGTCTAATAGTTAGGCGTCGGCCACTATAAGGAGGATGTCATGAAAATTGGTTATTTCTCGAAGGAATTTCTTCTTGTCATTGCGGGGATTGTCGGCACACTCCTGCTCATCCTACTCTTCATCCTTCTATATCTAAGGTTCCAAGTTGGTGCCAAGTCTGCTAGTCTAGACCTCGCTGCCGCGCCTGTCGAAAATATCCCCACGCCCACGACCTCTGTTTCATCTTTAACGCAACCAGCTCAAGTTCCACGCATGATCATTCGGACGGCGTATCTTGACCTTGTCGTCAAGGACGCCACGTCAGCCAGTCTTGCCCTCATCAAACTTGTGGAATCAAAGGAAGGGTATGCGGCGGAGATAACGGAATGGCGACAAAACGATCAGCCCCGAGCAACGCTCACTTTGAGAGTGCCAGCCGAACATTTATCGGCGGTCATGGATTCAGCCAAGCAACTCGCTATCCGCGTGGAACGCGAAACCGTGAGTGGACAAGATATCACCCAAGAGTACACCGACTTGGTGGCCCAACTCAAGAACCTCGAAGCAACAGAAGTCGAACTACGGGAACTGCTTACCACCGTTCGACAGCGAACCCAAAAGGCCGCAGATATTCTCGAGGTCTACAAAGAGTTAACCAAGGTGCGCGGGGAAATTGAACGCATGAAAGGCCGCATGAACTACCTCAATCACATGACAGCCTTATCGACGCTGAAGGTGAATTTGCTTCCCGACGCTCTTGCGAAACCGGTTGTGGAAACGGGATGGCAGCCAGTGCTCGCGATCAAGAATGCAAGCCGGGCGCTGCTGACCACACTCAAATGGCTCATGGAGCTGGGGATTTGGGTTTTCATCTACCTCGTCCCGCTTGCTTTTATTTTCACGGTAATTGGGAGCGGCATATATTCCTTGTATCGTAGAGTCCGTAAAGGCAAAGCAAGTGTAGAATAACCAGGCGCGTGTGAAACATATCACTCAATAAAAAAATCCCATCTCATTTTTGTGCGGAATACGAGTAAGAAACCGAGTTTTTCAGAAAAACTCGGTTTCTCGCCCTTCCATTCTTCCTTTCCTTCCATTCCACCCTTTTCCATTTTACGTTTCAGGCATTCGGACTAATCATTTGGCTCGGCACGACCACTCGATCAAATTCTTCCCCGGTCAATAGCTTCAGTTCGAGGACAACCTGCCGCAATGTCTTGCCTTCCTTATGGGCTTTTTTGGCAACTAACGCCGCGTTGTCATAGCCGATGTAAGGATTGAGCGCCGTGACAAGCATCAGGGAATCGTTCAGGTATTGAGCGATTTTCTCTCGGTTCGGTTGGAGGCCAACGACACAGTTTTCGTTAAATGAATTGCAGGCGTCTCCGAGGAGACGAATCGATTGCAGGGCGTTAAAAGCCATGACAGGCATGAACACGTTCAGCTCAAAGTTGCCCGAGGCTCCCGCCAACGCGATCGTGGTATCGTTTCCGATGACTTGCGCGCAAACCATCGTCATAGCTTCGCACTGCGTTGGATTCACTTTCCCCGGCATGATGGAGCTCCCCGGCTCATTTTCAGGCAGGAGGAGCTCGCCGATTCCGCAGCGCGGGCCACTGCCGAGCCAGCGAATATCATTCGCAATTTTGTTCAACGAGCAAGCCAGCGTTTTGAATGCGCCGCTCGCTTCGACGATGGCATCCCGTCCACCGAGCGCTTCAAATTTATTGGGAGCGGTCACGAATGGGACTCCCGTTCGTTTTGCTATTGCCGCGGCTGCCCGTGTCGCGTACTCGGGATGGGTGTTCAACCCGGTCCCAACTGCGGTCCCCCCGATCGGCAACTCATACAGGTGGGGGAGGCAGTGGTCAATGGCGCGGAGGGCATTTGTCAACTGCGCCACATATCCAGAGAACTCCTGCCCTAGTGTCAGTGGCGTTGCATCCTGCAAATGGGTGCGTCCAATCTTTACAATATCCACAAACGCTTCCGCTTTAGCGGCGAGGGCATCCCGCAGAGCGGTGACAGCGGGGATAAGGTGATGATGGATTCGCTCCACGATGGCAACATGGATAGCCGTTGGGAACGCATCGTTGGTCGATTGAGACTTGTTGACGTGGTCGTTGGGGTGGATAGGGGCTTTGCTACCTAACACCCCCCCAAGCATTTCTATGGCGCGGTTCGAGATGACCTCGTTGGCGTTCATATTGGTCTGCGTGCCACTGCCGGTTTGCCAAACGACCAGCGGAAAGTGCTCATCCAGAACCCCGTCGATCACTTCTTGAGCGGCTTTCATGATAACTTCCGCCTTGTCCTTTGCAAGCACTCCTAAAGCCGCGTTCACTTCTGCCACGGATTGCTTGACGATTCCGAGTGCCTGAATCATTTCGCGTGGGAAACGTTCGCCGCCAATCTTAAAATTCTGCAATGATCTTTGAGTTTGCGCCCCCCAGTACCGATCTGTGGGGACCTCGATTTCTCCCATACTGTCTTTTTCAATTCTGGTACGCATTGATGGCTCCTCTTGATTTTCTGTGTTGATATGATTCGTGAAGCGTGAAACGTGAAACGTGAAAAGAATCACGAATCACGTTTCACGCCGTTTTGTTCTCCTCCTAAGACGACATCAGGTGTTGTCTGATTGTCTTGAAGATTGCAAAATCACCGGACAGGACCTCCCGTCCATATATTCGTAGCGTATTGTGTACAGTTTTTAGCAGTCGTTATTATAGCACTTTCAATCTGCTTTTCTCAAGAGAATATCTTGCAAATTTATGTTGATAAAACCCAACAAGCATGATATTCTTAAAAGGTGATGCCAAACAAAGATGCAAGATACAAGATGCAAGTGAGTCTCCGCTACTCGAGAGTCTCAGACCTGAATCCTGAATCCTGTATCCATGAATTCATAAACTTAGGAATCAGCAACTATGAATGGATTAACGTTAGCAAATCCTTATCTTACCAACGATTTATCCCCGCCGCCCCCTAAAAGTTACCGTTACCACCAGTGGTGTGAGCGCGGATACCATCCGTCCTTGCAGCCAATATCTTCCGATAGCGAGTTGGGCTTTCTCATCGGACAGATGAGTTGGGTGGGGAGCCATGCCCACGCACATGGTTATCTGTGGGGGTCCGCGGGCAATGTGGGGGCACTATTATCTGAGGCAGTCGATCCAAACTGCCTGCTCCCGCGCGATGAATCCCCTCGCTACACCTTGCCGCCGGCGATTACCGTGAAACGGTTAGCGGGCCAGCATGTGCTTTTAACAAAGTCAGGCTCCAGATTAGACATGATTGCGCTGGAACATCCGGCGTTAAATTTGACGATTGTTGAGGTCGAAGAAGATGGGGTCCACTATCGGATGCGCTTTGGAACACCCTCCGCCGCTGTACTGGATAGGACGCAGATGAAGCCGCCGAAACCAACGAGCGAAATGTTTCACTACATGCTCATCTTTGATCAACTTGAACAGGACGGTTTCAAAGCGTTAGTTCATTTGCAGCCGAAGTTCTTGAACTTGATATCTCGCACGGAGCACGGACACCCATCACGATTTTACGATTTTTTGAAGGGGTACGAACCGGAAACCCCGATTATGTACGAAAAATGTGGCGGGATCGGTTTTGTGCAAGAAAGGGCACCGGGGATCCCCGAGCTTTCTTATGAAAGCCTGCGCCTCTTTAAGATGGAAGACCTCCCACCGGAGCGTCGGAATAGCATGCGTCATATCCTCTATTGGGTGGGGCACGGCACGTTTTCGCGGGGCACCGATATTCTTGATGCCTATAAGCATGCAGAATATTTTGAAGCCGCAGCGCGAATGGCATGGGAGGCAAATCAGAAACTGGTGAACGCCCAAGCCTATAATGAGGAGATTATCAACTGCATACTCCGCGAATTTCAGTTGAATCAGCGTTCCCCCCAGGAACCACCTGGTCAAGTGGCTTTGAACCGCGATTCCGGCGGGGAGGAAAATCTGTATAATTATCCATAAGGATACGACTTTTTCAGTTATGGGCAAAAGTGAGCCCCAGACTTCCGAAGTTTCAACAGGTGAATTGAGCGGAGACGATGCGAAACCATGAAAAACAGCAAACATCTGGCCTCAAACTTCGGAAGTCTCAGTGAAAAACTCGTATAAGGAAAAGGGAAGGGAAAAATGGAAGAAAGGAATCATGGAAGGAAGGAAGGGAAGAGTTCGTTTCACGTTTCACGTTTCACGTTTCACGTTTCACGCAATATCCAACACGCAATACGCCCTTGTACTACGATATGCCTCTTATTCGTTATCACCCTAATGACCGGAACGGTGAGCGGGCAGGAAATCTCAATTGTTGCCGTTGGCGACATCACGATTGGCAGTGGCTTGACGCCAATCATTGAAAAATACGGGGTTGATGCCCTATTCGCCGGAACAAGGGAGCTCCTCCAATCTGCGGACATCGCAACGGCGACGCTGGACACGAATATATCTGACCGAGGTGAGCCACGATACGGTGTGGAGCACCCATTTCGGGCGGTGCCGGCGCTCTCTCGCGGCATTGCAAATGCCGGGTTTAAGGTTGTATCGCTCGCCACACCGCACATTATGGATTTTGGAGCAGAGGCGTTAGAAGATACCATTACCTTGCTTGACTGGTATCAGGTAAAAACGGCTGGGGCTCGGCTGACACCTGAAACGGCAAGCGAACCTGCCTGGGTGGATATCAAAACAGCACGGGTCGCATTTTTGGCGTATGCTCACGGGGAGGCGTTTGCTGGCGATTCCGATGACACGATTTCCCACGCCGTTTACAGTGAAATGATCGAGGCGGTCAAACGGGTGGCACAGGAAGCGGATTTAATTGTAGTTTCAATCTACTGGGGGAAGGCGCGGGACACCCAAGCCGTCAGCGAACGCCAACGCTTCTTCGCGCGCGGGCTGATTGATGCCGGCGCAGATGTGGTGCTGTGTCAGCGGTTGCACACGTTGCAGGGGCTGGAGCTTTACAAAGGGAAACCCGTCATCTATAGCCTTGCAGATTTTATCTACGAAACCTACGATAAGCAGTACTCCAAAGTGGTTGCTCCCAAGGTGACTTTCGCAGATCGCGCACTGAAGTCAATCGAATTGATACCGCTCTGGGTTGACAATCCGGCCGCCAAGTATCAACCCCAGGTGTTAAGTGGCGAGGGTGCTCAGGAAGCCTTAGTCAATTATCAGAAGCTGTGTGCGGAATTGGGAACACAGGTGACGATCAAAAATGATCGCGGCTGGATTAAACCGGAAAAACTTCCCATAGCTCCGAAAGAACTATTCTAGGGCCCTGTCACACAATATCCGACAAGTTGGGACCTTGTAGTGCGGAAATGATGACCGCTCTTTCAACGGAAACGGGAAAGCGAAAGGACATGTCCCCTCCCGACTCCGTCGGAGGAATGGAACTGACCCATCCGAGCGGGATGAAGCGCTTGATGAATCCCAAGACTTCCTTGAGTGAGGTCAGTTCCCCGCTCCGATGGCTTTCGCTTTTGATGGTATTGTACTATCATGGATTGCCCCTTTCGGTCTTAGGCAGTTGGTTTTCGGTTCACAAAACCACCGTGCTGCGTTTTTTATTGGGTGCCAACCAAGAACTCTGTCCCATCGTTTCCCACCGGGGTGAGGGGAAAGTGCCACACCACCGAGAGCATCCCCCTCACCCTAACCCTCTCCTCCCCCTCCTCTGCCACTTCGTGGCATCTCCTCCCACAAGGGGAGGAGAAATAAGGAAGGGATTTGACGGAGGGGAGGAGAAATAAGGAAGGGATTTGATGGAGGGGAGAGGGAACTTTTCCGCTTAACTTGATCCGTATGGGCACCCATACCTCTCACCCCGAAACCTCCCCTTCCAGGCGCTCCAGGTCCGCACGGGTCAATTCTGCGTCTTGCACGCCGATTGCCTCGAAGAGCTGGAGGGCTTCGCGGTAAAATTGGATGGCTTGTGGACCGTCCCCTCTCCCTTCTGCCACTGCGCCCAGCCGGCGCAGCGCCAGCCCAGTGTTAAACCGATGCCCAATGTCACGGTGGACGCGCAGGGCTGCCTGAAAAAGTTGCTCGGCGCGTCCCCAATCCTTCGGGGCGCAATGGGTGTGCCGGGGGCAGTGACGCATGAACGCCTCCAAAAGCGTGGTCTTGCCCATGCCGCCACCGGCTTCCACCAGCAGAATGCGCTCTTCGGTTTCGCCCGCAAGCATACGATTGAACAATTCAAATTCAGGTTCTCGATTTGCAGGTGGGTAACGCATGTTACGTTTTCTTCCTCTTTGCTTTTTTCGATTTTGATGCGGGTCCACGTGATTTGTTTTCGACTTTGATGACGTTCTTGCCTCGCAGCCGGTTTTCATTGACCCGCACGTTGTCGCGTGAGACGCGGAGTTTGTTCGCCCCTCTCATTTTATTTTTGGAGATGTCAACGGCGGGCGGCTTTTCTGGCTGCTTCCGTTTTGTTCCAGCGGGGGCATTTTCTGGTGTGGTTTGAAATCCAGCTTCGATTTCCTTCTTCTCTGCCGACGCCCGAAAGAGGCCAGAAGTGATCCGGTTGCGAAGCATCCAAACCACGCCGACAATGACAACCACGACAGCGACAATACCAACGATGTAGACAGTTTGCATGTTTTCACCTCCTTTCGATTAAAACATCATATCTGCGACAGACAACGCCATGAGCACCAGGCTCACCATGCCATTCAGCGTGAAGAACGCGAGGTTTACCCGCGAGAGGTCATTCGGCTTGACGATCGCGTGCTCATAGAACAAGATAATCGTCACGACCCCAACGCCAATCAGGTAGAGGGCCCCAAGCCTTGTCAACAGCGTCACCCCGATGAGTATGGCAACCATCACGACATGGAGCGCGGACGACAGCCACAATGCGCGTCGAATCCCGAACCGTGCAGGGATGGAGTGAAGCCCCAATCGGCGATCAAAGTCAAAATCCTGACAAGCGTAAATCATGTCAAATCCCGCCGTCCAGAGCAGGACCGCCAGGCCAAGTAGCATCGGGGGCCAATCAAATCGCCCTTTGATAGCAATCCACGCCCCAACCGGCGCAATCGAGAGCGAGGTGCCGAGCCAGAGGTGAGAGAGCAAGGTAAAGCGTTTCGTATAGGAGTATCCCATAATCACCCCGAGCGCAACGGGTGAAAGCGCGAACGCAAGCGGATTGAGTTTGTACGCGGCAAACACCAGCAGCGCCGCGGAGACGAGCGTAAATATCCACACTGCGCCCTTCGTGAGCAAGCCGGCGGGAATGGCTCGCATCGCCGTGCGCGGGTTCGCTTTGTCGATTTCGGCATCGGCAAGGCGGTTGAACGCCATCGCGCAACTTCGCGCACCGACCATCGCGACAAGAATCCAGCCAATCTTGTCCAGTGCCGGTAGACCGTCGGAGGCAATGAACGCACTCATGATGGCAAACGGCAGCGCAAAGATCGTGTGCTCAAACTTGATCATATCCAGGATGATTTTGATTTTTCGGAATACCATTGTTTGCCCTCATTCGATTTCTGCTGGGGTATGAAAACTGTTATTTGATGACTATCTCGCGATCACCTGGAAGATGAGGTTGGCAATCAAAATAGCGGAAATCATCCATAAGCCAACAGCAGCCCACCATCCCTGACGAATCAGGTTTTTTCTCTCAGTGTCACGTTGAGATTCGATCAACTTTTGATGGATTAACTGAATATCCTGTCTCAAGCGCTTGATATCTTGTTGTAGCAGTTCATTATCTGCAACCGTCCTTCGTTCAAGACGATCTACTTTACTTTCAAGCGTATGAATCTCTTTCAATAGCATATTCCCTGTGCTCATCTCATCCACAAGAGATGTTCTGAAGACCTTTTCCATCGGTTGCCTCTCTTTCGATTGAACGGGACTGAAGCTATGAACCTTCCTTCCACCGCCGAATCAGCCCAGTATCAATTCCAAATTGATCCAGCAATTTCGTGATGACGAAGTTGATCTGGTCATCGACGGTTTGGGGGAAGTGATAGAACCCCGGCATGGCGGGCAGAACGACCACGCCAAGCTGGGAGAGCTTGAGCATGTTTTCGAGGTGGATGGAACTGAGCGGGGTTTCGCGGGGCACGAGCACCAGCTTGCGTCGCTCTTTGATGCACACGTCAGCGGCGCGGTGGATGAGGTTGCGGGAAATGCCAGCCGCAATCGAGCCGATTGTGCCCATGCTACAGGGCGCGATGATCATCCCCTCTGTGCGGAATGACCCGCTTGCAATGGCGGCGGCAATATCGGACTGATGGTGATAGATCACCTGCTCCGCCGATCTGCCGATCAGCGATTCAAGGCGGAAATCGTCCAGGTCCACACGAATCTGAAGTTCCTCCCATAGTGCCGTTGCCCCTGAGTTAGAGAGCGTCAAGTGGATCTCATATTCGTTGTATTGGGTCAAAACTTCGAGGAGGCGCACACCGTAGATGACACCGCTCGCCCCCGTAATTCCGACAATTAAACGTTTCATATAACCTCATCACTTCATGGATGGCGGAATTTGTCGGCGAACCCGAATAACTCCGCTAAAAACATGCGTCCATCATATCCCCAGATTGCTTTTTGAAAGATACCATTTTTCCAAAGCCCAACCCAAGGGGTATGATAAGCGTTCTCTAAATCCGGGATATATTTTTTAAGGTCTTCCATCTGCTTGCAAACGGAAATATCGAAGACGTCAATCTGATAATCTGAGTAACTTTCTTGAGCAAGCGCGTTATCTAAACCATCCAACAGTTCGATATCCAAATAACTCCATCCGGGGGCAACCCCAACAAGCAGTCGATGATCTTTTTCCTGAATTTGATCCCCAGGGTGCCAATAATTCAGGTGGCTTGGGGAAACGATTTCTGGAAATTCTTTAATAATCCTCCGATCTGAATAGAGGTCTGCTTCTGTGTGTGCTTTAACGTAAAGTTGTTTAAATCTTCTGGTCATCATGTTTCATCAAACGGCAGCAGGTTTCCACTCGAATCAAACTCAAACGATTTCAACTTGCCGATGACCTCCAAATCACTACGCAGCTTGGCGTCCTCAAGCAAGGCTTCGGAGATGTCCACTTCTGTCAGACGGAGCGTATTTTCGATTCGCACCACTTTTGCCCCTTCAGGCGGCGTCAGTCCAATCGTATCCAATGCCACCTCAATGGCTTCGCGATCGGTGTCGTAGTAGAAAGGAATCTTCGATTTCTGGGGCCCCAAAGCGGTGATGCCGTTCATGTACATGGCATGCCGATCAATCTTCTCCACAAGGCGGGTTGTCGTGAAATCTGCCAGACCAACGCCTGTTGCGTTGCCATCGCTGGCATCTGTCAGATCGCGGACAAAGATGCGTAAAATCGCGGGCTTCTCTGGCTCCGGCTCAAAATTCTGCATCATTCGACCAATGACGTTTGTATCCATGCCCGTCCCACTGATATTCTTTCCCATCCAATCCGCGATGAGGAGATCGAGCGTATCAAACGGGAGTCGCCCCATCAGTGATTTGGATTCAATCAGGAGTTCACGTTCCCTGCGTATCAGTTCATTGGCGCGCATTGCTGCAACTTTCGCCGTCTGTTCGTGGGCATTTTCAATCAGTCCAACCCCAAACGCGATTTTCCCTGTCCCCAATATCAGGCTGCCTATCGTCGTGATGACATGCTCAAAGCCATAATGGAAAAAGGCACGATGGTACACATTCGCGCCCTTCTGCTTCCCTAACCCGATCACCATCATCTTCATCAGGCCGCTCTCGATTGAGCCGCCGAAGTCGGTATGCGCTTTAATCCGGTTCAGCGGCACGATGTGGTCGGCTTCAGCAGCGTACCGATCGAGGAACACAGGCAACCCATCCGCTGTCCGACCGATTTCGGCGACGTCCATTGTCGCACGGATGGGCGCGCCGACTGTTTCCTCCGTGATGCCGTAATGCTCTAATACACTCCGCTGCCCCTCTGGGGTCGCTCCCCCGTGACTCCCCATCGCTGGCACAACAAACGGTTTTGCGCCTATTCGCTTGAGATAACCAACGATTGCCTTGACAGCGACATCAATGTTCGCAACGCCACGACTCCCCCCTGTCACCGCCACGCTATCCCCCTTACTCACTATCGACGCCGTATCGATTCGATCCAATTCTGCCGTTATCGCTGCGGGAAGGTCCACGACAACGGGCGCATCAAAGTGCTGTTTCACGCGAATCATTCTTGGTAGTGCCACAATTTTTGCCCTCCGTTTTTAGAATCTGGACTTTCAAACACCCGGTGTCCTGCGGACAACCGGGGTTTAGAATTTGACTTATATTACCAAAAGTCGTGAGCAATTGCAAGGGAAATGCTGTTTTTATTGTTCGTCGAGGATTGAACCCCCGACGAACACACTGCTGGGGTGCAACCCCATCGGAACAGAATGTGAAAGAATCAAATTCATAATTACTTAAGATTGGAGATTGCCAGAATTGAAGATTATCTACTGAATTCAATCTACAATAGATAATCTTCAATCTACAATCGTCAATAGCTTGTCTTTAACAGCCCCCAGCTTGTAGCTAACCTGCCTCTCGCATCCACGGCAAGCCCGGTAAGCCCACTGGCACCGTATACAGCGAAATCATCAATGGTTCCAATCATGGAGTCATTGCGGAGGCCGACACACCCCTTCGAGTTGGAAGCGTCTTTCGCCTCAAAAATCGGTTTGTTCGGTGCGAGGTCATCAAGTTTATTAATGTCCTTGCGTTTGAAAAAGTAGCACTTGATGTCGCTTCCCTTCACCACGACCCGGATAACCCATTCCTCGGTTTCCACAGGGTCTTTGACCGCTTTGTCGACATCTGGTAGTTCCTTTCCCCCGCCTTGGCTGATTTTCACACCGGGCATGTCTACAGACGGCACCACATTCGTTCCATTCAAAGCACCATCCGCAGCAGGGGCCTTGAGTAAGTACGCCGTCGGTGCGTTTCCCGCTGGGACAGAGTCCTTTTGCTCGATAGCGAAGAAATAATAGTTGTCGGGGTTGGTGTACCTGAAGACGAGCGGCCACTTATCGTCGTCGTCGAAGGTGACGGTCATCTGGACGGTGTAGTCCGTCCAACTTTTGCAATCTGCCGGGGCGGGCGCAACGGTGGTAGTGGTGTTCGCATTGGTGTTTCGGGTCTGAAACAGCCTGCCACTTCCAGCGTGCTTGACATTGCTCCATTCGACCAGATTGGGGCTCTGTGCGCCCTTACTCCATTCAGACGCATTATTAAATTTCTTATCGGGAAACGTCTTCGAGGGACCCTGCGTCTCGAAGTCAATATAGAGCATTGTCTGGGCTTGTACTGCCCTCGGTGTCGCCCCAAACAACATGACCAGGCCAAACAACGTCAGGGGGGCAATCCAAAGGGTGTTCCTCATTTGAACTCGTATCGATTTCATTTTGAATTCCTCCTTTTTGAGGTCGCAGACTCACGGAACGGAGCTGCATGGGAAAATTGAAACTGAAATTGTAGAGACGCTATATTAAGACTTACGCAGTTGAGATTTCAAGACGCTTATGCAGCCTGAATCCTGAATCTGGAATGCAAGATACAAGATTCAAGATGCAGAGAACCTATCTGTCATTAAGTGTAAGTCCTATATATATCGCATCTCTACCAATCTTGAAAAACGCATCATCATGAGCACGCTCCCAATGGCTCGAACGCCCAAATGAGAACAACAGAAGTTCACCTCCCTTCTTTGCGTGAAACGTGAAACGTGATGCGTGATGCGTGATTAAGAGAAGAGAAGATGAAACGTGATGCGTGATGCGTAACACCTAACACCTAACACCTACTTTGATTCGCCCATTTTTGCACCGCACGACTCCCGAATAATCAACTCAGGCGCGATCCAACGCGAGTTTTTGTTGACAGGTTCACCATCGGTCAACTGCTTCAACATCCGGACCGCTTCAACCCCGATTTCAAAATAGGGCTGTTTCACCGTCGTTAAGGCAGGAGAGATCAACGCCCCGTAATCTGCCCCATCAAAGCCGACCACCGCAATATCCCCAGGAACACGCAATCCGTATTCCTGAATCACACGAATCACCTCAATGCCAGCCCGATCACTGAAGGCAAAGACTGCCGTAAAATCCCAATCGGCTTCAAGCAGTGAGCGCATCGCTGCTGCTCCCTGACCCACCTGTGTCCAGTCGATGTACCGACGCCATTTCCGAAGATTATTTTCAGTATATTCAATTCCAGCTTGATCGAGTGCGGCACAAAATCCCGCCCATCGATTTTGGGTCTGCGGGGGGTCCTCCTTTGCGCCAATGATCGTCGCGATTCGCGTGTGACCGAGTTCGATGAGATGCTGCGCCGCGCGATAAGCACCGAGGAAATTATCGCAGGCGACCAGGTGAATCTCAGGTGAAATCAGACGCCGATCTCCAATGACCACAAAGGAGTGACCTTTCAAGGTTGACAGCCGCCTATTCTCTGTGAAAGAATATACCACATCGCCGATTTTTGCAACCCATTGTTGAGGTAGAAACCGAGTTTCTCATAGAAACTCGGTTTCTATAGCTGTACGCAAAAAATTTTACGGCTACCCCTAATTTGCCCCCTCAATCTTGTCTTATTAGAGTGAACGCTGCGATGCGTTCGATCACAACATAAAAAGGGACACGCATAATGAGACCCTTGAATCCTGATGAAATTGTTTTAGTCGAAAACGCCCAAAAGGGCAAAGACGCTTTCGAGCAACTCGTGAGACGCTATCAACACGATGTCTTTCGGCTCATCCGCATCTACACCCGCAATGACAGCGATGCGGAAGATCTGGCCCAAGAGACATGGATCAAAGTCTACCGCTCGATCGGCAAGCTGAAAGAGCCGGAGCGGTTCACCGCCTGGCTGGAAGCGATCGCCGTCAACACGGCAAAGAACTGGCTGAAGAGCCGCGCCTACAGAAACGCCCAGGAAACAGAGGGCATCGAAGCCGACGCTGACGAGATGGAGCCGCAAGGCATATTGAGTTCCGCCATCCTGGAGTACCAGCGTCAGCGGCAGATTGAACAGATTCGAGATGCCATCGATTCCCTCTCCGAGAAGAATCGGGCGGTGGTGTACGAGTTTTACATCTGTGGGTACTCCGCTGACCAAATCAGCCAGCGATTGCAGCTTCCCGTCAGCACCGTGAATAGCCGTCTCAAGGAAGCCCGAAAGCACCTCAGAGAGGAGTTTGCAACGATGGTAGCCTTATCGAAAATTCAAGAAACGTTTGCACCGGAGCACTTTGTCCAACAGGTCATGGAGCGGGTGGCGAGCCTGCCCGTGCCTGTACCGAAGGGAGGTCTCATTGACAAAATCAAAAGCCTCCTGCCCGCGAAAACCGTGACGGCGATTGGGATTGCGACGGCCGTGCTTGGGACCGGGGTTGCGGTGACCTTCACCCAACTGAGGCATCTCCAGCCGGCTGCCCAGGCACAACTCGCTGACACAAAGATTGCTTTTTCTTCAGACCGCGATGATGGCAACTGGGAGATCTATGTGATGGATGCGGATGGCTCTAACCCCATCAACCTCACCCATAACCCCGCCTCCGATAGCTTTACCTCCTGGTCTCCAGACGGGACGAAGATTGCTTTTGATTCAAACCGCGATGGCAACGGTGAAATCTATGTGATGAACGCGGATGGCAAAAATCTCCAAAGACTCACCAATCACCTGGCAAAAGACTGGTATCCCTCGTGGTCTCCCGATGGGAAGAAGATTGCCTTTATGTCAGACCGCAATAGCAACTATGAAATTTACGTGATGGATGCGGATGGCAAAAACCAAATCAACCTCACCAAACACCCAGGGACGGACTCCAGTCCCTCCTGGTCTCCAGACGGGACGAAGATTGCCTTTATGTCAGCTCGCGATGGTAGGGGTGAAATCTACGTGATGAATGCGGATGGGACAGACCCCATCAACCTTACCCAAAACCCAGCGTTTGACACAACTCCCTCCTGGTCTCCCAATGGGAGGAAGATTGCCTTTATGTCAACCCGCGATGGCAACAATGATGAAATTTACGTGATGAATGCGGATGGGACAGAACCCATCAACCTCACCCAACATATCCCAGCAGTCGACGCGGCCCCCTCCTGGTCTCCCGATGGGAGGAAGATTGCCTTTATGTCAGACCGCGATGATGGCAACTATGAAATCTTCGTGATGGATGCGGATGGCAAAAATCCCATTAACCTCACTAAAAATCTAGCGCAGGACCTGTATCCCTCTTGGTCTCCTGCGCCCAAGTTGGCGGTTTCCCTCAAGGACCGGTGGGCAACCGTGTGGGGGAGGCTCAAAGGGAGGCGGTAGTGGTCAGACCGGCGGCAACTCATTTTGAAAAAGAAACTTGCATGTGTAGTGGCGACTTCAGTCGCTTTTCGGCAATCTGATGAACGACTCAAGTCGTCACGACGAATGCAAACGTTAAGCCCATCCAATTGCCTGCGAATCAATGTTTCGATACGGCTCGGTTGTCGAGTAGCGTGGTTGTCGAGTCTTCGTATCGAGACAAAGCGTATCGAGACACGCCTACTCAACAACCGTTCGCAGGCTCAAAGCTTAAGTCGTCTCAAAGACGACTGTCTGTTTTCAGTCCACTTCCAGTAGACTTCAGCTTTTAGCCCCCCGAGGGATCGGGGCAGGCTGATCTTGAGATCGGGGCTGTTTTTTTCCCTTGATTTCTGTTCTATGAGTTCAAAAATCAAAAGCTGGAGGCCCCCGATCTTCAGATCGGGGCGAACGGGTCTATTCAGCTTGTCAAGGAGAGTTGCTTCTTCTTGAGGCTCATCGGAATCAAACCATTCCAGGCTACCTTCGACTTCTTCAACATTGTTCAGTATCCATTCATCACCATCATTGAAAATAACTTTCAATGGAAATTCGGGTTTCATTACCATCCCCCTTGCCACGGTCCAAGAATCTTCATTTTTTTCCATCTTCAGTTCTTGTCTTTGAAAACATTTTCAAATACTGCGTTGCTGTCTCTTTGACCTGACCATGCCCTTGCTCGGCTGCTTTTTGAACGGCTGCGCGAGAGAGGTCCTTGTGGACAGACGTTGTTCCCATATTAAGGACCCCTATTAAGGCCTGGTATGCCAGATGCTCATGGTCGGGATGCGTGACGACTCGGTCTAGAAGATCGATGAGATAAGGTAATGTGCGCGCATCACAGCTTTTGGTCAGCGCCCAAACCGCCATTGGATGCGGTTCCAAGGCCTCGGTGATGTAGCGGATTAACTCGTTCACTGCAATCCGCAGTTCCGTTTTGGACAGCCTCCGATTCGCCAATTCTTCGCCAAGAATTTCTCGAACACCCCCATCGTCCCCAGGGGCAGGCCGACGAACTTTTCCCCGCTCCATCAGAAGGCCAAGAGCCAGAGCAGCCTCGTGCGCTTCTTCGCCACCTTTGCGGATAGCTTCCATAAGTTTCATGATAAACATCTTTATCCCCTTCTTATCCCCTGAGATTATGCCCCCTGAGGTTCTCCACATCAACGCGGGCGTCAGTAAAATTCCTGTACCGGAAGTATTCACTGTGTGAGTAACCGCCGATTGCAATCCCAGCCGGAGGGCGGCTTAAAATCCAGGCGTGTTGCCTTACGACAGCGGGTTCCGCTGCCCTTCGAGCGGCATTCGGAGTGACACTCGACACGGTCGCATTGCGGGCAGCGATCGCTTGAGCTGTTGTAACACCCGTTTCACCGGGGGCAACGGCGACCTGGGAAAAAGCCGGACCTCCGCGATGTGTCCCCCACTGCACCTGAAAGCGCATGGTGTTTAGTCGCCTGGCCCCTTCCCGTGGAATCACCTGCGGTTCAGCGGGTTCCTGCATTCTTGTTTTTCTGCGAGCGCGGGAGTGCTGGCGAAAAGCTTGATGAATGATGATGTTACAGATGATAAGGGAGGGCGTGAGCATCCGTGGAATGTAGAAAACAATCCGCCTCGGCATGAAGTTGACCAGGTCAATACCCATAACCGCATCTTTGAGCAGACGAGGAAATTGGGGGAATGTGGTCATAAATGACGCTCCTTAACGGACATTATAATGATTTAATGTGAATGTATGGCTGACAAAGACTTCCGAAGTCTCCAAGACTTCGGAAGTCTGCACCTCTTGTCAAATCGTTATAAAGTCTAATGAATGGGGACCGTGGCAACCTGCGGAACTTATCGCGCCGCTTTGACCTGTCTCCGGCGGGCGTGAAGCACCGTCTCGGTATAGCCGTTCGGTGTGGATGTTCCCTTGAAAACGAGATCGAGCGCTGCCTGAAACGCAAAACTCTTGTCATAGTCCGGTGCCATGTTTCGATAGTTGGGGTCGCCCGCATTTTGCCTGTCAACCACCTTCGCCATTCGCTGGAACGTCTCCACAACCTGCTCCCGGGTCGCAATCCCGTGATGCAACCAGTTGGCGATGTGCTGACTCGATATCCGCAACGTCGCCCGGTCTTCCATCAACCCGACATCATGAATATCCGGCACCTTGGAGCACCCGCTCCCCTGGTCAACCCAGCGCACCACATAGCCAAGGATTCCCTGGGCGTTGTTATCCAACTCGCGTTGGATGGCTTCCGGTGTCAACTTCCTATCCAACAATAGCGGCGGCGTCAGGATGTCGTCCAAACTAGCGCGACCTCTGCTTGCAAGTTCCGCCTGCCTTTTCGCCACATTCACCTGATGATAGTGCAGGGCGTGAAGGACAGCCGCCGTCGGCGAGGGAACCCACGCCGTATTTGCACCGGCCCGAGGATGCGCAATCTTCGCCTCCACCATCTCTCGCATGAGGTCTGGCATCGTCCACATCCCCTTGCCAATCTGCGCCTTCCCCGGAAGCCCCGTCTCAATGCCAATGTCCACGTTCCAATCCTCATAAGCCAACATCCATGGCTGGGTTTTGATTTCCATCTTAGGTAGCATGGGGCCGGCTTCCATGCTGGTGTGAATCTCATCGCCAGTCCGATCGAGGAAGCCTGTGTTAATAAACACGACTCTCTCTTTCGCCGCACGTATCGCACCCTTCAGGTTGACGGTGGTGCGACGCTCCTCATCCATAATCCCAATCTTGAGCGTGTTCCTCTCAAGGCCGAGCGCATCCTCCACCCGTTCAAACAACTCGACCGTCGCCGCGACTTCTTCCGGCCCATGGAATTTGGGTTTGACGATGTAGATGCTACCCGTTTTGCTGTTGGTGTATTTCCCATTCCCTTTGAGGTCATGTATGGCAGCCAGCGTTGTGACCATGGCATCAAGGAAGCCTTCCGGGATTTCCTGACCATCCGCTGTCGTCACGGCGTCGGTATATATATGGATGCCCACATTGCGAATCAGCAATAGACTCCTACCCGGCAGTGTCAGAGGTTTCCCATCGGGAGTTGTGAACGTCTTATCCGGATTCAGCCTTCGCGTCATCAACCGGCCGCCCTTCTCAAAGGTCGTCTCAAGCGTTCCTTTCATGATGCCGTTCCAGTTGCTGTAGACCTTTGTCTTATCGGCGGCATCGACAGCAGAGACGGAGTCTTCGCAGTCCTGAATGGTCGTGATGGCGGCTTCCAGCACCACGTCTTTCACGCCCGCAGGGTCCGCTTTACCAACCGGATGGTCTGGATCGATCTGAATCTCAATGTGTAACCCATTATTCTTCAGCAAGACGCTGCTTAATCTCCCATCTTTCTCATTAAAACCAGCAAATTTACTGGCATCCGCTAAACCCACTTTGTCTCCGTCTTTAAGCGTCGCAACCAGTTGTTTAGTCCCGTTGGCCTCTTTGAACGAGAATTGTGTGACCTCCGAAAACTTGCCCCGCGCCAGACCAACGGCCTCATCCAGAAACGCTTCAGAGTAGGCGATCACCTGTGCGCCGCGCACGGGGTTATAGCCCGCTCCCTTCTCCGCTCCACCCGCCTCTGAAATCACATTCGTGCCGTACAGCGCATCGTACAGGCTTCCCCAGCGGGCGTTGGCGGCGTTCAGTGCGTAACGGGCATTATCCACCGGAACGACCAACTGCGAGCCAGCGACCTCCGCGATTTCAGAGTCCACATTCGCCGTGGTCACCTGAAAATCTGCCCCTTCAGGGACGAGGTAGCCAATCTCTGTCAGAAATGCCCTATACGCTTCCTTATCGATAGGTCGCAGACTCTCGGAACGGAGCTGGCCTTTTCTGGCCAAATACCACTCGTCAATCTGCTTCTGTAATGCATCCCGTTTTTCCCGAAGCGCCCGATTCTTAGGGGCTAAATCTTTAACAATCCGGCCGAGCGATGCCCAAAAAGCATCTGCCTCTACCCCCGTGCCGGGTGTGATTTCGTTTTGTACCAGATGATACAATCGCTCATCAACTTTTAGTCCACCGACTTCAACTCTATTTGCCACTGTTTTTCTCCTTTTTACAGAGGAAATGGATTCACTTGTATCTTGTATCCTGCATCTTGTATCCTGCATCCTGCATCTTGTATCTTTGGTTCGCATCAAATCAATTTAAGGCAACCGATTGCCCCGCATTATAGCAAGAAACAGAGCACCTGTCAATAATTTTTTCAACTTTGCTTTCCGCACTCTGGCTCTTTTCCACGGCCGGGAGAGGGGGAAAAACGGACCGTAATCGCATCCCCGCGCTTCAGCCCGAGGGACTGTGCCGCATTGCCCTGGTTAATCGAGACCTCCAGCCGGCCGAAGCTGCCGATAATCGCTAAAAACTCCCCGACCCCAGATTCAGCATACGAGCGATTGAGGTGATCAATTTCCACCGTTCCCGCTTGGATGACAAAGCCATTTGACACACCCACCGATTCCAGTAATTGATGAGAAATATTCGTAATCAAGTTACCGAAGCCATCTATCCAGACGACATGCCCGATGATCGCCGTGTCCGTCACTTGAGGCGTTGGGATGGGAAGTCGCACGAGTGCTGTGATTGAAGCCCCCAGATCGGTAATCGGCACGCCGCGTGACAGGTGCGCCGCGACGGGGGCGAAAATATCCCTTCCATGAAATGTGTTGCTAATCTGGGGCAAAGCGTAAGCCGGATTTTCTACTGTGACCGCGTGAATCAGACTATCGTCATGGAGGATGTGAGTTAGCACTCCGTTGTCTGGACAGACGAAGGTCGCCGTTTCCGTTTGGCAAGCAATCGCGCGGCGGCTACTGCCCACTCCCGCATCCACCACAACAACATGGATGGTGCCGGTTGGGAAATAGCGATACGCTGAATCGATGAGAAACGCGGCGGCGTAAACGTCTTGCGGCGGGATAGCGTGCGTAATGTCAATAATCTGCGCTCGCGGGTTAATGCTCAGAATGACGCCCTTCATCACGCCGACATAAAGATCGCTCGTCCCAAAATCCGTTGTGAGGGTGATCACCGGAGAGATAGAATTCATCGGAATACCTCGCAAAACAAGGATAGACTCAGTAGTTCACAGTATTTTACCACTCATACCGATTTAGGATTGCAATGTCCCATCTTCGCTTGGAAGAAATGGAAGGATGGAAGGAAAGGAAGGAAAGTCACTCCTTCCATTCTTCCTTTCTTCCATTCCTTCCCTCAATGGAACAGATAGGACATTTAAAACTGAAATCAGTATCAGTTCCTCAACCTGCGGATTTCTTCCAACCCCTCGCGATACAGCGGATTATCTGGGCTCAACTCGATCGCTTTCAAAATCGCCGCTTCCGCTTCCGCGTATCTGCCGAGCTTGTAAAACAGCCACGACAGAGTGCTGTAATATAACGCAGATTTCGGGGATAATTGAATCGCCTGCTGTACCAGTTCAACCCCTTTTTCCAGATGGCGCTCATGTTGTCCATACAGATACGCCAGGCTATGATAAGCCAAATCCATATCGGGAGCCAACTTGATTGCGCTTTCATAATGTCTTTCCGCGAGGTCAAACTGTTTCCCTGCCGCATAAAGCGTCCCCAGCATGAGGTGTGCTTGCGGGAGGTCGGGATTCAGTTCAACGGCGAACTGAAAATGCGCCACCGCTTTCCGGGCGTTACGAACCTGCATATAAGCCAAACCCAGATTATGATGCGCCTGCGCCGTTTCGAGTCCCAGTTGAATCGCCTGCTCATAATACGTTATTGCTTGCGAATAATTTTCTGTCTCTAACGCGGCATGCCCCAGGCCTGCATAAGCGTCGGGAGATTTTGGGGCTCGCTCAAGGGCGCGTTGGAACTGCTCAATGGCTTGTGAGTATTTCTCTTGCCGCAAGTAGACGTTTCCAAGCGCAAGGATCTCGACAGCTTTCCCTTGATTGTCCGCTAACAGCACCGCTTCAAGGTGGCGTTGAATCTCCGCTTCCTCCGCTTTTAATCGACGAAAAGCATCCATCGCCCCCTTCGCCGCATCGCCATCCCCAGTTTGCGTGTAACACCGCGCCAGTTGGTAATACGCCTCTGCCATTGAGGGGTTCAGACGGATGGCTTCACAGTATTCCTTAACAGCGGCTTCCCACTGGCGTCGCCTGCTGTAAAGGCTGCCGAGATGATAATGGGCTTCTGCAAAGTCCGGGTTGGCGGCGATGGCTGCTTTTTGCGCGGTGATTGCCCCTTCAATTTCGTTGCGCGCTGCGTAGATACGTCCCAGATTGTGATACGCCTCTGTCAGACCCTCTGCCCCGCGATCGATGACCGCCTGATATGACCGAATCGCGTCATCAAATCTGCCCTGTCGGTAGGCAATGTAGCCTAAGCCGAGATGGGCTTGCGACGACCGGGCATCCAAACGTAGCACCTGTTGATAGGATTGAATGGCATTTTCGTACTGTCCCAACTGGGAGTAGGCGTAACCGAGTCCTGTATAGGAATCAACCCGGTCTGGCTGAGATTGGCGCGCCAGATGAAAGTGCTGGATTGCCAATTCATAATCACCGCGTTGCAGGGCTTGTTGCCCGCGTTCGTAGGGAGATTGATCGGCAGCGGATACCTCTACCAGCCATAAGAATATGAACAAAAGCATGAAACCGAATTTCATTGGATCTCACTAGGGCGTGTTGACGAACTATCTGTCAATCCAGTGTACACCCAAGATTCTATCTTGGCCCTGGAGACAAGAACCAAGTTAGAAACTTGGGCTACGAGCGCATTCGCACGAGTTCGTCAACAGCCCCTAAATCTATAGGGGGATGAACCATCCCCATTTTCTTTTTGCCCCCATATTTTATACTGACTCCAAATAGGATTCAATAACTTTCTTCAGGTTCAATCTTCTTGCACGAGTTTTTAACCTGAGCCGGGATATAAAACATCAAGCGACAAACCTGATGTTGTGCTTGCAAAACTTCAAGGGGTGTGCTAATATTTTCGCGTAACTGTTCAGGTGGTCTAGGGAACAGACGTTTTGAGGGGAAGATTCACACGGCTGAAGAAGCCTTGGCGGCAAGCACGCCGGTTTTTGGAAATCTTATAACAGGAATAAAGAATGAGATGGCACAGCGTAGAAAAGGTCAGCGCATTGAACTTCGCTCGATTCAGTGGTATAATCCCATTATCGCGGCAGATTTTGAGGAACACATTGCACGACACGGTGTAGCCGTAGAAGAAGTTGAGGATGCGCTGATGAATCCCTTTCGAGTGCTCAAACGGACCACGGTGAGCGCAACCGGAGCGCGTGGCCAGCAATGGCCATACGTGTGTTATGCAGAGACAATTGATGGTCGATTGCTCAAGATTCCGCTGGTATTTGTCAAAAATCGCCCCCGGCCCCTTACAGCCTATAGTCGTTTCAAACAGAGTGAAGTTCAAGCTTACTACATTGAAAAAAGAAGGAGAGGTAGAAGATGAGTGTGAAGAAGCAACTCCCTAAAATTCAAACATTAGAAGAATTTGCTTTATTTTGGGAAAAGGAAAGTGCTTTTGAATACGAAGGGCTTGAGGATGTTGAAGATCAGAGTCGGATGAAGCGAGTGCGGATGCCACTTTCACTGCCGCAGTCGGTGGCACGACGAGTGAAACAACTGGCTAAATCACAAGGGCTCAAAACGGAGGAACTGCTCGAAGTATGGATTCGCAAACAGCTTTTACAGGAAAGCCGGGAGCGTGTCCAACAGTAGTTCAAATTAGGTTTGACACACCGTTAGAATTGTGCAATGCTCAAGCTACAATCAAGTTTCTATGAATAAGGAGGCATTTAATAAATCAATGAAAAGAGTCGGTTGGACAAATTTATGTGCCCTGTTGTTTGTCTTGTTTATCAGTGGCCTCTCCCACGCCCAGGAGTCGGATACGGTTAAAACGTTCATCGTGAGCGGGCGAAGTGTGGCCGTAGGCGAGGATGCGACGTCTGCTGAACGTAACGTCCTGCATGATGCGATGCAAAATGCTATCGAACAGATGGTAGGCGTTTTGATTCCGGCGGAGAGTTTCGGAGAAAACTTTGAACTGATTTCTGAACGCATCACTGCTAAACCACAGGGTTACATCGAAACCGCAGTGCCAACGCATGGGTTATCGACTTGCCGCGCTCGGATTGAAGCGCGAGCGATTGAAACCGATACCGCCAAGATTCTGGCAGCAAACGCCAAAGAAGCCGGCGGGAGCGACATGACTGAAAATGTAGCGGGCAAAAAGGCGTTGCAAAGAGCGGGTGGGCTTCTCGGAGATTATCTCATTGAGCAAATCGCGGCGAAGTGGAGTGAAAAAGTGACGACCTCCGGTGAAGTCCAACTGGTTATTTCAGGCGTGCAGTTCAACCAACTGGTGCAGTTCGAGAAAGCCTTAAAAACCCAAATCAGCGGCGTTGAAGCTGTGCATCGGCGTAGCTTCGAGGCGGGCGTTGCAACGATTGACGTTCAAACGAAAATCGACGCGCAACAACTGGCAGAAGAGGTGGCAACCAAGCGGTTTGAAGGATTCCAGGTTGAGGTAACGGCGTTCACTGCCAACCGGGTGGATTTGAAGCTAAAAGGCAAATGAGGTTACGACTTTTTCGGTTCGTTCCCTCGCCCCTCGTGGGAGAGGGTTCAGGTGAGGGGGGCCGTATTGTGCTGCTTGCCCCCTCACCCCGGCCCTCTCCCACGGCGGGGAGAGGGAGGAAGGTGATCTCTCGGTCCCACAAAATTTAACACGAACCACAAAACTCGATGAGGTTACCGCGTAGCCTAAGATTCGATCTTGGTTTTTGACAGCAACGCCAAGTTAGAAACTTGGGCTACAAGGTAAATGAGGTTATTCCGCAAAAAAGTTGCTGTGAATCAATTCTAATACCTCGTCAATGGTAATGAAGGGAACACGGAAACGCGGCGCGGATGGCAATTCAAGCGCATTGTCTTGCCAGCCCGCCGCGTGCAAATGATAGAGTGGATGGGTGGATGGGTCGCCTACACCGGGGTGGAAATCATAACGGAAAAACGAGTTCTCTTGCGGACGCTGGTAATGAAAACTGTATTCTAAATGGCAAATGCTCGGTTCAGCAGCGTCCTGCGAAGCGTAGGCGTAGTGGAAAATCTCCTTGATGACTAAGAAAGAACCGTCGAGGAAAACAATTCCTACCGGAGCCGAGGATGGAGTAAGCCGCTCAAAAACTTGACGGGAGGGCAGGTAAATCGCCCCGATACCTGCGTCAGTTATGGGCGTTGAAAAAAAATCCATCCTTGCTATAATTGGACTATACTTTTGTAATCGTAAAAGTTCTCTCTGAATAAAATGAGAGGCTTCATGCCTTTTCTTCGATAGATTTATTCTTCGCATTGATCCAAGTGATTGTTCCTCCTTCCCGAGTGACACGCTTGACTTCTTCTAAATTAAAGCCCGCTTCCACCAGCATTCGGTCAATTTCTTCATCGGGTAGATTCTGAAGATATTCGCCATAAGTGCCAGGTTTAATCGCTGGCGACATGATTGGCGCCTTGCGTTTTTGGGTCGATTTGGTAGATGTTGCCATTTCTGTCATCCCTCCTTTCACCTTGAATTATACACCAGAATCGGTTAAAATAGCAAAAAAATGAGGATGGGATTTGTACCCCTTTGTATCAAGTTAAGGCGACGCAGAGCGTCAGAAACGAGCGGCGGCCTTCTCCCTCTCCCCTTGTGGGAGAGGGCCGGGGTGAGGGTAAAAATCCCATACGCTGTACGGATCCACTTTAGCCCTGCGAATCAATTCGCAGGCTAAAAGCCCAAGTCGTCTGAAAGACGACTGAAACTGAGGAATAGTCCACTTTCAGTGGACTTTCGCTATTAGCCAGATCCTTCGCTTCGCTCAGGATGACATTTCTTGAGATCGGGGCGTTGGACTTAAAAAATGGAGGCATACGCATTCAGTTAAGGGAAAAGCGTGAGATGGGAGAGAGGGTGCGGGCGTAGAACATGCGGCTCGCTTGTTGAGAAGCGGTTGACAACAAGCGAGCCGCATGTTCTACTGGTGTAGACGTTTGACTTTCCCCTTTTCCACTCACTATTCCTTCTTCACTTCATGCGTATGGACAACCTTAAAAAAATGGAGGTCACTCTCATGAACACAAAAAGAATCTTATGCTTCAGTTGTTTGTTTCTTGTCACTCTGGGTGCTTTATACTTCGTATCGATTGCCTTCACGCAAAATCTACAGCAGGATACGTTAGCGCAACTGGATGTCGAGCGGGTGCTCATGCCCACTTTGGGGCCAGCGCTGGACAACGCCCGGATTAAAACGGTAGCCGTTTGGCAGATTAACGCCCAACCGTTGGCGAATCGGGCGCATCTGAACGATTTTTTGGATAATCTGTTCATAGCCCTGATGGGCGCGGGCAAGTATCGAGTGATTGACAGGAAAAATCTGGACTTGTTGCTTCAGGAGCAGAAGTTCAGCCAATCCGACCTTTTCGATCCGGCGCACATGAAGGAGTTCGGCAAACTGAGCGGGGTGGATGCCTTCCTGTATGGCGACATCCGCTTGGTTTATGGACGCTACACCCTCAGCTTAAAACTGCTCAATGTCACCACGGCAAGGGCAATCTGGGCAACGGAGCTGGCGATCAGCGCGGGAGAAAAATCTCCGCAAGAGCTCACCGTTGAGCAAGCCGTCGCTGCGACGATGGATTCGCTTCGCGCTGCCGCTCCGACGCTCACCAAAACGCAAACCGTCTCTGTCTGGAAGATTCTCAAAGACAACAATCCAGACATCATTGCTATGGACAAGCTGAATATCGCCCTGATTCAGGGAAACATCTTCAAGGTGGTAGACCGGGAAAATCTGGAGTCTTTGCTGACGGAACAGAAACTCAGCCTGACAGGTCTGGTCGACCCAAACAAGATCAAGGAGTTGGGGCAAATCTACGGCGTCGATGCGTTTATCTTCGGCAGTGAACGGACGGAAGGGGGCAAAACGGTCCTCGCCTTGCAAATGATTGATGTTAATACCGCAACCGTCATCTGGGGCGAGGAAGCGGGCAAAGGGGGCACCGCCGCCACTTCCGGCGCGGAACCGACGGAACCGCTCGACAAAATCGCCTACGCCGCGACGAACGCTTTGGGAATCCCCCCCTCCCCCCCTTTTCAAAGGGGGGATAGGGGGGATTCGCAGGTGAATACCATCGCCATCGGCAACCTCATCGGCGCGCCGCCGGAGTTGTCAGAGAAACTGAGCATCCGGCTTACCCAATCGGGCAGGTTCAAGGTCATTGACCGGAGCAAGTTGGAGCTCATCCTCAAAGAGCAAAAGTTGAGCCTCACCGGCATCATTGCCCCAGAAAAGATGAAGGAGTTGGGCAAACTCTATGGCATCGACGCCTTTATCTTCGGGCGGAAGGTGGAAGGCTATTCTGAGATGCCCATCGTGGTGCTCAAGTTAATTGATGTGAACACGGGCTTGATTCTCTGGGGAGACACTTTCGGTGATACCGACGATGAATTGGTAAAAGCCGCCCAGCAGGTCACACGATTTGGCACAGCGAAGCTGCGGACAGAACGCCCCATCCGCACCCTGGCGTTGTGGCGGATGGAGGGAGGCTTTGATATGGAAGGGCTGATGGACGTGATGGCAGCCGAGCTCACGAAGCAGGGGCGATTCCGGGTGGTTGACCGACAGAACTTGGAAGCGCTTGTGAAAGAACAGCAGTTCACACAGAGCGGCTTAGTGAATCCGGCGACAATGAAGGAGTTCGGAAAGTTATACGGCATTGACGCCTTGCTGTATGGCGTGGCTTCTGAAGGACTTGCGTTGAAACTCGTGGACGCATCGACAGCGACTCTCTTGTGGGCTGAAGAGTGGGTAGAACTTCACGAAGGGTTGGCTCCTGTGCTAACAAGCCTCAAGCAATTCACCGACGTCGTCATTGAAAATTTACTCAAACCTAACCCGAACTTGAGCGCAGTGAACACGATAGCCATCTGGCAGATGGTGGATGAAACAGGCGGCGTTGCGTACCCCTTGGAGTTAAGCGACAGTTTGGGAGAACGGGTTCTCAAGGAGACGAAATTTAAGCTGATTGACCGAAGCACGCTGGAGGCGATTCTCCTGGAACAAAAGATGAGCAGCGAGGGGGTGATTGACCCCGCCTCTCGACAACGGGTCAAATTGCTTGGAATCGATGCGTATCTGTTCGGACGGTTATCGAAGGGGGACGAAAGTACAAGAACGCTTGTGTTGAAGCTACTCAGCGTTGACACAGGCGAATTATTATGGATTAATAAATCCAGCGCGGAATGGCTATTTCCCCCTGAAGGCATGGTTCTCATTCCCGCAGGCTGGTTTCTGATGGGAAGCCCGGAAGGTGTGGGTGGTAGTGATGAACACCCGCAGCACAAGGTGTGGGTGGATGCGTTTTGGATAGATAGGTACGAAGTCACTAACGCCCAGTACGAAAAATTTATGAAAGCGACAGGACATAGTGTGCCTGAATTCTGGAATGATGACGACTTCAACAAGCCCGAGCACCCCGTTGTCGGCGTGAGTTGGGATGATGCGGTGGCTTATGCGCAATGGGCTGGTAAACGTTTGCCAACCGAAGCCGAATGGGAGAAGGCCGCCCGCGGCGGATTGGTAGGTAAACGTTACCCTTGGGGAGACGGTATCTCCCACTATAACGCAAACTTCGAGGGAACAGAAGGACGAGATAGATGGAATGGCACATCACCCGTTGGTAGTTTCCCACCGAATAGATACGGACTGTATGACATGGCGGGCAATGCCTGGGAGTGGTGCGCGGATTGGTACGGTTACAATTATTACAGCAGCAGCCCAGAGAGGAACCCCAAAGGGCCAAACATAGGCAAACTTCGCTCGTTGCGCGGCGGTGGTTGGGGCTACAATCCAGACCACGTTCGCGTGGCGAGCCGCCGCTACTGCTACGGCCGCCCGATGTACACGGTCAACCACCTCGGTTTTCGTTGCGCAGGAAATGTTACCCCTTAATTCCTTTGCCCCCCGATAAATCGGGATTTCGCTTCGCTCAACCTTTACCCCTTGCGCGGGTCGGCTGTCAACACGGTGATTCATCCTTGCGTTGAGTCGCGGAGCGTATCGGTAACAGGTGGGAGGGTGAGGCTCCTGCCGAACCTTCGCTCCGCGGGAGCGTCGCTCTCCCACCGCGCCGCATTCATCGCCCCGATCTCAAGATCAGCCTGTCCCGATTCATCGGGGGGCTAAAAGCTGAAGTCCACTGAAAGTGGACTAGAACCGCGTTTCAGTCGTCTTGAGACGACTTGAGCTATTAGCCTGCGAATTGATTCGCAGGCTAAAGTGAACTTTATTTATGGAGGTGTCTTTTGTGAAAAAAATTTGCATCAACTTGGAAAAATTAAGTGGAGCTATTGAGGGATACCGCAATCAAGTTGCGGAAAGACTCGGGATACACCCCACCAGCCTTTCTCGAAAATTACTATCGGCAGTCGATCAGCGACCTGAAATTCGAGTCTTTTCTCCACATTCTGGCACAAGTGTAGCCGAGGGCAAGGATCGCGTTTATGTCCTTGCCCCACCACCAACGTTGCTGAGAGGCACCCATTCTGAACGTCAACAACGCTTCGATTGTTCTGAAAGTCATCATTACAAATCGGGCGAAAGGCTCGCTAACGAGTGCCATCTTAGGTGCTGATGCCGAATTTGACAATTGGGCGTCGATTGCTTTGGAACACCGATGGAACTTGCAGGCCGACCTGCTGAAGGTTTCTCATAACGGGAGCTGATTTGGCACGTACGCTGACGTGCTAACCGCTATCCGCCCAAATTTCGCTGTTGTCTCCGTCTGAGAAAACCCCTACGAACATCCAGAGGAATGGGTGCTTGCCTTGCTTGATGAGGCGACATCGGGGCAAGTCTTCCGCACGGATCACAATGGGACGTGTCTCTTTGAATCGGATGGGGTTGAATGGCGGTACAGGGATTGAATACTTGCGGCAAGGGTCGCTCTGAGCATAGTGTTGCCGATGACGGCCCAAGCAACGCCTATCACCTCTGGTCTACAGCTCTGGTTGGATGCCGGCGATAATTCTACGATCACCGATTCTGGTGGCCTCCATCCGGGTGATGTTGGCTTTAATGGGCTGGCCAGTCAATGGGCTGACAAAAGCGGCAACGGCCGCCTCGCAAACGCCACTTCCGGCAATCGCCCCACGTATAATGCAACTGCATTGAACGGAAGAGCAACGATTGTTTTCAACACGAATCAGTTTTTTGATCTGAATACCACCATTACCACCTCGCAAGAAACGATGTTCTTTGTGACCCGGATGTTCGACAATGGGGACGATCGAGGGCCCTGGGTGGGACAGAAAACCGGGTCGAACGGGTTCGTGAATGACAAAAATCGTTACTTCCTTCACACTACCGGTGGGCACATGGGCGAAAGCAATTCCGCCCCGACGACAGATACGATTGTGGCTGAAACACGGAGCGGCGGGATAACCACAATCTTTGAAGACGGGCTGCCGGTTATCCCAGGAGCGGCTGGAGCGAACGGGAATCTCATCGTTAATGCGATTGCCATCTACGGTCATGGTGGCGCGCGCACGTTCTTTGGTGAAATCAGCGAAATTCTCTTGTATAACCGTGTCCTGTCTTCGGAGGAACTCAACGCTGTCGGTGCCTTTCTGGAGACCAAGTACGACTTGAATACAGCGTATACACCAGGGGAGAAGGGCTGATCATAAGGGTCATCGTTGACGAAGACCTGGCGGAGTGCAGGCTCTGCCTCCTTTTGGAATTCAACTTCAGTGGGGTGCGTATCTGATGACTTTTGAGTGTCATTATGTTCTACAACTGGATCTCAAGTTTAATGAAGTGTGAAACAAGCGAGCCGCATGTTCTACAACTGGATCTCAAGTCTAATGTGACATCGGTGAAATCGTTTCACCAGAAAAATCCTTGCATTTTACAGGGGGATTATGATATGCTAAACAGGTTCTTTGATTTTAGACGAAACTTTCATCAGAAAGGAGGTGGGCAAATTGTCTCAAGTTTGTTCAACGTGTGGTAAAAAGCCAATGACTGGCAACAAAATCAGCAAATCGCGCCGGCATACCAAACGCAGGTGGCTACCCAACTTGCAACGGGTCCGTGTACAAACGGAATTCGGTACCAAGCGCATTCGGGTGTGCACTCGATGTATTAGGTCTGGAAAAATCGTAAGGGCTGTATTCGGGGGAGGACGGGTCGCGTATAGTAGTTGAGAATTGAATATTGAATTTGGCAATCTCCTAAAGTTCCCGAGAGACCCTTCGCACCCCTTTGATGCGGCGGATGGCTTCCATGACATCCGCTAATTGTTCGACACCCGTCACTTGCAAGGTTAATCGATCGCAAGCGATACCATTGCGCAGTGTCTTGGGAGGGGTCGTCCCAATGTTCCCTTTCATAATATTCACCCTGCATTGAGCAATCGACGTTGCAATTTCCCCAAGCATTCCGGGGCGATCATCACATTCCAGGAAGATCTCAGCGGGGTAGGTGACCTGATCGACGGATTCCCATTCAACCCGCACGATGCGCTCCACCTCATTCACAATCCGGGGACAATTCTCTTTATGGATGGAAACCCCTCGACCCCGCGTAATATACCCGATAATCTCATCACCTGGAATGGGGTTGCAACACTTCATAATCCGCACCAGCGCTAAATCGATTCCTTCGAGTTGGATTGCTGGTGCCAACTTGGGAGGGGGTGGAGTCTCCTCTTTTTCCTTTGCCGTCCCCGGTTCAGGACAGAGCAGATTGACAATATGCAGAGCGGATTGCTTGGCATTTCCAATCTGCATCAACAACTCGTCAATGGATGGCAGCGTTAGCTTTTCAGCCACTGCGAGCAGTTCCGGTGAGTTCAGGTAAAGATGTGGGTTGAGGTGATGCCTTCGCATTTCTGCCTCAAGCAGTTTTTTCCCAAGCTCAAGTGATTGTGCCCGATCTTGTTCTTTGAACCAATGCCGAATTTTGTTGCGAGCCCGCGAGGTTTTGACCCAACGGAGCCAATCACGGCTCGGGTGTCCCTTGTGACTGGTCAGAATTTTAACCCGGTCCCCGTTCTGTAGGTGATATTTGAGGGGCACCATCGCTCCGTTAACCTCTGCGCCACAGCATGTTTGTCCAATGTCGGTGTGAACCTGGTAGGCAAAATCAATCGGTGTGGAACCGGCGGGAAGGGCGTAAAGATCTCCTTTTGGTGTAAAGACATAAACTTCATCAGGGAACAACTCCCCTTTCATCGATTGGATAAACTGATAGGGGTCATGGAGCTCTTGAATATCTTCCAGCATCTGCCTTAACCAGGCAAAGATCGGTTGGCTCTCCGTCGTGGATGGGATTCCCTCTTTGTAACTCCAATGGGCAGCGATTCCATTCTCAGCCACTTCGTGCATTTCAACAGTCCGGATCTGAATTTCTACAGGGCGTCCCCTATCCAAAATGGTTGTGTGTAACGATTTATAGCCGTTGCCTTTGGGAAGTCCAATAAAATCCTTGAACCTTTCTGGAATATGATTCCATTCGTTATGGAGGATGCCAAGTGCCCCATAACAATCGGCAGTGGTCTTCACCAACACGCGGAGCCCAATCAAATCGCAAATCTCATCAAAAGGGGTGCCCTTCTGATGAATCTTCTGATGGATGCTGTAGATATGTTTCGGCCGTCCTGAAACATGGGCTTCAATCTCACACAGGTCTAGGGCGTTTTGGATCATTTCGACCATCCGGTTCGTGTAGGCTTCCCGTTCCGTCAATTTCTCATCCAGCAAACGGGCAGTCTGTTTGTACTCGACAGGGTATAGGTATTTGAACGCCAAATCTTCCAGTCTGCTCTTGATTCGTGCGATGCCCAATCGGTGAGCGAGCGCCGCATAGATGTCAAGCGTCTCCTGCGCAATCTCCTGTTGTTTGTGCTCCGGTTGGAAAGAGAGCGTCCGCATATTATGTAACCGATCGGCGAGTTTAATCAGAATGACCCGAATGTCTGTTGCCGTTGCCAACAATAGCTTCAGGTAGTTCTCGGCCTGTCTTCTCTGTGCCCCTCTGAAATGATATTTACCGATCTTGGTGACCCCTTCAACCAGTTGGGCAATCGTTTCCCCAAATAGCCTCTCAAGTTCTATCCGGGTTGTCAATGTATCTTCGAGCACATCATGCAAGAGCCCCGCGCAGATCGTGGACATATCCAATTTGAGCTCAATTAACGTTTGGGCGGTCTCAACACAGTGCGTGAAGTAAGGGTCTCCTGATTTACGCTGCTGACCGCTGTGGCGTTCTTCACTATATTCGTAGCTTCTTTGCAGGATAGCAAAATCAGCATCAGGATTATAGGATTGGATTTGGCTAATAAGGGCTTCGACACTCATATTGTATTTTTTTCCAGATCTGTTGAAGATTTTGCCGCAATTGAAAATCGGAAAATAACCGACTCGTCTGTTTGATTTGTTCCCCGGTGAGGTAAGTTTCAGATTCGTGGAGTTGACGTTTTGTCGACGGCGGTGGCAAAAGCTGGATTTCATGTTCAGAATCGCCGGCGCGTTGGCTCAAGAGCTGCAATTCTTCCAGAATCGAAAGCCCATTGATGACAGCGGGCTCAGGAATTGAATCGGCTTGGGCCGCCGCAATCACACGTTCAAGTGTGAGTCGCTGGCTGTTGCCTCCGTTCAGGGATTGCAGCCGCTTATAGAGTTTTCTCAAGGTCGCTTCATCGGGATATTGCCAGGATAACCACGTCTGCATCCATTCGACATCTTTCGAGTTGTAAATCAGGTGGATGTATGTCGTTTCAGGATATTTGAATGCGGGTTGGCATCGATTGAAAAAGGTGACGGGCTGCGGGATGGGGTGGCAAAAAACGATGTGGGAGACATAAGGCAGGTCGCTCAACGTACAACTCGAAGCAATCGCCAGAACCTCCTGCCTCGCCAAACGTTCTGCCATGTCCTGCTTTTCGGATTCCGATGTGTTCTCATCACATCGACAAATTGCGTATTTCCCATTTGACCCAATCAGCGCAAGCAGTTGATCGATTGCCTTCGCGTCTCGCACATAGAGTAGCGTTGGCTCCCGTCGATCTAGTAGTTTGGACAGGTAACTCTGTTTACTTCGCACATTTCGGCGCTCCACAATTTTGACCGGGCTTTCCATGTCAACCGCTGGAAATACATCTTCACGGAAATTGCGGTCTAGTGTGTGGATATGCAGGTCTTCGATTCTCAATTGCAGGCGACGAGTATTGTTCCATTCGTTAATCTCAGGCGCGAAAGCGAGGTCTAAACGGATGTTCTTATTTCGCAACGCGATGAGGTAATTTGACATTCGCCACCCGATTGCTTCCATCGTCGTTTGCCACCCATCCGTCACAAACAGTTTAAGGTGCTCTTTCCCCTTTCCAATCAAGTCCGGCGGCTGCTTGAGGGAAAGGTCTCGCATTGCCAGCCGTGGGGAGGGATTACCCTGCTGCCCAAAGGGTTCAAGCAGGCGATTCAACTCCTCAACGGCTTCCAACGTTAAATAAGGCATTTGAATTTCAAGGTCTATATTCAACTTTGGAATCAAATCGTCATCCGAGAGATGTTCACAAGCGTATCGGTTAAAATGCTCCGCAAATTCCGGAATATTCTCCGCTTTGATTGTCAGCCCTGCCGCCGCTTTATGCCCACCATGTTTAACCAGTAGCTTTGTACAGGCATTCAAGCTGTCCGCAAGGTTAATCCCGTCGATGCCGCGCCCTGAACCATGCGCATCTTCACCGTCAATAGCAAGCAGAAACACAGGACGATAATATTTTTCAAGAATCCGTGAGGCGACAATCCCGACGACCCCGCGGTGCCACTCTTTGTGAGCCACCACCAACCCCTTTATCTTGTCCAGGCCTGGCATTCTTTCAATATGGGCGATTGCTTGTTCCTGGATTTGATTCTCCACCTCTCGCCGTTCCCGATTATTGGCGTCAAGTTCCTCTGCAATCGGCAACGCCTCTTCATAAGATTCAGCCGTCAGCAATTGGACGACCTTTTTTGCCGTGTCCATTCGGCCAGCGGCATTGATGCGGGGACCCAACACGAACGAGAGGGTATATCCGACCACTGGCTTGTCAGGGCTATGATTCGCCACATCACAGAGCGCCCGAACCCCCGGGCGTTCACGCTTATTGATTTCTGCCAACCCCAATTTCGTGAGGACCCGATTTTCGCCCGTGAGCGTCGCGATGTCCACAACCGTGCCGAGCGCGACCAAATCAAGTTGAGAACACAGGAAAGGAGGTATTTCCGCGCCGCCCATCAATCCGTGTGCGAGCTTGAACGCTAATCCAACGCCCGCAAGCCCATCGAAGGGATACTCGCTCTCCGGCATTTTGGGTGTAATGACCGCAAAGGCAGGCGGCAGCGCATCAGGCCGGGGCTGATGGTGGTCTGTAATAATTACGTCCATTCCAATCTCATTTGCCACTTGCACCTCTTCAATCGAAGTGATGCCACAATCCACAGTAATTAACAGCGCACACCCATCCTCCGCCAGTTTACGCATTGCTTCTTTGTTGAGTCCGTATCCTTCGTCAAATCGATGCGGAATATAAAAGTTCACATCAACGCCAAGGTGCCGAAACACGTTTAACAGCAGGGAAGCAGCCGTTGTGCCGTCTGTGTCATAATCTCCATAAATCCAAATCGGTTCGCCCCGCTTCATCGCTGAATGGATGCGCTCCACAGCCTTTTCCATCCCATACATTAAGAATGGGGCGTGCAGGTCTGAGAGGGTTGGATGCAGATACGCACGCGCCGCCTCCTCCGTTTCAATTCCTCGATTGACGAGAAGTTGGGCGACCAACTGCGAAATTTCAAGCCTCACTGCAAGTCGAGAACTTGTCTCAATATTGGGGGATTTCACATTCCAGCTCTTCTGTTTCATAACAGGTATATTATCATGAACTGATGTTCACCGTCAAGGGAAGATTGAATAAAAATTGGGCATGTTTCAGAAATTTGAAACATGCCCCAAAGTCTAAGGTAAATTTCTAGGAAAAAAACCTTGACATTCCCTTTATCTGTTTGGTATTATTGTACACGCTTCAAGTGTGCCGAGGT
This sequence comes from uncultured bacterium, assembly GCA_964577695.1. Classification (GTDB taxonomy): domain Bacteria; phylum Poribacteria; class WGA-4E; order WGA-4E; family PCPOR2b; genus CAZOAL01. Next base: position 4,090 of record CAZOAL010000036.1, on the reverse strand, counting down.
AGCTCAGTTGGTAGAGCAGTGGACTGAAAATCCACGTGTGGGCAGTTCAATTCTGCCCCTCGGCATCCTCACCTTTCTCGTCCAGCCTGTTGAAGTGGTGTGCTTCTATAAGCCGGTGTAGCTCAGTTGGTAGAGCAACTGATTCGTAATCAGTAGGTCGGAGGTTCGAGTCCCCTCACCGGCTCCATTCAATGCCTCTTCCCAATCGCGTGCTTAAATTCCTTTGTTGGTTATTTTTTCACCAATCTCACAAAGGCGTTTGTTCCGTTTGTATTTCTTCCGGATGACCCGTTGTCTGAAGCAACGACGGACGCCTCAACCCCCATCCATCGGCGTAGCGCTCCGATTCTCGGAGTCAGCTATGCCCGCACGAACCAGCTCAAGCTCCTGATTTTTTAGAGAGGCACTTACGCCCCTAAACTTTTTATTCTTTGATGCGTCTACAACGGAAGAATTGCCATGAAAGAGGATGCAGATCGCTTCTTAGTTGAGAGAGCGCAATGCGGGGATACCGGTGCCTTTGGTGAATTGGTTCAGAAATACCAAAAGCGGATTTATGAACTCGCCTACAGCTTTACCCATCACCCCGAGGATGCGTCAGATCTGTCTCAGGAGATTTTTATAAGAGCCTTCAAGGCATTGAAGCGATTTGAGAGCAAATCTACGTTTTACACATGGATGTATCGGATTGCCCAGAATGCCGGTATTGATTATACCCGGCGTAAATCCGGGCGTTTCAACGTTCCGTTCACCGAGGAGTTGCCTCCTGACGATTCCCAATTCCATCCGCAGTTTTCCGAAAATTCGGGGCTTCGTCGTCTGGAACAACTGGAACTCGAAGGTGAAATCAAGAAAGCGATTCAACAGTTATCGGCTCGCCAGAAACAGGTCTTCATTCTGAGACACTACGAAGGATTATCACTGCGCGAGATTGCAGATGTCCTTCATTTGCGCATTGGAAGTGTTAAAGCCCATCTGTTTAGCGCCACGCGAAAATTACGAGAATTGCTTAAACCTTATGTAGAAGAGTGATTGGCGATGAAATGTAAGTCTTCTGAACGATTATTGCTTGAATATATTGAAGGCACTTTATCTCCTCAACAAGCAGGACGGTTGAGAATTCATCTTGGCAAGTGTACGCATTGCCAAAAAGAGTTAGAAGCCTTTGAAAAAACCATCCGTCTCGCCAGTCATTTGCGGGTTGCGTATCCTCCTCCAGAAGTATGGGAAGATTTTTGGCCCCAACTCCGTGCACAGATTCAAAAGAGCCAATCTGTGAGAAAGCATTGGGTTCCCCTCTGGGCCAGGGTACACGCTTGGAGGATAGCCGGTGCGGCTTGCCTTTTCGTTTGCCTTTTAAGCCTTTGGGCGGTATGGGGCGCGGGTTGGTTCAAAGTTTCAGTGCCGGCTGATCCTTCCCCTTTCGATTCGCTGATTGCCCAAAATTTCATGAGTCCAATATCGATGAAACAGTTGCAAGAGCAGTTAAATCTCGAACTCCAACGTACAGATGCGACTTTGGCTTGGGGTGATGAAGGCTCACTCATGGACGAAATCCGTCCACAAGAATCTTCCATTTCCAGCGATCTTGTCAACCAAATGGTTCGGGTCATTGCTACTCAAATTGACCTTGAGTATGTTGAAGATGAAGAACTCACCGATCTCGTTTCTTCGATGAATAACAGGTCCACTCTCGCTGTGCTGTATAAATAATACCATTTCTGAATGAAAATGCCGCAGGATTTACAACAGATGCAAAATTCAGGATTCAAGATTCAGGAGGAATACGACATGAAGTCTCGTTATTTACTGATATTCGCTATACTCCCCCTCGCGATTGCGCTCATGATTCTCATCCCGCGCCTCAAAGCCGAAACACCTCCTCCCCAACAGACCAACCAAAATGCAACGGATGAGTTAATCGAACTTCTCAAGATTTGGAAGCTGGTCAATGCGGTCTCGCCAACGTCGGAGCAATCCGTGCCTTTGTTGGCGAAATTCAACGAGCTGGAGGAATTAAAATCGCGCTATCGACAGGAACATCGACAGGCGATAGATCGATTAAAGCAACTGCAAACCACCGAAATTGATTCCGCGGCAAAGCGGACGGAGCTGAAGGCAGCTTTAGAGCATTACCGTACAGTTGAAGAAAACTTTATTGCGCAAAGAAAAAGGATTAAGGACGAGATTAACCAAATCTTGACCGTCGAGCAGCAGGCCAAATTTGAGGTATTCAGTTACAGCTATCGTCAAGACCTGAAGAAAACGTTGCAAACCTTGATTGCGCTACAAGAACTCGATGCTAAGAGTAAGACACCGGATTTACATGCCGACAGAACCCAGGTGAAATAGGGCATGTTTCAAATTTCCCCCAAAATGACTTGACACTTGGAGGGATGGCAGGATGGAAGGATGGGAGGGATGCCTTCCATTCTTCCATCCTTCCATCCTTCCATCCTTCCACTCACAGTGCGCTTTAACAAATTCTTATGCAAGTTGAGGGAAGCAGAAGTATGCCTCACACACCGTGATTTCTTCTCAGTTTCTCCCTTGCATCTTCAAACAAGCTATACAGGGTTGGAATGAAGAACAGCGTAAACAGGGTTGAGACCGTCAATCCACCGACGACCGTGCGAGCCATCGGGGCTTGCATTTCCGCGCCTGCGCCGATTCCCAAAGCCATCGGCACCAACGCGAACACCGTTGTCAAGGTGGTCATGAGAATCGGGCGAAGCCGCCTACGCCCACTTTCTAAGATGGCTTCTCTCATCTCCGTGCCCTGGCTCCGCATCAGGTTGATGTAGTCTACCAGAACGATGGCGTTATTCACCACGATTCCGGCGAGCATAATAATGCCAATATAAGCAGGGATACTGAGATGCGTGCCCGTCAGAAAAAGGATTAAAATCACGCCGATAGCGGCAAATGGTATCGAGAACATGATGACGAATGGGTGTAACAGCGATTCAAATTGCGATGCCATCACCATGTAGACGAGCGCGAGGGCAAGTAGAAACACGAATGTCAGCGAACCGTAGGCTTCCTGTTGCTCCGCTTGCTCACCAGCAAATTGGATGCTGAAACCCTCTGGTACATGAAATGTCGCCAGTTTCTGGTTGACTTCCCTGGTGAGACTGCCGAAATCTCTGCCGGAAGAGTCGGCGGATACAGTGATCACCCGCTCCTGATTCCGTCTGTCGATATTGATGGGGCCCTTGCCTTCTTGGATTTGCGCGATATTGCTGAAGGAAACGGTTGAGATGCCTGCGTTCAAAAAGACGTTTTTGACATTATCAAGGGACAATCTGTCTTCTTCTTTCAGCCTCACCCGCACATCGAATTCATCGCCGCCTTCTCGATACCGGGTTGCCACCTTTCCTGTCAAGCCAGTGTTCAGCGTATCCGCGATGACAGCGAGGTTCAAACCGAGCGTGGAAGCTTTGTCCCGATCCACAAGCACTGTCAACTCGGGTTTGCCCTCTTCTCTGCTGACACGTACATTCACCGCCCCTTCAACGCTTTCAATGATCTCTTTGACCTGCCCGGCTAAGACCGCTCCTCTCTCCAAATCGTGTCCACGCACCTCCACTTCAATCCGATTTTGTCGCCCACCCCGCTGAAGGATTCGCGTCAGAAAAGAACCCCGGCTGCTGACCCATATCTTCGCAACAGACACTGTCGCCGATGGAAATTCAATGTCCGGCAACAGGTCAATCGCTAACCTTGATAGTGCGACGCCCCCCATCACCACGAGGGCGATGAAAACCATGAAAGTTGTAATGGGCCTTTTGAGAGCCATATCTGATAAACTCATTATGTGACCTCCTGTTTCGTGAAACGTAAAACGTGAAACGTGATACCCCTCGTAACTAATTTTTTCTTGTTTTGGGAAGTATTATAAGCTATAATCAAAATCATTAGCAAGCGAATTAGCAGCCTAAAGCGTCAATATTTTTGATTAGACGGCTAAAGAGAAGTATTTATCAGATTAGGCGTTCATATAGCTGTAAAATTACAAAACAGCTATATGAACGCCTAATTATAAGTTAGGTGTGCGCTTTGGCAGATAATTATGTAATTTTGGTTTAAT
>CAZOAL010000035.1:0-85551 GCA_964577695.1 uncultured bacterium | reverse complement strand
CACGCACGGTTTGGAGGGGGGGAAAATTCCGCAAGGAATCTACCTATCCCTACTGTAATCCAGACCTCGAACCATTTTACGAACGCTTGGGGTTTGGGAAGGGCAACGGGATGATTATCCGTAACTACCACAATCAATCGGGATTGTCTTCGACATCTACGAATCGACGATACATTGCCTAACCAGCCGTTGCAGTTGACGGTGGGAGCTGCGATTTTATTGAAGGTTTTGTGGTTTGCGGTGGGTTTCCGAACGAAGGAATTTCTGTCCCTGCTTTCACAAGCCCAACGCTACTATTTGAAAGAAAACCTAGATGAGACGATGAAAACGCTCTCCGAAGCTGTAGCTCTATGTAAGCAGTAACTTAGGTTATACTATGACAATCCTTGAGGGAATCCGCGAGAAGATCCGAAACGGTCAGTTTGAGTTCTCACAACACGGCACTGACCAAAGTATTATTCGTCATATCAGTGTGCAAGAAGTCCGTGAAGCCATCAAAGAGAGCGAAGTCATTGAAGACTATCCGAACGACAAGTATGGTCCGAGTTGCCTGATTCTTGGCTTCACGCCATCGAAGAGACCATTGCACATTCAGTGTAGTTACCCATCAAGACCTTTGGTCAAAATCATAACTTTGTATGAACCAGATCCTTTACGATGGATCGATTTCAAGACCAGGAGGAAAGAAAATGCCTGACAACGAGGTATGGAATGAAACATTAATTGAGAAGAATGTGACGTACAGCATCGAGGTCAATGGGCAGTTCTTCCTTATTGAGAATGTGCCAGCCCGAGTCAACGTTGAGACGGGAGAAAAATACTTCTCTCCAGAGACTGTCGAACGTTTACAACTTGCCGTGTGGGAACAATGTCAACCCGTTCGGACTATCGAGACCCCTGTGTACGAGTACGCCGCATTAGCCTAACCCGCCGTTGCAGTTGACGGCGGGAGCTTCGGTTTTATTAATGTTTTGTGGGTTGCGGAGGGTTTTGGTTTGTCGGATGGCTTTCGGCAAACCCCCGCCGTAGCTGAACTTAGTCGCAAGGAAAGAGATCGAAGGCATTTTAGTGAAAAGGAGGGATTTAATCATGCAAGCCGTGCAAGAACTGCAATCAGCCGTTTCCCAACTTTCGGCGGATGAACTGGCTCGTTTCAGAGAGTGGTTCGACGAATTTGATGCTAAAGCATGGGATAAGCAGTTTGAGGAAGATGTTAAATCAGGAAAACTAGATCAACTTGCTAACCAAGCCATTGCCGATTTTCGGGCAGGGAAGTGCAAAGAACTATGAAACACGTCGCAAACCCTTCGTTTTGGCAATGTTATCGAAAACCCCCGCGAAATGTTCAAACACTGGCAGATGAAAATTTCAAACTGCTGAAGCGAGATCCGAGACATCCTTCCTTGCATTTGAAGAAGGTCGGAAGGTATTGGTCTGCAAGGGTAAGAATCAAATACCGGACTGTCGCGGTGGAAGTTGAGGAAGGCTTGGTCTGGTTTTGGCTGTACACAAAATCCGCCATGTTCTACTTGCCAGTCACCACGCTTACGTTTTACGTTTCACGTCTCTCCTCTTTCATCTGTCGGATCAATGCCCGGCTCATCCGCTCCCGAACTGCTTCGATTTTTTCAGGTGTCCATTCGTAGAACCCCTTCCCGGATTTAACGCCCAATTCGCCACGCTCGACCATCTCTTTGAGCAGCGGATTTGCCTCCGTTGAACTGTTGAGGTCTTTGTAGAGGTCTTCAAACGCCGCGAGGACAAGCTCCCATCCCGCGAGCTCGAACACCTGAAAGGGGCCTGCAATGCTCAAGCGACGCCCGAAGCTGTTGCGGACGACGAGATCAACATCTTCCGCGCTGGCGATGCCGCGCTCGACAATCGAAAACGCCTCGCGGATGAGGGCGGCTTGCAACCGCGGCCCCACAAAGCCGGGGGCTTCCTTCTGGATAATCGCCGGCGTCTTCCCGATTTTCACCATCAGGTCGTAGGTCACTTGCAACGTCTCGTCCGATGTCTGTGGGCTGCGAATCAGTTCGACAAGCGGGATGAGATAGGGCGGATTGAAATAGTGGGTATTCAAGATCTGATCGCGGCGTTGCGCCAATGCCCCGATCTGGCTCGGCATCAGCGCCGTCGTGTTGCTTGCCAGGATGGTGTGGGGCGGGCAGAAGTGATCGAGTTGGCGAAAGACCTCCTGCTTGAGCCGCAGATTCTCGGAGACAGCTTCAATCACAAAATCCGCACCTCGTCCGACCCCTTCAAGTTGATCGGATGGGTAAATCCGATTCAGTGTTTCATCGACCTGATTCGGACGGGCGAGGTCGTTCTCCACAAACATCTGGAGATTGTCCCGAATCCGATCGATGCCGGCGCGGAGTTTCTCGTGACTCACATCGTGCAGGTGGACGTGATAGCCTGCAAACGCAAATTCCTGCGCGATTCCGTGTCCCATCAGGCCCGCCCCAATGACGGCAATCTGCTGAATATCGTCAAGTGTCATTATGACCTTCCTTTAATACGCTAATATGTAGTTTGCCAATGTCACATTCGGGGAACGATCGCCCCGTAGAACGTGCGGCTCGCTCGTTCGATGGGAAGTTGGAACAAGCGAGCCGCATGTTCTACGAAAGCATCCCGATTTGAATGTGACATTGGCGAGGTAGGCATTTTTCAGAAAACAGTTGATAATTCGGGAACGTAATGCGTAAAACGTAAAGCGTAAAGGGGCTCTTCTTACGGATTACGGATTACGCATTACGTCAAAGTGTCAACACCTTGTTTCGGAAAATTGAAACATACCGCAACTTGGGTTAAATTATTTCCCCGGCGATTCAGCGGAGACGGCCCGGGAAGACGAAAAAGCATACAAACGTTCCTGGTTGGTGTGAGTCAACACAAAGACATAGCCGGGGGTCAGAATCACATCCCCGGGCAGAGCGTTGGTCGGAAGGTCTGTAAAGACATGCTGCCATACCAACGCTCCGTCTGACGTTCGACGCGCCTCAACGGTGGTATCCGTTGTATAGTAAATAAAGCCATCCGTTGCGGCAATCGTGTTTTCGGTCCCACGATTCGGCAACTTTGAATAGTTGTCCGGAAGGTAGGATGACCAATAGGGCACCGCTGCATTCAGGGTTCGAGGTGGAACCTTTTGCTTCCAAACAACCTTTGAAAGCGTTAAATCATAAGCTATTACCTCGTTTTGGGTATGCAAATAAAAATGCTGGTCATCAATGGCGAAACCGATTGCCATGCCATCCTTGCGCTTTCCATTAAACCATAAGCCGTTCGTATAAAAGGGCAGGGAGGTAATGGAACTCTCTATGGAAAAATCGTCGAGATTTCTTCGGACGATTCGCTGGGAAAGCGCGGTGGGACGTTCGTGCGCATAGAGATAATGGCCGTCGGGAGACAACGCCATTGCCTGAACCACATTGTTATCCGCTCCGCCATCATACCGACTGGGCCTATCATCTTTATACAACCCCTCAATGACAACATCTTTCAGGACATGACCCGCACCATCCACCATCGTATATCGATGCTCATTAAAAATAGGGACCGCTGTCGCTGGGGAGAAGAAGTCTGTTCGTGTGAACATGACCATTTTGCCGCTTTCCCATGCTTGTGCCGGAATAGATCGTTCAGGGTACTCGGTAAAAACGGGGGGGTGAGATAAGGGTATAATTTCCGCTACCGGTGGCTCCCAGCGTCTGAGCGTGCTGCCCCAATAATACGAAGGGGCGTCCCCTTTTGTCAGCGGGCCGAGTCCATCTAAAAATAAGCTTCCCATTCCCCATCGCTGTCCTTCCATCGCATGTCCCTGTAGCCGAATGGGTACAGCATTATCTGGAATACCCTTGAGCTCATCCAGCCGGAATATTTTGATTCCCGCGTAAAAAGTCCCCTTAAATGCAATCCGCTCCCCCCACGGTGCTTCAATCAGTTGGAAAGAATTCCGGTTACTGATCGGTTCTGCACGCCCCGCGTCCGCGGTTACCACCAGTTGACCATCGCTCTGGTGAATCTTAAAAATGTGATTCGCAAGTGTATAGAAATTAACATCAAATAGATAGAGATAGCCTTCATCAGCCCGAACCGCTATGCCAATCGTATCCGTTTGATTATTCTTACCAAAAAACGAGTCATCCGTTTTGCCGTCACCATTTGGATCGGAGAGATTCAGTACCCAAGCCAACTTGAGCGGTGGATGGGGCGCGTCCGCCAAAAACGCCCGACCGTTTGCTGGACCTCTAAATTGGGACCAGAGGGTATCCAACCGCCTTTTGCGAATGGGTTGGCCTTCTTCAGCACTCAGACAGTGGAGGTGTATGACACAGCCAAGCGCAATAACTGTCAATAGCCATCTGATTTTTGTACGCATAAGGATTTCGGTGATGAAAACAAGCAGTGGGCTCGGAAACAACCTCAAGTAGAGCCCCTGGTGCAACTCGTCGATTCGCTAAAATACCGTATGGTAGACCAGTTGGGTTCGCCAAGCCAAATCTGCCATTGCCGATCATATTCCAATTTCGTCTCTACTTCAAATTCTTCATCATAGAGCCAAACCAACATATCCGGGTGGATTTTATTCTTGACTTGAAAAAGATCACTGAGTGCTCCATTGGTATTCAACCTGACTTTGCCATTTTCTTCGCAATTGTTAAAGTCCGCGTAGATACGAATTGCCATTGTCGGACCATCATCCTCTCCGCGTGCGAGTGACCTGAATTTATCCTGAGTTCTCATCGTCGTCATGCTCCGTCCCGTGATAATTGTTGTCTTTTATTATGCCATGTCGGCTGAAGTAAGGCAAGAGAGAATTTAGTTTTTTGCCTTTCTTCTGATACCAATTTGCTGATGTAGTGAAGTCACCTACCCTAAACGTTCAGGAAAATTTTCTAGTCGTCAGATGAACTTTTGAACCCCCTGCGGTGTCGTATGGAGTAAAAGCCTTTAACGAAAGGAAGGGCAAACACAAGGTTTGCCCCTACAGATGATGCCCTCCGATCAAGATCTCATGGGACGGATTCGAGCGCGCGATGCGAACGCTTTCGATACACTCTTCGCACGCTACAGGGAGATGCTACGCCGACACTTGATGCGCACGGTCCGCGACGAAAGTGCGGCTGAAGACTTGCTCCAAGAGGTTTTTTTGCGCGTCTGGACCTGTGCGGAGCAGTGGGATGGTCGGGGAACATTCAAGGCATGGCTCTTTCGCATTGGGACAAACCAAGCGCTCAACCACCTGCGCACCGTGCGCCGGCAAAGAGAGCAATCGCTTGAAATCCCACCGGATGAAACCGATGAAGCGGATGAAAATCTCATCCCTGGCTGGCTAATCGACACCGCGTCGCTCGGGCCAGAGGCGATCCTTGAACGCGCTGAACAGCGCGAACTTCTCTGGCGGCTTGTTGATGCGTTGCCCGATGAGAAGCGCGAAGTGGTACACCTGGTATATGAGGCAGAGATGGAACCCCGTCAGGTCGCCTCGACGCTTGGCGTCCCCGAAGGCACCATCAAGTCTCGCTTGCACTACGCCATGAAACGCCTCGCCCGTGAATGGAAGGAACTTGCGCTTGAGTGGGAGGAGTAGAAATTTGCAAATGAGCAAATCTGCAAATAGCAGGTGCCCCGAAGGCAGTTGAAGCACCGCAATCGCTTCCCTTTGTTCAAGAGTCAGCCTTCTGCCGCGCACGAAGTTCCGCAAGCCTTCGGCGGAACTCCTGATGACTCCTTTGTTCAACAGGTACCGCATTTGGAAAAACCTCCTTTTCTTCCTCCGATTCGGTTTTGTCAAGCTCCTCGAGATACGCCTTCGTCCACAATGCCTCTCGCTCCTCGTCAGACAGCGCAAAGTATTCTTTGTCCGTTAAGCCTCCGAAAAACAGATCGTCGTCAGCGATTTTAACATCTTTGAGTTGCTCGGCGAGGAATTGATTGAGTGCAACCTCATCAAGATGAGTCGCTTTCGTTTGCGGCGCTTTTCCGTTCACGAAATCTTGAATTAATTGCTCAACGACTTTGTCCACAGGCATTTTCATCGCTCGGCATTTTTGATAGAGCGCACCCTTCAATTTTGAATCCAACTCAATCGTTAAAGTCCTGGTCATAGACACTATGATTCACATCCAAATCTTGAATGAATCTCACGGCAACGTTAGTCTAGCACAAGTTTCCACCGCTGTCAACCCTCACCTCAAAAAATTTACGCATCCTGATGAACTTTCACCTTCCCTGCGGTGTCATGTACAGTGTAAGTTGCCGAGAGGATTATCAATAACTTTTGGTGCTAATTTCTTTCATATTTTACGCATTACGCATTACGCATTACGTTTCACGTTTCACTGAATCTCGCATCTTGAACTCTGAAGGAGGAAATCTCATGTCACGCAACATCACTGCATTCTGGCATAAGGTATCGTTCGACTGGTTTATGAAGGAGAAGTTGCCGCAGTTTCTCGCCACTCGAATTCCCATCGCGGGCTACCATTTTGAATCGACGGGGGCCTACACCTGTCGCGTCAAGGTGATACTTGCATCAACCAAAGGCGACGTTGAAGTCGTTTATGATGATGTGCCCCAACCGGACGCGGAGGGGATTTTCCAGCTCGATGGCGGGCGTCGCGCGGTTGTCCCGACTGCCTCACACGAGGAACTGGATGTCGCCGAGGTTAAATGCGTCGGCGAACAACTGTACGACTATTTCAAAGCGCGTTTGGTAGGAGCGCCGGGCGGATTGCCGTGGGACATATCGCTGGTGCGAGCATGGCTTCCGCTTGACAGATGGATACGTGAATTCCTGCGCAACGAACCCACAGCTCAGACGCTTCAGGAGAATAACTGGCTCGACAGGCAGACCCACCTTCGACGCCTCCGCGTGGCGTGGCGGAACCAAGTCCTCCATCCGAGCTACTTTGGTCGCGTCTGCCCTTATGAAACGCCGGAGGGACCGAATGTCGGTAAGATCTTGAGCATCGTGCTCGGCGCGGAGATTCGTGATGGGAAACTGGTGGTCGCCGATAATCGTCCCCAGGCCAGGCTCGGACTCAGCGCGTCGCTGGTGCCGTTCATTGAACACAACGACCCGAACCGTCAGTTGATGGGCGCGAATATGATGCGTCAATTTTACACGCCGCCGGACCCGGAGCCTGCGCTCGTTCAGACCGAAAACACGTACGACGTCCCCGGCTTCTGGTGCGGACGAAACGTGCTGACTGCCTACGTTCCGTGGGGTGTTGACACTTTTGAGGACGCCATCATCATCAGCGAGTCGTGCGCGAAGCGGTTCAACTATCCCTATCCCGTCGAGCCGGGCGATAAGTTTGCCAACCGACACGGCGCGAAGGGTTGCATCTCCCGCATCGTGCCGGATGACGAGATGCCGCACCTCCCCGATGGAACGCCGGTTGAACTGGTCTACAACTCATTTGGCGTGCAGACGCGGATGAATATCGGTCAGCTCCGGGAGGCGGTGATGAGCCGCATTGCGAAGGCGGAGGGGAAGCCGATCATTGTCCCCTCCTTCGGCGCACCAAGGATGGATGAAATTCGTGCGCGTCTCAAGAAAGCAGGACTTCCTGAAGATGGTATGGAGTACCTCACGCTCGGTAAAAATGGAAAAAGGCTTTCTCGTCCAAGCCTCGTCGGTTGGGTCTACTGGGGTTGCCTCTATCACATCGCCCGCGAGAAAATCACCATGGCAACCGATAAACCGGGACAGCGTTTAGGCGTCCAGGAATATCAGGTTCTGCGCGACCTCGGCGCGTTCGAGAACCTCCGTGAACGTTTCAACACCTGTTCAGCGAACCGCTCTGATGCGCAGACGCTTGCGAATCGAATCTCGGCTGGCACAGTGGAACAGGCCGGTGCGCCGACGCCGATGTTCGCTAACCTCACGAAACGGCTTGCGCTTGCGGGCATCCGCGCCCAATTCGATGGCGAAAAGGTGAGGTTCTCTTTCGCCCGCCCCGAAGGGAAGGTCCTCAAGCTGGCTCGCCCCATTCCACATCCGTGGCTCTTTCAACCGATGTTGAGTGAAGTCGGTATCCCTGAAGGGGCAGACCTCGGCGCGATCGAATCTGCCCCGAAGGAACACGACGGTTCGTGGTGGGTGGATGAGGGCATAACCAGCGACGCCAACCTGCACGCCGCCTATCGTGCCCTTGTCGAGGTCAACTCGCGAGCCGAGCGGATGTTTGCCAGTAACACGCCCGAAAGCCTGACCCTTCAGACGCTCAATCAACTGGGTACCCGTGTCCGGGAATATTTCGACGCCCTCGTCGCGCCGGAGCATCTGCGCTTTGAGGGGCGGTCGGTTTTCAGCGGACGGGCGGTGATCGAGCCGGACATCGACCTGCGGCATGACCAGGTCGGTATCCCGGAGGAGATGGCGTGGACGCTCTTCGGGGCTTTTGTGACGCGGGAGCTTGGAAACGCAGAAGGGGTCAGCAAACGGACACAACAGGCGGCACAAGCCCTTGATGAGCTCATGGCTCGTTCGTGGGTCATTGTGTATCGCGCACCTGCCATGATGCTTACGTCATTCATTGCGTGCCATCCGGTGCGACGGCCGGACAATTCCATCCACCTCGATCCCATCGTATGCGCTCCCATGAACGCCGATTTTGATGGCGATCAAGTGGCGCTATTCCTGCCGATCACCGAAGCCGCACAGCGTGAGGCGGGCGAAAAACTTTCTCTGGCCGCCCATCTGGAACGTGACCCTGGATTGCTTGAGTCATTGCGACCTGCCCTTGATCCGATGTGGGGGCTTGCGAGTTTAAGCCTCACGCCTGAAGGACGCGCGGAGATCTCAAGGCTTGCAAGCGTTGACGTGGAAGCCCTTGATGGGTTCATTACACGCGCCACGCTTGGGCAGGCATTGCGAACTGTCCTGAAACGTGACGAGGCTGTTAAGACGCTTGAGGCGATTGAGCGGCTGATGAAACGCGGCTTCGAGGTTGCCAAGGAATCCGGTGTGTCGATCAGTCCGTTCATCGGCGAAAGCCTGAAGAGACAGCCGACCCCTCCGGATGACAATGAAGAGGCCTGGGATGCCTACACAGAAACGATGATTGAGAAGCTCGCTGCTCGAAAGGATTTCAATGACAACGACCTCGGCCCACAATTGCTGGCAATCAAAAGCGAGGCACGCGGTCGATTGGATTCGCTCTCGCAGATTGTTGTGCGGTGGAACAGCCTTCACCAGGGCGTCCCCACGCCGCCCGGCGTTCGTCATGGCTACCGGGACGGTCTGACGCCGAACGAAATCCGCGCTGTTGCGCATCGCCACTGGGAAGGATTGGTGCGCGTTTTACGCCAGATGGAGCAGTTTGACAGTGGGACGAGCGGTATCGGCGGCGGCTTCACTGTGCTCGGGCGCGCCATGCGAGCCAAACGTCCCGGCATCGTCTTCGCCTGCGCCGCTGCGGAAGGGGAGGTGGATGGGCTGACGGATGTGGACAGCCGCTTGTTTGTCGGGCTGCCTGTAAAGATTCAGAAGTGAAGCCGAGAACCTTCCGAAGGTTTCAAACCTTCGGAAGGTTATTTAATAGTCGTCTGTTTGTCGGGTTGCCTGTCACGGTGGGAAAGTAAAGCTGACAGATTACTGGTTATTCTTGACCTGAGCCCCTTTGTCGTGTTATGATAATTCAACATGACGTTTACAGAGTTGAAAGAACAAACAGAGTGCACAGCAGAATCGAAATGCGCTGCATCTTTCTTTGTTCTCGACCGTGTCTTTTTATTTTATCCGATTGAGAGATAAGGTTGCAACGTTTAGACTGAAAAAGATTTCGCCTAATCAAGAGTTGGGTGCTATTTCTACTTTGCGCTAATCTTTGTCACTCTCTATTTTTTTGCTTGATATTGTATTACAGGTGTATTACAATATGGGTATGGATAACAATAACCCAAGTGCCCCAATTCCTTTTCGCGCACCGGATGTTACAAGAATCCAACTAATGGAACTTGTAGAAAAATGGGGAGTCAATCGCAGTCAAGCCATAATTCGTTGTATAGAAAGAGTCTGGTGGTTGGAAATAGGATTGCCCAGGGAAACTGGTAAAATATTAGTTAACGAGGAGAGAAATGATGGCTAATACCCCTTCCCCAACTGAAGTAGATTGCTATATTTATATCAAGGAACGGTTGAAGGATTTAGGTTGGGATACGCGCAATCCAGAATATATCCCTGCGGGTCAGGTTTACACCCAAAACGAATGTCTATCAAATCCCGAAATCAAGAGACATCTTGGTCTAGATAGACCCGAAAATATTGTGAAAATCAGCGAGAGTGTTCTCTGGGTAGTCGAGGCTAAGAGCAAACAAGTACTGCTTGAGCGAGCACTTGCCGACGCCGAGGCTTATGCAAGGAAGCTAAATCAAAGTGAACGCTTTCAAGTCCGGTTTATCTCTGGTGTTGTTGGCAATAATGTTGAATCATTTCTTGTAAAAACTTATTTCTTCAATGGAAATCTGTATTCACCAGTAAAGTTGAATGGAGTAGAGACCACAGGTTTATTATCTCCAGAGCAAGTTCGGACTATTCTCGAAAGCAACAATCCAAACATTGAAAATGCCAAAGTTGATTTAAAGCTTTTCCTCTCGCGCGCCAACAGGATAAATGAAATCTTACATTTGGGAGCGGTAAATCCACATCAAAGAGCGAGTGTCATGGCAGCCTTGCTTCTGGCTACATTAAACGAAAGCAGACCAAACCTGGATAGTCCGCCGTCAGTATTGATGAATGACATCAATTCCCGTGTTGAGGATGTATTGTCTCGCCAGGGGAAAAAAGAATTCTTCAATCATATAAAAATTTCGTTGCCGATTACAACCGACAATCATGTAAAAATGAAGCGTGCCTTGGTTGATACTCTTCAGGAGTTATATGCACTTAACATTCGTTCCGCAATGCAATCGGGAGATGATTGGCTCGGAGCTTTCTACGAAGTCTTTTTGAAATATGCAAGCTGGGCGCAGGATTTAGGTATTGTCCTCACGCCACGGCACATTACCCAATTTGTGGCTGATGTTATGGACATACACTATAACGACATTTTATATGATCCAACGTGTGGAACCGGGGGATTTTTGGTAGCTGGGTTTGATTACGTCAAGCAGCAAGCAAATCAAAGCCAGTTAAATAGTTTTAAACAACATGGCATCTTTGGGATTGAACAAGACGATCAAATTGCTGCTTTGGCAGTTGTCAATATGATATTCCGAGGCGATGGAAAGAATAACATAAAAGACGGTAATTGCTTTGCAAATTACTTAGAAACACATAATAGTTCAGGCTTTCCAACGGCCAAATATATACCCAATCCCTCCGAAAATCCTCCCGTTACTAAAATAATGATGAATCCTCCATTTTCATTAAAGCGCAGTGATGAAAAGGAGTTTAAGTTTATCGAACACGCCTTAAAACAAATGCAAGATGGGGGAATATTATTCTCCGTACTCCCGTATTCTTCTATGGTTAGACCAGGGGCTTACCTAACATGGCGTAAAGAGCAACTGTTAAGGAATAACACCCTATTAGCAGTTATAACTTTTCCTATTGACCTCTTTTATCCTGTGGGAGTGACAATAGCTGGAATATTTATTAGAAAAGGAATTCCTCATCCGAAAGAACAAAATGTCTTGTGGATTCGTGCGCTAAATGATGGACTGTTAAAAAGCAAAGGAAAAAGGCTTCCGAACCCTGATACACCTAACGATCTCTCCAGAGTTAGAGATATTCTCAAAGCATTTTTACGCAACCCTAATTATCCTGCGCCTAACGTATATCAATTTCAGCAGATTGCTCCGATAGATTTCAGCGATGGGCAACTTGAACTTGTACCGGAAGTTTATCTTGAACAAGAGAAACCAACCAGAGAAGATATAATCAGTGGGTTGGAAGATAGCTTACGAGAAACTTTTGCTTATCTTGTCAAAATTGATAAAGCCATTATTCAACCCGAGTTAATTGGAAACTTTTCTCCAGATCCAAAATACGAGCCAGAATGGAGAAGGTTTAAAGCGAAAGACATCTTTACACTAAAAAGGGGGCATTTTCACTCAATTGCCGCACTTGACGAGGGAAGATACCCTACGATCTCACGCGTGAGCACTGATAATGGGCTCGTTGGCTTTTATGATAAACCTGATGATGCAGAAATTCTACTTCCCCAAACAATAACAGTTTCTACTGTATCAGGAGACACATTTGTACAACCGATATCATTTATTGCAACTGATAATGTTGTTTTATGCACTCCAAAGGGAAAGCACAGGAATCTATCGACTGCATCTTTGTTTTTTATAGCATTTATGATGAACTTGATTAAGTGGCGCTACTCTTATGGAAGACAGTGCTATATGATCAAATTTGCAAAAACGGAAATTTTGCTTCCAGTTACCAAAGATGGAGAACTAGACGAATCTTATATGGACGCAATGACCAAAAGCACAAAGTATTGGGCATTAGTTGAAGCTGCTATAAATCAAGGATAACCATTCGCCCCATGGAACATCGCAACTATTGTCGTGTCAATGACATCATCTGTGCCTGTTTCCATTGGTTTGCGGATCCGGAAGGTGGGAATGAGGAACCAATAGATATGAGTTACGAAAGGACGGTAGCAACGATGACAGATACGCTCATACTTCCCCTTGACTCCACCCTCAAGAACGCTCTGCTTGCTCTCCGTTCGGATGGCGAAACGCTGGAAGATGTGACCCTCCGTCTCCTTCGTCAGGCGGGAAAGGAGGCTGTGCCTCTCCCTGAGCTGCAACAGCATATCCTTAATCACCCCGACATCAAGGAACTGCTCCGCCTCTACAAATACGACCCCAATGAGGTGTTGCCCTGCGGCATGACCGTCGGTGAATACGATAGCCTGACAGAGGAGGAAGAAACTGCGCTCTGGGAGCGGGAAATGGAAAAGGAACTGGACAAAGCCGATGAAGAACCAGAACTCGATGCCTCACCTACCGCGCTCACTCCTCGACAAAGGTGTGCTGCGGCACTGTTTGCTTAACATCGGTTGTAATGATGTGATAGCGGAATTCTAAACAGAAAGTATCTCTCCAAGCATCCTGGTGAGCGTATCAGAATCCGCCGTCAGGTCTATTGTTCGTAGCAGCCCGGAAGCCGCCAACGCTTTTACCCTTCCGTCGGCTGTTTCTCCGCGCAACGCGGCTGCCAGCGTATCGGCCATTCGCCCACTGCCGGAAACGACGACGACGGTCCGGCAGGCTTTCACACTCTGCGACACATCCTCCAAAGCAATCTCCCCGCCGTTGACTAACACTGTGACCGAAGGTCTCCTGTTGGCGAGCACACTCGCTACGCGGGCTATCCATGGTGATTCGTCGCCCCAGTCGCAGCCGGGAACAATTACAAAATGGGTGTGGTGCGGCTCCAGGGGCGCTGTCTCCGGACAAGCGTGGGTGGCACCAGGGAAGGTCACAGTTTCTTCAGCGACTACACCGATCAAGGGGAATGTTGCCCCCGTCTTGGCGCGTGCTTGGCCCATCAGCCGCATCACCCCGGAATCGGTGCCACCATCGACCACGGATGCACCCAGGATTTCGGCGAGCGGTGCCAGCACTTCCACAAACAACGGGCGCAGGCGGGCCATGTCGGCATCGCCCACCTGACCTGCGCCTCCGACCAGCACCAGTGTCGGGTTCGGATGATAAAAGCCTAGATTGCAGAGCGCGACAAACAACTCCGTTGAGTGATGAACTCGAAGGGCGGATGCCGTGAGTCCATTCGAGAAGGTCAGTTTGAAAGGTTTTTCCATTGGCGCGTCCTCATAACTTCTGTGTCTGTTGCATCGTTATAAGGTTCCGCAGGAACAGGAGAGCATTAAGTCTACGCAAAAAATATGCCGGGCTTTAAAACGAACGGATTTTCAAAAATAAGCTTGACCTTCTTCGGGAAGGAGTAGAAACCAAGATAGAATCTTGGGCTACAATTGAGCGTGACATTGTAGTGTTAGATCTGAAGGGGGGCTCAGAAAATGGGCAAAATGTCTAGGCGAAAGGTGTCAAGAAATTCCAATATCTTTGTACACTTGCAAATACGCTCTGCTCATAATTAAGAAATCGTGTGCTGACTTTGCACTTATTTTTGACAGGGGTGAATCCCTTTGTAGATTTGCCCATTTGCAAACTCCATTTCCGCATAATTCAGTTGAAGCCTGCCGCTAAATCTGGTAAAATAGAAAGTAGACGATGGTTGGAACGAAGAAAAATCAGAACGCTTTTTAAGCAGTAAAAATTGTGGCTATCATAGCATGACAAGACAGGTAAGGTCAAATAAAAAACTGGACAAGCACATCATTCGACCTTTCTTTTTATCACAAACAACATCTTCAATGAATTCCTCCATTCCATGCGCCCAATCCTAAGATGCGCCCACTATTTCCGCTCCCGATCTTCGATCGGGGCATGGATGCGATTTCTCATCCACCTTCGTCTAAAATTTGTCGCGGTTCTTGTCCCGATCTTCCTATGGGGCGTGTTTGTTTCGAGCGGTCAGCTTCATGTGTCATTTTGGCTCGGGTTCCTCCTGTTTCACCTTTGCTTATACGGGGGCGTCAATGCCCTAAATTCGTACTACGATCGAGATGAAGGCCCCATCGGTGGGCTCAGGAACCCCCCGAAAGTCGATCGCTCCCTCTTTTATCTGGCGTGGGGAATTCAGATCGTCGGCTTTGCGTTGGGATTTGCTTTACCCCTCGGCTTTCGGCTCATCTACCTGACAGCGATGGGCATGTCGGTTGCCTACTCCCACCCCGCAATTCGTCTCAAGGGGCATCCCATCGGAAGTGTGTTCATCGTTGCCATCGGGCAGGGCTGGTTAACGTATTGGGCTGGCTGGATTGCGAGCGGGGCCGACACCCTTTCGATTTTTACCCCCAAAGGGACGCTCGGTGGACTTGCGATAACCCTTACCACCGTTGGGCTGTATCCACTCACGCAACTCTATCAGCTCGAAAGCGATCGCGAGAAAGGTGATCGAACACTCGCTCTCTGGCTCGGCATCCGAAAATCGTTTCGGTTCGCGCTGATATGTATTGCTCTTGCGGGAACTTGCATGGTTTCGCTGTTTTGGTTCTATTTTCGCCGAACCGAGGGACTTGCTTTGCTCGGCTATTTCATCGGGCTGTGGACGATTATTTATCGGTGGGAACGAAACTTCAATCGGATGAATCAGATGGATCACTATAACATGGTCATGCGACTGAACCTGCTCAATTCGTCGTGCTTCACGGTTTATCTCGCGTTGCATTTTCTCCATATCTTGTAAATCAGGTATCAGGTCTGAACTGACACTTAACACCCAATACCTAATTCTACAATGTCACGTTCGGATGAGGATACGCTTGTAGCCCAACTTTAACGTTGTCTTAGGTTTCTAAAAGACAACCTAAGTTGGAAAATGAAACGGATGATTGCCAGGAACCAAGATAGAATCTTGGGCTACAGGAAACGTGACATTGTAGTGCTAACACCTAACTTCTTATGTCCTACACAGCAATCTGTGCCATCGGGACAGCGGTCCCCAAATACCAGCACCGCCAAGCGGACGTTGCACGGTTTATGAAAAACGCCTTGAGCGCGGATGCTGCGCTTTCTCGGCGGATTGATTATCTCTATCACCGGTCACAGATCGGAGGGCGCTATAGCTGCATCCCGGATTACAGCCGCACCGACCCCTCCCAGTTTGAATTCTACCCATCCAACTGGAATCTCGACCCTTTTCCGACGACCCAACACCGCCTAGAAAAATATCAAACGGAAGCACTGCCGCTGTGCAAAGCGGCTATCGCTGATGCCCTGAATCAACCGAGTGCTCCTGAACTATCGGAGGTCACCCACCTGATTGTTGTGAGCTGTACGGGCTTTTATGCACCGGGATTAGATATCCACCTCGTCAAAGGGCTTGGGCTTTCGCCTGATGTTCAGCGCACGTTGATCGGGTTTATGGGGTGTTATGCCGCATTTAACGGCATCCGCCTTGCTGATTCAATCTGTCGGTCCGACCCCCATGCGACAGTTTTGCTCGTTTGCATCGAACTCTGCACACTCCATTTCCAGCAGAGCCCCGCTCCGCACCACCTGATTGCCAACTGCATTTTCGCTGACGGTGCCGCTGCCCTTTTTTGTCGCCGCGCCTCGTTTCCGACCCCCTCTCTACCTAACCCCCCGGCCCTCTTCCCCCGATGGAGCGGGGCAGGCTCTGAAGGGAAGGGGTGGGCTTCTCCCTTCCCTTCCAGGGGAGGGGCCGGGGGAGAGGTCAGGGCGCGGAGAAAAACATGGGAATATTGCGCATCCAGCAGGAGCAAATCCCAATCCAACCAGATGCCCACTTCCTTCGTCATCGTGAATAGTGTGAGTTGGATTGATGACGATTCGTTGGACGAGATGACGTGGACAATTGGAAATACGGGCTTTGAGATGCGCATCTCGCCAGATATCCCCAGGATTCTGGAGGTGAACCTGATGCCTTTTATTCAGCGACTTCTCAAACCGAGTGGTTTATCCCCAACGGATATTGATTTCTGGGCCGTTCACTCCGGTGGTCGATCTATTCTCGATACCGTTCAACAACGGCTGAATCTCTCCGCGTTTCAGATAGAAGATTCCCGTGCCGTACTACACGAATACGGCAATATGTCCTCGCCCTCTGTGCTATTTGTCCTCAAGCGGCTACTTCAGCGTTTGCGGCATGGGGAACACTTCCGGCGCTGCGTTGCGATGGCCTTCGGACCGGGCTTGACGCTGGAAGCGTGCCTGTTTGAAATTGAAAATTGACGATTGACGATTGTCGATTGGAGTTATGTCGAATGCTTTCAAAATTCAAACATCGCAGCTATGACGCGGAATTGATGGATGATTTTTCGATCGGTGGCGAAGAACTGGATCAAACGCTGGCAGAGCTCCGCCTGGTCAATTGCTATCTCGGCGGTCTAAGCGCAACCCTGGCGGCCCTTGCGCCGGAGTTGCGAAAGAATCCTGCGCGGTCGTATCGAATCCTTGACATCGGCACAGGTTCAGCGGATATACCGGAGGGCATCGCCCGTTGGGCGCGGAAGCATCATATCCAGGTCGAAATCATCGCGACGGACATCAACCCCTATACCTGCGCTTATGCCAGACATCACATCGCTGATTTTCCAGAGATCAAGGTCGTCGCCGCTGATGTATTCCATCTGCCCTTTCCAGATGGTGCCTTTGATTACACGCATGCGGCAATGACGCTCCATCATTTTACGCAAGAGGAATGCGTGGAGCTCTTAAAGATTATGCACGCAAAAGCCACTCATGGCTTGATTGTCAATGACCTCCATCGGCACCCTTTTGCTTATTATTCCATCAAGTATCTGACGCGCACCTTCTCCAAAAGCCGCCTGGTACGGAACGATGGTCCGCTTTCCGTCCTCCGATCTTTTCGTCCGGCAGATATTGAGGAACTGAAACGTAAAACTGGAATTGACCTGCAATACCGCTGGCGTTGGGCATTTCGGTGGCTAATCACAGCGGACGTTAGAAATTTGCAAATGAGCAAATGAGCAAATTAACTCACGGAAGCCCTTTTAAGAAGTGACTCCTACCGATTTGCGATGCCCGGCGCTCTCAAGCTATCGTCATATTTGCGTAAGAGATCATCGACCGCTTCTCGCAACAAAAAAGCCTCGCTCTTATAACAGATCCGCCTACAGAAATCGATTGACTTTATTGTTCCTTAGGACTTACGCACTTAATGCACGGAGCTCAAGCTCCGTGCTAATGGCTTCAAGGGTCATAAATGACCCTCCCACAGCCCCGTTGACGGGGCTGAATCCGCATGAGCCCGAAGGTTTAGCTTCGGGCGTCTATGATCCAACTGCGTAAGTCCTGTTCCTATTATTTTCCAGTCGCCATCGGCACTTTCTTGACGTTTTCCATCTGATACAATGCCTCGACCTGTCGTTGGATCTGTTTCTGTTGTCGGATAAGCTGTTGTCGCAGACGCGAGAGCTCCATCTCGGGTTGCGTTTTCATTGCGACATCCAGGAAATCAATTCCTTCGTCCAGACGCCCCTGTTTATAGTAAAGCACCGCGACGTTCTTAATCAGACTCACATCGGACGGATCGGTCGCAAGCGCAAGCCGTAGATAGCGTTCAGATTCTTCCATGTGATGCGCCGCCAGATGCGCAAGCCCTAGATTGGTTAGCACTTTGGCTCTTCTTTTCGGGTCGATTGCGCCGGTGTCGCTGTGTGCTTCAGCGATTTTTAACGCCTTCTCTAAAGCGGTCAACGCTTCGTCTATTTTTTCGGTGTGACGATAGGCAATGCCGAGATTCAGATACAGTCCCACCTGATATCTGACGTCCACCTCCTGTGCCTTGCCGCTCTCCACCGTTAAAGTTTCGCTCCGTTTGAGCGCGACGATCGCGGCGTCATACTGTTGGGCACTCACCAGCGTTACACCGTAGTTGAACCACATCAGTGGATCTGTCTCATCGGCAGTGACGGCTTCTGCATACGCCGCAGCAGCCTCTCTGTAATTCCCCGCATCAGTCTGTTTCCGCGCCTAGCAAAGTGTGCCTTTGTCACCCCTGCGTCTTTCACCTTCTCAGCCAGAGGGTCGCGGAGCTCCCGATACTCCGTTTCATTCCGAGCCGCTGCCATGTGTACCTTCGCCGATGCCTTATCGCCCAACACCAGCGAAACTTGCGCCAGTGCCGCGTGCGCTTCGCTTTGTTCGGGATTAAGACTCAGTGCCTGTTGGAGATAGTCACGGGCGGTCTCGAACTGTTTTTCCGCGAGGGCAATCTGTCCCAACTCCAGTTGAGAATATGGGTTCTGCGGCGCAATCTCGGCGGCGCGTCGAAAATGCGCTTTGGCTTCCTCCACACGACCGACTCGTTTGAGTGCGTAGGCGTAGTAAATGTAGGGATTGAAAAGCGTTGTTCGTCGAACTCATATTGAATTGCAAGGGGTTGTTGCAGAGCTGTCTGGATCCCAATCGACTGTTTCAACAGGAACCCCAAAGGCGTGGTAGCTTAAAAACAAGAATTGAGAACAGGCACACCAAAAGCAGTTTCATGAGTGAAGTGTCCTTAAGAAGCTTCATGAGAATGTCCTTTCATCAAATTTATAGTTAATCATGGCATGTTTCAGAAAACTGTTGACACTTCAAGCAAATAATGCGTAATGCGTAATGCGTAAAGGATTTCACTTACGCATTATCTCAACAGTGTCAACACATTTTTTCAGAAATTTGAAACATGCCTTAATCATTATGTTAAAATCTCGTCACAAATTATGCGAACGTGTAGATTATACTATTTCTGATAGAAAAAATGGAACAAAAAAAGGCAGCATTTTTCAACGCTGCCTTGGGAACAGGTTCAAAGGTTTTGGGAAAGAATCTCATCCCCCTTCAGACCGCAATTTTTGAATATAATTGTCGTTAATATTATTCGATGGGTGTTGGGCCGTATGATGAGGCTCCGGGAAGTTCTTGAGCAGTTTCTGATACGCCTCTATCGCTTCCTTCGTGTTGCCCGCTTTTTCGAGAATATAACCGATCCAATATTGAGCCGACCTGCGTATATCGTAGTCGAAAGTGGGGTTATCGGCGACCTTGCGGTAAGCGGCAATTGCGCCCTCCGTATCATTCTTCGCATAGTAGATCTGAGCCACATAGAACTGCGCATTGGAGGAATTCTCATTGCGCGGATATTTTTCAATCGCCTCTTCAAGCTGGGTAATTGCAGCATCGTACCTTTTCTGCTTCTCATAAACCCAACCGATGTAAAATTGTGCATCCTCCGCAGATTTCGTCTCAGCGTACTTTTCGATCACCTGTTTATAAGCCTCAATTGCGACATCATACTTGCCCTCCGCAAAATAGGTCTGGGCGATTCCAAACTGTGCGAGCGGTGCCAGTTCCAGCTGTCCGGCATCAACAACATTCATGAACTCGATACGCGCTTTGTCGTATTCCTGCTTCTCGTTGAAAATCATTCCGGTGTAATACACAATGCTGTGGATGAGCTCTTTATCCCGAAAATCCTCTCGGAGTTGATCGAAGGCATCAAGCGCACGACTCCAATTCCCCTTCGCGTAATAACACATAGATCGATTAAACCGGGAGACGTCAACAAGCGTGCTACCAGGATAATCTCGAATCAGTTGATCGAATAGCGCAAAGGCACGGTCATAGTAAGGGTCCGCGACCTGCGGGTCATCCTTTGATTTCATGTTTTCACCGATGCGATAGTTCGCAATGGCGATGGTGTACAGCGAGTCATCTGCCCATTCGCTGTCGGGATAGTTGTTGATAAGACGCCGATACAGCGCGAACGCCTCTTCGTCAGTTCGGGCAATTCGTGAAGCCAATTGGTAGATGGCATCGTCCGCCCAACGGCTATCTGGATATCTCTCCAGGACTTGACGATACAATGCCCTGACCTTGCGAAGGTGTTTCTGATCGGGGTCCTCAAGTGTCACAGGCGGGTTATCCGCTTTCTGAGCCTTTAGCCAAGCGGCCTCCGCCCTTTCATAATACCGCTCGTAATTTTTGTCTGAGTTGAGCGATTTACCAACAAAAAAACCAACTACAAAAGCAACGATAATCAAGATCTCTGCAACAACGAATTTCTTCATGCTTTAAACTCCTGCGTTGAGGTGGATTCACCTTATGTCCGATAAAGGCTGAAGTTAAGGGGATGATTGAATTTTATCATCCTTGTCCAAGCGTGTCAAGCACCGATTGCAATAGAAATCTGCAAATGAGCAAATATACAAATTTGCAAATGGCCGCTTTAGGGATGTGCACGCTTTGGTGCGTCCTGGCATCTCTGATACACTGTTGGGTTCGTTTATCACTCCACATAATTGTGGCTTGGTCATAATTTTGTGGGAGAGTCCTCCCGGATACGAGTTTTTCAGTTAGCACCGGATGCCTATCAGACCTAACCCCCCGGCCCCCTTCCCTGGGAGGGAAGGGGGTGTAGGGGCGAAGCTTGCTTCGCCCTCTCCCCTCTCCGCTTCGGGGAGGGGCCGGGGGAGGGGTTTTCGGATCGGCTTTAAGTAAAAAAGTCGTACCCGGACTCGAGAAAGCGCATCGCGACCGGGAGATCGCTCCCACAGCAAAGCGGCAGCCCACTGGATTGGCCGGTAATGATGACCAACCCTCACATAATTGTGGCAATCAGAACCGGTGGATGGTATTCTTTCTCCACACTCCGCAAAAGCTCCCGATTGAGCAGGATTGCGGACGACTGATATGGAAACACCACGAAAGGATATTGCAATGAACACGCCAAAACGAGACTACTGGGCAAAGCCGTTTAAGCGGATGGTTGTTATGGGGGAGAGCACGGTCCAGGGTGGCCCGTGGCTGGAGCGAACCGAGGAGCGATTCGCCGATGTTTTAGCGAATTTGATTAACGCTTGCCAGGCAACCCCTCTGGAGTATTACAACAAGGGGATTGGGGCCAATGCCATTTCACCGCGCATCCCCGGTTATGAGAGTTCTGCCAAGCCGAGCGCGTTGGAACGTTATCAAACCGACGTCATCGCTCTGAATCCGGATGTGTTTATCCTCTGTTACGGACTGAACGATATGCGTGCCGATATGCTCATTGCTGATTTTACGGAGGATATGCAAACGATTATCGGCGATGTGAAAGCGGCATGCAATCCACTCATTGTGTTGACGACAGTCTATCATATAACCGGCTTCGGGAGTTTTGCACCTTATGACAAGGGCAGTATTCGTAAAACGCGCCTTTACAATCAAGCCCTCCGCCAGCTCGCGGAGAAGAACGACTGTCTGCTTGCGGATGTGTGGGAAGGGCAGGGATTGGCTGATTGGCTCATCCACCCCGACGGCGTTCATGCGAATAAGGTCGGGAACTTGGTCATCGCCCACCGGATCTTTGAGGCGATCGCGCAGCATTGCAGCGGAATTACCACTGATGTCCACACGCGCGATGCAACAACGGAGTGGACCGCGCGCACCACTCAGGCCCGCAAGTCCGCAGGCGATCCATTTCAGCCGTGGTGGGTGTCGCGTTGATGGGCACCGCTAACGAACCTAACCCCCCGGCCCCCTTCCCGATACGGGAAGGAGGATAACTTCCTCCCCTCTCCGCATCGGGGAGGGGCCGGGGGAGGGGTTGGTTCATGCGCGATTTCAATGTGGAACTGGTATAAATTTCTATGCACCGCATCATCAGGTTGACAGCGGGAACGCTATCCGCCGACCTTCCTTCGCGGATTGATATGCCCCCAGCACCATCTCAACCGAAACCCTGCCGTCCAATGCGGTCACTTCAGGTGCCGTATCGTTCTTCAAGCAATCAATGAATGGGCGCGGGACCTCAGCAATGCGTTCGCCGTGACTCTTGGGAATCGGTATCCCGAGATCGCGCCACGATGGCTGATCGCGCGTGTACAGCTTGAGCGCAACGGCGTCTTCAGGGCGGGGAGTATTGCAGGAGGGCGCATCACCGTAATTTTGAATGACAACCCCTTGGTCGCCGTAGATTTCCGTTGTATTTTCACCCGCCAGCGTGACAGAACTATTTAGCAAAATCGCCATCGCACCGCTTGGGAATCGATAGACAGCCAACCCGGTATCATCCGGTGCAACATCGGTTAAAATGTTGTCGATCTCGGCAATCACGCTGATGGGGGGGCCGAGCATCCAGTGGATAAAATCTGTCGCGTGGGATGCGTCGTCCATAAACATCCCCATGTTCTTCTCAGGGTCAATATGCCATCGACTCGGTCCCTTGACAAAGCCCTCGCTGAACAACGCATTGATGCAGTGCCGACGACGGAGTACACCAATCTTTCCCAACGTGCCGCTCTCAATGAGCTCCTTCATCTTGATATTCGCGGGGTCGTGGCGCATCTGAAATCCCATCATAAATTTGACGCCCGCTTTCTCGACAGCTGCTGTCATCCGATCACAATCTTCCAGCGTCAGTGCCATCGGCTTCTGGCAAAGGATGTCTTTTCCGGCTTCGGCGGCAGCAATGACCATCTCGGCGTGGCGATTGGTTTCGCAGGTGACAATCACACCACGAATCTCCGGGTGATTGACGATATCTTCCAGATGCGGGGAGTAGGTCATACCGAACTGGTTCGCCGCGTGCTTCCCGCGTGCTTCGTCATCGTCCCAGCACGCGACCAGTTTTACATCGTCAAAAGTCAACATTCGGTGGCAATAGGCGTTGGCGTGTCCGTGCGCAAAACTGATGACGCCAATCCCGATCTTCGTATTCATAAGCCCTTCCTTTGAGACATGAGGTTGTAGGATGTCCTAATTATAGCACTCATTGGACAGAAAAACAATGGTTTAGCAAAAGAGGGAGGAATTGCAAATGAGCAAATGCTCAGGAAAGGGGTTGTGAAACCGTTTGGGATGTGATATATTTTTGCCTGAAACTTTCAGGGCATTTCACAAGAACAAGCTCATATCAAAAATAAGTGCGAAGGAGCGAAGATAAACCGATTTTCTTGGAGAAACTCGGTTTCTTAGCCCAATTTCTTAACATGAGCCAAAGGAAATTTGGAGGAAAAATGAAGCCAATTTATGCTTTAGGAGGAATCTTATGGTTTTCAATTTCGATTGCATACAGCGAAGTCTCGCAGAACACATACCACGGCTGGGACAGGGCATATCGGATGGGCAACGGCGATGCGACACTTGTCCTCGTGCCACAGATCGGTGGCAGAATTATGGCGTATTCCCTGACGGGTTCGGAGACCCTTTTCTATCAAAACCCGGAGGAGTTCGGCAAGCTTTACGACATTACCCCGCAACCGTGGCATAACTACGGCGGCTACAAAGTATGGAACGCCCCACAAGATCGATGGGGCTGGCCTCCGGATCCATGGTTGGATTACGGCCCCTGCAGCGTACAGATTCTGGGTCCGCTCCTGGTTCGCACCCGCGGCGCGCCGAGTTTTGAGACGGGCATCGTCTACACGCGGGAGATTGAGATGGCAGAATCAGGGAGCCGTGTCTTGATTGATCAGACCATGACCAACATCACCGACCATGAGGTCGAATGGAGCGTCTGGGATGTGACGCAACTTCAGCGCCCGGATTGGATTGTGTTTCCATTGAATCCCAAAAGCATCTTTCCGGATGGGGTCAACCATCACAATGACAAATCGAAGGAGTCAAAGGGGTGGCATGTCGTGGACGATTGGATGTATATCAACTATCTGGGGGATGGTGGCAAGTTAGGCGCGGATTCACACGCGGGCTGGATTGCTTACGTCAAAGACAATCAGGTCTACCTCAAGACGTTCCCTATCTACGCGGATGAGAAATATCCACACAAAGGCGATACGGTTGAAGTCTACACAGCGGAAGCATATATTGAGGTGGAGGTGTTAAGTCCATTGGTCAAGCTGGGACCAGGAAAAAGCTATACCTTCACAGAGCAGTGGTATATCATGCGTAGCGATCAAGATTTGAAGGAGATGGAGGACGTGAAAACTGCGGTCGAGCAGTTTTTAAATGGAATGAAAAAACTGGGGAACAGGGAGTGATCAATAAATGGAGTGCTACTATTGCAAAGGGGACTTAAAAGAGGATAAAGTTCCTTACTTTATCAAACGAAAAGGGTATCAGCTTGTTATTGATAATGTTCCGGCGTATGTATGTCAGCAATGTGGTGAACACTTGTTCAGAGGAGAAGAGGTCGATCTGATTCAAAGCATTATTTTGGAATTAGAAGCGAAAATCCGTGAAGTGGAACAGCAAACGCTCGTACTGCGTTCTCCACTTCAACCTGTTGAGCCAACTGTGACACATACGCCCTAAGTGAAAAAGTGGTATCAATCAGGTGTTCAGCCCTCAATCGAGTTACGGATGGCTGGTCCCTGAACACTGACAGGAGACAATTGATGTCCAATTGGATGAATCTGGACCAAAACACGGTTTATGAATTTCAACTCAAAACACTCAGTGGGTTTATCCGGCCGCGAGGCCACTACCATGGGCTTGTCCTTTTTGCAAAGGGGCAGCCAATCACTCGTCCCGGGGCGTGTACCCTCAATCTCGAACACTACTGTGCACGCGGCGATGGCTCCGGGCGTTTTGTGCCACGCGATAAATGCCAAACGCATTACGAAGTGAATTCGGACCGCTTATCCATCCACTTCGAGGAAACGGAAGAATGGAAAGTCAAAAGCGTCGTGACCTACCAATTGCACGCCGATGATTGCATTGATGTGACGTTTGATTTCACGTTTTCTCAGCCTTACGAGGGGTTTGAAGCGTTTATTGCTTCCTACTTTTATGAACGACGCATCCCGTTTCTACGAATCGGCGAGGAGTGGCTGCAACCGCATATTGAACCCGGACAGCAGCTCTTCTTTACGCGCGATGATGACGGGGCAGGGTTGGTTGTCGATGGACGATGGGAATGGCTGCGAAACAACAATCTTTTCGCCAATGATGATGGAAGGAAGTACACACTGCCCGTTATTGTCGCATGGAATCAAGAAACGCATCGCGCTTTGATTCAAATGATTGAATTGACGAAATGCCCTTCGATCTCCGTCAACACCTTTGCGTATGCGCAGGACTTCTCGCTGATTGGTGAGGATGTGAGTGTGGGAGAACAGATCTCTGCACGCGCTCGCCTTTTGTATCGAGAGGTCACAGATCTGGAGGCAGTAGCTGAATGGTATGCGGCGTGGGATATCGAAAGATAAGAGGGGGACATTTTCAATCGGGACGATTCACAATTGAGTTACCACTTTTCATTGATAACGTAAAACGTAAAACGTAACGGTTGGATTGCGATTCTGTTTTACGTTTACGCATTACGGCAAAGCGTCAACTGAACCTTCGCGAAAAATGAACAGTAAGGAAAAATAATTATGGAAGACACGCTTCGCTTGACTGAGTTAATCGAACAGTTGCATGATGAAGATGATGAGGTTCGGATTTCCGCAGCTTCAGCATTGGGTGAAATCGGTGAACCTGCCATCCCGGCGTTGATAGAAGCATTAAGCGACCTAGTTTGGGATGTTTGCGACAGCGCTTCTGAGGCCCTGGCAAAGATTGGTGCCCCGGCTATCCCCGCGTTGATAGCGGCGTTAGGGGATGAACTGAAGTATGTGCGTATCAACGCTGCCGGTGTCTTGGGGCGGATAGGCGAACTCGCTGTGCCAGCGTTGATAGCGGCATTGAGTGATACCTATCCGCCGGTTCGTGAAAACGCGGTTCGGGCATTGAGCGCCATTGGTGAACCCGCTCAAGAGGCAGTGCCCGCTTTGATAGAGGCATTGCGCGATGCGAATCAGGAGATTCGCGCCAATGCTGCCGTTGCGTTGGCGAATATCGGTGAACCTGCCAGTGACGCTGTGCCTGCGTTGATTCGGGCATTGGGTGATGAATCCGAGCGGGTTTGTCAATACGCGGTTTTTGCGCTGGAAAAGATAGGAACACCCGAAGCCCAAAAAGCATTAGACGCGCTATGACAGAAATTCATAAGTGCTTGGACATAAATTTCTGTAGCATAGGGGCTTGTCCCCGTCAACGCCCACAAGGGGCTAAACTACAAAAACTTATGTTCACCTACTTAATCTGCGCTAATAATATCACAAGGAGAACTTATGACACATAGGGAACGTTTCAACAGAGTGATGCACTTTCAGCCTGTAGACAGAATTCCGAATGAAGAATTTGGCTACTGGGGCGAGACGCTGGAACGTTGGCGGAGTGAAGGGATGCCAGCGAACGCCGATGAGGAGCTCTATTTCACGCTCGATATTCGACGCGAAAGAAGGCTCATGCCGGTCAACAACACAGGGGCGATTCCCGGCTTGGGATTTCGTATTCTATCTTTGGATGACTTAGAGAGAGCCAAGCCACATTATAATCCGCATTCACCGGAGCGATACCCCCAAAATTGGGACGCCCTTGTAGAAAATTATAAAACCCGCGATTATCCATTGGGACTGAATATGACGGGCTTCTTCGGACAGCCGAGGGGATGGATGGGGCTTGCCAATGCTTGCACGGGATATTATGATAACCCCGACTTGATGCACGCGATGGGAGATTGTTGGGCAGACTTCGTCATTGAATCATCGCGCAGAGCGTTGGAGGAAGTGGATGTGGATTTTGTACAGGTTTGGGAGGATATGGCTTACAACCACGGTTCGCTCATTTCACCGGGGAGCTTTCGCGAATTTATGACTCCCTATTACAAGCGAGTAACCGACTTTATCCGTGCTCACGGCGTTGATGTTATCCTCTGCGATTGCGATGGCAATGTCAACGAGCTAGTAGAGTTGTTTATCGAAGCGGGCGTCAACGGATTATATCCGCTCGAAATCGTCGCTGGCACAGACCCATTCGCTATTCGGGAGAAGTACCCCGATTTTCTCCTGCTCGGCGGTATAGATAAAATGGCTTTGTCAAAAGGCCCAGATGCCATTGATCAGGAAATCGAAAAGGCGTCGCAACTGATGCGACACGGTGGGTATATTCCATTTACTGACCATCGCGTGCCATCCGACGTCCCGCTTGCCAACTTTCAATACTACATGCTCCGAAAGCGTGAGATGATTGGCGGCAATTTGCAGCCTTCAGCATGGGAAGTGACAAATGCCCGTGAAGAAGCGTTAAAGCCTCCGAAACCGTTTGCCTACAAGCCGCAGTCGCGAGGCCCGTCTTTGGAATGAACCGTAATTAACCTAAGTTGCCACCTATCACGAAAATTGTCTGTAATCTAGCCCCTTGTGGGCGTCGATTGGCCCAAACGCCCACAAGGGGCTAAGCTAACTTAGAGGAGGCTTCGATGTTTGAGCAAATTGGGATTGTAACCAACATTTGGGCAAAACGGATGGAGAGTGGGACACGATTTGAAGACCTTGCCCTTCAGTTCGGTGCTCATGGGTTTACGTGCATGGAAGTGCGCGACGGCGACTACCTGCGCAACTCAGAATTTGGCGGTTTGATTCAAGAGATCGAGAGGGCAATGGCAAACTACACCGCCGATCAGTGGAAGGCGCTCTGCGACGCCCTATGGCGTGACGCAAGTTGGCGAGATCCAATCAAAGCGGAAGACCGTTCACTTTTTGATTGGGTCAGCGAATTTGTGGGAAAGATGCAGAATCTAATCTTGAGTTACGCGATGTCCCACTCGTGGCTTTCTCAGCCTCAAGATGTCGAAGCGGACAATCAGCGGATTATCCAGGCAAAGAAATTGGCGTATCTGCTCTGTCCACATCAGGCGAGGTTGCGGTTGGTCGACCTTGAATCCACTCCGTTCCGAGAGTCTTTGACCGGCGAAATCCAACCGCAGATAGCGATTGCGAATCTGAAACGGTATCGCTCGCTGTTGCCGAACGCTCCGATGGTTTTTGCCGTTGAAAATGGGCGTCAGCCTGCCACCTTTACCCTGGAGGTCGCGGTACAGGGCGGTGCCCTGCTGACCTACGACGAGGCAAATACTTACCGACCGGACGGCACAACGCTGAATGCGCCAGAGGCATTTTGGAACCTGGTGAAGATGGAAAATCTCACCTCGGTCCATTTCAAGCAGAAAACAGCGGCGGGCGTTTTATCACGGGTGGACGATGGATTTGTGGATTTTGCGGCGATTGCCCATCGTTTGAAGGGGCGAGGTTACCGGGGCGATCTGTTGCTCGAAAATACCGCAACCGATCAGCCGCTGGAATACGCCCTCAAGAGCCGGGAGTATCTATTAAGATTGGATACGTGATATGTAACTAAATTGCGGATTTTTTCAATTGTGGATTTTTCGATGGTCGACGTCTTGATTGCGGATTTCGGATTGATGATTGCGGAATGAAAGAAATGTTTTTCAATCTGCAATCTGCAAGCGATCGTCCTATTCAGAGCCGCGCGGATAAGACCCCAAGATCTTGACCAGTACACACAGTTCTTCAATCTCTGTGAGAGCCAATCGGACATTTTCATCCGCAACATGGCCATCAAGGTCTACAAAGAAAACATACTCCCATGCCTTGGTGCGGGACGGGTGGGATTCGAGCTTACTCATATTGATCTGATAGGTTTTCAAAGGGCTGAGAACTTCCCACAACCCACCGACCTTATCCTTGATAGCAAACAGGATGGAGGTTCGGTCATTTCCACTTCTTTCCGCCGAATGTCGTCCGATGACCAGGAAGCGCGTTGTATTGTCGGGGTCATCCATGATGGACTCCCTGACCATTGACAGTCCGTAGATTTCGCCTGCGAGCGCACTCGCAATAGCGGCTGTCCCCGGCTCTGCTGCTACACGTCGTGCCGCCTCTGACGTGCTTGCGACCTCGAACTGTTCAACCCCTTTCAAATTTTGGCGAAGCCATTCGCGGCACTGGGCAAAAGACTGTGGATGGGAATAGATTTTGGTTATCTCCTCAATG
Source organism: uncultured bacterium (assembly GCA_964577695.1). Classification (GTDB taxonomy): domain Bacteria; phylum Poribacteria; class WGA-4E; order WGA-4E; family PCPOR2b; genus CAZOAL01. The sequence continues at coordinate 56,116 of CAZOAL010000035.1, read as the reverse complement.
GGGGATTTTGAGAGCAGGTTGTGGTCAATCGGCAGAAAGAGTTCGGCGCAAATCTGTAGGTGCGTATACTGAAACATTTCTAAGACATCGCGGACAGTACCATAGGTCGAATTCTCAATCGCCACAACACCATAGTCAGCCCTGCCGGCTTCGACCTCCGTAAAAATGCTCGGTTGCGGGATGACCGGAATGAATTCAGCCGAGCATCCGAAATGACGTAAACTCGCCGCGTGCCCAAAACTCCCCACGGGACCGAGGAAGGCAATGCGCAAGGATTTCTCCAGGGCGCGGCAAGCAGAAATAATCTCCGTATAAATCGTTTCTAAAGCCGCAAGCGGAAATTTCCCCTGGTTTTGCGCCTTCAAGCGATTGATAATCTCCCGTTCACGGTGTGGCACATAGATACTCTCGACCCCCGTTCTGTCTTTGAGTTCCCCCACCTTTTTGACAATATCAGCCCGTTGATGCAACAGTGCCAGAATCTGGTCATCAATCCAATCAATTTGATTACGGTAAACTGTTAAGTCCAATAAAACATCTCCTAAATGCGTAATACGTAATTCGTAAAACGTAACTAAGAGGCTATACCGGGGAATGCCCCTCTTCTTACGTATTACGCATTACGCATTACACCTTCTACCGATTGAGCGCTCGCACCGCAGCAATCATATCATTGTCTGACGGGTTAGCTTTTACTATGTCGATAAATTCGTCAGCCGTGAGCTTACGTTCCTCCAGGAACTTTTTATCCGCCGGTCACGGATAAATGTAATCACCAATTGTACTGCTTAACTTGGCGCGCGCTTTATCGGTGATGCGTGCCAACCACCGAATATCGCCGATGACCATATCGCGATGGCGCGGTCTCCAGTCGAGTCCCATTTTGTTCACCTCCTTATTCTTATTATTTTACACTCTTCATGCGAAGTGTCAACACATTTTTTCAGAGATAGGAAACATGCCCCCCAAATTTTCTGGCTTCTCTGGGGTCAAATCGCCTTCCGTAATCATGAAAGGTTCGTATCCTCAGTGGTTTGCAAATTGGTATAACACCTAATACCTAACACCTATTATTGTACATTCGTCTCCAACTGCTTCAGGGTTTTTTCGAGGAGATTGAGCGCACGTCCATATTCCGCCCAATCCCCGGCGCGTTGGGCGGCTTGCGCCCGCTCAAACTGTTGTTTTGCCTGTTTCACCAATTCCGAAATTTGGGTTTGGCTCAACCCCCTCGTTGGGACTCTGGTAGATGCCTCAGTTATCCCAGGTGAACTCGGGAGACCGGGCTGCTGTACCGGCTCCATCGCCTGCATCCGACCAAACATCTGGATGAGCGCGTCATCAAAGCTTTCACCCCAAACAACGTTCTCTTTATAACCAACGACGACACGACGCAATTCCGGGATGGCTGTTTCCTCATTTTCGGATTGAATGTAGATCGGCTCGACATAAAGGATGGAGTTATTCATCGGGATAATCAGCAGATTGCCGCGCAACACGCGGGAACCCTGGGTATTCCACAGGCTAATCTGCTGAGAGATCTCGGGTTCCTGGCTGATGAAGTTCTCAACCTGCATCGGTCCGGGGGCGAGCTTTCCTTTGGGGAAGCGATAAACCAGCAATTGACCATATTGGGGCTGATCACATCTCGCAGCGAGCCAGGCGGTGAGATTCGGCTTGTTTTTCGGCGTGAACGGCAGCATGACCATGAACTCCGCGCGTTCCTCGCCCGGCAGTTTGAGGACCACATAATAAGGGGCAACTTCCTGGACGTTTGTGACCGTCGCCGGTAGGCTTTGCGGACGAGGAGTGAATGGACTGGTCGGTATGGGGGCCGGTTGTGGGCGTGGACGTTCTGTGTTGTCGTAAAGCTCTTCGCCAATTTCCCACTGATCTTCGCTGGCATAGAAGGTGATCGGGTCTTTCATGTGATAATCTTGATATACCCGCGCCTGAATGAGAAACATCGTTTCAGGATAGCGGGTGTGCCTTTTGAGTTCTTCAGGCATCGTAGCGAACGATTTAAAAAGGTCCGGGAAGATACGGCGGTAGCATTCAACGATTGGGTCTTTTTCCTGCTCCATCAAATAGAAATTCACACTGCCATCGTAGACATCAAGTGTCACTTTGACGGAGTTGCGGATATAATTTCCCCACGGCTGGTCACCTCCGATGATACGAGCGGCAGCACGCCTTCCACGTTGTTCAGCAATCTTTGCGCGGAGGACATCCTGCATCGGTGCTGAATAGGGATACCGTTCAGTTGTTGTGTAAGCGTCAATAATCCAAATCAACCTGCCGTTGTGAATGACAAGGTACGGGTCACCATCATAGCGCAGGAAGGGGGCAATCTTGTTGACGCGCTCTTTAATATCCCGATGGTAAAGCACACGACTTGTCGAGGTGATTTCACCTGGCAGGACAAAGTTAATCTGGTTGTCAAATTTCAGCATATAGATGAGCCTGCGCCAGAAAGAGGAGAGCTCCACCCCTCCGGCACCGTGGTACGCATAAGTCTGATATTGCTGACCGAATGCTTTCGGGTAATCAAACTCCAGTTTTTCCCTGCGATTGGGGTGAACAATGACATAATGTTGTGTGCGTTCACCGTAGTAGATACGGGCCCCTGGGTCGTCATTAAACCGATCCTTCCATTCAGGTTCATAGTTAATCGGGTCAATATCCCGAATGTACATCTTGGGTCTGCCATCAATGACCTCATTGACTGGACTCATCACTGCCCCATAGCCATGGGTGTAAACGTAAGTCCGCTTGAACCAATCGTTACGCACTTCGGGCGGCAGATCGTTGATATTCAGTTCGCGGGCAGAAAGCATGACCTGTCGGTTGGTGCCGTCCATTGGGTAGCGATCGATGTCTACATCAGGAAAATCGTACTGTGAACGGAGTTCCTGAAGTTGGCGAAAAATCCGTCGCAGGGGGCGCCAGTCCCACAGGCGAATATTGTTAATAATTGGCGCATTTCCCTGGTGCACAATCCCCTCATAAGACAATTCGCTTGCTAAGGGGTATTCTTCCTCGCTTACCGTATTGTCTTCAAGGTCATAGGCGTGGAGCGTCGCCTTGATGTTATAGTTAATATACCGTGCTTCCAAATCCTGCTTGCGAGGTTCAACGCGCCACTTTTGAACGAAAACGGGATAGACCTGCCCGATAAAACCGACAAGCAAAAAGACCACGATACTCCCAACCGCGAAAATGAGACGACGCAAAAAGATGCTGATGAAGAAAACCAACGCGCACAGAACCGTAAGGACTATCAAAATTTTCAGGACGGGCAGGCGCGCCTGCATCGACGCATACCCGCCGCCACCGCGTACCACATCGTTCGTCGTGTAGAGGAGGTCATACATCGCAAATTGATAATTCCAGGCGCGAAACAACAGGGTCAATCCAATAAGGATGAGCAGGTGAGTTTTGACCCGTTGAGAAGGTTCCAAGCGGTTTCTTTCGCTAATCAACGACCCCTGAAAAAAGTAGATGACACCCGTAAAAAGGGTCATGAGCATGAACAACCCGAATAAACTGCCGCAAATCAATCGCTCCAGCGGCATCTTAAAAACGTAGTAGCCCACGTTTTTATGAAAGATGGGGTCTCGAGCGGCGGCGATGAGAGCCGCTTTTTTTGTCGCATCAAAGCCAATTGCCTGGCTCAATCCAACCCTGGCACCGCCGTCCCCGATCCCGACCATCGATTGAACGGTTGCAGTTTGGCGTTGATTTCCTTCCTCAATGACGACATTATCTCCTCCACGAAGCCCTTTGGCATCGAGCGCTATTTGAGGGAGAATAACCTCTGTGGCACCGCGGTTCGCTGGTGCGGAAAGGGCGGTCGCTGACTGGAAGTTGAGGTTACTCCCTTTGGTATAACGGAGGAAGATTTCCCATTTGTCCGTTGCGGAATACCCCATGAGCGCGCTAAAAGCGACAGCGATCAGCGCCAGCACCCCATAGAGTGCCTTCCGAAGGTCAAAATCAAGTTGCCCTTCAATCGGAATAGCTTGCATGATGGCGGGACTCAACCGAGAAGGAGTGAAGCGAAAGATGAGATAGAGGTTGATAAGTGTCACAACCAAAACAACGCCACCGACGAGAATCCCCACCATGATTTTCGTCCACAGGATGGTTTTATAGACAGAGGTGTAACCGACCTCGCCGAACCAGAGGAGGTCGGGATAAATATTGACGACAATCGCCAGGAATCCGGCGATGACGGCAAAGAGGACAATCAGAATTATGGAGCGAGTCAAACGTGAGTACATTTATAACCTTCTTTCAATTTGTGAGTGGTGAATGGTAAATTGCTGCTTATGCAATCTTCCTGACCGCTTTGCCGATCTCATACAGAAATTCAGGGGCAAAATCGGATCCATTTCGCCATTCGATTGTATTGGTGTCAGGATTAACGGTCACTTGCTTAAAGCGTTCGATATCTTTCAGGGGCTCAAAGATTTCACCATATAACTCAGTGCTTAAGTCGACATCTTTGATAACTCCATTATTGAACGCTAATCGTAACTTGTAATCTTTGAGATAGGTAACATCTGTGACATGCAAAAACATATTTGCCTCCTACGTTAAAGAGGGAATTTTCTCTAATGGCCTTCGTTCTCTTGCCAATTTCCAGTTTCTCATTAATTCTACAATGTCACATGAGAAATGAGATCCAATCGTAGCCCAACTTTCTAAGTTGGCCAACCAAGGGCACCCTTCGCAGAAACCAAGATAGAATCTTGGGCTACAATCGAGCGTGACATTGTAGTGTTAATTCTTCCTGATATTTTTCAGACCACTCAAATAACATTCGCAGTGCCCGTCTCGACATTTTCCCTTGTACGATGCCAGTTTGAATTTCAATTGTGACTTCTTGTTCTTGATACCTGGCGTGAAAATGTGGAGGTTGATGGTCGTTGTAGTTCATAAAAATGACGATACCATAAAATCTGCAAATTTCGGGCATTGTTTCTCCTTTTTGAGCGTTCCTTGCGCTCATCAGCCTATACACTGCTTCTAAAACGCCTGTCCTAAACCAAAGTGGAACATGGTGTCTGGGTCGATGGAGACCAGGTCTGTCCGGCGCGCCACATCAAAGTCGAGGGAGAAGAACCCAAGCTGTAGTCGAAGCCCAATGCCAAGAGAGCCTTTGACATCCTCAAGGTGATAACGGTTTCCGTCATGCTTAAAAACATAATACGGATTGCCAGCATTGAACTCCTCCTTCGACCAGACGGTGCCGAAATCAGAGAAGATGATTCCGCGAATCCCCCCAATTGCCCATGCGAAGGGCCAACCGAAACGGAGCTCATCAATAAATGGAATCCGAATTTCAAAGTTCAGCAGACCCAGCCGCGTGCCGATGAGCTCTTCGTAGCTATAGCCACGCAACGTATCGATCCCGCCAAGATAAAAAAGCGATTGGTCTTGGCCAAAACTACCACCGAGGAGCAAACGTGTTGCAAAGGTAGAGCGTCTGCCGAGCTTGAAATATCGACGTGTGTCAAAGATAACGTTGGTCAACTCAAGGTCACTGCCCAAACGACGGAACGATTTCTCAAGGGTCAGGTTATAACGGGTCCCTGTATAGGGGCCAAATTCCCTCCACATAGTCGTATCACTAACGAAATCGAGCGTCCCGAGCATGAGAAGGCCGCGGTCATCTTCAAGTGCCTGGTCTGTGTTAAACTTGAAGGCGAAGGGGGTCGAGTACATCAACATTTGTAAATCCACGCGGCGATACCGATTGAACGGGTAGCTGATATACCCCATTAAGCCGGTGGTCCGTTGCAAAATCCCGCCGCGGCGATCGCGCGTTGACCCCAACAGGTGATATTCATGGTAATTGAAAATCGCCGCCCCAAAATCAGCCCGAGGCGCGAGATAACCGTATTGAGCGACAAAATCTGGGGCAAGGAATCCCGATTGATTCACAACACTGAGCCCGAAACGGTGATTTCCCATCATATCGCTGGCGATCAACTGTGTTGTGTTACGCAGCAAACCATCAGACCCCAAATTAAAGTCAGTGAAAATCGCGTCCATACCAATCGAGGTACTATATTTGCGCTGGGAGATTCGACGAGGCGACTTGGGGGATTCTGCAACCACCGGCTGAACTGCCAAAGGCGGCATATCGATCTTTTCGTTAACTGCCTTCTCCGCGTCCATGATGTAGACATCCTGCTTCCCTTCTTGATACGCCGCAAACAGGATGCGTTTCCGATCCGGTGAAAAACTCGGATTGAAACCCCCGGTCATGAGATTTGTCAAACGGGTGAAGTCTGTCCCATCCGATTTCATGGTGTAAAGGTCATAAACACCATTTAAATCCGAGTTGAAAATCAGTTCTCCTCCATCAGAAGACCACCGTGGGCTCACCGCATTCTGTTCGCCATAAGTCAACTGTCGTTGCGTGCGACGATTGACATCGATGATGACCAGCTTATACTTTCCTTCTCGCTCTGATGAATAAACAATTTCGTCCTTTGTGGGGTGCCATGACGGTTGATTATCATCGAAGAGATCATCCGTCAAACGAGTGATTTCTGCGGGTTCGACGCGGGAGGGCGAGGCTCCCGCCGAGCCCTCCTCACCCCTCCCTGTCGCTAATGATATAATAAACAGATCCGAACGCCCATCTTTCAATCCCACAAAAACAATCCGCTCCCCACTTCCATCGTAGCTCGGCGAATACGCCGCGTCAAAATCAAGCTTGATACGATGTTCGAGTTTTTTGGTGATAATATTAATCTCCAGCAAGTAATCTGACTCTCGATATTTAGCAATAAAAGCAATGCGCTCCCCATCAGGCGACCAGGCAAGCCCACTGCCTTCTGTCCGGATTTCTTCGTATTTGCTTTGAAAGTAACGTTTACTGATTCGATCCAGCTTTTTTCCAGTCTTGGCAGACATGAGAACAATTTCTCCAAATCCGTCATTGCCGGTGACATAAGCAATCATGTCACCACTCGGGGACCAGACGGGCTTGGCATTGTTGGAATAGCGTGATTTTTCTGTCAGGCTTTTCGCAATCGAATCCGGCATCTCCTTATGCCCAATCATTGGCCAGTATTTCTTCTGTATCGTTTTGCGCCACTCTTTATCGAACTGTTCAAGGTTAACCCCAATCACATTCTGAAACGCCTCGCTGAGATCTTTGGTACGGCTTTGTCTCAATTCTTGCATAATCTGACCCACTTTGTCTCGACCATAAGTCTCTGCAAGATACCCCATCGCCGATTGTCCCATTTTATACCCCAGAAATACCTGTGAACCGAGCACGCCAAAATCCTGGAGGTGGGTCAAGGGGACAATCTGATTCGCGATACTCGCATCTCTTAAGACCATCTCCCCAATGGCGTCATTGTCGTCGGCGAAATAGTCTGCCATTCCCTCAATAAACCAAATGGGGGGACTGTAGAGAAATTCACCGCTGTAAATATGCCCAACCGGTTTCTGATAGATGATGTCATACTGAAAGATATGGACCAGTTCATGAAAGATGACCTCGCGAAACGCCTCCATTGAGCCTGTGAAAGGGATAACCACACGTTGCTTGAAAATCTCTGAAAACCCGCCAACGCCATCCTGAATCTCATCCAGAATAATATTGGTCTCCTGAAAATCTTTGTGGGATTGATATAAGATAATGGGCGTTCGCTCCTTGATTTCGTGCTTAAAATCCTCACTGTGCTTCTCATAAGCTTCTTCAGCAATATCCGCCATAATTGGGACAAGCCTCGATTCGCTGGGGTAATAATGAATGTCGAAATGCTCTGTCCGATGAATTAACCAATCAAAGTGCTGGTCTGTGACTTTATTTTTGCCAAATCCCTGTGCCCAACTGTTCGTGACAAAAAAATAAGAGATAAGGAATACAGTGTAAAACGTGATGCGTGAAACGTGATGCAAGATGCAAGTTGAGCGAAGCGAAATCCCGAGCATCGGGAATGCAAAATGCAGGGGATACCTTGAATCCTGAATTTTGTATCCTGAATCCTGAATCCTGAATTTTGTATCTTGTCCGGCTTTCCGGCTTTCTGGCTCTCTGGTTGTCATCTATCTCACCAAAAACCTTTCTTCAGTTTCATAATGCGGCGCGATTTTTTGCGTAAATTCCCCAATGGCTTGTTTCGCCAAATTCTTCAAAATTCCCTCATGGGGAGTGACTTGCGAGACAAGGAATGAGCCGAAAGTATGCGATTCCACCGCATTACGTTTATACGCCTCATCCCAGACGATTTCTTCGGAGTGCATATCGACGATCAATACCCGCAATGAAAGGATATAAGTCCGCTGGAGATAATCCTGGTAGTCAGTTACATACCGCTGAAGCTGACTCGAATACCGTTCCCCGTAGTAGCGTCTCGGCTCACTCACCGTGTAAAATTTATAGCCCCCCACAATGACGGCATCGGCTTCAAAGTATCGCCCAAGACGGACCAGCTCCTTTACATTTGATAACAGTTCCGAATTTAAGGTTTCACCAGTTAGCATTCGTGTGGTTTCTGGCGTACTAACGACATGGAAATTTTTATGCCGCCCTAATCCGAGCCGTATCATACCAGCGATATCTTCCCCGGTTTCCTCAGACGGCTTCACTTCATCCTTTGTTTCCGGTTGTTCGTCCGAAAATGGTAGCACCGCAAAGTTTGAATACCGACTCACATCAATTTCAGATTGAACCTTGACTTGGATCGGCACCCGTGTCGCCGAACCGCCACAACCGCAATAAACAGTGAGACATAAGAAAACCATCAGTTTTGCAAATGTGAAAATGTGAAAATGTGAAAATGGTTTCGTTTTCCCCCTCTCATATTTTTCTGTGTTCTGCCTCAAGAGGACGGGTATTTTCTGGAAGGTTTGCATATTCATAATAAATATCTCAATCAACTTTTTCAGTGATGACGCACAAGTGAGAGCCAGACTTCCGAAGTTTAGATGAGATGAGATGATGCAAGCTCTTGAGAGAACTGAAAAAGCACAGGTTGGGTTTCAAACTTCGGAAGTCTCAATAACATAGTCATATAAATATCTCAATTCAGTTTAGCTTGGAGAATCTGGTTCTTCCACGGCGGGCGGTCTTTTGTTATTCCGCTGAACATGGAGACGACATTTTCTATAATTGAAGCGGTAAAATTTGTTGGATGGTTCTAATTCCGTCGCTCGGCTGTATGCTTCAATGGCTTCATCCGTCTTGCCCAATGCTTCGTAGGCAACTCCCAAATTATTGTATGCCAGCGCATTTTGGGGGGCGATTTCAAGGATGCGTTTCCAACGGAAAATGGCTTCGTTCCAGAGTTGAGATTCAGCCGATTTAATCGCAAATTGGTTGTACTGCTCAATCGTCGGTTGATTCTGTGACATGGCACACCCGAGTGCTAAGAGAAGAACGATCAAAATAAGGATACGGAAAAAACGTATTGACACATTGACCTCCCCCTTTCATGTTAATATTCTACCTAACCTCACTCAGATCGTCAAGCCAAAAAGGAAGACGACGAAATCTGCAATCAAGCAAATGTGCAAATGCGTTAACGCGGGGAGAATGGTGGCGCGAATTTCCTTCCCCATACGGATCAAGTTAAGAGAAATGTTGTTTTTAGCCCGATTCATCGGGGTTGATACCCATTAGCCCGGAGTCTTTAGCTCCGGGCTGACCCATCCAAACCCCCGTGAACGGGGCTAAAGAGTCCTTAACTTGAGCCGTATGGGTGGCGCGAATTTCCTTCCCTTTCACAAGGGATGAAGGATTGAGGTGACATCTCTCCATCCTTCATTCTCATTGTAAATTATTTAGGAAGACATAGAAATCTACAAATGAGCCAATCTGCATTATAGGTAGCCAATGAGATTCCAGCCGATTATTCTCTCCGCCCGCGCAGGAAATAACGCATATATTGCCACTTCCAATCCTTGAAATAGGAGAATCGCATTGAAAACAGGTATGCTTGCGCCAGTGTTGGTTCATCCACGCCTTTGAAGATGATCGCTTCAAAGGTCGGGGCAACCGAGAGATTCTGGACCACCAGAATTTTCAGTGCACTTTCGGCTTTCATCAGGAATTGACGCCGTTCAGAGTTTGCCGTCGTATCGGAGAGAAAGTATGTCCCGTGCAAGGTGGTTGTCCATCGCACCCCGCGTCCCGCACGGGGTATCATCACCTGCGTATCCAAATTAAAGGCGTTCAATCCCTTCCGCTTCGTTCTACCCGTATTGAGATCGATAATGCGGGAATAACTCAACCGTGACGATGAGAAAAACCACCCATCAGGAAGCGTCACCCCTGTTTTCACAATGAGATCTTGCTGATGCTCTCTCCTTTCCTCCCTTGTAAATTCCGTATCAAGACGAAGCCCAGCAAAGGGGCGCACCCCTGTGGTGATATTCAGAAATTTGAAGATAAGATTCGTCGAAACGGAGAGCTCATCCTTGTCCTCTCGAAATGGATTCAATCCAACCTTAATCTGCCCGAGCTCGGTTTGAAGAAGATTTTCCCAAAGCAGCAGTGCGGTTTCACGGGTCACTTTGGCTTGTCCTTGAAGCCGTAACGCAGTAATCTCTGCCTTCTGCAATTCGGGAATCGTGACATTCGGATAGGTCTGGCTATTCCGAGCACGGTTTGAGTTGAACGATACGCCTGTGTCTGGAATCTGAAGTCTCCAGAGCGGGCGTTGTAAATAGGGTAACTCTGCCAGTTGAGACCCTGTTTCCATCAGTTGCTCCGGAGGACGTTCTCGCAGGTAATCAATCAAAACGTCACGAATGATTTTAGTGGTCCCATCCGGGAAAAACCGCAGATACGAGGTCATCTTGAATTTCGTTTTGACGTGGGTTCCGGTCGTCAACCCCTGGAATGCACTACCCCCATTGATCAGGATGTTGATTGAACAGGAGGCATAGAGTTCATTATCACGGATGGGTAGGCGATGAACGAACCATTTCCCTTGATCGTCTAACATAGGTTTGACGGAAAGAAAGTGCAGGTAGTCGCGGTTGACGGCTTTCTCCGCTCGACTCTGCCGCGATAGTTGATTGAGTACCTGGCCCAGCAAGCGTACCGTCAGCAATCCATAGTTTTCGGGCATTAAGAGAAAACACTCGCGAGGGGTCAATTGGTGGTCAGCGACTATCTCCTTCCAATAGGAAAAGTCAAAATGTCTGTGATGGATGAGTCCCAATTCGGAGTGCGTGCGGAACAGCATGACATAGAGCACAAAACGGGCAAGCTCTTCCTCAGTGATGTCGGGCGGCAGTTGACACAAGGCTATGTCTGGATGGCGTCCATAACGCGATTGACAATATGCCTGAAATAGCCTTTCCAGTTTCTCCAATTTTTCGATTAGCCCTGGGCTCGGCTGCCTTTTTCGCTCGGCTTTGATTCGCTGAAAATTGGTGACATGAAACGTGAAACGTGAAACGTCATTCGCTGATTCGCCTCCATCCGCCCCTCCGCTTCGCTTCCCCTTGCTTGCGGGGGGATTAAGGGGGGTTGGGATAACCCTTCGTTGATTCGCTGCCTCCCACCGAATATCAATCCGCCCAAGATAATCCTCTGCTGTGACGACAAGCGTTCGACTTTCATGTTCATCTATCCCCGCTCTCACCTCGGTGCGCTGCTCACGGAAGCGAGCCCCTTGCTTCCCGATAATCAGGTGAATTTCAGGAAGCTGATGAGCAAGTTCCATGTTTTTTTCATAAGGGAAATTGCTGATCAAGATGATGAAATCGACGCTCTGTTTCAAGTGAGAAATGAGATTTTTCAGAACGGAAAACGGTTCAGCGAGCTGCAATTCAGTTGTTTGGGTTTTATCGGAAGGGAGGACAAAATTTTCATCGAGGATGTATTTGCGCATCTCCACATCCATGATTCCCAAAATGGCAATTTTCAAGCCCCCGCGTTCTAAGATGCGGTAAGGGGGAAGGAACGGCTTGCCATCGGGTCGCAAGAGGTTCGCACATAACATCGAAATCCCCTCTTCCCCAACCGATGCCGATTGAAAAAAATCCGCCCCGTATTCAAATTCATAACTGCCGGGAACCATTACGTCATAACCCAGTGCTACGAGTGCTTCTAGCATCGACTGACCTTTGTCCATACGGCTCAAATAGAAAGGCGCGACACTGTTCCCGAGATCGATCGCGATCAAATTTTCCGCACCAATCTCTGATTGGCGTTGACGGATGGGTGTTTCAAAAGCATCCAAACCGAGATGGTAAGCGTCGCTTTGCAGCCTTCCCCGAAACCCATCGGTAAAGAGAATCGATAGCTCTCCGTGGACGGTGTTTTCAGCCCGTGCCTCTGCAATCCCTCCAAAAATAAGGAGATAAAACCACAACGGATATAAAACAGAAATCAGTTTTGGGTATCGAAACATGGAATGTGTAACCTTGATTGTTAAGTTGTTTGTTCCTTATTATACCAAATTCACGGGTCATTATGGTATACTGTTGTTATGTTTTCCGGGTTTTTGATATGGTTATGATTACAGGAAGGCAAGGGAAGGAAATGGAAGGAGAGGAAGGAGGGAAAGAAGTAGAGCCCGTTTGGAGACGGAAAGATGGAAGAAGGAAAGGATAGGGAGGTCTGAAGCGGCTGCATTATTGACGCTTCAGGTGGATGCTTCCATTGGGGGTCTGCAACTTAACCGTCGCCGCTCTACCTGCGCCGATTTGCCCAACGAGGCTATGCTTTGATACTTCATTGACGCGAATTGGAAAATTAGATCTCACACGCCCATTGCGAGTTTGTGCATCAACTGTGCTATCAACCCTGTTGAGCTGTATCTTGCCATTGGAGGTACGGAAATTGACACTCACAGCACTCGGGCTTTGAATCTCATAGCGGATAGCAACGTTGATGCCATTTGGCGGCTTGGGGTGTTCCTTGTAAATCCGAATCACATTTCCGTTTCGCTCTGCATGGACTTGAACCTGTCGAGCGAATTCCTTTGCATCTTCTTCGTTGTGTGCGCGGACCTCTTTCCAGGCGTGAACAATCACCTAGCTTTGAGTTGAACCACCGAAGGAGATCGCGCCGTTGCTGGTTTGCGCATCAATTATTGAGACACCTGTCCCATCAAAGGCCCAATCCAGTGGCTCGGTATATTTGGCGTCCATATCCACTGAAATGCCACACCCGCCACAACTCATCAAAGTCGTGAAAACGATACCAAGGCAGAGCGAAACGGAACTGAGAATAAGCAGAACGTTTTTTGCATCATGGGATTCTTTCCTTTCTCGATTGAGATGATGTGTGTATCCGGACAAGAAACCGAGTTTTTCGGAAAAACTCGGTTTCTTCTTGCCCACTCCTCTAAAACATCCGCGACCACCTCACGTTAAATTGGGGGCGTCGTCCCAACTCAAGCGCTTGAGCCAGGCTCAAGCGAAAGCCAGCCTCCTCATCCCCCACTATCAGCCCAACCCCCATATCCACTTTCAAATCGTTTGCGTCAAACGCGGCGAACCGTTCCCATACGTTTCCAATATCAACGAAGAAGAGAGTGAATGAAGTTCCCAAGAGGTGGGGGCGATATTCCAAATTGAGCAAGGCCATTTGAGCGCCAGCAAATTCATAAAGCCCATATCCGCCAAGCGTACCCGGCCCACCAAGAAAAAATTGTCGTTGAATCGGAAGCGCACCCGTCGAAATTCCAAATTTCAAACGCGCATTCAGGGAATTGCCATGGATACGCAGGTAACGCCTGAGATGAACCTGGAATCGCGTGAAATCAAAATCCGCTGGATTGAGCCTGTCGAAATCAGACCCCACGCCTGCACTGCTATGTTCCGCATCAAAAGTATGATACCAGCCATCGGGAACGCCTTCCCTTCTGGAACGGGTATCAAAATCATATCTCAAAGCGGCAGTTCTCAGATGGCCGGGCGTAATTTGTGGGTTCTCATCCTTGATAGCGTCACGGCGCACAAGGCTCCAATCGGTGGATTTTTCGAGGCTCTGATGCTCCTCATCCAGCATGGTCAGGGTTAGGGAATGGGGCGCGGTCTCCGTCTGCCATCGTAGCGAGACCTCCGACCCATCTCTCAGGTAATAGTCCCGAAAGTCTCCTCCATAAAGAAAAGCCATGAAGAACTGTTCTCCATCGCTTGGCAATACATCTTTATCCCTAACCACTGTTAAGCGATGGATTTGTGCTGTGAAAGTCAGATTCATACGGTGCAATACGCCGCCCCCTGTCTGCGCGCCCAGGGTGTAATTCCATATTTTGTTTGAGAAGCCGTAAGTGAGGTCTCCAAATAATTTCCCACGAGGGGGGGTACCAATGTCTGGCCGTCTTAACCATTCGACTGTCGGCCCAAGTCGCAGACCATCGACGCGATTAAACGCGCCTCTCATATTGAGTTTGGTGTCCACCAGGCCTTTCTCGACAACCGTAATCGTTGCGATACGTCTCTCCTTTTCTTCATGGATGCGCCAGTCTACTTTCTTAAATGGGAGGGTGGATTTCATGAGTTTAATGGCGTTGTCGATGTTGTCGGGGCCCATTTCAAGCGCCCTTCTGATTTCAACGGTACTCACTTTCTGATTTCCCTGGATGCGAACCTCATTGATTGGCCGTCCTTCACGGTCTACAAAGTGAGTCGAGGCGAATGAGATGTTTGGACTTCCGGCATGCGAGTTAAGGATTGACTTTTCAGTTCTATTCTCAGCTAACGGTTGGGGTTGGTTTTGGTCCCCGGATTTCTCCTGACCGACCTCGATTTGGCTAGTTCCAAAAAGTTTGAGTTGAGGCAATTCCAGGCCAAGCCCTCCCAGGTTCGCCAACAATTCGCCGAGCCTTTCCGGCTGGATGCGTCCGACGATATTCACGATGTGCGTTTCCGTCTGTCCGGCAACGATGACGAAAAGGCCGCGGACCTCTTCTTGATCGAGCCGGGCATGGACCTGAACGGTCTCATCTTCTTCCTTGACCCTGACGATGCGCTCCCACGGTCCCTGTGTCAGCTTATTCTCATAATAGCGGCGCATTTCGTCAAAATTCGCGGCTTCGCCATCGTAGCTGTGGACATAGACTCCATCCAGCATCGCAAGCAATTCGGCAATCTCAGGCATCTGTGTTGCAGATTTGGCAACGAGTGAGATTAACTTCCGGTCCAAATGGACCTCAATTTTCGGTTGGGGGGCATTTGGAAAGTCGAACGCAATGAACCCTTTGATATTTTTTTCCCTCTCTTCTTGCGATGTAGCAAACGCCCTATCGCCGGTTATTAGACCTATCAAAGCAAATAAGACAGATATGGGCATTGCAAACTGTACAAAGCGTCTATTTCGTTTCATGCCGGCGTCCTCCTAAATCATTCAGGGACAGGCAACCGCGCCCCGTATTGGCTGAGATGTACGTTCAGTTGTGCGAAGGCTTCAGGACGAATGTCACCGACAATCCGAATGACGTTCATTTCAGCCCCGTCAATCGCAACCACGAAGACCCCGCGGAAACTGTCCTCATCGTATTGGGCATAAACGCACGAAGTATGCTGGTCTTCATAAGTGCGGGAGATCAGATGCCAGCCCTTCTTTCGCATGAACGCTGCATAGAGACCCAAGATTTCATCCCGGTGTGCTTGGGACGGTTCATGCAAAGTGTAATGGCTGACCTGGACACGCTTCACGCCTCGGATCGCCATCGCAGCGACAGGGGTTTCATCTTCGACAAAATGCGCCCCCAGGTGTTTGAGCATCCACCAACCCGGGCCTCCAATTCCGATTCCAATCTCTTTGTGGGCGTAACCCAATCGGTCCGCTCGGGTGGTATCTCCGCCGCCTCCAATCAGGCACCCACAGCCTGTGGCGCTCGCAAGAAGGATAATCAAGGGTAAGTACACAATCCTGTGCATTGAATCAATTGCCTCCTCTCGCTGCTGAATCGGCTTATGTAAAAATAAGCCAGAAGCGGGGAAGAGAAACCGAGTTTCTCAAAGAAACTCGGTTTCTTTTACGTTCGTTTCAGCGATGCTCATTTGTCTTCGACTTTTTCTTTCGATTCGCCACTCGATTTGATATTCAGGTCTTCAAGCGATGGCAGATTCAGCCCTTTCAGGCTTCCTAATAATTTTCCGAGTTTTTCAAAATCGATTTGTCCGAAGATGTTCACAAGGAACGTTTCGTCCTTGTTTGTGACTATGACGAAAAGCCCGCGGACAATATCCTGGTCTAACAACGCGCTGACCTGAACCGTCTCGTTTTCTTCCTTGACTTTGGCGATAACTTCCCACTTGTCTTTTTTCAGCTTATTCTCATAATGGCGGAGCATTGGGTCAAGATTTGCGGCATTGCTATTGTAGCCGCGAACATATATCCCTTTCACCATCTCATTCACCATCTCAAGCAATTCGGTGAGCTCCTGCCCCTGTTCTGCGACTTGCGCTTTTGCCGCTTTGGCAGCCGTACCCGAGCTTCCTGAACTTCCACTGGTGCTAGCTGCTGCCTGTGCTTTTGCCGCTTTGGCAGCGAGGGCAATCAGTTTCCCCGTTAAATTGACCTCTATTTTCGGTTCTGGGGCATTCGGAAAGTCGAATGGGATAACCCCCTTGACGTTCGTTTGTGGGCTGTCGCTTCGCTCATTCCGCTTTGCGGAATCTTCGCTTCGCTCGACTTGCGCTTCAACTGTTATGAGATTCATTGAAGCAAATAAGAAGAGGGCGGCGAAAAGCGTTGTTACCTGTGTGAAGTTTCCGTATCGTTTCATGGTTCGTTTTTCTCCTTCCAAAAATTAAACTTGTTGAGCACGGCAAAACTGCTGCTGAACGCCTGTGAAATGCTCTCGCTCGTGGCGGTGTTGATTTCCTTCATCGTGTGCGCTAACGCTCTGCGTGGTGCTTCCATGACCTGATTGACCGGAAGGCTTTCACTCAGGGCAATCTCTGTCCGGTGCATTGCGTAACGCACGATGATGAAGGCTTCATTGAGCTCTCGCGTTGCCTTTTCAAGCTGTACAGCTTGCTGATGCTGGCGGTATGCGCCAAACAGTACAAGGCATACGAGACAGATCGCGGCAACTCCAATCGGAAGTGGGCGACGATACCACGCAGCGAATGTACGTTTCATCCAATCAAGCCATCCTGGCCTGGTGCGTTTGGGATGAGATCGAACGTACGCGGCAATGTGTTCAAAGACCTCGGGAGGTGGCTGTGATTTGGGCAGTGCTCGCAACACATCACCAATCTCAAGCGCAATATTCATTTCATGCTGGCAGTGTGAACACATAGCCAGATGTGCTTCAATTCTCGCTTGCATTCCAGCATCAAGTTCACCGGCCTGGTATTCCTCCAGGATTGGGTGAACTTCTCCGCAGCATATCGCTTGTGAGGTTAGATGTCGTCTCATTGCTTTTTACCTAATTTTGAAAAATAAAATATACATCAGACTTCCGAAGTCTCCAAGACTTCGGAAGTCTGAAAATGTAAACTTTAATATTGAAAGTTAGTTACCTCCCTAAAAGGCCGCCTAACATTTCCCTGAGTTTTTTCCGCGCCCGGAATGCGTTTGATTTGACCGTTCCGACGGGCTGATTCAGTGCTTCAGCAATCTCCTCAAAGCTTAAACCCTCTATCTCGCGCATCATCACAACCGTCCGAAAATGGAGGGGAAGTTGAGCAATCGCTTGCTGCACCAACTGCTGCCGCTCTCGCTTCATACAGAGCTCTTCTGGCGAGGGACATTGGGTGAAAAGAAATGGGGCATTCTCCTTCTGATAGTGAATGAGCGTTTCGATCTCTTCCTCATCCGCTTTCGCCAGCGGCATTTGGAATTTGCGCCGTCGCAACAGGTCAATGGATAAATTGTTGGCGCACTTGAGCAGCCACGATCTGATCGTTTCAGGGCGTAAGTTATCAGCGTGTTTCCATGCCTTGATGAAAGTTTCTTGAGTCACGTCCTTGGCGTCCTCTTGATTACTCAACAGATACAAAGCGTGCTGATAGATGCACACCTGATGTTGCTGTACGAGTTCAAGAAAAACATCTTCTGACATACCGTGACTCCGTGAACTTTCGTTGTGGTTTGCCTTACTACGAACGACACGGCAAAAAGTTGCAGAAATTTATGTCATCCACCCACCTTATGTTCTAATCGGCAACCGCTCTTTGATTATCAGATACATATTCCTCTGATGGGGTGGGCTGACTAATGTTCAAAACGCCCGCCTTTTCCAAAGAAGATAAATCGATCGCGTTGCTGGCTTCACTGAATATCTCAATCCCAATCAAGCGACCTTTGACATCAAAATCCAGCACAATATTTCTTTCATCAATAATAATTGAGTCTACACTTGGCCCTTCCGAAAGGTGGATAAAGAGCGAGTCAGTTTCTGGGTGATAATTGCATCTCATAAAATTTGTGATTCCTCCTTTCTTTGATGAGTTGATTTGAAATTTCTCTCCAATTGAGTGACAGGGAAGAGGAATCATCTTCTAACCCCTCTTGGAGTTTCTAAATATTTTTGGGTGAACCGACTGTCGATTATCCCCGTGATTATCGTTCGGCGGTCAGCTGCCGTTACAATGCGAAGGCATTTCCCCATCTCTGGGATATATCCCCAGTGACGGATAGCACCGTCTTTTTGCTGTTCCCGCTTTATCGGGTAAAGTAACACCCGCTCGATTCGCTCTCGTGTGAGATATGGGCGATCTGGCAACACATCTTCGATAAAGTGCTTTGAAAAAATCAATTCCATTGTCAAGCTCTCTTCATTTCATGTTATCACGCATCACGTTTCACGTTTCAATTTTTGTTTCAATCAGGTGTGCGCCCGCAAGCCCCTCCCGGACATCGGGGTCATTGCTCGTCACGATCACCTGATGGTCTGAGGCAAGTTGTTGAATGAATGCAATCATTGAGCCTTTACGTTCTGCATCCAGATGCAGGGTGGGGTCGTCGAAGACAAAAAATCCAGGATTGCCCAACACCTTTGATAACGCGACTTTGAAGCAGAGGTAGAAAATCATCTTTTCACTGCCGCTGAGGAGCATCAGGCTGCGATCGCCGCCTTCGACGTTGAGAGAGGGGAGTAGATGCTGGCTTTTGAGGTCGACTTGAGTAAATTGGAAAAGCCCCATCCGCTTGAGCCAGCGTTGGAGTTCTTCTTCAGCAGGTTGGAGTGTTTGGTGTTGGAGGGTTTCGATTGTTTTTTCGACCCCATCGCATGCAAGCTCAAAGCTGAGACGGGTCCGCAGGATTTGGTTTGCTTGGAGCTGGACACGTTGTAATTCTTCGAGTTTATGTGACATCACCGCTTCTTCGGAATTGAGCGTGACGAGCCGCTTGCGTAAACTATCGATTCGATACTTCAGTTGGCGTTTGCGTTCTGCAATCTGCCCCGGGTCGAGGGACGAATCTGCCGTTATTCCTGTTTGCGGTGAAAGGTCAGGTTGCAACGCCCGCAATCGCTCCCCAGCGGCATTAAAGTCACGCTGAAGGTCAGCAAGCTGCACCTCAATGCGTTCAAGCATCTCAACCTTGCCCCGCAAAAGTTGGCGTCGCTGGTTGAGTTCGCGCCAGGCATTGACATCCGCCGTGTGTTCATCAAGTAACCGCTTTTGCACATCCAGTTCCTGCTGGTATTTTGCACGCGCCGCTTCTTTTTCTTCAATAATCTGTGCGATGATCACTTGCTGAACCGGCTGATGGCACGTCGGACAATGCCCTTGATTGCTCGTGATGAGTTGACGTAACGTTTCACATTCCAGGGTCAGCGTTTGTATCTGGCTTGTCAAACTGCCAATCTGTCGGATAATTTCCTCCCGTTTTGCCTCCAGCCCATCCGCCTCGGCGGTTGCAGATTCAATCTTCCTGATGGATTCGCGCAGGTGGGCGACATCGGTGAAGCCGCTGAGAACCGAAGCCCGCTCCTGAATCAAGGTGTCCATCTGTTGCTGAAGCCGGGAGCGCGTCTGATTCAGTTCAGCGATTAACGTACCCTCACCCCTTTCGGGGGCTTTGCTTGACAGGAGTTCGTATTCCCCTTCCAGGTTTTCCAATTCCTCCTCAATCCGTTTCATTTCCTCCCGATGGCTCTTGAGTGTCGTCACCCGCATGCTACGTTGATACTCTTGGACGCGCTTTTCCTCTCGCTTGGCGATGCGCCGTCCATCAATGAAACGTTGGCGCACCTCCATCAATCGATCGATGCCGAGCAATGCGTAAAGGACATCGCGTCGATCCGCGGGTTGCCGGGCGAGGAATTCAAAGATCTCCCCCTCCCTCAGGAAGGTTGCGGCAGCAAGGTGGTTATGGCTGAAATCGAACATTTTTCTCAAATCTTCGGAACACTCCCGTTTTCCGGTGAAAAGGATACGCCACCCTTTGTTTTCCTCATGGCGAAGCTGCACCTCTCCATAAGTGGAGCGGAACAATTGATACCGCTGCCCTTGGTTGCTGAATCCAAGACCTGCTGTGCCGCTGCGCGCGCCAGATTGCGTCATCGCAGACAATGCAACTTTGGGGACAATTGATTTACCCGTTAGCGTGAAAAAGATTGCGCTGACGAGCGTGCTCTTGCCGCTAAAATTGGGACCAAAGATGAGGTTCGCCCCTGCGCTGAGTTCAAAATCCCTTCGTTCAAAGCAGCCGAATGATTTAAGAATGATACTTTCTAACAGCATAAGTGCCTAAAGTGTACTAAAGTGTGCTAAAGTGCCTCAAGTTAGAAATTTGCCAATGAGCAAATAACTTGACTTTGTTAAATTCAAAACAGATGTTGTTGTAGCCCAACTTTCTAAGTTGGCCTCTCCGCTCAAAAACCAAGATAGAATCTTGGGCTACGGGTCAATCTAACAAAGTCAAGATAAGCCAATAAGCAAATGAGCAGAACACCACTCACCAGTCCCCACTCATTCCCGAAAGTGTAATTTGTGACCGTTGGCTTATTCTATGGAGGTGTCGTCGATCATATCGTAGAGCATCTGAACGGTCACTTTTTCAACACCATGCTCAAGCGCAAAACGAAAAGCGCGAACGACAGCGGATACCTCTGATGCCCCAAGTATAGAATGATATTTGCTTTCCGTAGAAACCAGTTTGTCGATTCCCCGCTCATAGATTTCAACGAGTTCGTTTTCAAAGGTGGAAGCCATGTTCGGTTGGACTCCTTCACGAAGAAGATGTTCATGCCACAACGCAAGAAAAGGAGAAATTAGGGAGTAACCAAACTTCCGAAGTCTTTGAGACTTCGGAAGTTTATGACGCAAGATTTCTGATACGTCAATTTGACCAATCGATCAGCTCCTGCTCCCGATACACACGACTGGGGGGTTGAATGAAACGTTGAATATAGGGGTCCTTTGATGCCATGAGCGCATCGGCATTCCCTTCAAAAATGACTTCACCCTCGTGCAAGACAATAAAACGGTTGGAGGTGCAAAACGCTGTGGACAACTGATGCGTCACAAGCACCGAGGTCACATGCTGCTGAAACTGTAATTTTTGAATGAGATCACACATAAGATCACGTGCAATGGGGTCTAGTCCGCTCGTTGGTTCATCGTAGAGGATAATTTCGGGATAGCAGGCAAACGCGCGGGCGATTGCGACTCGCATCTGCATCCCGCCGCTGCACCGATCAATGGTTAAATCGGCTGCCTCTTGCAGATTGACCATTTCAAGCAACTTTTCAGCTTCACGCCTAAGTTCTGAAAGCGGCATGCGCGTGCGTTCATAAAGCGGAAAAGCAACGTTCTCCCAAACGGTGAGCGAATCAAAGAGCGCACCTTGTTGAAAGACAATTGCCATCTTACGCCGAATGTGCTGTCGGTCCGCTTGCGAAAGCTTTACCAGATTTTTCCCTTGCATCCAGATTTCACCACTGGTTGGTTCGCTCAAGCCAATCAAAATACGAAGGAGTGTTGTTTTCCCAGAACCACTTGGACCAATGATCGATGTGACCTCACCCTTTGAAATATCAAGTGTAATATTTTTCAGGATATGGGCATTTTCGTAAAAAACGTTAATATTTTTCAGCGAAATCATATAACTAATTTTGAAAAATAAACTATACATTAGACTTCCGAAGTCTCCAAGACTTCGGAAGTCTGAAATGTAAACTTTAATATTGATAGTTAAATCAAATGGAACGCACAAAGTTCGTCATGAGAAAATCAGAAATGAGAACCATGAGAATGCTGACAACTGCCGCTTGAGTTGCCCCTCTTCGTACGCCCGCTGTCCCCCCACTGACACGCATCCCGTAGTAGCAAGCGATGGAAACAGAAACAAAACCAAACACCGTTGCTTTGGTGAGACCCCAAAACACATCGCCGGGGGTAATCCCTTCCAAAGACTGACTCAAGAAGAGCGGAAGGTTCATTTCATTTGAAAATTGTGCGACGAGACCGCCAGCGAAGATCGCCGCAACGCCATTCACAATGGCGAGGGAGGGAAACATGAGCAACCCAGCGATAATGCGCGGTGTAATCAGTTTTCGGTAGGGGTCAATTCCCATCGTCACGAGGGCGTCAATCTGCTGACTCACTTGCATGGCCCCCAACTCTGCGGCGGCTGCCGAACAGATACGGCTTGCAACAATCATGGCGGTTAGGACAGGGCCTGCACCTCGGACGACCGAGACACCCGTGACCCTGCCGAGGAGTACCTGTGCGCCATAGGCGCGCAGTTGAAACATCGTTTCTGTCGCAAGTATCGCCCCAGCACACCCCCCCGCAACCAAGACAATCGGAATTGACCCAACCCCCATGATGTCCATATAATCGAAGAGATCCTTCCAATAACGTGGCTTTTTGCGGAGGCTACTCACGACACGAATCAGGAAGCGTGCGAACTCCTGCACATGGAGAACGAGAATTTTTAACCAGCTATTGATGTAGCGTACAATGTGTTTCATAGATTCAGGGTATAAAGATACAGTTTGGGTATTTAGGAGTGTCGCGCAAAAATCTGAGCGACTCTTCTCAGTGCCCTGCGAATGAATTCCCGGAAACTGTCCCGAGCGGGTTCTATCTCAAAGACAAGGGCTCTGCCATATAAATAGAGATTAAATTGATTGAGCAAATCCCGCCCTAGCAATACGTTTTGCCTGTTCGCCGCAGTGACCTTAACGACAAAAACTCTATTCCAAATTTGTACTCGGACGTAGTATGTCCGCACGGTTCTCACAGTGCCATCATAACTGCGGATTCGTTTTAATCCCGCAGGCATCAAACCGAACTGGATGACGAGCCGCGTTGGAATCACGGTTGAATCCGCGCCTGTATCAACCTTTCCCTCAAAACTCTCATTCCTTTGAGAGTCGAAAAGAGGGGAAACCCGAACAGGCAACGTCGGAGCTGGGGGTTGATATTGATGATTATAAGCGAATCGGGGCATTTTTTACGGCTCTTCAGGACCTGGAATCTCATCGACAGGAAGTTCGGCACCTATTTGTCGCACGTACATTGGGACGTAACCGAATTTTTGATACACCCGCATCACGAGCCGAGTTTCGTCAAAATCGGCATCTACGACTTTGCCTCCAACGATGCTTACGAATTTTCCCCAGTATTCGGTTTCCACGTTTTTCCTTAAACGCTCAAAGGCAGCAACTTCAACTAAAAACTGCGCATCGTTTGAAATCATTGGTTCCACCCTATCTTCAACTTCCATGTTTCTTTACCTCTCCTACACCTCAAACGCCTCAAACCGAATCGCTGTCCTCTCCGGAAAAGCCCGGTGATAGATGGTGCGGTCGATGTTACCGATGGCGTGCAAGCCAACCTCAACGGGGGCATTGACGAGAAACTTCGCATGCCGACGGTCTATGAATCGACTTGCTGTAGCCATTGTTTTCTGGAAATGCCAGCTTGTCTAAGCAGACGTGACAATAAATCGACGTTCACCTCTCGGCGATGCGGATTGGGAATCGTCAAAACAAAATCGCCCTTCATCATGTAGGGATGCTTGCCGCCACGATAGGGACCTTCAAATCCAAAATGGTGAAGGCGTTGAACCAGTTCATGCCAGGAAATCGAGGTCAGCCTGGGCATAGAATTCCATCTCCTCAACTTCTTCGATGTGCCTGTCTCCCACGGGCGGTATGGGCAATCCTTTTCTCAGGTGTATGAGAATCCAACCTTCCAGAACCTCTACCAGGTTTCGCCGGCATTCTTCTAAGGTTTTGCCTGAAGCCCAAACCCCTTTGAGGTCTGGAATTTCACCATAGTAGGGTTCTTCGGGGTCTCGAATCAGTTCATAATGCGCTCGCTGAAGGGCTTCTTGAATATATTCGCTAATCATTTCTTAATCCTCTTATTGTTCATATAGATGGTGCGATCTATGTTGCCGATGGCGTGCAGACCGGCCCTCTCAAACCAGACCACTCTTCCTTGAGGGGTAGGCCTATGCCACAGTCTCATTGTCTACCATACCGTCAGCACTAACCCGCTATTAACAATGCTTGGGTCCTTCGTTAAAATCGGTATCTTATAGCGATAAGCAACGCCTGCAATGATTCTATCGTGCATCTCAGGTATCGCTGAAAGAAGCGGAAACGCTAACATATCAGCAGTACGCAAATCGACAAATCGAAACTGTCCTGCATTCTCAAGACGTTGATATTCCAATTTGAAGTCGAGAGTGCCTCCCAGTTTGGCAATCAGATAATAGAGTTCTGCAATGACCAAACTCGGAATGAAAATCAGGCAATTCCCTCTACCCGCGCGATCAAAAACGCCCCGCGCATTCACACCCAGTTTTGGAGATGCCGTCAGATACCAATATAAACCGTGAGTATCTGTCACATATTCATCAAACATTCATATCTCCGAATCGCTTTTTCCAAGCTGTGCGGATTTCTTGTAATGGCTCATCAATGTCGTCGCTGATTTTATCTTTCCAAATACCATACAACGAGATGGCTTTTTTCTCCGGCTTGGCTGAAAGCGTCCCCAATTTGTAGTCACGAATCATTTTCAATAGCTCTCGAAGCTGTTGTTCTTCGGAAAGGTCCTGGAGTTCTGCTAAGATTTGCTGGTGGTATTCAGAATGAGCATTCATGATGACCTCCTTCAGTATTGCCGTTGCTAAACCCCCTCTGCTGTTGTTGCCAAAACTTCAGTTTGATAGCCACACCCAGATCTCTTCTGAGGAAAGCAGGTTTGATAAGCCCATCGAAGCACCTTACTCACCCGAGCGTTCAAAAGTCCGCTCTCGGGGAGGTCCAGGAGGGGAATTTCGAGCATATCCACTTCCCGCAAATCTTTCTCACTTAAATCAGAGAAACAACTGTGTTCTAAAGCGACGAGCTGTTTGGCACCCTGATGGAAAGGGTGTTCATAACCGTAGATGGAAAAAATCCCTCCAGGGGTTCCTCTGTCAAAGAGGACACACCGTATTTTCCAAAGAAGATAGAAAAAACGTCCGTCAGCGTGTCATCATGAACTATTACTCTTCTTCCCATATTGGACTCCCTCCTTTCTTAAACCCCCCTGACAATATAAAGGCTTTTGATAAAGTTATAAGGGTGAAAGCGGCTGAGTTTCAAAGCGATGAAGAGCATATCGTCAGGGGAAGTGCCAAGAGGTTTAAGGGACAACTTTTCTATCCTGGTATAGAACCTAGTACACATCGGCGGAAATAATGACCCCCCCCTCGGTCCCCCCGTGGACGGGAGGAGGATCTCTGCTCTCCCTCCCCGTCTCCTATCCCCCGTTCCCCCCTGTGGTCTTTCCCCCCCTATGGTCCCCCCGTGGACGGGAGAAGGATCTCTGCTCTCCCTCCCCGTCTCCTATCCCCCGTCCACGGGGGATAATAGGGGGGTGGAGGGTCGGGGTGGGGGTCAAAACTTTCGCCGCGCTGTACTAGGGCCCTACTTCTCAAACATCGACGCATCCACCGCAACGTTGACCATGACTTCGCTGAAGGTGATGTCGGCATACGGTTTCCCATTCCGGTGAGTCACAACGTGATACCCCATTTTGACGCCGCCGACCTCTCGATAGTCATCCGTAAATTCTTCTTCGTCGACCGGGCCCTCCTCTGCGAGGGCGCGATAGGCTTTCTTGACGATATACCTGTTTTCCGGGTCAATAAAGAGTTTCAACGCGTCCTCAAATAGGTTGACCCCTATTACATCTGCCAATTTCCCATTCACGTCTTCCGTGCCGAGGTATTGAACAGGTATCTGATTATCGGACACATTGATGAGCAGTTGAATCGTTTCCCGAGCGATCGCCTTCCTGAACTCCTCAACCGCAGATTCAGGAACCGGTTGCGTCCCTTGAGGCATGACCATCCACGCGGATTGACCGTCGAAGACGTAACTCACATCGCCGGCTTGGGGGACATTCATATCCGATCGCCATTTATCGGGCAAAAGGTTGGACAGCTTCAGCGTCATGTCCATTCGTCCCATGGGCGTCTCGGCTGAGATGCGTCCCTTAGCCGATACGGTTTTGACCGCCTTCAACTTTTCAAGCCCACCATACGCTGTGACAACCTCTGCGAGGATTTGCTTCGCCTTTGCAGTATCGCCTTCGCTTGCTTGAGGGGGTGGTTCAGCCGGCGGCTGTGGAATGGTGATATCAATCTCTGTGACCTGACCAAACTCCGTGAGCGGGCGATCAAAACGGTCACGATTCCCAACAGCGACGATAACCATCTGATCGGGATGCAGGTATTTCTTCGCCGCACGAAGCACGTCATCCGCTGTGACTTTGGCGATATGCTCCGTGAAGGTGTCGAGGTAATCTGGCGGGAATCCACGATAGTCAAGCATCATCTGCTGAAAGGCAATCTGTGCGCTGCTCTCAAAACTGAAAACAAAAGAGTTGATGATGGAATCCTTGATGAGTTGCAATTCATCCGCTGGAACAGGATTTTCTCTGATGTCTTTGATGAGTTCCAAAATGAGCGCCATTGCTTCCGCAGTTTTATCGGCGCGGGTTTGGGAATAGGCAATCCACCGACCCGGATTCGTGTAACGCGATGTATCCATGAAGCTGCCGACGCTATACGCCAATCCGCGCTGGTCCCTTACTTCGCGCATTAATCGCGATGTGAATCCGCTCGCGCCTAAAATCTCGTTCATGACAATGACCGAGAAGTAGTCGGAGAGATCTGGCGCGCGTTGAATCCCAAAGTGTCCCATAAAAATTGTCGTCTGATTAAAATCTTTGAAGATGTAATTGACGGAAGGTTTGACCGACCCGTCAATTTTCGGAACATCGGGAAAATTGACGCCCGCTTTCTCCCAGCCAGCAAAAACCTTTTCCAGTTGAGCGACTAACTTCTCCGTATTGAAGTCCCCCGTGAGTGACAGCATGATATTGTTGGGGTGATAATAGGTGGCGTGGAAAGCCTTGATATCATCGGCAGTGATGCTTTCAATCCCTTCAATCTCAGGATACCAACCGAACGGGTGATTGGTGCCATACAAGATTGCAGAAAAATATCGCGATACAATCCCGAACGGGTTATCATTCCGTCTGCGAATGCCCTCAATCTCCTGTTGTTTCCTGAGTTCGAGTTTGTCTTGACGGAAAGCGGGATTTCTGAGAACGTCTGCAAAGATTTCCAATCCACTGTCAATGTCCTCCGCAAGGGTTGATAGAGAAGCAGTGCCGTACTCTCGATCGATACCAATCTCAACAGAGGCAGCCATTGACTCCAGTTCCTCATTGAGGGCGTCGGGTTCACGGGACACCGTTCCTCCGGTTCGCATCACGTCAGCGCAGATCGATGCCAATCCGACCTTTTCGGGCAGGTCGTAAATCGTCCCTGTCTCAATCAAGGCTTGGACGTTGAACAATGGCAATTCATGGTCTTCCAGTAGATAAAGCGTCATCCCGTTGGACAGGGTCCGCTTCTCAGGCTTCGGAGGATTGAACTTCAGGGGTTCAAAAGTAATCTCTTTCGGCAACCGCCCCAATGCGGACGGAAGTATCGACGCGACCCCGAACCCGATTAAGGTGAAAACGAGAATCCATCGCTGCAATTTTTTCATTATTGTCCCTCCTTCTCCGCGTTGCTTGCAGCCACCTGCTTTTTAACAAGTGTTGCAACGGTTCGGTTGCTTTTGGTGAAATAGGTTTGCGCCACTCGCATAATATCTTCTGGTTTAATCTTGTGCATGGTCTCACGCCAGCCCAAAACGTAACGCCAGGTGCCCGCGATTGCCTCGTAATTAGCCAGCTTGCTTGCCATTCCCGCGTTTGAACTCAGCGCGCGGATAAAATCCGCGTCAATCTGCTTGAGGAGGCGATTGAATTCTTTCTCCTCCATTGGTTCAGTTTTGAGTTTTTCCAGTTCCGCGTAAACCGCTGCCTCAAACTCAGCAGGGGTATGTGGTGCGCGAGGGGCCCCCTCAATCACAAATAGATTGTCATACCGCGCCCCCGGCCAGCCGTTTGAGCTGTCCGCAGAAACGGCGATTCCAGTCTCGATGAGGTTTTTATACAATCGTGAGGTTCGTCCCTGCGAAAGCGCCGCACTAATCATGTCCAGCACATAGTCATCGAAGGCCGGAAGCGTCGGTTTATGGTAGCCGATCATCAGTTGCGGTTCAGCATCAAATTCCACTTCGATCCGTCGTTCTCCCGCTTGCACCGGTTCAACTGTCGTAACCGCATCGGGGAGAGGCTGAGAGGGGATGTCGCCGAAGTAGCGTTTGATTAACTGAATCACCTCGGGGGGATGGATGTCCCCGACAATCACGATAACAAAATTGTTAGGGGCATAATGGATACGGAAAAATTCCTCGGCCTTCCCCCTGTTGAGCATGGAGATGTCAGAGGGCCAGCCGATGACAGGCAGCCTGTAGGGATGTGCCGTGAACGCGGCTGCGATGAACTGCTCGTACAGTTTTCCCTCCGGGTCCGTATCGAAACGCATCCGCCGTTCCTCCATCACCGCTTCCCGTTCGGTATAAAACTCGCGCAGGACATGGTTTTTCAGCCGGTCCGACTCCAGCATCGCCCAAAGTTCCAGCTTATTGGAGGGCAACTCAACCGTATAGATTGTGTAATCATTTGACGTCCCTGCGTTAAACCCTGCGCTTCCATTCCGGCTGTAGATTGCCTCGTACTCGCCCCGGACAATCCACTGCTTGTGTTCCTCCTGTTTGGCTTTCAGGGCGTCTTCGAGTTGGGCAACCTTCTCTTTATCCGCTTGCGCCCCTTTGGCTCTTTCCGCGTCTAGCGCATCGCCGATCTGATCAATTTCGTCAAGCACCACTTTTTCTGCCTCGTAATCTTTGGTGCCGATTGTCTTCGTGCCTTTGAAGAGCATGTGTTCAAGCATGTGCGCGATGCCGCGAGAATCACTCGTTTCATCGACAGAACCCGATTTGAAAATAATATACGGCGCAATGATTGGGGCGGTGTGTCGTTCCATCATCAAGAGCTTCAAGCCGTTATCAAGGGTATGCTCGATGACACGCTCCTCAATGTCCTGTGCGGCTGCCATCATGGGAACGATAAGGAGCAACACAACGACTCGCAACAGCGTTTGCTTATATCGATTCATTCGTCACCTCTACAAAAATTAGTTAAGGAAAGACTGTACATGTTGAAGCGAATCATCCAAACTTCCGAAGTTTTTGAAACTTCGGAAGTTTTCAACATGTCCTTGACCATGCCACGAAAAAGTAGATTTCCAAAAAAAAGCCCAGAGACAATGTCTCTGAGCAAAGGAAAATATTGAGCCGTTAAAAGCTACCCCTTCACCGCTCCAGCTTGTTTGAGATCGCCAAGCAAACCAACAAGCGCGAAACGGACATGCGAAGACAAAGCTGAATTCTCTGCCCGGAGATCTGCATCTTCTGGGTCAGGATACATCACATGCGAGGCAACCGCCTTCTTTACCCACCTTTCGGCTCGGTCATCGTAAGGGATGTATTTCTCTTTGGGCGCAGTACACGCCGGACACTCCTCCGGTGGACCGCTTGCATCTTTCCACAGATAGCCACACGCTGTACAAACAAACATGTTATTAACCTCACTTTGCTATATAATCTAAAATGAACGGAATCGAAACGTAACCAAGATACATTTGCCAATGTCACATTAGAAATGAGAGAAAGTCGTAGCCCAACTTTCTAAGTTGGCCAACCGAGGGACATCATTCGCAGAAACCAAGATAGAATCTTGGGCTACAGAGAAATGTGACATTGGCAAGTACATACGAATGGTGAAAAACGATTTAGCTGATTTTAGCACACCTCACCCGGAAATGCAAGCATTAAATTGATTGATTGATTTTTAACTTGACAGGGTGTGAGGTGTGATACGATAAGTTCAACAACGTTCTAGAACGTTCGCCCGCTCGCTTCGATAAACGGCTTGAGTTCAGCCACCAGTTTGAGGAATTTGTCCGGACGGAGCGATTGCGCGCCATCAGATAGTGCCTGCTCGGGATGCGGATGGACTTCGATCATCAGCCCGTCTGCGCCGGCAGCCACTGCTGCCTTTGCCATTGGATTGACGTACTCCCAATGTCCCGTCCCGTGGCTGGGGTCGGCGATGATGGGCAAATGACTCATTTTCTTGATCACCGGGATTGCGTTCAGATCAAACGTGTTGCGCGTCGCTGTTTCAAACGTGCGGATGCCGCGCTCACACAAAATGACGTTATAATTTCCGCTGGAGAGGATGTACTCCGCTGAAAGCAGCAGTTCATCGATTTTCGACATCATGCCGCGCTTGAGCATCACCGGCTTTTTCGTCTCACGCAGACGCGAAAGCAGTCCGTAGTTTTGCATGTTCCGCGCCCCAATCTGGATGATGTCCGTGTACTGTTCGACCAGCTTGAGGTCTTGGCTATCCATCAACTCCGTAATAATTAAGAGCCCTGTTTTGTCCCGCGCTTCAGCGAGATAACCCAACCCCTCCTCCCCAAGTCCCTGAAAACTGTACGGTGATGTGCGCGGTTTGAAAGCACCTCCCCGTAAGATCTGCGCTCCCGATTCCTTCACCACTTCAGCGGTTTCCAGAATCTGCTCACGACTTTCGACAGAGCAGGGCCCCGCCATTAAGACCAGCCGGTTCCCTCCAATTTCAACATCTCCCACACGAACCACAGTCCTCTCAACAGACCTGTACTCCCTGCCTGAAAGTTTATATGCCTCAAGAATTGGCACGACCTTTTCAACCCCTTGCATCGACTCTAGCCGCTGCAATTCGTACTTGCCGCGCTCATCTCCAATCGCCGCAACAACCGTGCGCTCTGTGCCGCAAATCGGGTGAGGCGTATATCCGAGTTCTTTTACTTTGGCGATCACTGCGTCTATATATAGCTGATTTGCCCCTGCCTGCATAACGATAACCATTATTTTGTACCTCCCCTTTCAACTGAATTTTATCCTTGATGCTAAGTAGTCGGACAAAATTATTTTCATATACCCTGTCCAGACTTCCGAAGTCTCCGAGACTTCGGAAGTCTAAAATATGAAATTAAATATATTCAGGTACTTACTAAACTTTTATGCGATAATACGCTGGTATTTCGCCGGTTTGAAAAACACAAAACAGAACGTCACGGAACCCGAGAGAGTTGTATCGGAAGGGTTCTGGCTTCCTATTTTATCCGATTGACGAGCTAACTTCAACCCAAATAAGACAGAATGCAGAAAAGCAGAGCAACCTTTGGGGAAAAGTCAACCCTAAATCAGTATAAGTCCTACCTACCTAACTTTCGTCCAATAAAACCCGGATGTGATACGGTCTTAAAAAGGCTTCAAACGCCGTTCTGAAACTTCCTTTTCGTTTTTTTTGACATGAGATTTTCGTCCGACCTTACTCCCAGAAACGCCTCCCCCATGGAGGCGTTTCTGGGAGTAAAGCTTGGCTTTTAATTGGTAGCGAACGATTCCATGAACCGTTGAGTAAGGAAGATTAAGTCCATACTCCATCTTCAACCATTGTTGAATGGCTTTGTAGCTGGCAAAGCCTTTTGCCGAGTTCAGTTTCTGCTTCAGTTGGGAAAACACGTCAAAGCCGATCGCCGATGGGTGATTGGGCTTTGTCTCTATCTGAAGCATCTGGGATAATCCGCCCTGACGGTACGCCAAGAACCATGTTCCAATGGTCGTTCGGTGAACCGCCAGAAGTTTGGCTGCTGCTTTCCGTGTCTTAACCTGTCCATTCTTGATGAGGTACAGAAGGTAGATTCTTGGTTTTCGTCTTCGATTCGTTTCGTTTTTCAACAGTCGCAGCAGTTCATCAAGGTCCTCAGTGATTTCTGGTAATGCCATTTTTCAATCAACTCCTTATCTGTTTGACACAAGAGTTTACCCCATTAAGTGTCAGATTTCAACTCAGAAATGGTATAACCCCCCGGCCCCCTTCCCGATGCGGGAAGGGGGAGACAACTCCCTATACGGATGGACTTTAGCCTGCGAATCAATTCGCAGGCTCATAGCTCAAGTCGTCTCAAGACGACTGGAACCAGTCATAGTCCACTTCAGTGGACTTGAGCTATGAGCCCCCCGAGGGATCGGGGCAGGCTGATCTTAAGATCGGGGCTTAAGTTGATCCCTACGGGGAAGGGTGAGGCAACTCCCCTATTCGCGTCAGTTGTCAGTAATCAGCTTGCCCCCTTCGATATGCAACACCCGGTCAGCGAGACGGGCGATCTCTGGGGCGTGGGTCGCCATCAAAAGCATTTTTCCAGCTTTGCGGCTCATTTCCAGTAACAGGGACAAGACAATTGCGCCGGTCTCCGCGTCCAAATTGCCGGTGGGTTCATCAGCCAGCAGCAGGAGGGGGTCATGGACGAGCGCACGGGCAATAGCCACCCGCTGTTGCTCACCGCCGCTCAGTTTGTCTGGATAGGTGTTGAGACGCTCGGCGAGCCCCACCTGTTCAAGCAACGCGAGCGCTTGACCGCGCGCATCTCCCCGGCCAGCAAGTTCCAGGGGTAGCGTGACATTCTCCTGTACCGTCAGGGTCGGGATGAGGTTGAAGAACTGGAACACAATACCAATGTGATGGCGGCGAAAGAGGGTCCGTTGGTGTTCACTCAAGCCGGTGATGGGGATTTCCTGCTTGTCAACTCTGATGAATACATGACCGCTACTGGGGGCATCAATGCCGGAGATCAGATTGAGCAGCGTACTTTTCCCGCTGCCAGATTTGCCGAGCAGACAGACGAACTCACCTTCGTAAAATTCCTGGCTGACCTCGTCGAGCACGTTGAGGCTTCGCCCCCCTTCGGTATAGGCTTTGCTCAAGCGATCTAGCCGCACCAATGTGGGCGGGTTGGCCGTTTGGGGTGCCGGATTCGGTGTCTGAAGTTTGGGAGTTAATAGGTGTTGGTATGTACTTGAGGCAGACATGATCGCTCCTTGCCGCAGATTCTATCCCTCCGCTTCGCTGGAGGGCATGCTTGACTGCTTTCACTCAAACTAGGATAGAATCTTAGGCTACAACTCAACCGCCGGCGAATTATGACGGCTGGTCTATGAACCGCCTCGTGCTTGGCAGTTGGATTTGGCTTATCAACATGGGCTCACTAGAAACAGAGACCATCGCTCGGGCGTTCGCCAACAGAGCGATGAGCTGGAGTTCAGGTTGCGATATCTGTTTGAATATTGACAATAGAATAGGAGGAAAAATCAATGGGTCGTGTTTCTCAACTAGAGGATGAAGATGAAAGAATACCTGACAAACCTATCAAGAT
Organism: uncultured bacterium; assembly: GCA_964577695.1. GTDB lineage: Bacteria > Poribacteria > WGA-4E > WGA-4E > PCPOR2b > CAZOAL01. Next base: position 22,476 of record CAZOAL010000035.1, on the reverse strand, counting down.
TAATCAGTCTCAAAATTCTATCTTTAAGGTAGATAAAGCTCCTTTGATTCCATGTCCTGTTTGCGAAGATACTTTTCTTTCAGATAAGGAATTACAACAGCATATTTACGCTAGTCACGCTCAATATCACGTTTATATCCGAGTCAACAAACGAGTTATTCGTGATTTTGATTACGTCGAAGATCGCATTGACTCGATAGAGGCAATATCACGGGGGCCTAATGAAGTTAAGTTGCAAATCTGTGTGAACGGAGCTAATGTGAAAAATACGACTTTCTCTGAGAAAATTTCTTTGCTACCATATCTCAAAAAGTTTACGTGCGGTGAGGTCAATATTTCAATAGGCTCACAAAGATTCATCATTTATCTTCGTCCAAATTTTAACAGTGAAGTAATTGATCGAGCTGTGTTTGATTATCTGTTTTTACCGCTAAACGAGAGAAAAGAGCCCAAATGGGATTGTTTCAATCCATTTATTTCTTCAGATCGAAGTGAGCTAGAGCGTCGATACGCATCAAGTTTATATGAGTACGCCTTTGCTTTCCACATGATGCAAGAGAAAAAAGAAGCAAAAGATCACTTTGAAGATGCCTTTGGTTTATTGTCTCCATTCACGAATACATTCACGGATACAAAGAATTTTGCGACTTGGGCAAGGTACGTTTTAGCATTACGCATGAATGCTTTTAGAGTTCTCAAAAACTGCCAATTTCCGTCTCGCTTTGCCGTTGCAAACTATTTCTTCAATGATTCAGAAAGCCGTTTTAAGTGCAATGATCATTTTCTGATAAATCGAAATCCTGTTGTTGAGTACGGCGTTTACATTGACGATTGTAGTGAAACCTTTTTGGATCTGATAAATGAAAAAATCACAGAGGACGACTTTAATTTGATTCATTTGATTGTTAAAAACTGTGCTGAGAAAAGGGGAGACCAACCCAAGGGTAAATATGCGGATTACATTAAGCCAGTTGGTAATTTCTTTTCAGCTCAAGACTTATCTAAATCGAAAATTTTGAATTGGCTTGCCCCTTTATTGATCTTTGATGAGAAAACAAAAGAGTTAGCATCCAAAGCGTCAAACTTAGAGCGGCAGTTACATCAATTACGTTCTGAATCTATCGAGTTACGAACTGAATTGAAGAAAACTCGATATGAACTTGCAGAAGCTAAAGCGAAAATGCAAAATCTTGAGAAAGAAGTTGAGTTTAAGGAACATTCGCTCGCCGAAGAAAAAGAACGATTTGAAATGTTAGATGAACATTGGAAGCGAAAATGTGCAGATGAACTAGCAGGTCAAGCTTATTCGTTCAAGAAATACTTCGCTCATGAACTTCAAGAGGCTAGGCTCTCATTGGAAGGTATCAATCCAGATGTTGAAATGGCTTTAAGTCGGATTAAACATATGGAAGATTACCTTGCCAAAAACGGAGGAAGTGTATGAGGAAAGACATTTACGGAATTGGAATCGATTTTGGAACGACTAATAGCATCGCTGCTGTATACAACACGAAAGTTAGTAGAGAAACAGAGGCTTTAACATCAGATGGAAAACTACCCCATCCATCGATTGTTTGGTATCAAGCTGATGGTACGATAACTGTTGGTGCTGAGGCTAAGAAAAACATGATGGGGTTCTCTAACGTTGAAGGACATAGGTTTATAAGTTCAATCAAGAGAAGTCTAGGAAAAAATCAACTCTTTTCTTTGTTTGGTCGAAAAGTTCCAGCATCAGATGTTGCGGCCGAAATTTTTCGTTATCTTCGTGAGAATGCAAAAACTAAAATAAATTATGCGCTTGATGAAGCTGTAGTTACGATTCCAATTGATTTTAACGGACAAGCAAGGAGAGAACTTAGGAGAGCTGCTGACAAAGCAGGTGTTTATATCAAAACATTTGTTCATGAGCCTTTTGCGGCAGTGGTACGGTATTGCCATCACAACAAAAAAGGCATTGAAATAGATAACCTCAAGGATCAGATTATTTTGGTATTTGATTGGGGGGGTGGTACACTTGATATAACAGTTGTCCAAGTGATTGATAAAGAGCTAATTGAGTTATCTATCGCAGGAATGAATCGAGCCGGAGATGACTTCGACAAGCAATTGGTCAAATATGCAAAGGACAGTTTAATCGAAAAACTCAGTGCTTCACCAAAAGATTTGGATTTTCTCCCAAGTGATGAGGACCAGTTTCGTGCCGAGTGTGAACGGACAAAAATAAGCCTTTCAGAAGTGGAGAGTGAAATGATTCAAGTTGCAGATGCTTGTAAATATCGTGGGCAGTCTCAAAGTTTGAAACAACCTATTTCTCGTAAAGATTTGAATGGCTTGATTGATAAAGATGTTAAAATGGCTTTGGCAAAAGTTGACGAAGCGTTAGAGCAAGCAAACTTGAGCGCTCGTGACGTAGATTTAGCTCTGCTAATCGGAGGTAGCTCTAAAATCCCTGATGTACATAATCAGTTGCGAGAAAAGTTTGGATATCGAACTGAAGTCGTCAAGAACGCGAATACGATTATCGCTGAAGGAGCGGCAATTGTCGATGGATTAGGGATTCAACCTACATTTGCGAGATCGATTTGCGTAGAATTATCCGATGGGACGCTTTATGACATATTTAAGGCGGGAGATATTGCAAGTCCAAGCGTATGCCGAAAAAGTGTAAACTTTTACTGTACAGATAATCGTGAAGGAGAGGCTAAGTTAATCATCAAAGAACGAACAGGACAAGTTGGAACAACAAGACGGTTTTTTAGAGAAGTTTTGTCAATCCCCGTGAGTTCAGCACTGCCCAAACGTTATCAGCCTCTTGAAAGGGTTACAACCGAATTTACTTTGGATCAAGATATGGTGCTCCGCGTTTCAGGAAGAGGCGCAACTCAGAAACGCGTCGCAAGCTGTGAAATTCATCATATAGGGATAGGTAGACTCCTTGCGGAGTTTTCCCTCCCTCCAAACCGTGCGTGCGACGTTGTCTTAGGTTTCTAAAAGACAACGACTTTCACCGCACACGGCTTTCCCAGTCAAGAATGATGACTGGAAGGTTTCATGATCTGCTTCCCACCTCACCTTTTCAGGTGATGCAGTTGAGGTCAGGCTTGTAACGATAGATTGTTAAAGTTGGAATTTAACCAACATTGCGTCAGAATTTGTTAGAGCGCACGCATAAGAATTTGTTAAAGCGCACCCCTTTTATGGAAGTCCCTCAATTTCTCAACAAAAGGACAAACACAATGACCAACACACAACCCATTCGACTCGCCCTGATCGGCGGCGGCGGCATGGGGCTGCGACATCTCCACGGGCTAATCGAACTCAGACGATGTGGGTTCGAGACGGTCAATCTCGTTGCCGTCTGCGATATGAACCCTGACAATGCCGCCCATGTTGCCGGCGTCGCCCGGGCCGAATTGGGCGTTAAACCCAAAATTTACACCAATTTTGCTCAACTCTTAGAAATGGAAAAAGGTCTCGACGCCATTGACCTCGTTACCGATCCGATTTCCCATCACACATTGGCGTGTGCGGCGTTCGATGCGGGCGTTCACGTCATGGTCGAAAAGCCGATGGGGGTGACGGTGCGGGCATGCCGGATGATGCTTGAGCGCGCAACAAAATCCGGATGCAAGTTGGCGGTCGCGGAAAACTACCGCCGCGACCCCATGAATCGGCTGCTCAAGGCGGTGATTGACGCGGAGATTATTGGACGGCCGTACATGGTGTTGCACAACAACATTGCTGGCGGTGGGTCGATTATGAGCGGGACGCTCTGGCGGCATCAAAAAGTGCGCGGCGGCTACCTCATCGAAATGGGCGTCCACTACGGCGATATGCTGGTCTACCTGCTCGGCGAGATTGATGAGGTTTACGCCGCCACGGCGATGTTTGAGGAACAGCGGGAGCGGCGCGGCGCATCGAAGTTTTACGCGCACCGCTTGAAGAACGAGCCAACGTCGATGCGTCCCGATGCGGAGGAAACCTCCGTAGCAACGCTGAAGTTTTCCAACGGCGCACTTGGACAATTTATCCTCAGCATGGCGGGACACGGGCGCGGGGTGCGCACGCGACAGCTCTTCGGGGCGAAAGGCTCTATCGATGCCCCCGGGGACCGCTCCGGGAATCCCATCCGCTTGAAGCTAGATGACCGTGATGAATTGAGCGGCGATGCCATCCTCGATTTGGTGCCTGACTTCCGGTTGGACCCTATCAATCAACAGTTGTTCGGTTTCGAGCGGGCGGGGAGCTATGACTTGCCGTTTGAATCGATCGACCACAAACTCCTCGCCTACGAGTACCAGGACTTCGTTGAAGCCATCCGTGACAATCGGTCCCCGGATGTGGATGGGCAGGGAGGCTTGATTGCGACTGCGTTTGCGTACGCGCTCTGTGAGTCTGGGCATCTTGGGGCCCCGGTCTCTCTCAAAACTGTCGCAGAGGACCAAATCAACGCTTATCAGGCGGAGATCAATGAGAATGCGGGATTGTGATAAGAGGCGGGGAAATTCACTGGTAATGATGGGGATTCTGGTGATGAGATGGAGGATGGATACAGACTTCGGAAGTTTCCAAAACTTCCGAAGTCTTAAATCTGCAAATGACTTAAGCAGCCGTCTTCAACCTTTCAGCTAACCACAGATTCACTAACGTTTCGGTTGTTACGCCCCTGGCTTTTGCTTGGCTTTCTAGCAGGTCTACTAACTCCGGCACCAATGCGACAGTGAAGATTTCTTCACGAAGGTCTATGTCAAAAGAGACTTCTTCCGTCTCATCCTCGTAGTCGGCTGTGCTATGCGTATCCCAAAACGCTATGTTCTCCTCAATGCTGGCTGAAGCATCAGGCATTGGATCACGCTTTGCCTTACTTGCGTCCATATCGTTTTCTCTCCTTATCATCCATGTCACGGGCACTGATAATCAGTGCCTCGTTACTTGTTTTATGAATGAAAAACACCGTCAGGTATCGGCCTGCCTCAGTCTGTCCGTAGGCAACATACAGATGTTCTCCCTTACGCCGCTTACCTTTGCCTAAGCGTCGTATATGCGGCTTGTCCAAGAGCACCTGTCGTATTTCGTCTCGGTAGACTTTGTGCTTGGCCTCGATTTTCGTTACATAACTGTGTAGCCAGATGATTCGTGTGACGACTCCCCACGAATCAATTCGGGGGCTTCTAGGCAATAGCCAAGCATTGTCGTCCCAATGCCATACAGATATTATACCTTATGTAAGCAATATCCGCAAGTACCTAAAAGCAGCAGCGCAATTCATCCCCACGAATCAATTCGGGGGCTTTCTTGCGATGGTTTCGTAAACCCCGTCAAGCTAAAATGAGAACCTCAAAAATCTAATCAGAAACCAAGTTTTTCTGAAAAACTCGGTTTCTCGCCTGCCGGACGAAAAGAGGAGCAGACAAAAACTGACGTCTGAGCAAAATCAAGATTATTTTTCCTCTTGACAAACGCCCAATTGTACTATATACTTTACAGGCTTTTTCTAAAGGAAGAGGGAGAGGTTTCGGGCGGGTAGCTCAGTTGGCCAGAGCGACGGCCTTACAAGCCGTAGGTCACAGGTTCGAACCCTGTCCCGCCTACCAACGAAGATAATGATCGGATCCGTGGTGTAGCCTGGCCTAACACATCTGCCTGTCACGCAGAAGATCGCGGGTTCAAATCCCGTCGGGTCCGCCAGTTTGAATTTCAGATTTCGCCCAAGCCACAGGTTGTTATCAAACAATCTGTGGCTTTTTTGTATCTATCTCACTTTCTTTCAGCTCCGCTTCGCGGAGTCTTGGAACAGACCTGATTCAGGATTCAAGATGCCACTGAATTCTGAATCTTGCATCTTGCATGTCTGCTGTAATGCGACATCTTCATTCAAAAAGGATATAAGGAGGTTATCCCCGTGTTAGATCTCAAATTGATTCGTGAAAATCCCGACGCGGTGCGAACTATGCTCCGTCAGCGGAAAATGACGGCACCGTTAGATCGACTCATCGAAGCAGACCGTCAGTGGCGTGCGCTGTTGGGTGAGGCGGAGTCGTTGAGAGGCTATCAAAATACGGTCTCAAAGGAGATCGCTCAACTCAAGCGAAACCAGCAGGACGCATCTGAGCGGGTCGCTGAAATGAAAGCGGTCTCTCAGAAAATTAAGGAGCTGAATGAGCAGGCGAATCTCTATAAGCGTGAAGTGGATGAGATTTTAATGAACATCCCAAACCTGCTGCATTCCAGCACGCCGATCGGGGAGAGCGCGGAAGATAATCTTGAGATGAAGCGATGGGGAGAGGTCCCAACCTTCGATTTTGAACCCAAACTGCATTGGGAGCTCGCGGAAGCGTTGGACATTATCGATTTTCATCGGGCGACGAAGATCGCCGGCAGCAACTTTGTACTGTTCAAAGGCTTAGGGGCTAAACTGGAACGGGCGCTGATTAACTTCATGCTCGACCTCCACGTTTCCCAACACAGCTACACCGAAATCTCGCCGCCTTTCGTTGCCAACCGCCCAATGATGACCGGCACGGGGCAGTTACCTAAACTCGAGGCAGACATGTATCGGTGTGACCGAGACGAAGAAAATGAGGCGAATGATCTCTTCCTCATCCCGACCGCTGAAGTCCCCGTCACCAACATTTTTGCAGGCGAGATTTTGGATGGCAGGGAACTTCCAATCTATTATACGGCGTACACGCCTTGTTTCCGCCGCGAGGCGGGTTCTTATGGGCGGGAGACCCGTGGACTCTTCCGGATTCACCAATTTGATAAAGTTGAAATGGTGAAGTTCACCCACCCCGAAACCTCTTACGATGAACACGAATCCCTGCTCACCAATGCTGAAGATGTGGTGCAAGCGCTCGGGTTGCCCTATCGTGTCATCTCGCTCTGTACAGCAGACCTGGGATTTGCCGCTGCAAAATGCTATGATATCGAAGCCTGGGCAGCCGCACAGGGTAAATTCTTAGAGATCTCCTCGTGCAGCAACTTTGAGGACTTTCAAGCGCGTCGTGCAAACATCCGTTTCCGTCGTGAACCGGGCGCAAAGCCCGAATTTGTTCACACCCTCAACGCATCAGGACTTGCCCTTCCGCGAGTTGTCATCGCGATTCTTGAAAATTATCAGCAAGCAGATGGAAGCGTTCGCGTTCCAGAAGTGCTGAAGCCTTATATGGGGGGCATTGATCGGATTGGATGAAGTATACGAGTTTTTCGCTTAGACTTCCGAAGTTTGATACCAACATCTGTGCAGGACAGTTCCTTCAAGGTTTTGCATGGTCTTGGCTCACTTCGTCTGTTGAAACTTCGGAAGTCTGGGTCTCATTTTTGCTTATAACCGAAAAAGTCGTATGAAGTAACCGAGATTCAGATATGCTATAATGTAGGCAAAATTCTAAGGAGCGATAGACCATGCAAATTAACATACATGAATCCGACCCACGCTTATCACGACTGGTTGAGCGTGCTATTGCAGGAGGCGAAAGTCTTTCTGAACGCAGCAAATGAAATCATTCAATGGGCAGATGGGAGGCTATAATATGAAACCAATCGACAATAGCGAAAAACCCGACGCGGAAGTCCAACAGATCCTTGACGTTCTCGCCGAATACCGGCGCACACACCCAAACGCCCCAATCCATGCCCGTCGTCGAAATCCGGTTTCCATTCGGATTCGCATCATCGCTCCAGATTTCCGAGGGCTGAACCGGGTTGAGCGAGAGCCTGAAGTCTGGAAGCTATTGAAGCAATTGCCGGAGGATGTGTTTGTCAATATCACTATGTTGCTTTTATTGACTCCAGAAGAGACGGAGACTTCCTTTGCGAACATGGAATATGAAAACCCGATTCCTTCGTGGATGGGATAGGGAGAATGTGGTCAATTGTCGATTGACACTTGACAATTGTCGATTGAATTAGAATATGTTACACAAAAACGTCATGTCATCATATAGGGCAACGTTGGTGTTGCTGTTATGGGTCACTGTAGAAGCATGGGGACAAGGGTACGGCGAGAAAATCTACGCCAATAACCGAAATGCTGTCGTTACCATTGTCACCTTTGATGCTTCCGGTAGCACCAGAGGGCTTGGCACTGGATTTATCACCGCTTCAACCGGTGAGGTCGTCACCAATTACCACGTTGTTGAAGGTGCGAGCTTTCTCATGATGAAACAGTTGACAGGGGCTTTATTCCCTGTTGACGGGTGGTTGGCTTGCTCACAAGCGCAGGACTTTGCGGTGTTGAAAGTCAACGGGAAGGAACTTCCGACAGTGAAGCTAGGGGCATTGAAAGCTGTCACTGTCGGGCAGCGAGTCTTTGCATTGGGGAGTCCGCTTGGAATGGAACAGACATTTACGGACGGGATGGTGAGCAGCATCCGTGACGGCTCGGAGCTCAATAGACCAGAAATCCCCAAAGTGATTCAACATACCGCCCCAATCTCTCCGGGAAACTCTGGGAGTCCGCTGTTTAATTCGCAGGGACAGGTCATCGGAATCAACACGTTAATCCTGGTGGGTGGGCAGAATCTTAACTTTGCAATCCCGATTGATTACGTCAAACCGAATCTGGGGAAAACAGAAATCAAATCCCTTCCCATCAAAAGGACTGCTTTATCAGGTTATGGGGAACCGGTAAGTCAAACCTTTATTGGCAAAGACGGCGCACCGATGGTGCTGATTCCAGCGGGTGAGTTTGAGATGGGTACGGATGTCGCGGAGATTCCTGAACTTGTCAAGTGGGCAAAGCAGTTCTATTCTGGAATTGACGAGAGTTGGTTTGCACACGAAACGCCACGCCACACGGTCTACCTTGATGCGTTTTACATCGATCAGTATGAGGTAACAAACGCGCAGTACAAAAAATTTGTAGACGCCACAGGACATCCGGCACCCTACTACTGGAACGATGCAAACTACAACGCCCCGGATCAGCCCGTTGTCGGTGTGACATGGTACGATGCGATGGCTTACGCCCAATGGGTGGGGAAACGCCTGCCGACGGAAGCGGAGTGGGAGAAAGCCGCACGAGGCGGGCTGGTCGGGAAACAGTATTCATGGGGCGATGAAAAACCCGACAAAACAAAGGCGAACTATGGAAGAAATGTCGGCAGACCCACGCCGGTTGGGCAATATCCCCCCAACGGCTACGGGCTTTACGATATGGCGGGCAACGTCTGGGAGTGGTGCATGGATGAATATCAGAGGGATTTCTACAAAATAAGCCCGCGACGGAATCCGATGGCGGGAGGAACGATTCCTGATGTGATAAGCAATTTCACAAGTGTTATATATCTTCGCGTCTGTCGCGGCGGTAGTTGGGACGACAATCCCTACGACGTGCGCGTGGCGTCCCGCAGCAGCTACGCCCCTACGAGCGCGGGCAACGACGTCGGTTTTCGTTGCGCAGGTTCTGTTCCCCCTTAATCCCCTTAATCCCTTACCCCTTCCGGCGTTTCATCAGCCATGGTTGGGACAACTATGATAACCTGTGAAACGTGAATCGCGAGTCATGATGCAGATAGCGACCAGAAGGGTACGAAAATGTACCGTAAGAGATTGTCAGGATGAAAGTTTTTTCGCCTATTTTCACAGGTGAGTCAGGAATCAGGTGGGTTTGCAATCTTGGATAATCCACAAATGCCCGAACACGTCTAATAACCCAACTTTTCGGGCGTTTTTGCCGACGTTACGGAATTGGCAATAGTGTCACAGGCTATCAAAACTCAGTTGGGACGGAGGGTGGTGACAGATGAATGTCGCACGTTTTCATCTCCTATGTCCGCAATAACCAAAGGCGAGTCAAGCGGCTTTGTAAAGACCTAGAAGCACATGGCGTGACGGTCTGGCTTGACCGAAAGAACATTGGGGTGGGTCGATGGAAACAGGCAATTAGAAAAGCAATCCAAGAAGGTGCTTTCTTTATCGCCTGTTTTTCCAAAGAATATAATGACCGCTCTATGACGTACATGAATGAGGAACTCACCTTAGCCATCGACATAATTCGTCAACGCTCCATAGACCAGCCATGGTTTATTCCTGTAAAATTATCCCCATGTGAGATACCTGACCGTGGCATCGGCGGAGGAGAAACATTACGAGATTTTCAATATTTTGAACTTTACAAGTGTTGGGACGATGGTATCAAACAAATCCTTAATGTGATAAAGCCGATTCCGTCGGAGGTACAGAATTTTATACAAGCATTACAGTCAACTCGCGAGGAAGTTCGCTACAGTGCCGCTGAAGCGTTGTGTCATGTTGGCATCCCTGCTGTTGTCCCTGATCTGATAAAAGCATTGAATGATGAAGTAGAGGTGGTTCGCGCTTATGTAGTTGAGGCACTGGGGCGGATTGGGGACGCCAGGGCTGTGCCGGCATTGATTGAGGCGTTGTTGCATGATAAGGATAAGGGCGTTCGTCATTGCGCTGCCAAGGCGTTGGGGGAGATTGGTGAACCTGCTGCTGTATCCCCATTGATAGAAGCACTGAGTGACAAGAATGAGGAGGTTCGTCTAATAGTTGCCTGGGCACTGAATGAAATTAGGAAGAAAGCGGCAAGATCTTGAGCAAAGAGCCAATTACCTTTTCTCCGAAATTCAATGCGATCCCATTCCAAAAGAAACTGGCATCTACTACGCACAACTCAAACGAGAAGCCGAGAAGCAGGGAACGCCCGTCGCAGAAAATGACCTCTGGATCGCAGCGACAGCACTGGCTCTTGATGCGATTTTGGTGACCTCTGACAGCGACTTTCAGAGGGTGCAGGGCTTGTTGGGATTGCAGTTGGAGGATTGGACGAAGTGATAACAGTCGAGCAGGACAAAGGAAACACCACCAGATGAAAGAAACTCCTTTCGATCGGAATGAGACTGAAACCGAACGCCCGATCAAACCTGTGGTGTGGGTCGGAACATCGTTGGAAGATCTCAAGGAATTTCCGAATCCGGTCCAACGAGAGGTTGGATATGCCCTTTACCAGACCCAAATTGGTCAAAAGCATCACAACACCAAACCGTTAAAGGGATTAAGTGGCGTTATGGAAATTGTTTCAAACTACGCCTCTGATACCTATCGGGCGGTGTACGCGATCAAAATCGGCGAGGCGATTTATGTGTTGCATTGTTTCCAAAAGAAATCCAAAAAGGGTATCAAAACCCCTAAAAAAGAAATCGATCTCATTAGACAACGGTTACATAAGGCTCAAGAATTAGCGAAAGGAAGATAGTTCATGGCAGATTATACCCTTTCTTCAGGAAATATTTTCAAGGATTTAGGCTTTCCTCACCCTGATGAGGAATTGGCTAAGGTCAAACTGGCATCGAAGATCAATCGCCTGATTGAAGATAAAGGACTCACCCAAAAGGAAGCGGCTTCATTTCTTGGAATCAGTCGAGCCAAAATGACGGCACTCCGAAATGGGCGGTTGAATGCGTTTACCATCGATCTGTTGTTTTCGCTTTTAGGAAAACTAGACCACCATATTGAAATCTGTGTGATCCCGAAAGAAACATCTCACACCGAAGAAACGATCACCGTGGCTGTCGTTTAGGGACCATAACTAATTTTGAAAAATAAACTATACATCAGACTTCCGAAGTCTCCAAGACTTCGGAAGTCTAAAATGTAAACTTTAATATTGAAAGTTAGTTATACTTATCTATACTACCAACTATCGTCTGAAAGAGGAAATCGCCGCTTCTGAAACGCGGATGAGGGAGTATATCGATCTCAAACTCCAGGCGACAAATACCGAAATTAAAGCAACAAATACCAGGATTGACGAATTAGACAAACGTTTGAGTACCAAAATTGACGAGTTGGACAAACGCTTGGGTAATATGTTTGCTGTAACGATCGCTCTCATTGCACTCATCACCTCAGCTATCACTGTTCCTCAAATCATTATCGCTTTCAAAGAGAAGGGGCAAAGCAAACTGAAAGCGCAAATTGAGCAAGGACAAAGCAGGCTCGAAGCGCAAATTGAGCAGTTGCGCCAAAAAATTGAAGTGCTGGAACAGAGTCGAATCCTGAGATCCTGATGGGTCAATGGGAGTGAGGGGATGGGGAGGTTCATAAGTACGCTCATTTTCACGTTTTACGTTTCACGCATCACGTTTCACGTTTCAATCTGAAATTCAGAATCTAATACAGGAGGGTGCCATGACAAATGACAGAGGCTATACGAACCCGCAACTGCTGGTCTCCGCCGAAGAACTGATCGGCAAACTGGATGATGACTCAATCTGCATTGTGGATACGCGCCCGACGCATGAATATGTCGCGGGCCACATCCCCGGGGCGATTCATCTGGATTTATACGGAATCAGCCTGAATGACACAAGCGAAAAGCCGTTCAAGGCGTTTATGTGGATGATCGCTTACCTGTTCCAACAGCGGGGAATTGATCCAACGCAAACCATCGTCTGGTACGAAAATCTTTCAGGCGTTCGTGCCGCACGGGGATTCTGGTTTTGCGAGTATTTTGGACACGAGGGTGTCCGGGTGTTGGACGGGGGGTTCAAGGCTTGGGGCGACGCAGGGGGCCCCGTGAGCGGTGAACCTGTGGAACCTCCCAACGTTCCGCCGTTTCCGATTCACGCGCGACCGGAGTCACACCTCAATGCGGATGCCATCCACGCTATGCTCAATCGTGATGATTTTGCCGTGCTCGATACGCGCAGTGCAGGTGAGCACTATGGTCGCGTGGCGAGGGCGGCGCGTGGGGGAGCTATCCCCGGTTCCGTTCATATCGAATGGCTCAACAATCTGGACAGGAGTGGCGCATTCAAACCGGCCGCGGAACTCCGAGCCATGTACGAAGGGGCGGGCATCACGCCTGAAAAGCGCGTGATGTGCTACTGACAGGGCGGATACCGCTCTTCCCACGGCTATCTGGTGTTGCGACTTTTGGGCTATCCGAAGGTCAGCAACTACATCGGGTCGTGGAAAGAGTGGGGGGATCGGCTGGATTTGCCGATCGAGATGCCAAAAGTGTGAAACGGGGGGCCGACCGGTTTCCCTATTGGGCTCAACTTAAGGCGAAAAAAGCCCTCGCCCCCCGCGACACGGGGGCTCGCTTCGCTAGTGCTTCACGGCGGAAATCCGTAGGCATTTCAGATCCTTGAAAAGGTTTGAAACCTTTTCAAGGTTTTCTGCCCATGTATTTTTGCCGCGCAGCACTAGAGACTTGTGGGAGAGGGGTGGGGTGAGGGGAAAAGAGGAGGCGAGTGTGTGTGTTTCGACAAGCTCAACAACCAAGGGCGCGTGGAGGCGAGTGGAGTTGATGTTGGGAGAAACCCTTCCCCGTCATTCTGAGCGTAGCGGAGAATCTCATCCGTAGGCGGGATGGGGCTCTTTCGCTACGCTCAAGATGACAAGGAATTATGCCAAATTGGGTCACACGCGCCACATGGCCTCCGTGTGCTCAACCCAATTCATGTTATCGTCCTGCCAACGCCCCGCGTCGAATCGGTGAGTCAATGAACAGCGAATCGCCGCCGTCGATGGTGAGTTCCAGACCTGTCACCCACGCCGCTTCGTCCGAGCAAAGCCAGAGGGCAGCGTAGGCGATATCAGTCGGATTGCCGAGCCGCTCCAGTTGAGGTTCGGCAGGATGGATGGGGCCGTCGGGCAGCGGGTCCCAGATGATGCCAGGACAAAGGGCGTGAACACGGATGTTTTTGTCGTAGAGCTCTTTCGCCAAATTGCGTACCGCCGCAACCATTCCCCCTTTCGCTACCGCATAAGCGCTGTTGGCGTCCTGCCGTACACGCTCGCCTGCCGAGATCGTGATGATGCAGCCCCCCCCGCGTGACTCCATGATAGGCACGAGTCGCCGGACCGGTAAGAACAATGTTCGCAAGTTGTTCCGCAGTGCATCGTCCCAAAACGACAGTTCCATGTTGGCAATGTCATGGACTGTCGAGAAGAATCCACCCGCCGCGTGAATCAAGCAATCCACACCGCCGAACTGGTCCACCGCCGCCTGAACGAGGGCGTCTACTTGCGCTTCATCAGTCAAGTCTGTTGGGCGCGTTAACACGTCGCCTCCCAATGCCCGAATACGCTCTGCGGTCTCGTTCATTCGCTCGCCCGTTCTCGCTGCCAGTACCAGTTTCGCCCCTTCTTGAGCAAACAACAGCACTGTGGCCCGGCTCATATTTTGTCCTGCACCGCCAATCAGGACCACTTTGTCTTTTAATCGCATTGGGTATTCCTCCGTTCAGTAATAGGTGTTATACCATTTTGAGTTGTGCGCCTATACAGAATACGGCGTGAAACGTGAAGCGTGATTCTTTTTACGTTTCACGTTTCAGGCTTCACGAATCATATCCCGTATTCCCGCAACGATTGTCTGTAACGCAACCGGATTGTCATGCAAGAAAGGGATCACCAGATCAGCATACTGTTTACAAGGCTCGGTGTAAACGGGGAAATTGGGTAGGACGTCCCGTCGATACCACGCAACGGCAGTTTCGAGATTACCGCCGCGTTGTGCAACATCGCGTAGCAGACGACGCAGCACCCGTTCATGAGCATCCACATCCATGAAGAGCTTGATATCCATCAACTTTCTGAGCTCCTCATTCCACAAGATTAAGTGTCCTTCGACAATCACCAGATCGCTTGGCTGAATGGTAACAGGCGCTTCACCGCGGGCACCTGCGCGTGTACCGGTAACGGGCGTCTCAATCGGTTGACGCGCGATAAGCCGGCGGATATGCCCAATCAAGGCCTCCCATTGGACAGCCTCCGGATGATTTGCCGTGATGACCTTATCCCGGACTTCAGGAGGGTAGGTAGACCAGTCCTTGAAATAGGAATCCTGGTGGAGGATGATCGGCGAAAATTCCTGTAGCTCTCTTGCCAGGGCGTTAGCAAATGTCGTCTTTCCTGAAGCGGAACCGCCCATAATCGCAACGGTTACAGCTTTGTTTTGAGTCATTCGTTGCTCCTGAGTCGCGTGAGATGTGATACGTGATGCGGGACGGGGATGCAGCGCATCGCCCCAAAGGACATGCCGTTTTGTTGAATTTCTGCGTAAGCGTCTGTTATCGCGACTCCGGTTCCGATGTCAAGGTGATGATGGTCGTCTCGGAAAGCCCTGTAAGTTCCGCGATGAAAGCGGTTTCCATCCCTTTAGCGAGCATTCGCTTGGCGATCTCAATAATCTTTTCTTGTTGATGATGTTCCTCGATCATCTTTGCTCGTTCATCGGGCGAGACCTGATCTGGCTCAATAAACTCGAAGATCCTCCGAATTTGGGGGTGATGGTAATTTGATTCCTCCACCTCTTCATCTAAACTATCCGCTATCGCCAGCAACCACTCCCGATATGGCTCAGGGGTTTCATCCGTCACATACTTGGGGCAGATATACATAATCTTATGCCCTATCTCCCCCAACGGCCTCCCCTTCAGGTCCTTAGGGTCAAAGTCCGTTATGACGATATCCCGCTTATGCTTATCCCCTGACGTCAAGACCACAAGCGTATACACGCGCAACGGCGGACGGTAGTCGTATGAACTCACAATCTGTTCGAGGATCGCCGCACAATGATAGTGCAGAAACCGATCATAATGATCGGCATAGCGTTCATGCTGAATGTCAACGATCACCCGGTTCTTCTTATCTTCGGCAAAGAGATCAAAACGCGCCGCCACGCGACCAATCGGTGGGTCAAACGACTTTTCGGTTTCAACAGTATCAATTTCCAGCGCAACGCCGAAGAAATCCTGCACCAACGCCCGAAAAATCGCCGGGTCGCCAAACGCTTTTTTGAAAATCACACCGTATCGTAACGAAGCCACTTTTTTCATGATGAATCACACGTTCTCTCAAATGCCAGGCCCCTCAATAGGATAGCGTCCGTGCCAAAGACGGGCAACGGCTGTGCGAAGAGGTACATCCGACTCTTCAAAAAACAGGCAAGTTAAGTTAAGGTCCTTTCTGTGTGCGATTTTGCCGCACTTTCTTGATCATTTGCCAAATCTCTCCCATTTCCAGTGCGTACAAAAACGCTTCTGCGGTCAACGTCAGGAAGATATCCACTTGCAAGCGCTCATAGAAGTGCCGGTTGTCGGAGATGATGCAATCAACCTGTTCTGCTTCTGCAATTGCGGCGATAAGGGCATCTTCTTCCTTCAGGACATGGCGGTATTTTTCGTAGAGCGCTTCGGGCACAGAATCCTGCCATAGCACGGAAATTCTATCGGTGGAGAAAATATACTGATAAAACTCATCCCTCAACTCCTCCGGCAAGTTCTTATGTATTTCTTTTCTGATAATCTTAGGTACGATGAGTATTACATCGTCAGTTTCGTCAATGAGTCTCCGAAATCGCTTCAGGAGTTCTATTGATACGGATTGGCCTGACTCCTCATCTAACCCAAATATAAATTCATTGCTGTCGAAAACGAGGCGCATATTCCTTCTCCCAAATCTCACGCCGAGTCTTTCTCAGCTCTTCAAGGATTTGCTCTGCCGTTTTGCCCAAACCACCTTGCACTTCTATTTTGGCTTTTAACTCCTCAAGGGCGCGGGCATACTTTTCAGCCTCCCGATGCCTCTTCTCCCTGCCTGTCATCTCCAACAACGGCACTAGCTGCGCAACGCCTTGAACCATTACCTGCCCCAGCAACCTTTCAATCGTTGAAGCCACTTCTGCCTTGACAAGCTGCTTAGAGCATTCATAGACGTAGCAAGGAATTTCCACTGTGAGCATTTGGGGCGTTGGCGCGCTCGGTTGACCTCGTTGCGACTGTGTTTGCTTAACCGTGACAGGAATCTCAAGAACCAGAGGTGCTATTTCTGCCCCCTGGCAAAGGGCATTCCTTCCATTCGGCAAAAACGCCGTCAACACTGCAACTTCCTTGAGAATCACCTGCCGCAGCAATTCTGGGATATCGGAAAACAGCTCCGCCCGCACCAAATCCTGACAATGCTCATAAACCCTGTTGGGGATTTCCATTCTCAGCTTCTGGGTTTCCATCGCCCTTCACCTGCTCCTTTTAAGTAACTTCCAAAAATAAACCTTCACTTCTGTTGTGTTGGGGTTGTACCCCAACAGGGATGCTTCTGGGGTACAACCCCAGAAAAACGTAAAAGAATTTTTTGGAAGGTCCTGCATCGTCAAGTAACATATTTAGGTAATTACTTAAGCCTGCGAATTGATTCTCAGGCTTAAGTCGCGGTTTCGCCGGGATTCGTCTCAGCGAAGAGCGTTCCACGGCGCATCGCCACTGACGTCCACCAATTGATACCCCTCGGGACCAACGCACGGACCCAGAATAGCAAGCACTTTCGCAGGGCGGGATGAGACGTTGAAAGACGCATGAACGGTATCAGCCGGGATGAACACCGAGTCGCCCGGCTGAAGCGTCCGCTTTTCCTGTCGCAACCACTGTTCGATGCTTCCCTCAATGACGTAAATAACCTCTTCCTGTTCCGGATGCTTGTGGAAGTTGTGCCCGTGGCCCGGCGAGAGGTTCACCTCAATCACCACGAGCTGCTCTGCCTCCGTCGTTGTGGGGCGGCTCAACCATGCCAACGTCCCCCAGTCCAGTTTTTCGCGTTCCGCTTGTGCCGCTGGAATAAATTTTCCACTCATAATTAATCTCTCCTTTCAGGTGTACATTGTTAGTACAGGGCTTACGCACTTCAGTGGGCCAAATTGTCTACGAACCCCCATTGCATCTTGAATCCTGAATCCTGTATCTTGATGCGGCTCGGTCCACGCCCCGTCTACGCTTTGACCAATCGGGGCAAAATTGGGGATGACTCATGTTTCCGTGTCAGATGACGGATTGCACGCTCCAATCTCTCAATGACCTTTTCCTTACCGAGCAGGGTGATAATATCAAACAGCCCAGGCCCAACTGACTTTCCCGTGAGGGCAATCCGCAGGGGTTGCATCCCTTTGATTCGCTGAATCCCTTTTTCGTCTAAATACGTCCAAATAGCCCCTTCGACCTTTTCCACCTCAAACCCCTCGATTGCAGCCAACACATCGCGCAGGCCACCCAGGATTTCGGCGGGGTTGTCCTTGGTCCACCATTTTTTGACCGCCTGTGGGTCATA
Organism: uncultured bacterium; assembly: GCA_964577695.1. Classification (GTDB taxonomy): domain Bacteria; phylum Poribacteria; class WGA-4E; order WGA-4E; family PCPOR2b; genus CAZOAL01. The sequence goes on along the minus strand of CAZOAL010000035.1, from coordinate 4,401 downwards.
TTCAAAATCGTCCGTGAAGAAATAGCTGGTATAGGTTGTAATATCTGCAAGCGTTGTTAAGCGCTCCCCGACGGCCTCAACAATTTTCTCCAGCCACGCACGGCGCTCTGGAGAAAGCTCCGCTTCCAGCAATCCATCCCGCTGCAGGAAGGGAATGACGGCATCGGTACGTGCGGGGGGCTCAAGCAACATCACATACTGTCCGTTGAGCCATTGCAACTTTTTGATGTCAAACACGCTGCCGCTCTTTCCGACCCGCCCGAGGTCAAATTTTTCAATCAGGTCGTCAACGGAGAAAATCTCCTCCTTGTCATCATAAGACCAACCGAGTCGCACGAGAAAATTGATCAACGCCTCCGGGAGATACCCTTCATCGCGATACTTACCCACAGCGACCAAATCCCCATGACGTCGTTTGCTGAGTTTCTCGCCCTTGTTATCGAAAACCAAAGGGACGTGAGCAAACTGAGGAGGCTCAATACCGAGGGCGCGACAGATTAAGAGCTGCTTGGGTGTATTGTTAAGGTGTTCTGCCCCGCGAATGACATGAGAGATGTGCATTTCAATGTCATCAACGATCGAAGTGAGATTGTAAAGCGGCGATCCGTCAGATCTGACAATCACTTCGTCCTGAAGTGCGGACGATTTAATTTTGCTCTCGCCAAGTATCAAATCCTGCACAACGATTATGCCTTCTGGAATTTTGAGCCGTATTGCGGGCTTACGGCCTTCGGCCTCCAATTTCCGGCGATCTTCTGCTGTCAGGTTGCGGCACTTTCCGTTGTAACGGGGTGGACGCTTCTCAGCTTGCGCCTGCTCACGCATTTGGTTCAATTCCTCCGGTGTGCAGTAGCAGTTGTAAGCGTTGCCGCTTTCGATCAGTTTTTGAGCGTATTTTCGGTAGATTGACCCTCGCTCGGACTGGACGTAAGGTCCATAAGGGCCACCAACGATTGCGCCCTCATCCCAATCGAGCCCTAGCCACTTGAGCGAATCGTAAATTTCTCGCATGGATTCTTCCGTGGATCTTTCTTCATCAGTATCGTCAATTCTGAGGATAAACGTCCCAATGTGATGTCTTGCAAAAAGCCAATTAAACAACGCCGTGCGCGCTCCACCGATGTGAAGAAACCCCGTCGGGGAGGGTGCAAAGCGAACTCTAATCGGCCGATCTATTGCCATTGTGATATTCACTCCTTAACACGATAAGAGGATTGTGTCACTTTTTGGATACAGATTGTTATCATTGTGACACTCAGATTTGACACTGCCCGGATTCTCGTGCAATGGACGATTTCAATTTGCACGATTTATTATTAACACAAGCCGAATCACTCAACCCACTCACTCACAGGCCATGGACGATATTTTTGACAGTGAGTTAGGTACATTACAGGAAAGAATAACAGATTTGCCAAGCAGTGTCAACAGAATAAATTAACGACTTGTGTAAATTCTTTTGTGACCGTTGCCCGATATAGGGCAGAAGATCAGTGAGTCCGCATCCCGCTCTACTGGCTCGTTTCCACGAAGAGCAATGCCTCTATCTCCCCCGTTGAGGGCTAATCATCACCTACAATTTGGGACGGAACCGGAATCGTTGGATGGAAAAGGGGAATGGATTCCTATTGGGAAAGGGAAAAGGATTCCGCATTTCAGGGGACTCCCGCCTTTCGCCTTTGTTGGTATCCACTCTTTTCTGATTCCGTTGACGCAAATGGTCGCAAAAACCCACTCCCCATCAGCCCGTTGACGAAGGAGGGCTGCGCCTACCGTATGCCAAGCTAACTTGGCATGATTATTGCTAATTTTATATTGTTATTTTGCCTCCTTGAGGAAAGCCAGTGTTATCGCTGGCTTTTCCATTATTCTGAAGCCGATTCGACAAACTATTCGTATAATTTACTATTGCAATTCATACAATCTAAAATTCGATTCGATAAAATATCCTCCTGCATTGATTCGCATAAAAAGGAACCAAACATGATAGACAAACACCCTCAAACGCCCAAGCGCAATTTTTATGAACTCGCCCTGCTTCTTGCCGACGGACAATCACGTCATAGTGAATACCGATGGGGTAGTTTTATAGACCATTTGTCCCGTATTTGTGATGAATTGGCTTCTCATATTCATCCGAAAGAGAAACCTCGTTCGGCTTCATGGCAATCTCACTATTGTTCCTATATGAACTAATTTTTCCTGCTTCTCAAAACTGTCCTCCTGAAATGTACAAAAAAGCGGCTGTGATGCGAAATCTCAGCCGCTTTTTTGTTCTCACAGCACCGACCCATCCGAAGATAGAGTTCTCCCGACAGCCTCAATCGTTCGCAATTCTGGGTTTTTCACGCTCGGCTTGGATTGCCAAATCCAAGCCTCTAGTGCACTCAGGCTTAAGTCGGTATCATTACGAGTTTTTCGGTTAGCGTTGAACTTCGCGTGACGGAGAGATGGTCTTCCTCCCTCTCCCACCAGGGGCGAGGGAACTAACCGAAAAACTCGTGTATCATCCGATAGTTAAAACCTAGATAATTCCAGACATGCCGAAATTATCTGATTCGCATGTTACGAAACAATTAAGTTTTGTAGCATGGGGCTATCTCCCAAAGCACGTAGGAAAATCCCACGTGCGCCATTTAAATCGCGATCCATCGTTGTTCCATCGCTTGCTTTGATGACCTTCCGACCACCGAGTTTGGCTATGACTTCTCCTGTCCAACTCACAGTTTTAGAGGTATATGCTTCACAAACATCAAGGACGATTTTCCCATACTCTTTGGCTTTGTGATGCAAGAACTTCTTAAATCGGTAGTGCGACAGAGTTAGCATTTGTCTCACCGATTTCTTTCTGAGTCTTCTGCGACCTCGCTTTGTCATCTCAGAAGTTTCAAACGTCGGCAGTAAAATAATCTCAAAGTTTTCGACTAAAAACTTCGCGACTTTGTGATGAAGTTCATCGACGAGGTTGCGGATATGACACCTCAACCGATTGGCTGCGCGTCGCAAGTTTCGCCGTTTAGGACGCCGTGCTTTATCTGCGCGGCTTAACAACTCATCAAGGTGATAGCATAAGCGTTGGATTTTACCGATACTCTGATGGCCTAGCCAACCAAAACAGTCCTCTGAAAAGAGGGTTAAAAACGTCCGAACCCCCGGATCACAACTCACGACCCTTACTCCCAGAAACGCCTCAGGTGATGAGGCGTTTCTGGGAGTAAAACTTGGTTCTCGTTGTGGGAAGGAAGTCTTTAGCGTTTCAAACGGTACGGACAAAAAATAGCAATCGTTCTCCTTAATCAGTCGAGAATCTTGAGGTGATTCTGGAAGCACCTCAACCATATAAAGCTTCCCAAGCAGCGTATGGTATACACCGTTTTCGTTGACAGACGAAGACGGAATGAAGAGGCTTTGACTGGGTTGCTTCCTAGAACGGAACTTGACGTTTTGAATCTGCCCCGTTTGCTTGTATTTCTTTTTTGCATGAGAGACGGCTTGGCAAGCATCCCGAATCGCAATTGACTTAATCTGATATGGCACATCGCTTGCCCAATCCGGCAGATCATTGAGGATAGAAGTCTTCATTGCTAACCATGACGCTTTTGTATCCGGCTGCTTTAATATTTCTACCGTCTTGTTGTAGACAAATCGAGAGACCCCGAACCACCTATTTAGAATCCCCTTCTGTTCCGTCGTTGGATAAACACGGATCTTCTTTGATTTGATTACTGTATCTTCGGAGTCCGTGCATTCGGCAGGAGAAGATATGTAAGATTTTACTCCCCGAAACGCCTCATGAATTGAGGCGTTTCGGGGAGTAAAAAAGATCGGCGGTGAGTTCACTACTGGGGCTGTGAACAGTTTGGTCGAGAACCACGAGTTCTCCACCGTTTGATTCGACCAAATATCGAAAGAGTTCGATGCCAAATCTGGCGAGTCGATCCCGATGGGCAACAATAAGTGAGAGTTGATCTCCTTCAAGTAATCTGTCCAATAGAGTCCGAAGCCCTTTCCGCTTGAAGTTGAGTCCACTTCCGATGTCTCTGATAATTTCGGCGTTGGGAAAAATTTCACGCATGTATAAGACTTGTCGTTCGAGGTCGTCTCTTTGTTTTGCACTGGAAACACGGCAGTAGCAAACGGTAGTAAGAATTGATTTGGATTTTCCCTCAATGAAGTATTGAACATTATATCGACGTTGACCCCCTTTTGTACGGATAGTTTCAATCTTATCGGCGTTTGCCAGCCGTCTCAGATGGTCGGGATGATAACCCAGAATTTCACCGGCTTTTTTCCCTGAAAGATATTTCATATCACCCCAATGTCTGGAACTGTCAAGGGATTTTTTAACTAAATAATTCCACGAAAGAAGTTTATACTTTAGCGTCAATAAGCGAAGCGACA
>CAZOAL010000034.1:0-86032 GCA_964577695.1 uncultured bacterium | reverse complement strand
TTCGGGGGGGGACATACGGTACTCCGAGCAATCGGAATCGCGGTGTCTACCCTATATATTATGTCTGTCACAATTGAGAACCTGACCAATAGGCCTGTATTATTGCGCTTGAACAGCGGCACGACGTTGCACCTTGCACCACGGGCAACGTCATCGGAGATAATGGATGTGGAGGTCAATCAGAATGACAAGGTTGAGAAACTGAAGGGGCAGCACGTCATTGTCCTGCACCCCGCGGGCTCGACAGCGGAAAAATCCGAATCCACAACAGGAAAAACGTAACAACCTCATCGTGAAAGGAGGACATTCATGGCGACTGTGACTTATCCAGGTGTCTATGTAGAGGAGGTCTCGAGTGGCGTTCGTCCGATACAGGCGGCCAGTACTTCCATTGCAGCGTTTATCGGTATGGCCGAGAAAGGCCCTTTAAATGAGGCTGTAAAGGTCTTCAACTTCACCGAGTATCAGAACCGTTACGGCGGTTTTCTGAATAACTCCTTTCTCAGTCACGCGGTTTACCAGTTTTTTAATAACGGCGGTCCCCAATGCTATATCGTCAGGGTATCCGGAGCCAATACGAGGACGGCCAATATCGTCTTAAATGATCGCGGAACAGCCGCTCAACAGAGCCTGACGATCGCTGCCAGCAGCCCCGGCGTGTGGGGAAATCAATTGGCTGTGGTCATCGCTAACGACACGACTGACCCGGGCAATGAATTCAACCTGTTCGTCTACTATCAGGATGAGCTGACCCCGCTGGAAAAATTTGAAAACCTGAGTATGGTGCCGGGCACCCCCAACTTTGTGGCGACCGTCACCTCGTCGTCGAAATACATCCGGGTCACTGTGAACCAGGCGAATACCAATGTGCAGCGGGGTGCCAGCCGAGGCGCGGCTGCGCCGCAGTCGTTGACCGGCACTGGCAGAACCCGGTTGCGCATCAATATCGATAGCGACGGTTATCAGGAAGTGGACCTGCTGGATGCAATCGGGGGTCTCACGGGCCAGGTGACAGATTTAAGTACCGCGGCGAATATCGCTACGGCGATCACATACGTGGTGACCCGCCTGACGAGGTTGCGAGCATCCACAAATCAGAATGCGTTCACTAACTTTCAGTGCACGGTAGACGCAAGTGGCTTCTTATTGCTGACATCGGGGGTCGCCAGTCTCGCCTCTTCAGTCAATGTGGCACCTGCCTCCAACAGCAGTCAGGATGCTTCAGGGCTGCTAAGGCTTGGACAGCTCAATGGCGGTACGGAAACCCTGGGCGCAGCCGTGACCCGCCCGCGCAACAATCCCGCGGGTACGCCACCGGCTAACTACTACCTAGTGGGTGATAACGCGGCCCCCACCGCTGAAGTGGCATCCGTTCAAGCAGGGACGCCTGGCGACCAGATCACTACGGATGTACCTTACATCAATGCACTCAACACCCTGGATGACAAGGAAGATGTCAGCCTGATTGCGGTTCCCGGCATAGGGTCTGAAGCGGTGGTGGGGTCGGGGATCAATTATTGTGCCAATCGCTCTTTAAGCGATTGTTTCTTCATCGGGGACATGAGTCAGGACGATGATACCGTTACAGAGACGCAGGCTTTCATGAACGCGATTACGCCTAAGAACTCTTATGGAGCTATCTATACACCGTGGGTCAAGATGCTGGACCCCACCGGTCAGTCGCCTGAGCCGATTCTGGTGCCGCCTTCAGGGTTCGTCGCCGGCTTGTATGCGAAGACCGATGCGCAACGCGGCGTGTGGAAGGCACCGGCGGGTACAGCCGCCGCTTTGGGAGGCGTTGTTGGGCTGGCGGTGAATTTTACCGATGTTCAGCAGGGCAACCTCAACCCCATCAATATCAATGTCATCAGGCAATTTGCGGCATCCGGGATTGTCCTTTGGGGGTCTCGAACGATCACCTCAGACCCGGAGTGGACTTACATCCCTGTGCGACGCATGGCGATCTTCTTGCGCGTCAGTATCTACCGGGGCATCCAGTGGGCCGTCTTTGAGCCGAACGACGAAGATCTCTGGGCTACGCTTCGACTGAATCTCGGCTCTTTCATGATGACCCTTTTCCGCCGAGGGGCTTTTCAAGGTTCGACCCCATCCCAGGCTTTCTTTGTCAAGGTTGATAGCGAGACCACCACCCAGGACGACATCAACCTGGGAATTGTCAACATACTGGTGGGCTTTGCACCGCTAAAGCCCGCCGAGTTCGTGGTGGTCAAAATCAGCCAGAAGGCAGGACAGACTTCGTGAAATCTGTGGCTAACACATTAAGGAGGGATTCGCATGGCAAAGTTTACGGTAAACACCCATCGGTTTGATCCGTATCGAAATTTCAAGTTCAAAATCAAGTGGGACAATCAGTATGTAGCGGGCCTCAGCAAATGCGGCGGTCTGAAGAAGACCACCGAGGTAACTGAATGGTACGAATCGGGAGATCAGAGCACCTCCCATAAGATGCCCGGAAAAACAAAGTATGAGGCCATCACCCTCTCGGCAGGTGTAACCCACGATACCGCTTTTGAAGCGTGGGCCAATCTGGTCAATAACTATCAGGGTGAAGCAGCGATGTCGTTGAAGAACTTCCGTAAAGACGTCACGATTGATGTCTTCAACCTCGCCGGTCAAAAGGTCTTATCTTATAACGTCTTTCGCTGCTGGGTCTCGGAATATCAGGCGCTCCCTGAACTCGATGCCGCTGGGAATGCTGTGATGCTCCAGACCCTCAAGCTGGAAAATGAGGGATGGGAGCGTGACCCCTCCGTGGCCGAACCGACGGAGGCATGAAATACCCAAGTTGCTACCTTCTGATGCACGCTCCCGTAGAGCGGGCGGCTCGCCCATTTTGAGGCGGGCTGAACGGGCGAGCCGCCCGCTCTACAAGGGCAGATCTCGATAGGTGGCAACTTGAGTTAAAATAGGGAGTTTTAGCAGACGAATATGGATGCAATCACTGCCTACGCATTACTCCCCGGCGGCTATGTGGATGAAAGTGGTGTGGTTCATCGGGAGGTATCGCTTACCCCGCTCAGTGGCAGGGAGGAAGAGCTCCTCGCCGGAAATCACAGACGGGAGAGTGCCTCTCTGGTCACGATCGTTCTCAGTCGCTGTCTCCAACGCCTTGGTACCATTAGCCCGGTATCCGAGGAGGTGGCACGTCACCTCCTGATTGCGGATAGGCAGTATCTTCTCCTCAAGTTACGGGAAGTGACTTTTGGGGACCAAGTTCAGGCTACTATCTTCTGTCCGTGGCCAGATTGCGGTCAACGGATTGATATGGACTTCTCCATAAAGGATATCCCGGTCACGGACTCTGAGGATAAAGGGCCGACCTACCAGATAGAACTTTCACCGGAGGCGGCCGTCACAGGCGAAGGCGGGGAGGCGTACAGAGCGGTCATCTTCCGTCTCCCCAACGGGGGAGACCAGGAAGCCATTTCACCCTTCATTTCCGAAAACGAGGCAAGGGCTGTAGCAATGCTCCTGGGGCGCTGTATTCAGAGCATAGGTCCTTGGAAGGCCCCTGGAGATGAACTGATCAGCAGGCTCTCTCCCTTGGCCCGTATGGAGATCGAGAGGCAGATGGAAACGGTTGCGCCGAAAGTGGATTTGACCATGGAAGCGAACTGTCCCGAATGTGGTCGTGAATTTGATGCCCCTTTTGACCTCCAGGGGTTCTTTTTGAGTGAGTTGAGAACTAGCCGTGATCTCCTTTATCGTGAGGTACACTATCTCGCTTACCACTATCACTGGAGCGAGCGAGAAATCATGGAGATGCCGCGGGAGAAGCGGCGTAAATATATCGAAGTCCTGGCAGATGAAATAGAGAGATTGAACAATGCGGTCTGATAAACAACAATCGCCAAATAGCGATTTATCCAGCACCCGGATTGATGGGGCCACACCTTTCCACTACAGAAGCAGAGTGCGTTCACTGCTAGGTATTCCAGACCGTGAAGAAGGGCAGCTCGTCTTCTCCCCAACTGTGCCACCCGTTGGGTTCAGGTATGCCAATCATCCATTCATGAATGAACCTTTTATCACGCAATATCCTCCCACTGAAGCTGGTCCTTCCGCCTGGCACGATGAGCCGGAGGTCGGCCTTGAGGTGTATCAAGCGATTGTCACGGAAAATATTCCGCAGCATACCCCTTCGCCGGCTGAGATGGTGAAGGATGTCCAACCTCGATTCGACGAAAAATGGGCTATGCCAGAATCAACTCAAGAAAAGGTCGCCGTTGAATCAAACGAAAATTCGGATAAGCCAGTCGCGGCTATTGAGCGGGGGGGGATGGAGATTCCGGGTGTGACTGAGAAGCCCCAACACTTTCCTGCATTATCCCCTTCCAAAAAGGATGACATCCCACCGAACCCAACCCCCCCGTCCACGGGGGGAACCAGGGGAGCATCTTTGGTCCCCCCCGCGGGCGGGGGGGAAGCACGATATCAACAAGAGATTTCTCCAGTGGACTCGCCGGGGGATTTTGTCAGAAGCGCATTATTTGAAGCACAAGCACACGCGCCCATAATCAATCCCATGAGCCCTTCAGAGAGATTACCAAAGGAAAGTCTGGCCGTAACCCCATCGTCAAGTGGGCCCGCAAAGCGGACTCCCGGAACGGAGCGGGAAAATGACGAACCGCTCGCCCTCAATCGAAGCGAAGGAACGAATCGACGACCTGGAGCGAGTCACCCACCACCCATCACCCAAGAATCAGTAACGGGTGATATGAGGACAGTCAGCAGTGAGAGAAAAACCGTTAGAACGAATCAATTCTCGCCAAGAATGGTCCCTCTTTCTGCTAGTTCTGAAGAGCGAAGCGAGTTCAATCCGTATCAAACCCCGGGCGCTTCTCTGCCGGTGAGTACCGATACAGCAAACAGATCCAACAGAGAGGCAGCCGAAAGAATCGAGCAACTGAGGCACACTGTACACGAGTTGGCATCTAAGATTTCATCGCAGCAATCACAGATTCGCAACGAAACCCAACAACAGCCACTCCGTTCCGAGAGTCCCGATCAGAGATCAGGACCTGAGCAGACGCCATCTCCGCCACCTCAACCCGTTGTCATCATCAAGCAGTCTTCAAATCGGGCCAGGACGCCATGCGCCTTTTGGGAAAGGAGTTACCTGGGCCGTTTTCATCTGAGGCTTCTCAGGTGAGGGATACGACTTTTTCGGTTATCAGCCAAAGTGAGACCCAGACTTCCGAAGTTTCAACGGACGATGGCACCCGAGACCATGCGAACCCTGAAAGCGACTCTCCCACACAGGTCTTGTGTCAAACTTCGGAAGTCTAAGCGAAAAACTCGTATGAGGGATAGAAAGAATGAGCGCATCGACAGCCATCGGTATGGTCAGCGAATCCTTGCGGAATCTGTTAGTCGGGGAGATGACATTAACCCCAGCGGTGGATGTAACCATCCTGGCCCCCGATGAAACCGGCGGTAACCGGCGAATTAACCTTTTTTTGTACAAGGTGCAAGAAAACCCAACCTTAAAAAATATGGATTGGGAGGTGAAACGGGGTGAACCGACGCAACTGGTTCCGCCGCCTTTGTCACTGAATCTCTTTTATCTGATGACGCCTTACGCACCCAATGACCAACAAGCCGGGAATTCTACGGCTCATGCGATTTTAGGCGAGGCGATGCGGGTCTTTTACGAAAATCCCATTGTTCCACAAGACTATCTGGTTGCTGGACTGGCAGATGCGAGGGAACAGATCAAGATCATGTTAAACACCCTGGACCTGGAGGAGTTGAGTCGGGTGTGGAGCACGTTTTCGCAGCCGTTTCGCCTTTCCGTCTTGTATGAGATTTCTGTGGTGCAACTGGATATGCTGACCGAAAGCGAGCGGGCCATGGCCACTCGGATACGGCAAATCGGTGTACCGACGGTGAATGCGCCCTTTAACCCACCGGTGGTGGAAAATATCACTCCCGTGAGTGGCACGGTAGGCACGGTTATTACGTTTCACGGTAGAAACCTGGCAGGTTGGAGAGGCTATGTTACCGTGATGAGACGTCTGATTGCAGACGGCATAGACCTCACAGCGGACACGTTTCAGGTCACACTTCCAAATGACCTGCCGCTAGGTTTTCATGAAATACGGGTGGATATTTCACATCTGTCTCGAATGACCTTTTTCTTTGAGGTCACCCCATAAATTTCGCCAATTTCAAACCGGGAGAAGAAACCGAGTTTTTCCAAAAAACTCGGTTTCTACATCTCCATGACAGATCAATCCAAAAAGTGAAAAAGAACGAGTCTACGTTTTATGAGAATAGCTATGACCATCTCGCCGATGAATTGCGGAAGCTGGAGCTTCTGATTCAACGCCGAGTTATGGCATTTCGCTTGAGGATTCAGGCGATACAGGAACTGTCTGTCTCCAAAAGGAGATACATCTCTCATGAAGAGGTAGATTGGTTGCTCCATCAAGATGCCTTTTCCGAGAACGAAACTCCTGAACTCACAGCGCTCCGCCATCAACTTGAGACACGCCAACGTGAAATCAACGCTAAGGTCATAGAAAGCATGGACCAAGGGGTTTTTATGGCGCTGCCCCAATTGGCGCATCTGTTTGGCTTGTCACATTTTGAATTGCAAACGGTCATCATCTGTCTGGCCCCGGAGCTTCAGCGCAAATACGACAAGCTGTACGCCTACTTGCAGGACGACATCACCCGCAAGAAACCCAGCGTTGATTTGGTGTTAGACCTGCTGTGTGAAACGCACGCGGATCGATGGAAGGCTCGAACGTTTTTCTCCGGTCATGCGGCGTTGTTCCGATTCGGCATCATACAGATGACTGATGACCCGCAGAGCCCATCTGGCTCATCCGACCTGGGGCGCTTCTTAAAACTAGACCCTCGCATTCTCAACTATCTGTTGGGAAACAGTAGCATTGATGGACGCTTAGTTGGCCTCGTTGAGTTATCTCGGCCATTGCCCACCATGGATGACTTATGGGTGGATGGGGCGATTAAAACCGCGCTCATTCATTTAACCCAACGTCATTTTTCGGAACCAAAAGCGGACCGGAAGCGGTTAGTCCTGTATTTCCACGGACCTTACGGCGTTGGCAAGCGAGCGCTTGCTCTGGGAATCTGTGGACAGTTGAATTGCCCGATGTTGTGCTTGGATATAGAGATGCTTTTGGCTCAAGAGTCGGATTTAGAAACGCTGCTACGATTGGCCTTCCGTGAAGGGGTACTCCTGGGTGCCGCCCTTTACCTCGATAACGTGGATGTATTGCTGAAGGAGGACGCTCCGGCGAAGGCGTCTCTGAAAAAACTGACGAAGGTCATCGCCGAGTACGGTTGGCTCACCTTTCTCGCTGGAGAAAAGCCGTGGTCATCGAAAGGGGGCTTTGAACATGCTGCCTTTCAGGCTATCGAACTTCCCGTTCCAGATGTGCCTTTGCGGGAAGCCGCGTGGAAAAAAGGCTTGGAAAGCTTAACACCTGGGGCTGACATTACATGGGCCGGACCATTAGCCATCCAATTTCGTCTGACGCCGGGGCAGGTCTGGGATGCAGTCGAGTTTGTGGCAAATCAACGCGCCATGCGCAACGGACAACAAGAGATTACGCTTGCCGACCTGTATGCCGCTTGCCGCAACCAATCCAATCAAAAACTCGGGGAGTTGGCGATTCGGATGAAGCCCCACTATGGCTGGGGAGACATCGTCCTGCCCCAAGACAAGTTGGCCCAACTCAAGGAAATCTGTAGCCAGGTCAAACATCGCTACCGAGTCTTTGGCGAGTGGGGATTCGGCCGCAAGTTATCGCACGGCACAGGGTTGAGTGTGCTTTTCTCCGGCCCGCCCGGCACCGGCAAGACAATGGCCGCCGAGGTCATTGGGCGTGAGTTGCAATTGGAGCTGTACAAGGTCGATCTCTCCGGCGTGGTCAGCAAGTATATCGGTGAAACGGAGAAGAACCTCGCTAAGATATTTCATGAGGCTGAGACTAGCAACGCAATACTTTTCTTCGACGAGGCGGACGCCCTCTTCGGCAAGCGCACGGAGGTCTCCGACGCCCATGACCGCTATGCCAACATTGAGACGAGTTACCTGTTGCAGAAGATGGAGGAATATGAGGGCGTGGTCATCCTCGCCACGAATCTGCGCGAGAACATGGATGAAGCCTTCACGAGGCGCATCCGGTTCATCGTAGAGTTTCCTTTCCCCGATGAGACGAGTCGGTTGAAAATATGGCGTACCCATTTTCCAAAGGAAGCCCCCTTGAGCGATGGGATTGATTACGAATTTCTATCCAAACAGTTCCAAATCGCCGGGGGAAATATCAAGAACATTGTCCTGAACGCCGCCTTTCTGGCAGCCGAAAATGGGGGAATCATCGGCATGGAGCAGATTCTGAGGGGGACTCAGAGAGAGTTTGAAAAAATTGGGAAGCTCTGGAACGAAAAAAGCTACATTATTAAGCAGAGATCTGCGTGAGCTCAAGGAGTCCGGTTATGTTTGAAACGAGGGAATTTAAGAAACAAACCAAGGGGTTTGCACCATCGTATAAAAAACAGGCGTCCCAGGATAGGACAGACAGCACAAGAGCGTCTGATAATTTACGGGAGACCCCCCTTTTTCTGCAACGACACATGGGAAACAGTTACATGCAATCCCTTGCAGGAGGTCGACAGACTTTGGGACAAGCGACTGCCCAGGGCGGTAGCCCAACGATTCAGCGGAAATGTGCCTGTGGGGGTACCTGCCCAAGCTGTGCGGGCAGGGAAGATGAAAGCTGGAGAGTGCAACCGAAGCTGACTGTCGGTCCGGCCAATGATGTTTACGAGCAGGAAGCGGATCGGGTGGCGGATCAGATCATGCGGATGCCGGATCCTCAGTCTCAACTAGAGGGTGAATCTGCTTTGCCTGTGCGGTCCAGTCAAAATCGAATTCAGCAACACAGTCCCAAGAGAGAGATTCACCGGCAGACGATGGACGAGGAGGAAGAGATTGAGGTACTAACGGGCACATCTGTAGAGATGAGTATGAAGCCGCTGGAACCGGGGAAGAATGACATCTCCAAAGGGGCGGGCTCTCAGCATCATACTGGAGTCGCCTCACCCGATGTTGAATCAGAGATTCAAGCGTTAAGGGGAACAGGAGAACCGCTTTCAGAGCCAAACCGAAACTTTTTCGAGCCACGTTTCGGGTATGACTTCAGCCAGGTTCAGGTCCATACCGATTCGCGAGCCTCACAGGTGGCGAGGCGTGTAAAAGCACATGCCTTTACTATTGGAAATGACATAGTATTCGGTGCGGGTCAGTATCAGCCACTGAGTCGTCAGGGAAAGTGGCTCTTGGCGCATGAATTGACGCATGTGGTACAACAGGAGGCAGGCGGTCAAAGGCTTCGGCGATCACCGGCATGCAATTGTGCTACCATCGGCCGCGACCCGACAGCAGTAGAGAAAAGTGCCGCAAACTCTTTATATCCCAACTTGGTCGATGGCGATTGGTGTGTGACTGCTCCAGCCACCCCCACCTACAATTGCATTGCGTGGACCATTGGGGATACAAGCAAGTGGATCTGGAACGAAGTTGATACCGTTTATGGAGACAATGATGGAACCATTTCTGTCTCTGATTTTGACGCTTTCTATCAGGCACATGGTTTTACACCTGTAGAAAATCAAACCCCTACTGATCGGAAGATTGCCCTTTTTACGAAGGGTGGTGCACCTCAACACGGTGCTGTAATTAGTTCCCATGTTTGTGGCGTGACGTTGTTTGAAAGCAAACGCGGGAAAAACATTCGAATCGCGCATGTTTTAGAGCAGCTAGAGGGCGGGTTGTACGGAAATATAGAAAAGTATTATGTTTGACCGTAGTACTGGCATGGAAAGGAGAGAAAGCTCTGTGAAATCTCTATTTGACAGAAAGTATCGAAATTGGCAATCGTATTGTACTCGTTTGCATGTATCCGAACAATCGTCAGATAATGCCTACATAGAAAATCGTCCTTTTGAAGAGATCGTGAGTTTGGGCGAGCCGGTCATTCCCTATATAATTTCAAGATTGAAGGACGATTCGGAAGCTCATTTTCTCGTTCATGCCCTGGAGCGTATAACCGGAAAGAAGTTCTCCTCTGATGAATTGGCCGATGGCATGGCCAAGTACGGTTCTCCACTCGGGAATCAGGGTTTGGCCAGGATGTGGGTGGATTGGTGGGAAAGTCAGTCCTGGAAAAACTGACAGAAACGCAAACGGGCGAGACATAGGTTATCGAGCAAGGAGTGTATAGTGTGGTGATCCCAGCGATGCAGTATTATGTAGACCGAGAAGTAGAGTCACTTAAAAGGAGAGTCCTATGCCCAGCGGCTTCACCAATAAACCCAAAATCCTACGCGGCGCATTTGTGGAATACGGTCTCAGTCTTCCACCGCTGTTTGTCGTGTTTCAATTCAATCCTGTGCAACTTTCCCGGAGCCGGAGCCAATCTTTTTCGGTTCCAGGAAGCGTACAGCGGGCAGAGTCTGAAGCTGCCAGGGCAGCGGGTAGGGAACCTCGGGGGCTGACTCTCAGAAACTTTCATCAGAGATATGACGATCTCACAGATCTGCGTGATGCGCAACAGGTCCAGGTACAGGAAGAATCTATCAATTTTGAAATCCGCCTT
The DNA here is from genome assembly GCA_964577695.1 of uncultured bacterium. Lineage (GTDB taxonomy): Bacteria > Poribacteria > WGA-4E > WGA-4E > PCPOR2b > CAZOAL01. The sequence continues at coordinate 75,377 of CAZOAL010000034.1, read as the reverse complement.
GATGCAACTGACGACTTGAACGAAGGAAACCCCATCGTCGAGCAGTTTGGTATCTTGCCGCGTCTCGCCACCCTGGAATTGATGGTCCATCCCAAAGGAGAAAGTCTCATTGGGCAAGCTTTGGGTGCGTTGCTGGGTTCGCCGGGAGGGTTTAGTTTTACCAAGGGAGCGAATCCCCCGATGATTCTCTTTATCTGGGGCTACACGCGGGTGCTGCCGGTGAATATCAACAGCATGAACATCACCGAGACCCAGTTCAATACGCTCCTGAACCCTTTACGGGCCACGGTCTCGGTGAACTTGACCGTCATCGAAGGTAAGAATATCCCATACATGTATTCCAAAGCCGCGAAGGAGGCCATGTCGGTGCTGAATTTGGCCAACATCACGGATATCGCCGATGTGGTTATACCGGGGTAAAGAACATGTTCTCGAAGATCTCGCGTTACCGAAAACTGCCGGACATTGTGACGACCGACCCAAAGGGTCGAGCGTTGGCATCCAAGAGCTTACGCCCCCTGCCGGATGTGTCGGGCACCTTCCTGTACACGGTGGAAGAAGGGGACCGTCTGGACCACCTTGCCTTTAAGTTCTATAAGCAGCCGAGGAAGTGGTGGCGGGTGTGTGACGCAAACCCGGCGTTCATGTCGCCCCAGGCGCTGTTAGGAAAGGAACCGATCTTAACGGCGCGCTTTCCCCTGACTTTTAATGGGGATGGAAGCCAGCCCCCATGGGCAGCGCTGATACAGCAACTGTCCGAAAGGGTCGGCGTGGAAAACCTTCAGGTGGTGGATGAGGTGCAGATCGCGCCGGAAGCGCAGACGATGGATGGTGAACAGGTAACGGTTTATGTGGAGCACGATGAGAGAGCCGTGATTGCGACATATAACCCGCTGAATGTCAGCGCGAAAGATTTAGCCGATGTCATGACCGCTCAAGGATTTGTCGTGGGTCATCCAGAGAACATCGGCAGGGTCGGAAAGAACATCACCATTCCGCCGGATGTCGTGGGGTAATCATGCGTGAAACGTAAAACGTGAAACGTGAAATATGGAACATGAAAACTTCATCATAGAAATTGAAGGCGAGGAAGTAGCCGACCTCTATCCAGACCTCATCAGTCTGGAGGTGGAGCTGGACGACGAGTTGGCGAGTATGTTCAGGATGCGAATCCCCCTCTTGCAGCAGCCCGATGGCGTCTGGACCTATCTGGATGATGAGCGATTCAGGGTCTGGAAGCCTGTGACCATCACCGCCGGTTTTGAGAGCGGGACAGAGGAACTGATCTCCGGCTACATCACTCACGTCAAGCCCGATTTTGACCCCGACCCCTCGCAATGCACCCTGGAAATCTGGGGAATGGACGGGAGCGTGCTGATGGACCGGGAGGAAAAATTGAAGGACTGGCCCAACAAGAAAGATAGCGATATCGCCTCGGAGATATTCAGCCGCTATGGGTTTACGCCGGAGGTGGAAGATACCGCTGTGATTCACGATGAGGCAGTTTCCACCATTATCCAGCGCGAGACGGACATGCAATTTCTGAAACGGCTGGCTCTGAGAAATGGTTTTGAGTGTTATGTCGATGGCACAACCGGTTACTTCCGACCGCCACAGGTGGACGCGCCACCGCAGCCGGTGCTCGCCGCTCACTTCGGGGATGAGACCAACCTCAATCGCTTTTCCATTGAGGTCAATGCCCTTACACCAGTGAATGTGGCCATGTTTCAAGTGGACCGAGCCAATAAAGAGGTCCTGGATGCGACAGCAGAAAGCAGCCAACAGACACCCCTTGGCGATACCGACGCTGCCGGCCTCCTCGCCGCCGGGATGGAACCTGGCCAAGTCTACATCGGCATGAACGCCGCCACCGGCAATCCTGAGATGGCTGCCCTCTGCCAGGGGCTTTTTCATGAGGGCGAGTGGTTTGTGACGGGAGAGGGAGAGATTGCTGCCAATCACTACGGACATGTGCTAAAATCCAGGGGAACGGTCACCATCAAAGGTGTGGGTGAGACCTACAGTGGTGCCTATTACGTCACCCATGTCACCCACGCTTTTACCGCTGACGGATACACCCAGTTCTTTCGAGTCAAAAGGAACGCGCTCATGCCCACCGGTTCGGAGGAATTTTCCGCCGCCTCCGGACTCTTGGGCGGGTTGCTTTGAAAATAGCCCAAGTAGAGCGGGCTGCTAGCCCGTTCGTGCACGTCTCCAAACCAGCTAGCAGCAGGCTCTACTATGCTCATCGTTGAGGGTAAGTCAGCGATCATGGAGACCACTTTAGGAGATTCATCGTGAGTTTGGAGAAGATTGTCGCCAATCTGGTTCAAAAGGTCGAGCGCCGGTTTTATGGAAAATACCGAGGCTTTGTCGTGGACAACGCCGACTCGGAGCAACTTGGCAGGCTCAAGCTCAGGGTTCCCAGCGTGTTGGGGGGCGATGTGGTCACCGGATGGGCCATGCCCTGTGTGCCTTATGGCGGCGATGTGAATCAGGGGTTCCTTTTTATCCCAGAGGTCGATGCTGGCGTGTGGGTGGAGTTTGAAGAAGGGGACCTGGAGTTCCCGATCTGGGTGGGGACGTTCTGGAGCAAACCCGGCGGCGAGAGCGAACTCCCCAAACCCAACGACGCGGACGGAACAGAACAAGGGAGCGTTCAAGACCCGCCAACGCGGAAAATCATCAAGACTCAAAAGGGGCACACCATCCAGTTTGAAGATAAGGATGGGGAGGAGATGATCGTCATTGTCCAGAACATCGATGAGTCAAAACCTAACGTAATAACGATGAATAAAGATGGAATCAAGATTACAGATTCAACAGGCAGTTTTATCGAAATGAAAGGGGATGCTTTTAATATTTTTTCCAAGGTGCCTTTTACTATCGATGCATCCGGCCAACCGGTCGTGATTATTGGAGACACAATAGATTTGAATAAAGGATAACCCTAATGGGAAAGCTGATCGTTGTCGAAAATGATAAAGTTGAGGGAACAGACAAGCACAATATTACTGGACCGGGTACAACCACCTCTGCGCCTCCTTCTCCGGCGACGTATAAGGGGGTAGGTGATTTTGATTATGCAGGTAAGATGACGGATCAACTCAGCGATTTTGTGAAAATCGCCGGCAAACCTGTAGCGTTAAAGAATAGTAAAAGCTCATTGAATCCTGGCGAAAGCACTCCACCTGCGGGGAAGCATTCGGGTCCCGCGGGGAAGAATCTTGTCCCGCCCACGACTGGGCCGATAGTGCCAACAATGCCATCTCTGAGTATTACCGATCCAATTGGGACAGGAATCCCAAGTGCCACATCGGGCAGTAAATTTGTCAAGGTTAATGACGTTGAAGTCCTACTTGACGGCGACAAGATCGATACATGCGACGGCTTGAACAAACCGATGAATTCCACCGTAACAGCAGAGAACCAGGACTTTATGTCTTGTTCGGAATAAAGATCGCGAATACACCATGAATTAGGCAGACAAGAGCAAATAGAGATTATGACAGAAAACACCACATTCGGTTTTCCATTTGCTGTGAATGAGGCGGGCCGCATCAGTGCCACCGGCGGTGATGAGGCCATCCGGGGAAAAATCATCCAGGTGCTTTTTACGGCACCCGGCGAGCGGGTCAACCTGCCCGAGTTCGGGTGTGGGCTCTTCAATCTCGTTTTTGAGCCGAGTAACGATATTCTGAAGGCAGCGATGGAATTCACGGTTGGACAAGCCCTGACCCGGTGGTTGAGGGATGACATCCTGGTTGACGGGGTCAGCGTGCAGTCCTCGGGTGAAAACGTCACCGTTGAGATTGCTTACACCAAAAGACGGGACCTCTCGAAACAGGCGGTCCGAGTTCATTTCAGGTAAGCATAATTTGACTTTGTTAAATAGAAATTGGATCTCGTCGTAGCCCAACTTTCTAAGTTGGCAATTTCGGGGGTGATCGCTCGAAACCAAGATAGAATCTTGGGCTACAAGGTAATTTATCAAAGTCAAGATAAGGGAAAAGAAATATGGCTGAGATCAAGAAGTCAAATGGAAGCATGCTTATTGATTATATGGCTCGTGACTACGACAGCCTTCTCCGGTCGATGCGGGCTCTCATCCCGGCTAAACTCCCGGAGTGGAAAGAATTTGAGTCCGAGGCGGACTTCGGCAACGTGTTGTTGCAACTCTTCGCCCATATCGGGGATATCCTCAGTTATTATCAAGACCGCGTCGCCAACGAGAGTTTCCTGGGGACAGCCCAGACCCGCCACAGTATCATACATCATTTGAAGCTGATCGGGTACAAACTTGCCACCGCCGCGCCTGCTTCTGCGACCTTGACCCTCACTGTCCCCGCTAGAAGCAACGGGACCGTTACGATCAACAAGGGGGATGCTTTTGCCACTAAAAGCCAGAAGGATAAACCCAGCATCCGGTTTGAGTATACCCGAGAGGTCTCTCTCAAGATCGATTACAGTGCTATAGCCCCGGTCGTCGTGGAAATACCGGTCGAAGAGGGCCGGCTGGTGGAAGATGAGATTCTGGGGACTTCAGATGGCACCCCAAATCAAAAATTCCCCATCGCCCACCCGCGCCTGATATTGAGGTCGCTGGGACGCGGGCAGGAAATTAACAAAGATATTCTCCTGCTCACGGAACTGGGTGAGACCATTGAGGCGTGGACATTACTGGAAAGCCTGGCATTCAGCCGTGAGGGACAGAAAGACTTTGTCCTAGAGATCGACGAGAGCGATCGCCCCACAGTCCTGTTTGGGGATGGGGTCTTTGGCGCAATCCCTCCCAGTGGGGCCGTCATAAAAGCCACATACCGCGTGGGCGGTGGGCTTCATGGCAACGTCGTGGCAGATACCATCCAGACCATCGTGGGTGCCCCTCAGTTGGCATTGCTGGGGGCAAAGGTTACAAATCCCCAACCCGCCACAGGAGGGGCAGAGCGGGAAACCATCGCGCATGCCGTGATGCACGCCCCCCGTGTGTTCCGCTCGCTCAAACGTGCGGTGACCGCAGAGGATTACGAAGCCCTCGCCCTCGACTTCAAAGGGGTCGGCAAAGTGCGTGCCGAACCGACCAACTGGAATACCGTAACGCTATTTGTGGCACCAGAGGGCGGGGGACAGGTGAGTGATGTGCTTGAAAAAAACCTCCTGGCCTACTTTGAAGACAAGCGCCCCATTTCAACCATTATTGAAATTGAAGATGTGGATTATGTGAAGGTCTATGTCAAAGCAGAAGTCGATGTGAAGAGCTATTACTCCCAAGCGGATATCACAGGGAAAGTTCAGGCGGCGGCAGGCAGCCTGCTTGCCTTCGATAACGTGGACTTTAAGCAAACCATTTACTTGAGCAAATTTTACGAAGCGATTGAGGCGATCGAAGGCGTAGCGGGGGTGAATATCAGTGAGTTCAGACGCGAAGGACAAAGCGCAGGCACTGTTGAGCCTTCAGGCAAAATCGAATTGAAAGTGAATGAGATACCCAGAATACCCAACGACCCCGGTGACCCCCCGGCTTACGCTGGCGGAATCCAGGTCATCCCTACGGGAGGCAACTGATTATGTGCCTGAAAAACATCATGGCAACACCCCATCCCAATGGCAACCGGATAGACCTCAAATGGGAAAATCCAGAGGCAGTCCAGTATCCGGGCGTACGCGTGGTCCATCATGAGGGGACTCACCCGACCTCACCGGAAGATGGCGTCCTGGTAGCGGAAGGGGAGGGGCTGAATTCCGCTGTGGATAAAAATCTCAAAGGCGAGACGGTGTACTATTATGCCTTGTTCCCCTATAAGGGGGCTCCACCGGAATATCAAATTGACCATCACAACCGCACCTCTGCTATGGCTACCGCTCCGTACAATACCGCTGGACAGATGTACGATCTTTTGCCGGCAATCTATCACCGCTACGACACGGTTCTCCCCAAAACAATTCCAGACGGAATGTCGGAAGCGGATGCACAAAAGGGGCAACTGCGCCGCTTTCTGGATTTGCCGGGCAGCCAGGTGGACGCGCTCTACAGTTTTGCCAAGGCGATGCTGGAGTTGCATAACATCGACAAAGTTGATGGGCATTTGCTGCCGCTCCTGGCGGAATGGATCGGCTGGAAGACCGATTACAACATGGACATCGTTGCCCAGCGGAATGAGATCCGAAATGCGCCGTCAGTTTATAAAACGATTGGGCTCATTCCCACAGTCGAGGCCACCATCAAGCGCATCAGCGGCTGGGAGAGCCGCACGAAAGAGTTTGTCCACAATGTTTTCCTATCCAACCGTCCGGAGCGATTGAATCTTTGGGCGCGTCAACGGAGCAGTACCGGCGAATGGTCAGCCCCCACCCAACCGTTATCTCTCAATTTTGCTTATGAAGGCAGAGCAGCGGCAGTCCGTGATGGGGATGGGACCCTCTGGCTTTTCTACCACACCCTCAAGAAGGGCCGGTGGGAGGTCTGGTATAAAACCTATCGTGATGACCGAGGATGGGCACCCAGTCAACCCCTCACCAATCGCACACCTATAGACAAACACCCTACGGCGGTTGTGCAGGGTGGGACGCTGTGGGTTTTTTGGGGCACCTACGATGAGAACGAGCAGAAGTGGCATATCAACCACCGTACCCGAACCGGCGGCGTCTGGTCTGCGATTGAAACCGATGAGCCCTTTGCGGACACAACAAATGAACGCAAGACACCCTGGGCTGTAGTCGATAACGCAGGTGGCTTGTGGCTTTTCTGGCTGGAGAGAGTGGGCGCTCGCTGGCAGATGAAATACAACCGGCATGATGGCACGGCTTGGGAATTAGCCCCGGCCGCCAGTTTTCCGCTGGATGCCGGTGCGGACCCAAGGGTAGAAAGCGACCTCTATGTCCTCTTTCATCCAACGGATGCGAATCAACGTCTCTGGGGCTTCTGGGCTCGAAAGGTGCCGACTGGTGCTCCGGAGCAAACGCGCTGGAGCGTCGCTTATCGAGTCAAGCAGAGCATCGATCCAAGTGTTTCTGACTGGAGTCAAATCCGTACCCTGCCCCAAGCGACACCAGACGATAACGACCGTGAACCGGCGGCTATTATCAGTGCGGATGGGAACATCGAATTTTTCTGGAGCTCCAATCGGGATGACAGTTGGTCTATCTGGCGCAATACCCTGGATACAACGACGCACACCGGGGGGGCCGCAGAACCGGTCAAAGAGAACCTGTATTCCCAACGCGCTCCCCTGCCCATAGTGACCGATACCGGCATGACCCTCATCTATCGCTCCAACGAAAGCATCCCCTACAGCAGCAAGGTCTACGGCGCAACCGAAACAGTCGATTTCCGCTACGCGGGTTGCACCACGGTTGACACCCGAAATGCTGGCAAGATTACCCTGCGGGGACTGTTTGAGGACTTTCAGACCTATACTTATGATACACAGCGGACGAACGACGACTGGTACGCCCGGGATACGGTGGGGAGTTATTTAACCCCGGATACCGATGATGCGCCCCATGACCGCAAGAAGAATCTGATTCAAAACGTCCTACTGGAATTTTTACCGATTCAGGTGCGCGCCGTATTTAGGATTCAACAAGTTTACAATGAGTTGGTTTATACCTATGTTCATCCGGAAACCGAGCCGCAGCATCTAATCAATGAGCGAATGATCGATACGATTTTGAGCGAAGTTTATCGCGGACTGGACGACAGCTTTATTGATGTTGCTGGATTTCGCTGGTTGCGCACTTATGCGGCAGGACAACCGCATGGGTTGTTGCCGGATTTGACCGTCACGCCGCCAGACCTATCGTTTCGTCTATTTTGGAAAGGCGTTACAGAAGGAGAGTGAACCATGTCTCAAATCATGATCAAAGGAATTTATCGGGATGTGCTCTCAGACGCAGGTGGCCGGCCGATTTTTGATTCAGGTTGGAAATCCAATTTGATTGTTTTGCGCTGTCGTGTGCTACTGGCAGGATTCATGAAAAATGAAGCCGCGCTCGGCATCCAGTCTTTGCAGGTCGGTCGCGGAGATGCGGCTTGGGATACCGTGCCACCGCCGGTGCTGAATCAGGATACGCTCACCCAATTGGTGGATAGCGCGCCGTTCATCATCCCGCAAACAGATTTAATCCTGCGATATCTCAATGAAAGCGATGGGGTCGTTGCTGGGCCGACTAACCGCCTTGAGATTGTCTCCACTCTCGGCCCGGGCCAGCCGACGCCGGCGACAGACCCGCCCTATCCGTTGCGCGAATTTGGTCTGTTCGGTGAGTTGAACGGGGTGCCCTATATGATTGACTACATTCGTCACCCCTTGATTGAAAAGGACGGCTCGGTCACCCTGGAGCGCCGGGTGCGCTTAATTTTTTGAAAGGGAAAAGGTATGGGCAATTTCTCAAAAGAACCGAAAAAAGTCTTGCAAGACACGCTTGAAAAGGGCTATATGCGAGTACGCTTTCAGCAGGGCAAGCCGGTGCTTGACCGCGAGTTGAATTTGCTCGGTGATCTGGCCAGCCCACAGCGCCTCGCGGAGCACCATTTCGGCAACGGTGTGCCGGCGGATAGCGATGGATTTCGGATCAGCGCTCTGGACGTCGCTGGCAACAATTTTACAATCGGGGCGGGACGCTGTCTGGTGGACGGGTATGAAGTGGCCCTCGCCGCGAATACCACATACCAAACCCAGCCACACGGGGAGAACGTTGCCCCATTTCCAGTCGGCGTAAGTAACGTCTATCTGCGCGTCTTCTCCAGTGAAGTCACTGGTGCTCAGGATGCGGATTTGAACAACGCGGGCGTCGGCGATGTCGGCTTTGAGACCGCCATCCGTGAGAAAGCGGAGTGGGAGGTGCTGGTGACGACAGCAGTCATCAACACACCGGACCATCTTCTCCTGGCGCAGATCGATACAGGCACGGCCAGTGTGCAGGACCGCAGGCGCACGGGCTTAACTGTCGCCGCAATTCTTGATGAAGTGAGTCTCGCCCGTGGCAGCGCCAGCCAGTTGAGTGGCCGGCTTGATGCCAGCTTGGCACCCGATGGGGCGCTCAAAGCCAATTCTGTCGGGAGTGCCCAGATTGCTAATAATGCCGTCACCACCAGTAAAATTGCTGATAGTGCCATCACGGAAAACAAGATCGCAACGGCAGCTGTCACAGCGAATAAAATCGCTGACAACGCTGTGACGCAAGCCAAGATTGCGGATAACGTGGTGTCAATCGCTGAACTCAAGAAAACGAGCTTCAATGGCAGCGTTTCCGTGGGCCCGCAGGCAGAAACGAGCCTGTACCTCATGGGTTTGAACAGCAAACGGCATGCCCATCTTTCCATCAGCGCGTTCATCAGCGGAACGTCCGGCGGGCCAAATGCGAATGCGAGTATCTCGTGGAGCGACTTCTATCAACAACTCCCGTTTGGAGGGTTTACACTCTTCCTTCGTGGCATCAGGGTTAGAAACCATACAGGATTAACAGTTACTGTAAATGTGCAGGCTTATGAGGTGCTGCAAAATTGAGGGCAAGCATGATGCGAACCTTTGTGCATTACGATAAAAATGGACAGATTCTTTCGGTGGCGCAGGTCGAGCGCCTGGTTGAGGGCCTGGCGCACCCATTTGTGGTGGTCAATAAGGGCGAAGGGGTCCTTGAACTGGGTACGGACGACCCCCTGGCAAGACTGGAGCCTCATGACCTCCACGATGGCTACATCGTAGAGGTGTCGAAAAAGAGACTCAAGAAGAAAACATCTTGATACAAGCTCAGACATTCCGCACCCGTGAGGCGCGTTTTTGAGATTTTGGGTCGCAGGGGTGATGCGTGATAACCTCCTCACCAGTTCCCCCAAATTCTTTCTGCCCGAAACCCCTGCGGAATGTCCGCAAGATATACTGAGCACCGCGTCAAACGCGCTATGAATTTCTGAGTGATAGAACATGATCAATTATAAAGGGCATAGGGTGAACCACAAGAGGTCACTGGCGGACCAGCCCGTTAATATTTTGAAGGTGTCCAGGAGGAAACGATGAGTAACATTTCAAGGGACTCTTTTAAGGAAACTCAAAATGTACTCAATGACTTGCGTACCTTGGTGACTTCTGCACAGCCAAGTCCTAAACATTATGTCAGCATCCGGTTGCAACAAGGTGTGCCTTTGCTTGACGCCGACTGGAACGAACGAGAGGATATTCGTCGGATTGAGTTAGAGACGATCTTGGTTCATGCCATCGGAAACGGTGTGCCCGCGGGGAGTAACGGCTTTCAAATTCGAGAAGCCGGCACGGATAACAATTTTTTCATTGAAGCGGGATTGCTGTTTCTAGACGGGTGGTTGGTTTATAACGGGAGCAGCGTCGATTATATGAACCAACCCCATCGGAATAGCCCAGGGGTATCTCCACCACTTCCTACCCTACAGAATGCCCCGCTCGCTCGTCCTGAACTGGTCTATTTAGACGCCTGGGAACTGGAAGTTGATAGTGAGAAAGATAACCATCTGGTCGACCCGCGCATTGGCGTGGAAACGTGCACGCGCCTCGAACGTGCCTGGGTCGTGCGTATGGAGACGATTTCTAACACCGCAGATCCATTCCAGCCCTCTACAATCCCCAATCGTCAGCCAGGGCATCGGTACTATCCCCTGGCTACCATAGACCGACCAGCGGGTGGTCAGATTACTCAAGGTATGATTATGGACCTCAGGCGGACCCACCTGACACTGGAAGCCCTGACCCACGCGCCGTTGCTCATCGACGACCCGGTGCGGGGACAGCGGCTGGATAGCGCCCGCCTCGCCGGTGCCTTTCGCGGTAATTTAGACGTTATGGGAGACTTGTTACTGCGTTCGCCAGAGATATTTGTCTATTCGGGCCACGAATCTGAAACATGGCAGGCGATGACCGCCTATCAGGATGTGCGTGCCTCCGCCATTTCCTTCGAGCAACAGGCCTTGAACCAGCTTCTACACCGGCAAGCCGCCAGCGGAGCTATGAATTCTTTCTATCAGATGCAGAAAAAACTAATGGATATACTCCAACAGTTCCTCACCGGTGGGCTCGCCGCGGCACCGACTCAGCATTTTCTGTCGATCTACCGACCTCACTTGGATGGTACCGCTCCCAATGACCCACAGAGCCTGAAATTCGCACTCAGTGCCGGGGATCTGTTGGGGGCGGTAATGGCACAAGAACGCCTCAATGAGGCATTAGCCCAGGAGAGCGATACCCTACCCGAAGGTACGATCACCGCCAACCTGATCAGTATAACGCCCACCGGGAATCTCGTCGCCAATACGCAATACCAGCTTACGATACACATCCAAAGCAACCTGACATCCGCGCAAGGGTCAGAGCCGATCCGGGCCATTGTGTCCGCCGGGCCTGGCTGGAACCTTATATTCCAGGGCACCAACCAGCCAGATCCGCGAGAAATTGTGGTTCCGGTGCCTAACCAGCAAAGCCAGAATGTCGTGTTATTTATTTCAGCAGCTCCAGGTGCCGCGAATACCACTTTGAACCTCAACGTTCGCCCTGAACGACGGCAACAATTAGTCTACACTCATCCACCCGTGACCTTGGCCTTAGGACAACCAGTGCTTCCTGGTGCCGTCATCGTCACCCTGAACTATCAAGGTCCACCATTACAGCCTGGCAACGTTGCTCAAGTTCCTCGTGCTGTCATGGCTCAACCTGGTGGGGTTTCAATACCCTTTGGCGTCACAAATCTCTCAACGCAGTCGGAGCAGTATCAACTGACGGTGACGCCACAAAGTGCTGCCACCGGCTGGCAGGCACCGAACCAGCCAATACTGACTCCCATGAATCCGAACGAAAATCGGAATGTGAACATCAATTTCCGAATCACGGAGCAGGCAGGCGCTGTAAGCCCCCTTACCTACCGACTGCAACTGGTCCGGGTGACCGATGGCGCGAGTGAACAATTAACATACACGCAATTTGACTTGACGTTTAATCTGACGGCATAGGTAACAGTCAAAAATAAAAAGGATGAACCCATGAATATTCAAAAACAGATCTTTCTGAAAGCAATGCTCGCCTGGCTTTTGCTATCCCAGGTAGCCCCCATCAAGGCTCACAATGTTGGTTGGACCGTGTCTAGTCCTGGTGTGCCCGGAGCAGGCATTGTCATTAATGGTACGGAGGGTGCCGGAGAGTGGACGGGCTCCTACATGTTTAACATCTCTGACTACGGGGGTGGCAATCCCCTTTCCGCTACTGTGAAGGCATTGCATAAGGCAGATGGCATCTATCTCTTGGTGGTTATTGCCGATAATACCAATAATAATAATGATGCAGTCCAGATTCGGTTCGACATCAACCACAGTGGTAACCCTATCCAAAACACGGATTGGGGTATGGAGATGCGTCGAAATGGTCAGGCAACATGGGGGCCGGCCAATGCCGATCCCGGCACTTGGGGTAACATACCGGCAGGAAATGTCGGGGTGAGCAGTGGTCCGGCCAGTTGGACCGCGGAGGTCCGCTTGCCCACTGGTCCGCCCTCTGGTCTGGATTTGGGCATAGGCACAGTGGGTGTCCACTTCATGCTCTATGATGCGGACCAGGGCTTTGGCCTGAACAGCGCCAAATATACACAGTGGCCTCAACCCCCCGCGATGACCCCTGATGCTTTGTTAGATCAAACACCCAATGACTGGGGCAATTATGTATTCGACCCGGCGACCACCTTTCCGAACCTTGCCGTCACCGGGGTACGCCGTGGCGACGTCGGTCCAGAGGATTACTATAAAATCAGTCACACGGCGAACAACCGATTTGAGGTCAGGGTAAACAACCCCGGTGGAACGGCGGTCGCCGACGCCCCTAACGTTCGCATCAATCTTTACCTCGCCGCCAGGGGGCTTGGAGAGCCTTGGCACCGTTTAGACACGGCTGCCGTGCTGGATGGAGATTGCAGTGCGCCAATGTGGGCCTCAAGCCTGATTCCCAAACCCCAAGTCTGCAATGGCAACGTCTCCCTTGATGACATCACAACCCAATCTCTCGCCGATGTGGTGAATAATATTGCCCAGTACACGATCAAAGACGGGACCACGCGAAACGGTGGCCAGTCCATAACGATTACCGGTGGAACCAATAACTGGCTTGATACCCTGAATTGGAACACAACCGCCGCGCAGGACGGCTATTTTACCCAGGTGATGGTAAACGGGAACACCTACAATCGGCAGCATTCGTGTATGAAGGCGGAAGCCATCTTTGCCAACGACCCCAATCCCTCGGACAATGTGCGCCAAGTCAATATGGACTTTGTCTGTGTGCCCGGGGCAATGGCAAAGCGGTTTGACTTTACCCTTAGCTGGGCAGGATTCGGCAAGTATAATCCAGACATCGGTAAGGAGATGTTCCTTCAGGTAGATCTGAGAAATATGGATGCGCAAGATGGCTGGAAATATCAACTGGAAGGTGCCGAACGCTTGAGAGAGAACGTTTTCGTGGCGAAACTTCAAGGCAAAAAATCCTTGCCTCTACAGGTCAATATCGCCGCCCCTCCAGCAGATGTGCTGGGTAAGACTCTCAAAGAGAATCTGATGATTCCCCCAAAGGCGGGAGGTGCTCACGCAAATGTTGAGAAAAAATCTGGAATTTCACCTATCTACGTGAAGGTAGCGTCCAGCAGCACAGTGTTGGTCGCCAATTACTCCTTCGACGAAAATGATATTCAATTTGTAGACCTGGACGGAGAAAGAAAGACCCTCCCTCCCAATGGCCCCGCTGGATTGCCATCGTCATATTTACAGAAAGTCGGTAAAAAAGAGAATCTCTTGGTGCCTGATGTCCCTCTGGGGGCACTCATCGGCTCCTTTGATAATTTTCGCACGGCGTTTGAAATTGCGGAAGGGGTACAGGTCAAGGTCCCTGAGGGTGCTACGTATTTAGCCCTGGGAATCAATGATTTAATCGGGGCTTACAATGACAACTCCGGAACGGGGTTTCGAGTTAAAGTTACCCAGCGTCCTGAAAAGAGCAGTTTGATGAACGCAACTGCCCAGAGACCGGACAAGCTTCAACTCGTCCCCATCAGCGAGGTGATGCCGACCCTATGTGTGAATGGATATGAAAATATTGGTCAAAAACGTACTGTTGGTGGAACGCCTCATGAACTATACCGTTATATTGGTAATGTATGTTGGGGTGTCATTAATATCTTCCCTCGAGATCGTTCAGAGAAACCAGATCAGGGTGACCCATTTCCAACCGAGCCACCGCCGGGCCCGACCCCGGGCATTTGTGCCTGCGGTCAGGCGATGGGCGCAAGTCTGGGATTTTCCACCTTGATGATGGTGTTCGGCATCGCCTTATTGTGGAGGCATGTTCAACGGAAAAGCAACGTTCGTCGAAGCACATCAGGTTCTGAGGATTGATAGAATTTAACGGGTGCTCTTCACAAGCGGTTGAACGCATACGTTCAACGTCAGATTAAACAAAACCTGTGTCGCGGAGACCTTCCTTGCGCCCACGAATCGTAAACTTTTTTGAATCCATTGTTGGCACCGGTATTTTTGTGCCGGATTATGCCTTCCTGTATTCAATCTCCATTGTCATTGGCATCTATCTAGTCATTCGGCAGGCCGAAAAGACCGGGCTGGATATGAAAAGCGTTTTTCGAGCGTGTTTGATTACCGTTGGTTTCGCTTTTATTTCAGCCCGGCTCTACGTCATTCTCCAACATTTAGATTATTACCTTCAACAGCCCTTGGAGATTTTCAAGTACTGGAAAGGTGGGACGGCCAGCTTCGGTGCCTATATTGGGGGGGCTATTGCAGCCATTGTTGCTGTGAAGTGGCAGCGACTTTCGGCGACCCAATTCTTGGATGGTTGTGCTCCCGCCATAGCGCTTGGCATTACTTTCGGCCGCCTTGGGTGCTTTCTCAATGGGTGTTGTTATGGCAAAATCTCGAACTTGCCCTGGGCACTTCGCTTTCCCGAAGGCAGCGGTCCGTATTATGCTCACCTTCGAGAAGGGCTTATCACCCCGCATCAGTTTTCTCTGCCGGTGCATCCCACACAGCTTTATGAAGCCATCTATGGGCTCGTTTTGTTTGGTGTTATCATGATATATAGGAAACATCAAAAACATGATGGCGAGTTGGCTGCGTTATTGTTTATATTGTATCCGCTGGGCCGCTTTTTGAATGAGTTTCTGCGCGGAGATGACAGGGGTTCCGTCTTTTTTTTATCACTGCCACAGTTCTTCAGTGGGGTTGCAGCCACCCTGGCGGTCGCTTTTTTAGCCATGAAACATCGGGCTTTACGGCATACGAACACACCTGCGAAACCGAATTTTGACCAGGAATTAGCAAAAAGATAAAGCACATGGAACGCCAACAAGCCATCAAAACCAACCAGGGGCTTCCGCAACGGGAAACGCGCCCCACTGTTAAGCCAACGTTGCCCGCGCGTGCCCCGGTCCACCCGCTCTTGCAACTCCAACTCACCCTAAGCAGGTCACGTCATGACGAACAACTTTTTGTCAGCAAAGCGTTGGAGAATCGTGAAACATGCCTCACATCATCTGGACAATTGGCTTATTTTGTATTTTCGTTGTTATCTTTGGGATGCAACTTTCCATTAGCAAACCTTAAAAAATAGACCAGCGCCACAAAGTCATATACGGCATGTGTAACGATTGGCACCAGCAGATTGCCGCTGACCTGCCACAACCAACCCAGGTAGACTCCCATCAGAGTTGCAATCAGGGCATACGTTGGGGTGATGAAGTGGATGAGCCCAAATAACGCGCTCGCCGCCCCAAGCCCAACCGCTGGCCCGAGCCAACGACTGATAGCCCCTTGGAACACGCCACGAAAAAGCATCTCCTCACCCAAGCCCGCCAGCAAGGCGATGATACCGAGTTGGATCAGCGTGCACCGCCCAAACAGTGGCGGGATGAACGTTTGGAGGAACTGCCGGAGCTCTACCAATGCCCTGACGGGCCAACGAAGAAGTGCCAGGAACATCACGAGCATCGGAACGCTTCCAGCAATTCCCAGGACCCCATCCGCCCCATCCCAGTGGAAATGCGCCAGCGGTGGCTGACTCAAGAACCAGCCCAACACCCACGCCAACACCACCAATCCACCCTCGACAAGGATCGCCAGTCGAACGACTTGATGATTGGGGTAGACTCCATTTCGCTCAACGGTCATTCCTATCATATCTTCGCTCGCCTCAAGGCAATGGCAGCATAAGAGCGAATATACTCACTCTCAGCTCCTAATGCCTTTTGCAACGCGGGTACGGCCATCTCGGGGAGTTGACGCATCTTCGCCAATGCACTCACAACATTTTCACGAAATGAGTCTCCCGAAAGCGACCAACGCGAGACCTTCCTCTCATCACCCAAGGCCTCAACCAGCGCTGCCGCAGCCGCCGGTTGGCCAATATTCCCCAACGCATCCGCGGCATTTCGGCGCACCCACTCCGACTCATCCTTCAACGCTTTGATCAGTGCGGGCACAGCTACATGCGCCGGTTGCCCCATACACCCCAACGCCGCCGCAGTCGCCGCACGCACCCACCCATCCGGCTCGTCCATGCATCCGATTAACGCAGGCACAGCGAGCTCACCGGCGGCAGCAAGCCCATAGATAGAATCGATTTGGCTCGGATTGGTGAAGTCGTTGCGGTTCAGATTCTTCTCCCAAGCCACCGCCGACTCCTCCCGCAACGCCTGAATTAACGAAGGTATCGCGGGTTCGCCAATCGTTCCCAACGCATAGGCAGCGTTGAGACGCACCGGCTCATCCGCATCATGAAGTGCTTCGATCAGTGCAGGAACGATGTCTTCAGCAGCCTCACCCACAAAGCTCAGTGAATCTGCCGCATTTCGGCGAACCGCGACATCCGCATCGCGCAACGACTGGATGGATGCTTTTACGTCTATCTGAAAACCTAACCCCCCGGCCCCCTTCCCTCCACCCCCTCTCCCTCCAGGGGGAGGGCCGGGGTGGGGGCGGGAAGGGGGAGGTCGTTCCCCTCTCCGCGCAGCCTCTCTCCCCTCTCCACAATACCACTTCCACAGATGCCGCCACATCGCTTGATGCTGGATTGGAGTCGCCTGATTCACCCGCCAAACCGGATACGCCGCCTTCCATGATGGACGAGTGGGCTCTTCCGTGCGGCAAAAGAGAAACTTCAACATGAATCGCGTTTTATCGCTTCGATTCTCCGTTGCTCGGTGCCAGAGCTCATAATGGACAAGGGTTACGGTGCCCGCCTCGCCGCAAAGCGACAGCCCGGCGAATTCCTTCGCAGGGGTCATGTAGTATTGCGTACCGGGCTGAATCGCTGTGGGGCCCATCTCCTCGGTGACATCTTGGGGATAATAGAAAGCCATCGCCGCTCGGACGCGGTGATACCGCACATTTCCACCGATCGGATAGTCTTTATGCCAACTCTGTGCTTTGGTCCCCGGTGGGTGGTAATGACAATGGCGGTGCTGGTGCATGGCGTAGTTCGGTCCCAGGATACTGGTGAGCGCACCATCGACTGTCGGGTCATCAAAGATTTTTTGAAGGTCGGGAACTTTAGGCAGCAGATTGTTTCCCGGATTTCCCTCCTTTTCCATCATCTCTGAGAGTTGCTGGAAAATCGACCTGTGGAAATCAGGCGGGAGCGCTGGCTTTACCATGATATATCCGTTGACGATGAAATCTTGTATCGCATCGTCATTGAGGAGATATGCACTATCGATCATCTTCTCTCTCCCTTCTATCGTAGTCCTTGTAGGGTACACCTGTTATAGCGCTTGTTTTGCGCGTTTCAATGCGTCCTCTGAGACACTCAACGTTCGCGCAATATCTTCATCGGTAAGATTTGTAGCCCAACTTTCTAAGTTGGCAATCTGTCAGATACCAAGATAGAATCCGCCGGGTTGAGCTTGTCGAAACCTTGGGCTACCTTACTTCTTCAATTGCAAATTGGTATTATATCACGCACGCATTGTATGTCAATAAAAAAGAACTATCCTAAATTTGCGCTTGACTTAATTGAGGATATTTGGTATGCTCATGAAAACCTCAAGATAACGAGAAATCAAGGAGCATAACAAATGGAGATTGGACGCTTGATTGGCAGTTTGGATGGGCTGGCGGATGTCGCAAACTGGGGCTATGATTACGCAGAAATCTCGCCCGCACTCATCGGAGCGGATGAAATGGACAGCGCAACAGAACAAATCGCGCTGGAACGTATCCGCACATCGCCGGTGCCCGTTGCTTCCATGTGCGGCTTTCTGCCGGCGGCGAGGCGTGACGGGCTCATGGTCGTCGGGCCTGAAGTGGACCGTGCGCGGCTGCGTGCTTACGTCACGCGCGTCTTCGATCGGATGCAGCGGGCCGGCATCGGGGTCATCGGCTACGGCAGTGGCGAGTCACGTTTTGTCCCTGATGGGTTCCCGCGCGATCGGGCGCTTGAGCAGGTGCGGGACTTCCTGCGGATGTGCGCAGACCTCGGCGAAGTCCGCGGCATTCAGGTTGCCCTTGAGCCATACAACCGAAGGGACGCGAACCTGATTAACACCGTCCCGGAGGCGCTGGATATGGTGCGGGAGGTAAACCGTCCTTCGATCCAACTGATGGCAGATTTCTTCCATATCCGACTGAACGGCGAGTCGCTTGATGCGCTTGCCGCGGCAGGTCCGCACCTCATCCATGCACACATTGCCGAGCCAGGCCGTGGACACCCGCAGACAACCCCCGCCGAGCACGCCGCCTACCTGCAGGCATTGCGCAAGGCGGGGTACAATGGTCGCGTGACGCAGACTGGTGATCTGCCTGCTTACGCTTCACCCGCCGAAGCCGCCGCGACGCTCAAGCGGCTCGCCAATGAAGTATAAATGTGCAAATGATACAAGTTTTTCAGTTATTACCCCATTTTGCAAAACGAGCGCATCCATCTGCTCCCTCTCCCCCCGTGGGAGAGGGCCGGGGTGAGGGGGTCAAGTGACACGACTGGGTTCTTCCCCCTCACCCTAACCCTCTCCCACGAAGGGGAGAGGGAACTAAGTGAAAAACTCGTAAAATGAGCAAATGTGCAGAGGAGGCCACACAAGATGAAAGCACCTACTTTCCACTACAGCCGCGTCGTTGACCTCTCGCGACCGCTGGTTCCGAGTCAAGGTCAGCATCCGTGGGTCCGGTTTGAGACACGACTTGACAGCATCGTGAAGGAGCCGGAGACCACCCCCCCGGAGAGACGCTGGTATGTAGTGTCACAGATTGCGATGAGCGGCCACGCCGGCACGCATGTCGAGGCACCCCTGCACGCCGTACAAGATGGGGCTTCGATTGGCGAGTTGGCGGTGGAGCGGTTCTTCGGTGAGGCAGTCATTTTAGACTTCAGCGATGTGCCCTGGTCCGCCGCCGTTGAGATCGCGCGTCTTGAGGCGGCGGCACGGGAGGCCGGGGGCATCCGCCCGGACGACATCGCCTTCATCCGCTTCGACTGGGACCGACGCGCCCCGACTGAAGGGGGTCAGCCACCTTACCCAACACCGGAGGCGCTCCGCTGGTTGGTTAATCAAGGAATCAAGCTACTCGGTATCGATAGCCCTGGACTTGAGGTGCCGGGAAGTCGAGCGTTGGTCAACCACCACATCCTGTTTGACCGAGGCATCCCGTTGATCGAGAGTCTGGCACATCTGGAAGACCTGCGGGCGAGTCGGGTGTACGTCTTCGCACAGCCGCTGCCAGCCTTTGGCACGGATGCCATCCCGTTGCGGGTTCTGGCATTTGAGGGGACGGCTGTCTCATGAAGGCATCATTGCCGCAGTCCTTTCGCACGCAACAACTCCGAAGCCCAAATAGCATCTTCGGGTGCCAGCGGTGGCTCCGGCGGCTGGTGGTAGTTCAACCGAAGGTCGTAGCGCGCCCGGTCATAAATCTCGGAGAGCAGTTTGCCAAGAGCCAGCACCACCGCTTTCTCGTCCCGCCGCAAGGGGACGGGGAAATCCGGAATGGGCTGCCGCACGCTGAAAGCGTAAAGTTGGGCTCGGTGACGTTCCCACCCCGCCCGGACCACAATTCGATAATCACGCTTAGGCGTCGGCTTCATCTCCATCGGCTCCCCAGCCCGCAACAGGTCGATTTCGATGAGGTTGGTGAGCGTATACAGCACTTCACGACGCTTGGCTTCGTACTCTCTGCGTCCTTCCCCTACAACCTTGTTGGTCGGAGACAGGACTTCGATGACTGTGATTACCTCGTGCGTCTGGGTATCGCGGACTTCCAAATAACCCTCCGGCACCTTTTCAAACAGGGGTAAATTCACGGTCTCCGCTATACTGGCACACCCTGTTGCTACCCCACTTTCGCCTTTCTGCTCTGCCGTTGCGGGCGCGGTGATGATTGCAACATCGGGTCGGCCGACGAACTTTCCCCGCTCCTCTTCGACGGTGTAAATACGCTCTTCGACCTCTACATAATAGGCTGGCGCGACCTGAGGCACCAAAGCATCACCGATTGCTGTAATCAGGCGATGATGCAGGCCAGGCCAGGTATTACGCCCTTCAAGGTAAGGGTCCATTCCTGGAAACGGACTTGGCATTGGTATCACCTCCTGTCCTCGTAGGCTTGCAATGCACGCTGTTGACCGCTTTCGCCTGCTTGAGCCAACTCGCTGAGAAGATCAACTTCCTCATCATCGATCGGGGCGATTTGTGAGCTCGGCAGCGTTACCTTCAACGTTTTACGCAGACGTACTTTGGCTTTCGCCAACTGTGTTTGCTGCGTCATACGAGCACTTTCTTCGGAGATAGCGGCATTGAGGAATTGTTCCACCACAACGTCCACCGTCTTTCGCTTTCGCCGCGCCACCTTATTGAGCGTGGCATAGAGCGTATCAGAAACCGTTATGTGCTTTGTCATGTTTGTTCCTCCTCTGCATTGATACAAGCAGGTTACGCGGACTATGGCACACTGATGTTCTTTCAGTCAAAAGTTGCTAGTTGTGCTGGGCCATCGAAGGTGACTCTCGTCTGATTGAGCACTTCCCGTCCAACCAGCCGTTCAGGTTCAGCGACAGGTTCGACAATTGCGAGGTGGATTTTCCCGTTGATCTCTATACGTCCCGCGTAGAAAGTCACTTGCCGACTCACACCGCCGAAAGGATGGGCGACGCCTGAGTCGTAGGGAAAGAGGAAAAGATCGAGGTCTTGGCAATCATCCACAGGAAGGCAAGTCATGTCGGCACCGATGTCGGGGATGGCATCCGTAACGGTTTTGCTCCTCGTCTGCGCGCAGTTGTGCAGAACCGCTGTGATACGCGGGATTGGCGTTGGAGAATAAGTCTGGTCATACGGAAACGACACACGCCGCTGCCGGACCACGATCTTGTCCTCTTCACCCACTTTATTCGTATAGGCGTAACCGTCTTCGGCTAAGGCATCCTCCATAATGGACAAGGGGTCTTCGCCGACTGCAACCACCCGTCCCTTATGTACAGCAACCCATTTGCCTGAATACCTGGCAAGCAACTCCTCTCGCATTTCCCAATAGTCTTGCTGGTCTTGCTTGAAACCACGCTCAACGACCTCTTTTGGATGGGTACTCATACACATCACCTCCTTGGCGGCATTCAGATTCACGTTTATATTCTAATCACGAGGACTCTCGAGCTTTATCATATATGAGCTCCCTCCAGCAATTCAAAAAGCATAGCAGAGGTTGAGCCGTTGCGATAGACGAAAAACAAAGGGGCGACGCCACCAATCCGGAATTGGGGATTTTCAACAGGTTAAGCGAAATCCCGATGGATGGGGGCATCGCCTCTAACATCGGTGGGGGGGATGGTCGATTTTGGCGAAGCCTTTCGTATACCTGCTCAATTGCTTCAGGCGACACGCCGGGTTGCCCTAACATCTCCAATAAGGTATCTTCGGTCTGTCCCTGTTTCAGTTCCGTCACGAACTCCAGCACCTTCTTCATCTGCTGCGGGTTGAGTGTGCGGACCTCTTCCATCAATCGGTCTTGATACGGCGTCACCTGTGCGCCCATTCGCTTCACCTCCATTTCGTTCATTTCCCATCCGCGTGGCTTGCGTCGTTCAGCGACGTCCGCCATCACTTGCAGGAAGGTAGGCAGTGTGACTTTGTCCTCACCACGCTCAATGAACTGCTCTACCAGAGCCTCAAATTCCGCATGGCTCATGTTCGCCATTGTCTTGTTTGCCATTGGGTTCGCCTCCTTTTGGGGGTTGATGCGATCTGCTGTCCACCAATAGAGACAGAACGTCAGTAACAGACAGCTTTCTGCACCACCTTTCTTATAGAACGCTTGCCCCTCCATCCATCGGACAATCTGTCGCGCGGTCATCGCTTGCAATTGCGGCGCATCCCGATTCGTCTGCAAACGCCACCTCCAGCATCGCCACAATTGATGATGCCGAGAACACCGACGACGAATAGGCAGGAAAGCAGTTTCAAACACTTACCTTCGAGCGCAACATCTCTACTATTTTGTCATGACCCGCCTCGACCGCCAAATCTATAGCTGTCTTACCCTCGGCATTGCGGTTCTGGGGATCAGCACCTTTGTCAATCATCATTTGAACTGTAGCCTTCTGCCCTAAGCGAGCCGCTCTGTGCAAAAGAGAGTCTCCGTCAGCGTCACGACTTGCAAGATAAACTCCCTCGCTTAGGAGGCGCGCTGCCTCCGGATCGGTGTCGCGGATGAGACTCACTAATTGAGGAATGCGCGTGCTGGAAGTGATAAACTTTGCCATCTTTGTCCCCAAGAAGATTGCAATCCGTTGGGCCACTGGAGCTCCTGCCGGGTTCCTAACGGGTTCTTGATATATTTTTGCGCTATGTTGTCCATCCTCCACCAAGCGTCTGTGAAGATGTAGGAAGTCAAAAGATCTGCGTAAAAGAGTTGCTGCAAATGCTTTCTAAAGTTCTCGTCCAATCTCCCCAACGTCCCCCGAGTTGAGGTGAAATTCTGCTCAACAGGTCGAGCCGCTTGTTATGCCTCATAAGGGCTCCACTGGGATGTTGCGTTGTGCAAAGAGAGCGATCAACGCGTCTGTTTTATCGTTCTCAATGGCCACTTCTACCGACTTCCCGTCTGCGGCTTCAAAAACAACTACCGCCAGATGAGACCACGAGATCCTGAACAGGTGCACAACGACGAAAAATCCTGCTATGCCGAGCACTAGAAGAATGCTGAGGCCTATCGACTCAGCAAGCCCACTCACGCGACGCTCACCGACTATAAGCCACATGATGACTGTCATTACCACCCCAGTGAATGCACCGCTCAGGGCGGGTTTGATCAGTTGTTGGCCGGGGGTGATAGCACTCTTCTTGAATCTTATCCGACGAATTTCATGCTGGAGGAGGCTTCCCAAGGCGTGCGAACCGCCGACATCATCAGTGCAGCCAAGCCAAATCTTATCATGAGTAATCGATAGAGACGCCTCTCGGAGAAATGAAACGCCTTCTGCGGATACCATTCGAGCGATCTTTTCCCCAATGCCCAATGTTTCATTCAGAATTCGTACAGTGAAGTTTGTCTCTTGCATAACGGTCTCCTTCTTGCTTGGTTATTTGGCCTAACTTGTGATTAGGCGGAAAAAGTTCCATGGACTTCCCTAAATCCTGTATTCTGATCCGACAATCTACCATACCATGAAACTTTCAATGATAACTTTGAAATAGTGTTCGTCTACATCATCAAACATTTCTTGCGGGGCTGTACAGGTAATAAAGATAGCGCGACCATGCTTCGCAAACATGACTTGCTTTTGTTGCATTTTGCGATTGAGCAAGGTCATAGTCGTGATATATTCGAGTGCGGGAACGCTATTGAATTGAAAGATGCGATGCGATATCTTTTGAAAATTAGTGAATTGGGTGGGCAGAAATTGATCCATTTGTTTGACAAAAGCGCGAAGCTGCTCTTCCGAGAGTTGGTTTTCTAACTCCGGCGGGGTCAAAATCTGAAGATTCATGTTCTGGCTCCAATCGTCCGGGTTGCTGACAGCTAGGATCATGTCAGGGTTATCTCCACCTATAATGCCCTTGGTCTTTGCTGCAAGTTCGTTCCGCAGGAGTGCTTCCCACTGCGGCGGATAATCGAAGCTAAAGCGCTTCTTTTCGTCCTTATAGTGCTGATTACGTTTTTCCCAGCCTTGCTCAAGTTGCGCTATGAGACGTCGCGCTTCCTGGGCGAAACTACTGTTGTCGTCGTATTTCAGGTATCGATAGAAGGCCTCGATAGCTTCTTGGTGCCGCCCTTGAGCTTTGTATGCAATTCCCAAACCATAATAAGCTTCAGCAAAGTCTGGTTCTAACTGAAGGGCATGTTCAAATGTGGCAATGGCTTGGTCATTGTCGCCGACGGCTCGAAGCGTAACCCCGAGTTCATAGTGTGCAGGAGCAAAATCTGGTTTGAGTTGAATGCACTTTTTGAAAAGAGAAATCGCCTGACGAAAGCGATCTTCCCCATCGGGGGTCAAAAGTTGCGACAGTCCATACTCACGGAGCACTACAGCCTGCGCCCACCAAGCTTCAACTGACGCTTCGGAACTTTTGCGTAGGATGGAGTCAAAAGAATCTAGCGCCTCCTGATAGTGCTTCTTCTTATATAAAAACCAACCCTGCGTAAAGAGATCTGCTATCGCCGCCGGGTCTGCCAAACCGGGCGGCAGCTCAATTCCCACCAGTTGCCCCGCCCGCATCTTCATTTTAAATTCCCAGTTCAACGCCTTCAACCCAGCCACCTTGCGCGCCTTCAGCACTATCTCCCTGAACGCACTCACATCTCCCCCCTTTAGGCGTATCGCTAACGCGGTCAAACTTACCCCGCCGGAGATCTTAAACCCGGCCTCCTGGTTCTCCACCTTCAACACTTCCACTTCCTTTGGGGTCTTCACCTCTTCGAGCGGATAGCCCTTCAGGTAAAAGTCCACATTTGGCTTCTGATCTACCTCCGTCAGCCCCTTCGCCAATGCCGCCAGCCGCGTCAAGCCACGCAACGTCTCCAACACTTCCCGCGCTTCTGCTGCGGCATCGTAGTTCTCGCTGAACGACCGCGAAAACCCCTCCGACGGGTAGTGCTCAAACTGGTCTACATCCGCCACGGGCTTGCCATCCACCTCCGCAGACAACACCTCCGTGAACACCCCCATCTGGAACTTCTCCAACAGCACCACATCGCCGAACACATTCACCCGGTTCACGATAGGGTAAAACCAGAAGCGGGAAGCGACGCTTGACTTACCCGCGCCGCTGTTGCGTGCTTGCTCCAGGAACAGGTCATAGTAGGTCTTCAGTTTCTCAACTGGCAGTCTTTCCAAGCCGAAGCAGATCTTCTTCATCAGCCAGTCTGCCTCATAGCAGACCTGCCCAAAGTGGGTGTCCTCGACGCCGCCGAAGAAGCGCACGTCCTGTCTCTTCGCTTCCAGACCCCCCTCCCGACGGGGGTCAATGGTGACGCCGGGGTCCTCCCCCGCGTGAATGAACCGCGCCCGCAACGCCGCCGCCCAGTCGTCCAGAGTCAGCAGCGACGATTTCGGGTCGCGTTCACCCACCAGTATCCAGTCGCCTGTCTCGGTATCCAGCACCACCGCCCAAGGCTTGGTGATGTTGCCCAGGTAGAACACATCGGACATTTTCTTGTGCCAATCAATGCCTTGCTTGACTGCCTGTTCCACCTTCGCCTGCGCCACCTTCATCGAGTAGGCGACGAAAGTCTTCGTTTCCTGGGCATAGGAGAGTGGACTTGTTGAACCTAAAAGCCACGATAGAGCGATAAAGAACGATATTCCTTTCCAAAGTCTTATCATTTTTTTACCTCCAGTGTTTTCACCACGGAGTCACAGAGAACGGCGAACGTTGCACCATGACTCCGTGATCTTCATTTCCTTGCGCTAGACGCACAGAACAACAAGAATGGGCAGAACAGGCCTTCCTGCCCTACATCGGTTGTTTCCCCGCGCTCGCTCGACCTGCCCCCAAGGCCAGGCATATCCCCCGCGTATTTATCGTTCGGGTCTTTGTGATCAACTTCTGCTGGGATGTAAATTCCTCCCCTTCCACTCGTCACCCCTGTGATGCGCGTCGCACCGACCCGACTTGCAAATACTTCGACCTCGTTGAGATTCCGAAATGCGGACATTGATGTAACCTTCCAACCCGCATCGCGAAAGTCCCGAATCATTCGTTCAGCGTGCGGACCCGTTCCTGCGACAAGAGCATGACGGGGCAGTGGTGAGGGCTCATTAGACAAAGGCATTCGGCTTCCAGTGTTGACCATCGACACGAGGGCAGTCGCTGCTGGAAGCGGAGTCTCAGGCGTAACCCAGTAGTTGGGAATGGAGATTTCCCTCAGAGATACGAATTGTGGTCGAACCTGATTCAGGGGATGCGATACCAGCCCCCCGAGTCGCCCTTGCTTTGTGACTGTCCCTTCTGAAGTGGTGATTTTGAACTCGCCGCGGGTGAAAGGCTGCCCCACCTTGCTATGTACGTTTGTCCAGTCCAGCGGCGTGCCCAGCCCGGGCTTCAGCAATTCAATGACCCGCACGCTAGACCCCTTGAGTTGATGCAGATTTGGCCCCCAATGCGGAGCGTCGCCCTCCCCTGTTACCAAATCGAAATGCGCTGACGGAGAACTGCGGACGAGGGTTTCCATGTGGGAAAAGTTACGAGGCGATTGCAGAATCCAGTTCTTAATAGCACTCTTTTCCGACATGTATTGCGGCACATCGGTGAACGCGCTGTGGCCGCTGAAGACTTTATGTACTTCCTTGGGCGTCTGCTGGAGAACATAGTCAGCAATCTGGGCTGCCCATTTCAACTCGTTAGTTTTCGCCCCTGCCAGGTAGCCGGGCAATGTCAGGTTGGCATCAATGTTCACGTACACGCTTTTTCCTTCGGCCTGCGCCTTTTGCAGCAACGGCTTGAGTTCCTGGTCGGCTATGGCGGCATTCCATTGGTGGGGAAGGGTGATGATATTCTGTTCTCCTGCTGGCCATTTCGACCCCAACCAAAGTGGTGCCCCCTCGTGCCTGATATTGATCTGCACGTACTCGGGGCCAAGCAGTTCCCGCGCCCACGCCTGGCGCGGAGCCGCCCCGCGGGACTCCACACCAGCTCCGTCAATCAGGAGCGTCTGCGCGGAAAGCGTGGTGCCTCTACTTCCCATGACCATGATCTGACGAGACAAGTCAGCCTTCGCCTTGGCTGATTGAGCCAACCTAATATTGGACTGAATCCAACCGACGCCTGGCACCAATCTTCCGGCAGCCTCGAAATCAGCAATAGCGGCCTCCCACTCCTCAATCGAAAAGGCTAATTGGCCGCGGCTGTTGTAGGCGAGGGCAAACTCCGGGGCGAGTTCAATGGACTTGTTGAAATCGGCCATCGCTCCATCCACTTCGCCGCGCCAGAAGCGCACGATTCCGCGATTCACCGACGCCTCTGCCAATCGGGGGTCTAACTCAATCGCCTTCTCGAAATCCGCTATGGCCTCCTCCGTCTTGCCCACCAGCGCATGAACCACACCGCGCACGTCGTAGAGAAGCGCAGACTGCGGGTCAAGCCGCACCGCCTTGTCCAGCGCGGAGAGCGCTTCGTCATACTTTCCGCTTCGTGCGAGAGCATCCCCCTGGAGCATCTGCGCCACCGCGTTCTGAGGATGCCTCTGCGCCAACGCTGAAGCATAATCCGCCAGTTTCTCAACGTCAGAAGCACTTCCCAGAAAAGAGAACTGCTCGACTGACCAGCGGTAGTTAAATGTAACAAGACAGGCGTAGGCGTTGAGCAACCGGGCTACGGGGTCGGCAGTCAATTCAGCGGTGCTGAACGCCCCGCTCACCTTTTCCCATTTTTGCGCCAGCGCATACTGTTCAACTCTACGAGGCACATCCGCCAAGCATATACTATTGAGACCGACCACAATCAGCGTTAGGGCCAGTCCCAGCTTCGCAATAGATTTGCTGTTCTCTCCCATGACAATCTACCTCCTATTAAAAACTTGCTCAAAACGATTCAAAGATGGAGTCTAAAGTGAATTTAATCACCTTAGACTCCGTTGTGTTTGTCACTCCCATTAAAGGGGAGACTGTTATCCTCGCCAAGGTATGCCCGTTCTCTATAGAAGTCGAATTGAACGTTCTCATCAACCATCAGAGCTTCTGCTGGATACACAGGAAGGTGATTGACCTTTCGGTCAAACGGGATACAGAGTAGGCCTGTCCTATTATTTCAGAACGTTTGACCGCATTCATGAAGAATACAGCTTACTTCCCTACTTAGGCTCGAAGCCTCAACGAACACTAAACTTAACTATCATGGCAAACAATGATATCCAAATACAGTTAAGAAATTAAGTGTTTATCAAAGCTCCACTTTTGCGTTATGAATAGCCCTGTATAACCGCACTGTTTGATCGCTATTATACACCCCTTCGAGAAAAAAGTTAAGCCGCCAGCAAAAATTTTAGCGAACGCAAATTTGCTAATTTTAAGGTCAGGGGCGATAAATCACCTGAAAAACTTTAATGTTATTTGCTGCGATATCGCTCACGAAGATTCGATCGTCTTTGGAGATTGCGATACCAACCGGTTCGACAAGCATCTCACTCCGAAATTCCGTTACAGGTTGCCCGTCTGCTGTGAAGACCTGCACCCGCCCGTTCCCCCGATCTGTCACATAGAGGTAATTCCAACGGTCTAGGGCAATATGACTCGGGCCTTGAAACTGACCGAGCGCTGAACCCTGCCCCCCCCATATCTGGATGAGGTTGCCACTGAAGTCGTATTTCT
Source organism: uncultured bacterium (assembly GCA_964577695.1). GTDB lineage: Bacteria > Poribacteria > WGA-4E > WGA-4E > PCPOR2b > CAZOAL01. The sequence goes on along the minus strand of CAZOAL010000034.1, from coordinate 46,578 downwards.
TGATGCGGTGATTCCCCGAATCGACGATGTAGACATTCCCGCCAGCATCAACAACGAGATCGGTCGGGGCTTGAAACTGTTCCAGTGCCCTGCCAAAACGGCCGCGTATCAACACGGGCATCCCTTCCGTGTCGAACTGGATAAAACGGTGATTCCCTGTATCGACGACATAAATTTCCCCATCTCGACCAATACCAATGCCCCCCGGCACATCCAGCTCAATCGCGGCATCCACCCCTCGGTTCTCGGAATTATAGCGGGATTTGCCGCCAGTCATGACATGAAAGATGCCATCCACGAGGTTGCAATACTGGATGCGGTTGTTATCTGTGTCTGCGACATAGAGGATTTCTGTCCGCTGAAAATTGAGGACGACATCCGTTGGGGTATCAAATTCGCCCGTCCGCCAGCCACGCTTGCCATACTCCGCGACGAAGTTTCCGTCGGCATCAATGACCTGTACGCGGTTGTTCTCCGAATCCGCCACATAGAGAAGCCCCCGGAGATCAAGCTCCAGTCCCATCGGGCGCAGGAATTGTCCAGCCCCCTGTCCCTGGCGGCATAAAGTTTGGATATAGTTCACGCCCAGGAGCGGCGGTGCCGGAAGATTCTGGATGGACGGAACAATTTGGGGATGGACGATTTTTTTAATCGGCGCTGTCCCGACGGGCTCAACGAACTGTCGAGAGGAGCTACACCCTAAGCAGAAAGAGAGGAGAATTAAGAACCACATACTATTGGCGTAAACAAATCTGGGACACAAGATACAGGATTTAAGATTCAAGATTCAGGTCGAAGAGTCTCGCCTAGCGGACATTCAGGATTCAGGATTCAGGTCGAAGAGTCTCGCCTAGCGGACATTCAGGATTCAGGATTCAGAATTCTTGGTTCACTGTCGATTCTTCCACCGTTTGCCAAGCGAGACCCCTTGTTCAATCAGCGGGTCTATTGTCCGCCCAGCCACTTTTAAGCGATCGGCAATCCAGCCTTCCAACTCGGCCTCCATTTCAGCCGCAACGCCTCTTTCCGAATCGATGAGATTGTTGAGCTCCTCCGGGTCTGCCTGGAGGTCATACAACTCACGCATCGGCGTGCCGTACCAATCAGGCTCACGGGCGAGAATAAACTTGTAGTGCTCGGTTCTCAAGCACCATTTCACCTGCCATGTCGATTCTGCACTGATAACCTTTTCGTGCAATTGGGGTTGCGATTCCCCTTCAAGCACGGAAGTGAAACTTTTGCCTTCCATACTTTCAGGCTTCTGGATTCCCGCCAAGTCAAGGATGGTCGGGGCAAGATCGGAATGCTGGATGGCTTGTGGGATGCGGCGGCCCCCCTTCAAACGTTGCGGGTAGTGGAGGATGAGCGGAACACGAATCGTCGGTTCATACAGCCCGTGATGCTCAAACATGATTCCGTGTTCAGTCATGCTTTCGCCGTGGTCCCCCAACAGCACGATGAGGGTGTCCTCCGCGACACCGATTTCATTGAGTGCGCCAAGTAGCACCTTGAGCTGGTCATCCAGATAACGGATGGATTGATCATAAAGGGCGCGAACGTAGTCTGCATCCGTGATCGACCCGCCGAGCCACTTAAACCATGTATCCTTCCAAACATCACCGAGCACATGCCGCCAGAGCGGTTCCAGGCTTTTGTTTGCCGGGTCAGAGCGATTCCCATGATAGAACAGCTCACGATAATTCGGTGGTGGCAAGTATGGCGTGTGCGGGTCCCAATAATGAAGGAATAGAAAGAACTTTTCATTTCCGTACGCCTTGAGCCAGGAGATAGCGCGATGGTTAATCTCTTCGGCGGTCACCATCAACCGCATGGCTCGCTTCATGCTGGGGTCGATGTAAAATTCGTATCCTCGCGCAAACCACGCTTTGTTGGATGCGAGATTATCAACGGCGCAGGTGGTATATCCGGCGTTCAAGAGCAGTTCAGGCAGCAACGGAACTTTTCGATCCAACGTTGCGCTCCCGCCGTGTGAGACAATGCCGTGTGTGATGGGATGCTGCCCCGTGTAGAGTGTCGTAAACGAGGGTTCAGTGGGTATCCCCGGACAGATTAACTGCTCAAAAAGTATGCCTTCCTGCGCAAGTTGATCGATGGTCGGGCTGGTTGGGTATCGATACCCGTAACAACTCAAATGATCCGCGCGAAGGGTATCAATGGCGAGCATGAGGATGTTCATAAGGAGTCCTTATGTCAAAAGGGTGTTCTTTGTTGTAATTTTGCCTAATAAGGCATGTTTCAGAAAACTGTTTACACTTGAAACGTGATGCGTGATACGTGATGCGTGAGTTTCTTCACGTTTCACGTTTCACGTCAAAGTGTCAACTCATTTTTGAGGCAGGCTGAAACATACCCCATCGTCTACAAATTTTTCACATTTTACGCTTGACAAATTCAACTCGAATTGCTATAATTATCGTACTATGTTTATAGGAGATAATCATCATGGCTCAAACTAAAAAACTACTGACCGATTTGGAAGCTGATGTCATGCAATTGGTGTGGCAAAAAGGAAGTGTTACTGTGCGTGATGTCTATGAGGCAATACAATCGACTCGTCCATTGGCTTACACCACAATCATGACAGTCCTATCCAAGTTGGCGGAAAAGGGCATCCTCGAATGTCTAAAGCAGGGGCGTGCTTACGTTTATCATCCCAAAGTCAGCAAAAAGGAAGCCGCGCAACGCAATGTCGCTAAACTTTTGCAGAAGTTTTTCAATGGTTCTCCTTATGCGCTCGTTGCGCATCTTATTGATGTCAATGCAATTTCGCCAGATGAACTTTTATCATTACAGCGTTTGCTGGATAGCAAGCAAAAGGAGAATCCAAAATGAGTCTTCCGATATTCCTGAACCAAGTGTCAACTGTTGGACAATGGATGACCGGCACATTGTCCCTTGTCAGTTTAGAGGTGACAGTGTTCGCATTGATTGTTTGGCTGATTCTCCGACTCGTTCGCTTTCGTTCAGCGAAAGTGCGAGAAGGATTCTGGCTGACAGTGCTGTTCAAAATGGTATTTTCGCTTTTTCTCGCTTGGCCAATTTCATGGTTTATTATACCAGGCCAGCGTGCCACTTCAGAAGACATTTTAGCAACTTCCGCTCCCCCCGTCGAACAGATAACTCAACAACCTGACAACGGTACATCCGCAGTCATACCATTGACAGAAACATCCACACCTTCGCAAGTGGAACACTCTCGGAACGGAGCTGTCCTTTTGGTTGATGAAGTTGCATGGTGGCATCATTTGAATTGGCGTGATTCGCCATACTGTGGACGTTCGGATGCGGGCTGATGTTGGTCAGGTTCGCGTTGGGATTGCGGACACTTGGGGTGCTACGCAAGAATACACGCCCTGCGCCAGAATCCCTGCAACACACGCTTTGTTCATGCCTGGAACAGATGAAAATCCGCTCAACTGTGACTTTACAATTGGCAGATAATATCGCTGCTCCGATGTTGTGTGGACTCTTGCGGCCGGTTATTTTACTGCCGAGTTGGTGTGTGGGGCAATTCTCCCAACGAGAGTTACGGTTGATGTTAATACACGAATTAGCGCATTGGAAATATCGAGACACCTGGGTGCTTTTGATGAAACGGTTCATCGAAGCGTTCTTCTTCTTTCACCCTGCTGTCTGGTACGCGGGCAGGCAGGTAGTCAAAGAAGCAGAAGCCGCATGCGATGACCTTGTGGTCGCTCTATCCCAGGAATCGAGGTCCTATGCAAATTGTTTGATGCAAATCCTCCAACGCGCCGCGTCGATGAAAGAACGCGATTCTGGAGGATTCGCTATTGGTGGAACTGCAACAGCGAATCGAATTCGCAAACTGTTAGAGGAGGGTTCCAAAATGATTCACGCAAAAATTAAACCCCAAGCCATTATCGCATTCGTATTGGTCGCTTTGTTAGGGCTGCCGTCCTGGTTTGTCCCCAAAGGCGATAGCGCTGAAACGCCATCCAGTGAGGATGCTGACCAGCAAGAAACTACTATAGATTCTTCGCAACCTGCTAAAACGGTTCCCAGCGAGCCTACAAAACTTGTATTACGAGATGATGAATACGGCGCGGTCGTCTGGGGAAAAGGTACAGATATACAGGGCGAAGTTCATATCTCCGATATTAGTTACGACACCGGTAATTTCTGGTTTGGAGGCATCCCCGCTTACCTGGAAAAATGGATGAACGCGAGAAGCAAAGTGCACCTCAATTTCATGCCTCAAGCGAGCACGGTCAAATCCGTTTATCTGTCATGGCCTCCAGAGAATATGTCTGAAGAGAATATCAAACGTATGTCAAAAGACATAGACCCGGAGGATTTATTCAAACAACCGATGCTCTTGATAAGCGGTTTGTATACGAATCAAATGATTCATTTCTCGCTCGCTGAAATCAACAACCTGCGGAAATACCTGATCGAAAAGGAGGGTTTCCTTTTCATTGATGGTGCACTTAAACCCGTTGGTATTGGTACTGATGGATTTATGCACGGTATCCTGAGATATGCGTTACCGGAATTTCCCATTCAGCCGATACCGAATAACCATGAAATTTACCGGTGTTATTACGAAATGGGGGGCCCGCCAGAAGGCTCTATTCTGTGGATGGGGCGTCCGGAGGATAGAAGAGATTACTTGGAGGGCATATTCATCGGCAACAGATTGGCGGTGCTCATCAGCAGCAATAGAGGCTACTGGGACGCACTGATTGGTAGAGGCCCCTATTCGCCCGGCATCTTACGATTTTGCACCAATATGGTGATATATGCCATCACCCACGGCAAAATCTCTGATTATTCGCGGTATACTCCCTGAAGGATTTTTATTCGTAATAACGCCCTAATACCTAACTTGACTTTGTTAGATTGGCCCGTAGCCTAAGATTCTATCTTGGTCCTTGGGCAACAGGGCCAAGATAGAATCTTGGGCTACAAGGGCACCCGTTTTAAATTTAACAAAGTCAAACTAATACCTAACACCTAATACCCATTTCCCGGCTTGAGGGCATTTTCCCCAAAAATCACCGGAAACGTCTGACCTGTAGACACGGAGCACGTTGCGGCATCCATATAGGCACTGCTGAACGCTCGCCGTGATTGCGAGGTCCGGTTCACCCCGGAACGATGCAGCAGGAGGTTATGCAGCAGGATGGCTTCCCCCGCCTCCGCTTCCAAATAGGTCACCTTTTCCTCCAGGGCGTGTTTTGCGAAATCCACTTCCGAAACGAAATGGCGCTCATTCAGGATGCCCAGTTGATGGCTGCCCGGCACAATCTGCATACAGCCGTTGGCAACCGTTGCATCGTCCAACGCTGTCCACACAGTGATCATCGGATTGCCATCCAGCCCCCATCCTTTGCCGACATCCTGATGCCAGGGCAGCACCGTCCCACGATGCGCAGGCTTATTCATGAACATCGCTCGAAAGATGGAGACCCCCTCACCGATGTAACGGCGTGTGATTTCGCGAAAGCGTGGATGCTGCATGTAGGCAAGGAACAGGGGGTCCTGCTCAAGGTCCATAATCTTCCGGTATGTGAGTGTCCGTCCCTTGTGCCCTACTGACTCCAGGGGGGCATCGCTGTAGACGCCGGTTTCGCTGTCGAGTTGGAACCGCATCTTCTCGTAGGGCACGTTGCCGAGCATGATGTCGTCGATCCGTTGCTGCAAAGCCAACAACCCTTCGTCTGAGAGGGGGTTCCCCAAACGCAGATAACCTTGGTCCATAAACCGAGCCTGCTCTTGAGGCCCGAATGTGGTAAGTGACATCATAAAAATCTCCTTTGGATACCGACCCACCTACGGGTCAGGAATATAAGCCCCGATCTCAAGATCCGGGCTTATATTTTAACAGAATACGCTTTCGAGGACAAGCTGAAAGATGGAGGTTGACACTTTCGTTGCATTCTGATACACTAAACAGAACTGTCTCTGACTTATACCAATTCTGATGGCTCATCAAGCGTGACCTATTGCCAATGGAAGTTCACATTAAACGTGTTGATAAAAACACCGATATAGCGTCCGAATGGAATCTATATGTCGAGTCCAACCCCAAGAGCCAATTGTATCATCTGTGGGAGTGGAAGGAGATTATCCAAAAAACGTCTGGACACCCGGTATATAATTTTTTTGCGCAGGATAGCGAGGGAAAGATTAGAGGTGTTTTTCCATTCACCTTTCTGAAGAGTCGATTGTTCGGACGCTATTGTGTGTCATTGCCCTATTTTAATCATGGGGGAATGCTAGGGGATTCCGCTGAAATCGAGCAGGCACTTTTGGATGCAGCGATCGAAACCATTGAACCACAACGGGCAACCCATTTGGAGATACGTTGCCATGCAGAAAAGCCTTTTGACTTGCCTGTAAAGACCAGCAAAGTCGCCATGTATTTGGATCTGCCTGATGACCCGGAACAATTATTTAAGAGTTTCTCAAGCAAGTTGCGAAGCCAAATTCGTCGTCCGGAAAAAGAGGGCATGGATTTTAAGGCGGGAGGCGGTGAACTGTTATCCGACTTCTACGAAGTTTTTGCCATCAATATGCGCGACCTGGGCACACCGGTGTACACGAAGAAATTCTTTCAAAATATTATGGAGAAATTTTCACGCCAGAGTTGGTTAGGAGTTGTTTATTACCAGGGGCAGCCGGTCGCTTCTGGATTGGTTATCGGCTACAAAAAGATGATGGAAATTCCCTGGGCCTCATCCCTGCGTGCTTACAATCGACTCAGCCCGAACATGATGCTCTACTGGGGTTTGCTGAAATTAGCGATTGAAAAAGGTTACACTTGCTTTGACTTTGGCCGTAGCACGCCGGGGGATGGCACGCACAAATTCAAGCAACAGTGGGGGACTCGCCAACATCAATTGTACTGGTACTATTGGCTGCGCGGTGGTGACTCCTTGCCAGAGTTAAATCCTGACAATCCCACGTATAAGCTGGCCATCAGCATCTGGCAAAAATTACCGATTTGGCTGACCAAAATCATTGGGCCTTCTATTGTTAAAAATTTGCCCTGACTTGTAATGGCCCAGATGATGTTACACTTTGGCTGGAACCTAACCCCCTGGCCCCCTTCCCGACACGGGAATGGGGAGACTCCCCTCTCCGTTTCGAGGAGAATTTCTCCCTCTCCCCGCCGTGGGAGAGGGCCGGGGTGAGGGGGCGAAGACCCGTTACGGTATGCCTACGCTTTTTCCGCCTCAATCCCCTTAATCACTTGCACCTGGTCTGAAGGGGAATAGAAGTAAGAACCATACCGCCATTCCCCAATATCTCCAATCAACCTGCGTCGTCGGGGCGTAACCCTTGCCAAAAGTTCCGGCGACGCCTTTTCATAATCGAACGGGCGGAAGCATTGGTGGCTGTAGCAATAAATCAAGGTTTTGCGTGGCCGTTCCGATTTGTTTCCGACGACGCCGTGCCACAACGCATGCGGAAAAATCGCGACGTCTCCTGCCTTTACGCACAGTTGCACCGCTTCAGGAATATAGGGGCCTTCCTCAATCCCATTTTCTGGGAAGGGTTGGTTATGGCTACCCGGCACGACTGTGAAATTCCCGCTGTCGGGGGAATCAAGGTCTGTCAGAAAATAGTGGAGTTTAATCTGTAGGGGAAGGCTGTCCTCCCTCACCCGAATCTGTCGCATCGCCTGACCGCCATCGGTGTGCAAATACCCTTTATCCTTGGGGTTTGGCGGACGCACAATGACCTCGGACATGCTCAACTGGATATAGGGACCGATCAACTCGAGCACAACTGGGAACGTCACCGGATGGTCTATCAGTTCAACGAAAATATCCTTGTCCTCCATGACGTTGCGCCGGTCAAGTACAGCATCCGGCTTCACATCAGGCTTTTGAAGCAATTCCTGATACATCTCATCCACAACGGCCGTCAGGTTCTGGACTTCCTCTGGAGAAAGGGCACCTTTCAGGACAATATAGCCGTATTCCTTCCATTGACGCTTTTGCTCTTCACTTAAAACGCTTGTTTCCATTCAAGCCTCCTCACGGGATGCGAGATTCAAGATACAGATGAATCCGGCATGTTTCAGAAAACTGTTGACACTTCATGCAGACGAGATTCAAGATGCAAGATGCAGGAGGCAAGAGACAAGATGCCACAGACAGTTTCCTTGAATCCTGAATCCTGAATCCTGAATCTTGAATGTCCGCTAGGCGAGACTCTTCGACCTGAATCCTGAATCCAAAGTGTCAACGCATTTTTGAGAAAATTTGAAAGTAACCGTTCAGCGGATTGGGTAGATGTAGAACATGCTGCCAGCTTGTTTCGGGGCTTCGCGAGGGCTTTGAACAAGCCGGCGGCATGTTCTACGGTGACCCCCTGAACGGTTACATTTGAAAAATGCCTCATTCTTCACGCTTCAAACCTATACTCGCGCCGCTGGAAAATCCAGATAGAGAGGGAGAGAAATAAGGCTGTAATCAGAAAAATCATAACAATCGCCAACCAGGGGGAAGCCGGAGAATCCCCGAGGAAATTTTGGATTGGACGAGTGGGTAAGCCGTGGCGCGGATAGATGGAGAGCAGGTAATGGATGACGGAGAACTTCTTGATATTCCCCGGCACGACAAGGGTAATCTTTTCCCAACCGAACGCGACTAACAATCCCCACAGGACAGAATGCTTAAATCTCACCCCCAAGACGGTAAAAACTGCCCCGTAAGCCAGCAGCCCTAAACTTATCACGCCAACATATCTGAGACTCATCCCAAGATTGAACAGCAGGCTCTCTCTATTCTGGGGGTCAGTGGCGATGATGAGCGTTGCCAGAAGGTGAGCCGGTGTAATCAGGACAACTGTTCCCACGAAATAGGCGGCAAATTTACTCAAAAGAATCGAGAACCTGCGGAGCGGACGCATGACCAGGTAGGTCAACGTTTTGCCGTCAATCTCGTCGGCGATAATCCCTGTGCCATAAAAGAGCGCGATGAGAATGGTCACAAACATCAGAAACACCAGCATCGTTATCATGGGTATAAATGCAAGTATATCCCTTGCTCTGTGAGGCGCGAGGCGGAACACAATCGAGAGGGCGACAGGCGACAGGCTCACAAGGAGCACAAAAATCGTTCGTCTACTCCAGAGCATCTGCTTGAGCGTGAAATTGAAGAGCACCTGATAGGGGTGCCAACGGTGGATGGGTGATGAAGTGTTGCTTCGTTGTGTTTGCATAATCAAAAAGACAGTATAGGAAAGCTGAGTTTTTTTTAGACTTCCGAAGTTTGGTACAAGATCTGTGCTTTTTCAGTTCCCTCAAGGTTTCACATCGTCTTCGCTCCACTCGCGTATTGAAACTTCGGAAGTCTGGGTCTCGAGGAGAGGGGTCAAAGGTTTTGAATCCAATGGGTTTCAGGAAATCGGCTGAATTCAGATTGAATTGTCCTTTGGATTGTTTCTATAGCGAGCATAATATCACCTAAAATGGGGGCAAACCCTGATAGCCGGGGAGCACAAAATCCGATTCTATAAAACCTCAATCCCGTGAACAGTAACCCAAATCTCCTCCTGACGAAAACGTTCCTTGAGCAACTCTTTATACCGGCGAAAAAATGTGCGATTCTTTCTGGTATATGGCGCATCCACTCGGATGCGTAATAGATTATCCTCGTAGAGAGTTCCCTGAAAAAACCAATGCCCACTAATCGGAATCGGATCAGCACTAGAACCACCGAATTGATTGTCAAGCTCATGACGGGTGTGTGTAAATTTCTCCTGTTCAACTGGAGAACCGTCATTATACTGAAGGGGTAAGAGAATCTCAAACCGTCCAAGTTTGCTCAAGAGCATACGACGACCCTTTAGTTACGATTTAGAATGTAAATGCCCGTTGGACCCAACGTTTTATCGTTTGTACTGATTTGATTCCTTTTTGTGATTTGCCGCTTAAGAGATCGAGACGTCTCTGATATGCTTCAAGCACTTCGTGTTCTGGCGCAAAAACATATTTAACTTGCTCATTGTCCAGAAGTTGTAAATCTGCTTCCGAAACGCGGAAGAGATCTCCTAAACTATCAGCACAAGATTGTGTTGCTAAAGCATAAAATCCCTTGACTTCATCGGATTCACTTTGAAACTTAATGTATACCCGGCTCATGATTTTCTCCTCCTATCATCTCACCTGAAATGTCACTATTTTTGTCCATCTCTGGGTTATTGCTTCGCTGGCGTGTGTGTCAGTAGTATACCAAAAAATAGATTCAAACTCAATCTAAAAACTCACCTTTTTTGACGCTTGACTTTTTTTTCGAGATCGATTATAATGCAGCCGCATCAGTCCACGATAACCGGATATGAAGCCCCGATCTGAAGATTAGGCTAGATCCTTCACTACGTTCAGGATGAAATAATGTGCGATTCTTAACGTGCCAATGTCACATTTCACTGTAGCCCAAGATTCTATCTTGGTTTCTGCCGATGATGCCCGCGGTTGGCCAACTAAGAAAGTTGGGCTACGACTGGGTCTCATTTCTAATGTGACATTTGCGAATTAAATGGAATTGGTATAAGGAGGCAACACCATGAAGCAACACCAATCGATTCAAACCCAGTGGAGGGAGAAAATTCTTGTTAATCCTTTACCCAAACTCCACACTTTGCCTGCGACTCTACCGGTAGAAGGGGCAGTCCGAATCGAGCTGGAGGAGGGGGTCCCAATCTTCAAAGCTTCCAAGCGTGTGCAGGAAAGAATTGAATCCCTACTCGCCAAAAATCGAGAGATTGGGTTGGCGGCAAGAGAGGAGGAAGAACTCGATCTGTATGAGGAAATTGACGACTATCTCAGTTTTCTCAACCGAACCGTGCGTAACCTGATTCAAGCGCAGTCAATTGTTGGCTTGACTCCTATGGGTCGTGCGACGATTGAAGTCTTGCAGTTCAACCGGGAACGTGTGTTGAACATCCGTGCAGCAGATGTGGCTGTCGAGCGGCATCCGCCAGAGAGCGATCCGATTCAAAAATAGCAATCCTAAAAAAGAAAGGAAGGTAACACCATGAAACACAGATCCATGAACACCAATTGGCAAACCCATTTTTCTTTAATCCTAACCCTTCTAACCGCTTATGCCCTGCTGCCCTTGACCCACCCGGCGGCAGAGGCGGCGAAGATGTACTATACCTCCACCAGAGGCATCGACCGCGCAGAGGTAAAGGGGAGCAGTCAGGAAACGCCTCTCCCGGTCACGCTGGCATCACCATTTGATATCGCTGTTGATGCGGGCGGGGGGAAGATGTACTGGACGGACGCGGGCACGCAGAAAATCCAGCGGGCGAACCTCGACGGCACCAACGTCCAAGACCTCGTCACAACAGGATTGAGTTTTCCAGCCGGCATCGCCGTGGATGCGGGCGGAGGGAAGATCTACTGGGTAGACAGTGGCACGCGCAAAATTCAGTGGGCGAACCTTGATGGCACTTCAGTCCAAGATCTCATTACCACCGGATTGACTACTCCACAAGGCATCGCTGTGGATGCGGGCGGGGGAAAGATGTACTGGACGGACTTTGACACAGGCAAAATCCAACGTGCAAGTCTTGATGGCACAAATATCGAAGATATCATCACGGGACTTGTTAGTCCACAATACATCGCCCTCGATTTTGCCACCACGGCGGGCACCGTCGCGCTGGTCAATCAAAATCCTGAACGCACCTGGAACTATCAACTCACGCACAACAGCGGCGCTATCGAGCAGTGGACATACACGGGTGCCCTTATCACAGGGGCAAGCGTTGATGGGGCGGCAGCGGCGGCGGGATGGTCGGTTCAATTGCCGGTGACGGATACGCAGGTCGTGTTTGCCGCCACAACTCCACTCACTTCGGGCTCGCTGACTGGCTTTCACATCACCGGGGCGGCTGGCGGGACGGGATCCTGGACAGCTGGGGGTAATTCGGGGAGTGTCGATGGGTCGCTTCCCGTCGAGTTGTCCGCGTTCACCGCAGAACCGTCACCTGACGGTGTCAGGCTCAAATGGCGCACCGAGTCGGAGTCCAACAATTTAGGGTTCTACCTGTACCGCAGCACAGCCAAAGAGGGCAATTATGTCCGCGTCACGCCGTCGTTAATCAACGGGCACGGCACAGACTCCACGCCGCACGATTACAGCTTCCTTGATGAGACGGCGGAGGGTGGGCAAACCTACTGGTATCTCATTGAAGATGTTGACCTGGCGGGTGTGACCGAGCGGTCAGATCCGATTCTTGTCATCTTCCATCGCCCGGTCGGCCCACAGCACGCCGCGCCCCTGCGCTTTGCGCTGCATCAAAACTATCCGAATCCCTTTAACCCGGAGACATGGCTGCCTTATGACCTTGCGGCGGATGCGGAGGTCGTCATCACCATCTACAACGCTGGCGGAGGTCGCATCCGCACGCTGGCGTTAGGTGCTCAAACGGCGGGGGCATATCGATCGAAGGAGGGTGCGGCGTATTGGGATGGACGGAGTGAGACCGGCGAGTGGGTCAGCAGTGGGCTGTATTTCTATCACATCCGGGCGGGAGATTTCACGGCGGCGAAGCGGATGGTTATCCTCAAGTAGCACACGGTCTTGTTGGTGCGAGTGTTTGTCAAGGCTGAATTGATGGGTTCGTAGTGGCGACTTCAGTCGCTCAAAAACGATTAGATCGGCCTGTCCCGATCCCATCGGGGAGTCTTCGCTTCGCTCGATCTGCGAATTGATTCGCAGGCTAAAGTCCATCCGTTGGCTAAACACGAATGCGATTCGCGGAAAACCACGACAGAATCTTAGGCTACAATTGCGTATGACATTGTAGCGGTAATGTACGGGGCGTTTTCTTTTATTACAGGCTGACAAATGCGCACATTATCAATTTTACTGAAAACGAGCTGGCGAGGATGGGTGAATAGCATTCGATACGCCTCAGAGGAGAGACGAAAAAAGTTCGCAGAGATTATCGGTTTTCTCATGCTGGTTGCTGCACTTTACTTGACGGGAAAAGCGGTTTTCCGGGAGGCTTCATCGCAACTGGCGGATGCGTATAGCCCAGTCATGCTACAAGCCATCAATCTCTTCATGGCGTTTGGCGTATTTATTTTAGCCAAGGACGCGATGGAAGGTTCACTGAAACTGTTTTACGAAGCCTCAGATACGTCACTTCTCTTATCATCGCCATTGCTCCCGCCAACGGTTTTCGGATTTAAGCTCATCCAACTCATCGTCTCCAATTTATTAAGCATGGTCATCTGGCTGTTTCCACCCTGGATTGCATTCGGACAACTGTTTGGACTACCCTGGCATTTTTACGTTGCGCTGATACCCATCTGCTTCTGCCTGCTCGTCATCATTATCAGTGAAATTTCAATTGTGATGATGGTCATCATCCGCTTTTTTTCATCACGCCGGATGATACAATTCTTAAAAATCCTTGGCACAACCATCGGGGTATCGGCTGGATTTCTCCTCTCAATGAGCTTCATCGCGATGAATCAATCGGATCGGATTGCCCAATTCATCCTCGCTCGGCTGAAAGCCCCAGCATCGGCGTGGTATCCTCACCTGTGGGCAGCGAAGCTAATGATGAGTTGGCTCCCCGGGGCGAATGAGCAAACACTTCGATGGGTATTCCAACTGGTTGGAGCAACTATCGGTGTGCCGGCTTTAGGCGTGCTGTTGGCTTCCAGAATTTACTACCGGAGTTGGGAATACGCCAAGCGTGTGGAAGTGGGGAGCAGGCGAAAGCGGAAAAGGCTCACCGCACCCTCCCTTGCAGGGCGAGGGAAAATCCGTTCAATGATGGCAAAGGATTTTCTGGTCTTCATTCGGAACCGAGGGCGAGTGACGATGATTGTGATGCTGACCCTCATCCTCTTGATTGTGATGCTTGGAATCGCTTATGAGATGCGGAAAAAGGGTGCCAGCGGTCAAGAACCTGACCTTCGTGTATTCGGGATGTGGGTTCAGGTCATGCTCTATAGCGTGTTAGCCACCCTCGGGCTCACATGGGGAGGATTCAAAGCAGAAGCAAAAACGTGGTGGCTGTTAAAGTCAGGTCCCGTTTCGCCGGAGTTGCTCTTCAACAGCAAATTTTTTATCGCGACCCTCTGTTCGGTAACTTACACGAACATCTGGATTTCCCTGGGATTGATTCTGCTTCGAGTGCCGATGTGGCACGGGTTATCATTGCTCGGGGTAACCGCGGTCATCACGGCTACGGCGATCGCATTCAACACGGCGATGGGGACCTTGCCTTGGGTGGCAGAGATTGGAAAAACAGATCGGGATTCAGGAAAACAGCCGATTCTCCGAATCGCGACCATCCTTCTAACAATCGTTGCCAACGCTGTCATACTCATTGTGCCTCCGTTGCTTTTACAATTTTTCATACTCAACGAAAACCTGAATGGAACGTCACAATTTTCACTTTCCCTGGCGCAACAGCTCATCATGACCGCGACCTTCAGCCTGATGATTGGAATCTGGGGCACGTCATATCTGCTGGGCAAGCGATCGTTGCGGAAGTTGCTGGCTTGAAAATCGGCGAATCAATGAATTGGAAGGGGAAATGGAAGAAAGGGAAGGAAAGGAAGAATGGAAGAAAAATGGGAGGAAACACGCTTCCCATCTTCCTCTCTTTCCTTCTGTTCTTCCTTGCGCGTCTCACATTTTAATGGAGGAAAAATGCTGATAGCTTATCAAGGAATCTTACCGAAAATCCATTCCTCTACCTTCATTGCTCAAGGGGCGATGATTGTTGGGGATGTCACCATTGGCGAAGAATCCAGCGTATGGTTCAATTGCGCCCTGAGAGGCGATTTGGACCGGATTGAAGTGGGGAAGCGCACTAACATTCAGGATGGAGCGGTTGTCCATTTGGACAAAGGCTTCCCGTGTCTGATCGGTGATGATGTGACCATCGGTCATGGGGCAATTGTCCACGGTTGCACCATTGGCGATGGCGCGATGATTGGGATGGGAGCGATTATCCTCACCGGCGCAAAGATCGGCGAGCGTGCGATTGTCGCTGCTGGTGCCGTGGTGCGAGAAGGGCAGGAAGTCCCACCAGAGAAGTTGGCGATGGGGGTTCCGGCGCAAATCAAACGGGATTTAACGCCGGCGGATTTGGAGCGCGCCCGGCTTGGAAAAGATGACTACGTTGTGCGGGGCCAACTCATGCGTAAGGGCTAATACAGCGCGGTGTAAGTTTTTGACCCCCCCTAGCCCCCCGTGGACAGGGGGAACTTGGTCGCTCCTCCCCGCCCGCGGGGAGGCCGGGTGGGGGTCAATGATTTCCACCGACGTGCACTAGAAACCGAGTTTTTTAGAAAAACTCGGTTTCTTATTCCCGGTTAAAGGCGTTTACAAAAAGGCGAGATGGATGTATAATTTGGAATGGAACAGGGCGAAAATAACTGAGGTGCTATAGCTTCAAAAAATTGGCAACTTAACCAGGTAGGAATATAACGATGAAAACACAACTTTCAATTGAAAAGGCACCGCTGATCCTTTATTTACCTTCCGTCATCGACCTGACGGAGGACCAATTCTTTGAATTTTGTCAAATCAACCGGGACTTACGAATTGAGCGGACAGCCAAAGGAGAGTTAATCATTATGCCACCGACAGGATGGGAAACAGGGCGACGAAACTCAGACCTCACCACTGCTTTAAATCTTTGGGCAAAGCAAGAGGGAAGCGGAGTGGCTTCTGATTCTTCAACAGGTTTCATTCTTCCCAACGGTGCCACGCGATCTCCGGATGCGGCGTGGGTCAAGCGGTCCAGATTAGCTGCCCTGACGCCTGAGCAGAGAAAGAAGTTCCTTCCGCTCTGCCCGGACTTTGTGATCGAACTCCGCTCGGCGTCGGATAGCGTGAGCGACCTCCAGGACAAAATGCAGGAATACATCGACAATGGCGCACAATTGGGTTGGCTGATTGACCCGCAGCGTAAGCAGGTCTATGTTTATCGTCCCCACAGTCCGGTGGAATGCTTGGAAAATCCCTCCACCCTTTCGGGTGAGCCGGTGTTGCCGGGATTGGTCCTTGAACTGAAAGACATTTGGGAGTCGGGTTTTTAGATGGGGGCAGCGGTTATTGTCACATCGTTGGTAATTCAGAAGGGTTGAATCACCAGAAGAAGGTGTTGACATGCGCTCCGAGGGATGCTAACATTGAATGAACTGATTAGAAGTGAAGCCAGGAGGAATATGACAATGATGAAAACACAACTTTCAATCAAGAAATCACCGCTGCTCCTCCGTCTGCCTCCTGTCATCGACTGGACGGAGGACCAATTCTTTGAATTTTGTCAAATCAACCGGGAATTGCAGATTGAGCGAACAGCCAAAGGAGAGTTAGTCATTATGCCACCGACAGGAGGGGAAACGAGTCGGCGAAACTCAGAACTCACGACCACTTTAAATATTTGGGCAAAACAAGATGGGAAGGGAGTCACCTTTGATTCTTCAGGTAGTTTCAACCTTCCGAATGGTGCCACACGGTCTCCAGATGCGGCTTGGGTCAAACGATCAAGATTAGCCACGCTGTTACCAGAGGAGAAAAAAAAGTTTCTCCCGCTCTGTCCAGACTTTGTGATCGAACTTCGCTCGGCGTCGGATAGCGTGAGGGAGCTTCAGGACAAAATGCAGGAATACATCAACAATGGGACGCAATTGGGATGGCTGATTGACCCGGAGAATCAGCGGGTCTACATCTATCGTCCACAGCACCCGGTTGAATGTTTGGAAAATCCCTCCACCCTTTCGGGTGAACCGGTATTGCCTGGATTTGTCCTTGAGTTGCAAGACATTTGGGAGTCAGGTTTTTAGATGGGGGCGTGGTAGAAAAAAAGGAGAAGTTTCTGGAAGTGGCGATTGAGGGATTCATTGACTTGATATGTGAAGTGAAGGCGTCTGATCGAGGCGACAATAGGCTTCTTCAATCGGAAATCGCAATGGATCCATGTTCCAACCGAATCGCATCCCGGACCTGGTCGTTCTCCATTGCCTCATCTCCACGGCTTCAATTCTATTCTTGAATTAATTGGTTTTGTTATATTATAATTACGACTTACGCAGTTGAACTGATCTCCCTAAGCTAAACCTTCGGGCTGATGCGGCTTAACCCCCGTCAACGGGGCTACAGGATCATTGATGATCCTTGAAGAAATAAGCACAGCCTGCCCCGATCTATCGGGGGAACTTTAGATCCGTGTGTCCAGTGCGTAAGTCCTAATAATCTTCAAGGACGAGGAAAACACGGAGTCGGACCAACCGATTCCGTGTTTTCCTCGGTTCCGGTTCATTGGGGGAGAGACGCTCACCTGTCTGTTTACCCCTATCAACATCGTAGCGAATATTTTACCAGATGGATTTAAGTGCCACTGTATTATACGGAATTTTTCCCGTATAGCACCCTAACATATGGTACTATACGGAAAAAATTCCGTATATTTAATAGTTAGGCGCATCGAATGCCGGTACGATTGCAACAGAAAGGAGATTCCGATGTCCGACGACACAAACAAGAGTAACCTACAGTACTTCGAGGCTCCGTCCATGCGAGAACTCTATGAGTTGATGCAGAACTGGCAGAACCAGAATCACACCCGCCTTCTCTCAACAAGCATTCACAAAGACGTTGTTGGCTTTTGCTGCATCGCACTCACCAACCCGATGGAGGTAGTCATTACTGATAAGAGTGGTAAAGAACACGCTCAAGTCAGTGTTAATTGTCTGCTCGTGCACGAAGGTTTATCATAACCCAACGGGGACTGAAGGGGGAATTTTTTTTGACGACGCTGACCTGCTGACGGCACCGACCTCCCCTCAACAGACTTTAGAGGCCTTGGTGGAAGTTGTCCCAGCCCGACGTTTCGCGGCGGAGTCGTCGCGTGCGCCATCGCGCCTAACACCCGTTGCAGCCGACGAAAAACGCGGCTGAACTTGGTCGTTAGGTGGCTCGCACTGTTCCTGAAGGAAACAATCCCAATGAAAAAATGTCCTGAATTTGACGATAATGGTGATTTACCTGTAGGGATTTATCAGGCAACATTGGCTGAAGTGCTACAGCATTTCGGAACAGGAAGCCTACGGCGACACCTTGTTGGACAGCGACTGGAACGCATCTATAAGCTGGCCAAAAGTACCGGGCAGGTGGCAAGATTTATCGTGTTTGGATCCTTCGTCACAGCCAAACCCGACCCCGGTGATGTAGACATCTTTATGCTGATGGAAAATTCGTTCGACTCAAATCAGGTACGGGGTGAAGCCGCCATTATTTTCGACCATCTCGCCGTACAAAATGTGGAGGGGGCCAGTGTTTTCTGGATTCGGCGGCTGGCTGCGATTGGCGGAGAACAGGAAGCACTCCAACACTGGCAAATCAAACGAGACAATACCCAACGCGGAATAGTTGAGGTGATTAGCGATGATTCACAATGATCAAGAACTTGAAGTAACCAAGCAACGCATCAGGTACTTTCAGCGACAAGTCGAAAAACTACGACAGGTTGAAACGAATCCGCAGAATTATCAATTATCGGCGGGAGGCTTTCTTGCGGAAATCGATCGGATGAATCTTGAAGTGAGAGAGTATCTTTCACTTCATCCAAGTGAACTGAAAGAACGGGTCGCTTGAGTTGGCAGCTCAAAACAAAACCGAGTAGATCCTAACAAGCCGTTGCAGTTGACGGTCCGATAGATCGGACGAGCACGGGGAGTTGCGGTTTATCAATGTTTTGTGGGTTGCGGCGGGTTTTGGTTTGTCGCACGGGTTTCGGCAAACCCCCGCCGTGCTCGTCCGAGAATCGGACAACTGAACTTTTTCGTTAGGTGCCAAGGAGCAACTTAGCATATTCGTTAGAGGGGGGTTGAGACCGCCTCAAAGTGACATGCAGAAATTGCGATGTTGCTTGTGTCTACAACATAGCGGGAGTATTGGAGGACAAATGATTGACACGACAACCCAAAAACCACTTTTCGTCTCAACTGGCAGGAATGCGGGGCCATACATCATGATGCCGGTGAAACAACTCGACCAGGTGCGAACCCTACTCGACGCGAACAATATCCCTTACTGGGTGGATGAACATGCAATCTCGCTTGATGGAAAGCCGGAAATCACATTTGTCAACTTCCATCGCGAGACCCATCCGGATAGGGTTCAGCAACTTCTGGACAGCATCCCGTAAATGGCCGGAGGAGATAAAATGGCGTTAGCGGATGACATCCGGCAACTTGCAGAGCACAGCATAGCGGCATTGACTGCAATCCACGACTACTATACGCACACGAAAGAGATGTGGCGATTGCTGGAACCACTGGTTGTGAAAGAAGGTCGCAAGTTTACCATCCGGAACATGACAACCGGGGTGGTGGTAAACGAGCAAGACCTTCTCGACTTGGCACAGCATTACGTCACCGATTACCTTGCATCATCAACTTTCCAGCATTTTGTGTCGCTGTTCGAGGATTTTCTCTTTAATCTGCTCCGTCTCTGGCTTGCCGCTTATCCTTTCCGCCTATCCAATAAGCACATTGAGTTCGGCATGGTCCTGCAAGCGCCTGACAAGTCCGCGATCATACTTGTCGTCGTGGATAAGGAACTGAACGAACTGAAATATAAGCGAGTGAAAGACTGGTTTGAATACCTCGAAAGCATGGTAAATTTGGGCTGTCCAACCCCTGATGAGATTGAAAAAATTGCTGAGATCAAGGCGTCGCGAGATATTTTAGCCCGCAACAAAGGAATTGTGAATGCGATCTATGTCTCGAAGGCGGGCAACCATGCGAGATACAAAGATGGGGAGAAACTGGAAATCCCAGAGCACTATCACCGCGAGAGTTGGCAACTCATTAAGAAAGTGGTCCAAGACGTTTCGGCTGCCGCTATGAATAAGGTGTAGCACATTCCACTTTCCAATGCTGGAATTCTTGCATGGTGCCTAATAAGAGTTAGGCTTGCGGGTTTGAGATACGATTAGGTGGCTCACTGCCGAAATCAACTTGAGCGTATACCCTCCCGGCTTCCCATCTCCATGGGATGCTGTTTGTTGTGGAACAGGATATACCGTCGAATCCAGTTCACGTAGGCATCTTCTGTCCGAATCGAGTCGTGTTTTAATCGAATCGCGTCTCGTACCGGGTCGAGGAGTTTCTTGGGGCGTTGCTCCATGGCTTCACCTCCATCGGATAGATTGGGCTTGACATGACGGGGCTTTCGTGTTATATTTTTTTTGTGTATTTTAATATTTTAACCCAAGTGAGCAGTTAACTTCAAGTCGAATGAGATGGGAAAAATTCCGTCATATTGGCGCGGCAGGAGTCGCCTTTCACTTTGACGGATTGACTTCCTTGTTGGCATGTTGTGTGATGTTTCACCTAATCGGGAGGCAGACATGAAGATTCACGAACTGGTGATTGAGATGAAATTACTGGAACGTCGCTTGACGCTCTATGAAGAAAAGTATGGTGTTCTGAGTGAAGATTTTTACGAGGCTCTGATGTCGGGCAAGCTGGCAGACTATGACACTTACGACGAGACCCGTACCGATTTCAGCCGGTGGAAGGGAATTCATGAGACATGGCTGCGGCGTAAAAAAGCATACACCCAACAAATTCAACAACATAATTTGGCTGAAACGTTGCGTTTTCAGCCTGCCTATTGAGAATGACTGACAAACCACTGAACTCGCTGAGTCACTACAGCCACTTTGTCGTCGAGTCGCTCCACGGCCCCCCTGTTGAGCATTCCAGTGTAGCAGTTTGGTCTGACAGTCCATACACAGGCATTGCTGAAGGAGAAGTTTTCTTCTCAAACGACATCCGGTTACGCATGAGAGAAGAACTGGATTTCGACGCGGGCTTAATTACATCGTATGGCTACGAAGTCTATCAGGGAGCAGAACGATTGTATTGGTACGACGACTTCCCCCATCCCAATGATCTGAGTTTGGCTTCAATATTTCCTCATCATAAGCATGTGCCACCTAACATCAAACGTAACCGTATCCCTGCACCAGGGCTGAGTTTTACCCAACCGAATTTGCCCGTGCTCATTGAGGAAATTGAAGCCCTCATCAAAAAGATAGGGACTGAAGCAGAACAAGATTGACTTCGCCAAAGGGACTTTTTATAATGTCAGTGGAAGGTCACGGGGAAAAAGAGCCACCTAACAAACCGTTGCAGCGGACATGGCTCGCTGTATTGAGGGATTCATTGACTTGATATGTGAAGTGAGAGGAATAGAGATCCGATCCTGCTGCGATTAACATGGATGTCCTGAACCATGCGTAAGGTTTTTGACTTATACCATTTTGAGCTTGACTGGGTTTAGAGGGTGTGATATGGTAATCGCGTTTGTTGTATCAGGTTTTTGAAATATGTTCAATAGGTTGCTTTCATGGAGAGACGAGTTAGTGGCAACTAAATTCAAAGCAGGCGGACACCTCATATATCTGGGTGACGCTATTGAAACCTTGAGGTCCGAGATTGGATCGGACTCAATAGACCTGATATTTGTCGATCCGCCATACAACATTGGAAAAAAATTCGCTGATTTTCATGACAGGTGGCTGTCAGATGAAGCCTACGCAGAGTGGGCGTATCAATGGCTGGATGAATGTGTACGGGTGCTCAAGTCGACTGGAACGCTCTATGTCATGACTAGCACACAGGCGATGCCCTACTTTGACATCTACCTGAGAAGCAAACTGACCATACTGAGCCGTATTGTCTGGCATTACGACAGTTCTGGGGTACAGGCGAAGAAATACTACGGCTCAATGTACGAGCCGATACTCCACTGTGTCAAAGATCCGGGGAATTACACATTCAATGCGGATGACATTAAGGTTGAAGCCAAAACAGGTGCGCAGAGGAAGCTGGTCGACTATAGAAAGTCTGTCCCCACCCAGTACAGCACCGATAAGGTGCCTGGAAACGTCTGGTATTTCCCCCGCGTGCGGTACCGCATGGATGAGTATGAAGAGCATCCCTCTCAAAAACCTGAGGCATTGTTAGAAAGAATAATCCGGGCGAGCAGCAATGAAGGCGATGTTATCCTGGATCCGTTAGCGGGAACATTTACAACCGCGGCTGTTTCAAGGCGGCTCAATCGCCGATCAATAAGTATTGAATCCCAAGAAGATTATCTAAAAATCGGCCTGCGCCGAGTCCTACAAATGCGGAAGTATAAAGGAGAAGAGTTGTTGCCACCCGACAAGACGTATATAAGAAAGAACGGAAATGGCAAACGTATAGAAAACGAAACTGGGGAGCTATTCAATGCCAGCAGTGAGGCACGATTTTACAAAAAGAATAATTGAGATACTCGAGGCCCGATTTCCCGCTTATGGGGAAAGGGTGCTCGATAGTAGCGATTTGCTTCAGTATCTGAACATCAAGACCAAAGCCGCAAACCGAGGCTCAAAATCAAGGGCAGGGTTTGCTAACCATTATGCTATCTATGTGTTAGTCGAGGATTACGTTAACCACGGATTTCACGAGAAGGACGGCTACGATGAGTACGAAGGTGCTCAGTACACCGTTCTGTTTCGTAGACAACGGGAGCTTCCATTTGGCAGCAAACTTCAGAATCATGCCCTGAACCACAGGCTTAACGAGGAATTCAAGAAGTATTTCCCAACCTCTACGCATCTCCCAATAATTCGAGACGTCGAGAGCAATCGGTACTGGATAAACGAAAACTTGCTTGAGGTATCAGTCGACAATAAGACCTTTAACATTGCAGAGTCGGTAAAGGAGAGCATTGAAGCGTACATAGAAGCAAGAAAACGGGCATTCGACGACTTTATGTCGTACTGCCAAGAGATGATGGACATTCAAGAGCAGAAGCCAGAAAGGGCAATCGAGTTTATTAGGGGGCTATTGGGGCCAAACGTCGATGCCCGCGTTTTTGAGATTGTGAGTTATGCAATTCTGAAACAATACTATTCTGACCAACAGATTTATTGGGGGTGGTCGCCTGACGAGCTAAATGCCGAATATCTTGCTCTGTATAAGACAGGTCGCACAAATGCAAACGATGGCGGGATAGATTTCGTTATGAAGCCCCTTGGCCGATTCTTCCAGTCACCGAGACAATAGATGCGGGCAAGTATTTCTTGGACATTGACAAGGTGCAAAGGTATCCAATCACTTTTGTAGTGAAAACGGAACAAAACGTCGATGAAGTCCTTAAGAAAGTGAAGGAACAAGCAACAGCTCGGTACAGAGTCAAGACTGTTGTCCAACGTTATATGGACTCTGTGGAGGAAGTCATAAACATTCCGGAACTAATGAAGCGTCTTGACGAAGTGCTAGAAAAAGGAAAAGGGAAAGAGGTCATCGAAGAGATCGTGCTGCAAAGTCGCGTTGAGTTCAACTTTGAGGCCGAAGAAGAGGACGCACTGGCCTTTGATGATGCGACACACCAGGGTGAATAGCAACCTAACAACCGGTTCGAGCCGACCTCGGGGACGCTGAAGCGTTCTTCGGCGGCTCAACCGGAGTGTTAGGCTGCATGTCGAAACGCTTCTGCGACTCCACACACCAAAGAACGAAAAACTGCCTATCGTTGTTGAACCATTTCCACTCCCCAATCTATAGCCTACCCCACAGGTCGAAGACTCGCGGGACGGAGTGGCTCACCACCGAAATTAACTTGAGCGTATACCCGCCCTTCCCAAGTGCCATTAAGCCAAGCCAGCCAACAATGAGAAATATGACACAGAGCGGCGTTATCCACCATCGTCCATAGAGTGCCGACTTTCTATAAACACCCACACTTATCCCTGGTATCATCCCGATGAACGCCCAAGGGAGCAACACCCACCAGATCTCATCCCCCCACTCAACCCCAATGCCGATTCGCTGCAAAACCCAGATTGCGCCGTAGTAGCCGTTGATGGCTATCCAAATCAAGCCGCTGCCCAGTCCCGCCCATAAGATGATGGTCAGCGGAATCGTGAGATACCAGGGGATTTTCAGGGGGAGTTTGCCAAATGTCCATACGAGAGGGACCGTTGAGATGATGCCGGCGACGGCGAGCACTGGAATCGGCAGTGAAACCAATCGGGCGATATGCCAGAAAGTGATCTCAAAAGTTCCAAAATATCGGTCATAACCGAGCTCGTAAAGTCCGAGACGCAGCAAAGCCGTCGGTAAACCGATGAACCCTGCCCACATTCCAGCGCTCAGGAGCAGCCCCCTCCACGGGTAATCCACGCGAAAATAGAACGGCACCTCCAACGTTCCGCCATTACTTTCAATCTGAAGGATGGCGCTGTACCGTTTCTTCGCTTTGCAGTGGCTCGTGTCGAGTTGAATCTGGATGTCGTTGTGATTGCCACCAAACGATTCTCGTTCAAGCGTGAGCCCGGGCAAATCAGTGAGAAGGTGGAGCTCCCCGTAGAGATAACCGCGTGCTATGTTTTCCAGCATGAGGGTTTTCACTTCAACCGCGCCGAGCGGAATTGCTCCCCAATCCTCCTCAAGTGTTGCCAGTAATCGTGGGCGCTTGACAAGCCCCGCTTTCTCCAGGAATGTCTCAAGGGCAATATCCGGGTCTGTGCTCTGTTTCTGGATGGATGCCCTCAGTTCAATCAGCTCCGGACGTCCCCACGTCATCAGCCAACGCTCCATGTCCCGGCTGTGGAAGTGGGCGCGCAGGACATCCCAGTGTTGTTCGCAGACATCGGCGAGGTCGGCTAACTGCCGAATCACCACGCCGTTGGAGAGCTTAAACGGCTTGCGTCGCGCCACCACCAGCTTTGCCTTCTGGAGAAACAACTCCAACGCGAAATCGGGGTCCTTCTCTTTCCGCTTGCATTCCTCCAGGATTGCTTTGAGGTCGCCTCGTCCCTGTGCGGCAAGCCACGCCTCGAAGTCCCCATTTTTCAAATGATGGACGGCATCGCTCCAATGCGCATCGCACGCCTGGGCAAAATTCTCGATTCCGACAATCGTCGTCCCGTTCCGCATCACGAAGGTTTCGAGCCGTCCAAACTGCGTCCCACACGACACGCACACCGCCGCGCCTGAATCGTTCATCACCTTGCAGCGCGGGCACTCGAACAGTTGCTGTTTGATATGTCCAGACAACGCCTCTTTGAAATCCCGCATTGACGGAAAGCGGGTGTCCGCTTTCAGCGACATCGCCTTGAGGATGGCCTGTTCGAGCGCTTTGGAGACCTTCGGATTGAGTTGGCGGATGGGTTCCAGCTCTTTGATCTGCGCCGCTCGGATGCTGGAATCAATCGGACAGACGTTCGTGAGGAGGTGATACAGCGTCGCGCCCGACGCATAGACATCGGTACGCGCATCGGTTTTGCCCGTATACTGTTCTGGCGGGGCGTATCCTTGACTGCCAAACCCGCGTGCGCTCGTGCGCGTTTTGGGGTCGATTGGGTTGTAGACCTTCGCAATCCCAAGGTCAATCAGCTTGAGCTCGCCAGCCGGGGTAATCTTCACATTTTCGGGCTTGATGTCGCGGTGGACAATCGCATGTTGGTGAAGTTCACTCAGCACATCACAAAGCTTTATGCCATAAGACAAAACCTCTGATTCTTTGAGGAATGTGCCACTTGCAGCCACGGCACGAATTTTGGCTTCAAGGGTTTCGCCTTCGATGAACTCCATCACGATATAGTTGCGCCCTTCAGCGCTCCCACCCGGACGGGTATCGACGAACGAAAAACTCTCGAAAAATTCGGGCAGGTTTTTGTGATGAAAAGAACCCATGATCTTCGCTTCAAAATCGAACAGGCTTTGCGCGGAAGCATCACGGATGGGCATCTCTTTGATGGCGTAGATTTGCCCCCCCTTTATCGCCTGATACACGGTGCTAAAGCCGCCGCATCCCAGCACCTTCTCAATCCGATACCCGCGTATCTGCGTCCCCTGTGCGAGCAGTCGTTGCAGCGCTTCGCCACAGGCACGACACTGCTTGGACGCAAGTGGGTTATTCACACTGCAATTCGGGCAGAGTTGAGCAGTTTCGGGCGTTAATGGCACAATCGAGCCAATGGGAGTCGCACAGTGGCTACAGAACGCTTCACCCGATAGAATTTGATTTCCGCATGTGGGGCATTTCATACTGAGTGAAACGAAGAATCTCCACCAGCGTTACAGGATTTGTTTAGAGTGATATTGGGTGTGTTAAGTAAAGTAAATAAAGTGTGCTAAAGTGTCTAAAGTTTAAGTAGACTCAGACCGTCCGCCTTTTCCCTTCGACCCGATCTGTCCATTTGCAAATTGGCTCATTTGTATATTTCCTACGTTTTTCCTTTGTTTTTTCCCTCAAGATATGCCATAATAGCATCCCCCTCAAGATATTGGATTTTGCGGGAAGTCCTTGATAGCATAGAAGAGGTCGAGGCAACTCAGGGAATCAAAGATGCTCTCCCTTGTTGCTGTTCTTTTTGTAACCTTTGTAAATTAGTATGAGCATCTTTTGAAAGGAAATGAAAAATGAAACCACAATTTTGTTTTTACTTGCTTTGGGCGCTCCTGGTGATTTTCTCTGGACTGACGAGTCAAGCGAGGGCGGATTCTCTGATCATTGATGGCACCACGGTAACACTCAGTGGACAGTTCAGGTACGAAAAGGTGGAGATTATTAATGGCGGAATCCTGTTTGTCGGTCCTTACGATGGAAGCGCTGGGGGTTCTCTTGTTCTCCGTGCGAGGTCTATCTTTGTCGATGCCACTTCAGCTATTGTAGCAGATGGTGCTGGGTTCAGGGGATTGGACAACCAAAATGGTGAAGGCCCAGGCGGGGGCATCGGCGGAACAGCCGTTTTTGACGGAGCCGGCGGCGGCGCTTATGGGGGCGCGGGGGGACAAGGCACCCGTGATGATGATCAGTTAGACCCCGTTGCGTTGGGCGGCAATCCCTATGGAAGTGCGGATGGCTTGGATATTCAGATGGGTTCTGGCGGAGGTGCGGCTGGCGCGGCTGATGGCGATTTTGGAGGTGCCGGTGGCAATGGTGGCGGCGCAATCGCCTTAGTGGCACTGAAAATTGTTATTGAAGGGATAGTTTCCACCAATGGTATGCCCGGCGTGGGCTCTGAAGGTGACGCTTCAGGTGGCGGTTCAGGAGGCGGCATCCTCCTTGCCGGCCTGAAGGTTAGCCTCAGTGGTGCTTTAAGCACCAACGGCGGCGATGGCGCGGAGATTGGGCCAGGCATTCCCGGCGATGATTCTGCAGGCGGTGGTGGAGGCGGACGAATTAAAATCTTTTCAATAACCCCTGCGAATATAACAGGGTCTCTTTC
The DNA here is from genome assembly GCA_964577695.1 of uncultured bacterium. Taxonomy (GTDB): domain Bacteria; phylum Poribacteria; class WGA-4E; order WGA-4E; family PCPOR2b; genus CAZOAL01. Next base: position 19,299 of record CAZOAL010000034.1, on the reverse strand, counting down.
TGTCTCAGGTGGATTGGGACCAGCAGGTGCGACTGATGGTGGGGAAGGAACGGTTTTTATAAAAGGCAACCTTTCTGCTGACACCCTTGATAAAATCTGAAATCTTTGTGCTGTTGAAGTACCCTCTTTATGACTGGTTGCTCTCTTCCTGCAAATTGCTCAGAGCGTGTGTGAAAAGTGGCTCTGTTGGACTTCTCACACACGCTTTAAGAGCTTTCGTCAATCATCAATCAAAGTGTAACGTTACTACCCCGTTCCAATGCGTCGGAACAGGGTTCCCGCCAATCAATCAATGACCAATTTCTCCCGCCTTCTTAAGATTGATTTCAATCGCCCAATTTTTTCCTTACCCAAACTCATTGAGGAGGTTCATCTATGCCAAAACAATACAAAGCCTGCCTGATCGGTTGTGGGCGAATGGGGGCAACCATCGACGACGAAATCCGAGGGCATCCATATCCCACTGCCACGCTACCGTGGGCACATGCCGCTGGGTTCGGCAAAGAAACCGAGTTTTTCTGAAAAACTCGGTTTCTTTTTGCTTCCAATCTTTTGGGTTGTCCTTTTTTGGCACTCATGCTATAATGTTGCCGTTCCGATGCCGTTTTTTCGTCCAAGAATGCCGATAATCTGAATACGACTGTTAGAAACTAAAAGTAATATAGGACGGAGGTCAGCACGATGGATACAACAACCACGTTGGATGCAACGCCGGACGAAGTCGTAGCGTATGAAGCGACAATCAACCGTTACATCGCGGAAATGGAGCAGATGCAAAAGCAGATTGCCGCCAACCGCCGTGAAATCGAGTTTCTGAAAGCGGAAACTGAGGTGATGTTGGCGAACACTTTATCGCTGTTGAAGGTGGGTTGAGTATGTGGCAGAAGCTAATCGACTTGGCCAAACTGATATTTAACTTTGGACAGGAGACGCGGCAGAACTCAGAGGACATTAAAGACCTGCAGCGCGAGATGCGTCAGATGGCGATGGCCGTTCAGCACTTGGCGTATGAGTTCCAACGATTGCGTGACGAGTTGGAGCGTATGCGGGATGAGATCAGGCATGTGCAAGAGAATGAACGGCACGAGCGCGAGAAGGCGGAACTGCGCCTGGAGAACAGAATGTTGCGTTTTGAGCGGCGCTTGCCTCCGGCTCAAGACGAACAGGAATAAAGCAATTTATAGCAGTGTTTTGGGTATCTTTGCTTCCTCAAATCGAGTGAGAAATCGGTCAAAGATTCAACTTGCAATAGGTAGCAACTTGAGTTAATTTTAACATTTCCAATCAGGTCAATGACAGTCTGATTCACGTCTCACCGTCCATGTTCCGTGCGTTCCAGCACTGTCTGTTTCAAGGCTGGCGATAGGCGATTGAAATACTCGGAGTACCCACCAATCCGGACAATCAGGTCTTCATATCGCTCCGGATGAGCGATGGCATCGCGCAGCACCGCCTGGTCTACGACATTCATCTGAAGTTGCATCCCGCCCAGGTCAAAATACGTCCGCACCAGATGCTGCAATTTCGCACGTCCGTCATCCGTCCTGAAGAAATCCTTCGTAAACCGTGTATTGACCACGAGCGTCCCCGGTGCCAGATAGTGGGGAATCGACGCAACGCTTTTGAGCATCGCCGTCGGGCCATTTCGATCTCTGCCTTGATAGGGGCCCGCTGAATCGGCGAGGGGTTCTCCGGCCAAACGCCCATCGGGCATCGCAGCCACTCGTGTCCCTGCATCGGCATAAGTGACAAACATGAGGCATGAGGCGAGAAACTTGCCACCACGCCAGGGAGTATAAGAGAGAAACTCTCGAAAAACGAACTCGGCGATATCCGTGGCGATGTCGTCGCTAGATGGATTATCGTTGCCGAATCGAGGACACCGCGAAAGGCGACGCCGGAAGGCTTCCTCACCCTCGTAATTACGCCCCAAAATTTCCAGAAATTCCGCGCCAGTCCTCTCTTTTTTCTCAAATACCACTTCTCTCACAGCCGCGAGGGAGTCAACAACATTCGCGAATCCTGCCACATTGATGACGCTCCAGTTATATCGGGCACCGCCGTTATTGAACTCTCGCCCAATCTCAATGCAATCGTCAATCAACAGGCTACGCATCGGCTGTGGACGGAGCCTCGCTTTCATCTCCTGGTCCGCGTTCACATCATCGACAATCTCGCGGACGATCGCCGAGACATCTGCCTTGTACGCTTCAACAAGGGCGTCGAAATTTGCAGCAGTCACCAGATGCTCATGAAGCGTCTGAACAAGGATAAGTGGCAGATTGATGCCGGCATCCAGCGAGCCCACGTTAGAACGCCCATGGATCATCGTTTCTGTACACCCGCCGCCGTTGTGCCATCCGAGGTCCTCCTCATATAACCCTAGATTGGCCTTTCGCAGTGAGCGCAGGTATTCCTCCTCATTGTAGAGCGCGGGAAGGCCACATCCAGTTGCGATGGTATCCATCGCCGCATCCCAGACTGCTTGAGGCATGTCACGGCGAATATGCAATTGCAGGTTGGGACGACGGATGTTTTGGGCGGCTTCCAAACAAACGACCGTCAAATCATTGTAAGCCGGTTCGCCGGTTGGGGTGGTTCCACCGATTCCCGTGCTCCATCCGCTGTTGGCATCGCAGTTCTCCCAGAGACAACGAATGAGCGCTACGGCTTCATCGTGGGTGATACGCCCGGCTTTCAGGTCGCGTTCGTAGTATGGGAAAAGCTCCAGGTCCACACGACCAAGGTTATCACAATCGTCGAGATAGTAGACGAAGTTGTAGGCGAGTAGCGCTTCAAAAAAATCTCGCGCCGGTTGGAAAGGCACCCGCTCGTAAGCGGCGACAAGACGCTTTCGCCGCGCTTCTGAGGTGGGGGTATCGGTGTGAATCTGGCTCAGAAACTCCAGGACGCGCCGATGCCAGCATTCAACCCCCGCCAGGACATCCTGAAAGCCGAGATAGAGGTCGATCTGATCGCCCTCTTCGCGTTGGTAGGCCGCATCAAGGTTTTTGGCGATACGGCGGGCATGTTCTGAGAGCCCTTCACGTATAACCCGTCCATAGTTGGGGATGCTGTGTGTGTAACCGCGCCCACCGACGGTGTGGGCAGTTTTGATGACGTTGAGTTTCGCACCCAGATCGCGCATGTCTGTTTGCAATGCCAACAGTGTCTCTCGCTCTGCCTCTGTGGCCTCACCAAACCGTGAGAGCAGCGCGGATTCGTTATAGGACCAGGTGAATGAATAGGTCGGTGCAACAATGCGATTCTCTCCCCCGATATGCACCGGACCGCAGGGATAGAGCCGCTCACCATTGTAGGGGGCTAAGGTGCGCTGTTCAAAACGCCGCCGGACAGCGCGAGACCAACGTCTCAACGGTGAGGCATCAGGCATCTCAAAGTAACCCGACGCAAAGAACTCGCGCAGGTTACAAAGCACTTTGGGATTGGGAAGTCGATTTTCGGTCATGATACACCTTTGATAAAATCTGAAATCTTTGGCATGTTTCAAATTCTGGGGGAAACGTGTTTACACTTTGCATGGAAGGACGGAAGGATGGAAGAATGGAGGGGAAGGAATGTCACCCCTTTACGGATTAAGTTAAGCGTCTCAAGAGCCTTGAACTAAAGTTCAGGCTCAAAGTTGAAGTCGTCTGAAGACGACTAAAACCTGTGTTTAGTCCACTTGTAGTGGACTTTAGCTATTAGCCCCGATCTTGAGATCGGGGCGGTTGGATCGCTTAACCTGATCCGTATGGAGACGAGCTCCTGCCCCCCATCCTTCCAATCGTGCAGGTTTCCTGCTCTCACCCTTCCCAGCTTCTGAAATATGCCTTTTTTCCGGCATGTTTCAAATTCCCTCCAAAATGAGTTGACAGTTCGGATGCAAGATGCAAGATTTCGACACGCTCCATCCGGCGGAGGCAAGTGAATCCTGAATCCTGAATCTAGTCACGACGTGTCAACTTACGTTTGAAACATGCCCTCAATCGGTATTAAAGCAATTCCCTGAGATATTGCGCGCGTGCCGGATGTCGCAACTTGCGCAGGGCTTCATCCTCAATCTGGCGGACCCTTTCGCGGCTGATGCCCAATTGCCGTCCAATTTCAGCAAGGGTATACTCTGTGTCGTCGGTTAAGCCGTAACGGAGCTTAATCACGAGGGCCTCACGGGGTGTCAAGGTGTTCAGAACCTTTTCGAGCAAATCTTCTTCGGAACGAGCAATTAACTCTTCTTCAGGCGACGCTTGTGATGGGTCAGCCAGCAAATCAGAAATCGTTGTATCAGATGATTCACCCAAAGGTGAATTCAGAAAAATCGTGCCTTTTGTACTTTGGAGGACTTCGACGACGCGACTTTCAGGCATATCGATTGCTTCAGCAATCTCTTTGATGTTGGGTTCGCGTTCAAAATCTTCGGTGAGTTTGGCTTGTACCCGCTTGATCGCTCGCTGTATTTCCTTAATATAGCAGGGGACCCGAACCGTTTGGTTTTGCTGATCTATGGATCTGTTGATTGCTTGCCGAATCCACCATGTCGCATACGTGCTGAAACGATAGCCTTTTTTGAGATCGAATTTTTCCACCGCTTTCATCAGACCGATGCTCCCCTCTTGCATGAGATCAAGGAATGAAAGCGACAATTTGGGGAAATAGTGTTGTTTTGCAATACTAACCACGAGAAGGAGGTTCGCCTCAACGATCTTCAATTTCGCGTTTTGCATCTGTTGGACAGCCGCTTGCAACGCCGCCCAGAGTTTTGTGAGGTGTTTATACCCTTCATCGCGAGTGTCAGAGGCGGTACTTTCTTCCACAGTTTCAGTACGTTGGTAAGTTTCGCCCCCGAGGAAGTCGGGATTCAAAGCAACTTGCGGAATCCTCGGCAAGTCCAAATCTGTGCTCGGGATTCTCGGCTTCGCCGGAACCGCGACCTTGATTTCTTTTTGAATCTGCTCCAAAATCGTAGCAATATTCATGGGGCTCCACCACATTGTATCGGTAGACCTCTGTTTCGCGCCGCGCCGACGTCTCGTTTTGGCCCGCACTTTTTCTAAAATCACAGATGGAAGCCGATCTAATAATTCCGCAACGCTTTGTCTTTCTGCTTCAAACTTTTGAAAGAGTTCCACTTCCTCTTGAGGCGTGAGCAAGGGGGTACGGGCAATTTCCTGAATATAAGAAAAGGCTTCATCTCTTGTGCTTTCAACCACATCGCCCCGTTGTCTAAAAGACGAAATCAAATCGTCAACGTTTTTATCTTCTATTTCATCGTCATCTTCGACCAATTCGTCAGTGGGTAGCACCGACAAAAACAGATCGTCCTCTTCAATCTCAATTTCATCGTCTGTTGATTTGCCATCAACCTGGCTATCTGTAAATTCACGTTCATCCTTCATGACTTGCTCACCTCATCCGTTAGCTTAATTTAGGCTTTTCCAAGAGATAAAATCGTCCATATACCAGTTTTTCACTTAGTGGTCGATTTCTTAACTTCGACTCGGGTATCAAGACTTCCGAAGTTTTGGAAACTTCGGAAGTCTGCCCCTATACGGACTTGTGAAATGAACTACTTAGGCTTCCTTGCGTATGGGATATAATACCCTTTCTGAATGATAATCAAGCATTGGCCTTGGAAGGAAAGGAAGGGAAGAAAGGAGGCAATAGGCTTCCCTTCCTTTTCCTCTCATGCTGCATCTTGATTCAGACCTTTAGTTACTCTGTCTTTTCCAAATGGTGGACGGCTGCGATGATCGTTCGTATGGCCGGCTCTGTGTTCATTAAACTGGTATTGAGCACCAAATGATAGAGTCTTACATCCGCTCCATCCGCATCGTAGTGATGTTTGAGATAATGAGTGCGTTGCTTGTCAATCATTTCAACCTTTTCCAAGGCTTCTAAAAAGGGGATGCCTTCGCTCTCCATGACGTGCTTGCTTCGTTCACCAATGGACCCAATAAAACGAACGTGAAGGGTATCCGGTTTAGCAGCAAGAATTTTTTGACTGCCCCGTCCAACGATGATAACATTCCCCCGTTTCCACAGCCTTTCAACGACATGGCGGAAAAACGCGAGCACTTCCCCCGCATCCGGAATCGGCTGACTCTCATCAAGATAGAGTGCCTGTTCCAGGGGTAAGCCGGGTGGATAATAATACGGTAACTCGACTAACCGTGAGAAGTCGGGCACAAATAGTTTTCTCAAGAAACTGCGAAAACCGTGCTCATCCCTCTCATCATACGGACGGATCTGCTCTTCCGTCGCGTTGATTTCGCGAGCCACCTCCGTAAGAATCTCTTTATCGAAGTAGCTATAGCCTAATTCTTTGGCAACCTGTTGGGCGATTTGTTCGCCGCGACTTCCGTATTCTCTTGAAACTGTGATGACTGCCATAGTGATTCACCCCCTTATATTATAACTCGGTTCAGCTCGGAGGACAATAAGAAACGTCATTTGTTTACGGGCAAAAATAATGCCAGTCGTCGGCGTGATGGTGGCATACTACCTGAAACAGCCCCCGATACGGATTAACTGAAGCCACGCAGGGCGTCAAGAGCAGCGCCCCTCTTCTCCCTCTCCCCACCGTGGGAGAGAAGAGGCACCTGATTGACTGACAAAACTCAGGTGGAGCTCGTCCGCCGGTGCCAGCGAGTGGGCGAGGGGACGAGTGAGCGAGTGAGCGAGTGAGTGTGTAAGAATCTTTACTCGCCTACCCGCCTACTCACACACACGCCTACACGCCTACTCGCCTACCCACCAACTCGCCAACTCGCCTGCACGCCCTGTTTCTGCTCAAGCCACTTTTGTCAGCCAACCAGCCCTTGTGTCATTGGATTCCCATCGCTTTAAGGTTTCTTAAACTCATCCCCAAGCTCTCAAACGGATTGCGTTGGCACGTATCCTGCTCGACGATATACCATTCCACGCCAGCCGTTTTGCAAGCGTCGAGAATGGCGGGCCAATTCAAATTCCCTTCTCCAACTTCAGCCATTAACTGCGTGCTGCCTCGCATCGTCATGTCCTTCAAGTGGACGATGTGTGCGCGTCCCGTCAGTTTTCGCACCCACGCCGCCGGATCGCCGCCCCCATGCTGAATCCAATAGGTATCGATCTCGCTGTTAAAGTATGTGGGGTCGCTTTCCTCATACAAAATGTCCAATCCCGTGCGACCATTGAATTTTTCCAACTCGAAGCTGTGATTATGATAGGAAAAGATCAGCCCCCCTTCAGCAAGCCGCCTGGCGACTTGGGAAGCCTCTTTCGCGAACCGCACGAAGCCTTCGGCGTTGCGGTATGCGCCGGGTAAGCCGCCGATCGCCGCATGCTTGCAATTCCAGAGTTGGTGTTCGTCGATGACCGCCTGTGGGTCATCGCGCATCCGCTCATAACTCGTATGCGTTGCGCAGATGGTTAAGCCCTCGCCATCGACGATGTTCTTTAACTCGTGCGGGTCAATCGGTCCAAGCGCAGAACACTGTACCGCGTCGTAGCCGAGCCCCTTGACTTTCTTCATCGTTTGGGCGATATCAGCGGGCGTTTTTGTGAAATCGCGCACTGTGTAAAGTTGTGCTGCTAATTGTGATGACATAATGTAAAACTCCTTATCAGTACCTAACAATCTCTTGAACGTTTGACTGAGGTTAAATCCGAGTCAAACATCACCGGGGTACACCCCCGACTCAACGGAAAGTGGCATTTATTTTCTAAGCCGAAGGGTTCAACACCTTTTCAAGGATCTGCCCCCAAGGCTTGCAGAATTTTGGCGGCATGTTGGTGCTCTGATCGTTCATTAAATTGTTTTGCGGCTTCGCCTGCTCGGTATCGATTACCCAAATAGTATCTCTGAAAGAGGAAAAACGTCAGGAACGTGGCATCTTGATAACGTTTATCAAGTGCCGCATTGACTGACGCAAAACCGAGCAATCCATTAAGGGCAAGCGCATTCAGCCCGTTCTTCCACTCTCCAACATACGCCTGCCCGGCCCCCGGCAGAATGGTCGAAAGAACCTTGGCAACCGTCACCGATTTTTGAGGACGATGGATGGCACCCTCGAAGAGCGCATCGATTGTCTTCGCTTTGTGCTGTAATTCCGGGTTGGCATCAAAATAGGTCTTGAATGCCTGGCGAGCGCTCTCCCAATTGAACCGGTAAAGGTAGGCAACCCCTTGAAGGAAGAGGGCGCGTTGACGGAGCCGATTGGACGGCCCCCGCGCCGAAAATTTAATCAACTCAAGCAGCGCAAGGTCGTATTGACCACTTGCAATCATCGTCACGGCGAGATCGATTCTTCTTTCAGCTTTCAATTCAGCATTCCCCGTCTGTTGGATCGCAGTTTCCAGGGCGTCGATTGCTTCCGTCCAACGCTGCTCAGACTGGTTGGCCAGCCCGATCTTGTAGAAAGCGTCACTCGCCCGTGGGTCATCGGGGTGGAAAAAGATAAAACGCTTGTACTCGGTGATCGCCTCATCGTAACTCTGGAGCGCAAATAGGTAATCACCAAGGTCCAGGGCTGGATCTGATGCAGAGACTGAAGCAATACGCAACAGCAGGAGTGTCGTGATTAGCGCTGTAGCCGGATATGCTCCAGTGAACCATCCCATAAAGTTTTACTATCCCCCTTTTAGTTAAAAAATAAGGCTGGAAAACTGAAGGAGCTTGTCCACTCCCCTTCCAATCTTCCAGCCTTTCTCTGCATTCACAACTAAAATTTCAGACTGTCCCCAATGGACCGCGCACGACCTTTTGACTATTTGCTCTTGATGCCGCCCCAGGTGGTGGCGAGTTTGCCTTGGGGTTCAACGGAGAAGGCTTGCGCCAGTCCATTCTTCATAAGGCTCGTGATGTCATCTTCTGTCAGGGCGACGTTGAAGAAGGCAACTTCATCGACGATGCCTTTGACCCATTGGTAGTTTTCTGGCGTTCCGCCGAGCCAGATTTGAGTTGGCGTTCCGGGGGTATCGCCTTTCGCGAAGGCCTGGTCATGCACTAACTTTCCATCGACATACGCCCGGATGGTCCCATCCTTATTATTGATGACCCCAGCAACAAAATACCATTTGTTCTTATCAAATATAGCGTTTGTGACGATGCCTCTCCCCCAGGCCCCACCTCCATCCAGTGTGCCAAGGTGGATACAATTATGGGGCGGTCCCGCGGCACACCAACTGGAGAAGTAAAAATATCGGGTCGAAGCTGCCCCCGAAGCGTTGATATACCCAAATTGATTTTCAGTCGTGAAGTCTTCAAAGTTGACCCATAAGGACTCTGAAAGGAAGGTTTTGCTCACACCTTTGGCCGTAGCAGTTCCGACCTTGACGCCCTGGGTAAGCTGTAGACCTTTACCGAATTTTCCATTGACCCATTTCGCGTTGCCAGTGATCTCTGCGTCGTTTTTGTTTTCACTGGTATCTTTAACCTTGTCACCGGCCCCTTCTTCAAGGAGCCAGATGGCGACAGTGTTTTCGGGAGCCACCGCGGCCCCTTGTTCTACCATCATCAGAATGATTAAACTGATACTTGCTAGGGTTATTATCATGATGTTCTTCATTCTATAAATCTCCTTATCTTTACGAAGTTCAATTTGTAACTTCCGAGCACCTATTGCCCCTTGATGCTGCCCCAGGTGGTCGCAAGTTTGCCAGAAGGCTCAACGGCCGTTGCAGAGCCAAAAACCTTTCCCAGTCCTTGCTCCATAACCATCTTGATATCATCTGGGGTTAGGGCGACATTGAAGAAGCCAATCTCGTCAACACTGCCGTTGATCCATTGGTAATTCTCCGGCGTGCCGCCAATCCAAATCTGTGTTGGCGTTCCAGGGGTATCGCCTGTTGGGAAATTCTGTTCATGTTTCAATTCGCCATCCACATAAGCTCTGGTTACGCCGTCTTGATTGTTGATGACACCACAAACAAAATACCATTTTCCTGGGTCAAACATTTTGGCGGTTGCAATGCCTCTACCCCAGGCACCAGCGGGGTCTGTCGTTCCGAGATGAATACAATCATGCGGCGGTCCTGCCGCACACCAGGTGGAAAAGTAAAAGTATCTTGCTGAAGCTGTCCCTGAACCATTGATATACCCGAATTGATTCTCCGTCGAAAAGTCTGAAAAGTTAACCCATAAGCACTCTGAGAGGAAGGTTGGGCTCACCCCCTTGGCACTGCTCGACATGATGGAGGTATCCTGGCCAAGTTCCAATCCCTTACCAAATTTTCCATCAACCCATGTGGAGCCATTGAGTTGGGCATCATTGCCGTTTCCACTGAGGTCTTTAGCGGCATTGCCCGCTCCCTCATCAAGGATCCAGACAGCAACAGAGTCTTGGGGAGTTAGCGCGGCATGACTTTGTCCTGTCAATATCAGGCCGATTAAACTAAGGCATACGAGCGTTAATGTCACTGCTCTGTTTTTCATATCTTTTTTAGCCTCCTTTTGATTTCGAACCATACACAGATTTTGGCACACCCTCATTGAATGTGCCTTTAAACGGTTCGTTAAGGGTGGAACACGCAAGCCACATTTGCGCCAAGTGTGCATTTTGAATTGATCCATTAGACGTTTTATCTCTAATCAGGTTTATAAAGATGCCCCAATTTTCAATCTTCAATCAAAATCAGGCCTTCCCCCTCTTTTGCCCTCAGAAACCGATCGGCTTTAATCCCTTCAAATCGCTCCACGAGCCCACTGGGCCAGCGAATTTCCACAAGGTCTGCCATGGCAGCCTGACCAAGCCCCAAGTGCAGCCGCATATCGCTGTGAGAGGGATAGCTTCCGCCGCTTTTGACTTCGCGGATTTGCGACTGTCCGCCAGCCACCACTTTGATGCGCGTCCCGAGCCCATCCCGATTGCTCCCTCCCCCCGCGGGCAGGGAGGGGAATCTTATTCCTCCCGTCCACTCCCGTCCCCCCGTCCGCGGGGGGACCATAGGGGGGGACCGAGGGGAGGTCAAAAACTTACGCCGCGCTGTACTAGCCCTTTATCACGCCGATCGGACGCAAACGCGCCACACGTCGTGAGAGCCCCGCCGCATCAACAACCTTCACGACCTCATCGACGTCTTTGTACGCTTCGGAAACTTCCTCATGGAGGGTTCGCCTTCCTTCAGATTTGACAAAGATCCCTTGCTTTTCAAGCTCCTGGTCAATGTCACGTCCCCTCGTCAACTCAACGGCTTTCGTGCGCGAGAGCCTTCTCCCTGCACCATGGCACGTTGTGCCCCACGTTTGCTCCATCGCCGATGGGCTACCGACGAGGACATAAGAGGCGGTTCCCATATCGCCGGGAATCAGGACGGGTTGCCCAATCGTCTGATACTTGTCAGGGATTTCAGGGTGCCCCGCCGGAAATGCTCGCGTCGCGCCCTTGCGATGGATGAATAGCTCGCGTTCAACCCCATCGACAAGGTGTTTCTCAAATTTACCGATGTTGTGCGCGACATCGTAGATTAACTCCAAGCCAAGTTCATTTTGGCTGGTGTCGAAGAAATCCATGAACACCTGACGCACCCAGTGCATGATACATTGGCGGTTATTCCAGGCGTAGTTTGCCCCGCACGCCATCGCCGCGAGATAATCCTGCCCTTCTGGCGAACGGATCGGCGCGGCGGCGAGCTGACGGTCTGGCAGGTCGATTCCATACTTTTGGGCGACCTTCACCCATGTCTTGACGTGCTCATCGCACACCTGATACCCAAAGCCACGCGAACCGGTGTGGATCATCACGCAAATCTGTCCTTCGGTGAGCCCCATCACTTCAGCGGCTTCACGGTAGAGGATTCGATCGACGACCTGAACTTCCAAGAAATGGTTCCCAGAACCGAGCGTGCCGAGCTGATTTTTCCCACGCTCCAGTGCCCGTTTGCTGGCGGCCTCGGCGTTAGCGAGTTCGAGGAAACCGTGTGCCTCTGTAAACTGGAGGTCTTCCGGGAGGCCGTACTCGTGCTCAATTGCCCAGCTTGAACCTTGCTCAAGCATCCTTTTCTCCTCTTCAGGCGTGAGGCGAATCTTTCCACTGGAGCCAACGCCACACGGAATGTTGTCAAAAAGCCGGGCGACAAGGGATTTGGTTTTGCCTTCTAACTGCTCGACGGTTAAATTGGTGCGCATCAAACGCACGCCGCAGTTAGAGACAACAAAGCCATTCGCAACGAAATTGTGGTCTGGATGGGCAACTGTGAAGTCGTAAACGTCATCATCGAACTCCAGTGGAGTCATCAATTCAATATGGTCCCAGACTATACCGCTTTTGCCTAATCCCTTCGTCGCTTCTTCGATATATGCCTCGAAAGTCGGGAAAGCCCGGCTGACTCGCGGTTTTGTCTGGATCCCTTCACTAACCGCCTGTCTAATAAAATGCCTCTTAACATATTCCGAACCAATCTCATCGGTAATTTCAGCGATTGACATCCCCTCCGCGTGCATTGCAACAGCGATCTTCGCGGCATTTTCCCGCTCTTCGATCACCCGTTGTTTGAGCTTGAGATACTGGAGGGCAATGTTGGCAAGTGCCTTTCGTTCGGTGTTGTATTCAAATCCAATTCGCCCCCACAGCTTGATCAGGTTCTCATTTGTTCCTGAGATGACCAATTGCAATCGATAGGAATCTGATCCGTCAGCATTCGTTTGTTCTTTTCGCTGTCCAATCTTCTGAATCTGCACACCGAAATCTACCAAAAGATCGCCGATCTCTTGCAGGAAAGCGATACCGTTTTCCACATAACCCGCCCTCTTGTTCATCGACATCTTAGGAGCAGCGATCGTGTATGGGTGTCCTGTCACTGTGCTTGGTGATGCCAATTCAGCCCCAAATAACGCAGCCAGAAAAAGTCGTTTTTGCCATAATGGGGCTCGCTTAATCCATGGTGGGACACAATAATCCTGAGAAGCTTTCCTGCCATGGGGAGTGCCGAGGGCAATCAATAGCGTTGCAAACCCGGTGCTACTCACGCCGAAGTGAATCTCTTCGCGTGAGAATTGATAGGTATCGTAAGCTGTCGTAATCTGATACGCCCGATCGCGGCGATGTAATTTTGAAGGCGTAAATCCAATACACGAAATATCTTCTCGAATGTGATTGAGATCTGCTGCTTTCCCGTAAAAGTACGTTCGACCTTTTCCATTCCCTTTGATGTAATAGATATTGCCGTCTCCCATCACATACCCTAAGACTTTTAGCAAGTACGGGGTGGCTGGTGAATTATATCGTAGCGGCAACAGATTTCGCTCCTTGAGATGCTTAATGACTTGCCCCCGTCGATTGCCGGATTGACTATCGCCGAGGAGATCAAGAAGGCTTTCAATCTGTGCCTGATCAACAATAACCTCGTCCGATGGTTCTTCATAAGGGACGCCTTGAAATGGAGACAACGCAACCGGATCGCCAATCTTCAACTCCCGCAATTCGGTCATCCCGTCAGGTGTCCAGAAAGGGTGATCGGCTGTCGCTTTGATGGTATCGCCGCCTTCGGTTTTCAAATAATACATAGGGTGGGTCGGACGGAGCTTCAAGTAGTGCGTCACTGGGGTTTGGGTTTCACAATTACTTTGGAAATCCTGGCAACGGAGTGCGGCGGTTTCCCAATTCGATTCCATCTCCTCAATCCGCATGGTGTAGCCGTGTAGGTGAAGTATCCCTGTGTCAGCAGCCAAGCAGTTGATGTCATACCCGATCCCGCCGGGGGACACAACGCCCTCCGCATTCGGGTCGGTCGCGGCAACGCCGCCAATCACAAAGCCGTACCCCCAGTGCAGGTCGGGCATAGCCAGGGAATATTTGATAATTCCGGGCAGATGCGCCACGTTGGCGACCTGTTGTAATGCCTCGTCGCTCTTCGCTTGTTCGAGTAACTTCTCATTGGCATAAATAATGCCATCGACGCGCATCCCCGGCATGTAGCTTTTCGGAATGCGCCATCGGTATTCATCGATTTTTTCCATGGGTATTTCTCGTGCCATGTTCTTTTCCTCCTATAATCTCGCTGAATGCAGTCAATTGCTGTTTTGCATCTTGCATCTTGTATCCTGGATCTTTAATCACGCCTTACGTTTCACCAGCGTCTTTTCTGCTTCCTTGTAAATCTGGGCATAAATCTTGTCGCGGGGGACGCAACCGGCGGCGAATTGCCCTTGCGGGTTCGCCTTCGCACGCATCAACGCCGTGCAGTAACTGACAGCGACGCAGACCTTCTGCTTAATCATACCTCCCTGCTCGATCGTATCCTTCGCATAGTCTGGATATGCCAACGCCCCACGTCCCACAGCGACAATGCTCACACGTCCATCCCGGATATTCGCTTCGCCTGCATTGACGAGGTAGCTCTGCAACCAACTGTAGCCTGTCCCTACAACCGGCAGGTCGGGGTAAGCCTGCTGGATAACCCCTGTCAGCCGAATGTGCCGGTCCACGCCAATCAGCGGATGTTCAGGCGTTTCGTAACCGTCGATGGGTGGGCGTTCAAACGGACGACCAATGTGTGGGTTAAAATATGGACTTCCCATTGAGACATTGACCAGCTTAACGCCGAGACCTTTGAGCATGCCAACCAACTGAATCGGCTCCGTCATGTCCTCCTGGGGCGGATTGTTTTCGTCAACCCCAAAACCGTAAGGGTAAGGTATCGGGCAATCGCGTGGGATGCCGACGGTTGTTTGCAGGTCTTCCATGTAAGCTACACCGTCGTAGACATTTAGGCGCGTGGCAAGGATAAGCGCATTCCCGATCTCCGCCTGAATCTTGCCGATGATGTTGCGAATAAACCGCGTGCGATTCTCAAAACTCCCACCGTATTTCCCCTCACGAGTCTTAGCCGCTAAGAGTTCCGAAAGCAGATACGTGTGACACTGCTTGAGGTCTACAAAATCAAACCCCATTTTCCACGCGAACTTCGCCGAATCGACATAAACATCTTCCAAACGCTCCAGATAATCGTCGGTCAGAACGGGATAATCGTCCGGGATAGGAATCCTGTTTTTCTTATCGATCAGCGTGGTTTTGTCAACCACAGGGTGGCGAAACGCGATCAACGGCCTCTGGTAGCTATATCGCCCGGAGTGGGTCAACTGCATCCCAACGATGACTTCCTCGTTCGTCCCGAAAACTTCTCGATGGGCATTGCGTGTTACATTGAGCATCGCCTCGATTGCGCTCGCGGTGTCATCGTTAATCACCAGTTGACGGCTGTTCGCCTTCGCTCCATCAAGGATGGCTGTCGCCTCACCCCAGATGAGTTTCGCGCCGCCGCGCCCAAAGCGTTCCCATCGGCGAATGGTGAGTTCGCTCGGCTTGCCATCGAGGGTGCCGTCGCATCCTTCCATCGGGTGGATGCCGAACCGGTTGCCGGCGATTTTGTGTCCAACCTGAACCGGCTCCAGGAGTTTTTCAATCTTCTCTTCAAGCCGAATGCTCAACCCCAGTTCTGCGATCTCCGCTCGGAGCGCGTCAATGTCTCGATAACGAAAGTGTTTCTTTTTTAGCATGGGCATGATTTCCTATACTTTCCTTTATTGCGTGTTGCGTATTGCGTAAAACGTTTGACGAGCGAACTCGTATCGGCGTAATATATCATCGTTCACCTTAGATCAGATGTAGCCAATCGTGCAACAGGAAATCAATGCGGTGAATCAAGAGCGACACACGCCCCATCACAGTGTTACCGAATGCCGAACCAAACCCCACCATCAGGAAGGCAATCCCGATTTTTGAAATCCCCCCGACAGCGCCACGATGTTCGACAGAGAAAAAGAAGTAGGTCAGGGTCGAAATGACACCGATGAGCATCAGAATTGCGCCGAAGATTTGAAAGGTGCTCAACGCACCTGCGTGTATCTGCGCGAAGGGAGTCAGCGTTCCACGCAACTGTTCAAAGATGTTAGCCTGCATCACGTTCGGAATCGCCAAACCGGATCCAATGCCGATGAGGATAGCGATCGGGTAGCGAATGAGCCAGGCGTATGTGGGGATGAGCCGAGAAAAGAACAAGAGCCCGATGCCAATCGGGATGAGCTTGACTAAGCCGACCGGCTGTCGTTGCGTGATGGCTTGCCAAAACGGATTCCATGCGAACGGAATCAGACCGTCATAAATCGAAAGCACGATACCGTAACCAACCGATACACCCAGAAATAG
The DNA here is from genome assembly GCA_964577695.1 of uncultured bacterium. Taxonomy (GTDB): domain Bacteria; phylum Poribacteria; class WGA-4E; order WGA-4E; family PCPOR2b; genus CAZOAL01. Next base: position 3,178 of record CAZOAL010000034.1, on the reverse strand, counting down.
ATGTTCGGCAAAGCGATAAAATGGATTGTCACGGTAAAGAAAACTGTAGATGCAAAGCGTTAAAAACGCCGCAACCCAAATCCCTATCAATTCCATGTATATAAACCTCCAGTGTCAATTGTCAATTGTCAATCGTCAATTGTCAATTATTCCGGTTGTTCTACTGTTGTTCGCGTCGCAGCATAAAGAACGCAACATTGCCCACAATGACTAAGCCCATGACCAGAAGATGGACAAAGGATTGAACGCTCATTCCCGCGGTGCCTTTCGCCGAGACGTTGATCAGTTTTTCATATTCAGCCGCGCCCAGGAGTCCGGGCATCAAACCGATCAACTGCTTCGTTTGCAGGTATGGATACATTTGCGACACAATCACACCGGTCACTCCCACAGCAATCTGCTGATTGTATCTGGTGTTTGTGTAGGTAATCCACGCTTCTGGCGTTGAACTTGACGCAAGATCGAGCACCAGATTAATCTGCTCATAATTCCGAATGTCTGCCATCATCGGGATTTCCGAAAGCGGTTTTCTGGTATAATCCGTTTCGTAAATGCCACTGATCGCATTGCCCATCCCGAGAAGGACTTGCACACCGCCCGGGCGGAAGCCTAAAAAGACATAATCCTCGCCATACACCGCCCCCATTTCCCCCGCGACTTCCCTCATGGTTTCATCCCCCAGGGTTGTACCCACGTTAAAAAGGGTCATTCCGATGACCCGAATCTTTTTCTTAAAACAGTGGCGCAGGACAGCAACTGCCATCGGTTCAAGTTCAGCCAGCGACGAGGGACCATAGTCGAAAGCGATGAGGACCACTGAACGAGGCGGCAGAGCGTCGATGAAGTTGTAAATGTTACGTGTGGGTTCAGAGACCGTAATTGGAAAACTGACTTTCAGCAGCGTCGGGATAATTACGGACAGGGCAACCAGGACAAAGATGATTCGTCGATCGATGTTCATCAATTTTTCAAACATTATTTATTCTCCCAGACTTCCGAAGTCTCAAAGACTTCGGAAGTCTATACTAATCTCCTCCTCCAAGATAGGAACGCTCAACGCCTAAGACAATGCGGATGGATTGAGAAATAACGCCGAGGCTGATACCGAGAATAATTCCCCGCCGAGACGAGAGGTTCGGGTTATCCATAATCCATTGCCTCGCCGTGGAAGGCAGGTCATCTCCAAACGGCATCAGTTTATTCCAGATGAGGTCACCAATGGGGGCGTTTCCGATCATCACAATCAGCGCGGCAACGAGCAACAGTGTCGCCTCAACGGTGCGTGCGCGAAAAGCGCGATACGCCGCTGACGCGATGAAAAACGCCAGGAGCGAAAACATCGTTGCGTCCATCGGCACCTGGACATGATTGAACATCCACACAAATGCCGAATTTCGCGGACCGAAGGGGATACCGATTGCGGCCATCACGATGAGCCCAACGAAAACGATGTAACTGTACTGCCAATATTCGGCGCGACGCCGGATGCGAATCCAGTGCGTATGTACCAGCGTCGCAACGGCTAATACGAGCGCAAAAGGCCCGATAATCAGTGCCCAGTCGATAACCTCCTCTCTCAGCCCTTGAGCCACTGGGTGTGGGCTGAACTCGACGAGCATCATCACAATGCCAAATAGAAAGCAGAGCGCTAACGGAACTTGTCGTCTCATAACACCTCCAGATGTGTAATGCGTGAAACGTGAAACATAATGCGTATTGCGTAATGCGTAAAACGTAAGCATGGAATCTCTTACGCATTACGCCCCTTCATTTCCCCATTTCCTCATGTCCTGCATAAATGAGCACTGAATTGATGAATTTCCTCATGACTCATCACGAATTGACCCGCTGAAAAAAAGTGGTCACCCAGTGGATGCCGAAGAGCTCTAAAATGACGCCGAGGATAATGGCAGCGAAGAACATCATTTTGCCGTAATCCTGTCCTTTCAGGCTCCCAAGCAGCATGGGTTCGCGAGATAGATAGGCGCTTGCAGCGTAAAGCTCTTCGCCGATTAACGTATAATCGCACGCGGTGATGAAGAACGGCAGTTGCGCATCGGAATCGGTGCCTGCAATTTGGATTGCCCCAACAGAATTGCCCGTCTCGGCGAGAATGAGCGATTCGGCTGCGAACGAGCCTTGCATGAAAATCGCAGCCGGTTTTTCACGAATCATCATCCCATCCACCGACGCCGCATAAGCAAACTGGCTCTCCGTTAAGAAAAAGATATTATCTTCGTTGTAGGCGTCGGGACGTCCTTCGTTCAGATAAGCGGCTTTCACCATTTCCCGAACCACACTCATGACGATGGGATCGTTGCATGGCACACGCAACGGGGTTTCATAATCAGCGGTCCTCCGCGCCACCTGACTGAGGATGTTCATACTCGCGATGGTTGCGACATCGCTGACACCACCCAATCCCATGACGTACAGGATAGAACGTCCCATCTCCGTTGCTCTGCCGATTGCCTCATCCACGGCCTCCAGACCGGGGATGCGGCGGATAAAAATGTCCCTTCCGCTCCGCGCATGGTAGATACAGTAGACCACTGTAATCGAATACAGGATGACAGAGAGGAAGATCCATTTTTTGCCGGTGTGAAACCAGCTACCAACGGGTCTCACAGGGACAGTTGCCCCTGAATTCGCCGTTCCTCCGGCGTCAGTCACCGCCTGTACGATGTACGCGTAGGGAGTTCCTCTCGTCACGCTCGCATCGACATAGCGCGTTATGCCAGCTTTGAGGGGCGATTGGGTAATGACCGCAAACTCTCCTTCTGTCCCCTTGCGTAACATATGATATCCCGTGACGTTATTGGCACCTGCGCCGTCATCGGGCGACTTGTCCCATGTCACGGTGATGTTTGTCCCGGCGTCGTTTGGCGTGTCCATCGCCTTGACGTTTGTCGGCGGAGCGGGGCCTTGCGCGAAAGTGTCGCTGTATCCCCACACCAGCACAAGCATCAATACAACTACTCCTTGAACAATTCGCTTAAACTTCATTCGCCTTTATGCCCTCCTTATATTGTTGTGTGTTAGTAGGGATAGGTAGATTCCTCACGGAATTTTCCCCCCCTCCAAACTGTACGTGTCTCTAGCGAAGCGAGATCCCGTTTCGGGGCGATTTTCACCGCATACAGCTTTCACCATCAACACGAATTTTAGGGTACAGAAC
>CAZOAL010000033.1:0-89686 GCA_964577695.1 uncultured bacterium | reverse complement strand
CAGTTTGGGAATATGATGGGGATGATAGGAAATGCCAAATTCCCGCAAAATCAGTGACGGCTTGTTTGGAGCCCTTCTTGTGCAGTTCCAGCACGCGGAAGCGTCGCTATAGAGCCAGTCCTTTCGCTTTGGGATTTTTTCGGTTTGAGATGAAGATGTCGTTTCCATATCTTTTTATCCTATTTTCAGTTTTTAATCAGCCTTTTCATGATGGCATAAAAAGGCGTGGGTGTCTTATGGATCTTGAATATCAATTCAATCAGTTCAAACTCTAGCTGGTATTATACCATAATTACCCCATATATTAAAAGTTTATGCGTCAATCAGTAATTTGACTGATATTCTCAGTAGTTCACAAATTTAACGTTTGAGCGACACAGACTTCCGAAGTCTTGGAGACTTCGGAAGTCTAAATAACTACTTTTCAAAGGAGAAAAGATATTATGTCCAACGAAAACGTCACTCAAGTTCCCGATGACATGACATTGGAGGAGGCTTCCCAATTTTGGGATGAGCACAATTTCCTTGATGATGAAGATGTTGAGGAAGTTCAGTTTTCTGTGGTTCTCAGGAAAAATCGCAACTTTTTTGACATCGATGCGGATGTGGCGAAACACCTCCGCATGATTGCCCGTCAACAGGGTGTTTCAGGGAGTCAACTTGTCAACCAATGGTTGCGGGAGCGCCTGCTCAAAGATACGAAACACGCATAAGTGCGCTGTCCCTGAAGGGCTTTTGCTCGCATAACCATCAGTTTTCCGAAAATGCTCAACTTCATCGGCAAATGTATCGTCTAATTTAAGGATTAATGTTTTCATCACTTGCACAGGCGAGGATTACACAAACGATAGCATTGCATCATAAAACGAGGGCTTTATCGAACCAAGTCAGGTGATAGGTGATGCGTGATACTAACACCTAACACCGACTTATATTGGGAGGATTTTCAATGCCAGCACCAAACACAATCTATTTTGCACAAATTGCTGGAGGTGCCTGGGCGGATTGGGTTGAAGTTGTAAACGTCGGAACCGCACAGGCAACTGTTAACGCGATTGCCAGAGATGGGGCTGGAAACGCCGTCTGGTCGGCAACGAAGACACTCATACCATTCCAGTGCTGGGTTGTTCCCGCAGAGGGACAGGCAGATAAAAAGGGGGAGGCCTCCCTCGAAGTGTCAAGTAACCAGCCAATTCTCGGAGAGAGGCACTGTCATCTGGGTACACAAGTGTTGGATTTTCCTGGAGCCGCTTTAGAATTGGATAGCGTCGGGACCAAACTTTTCTTTGCTGAGATTGCTTCATACATCGGGGATTGGATTCGATTTTTCAACGTGGGTGAAGCGGACGCGCTCATTAGCTTAATCGCTCGGGACCGAAGTACAGGGAAGGTCACGCAACAATTCTCAGGAAGCGTCAAGCCCAAAGGTTTCTGGGACATTAGCGATGCGCAGATGCAGCGCATTACCGGAACATTAGAGGCAGTGAGTACCCAACCCGTCGTTGGCGAAAGGCATTCGCATTATCAAGGGGGACAAAGTGCCATTGGGCAGCTTGGGCAGGTCACGGAGGGGAGAACCCCGACACCGACTCGTATCTATTTTCCGCAGATTGCGATGGGGGGCTGGTATGACTGGGTCATCGTTGTGAATGCCAGTCCGCATCAGTCGAATCTGAATGCGATAGCGAGAGACGTCAACGGTAACACGATTTGGACCGGCTCTAAGGCACTGACCCCCCATCAGTGTTGGGTTGTCCCGGCAGACGGCGTGGCAGATAAACAGGGAGACGTCTCTCTTGAAGTCGCAAGTGACCATGGCGTTTTAGGGGAAAGGCATTGTCATAGCGGCTCGCAGGTCCTTAGCTTTCCCGGAGCAGCCGTTGAACTGGGCTCTGTTGGCACGCGGCTTTTCTTCCCCGAAATCTATTCCGGAGCTTATGACTTTTTTAGATTTCTCAATGTGGGTGAAGCCGATGCGTTGATTAACGTTGTGGCGCGAGATCGGAATACAGCGCAAGTCCGCACCCAAATCTCCGGTCAAGCGAAACCTAATGGATATTGGACATTGGCTGACGAAGCCATTAAAAACGTGACAGGCACGCTAGAGGTCGTGAGTACGCAACCGATTATTGGTGAAAGGCACATGCACTATCAGGGCGGAAAAACTGCAATTAGCCAACTTGGGCAAGTGATTCAATTATAATGAATTGTCAACCGTAAAAGGAAGGAGATTCGTTCATGCCTTTAATTCAATTTAAGAAGAAAGCCACAGAAGGGAAATATTTAGTGATGACAAAGGGTGCGGTCATCTGGTTGCCAGGGGGAGTGTTGGGTGTATCTGAACAACTGCTCCAAGAACTGGAGACGATTTTCCAAAACCAGGGCATCCGTTACCGTCGGCTTCCTGCATTAGAACGAGAGAAGGGAACGAATGACCATAGGAGGGGAGCATGAAAATCTATTTAATTCGCCATGCAATCGCTGGGGACCGGACGCAATGGGATGGGGATGATGGTCTACGCCCTTTAACCCCTGAGGGGATGAAGAAGATGAAGCAAATTGTCAAGGGGTTGAAAAATCTAAGGATTTCATTGGATTACCTTTTCACCAGCCCACTCGTGCGTGCGCGTGAAACCGCCGAAATTGTCGCTCAAGGCATCCGGGTCAAAGGGGGGATACAAGAACTGGAAGCACTCGAACCCGATGGCATTCCGTCGGAGCTGCTTTCGTCTCTGAATCGGCTTGAAAATGAAGCGTATGTTGGCCTGGTCGGGCATGAACCCCATATCAGCCGAACGATCTCGTATTTTCTTTCTGGAAATTACACGGCTTGTATCACGGTGAAGAAGGGCGGCGTTGCGGCGTTTGAAGCGGATAAACCGTTGAGTGCGCAACGCATCGAACTCAAATGGCTGCTTGAACCGAAACAGCTCGTAGCAATTGGAAAATCGGGGCGTGCGTGAATCTTGAGGCTGAATGAAGCAACTGATGAATACTTACTCAAAATTTAGGGTGGATGTCCTGTGGAATGAGGGTATTCATTAAAAAAAGCTGAAAACCGCCGGGGTGCGGACGGGGGGATGGCCGAGAGTGAAAGTGGGTGTTGGAAACGGATGAACAGGGGGATGAACCGGTCTTTTAGGTCGAAGGGGCTCTTGTGGACGAGTGGACGAGTGGGGGTTTGGTTGGGACGAATCTCCCCCAATGCCAACCTCTTACACTCGCCTACACGCCTACTCACATACTCGCTCACTCTCTTCCGCTCGCTCTCGACGATGGGTCCCATCTTGGTCTCGGGTTGGCACAGCACCCCGTGGGGACATTCGTCGGTATGAGCCAGCCACAGATGTTCCCCGTTTCGGTGGGTGGGTCGCTTGATCGGACCATTATAAGTGATGCGATGTTGCTTGTGACTAACGGTGTGGCGTCTCATCAGCAAGCCAGCGGGGCAGATGGGAATCCCTTCGGCGTTGACACGCTCCGCCGTGCCGCAGGGGGCAGGTGCTTCTGTTGCGCGAGGGTTTATGGCAATGATGGGGGTGATTCCCCCTGAATCGAGATATTCGTAGATTCCCATCCCATCATGGAAAGCTAAATAGACCCCATGACGAATCTGCCACGGTAGGTCCTGTTCCCGCAGGGCTTTGCGTAGCCGGTCTAAACTCTTGAGAGAGCGCGTAACGTCGGTCTCCGATGCCGGTCCAATTCCCACATGCAGGGGCAGGTCATGCCCTTCCGTTGAGACGACGTGCTGGTAAAAGGTGTGTCCGAAATAGTAGCACTCCCGATACGAGTCGTATCCCCAGTTGGCGTCCGGGTCGGTGTATGTCCGGTCATGATCGCATGGGAAGATTCCCTGCTGTCGACAGTCACAGGTTGGCTTGCCATTGCCGTTGGCACCGGAAGGGAGTGCGGAGCCGTCGCCGGCGACGGTCAGTTGGGAGAGATTCCCTAAGAGCCTGTGTGAAAAGTTAATGTTCGTTGAGTGTTAGGGGTCTCTTGAGTGTTAGGAGAGAGGACAATTCCCCTAACACTCCCATGCTCCTACCACTCCTACCACTCCCGACACTCCCATGCTCCTTAAACTCCCACCCTCTTGCGTCTAAATCATCAGATCTCCGCCATTTATATCGATCGAGGCACCCGTGATATATGACGCATCAGTCGCCAGAAAGAGTATCAGTTGTGCCACTTCTTCAGGCGTTCCTATCCTGGGAATCGGAAAACTGGCTTCATAAGCCCTCAAGCGTTCAGGGGTACACTCTGACCGGACCATCTCTGTATTGATGAGTCCTGGGCAGACCGCATTTACGGTAATGCCAAAGGGGGCAACCTCCTTCGCCATCGCCCTGGTGAAGCCAAGAACCCCTGCTTTGGCGGCGGTATAGTGAACCCCGCCCAGTGTACTGACACTCCTGCCGGCGGATGAAGACATATTGATAATGCGTCCAAATTTGTTTCGCTTCATTATAGGAAGTACCGCTTTTGAGCAGAGAAAGGTGCCGTTTAAGTTCACATCAAGGACAGCATCCCATTCCGCTTTCGTCACATAATCGATCCGGGTTGGACGAAGGATTCCGGCATTGTTCACCAGAATACTAACGGTCCCGTAGCGATCGATCGTCTCCTTCACCATAGAATCGACCTGTTCTTCCTGAGTCACATCTGTCTGTATCGCCAATCCGTGAATCTTCTCGGCGACCTGCATGGCTTTTTCCACATTGATGTCACTGACAACGACGCTGGCCCCTTCTGCTGCAAAACGGCTGGCAATCGCCGCTCCCATCCCTTGAGCCGCTCCCGTCACAATAGCCACCTGATTGCACAGTTTCCCTTCTGATTGTCCCATTGTATATCCCCCTCCTACTACCTACACTGTTAATTAAATTCTGAGAGGTCATTTTCCCCCTCACCCCGGCCCTCTCCCACGAAGGGAGAGGGAGATTTCCCTGGGTCAAAAAGTGCAATAGATAAGACGTTAATCAAGGCTTGCGGCTTAATCGATTGTTATCAATTTCCTGCTTCTGGTGACGTTTGTGTGTTATACTATTGGCATCAGAAAGGGAACTACAATTTCGGCTGGAACGGGCATGTTTCAAATTTCTCTGAAAAATAATTGACACTTTGGAAGAGCCGGAACCCTTGAGCAAATCTTCCGACGACACAGCGTGTCAAGAGGTTTCTGAAACATGCCAAGTATAAGTAATTATGAATTAATAATTATGAATTCTGAATGGAAGAAAGTCGCACGCAACGCGGGGTTCTTTCATTCACCCAAAGTGAGAATTCATCATTCATAATTACTTAAGCTTGAGGAAGACACCATGCAAACAGATAACGCGGCACCAAAATTTCTGATTAACGGTCAGTACATTAAAGAATGGCTCAGCCTCGGTCCGTTTTTCCCCGATGACCTCGACACCGATTTTCTTGCCGCCGACAGTGGTGAGGCTTTTGTCAATCCACAGGAAGGGGATGCCATCACAACAGCCGACGGAAAACGCCTGACATGGAAACGCTATCAGTCAAAGACGGACATCGTCAGTCTGCTCCATGCCATTGGGAATCATGACCACGCCACCGCTTACCTCTTTTGTCTGCTACAAAGCGAAACGTCGCGTGATGCCGTCATTTTTCTGGGAAGCGATGATGGCGTTTCGGTCTCGATCAATGGAAAAAAGGTGCATCATCATCCGGCTTTCCGTGCCGTCAACTACAATCAGGACGTGTTATCCGTCCGGCTTAAAGCCGGCGCCAACCGTTGCCTCGTCAAGGTGTTCAACGGCGTGGAAAACTGGGCGTTTGTCATGCGGGCAATCCCTGCGAACCAGGTTGCCGTTGTTTCGGGCACGGTGACGACTGAGACTGAAACCCCCATTGCGGGTGCCGATGTTCTCCTTCAACAACGGGGAAAGGTGATTGCCCAAACAAAAACGGACGTCAAAGGCAGTTATCGTTTGGTGGTCTCTCCTGTGGCGGAACAATATGACTTACACGCCAGATGGGAGCAGACCAGCGATCAGCGGCCTGATATTTCATTGCACCCTGGAAAGCGCCGTACCGTTTCTCTCATTCTGAAACAGGTCATTTCGATCTCTGGAACGCTTCTGATGCGCGACGACGTCACCCCACATGTCGCCATTCCTGTCGAAGCGGTGAGATTGGAACAAAGGGACGGGAAAAACGGAAAAACGAGACTGGGAGCCGAGGAGAGACGGAGACCAGGAAACAATCCATCTGAAATCCGAAATCTTCAGGACGAAATTGCCATGACGGTGTTGAGCGATACCAGAGGAAAATACCAATTCATCAACCTCCCGCCGGGGACGTATCGGATCCGATGCCAGATTCCCAATCGATACCTCTATTATAGCGACCCACAAACCGGAGAACCGCAACCGATACAGGTCAAACCCAACACCCCCATCGGCGAGGTCGATTTCCGCTTCGCGCCAATAAAAAAAGGAACCTGGAAAAATCTCACGTATCTCGATGGATTGGCGCATAACGCGGTCTATACCATCTATCAAGACCGGGATGGCGTGATGTGGTTTGGCACCGAAACGGGGGTTTCTCGTTACGATGGGAAGCAGTTTGTCACCTTCACCACCCAAGATGGATTGGCGGATAACGCGGTTCTTGCCATTCATCAAGACCCCGATGGCGTGATGTGGTTCGGGACAAGAGGCGGGGTTTCTCGTTACGAACCCCCCTCTGCCTCCCCCCTTTGCAAGGGGGGAGAAAGCGGGAGGGTTGTTAACCTCACCACCCAAGATGGATTGGCGAATAACAAGGTTCATGCCATCTATCAAGACACGGAGGGGACAATGTGGTTTGGGACCGAAGCGGGGGTTTCTCGTTACGATGGGAAGCAGTTTGTCACCTTCACCACCCAAGATGGATTGGCGGATAACGTGGTTTTGACCATCCATCGCGATGCTGATGGGGCGATGTGGTTTGGGACTTACGGCGGCGGCGTCTCTCGTTACGACCCCCCTTATTCCCCCCTTGCAAAGGGGGGAAGCAAAGGGGGGTTTGTTCACTTCACCCCTGAAGATGGATTGGGGAATCGGTTGGTTTTTGCCATCAATAGCCATCCCGACGGGACAGTATGGTTTGGGACACACGATGGCGTCTCGCACTATGATGAGACAGGAATGGTCAACTTCACCACCAAAGATGGATTAGCTTCTAACAATGTTGGGTCTCTCTATTACCATCCGGATGGGACGATGTGGGTTGGAACAGGCTGGCGGTACCGTAGCGGTGGCAGCGTCTCGTGTTACGTGGGTTCCCACACCAGGGGCGGAAAGGCATTTGTTAGCTTTACGACAGAGGACGGATTGGCCGCCGACACTGTATCTGCCATTGGGCGAGACCCCGATGGCGTGATGTGGTTTGGGACATCAATGCAAGGGGTCTCGCGATACGATGGCCCGTTGAGCGACACAACGTCCCGTCAATCGGGAGGGTTTGTCAACTTTACCACCGAGGACGGATTAGCGAATAACGCGGTCTTTGCCATCCATCGCCACCCGGAGGGGGTGATGTGGTTTGGGACAGAGGGTGGCGGCGTTTCTGCGTTCGATGGCGTGGCATGGACATCATTGGATACACGAGACGGCCTGGCCGGTAACACCGTTCGCTCGATTCATCATGATTCAGACGGCACGTTATGGTTTGGGACAGATGGCGGGCTGGTACGCTATCAGAGGCGTCGAACGAAGCCAAAAGTTCAGATTGTCGCTGTCACCACAGACCAGGTCTATCACGACCACCACGCCATTCCGCCCATCACAGTGGGTATGCGTGCCTCTATCGAATACAACGCGATTGATTTTATGACCCATCCCTCCAAGAGGCAGTATCGGGTACGATTGCGGATGGCGGTTTATGGCGGTTTATGGCGGATTGAAAGAAGCGAGGAAGTAGCGGAATGGAGGAAGCCAACGAGAGCGACGGTTTTCGATTGGGTGCCCGATGAACCGGGAACCTATCTCTTCGAGGTGCAGGCGATTGACCGTGACCTCAATTACTCCGAGCCAACCCGCCTGGTCCTAACGGTCATACCGCCGCCGCATGAAGCAGAACTGCGACAGACGCGCGAAGAACTTGAACAGGCTTATCTCACGCTCTCTGCCCAGAACGAAGAACTTCAAGCCGCCAAAGAAGCCGCTGAAGCCGCCAACCGGGCGAAGAGCCGCTTCCTTGCGAATATGAGCCATGAAATCCGCACCCCTATGAACGCCATCATGGGATATGCGCAGATTTTATCGCGAGCGCCCTACTTTCAACCTGAACATCGCGAAGCGGTTGATACGATTTCAAACAGCAGCGACCATTTGCTTGCGTTAATCAATGAGGTTCTCGACATTCCCCGCATTGAAGCCGGACGGCTGGAACTGCACAATACCGATTTCGACCTGACCGACCTGATCGATGACCTGTCGGTGATGTTTCAACTCCGTTGTCAGGAGAAGGGGCTGGATTGGCGGGTCGAATGGACAATCGATGAGTGGCCAAGCAATGGAAGAATGAAAGGAAGGATGGAAGGAGGAGAAGGATGGAGGAACCGCGTCTCAGCCTTCACGTTTCACCCTTCGTCGTCCTGAGTCCTCGAAGGATCGGATCCGGAGGCGAACTTATCACGTTTCACGAATCCTGGTTCATGGCGATGAAGGGAAACTGAGACAGGTCTTGATCAATTTATTGAATAACGCCGTCAAGTTTACCGAAGAAGGGGAAGTTGTTTTACGCATCAGCAAACCAACGGATGGAAGAATGGAAGAGATAGAAGCACGCGCCTTTCATTCCTTCGTTTCACTCAGGACAGGCTCTTCCCTTCCTTCCTCGTCCGTTTTCACTTTTGAAGTCATCGACACAGGCGTTGGTATCTCGCCCGACGAGCAGGAAACCATCTTCGAGCCGTTTCAGCGAACCGAATCGAGCGAATCGCGAGAGGGAAGCGGACTCGGTTTAGCGATTGCCAAGGGGCTGATTGAATTGATGGGCGGCGAAATCGGCGTGGAATCGCCCCCTCACCCCTCAACCCTCTCTCCACAAGTCCCGCGAAGCCAGCATGTCCGATGGAGCGGACACTTGTCTGGAGAGGGGGCAGGAGGTGAGGTGAGGAAAGGCTCGCGCTTTTTCTTCACCCTCCCTTATGCAAAGACTTTAAGCGAGGTCACGCAACGTGGGGAAGAAGCGCACGGGCAAATTGTCCGTCTTGCCGAAGGGTATACGGTTCGTGCGCTGATTGCTGACGATGTTCGAGAGAATCGCGATGTCTTGTCTAAAATACTCTCTGACATCGGCTGCGACGTGCTCGTGGCGGAAAACGGTCGTCAGGCGGTGGAGGTGTGCCTCGCTCACCGACCCGATGTTGTATTCCTCGACATCCGCATGCCGGTGATGGGGGGCGAGGATGCGGCAAAACAGATGGTTGCCACCCTGGAAAATCAAGTGCCGAAAATCGTCGCGGTCTCCGCCTCGGCACTCGTTCATGAACAGCAGCGGTATCGAGAAGCCGGGTTCGATGCGTTTATCGCGAAGCCGTTCCGTTTTGAGCAGATCACCGACTGTTTGGCAAGCCTTTTGCGTGTGGCGTATACATACGCCAGGCCAGGCGATGATACAACATCCGTTGCGCCCCAATCGGCGCCGAAGCTCCAGCTTCCTCAAGCACTGCTTGACCGTCTCAAAGGGGCGGCTCAACTCTACAACGTGACCCATCTCGAACGTGACCTTGAGGCAGTTGCGGCGCTGGGTGCTGATGGGGAGCAGCTCGCCTCGCAATTGCGGGGGCTTGTCGCCGACCTGGATATGGAACGTCTCCTTGAGGTTTTATCGGAAATTTGCTCCGACGAATCGGTGAATGCCAATGAGAGAAAGTAACCATGCCTGATGTGAAAAAAGCAACCATCCTGATTGTCGATGACATACCTGCCAACCGCAACCTCTTACGTCGAACCCTGGAGCCGGAAGGCTATGAAATCCGACTCGCTCCCAACGGAAAGGTCGCCCTTCAGCTCGTCGAACTTCAAGCACCGGACCTGATTCTGCTTGATATTCTCATGCCGGAGATCGATGGTTTCTCAACGTGTGAGCACCTCAAGAAAAATCCTGACACGGCAAACATACCGGTCATTTTCATCACCGCCAAACACGAGTCAGAGAGCGTTGTGCGGGGCTTTCAAGTTGGCGGCGTCGATTATATCACCAAACCGTTTGAACGTGAAGAAGTGCTTGCCCGTGTCAAAACGCACCTGAAAATCGACCAACTGACGAAAGACCTTCGATGGAAAAACGTCGAGTTATCCAAAGCCAATGAAGCCCTGCGCCAGTCCAATGCGAAGCTCAAAGCGGAGAGCGCCCGGCGCGAGCGGGCAGAAGACGCCCTGAAGGTTGCCGACGAAGAACTTTCGATGCTCTCTGAGCAAGAGGCAGCGCGTTGGGGAATCGAAGGCTTCGTCGGTCAGAGCCAGACTATCAAGAAAATCCTGCACGAAATCCGTCAGCTTCAAGAGGTGGGCACGACGAGCGTCCTGATTACAGGCGAAAGCGGCACGGGCAAAGAGCTAGTTGCCCGCGCCATCCATTTCGGGGGACCGCGAGCCCAAAAACGATTCCTTCCGCTCAACTGCTCGGCAATTCCTTCCGAACTCGCGGAATCGACCCCCTTCGGGCATGAACGAGGCGCCTTCACGGGCGCAAATACAAGCCGCAAGGGTTACTTTGAAATGGCTGACGGCGGCACGCTCTTCCTTGATGAAATCGGCGATATGCCGCTTGAACTCCAAGCCAAGTTGCTTAGGACGCTCGAAGACGGCTTTATTACGCCCATCGGCGGCGAAGAAAAAAAGGTCGATGTTCGCATCCTCGCCGCAACGAACGCCAACCTGCGCGAGAAAATCGCCGAAAGGAAATTCCGCGAATACCTCTACTTCCGCCTCACCGGCTTCACCATCGAAGTCCCGCCTTTACGCGAACGCCGCGAGGACATTCCACTTTTGGCAAATCATTTCCTGAAGCTGTTCGCCGATGAGATGGGCATCAGTCGAGGGAGTGAGGTCGAAGAGTCTCGGAACGGACAAGCGAGAGAGCGAGGGAGCAAGGTCGAAGAGTCTCGGAACGGACAAGCGGAAACACACGCACTCGCCGCCTCGCCCCCACGCCTCCACGCCCCCACACTGAGCCGCGAGGCGATGGAGGCGTTGATGAACTATCACTTTCCCGGCAACATCCGCGAACTCAAAAACATCATCGAACACGCCCTGATTCTCAGTGGGAAATCGACCATTCTGCCAGAACATCTCCGTTTTATCGATGCCGGTTCTCTTCTCGCGGCTTCCACCGAGCCGCTCCAGATTGAATACCTCGTCATTAAGCGTGCCCAACCCCGTCGGCAGGGAACGATCTTGGATTGGGATTCTCGGAACGGAGTTGACGTATCGTTCGATGTTGAACCGTTCGATACGGACGAAGAAGCCATCCTCGCCTACATTCGCCAGCACACCAGCATCACTAACAACGAATGTCAACAGTTGCTGAATGTTCCTCGACATCGAGCGACCTACCTTCTCCAGAAGATGGGCAGATACGGCATCCTCGTCCGCGAGGGCGAACGCCGCTGGGCGCGATACCGCTTTCCCTAATGGATCGGCGATTAGGGCGTGTTGAAAAATTCATAGTACGAGCGGGCGGCTCGCCCGTTGCTTAACGAGCCAGCGGCTCGCTCTACATCAGCCCTGTAATGGGGAAATGTTGATAGCAATCCAGGCGTTTTCACCCAATTCAACATCAGTCCTCCCATATTTTTGAGCAACTGTCAATTTCGAGGCCGCTATGCAGAATCAATAAACAGTCTATGCAGACGCTATGCAGAACTATGCAGACGTTATGCAGAATCCGCCGCCGTCCATTTCCGTCCACCTTTCCCCTCTAAGTCTCCTTCCCTAACAGGCACCGCCTTTTCCCTCTCCCTTTTTTATTGCCCTCCTGTCGCTTGGCACCTTCCTTGCACTCTCATCAAGCGTCACTTTTGGCAAACAAAAAAAATGGCTCTAAGAGGGTGTGTGAAAAGTGGTTCTTTGCTAACCTTCGGAAGGTTACGAACGGCATTCGTCACCCCTTGGACGATTGCTCCCCTGGAAGGGAGTGACGTTCTTGAGGAAAATAAATTTGGAAGCACTTTACTGTTCCTCATAACTTATTCAAAGTTATTCGGTAATTCGCTCTCCGTTGATAACCCAAGGGTTGCAACTGGAGTCTGGGTTGAGCAGTCCCAACCGTTTCATTTATTATCCGTTGTTTACGCTTTCGCACTTGCCAGCTCTGCTGTAAAATGAACCTTTCCACCGAAGCGGAAAAGCGCATTTGCCAAGCGTTGCGGCGAACAACGGCTCACCCCAAAACTTTTGGGATAATGGTCAAACCTTGACCATTGCAAAGAAGTATACCAGACTTCGACTCAGAAATCAAGTGTTTATTCGTTCTCCCGCCCTCGTCTACAAAGAGCTATAGTTTCACAGGCGCGACGGGGTTGAAGCGCATCTATGTCAAAGCGGTTGCGAACGATGGACCCCATGCCCAGGAGGTCGAATCCCCGCCGCTCGAAATTCAGGTTCAGGTCTGGAACCCGCCGACGATTTCCGCTTTCCCGCCTTCAGCCGCCACACCCGCCAATCCCGGCGAAATCACCCTGCCCGACAAAGTCTCATGGCTCAATGGGAGATATGTCGGCGTCGTCAGGCAGCCGATCAAGTTTCAGGCAGCGGGAGCCGCTCAGAACAGCGACCCGGCGGAACAGCTCAACTTTGTGTGGGACTTCAATAACGACGGGACTTTTGAAATTGGGCAGTCCACCGGCTTCTATTCGTTTCCGAGCACCCTGATACCCCAAAATTTGGATACCGTCGCCAATTACATCCAGAATAACAATGTCCCGCCGAGTGTCATCGGGACCTTCAGTACCATCAGCTTTCCCAACACGACCGGAAGTTTCAGCCATTCAAACGGTTTTAACACTGGACTCACCGACTTCTTCTTTGCCCGGTTCACCGGCATGCTCGTGATTGCAACTCCCGGGGTTTATCAATTTCATATCGCGTCGGATGACGCCTTCCGATTCAAGGTTGACGGGACTACTGTCGCCGAATTCCCCGACCCGCGTGCATTCCTCGAAACGACAGGCTCCCGCACGTTTGATCAGGCGGGGGTTTACCCGTTTGAGTTGACGTTTGTCGAGTGGGGAGGGTCAGCGGGGCTCACGCTGAATTGGACGCCGCCATCAAGTCCTAAAACGATTACGCCGATTCAAAATCGCACCCTCAACATCTGGAACGCGCCGAACCTCAACGCCACTGTCCTGGCAAAGGCGGTCACGAACTTCGGCATCGAAAGCAGCGAACAGCGCTTTGACCTGCGCGTTTACGATGCCTTGCAAGCCGATGCCGGCGGCCCCTACAGCGGTCGGTCAGGTCAAGCCATCCGACTCAACGGCGCCATCAACGCGATGGCTTATCCCGGCGCGACAATTGTCTACACCTGGTCGCGCATTGAGGGAAATACCGCCGTCCCAATCCCGAATGGAGCAAGCGCCACCGCGGAATTTACCTGGATGACAGACGGGACGTATGAGGTCCAACTCAGCACCACGGTCACCACTTCGGAAGGTCTGGTGCTGGTGGATACGGAGCGGACAACGGTGCGCGTGGAGTCGGGCCTTCCAACCGCCATGCCCGGCGGCCCCTATCGCGGCGGCATCTTCGGCGGAAATTTCAGCCCGATTCAATTCATCGGCAACCCGCCCGATTTTCTGGAAGCGGCGGACGTCGGCCTCATTCAGAATTGGCTGTGGTTCATCGAAGACCCCCACGCGAACCTGAACAATTACGCCCTCAACTTCGACGGGGTTGATGACGCGGTCGAAAATATCACCACGACGGAATTTCCCACGGGTGCAAACGCCGTCAGCGTATTTGCATGGATTCAGACCACAGCATCTGTGCCACAGACCGTCTTCTCCTACGGCGGCGTCGGTACGGGGGAGGCGGTGAACCTGACGCTCAATGCTGCTGGTCAGTTCGTCGTCGATTTCAATCAAAACGCCGTCAACTCGCGGCGGGTTGTCAACGACGGCGCGTGGCACCACATCGGCTTCTCATACCCCGGCGTGGGCACCGCCATCACGCTGTACGTCGATGCCGAAGCCATCACCCAATTCGACATGCCCCTCTCCGCCGCCCCGAATATCTCCAGCAACACAACCGCGCAGATTGGGCACGACATTGCCGCGTCAAATCGCTTTCGAGGGCATATCGACGACGTTTCCGTCTGGCGCCGCGCTTTGAACGATGCGGAGGTTCTATCGCTGATCCTCCCTCGGACTTTGAACCCCGACCTCCCTCCTTCGTCTCTCGTTCCTGCCTCCGTCGCCTATTGGGCGTTTAACGAAGGGAGCGGGGACGTGCTTTCTGACGGCTCGATATTCGACAATGACGCTATGCTCACAGGCGTCGGCCCGCAATGGGTGAGATCCGGCGTCCCGATTGTCATCGACGGCATTTGGAATCCAACCTACGCTTATCTGGCGGCGGGCAAGTACGCCCTCGCGTTGCGCGTCCAAGCTGAGACCGGAAAATGGAGCCCCAGGAGAGCGGCACCCGTGACCGTCCTGGATGGCGCGATTCGGGGAACGGTACGAGCGGCAGACCTCCGCACGCCGGTTCGGGATGTTCGATTGCGCCTGACCTCCAGCCACGTTGACCCGGATGTGCTGGCGATGATTGCGACCAGCGCAGGGGTAGAGACCGGTATCGACTCAGAGACGGGCGAACGGTTCATTGTGGCAGAGACCGACGACGTGGGCAACTACGCCTTTGAACACATCCCCCTCGGCAGTTACCGGCTAGTTGCCAGCAAGATTGAAGGGGGAACCATCCACGAGTTTGAAGTGCCGGTGCAAGCCGTTGAGATTACGCTGGATGCCCCCATCCGCCTCGCGGTCGATTTCGTTGACCTGAGCGTTTTCCCGATTGGCGGGCGGATTGTCTACAGCATCCAGAAGAACGGCGAAGATGTGCTGGTGGACGGTGTGACGGTGACCGCGCAACCGCTCGGTAACGCCAGCCTGATCGAAGCCGTGCCCTCCACCAGTTCGTTGACCAACGACAAAAACTACAGCATGCCGCTCTTCGCCGGAAGGTATCTCTTCCTTGCCCAACGCTCCGGGCACGACATCCGCCTCGTCGGGACAAGCCCAGGTGACCCCCGCACGCCACCGGCAGGCTATGACGCTGATGTGGGCGGGTTGATGACCATCCAGAGCGCGAGAAACGACATCGACTTTATCGACCACACGACGCGACAACTGAGAGTCACAGTGGTCGATTCCGGCGACTTCCCGTACCCCGGAAAGACCATCACCGTCAGCGGAACTAATGGCCAAGCCGACCAAACCGATTCGACCGATGAAACCGGTGCCGATACCAACGGCATCTTCGTCTTCACCCTCAATCCGGGTGCCTACACCGTGACGATTCCGGGGGCTTTAACCGACGACGGCGATGAGACGGAAGAGGTCGATCTGACCGGCGGCGACCAGACGATAACGATGACCATTCCGGTGCCGATTGTCCTCACGATTAGCCCAGAGCCCAGGCTGTTTGGTAACGCGACAGACTTTCCAGAAGGCTCCCCGGAGAGAGAATTGATAGAGACTTTCAATCTGACCAACCAGAACCCCGAAGGGTTCATGGTCTACTATCCGCCCGAACCCCGAGCCCACACTTACACCGTGATGGCAACGGCGAACGGCAACCCGGTCGGAGATTTCACGCTGATTGTGACCGACGATGTAAGCCAGTTCACCGCTGACCCCGCTGCGGAACAGGAGGTGTTCATCCAGGGGGACGCGGGCGATTACACCCTCACAGCGGGATTGCCCGCTGTAGACCGGACGGTGCATCCGCCCATCGCCGCGCCGAAGACGGTCACGTTCCGCGCCCGGAAAGACCGTTACCTCGACAGTGAACTGGTGGTCAAAATGGTCACTGTTCTAGGGGATGTGCCGGTGGGGACTGCCGCCCGAATTGTCTCCATACCGATTGTCAATTACACCGTCCTGCATGACCCGCCGGGCGATGGAAGCTATTCGTCTCTTGATGATTCGTTGACCATCAAGGGGGTCGTCAGCGGCATGAAAATTCAAGCCAACGTTGGCATAGAGATACCGGTTTATCCATCGCCGTGGAGCGTTGAACGCTCCATTGATAACGTCCAGTTTAAGGAGGAGCAGGAGGGCGACATAACAACGCTGGCAAACGCTGGGCCGGATTTGGAGGATAGGGGTTTGATTGGCTCGAGAAGCCTGGGAGACGGTAACACCGCTGGGACAGCGTTTTCGCTCTTTGCGCTCATTGAGGCTACTACGGGGCCCCTCATCGTTGCCACAGGTTCTCTCGGATATTTTCTACAGATTGTGAAAGTAGGGATTGTTGTTGGCAGTCTATCGGCCGGGGCAGAAATCCTTCAATACGAAATCAGCCCCAACCGGAAACTGCAAACGCCTTCAGGGGGATACTCTGACAGACCTCCTGGGTCCTGGCAAAGGCGATATTTACTTTGGCGAGGGGTGGACGCTCGGTTTGCAGACCAAATACCGGCTGGGAATTCAATTCAATGATACGACGCTACAGTGGGAGCCCACGACCCAAACGATCGAAACTTACGACATCCTTGACCGCACCAATCAGTATATCTACACGATTCGGGATATTGTGAATATCATCAGAGACCTGGAGGCAAACATTGCCCAGATTCCCAATAATACCGATGGCTCGGTGCCTCCAGAAAAACGGCAACTTCAAGACGCCAAGAATACCTGGCAAGGGTTGCTCAATAAAAACTTAGCCTATCAGTGGCATCTCAACCTGACCTCTGAGAACCCCTTATCGTTTGAGGACTTTAAGACACAGCACGGCCTGCCAGATAACGATGAATCTGAAACCCTCATCTTCAGCGCGGGACCTGCATTCGAGTATTCTCGGCGGATTGCCCAGGGCAATACCCTCGACTTTGCAACGAGAGTTTCTCTGGGTACAACGTCAGCATTCTCTAGCGAGTTGGAAGCCTTCAGTGGGATTGACATTTTGGGAAACGGTTTAAAATTAGAATTTAAAGCCGGTTCAGAGGCTTCTATCGGCACCGAACAAGGCTTTGAAAAGTCGGTGGAAAGCGGTCAAGAAACCGAACAGACCATCGGGTTTGTGCTGCAAGACGACGACATCGGCGATAACATCACGACCCGCGTCTATACCGACCCCGTCTGGGGAACGCCGCTGTTCTTCCAGGACGGTTTCCATCTACACTTACACTCCGGCGGCAGGTGAGACGCTTCGCTACTTCCGCCTTGATATTCAGAAAGCGAGCCTCGTGGCAACGGAGTTCATGAAAGGCTCAAGCGGATGGAAATTCTTCTCAGCCCCCATCACGCCGGAACGCGCGGACCCGTTTGTCAACCTCGGCGATGACATTGACCCGTTCCAACTCTACCAATACAACACCTTCCGCAAAGGGTACGAGGTCTATCCGCTTGACCTTGGTGTCGTCGGATTGCAGAGCGGACATGGCTACTTTACCCGTCTTGAGTCCGATGTCGAGGTGGATATCGGCGGGGCAATGAACACAGCGAATATGACGGTTGCACTCGACGTTGCGGGGTGGCATGCCATCGGCAATCCGTTTGTCATGGATGCACCGGTTGAAAGCCTACAAGTGACGAACAACACCACCGGAGAAACGCTTCTGTTCAAAGATGCCGTCAAAGATGATAAGGGCTGGGCGGAACCGGTTTTGTATCGATGGGCGGTCAATGCGACCAACGGCGATGCTTACCAGCCCGTTGTCCAGGCCAATTCGTTAGCGCCGTGGGAAGGGTACTGGCTGAAGACAAAGGTTGACAATCTGACGCTGACAATCCCGGCACCAGAGGGTGTGATTAATGCCCCAGTCCCGCTCCCCGATAGTTTCTTGCCGCCCGCAGCGCCTGTCACCCCTCTTCTCGCAAGTGAGGGGAAGGGGGAGGGGTTTGACCTCCGCTTTCAGCTCACATCGGCGTTCGCGTCGGATGTGATAACGACGCTCGGCACGCGGTCAGACGCCAAAACCGGTTGGGACGCTTCGGACTTGAGTGAGCCACCGACGTTGAGCGGTACGGTCACCGCTTACTTTGACCACAAGACGCGAGACACCGTCGCGGGTCTGTTCAACACCGATTATCAGCCCAACCTCGAAGTGGGCGAAAGCCGGACGTGGACGTTGACCGTCTATACCGATAAGCGGGATGCAGAGATAACCTTGTCTTGGGAAGATGCGGTTGCGAATCCCCCTGATGACCTGATGTTGCACTTCCGCAGAATGGATGGAAGGACGGAAGCGCAACCACCGCTCTCCACCGCTTTTCCGCAATCCGCAGACGAGTGGCAAGATATGCGGAAAGTCCAATCGGTCAATCTGACGACGAAATCGCTCGTCACGAAGATTCCGTTTGAGATTCGTGCCGAGCGGTACGCGATGTCACCCGTTGCTGACCTTCAGGTTGTCGCCGGAGAGAAGCAAGTAACGCTGTCGTGGAAAGCGGACGACAATCCGTTCATCGACAGCTACACGGTGGAACGAAAGGCAAGTGATGGAACTGTTGTTCAATCCGCAATCCGCAATCATAGCTCCGCAATCTTCATTGACACCGACGTTGAAGAAGAGGTATCGTACACCTATCAAGTCACCGTCCACTTCAAGAGCGGCGTCGCGTTAAAAAGCGACCCCTTCACAGTGACCGTTCTACCTAAGATTGAACGGACGACCTTGATGCAGAACTACCCGAACCCGTTCAACCCAGAGACGTGGATTCCTTACGAATTGGCGAAGGACGCGGCCGTCTCGGTTGAAATCTATAATCCGATGGGTCAATTGGTACGCGCTATCAACATCGGCTTCCAGAGTCGCGGACGATACACCCGTCGTGAGAAAGCGGCGTACTGGGATGGTCGCAACGACTTAGGGGAAAAGGTGGCATCAGGCGTGTATTTCTACGTCCTCAAGACGGGCGATTATACCGAAACACGGAAGATGGTCATACTCAAATAGGAACGTGAAACGCTTTATGGCTCATTTCTAACTCAAAATGGCATTAAGTAGGTGAACATCAGTTTTTGTAGTTTAGCCCCCCCGAGGGATCGGGATCTCGCTTCGCTAGAGACTTGTGGGCGTTGACGGGGACAAGCCCCTATGCTACAGAAATTTATGTCCAAGCACTTACTTCTTCTGAGAGGAGAAAAAATATGACTCGACAACTCACATTAACGCTTGTTTTCAGCATCAGCCTCTTTTGGCTGAACATGATGGCAGTTTCCACTGATGCGGTACCTGCCGTCTGGGAGGCGGACTTCGGCGGTGTGCTCGCTGGTCTTTCAGGTCAAGATGACAGTCAGCAGGATGTCTCTTTAAGCTTTGCCTTCCCATTCTTTGGCGAAAATTATTCTGAGATTGCTGTGAACACCAACGGCATCATCGCGCTCGGCACTGGCGCAAGACAGCACTATGCCATGGAGGGTGTCAACGATTTTATGGCATCTCCGATCATTGCGCCGTTTTGGACCGACCTCTCTTTGGTTCTGACGGGGAACGTTCACTTCAACGACTTAGGCGACTGAGCGGTCATCACATGGGATGGCGTTGGGTCATTTTACAATCCACTGGTGCCGTTTACGTTTCAAGTGCAGTTGATGGACGACGGCGGCGTTATCTTAGGATACAACGGGATTCCGGATACAACGACGGCACTTGATGAGAATCTGGTTGTCGGTGTTAGCACCGGAGATCGAACGGCTGATGCGAGGACGTATCAGTTTTCAAGGACGCACGAGCTCACGCTGGACGGCACCATTTACGAAGTTTTCCAGCAAGGTGTTGATTTCTTCGACCTCGACGGGGGTAACATTATCTTCACGCCGTTTGCGGTGCCCCAACTGATATCAGTCCCTGTGCTGCCGCCATGGATGCGCAACTCCGATTTCGTTTCGCCGCCCGCATTGACGGCTACCACCCCGGAACCGGGGACCTTTTTTCTCTTTGGCATTGGTATCATCGGCATGGTCGTCTACGGTTGGCGACGCCGAAAACTCATGTATCCTGACAAAGAAAGGAGTTCATCATGAAATGGTTATACCGGATTTTTGCTATCCTGATGTTCATGATTCTGCAAATGACTTTCAGCCATGCCGCTGACGAATTCAAACTCACTGCAAGCGACAAATCGTTCGGAGATGAATTCGGTTCGTCTGTTTCGATCAGTGGAAACACAGCCATCGTTGGCGCACCGTTGAATAATGACGCTGGCGTTGAGTCCGGCTCGGCCTACATCTTCGTATACAACGGAACCCGGTGGGGGCAACAGGCAAAACTCACTGCCAGTGACGCACAAGCCGGGGACCGCTTCGGTCAGTCGGTTGGCATTAGCGGCGATACTGTCGTCGTCGGTGCATTTTGGGATGGGGACGCTGGCAGCCAGTCGGGTTCAGCGTATATTTTTATTCGCGACGGGGATAACTGGGTCCACCAGTCGAAACTCACAGCGAGCGATGCACAAGCCGGGGATCATTTTGGGCATGCCGTCGGAATCTCAGGAGATACCGTCATCATTGGCGCAATTGGTAATGATGATGCCGGCATCGAGTCGGGGGCGGCTTATATCTTTACACGTGATGGCAGCGCGTGGAGTGAGCAGACAAAACTCATCGCCAGTGACGCTGCAGCCAGCGATTGGTTTGGCTGGTCTGTGAGCATCGAAGGAAACACTGCCGTTGTTGGGGCAATTGGTAATGATGACGCCGGAAGCCGTTCCGGTTCAGCTTATGTCTACGTGCGAGACGGAGAAAATTGGAACGAACGAGCCAAACTAACCGCGTCCGATGCAGTCAAAGATGGTAACTTCGGTCATTCTGCCGGCATTAGCGGCGAGACTGTCATCATCGGTGCGCCGGGAAACAGTGGGGTGAGAACCCGTTCCGGTTCAGCTTACATCTTCGAGCGAAACGGCGAAATCTGGGCACAGGCAGCAAAGCTGATCGCGAATGATGTTCGCTCTGGGGATGGGTTCGGATTCTCGGTCGGAATCAGCGGTGAAACCGTCATCGTCGGGGCGCCATTCGCTGATGATGCCAGCGGAAATTCAGGCAACGCCTACATCTTCGAGCGAGAAGAGCTAACGTGGACACTGGTCGAACAATTGATCGCCAGCGATGCTGCGGCCGGCGATGAATTTGGGGCAGCCGTTGGAATCAGCGATGCGCTTCCCATCGTCGGGGCACGATTGACTGACGAGACTCGAATCAATTCAGGGGCAGTTTATATCTACAACCTCGAATCCCCGCCGCAGATGGTGGTCACACCGAATCCAATTCCCATCGGCACGGGTACCCTATCGATTCAAAACAAAGGAGGTACAGATATCTCCGTCATAGACATTACGTCAACAACCCCCGGAAAGACCTTGAAGATTTCCCCAACCTCGTTCACGGTTCCACCGGGGGCGACTTTCCATGTCACTCTGACCTGGAAAAAAGGTTCCGATGACCCGGATAATACAAAACTGATAATCATCAGCAATGCCCCGAGTTCACCAACGGAGATTCCCATTGGTGAAAGCAATAGCGTTTTTCCTCTCGGTGATGTCAGTGGCGATGGAATTGTCAACACTTTTGATGCCCTGTTAATTCTTCAGTTCGTTTCGGGGCTGATTGACACATTCCCCGTTGAAGAGCTCATCGGCGCTGCGCCGACCACCGACCCACCGCGTCACTATGAAGTCAGTGTTCCACAAATTTCAGCCAGAAGGGGAGAACCAATTTTCGTACCCGTTGCAATCAATGACGTGACAGGCTTTCTCGCTGGCGGCGTGACGCTGAAGTACGACCCCACGGTGCTGAGAGCCACCTCAACGCACTTGAGTCTTTCTGGTGCCTATTGGAAAGCCAACACCGACCATCCGGGCGAAGTCCGGGTCGCTTTCGCCTCGTTAGAAGCGATTGATA
Source organism: uncultured bacterium (assembly GCA_964577695.1). GTDB lineage: Bacteria > Poribacteria > WGA-4E > WGA-4E > PCPOR2b > CAZOAL01. The sequence goes on along the minus strand of CAZOAL010000033.1, from coordinate 67,595 downwards.
CGAGCGATAGGCTCTTTGTGATTAAATTCGATGTCCTGCCGGACGCGGCAGGTGACGAAAGCCCGCTCACGCTCGACTATGTTGAACTCTCTAACAGCCTCTCCGTTAAGAAGATGGATGGACTTCTCACGCTCGCTCCAGAGCGGTTCCGGCTTCATCAGAACTTCCCTAATCCGTTCAATCCAGAGACGTGGATTCCATATCAACTGGCAGCGGACACGAATGTGACGATAGCTATCTACAACGCGGTGGGTGAGTCCGTTCGACGGCTAGACCTCGGCATGCGTTCGGCAGGGGTTTATCTGACGCGAGAAAAGGCGGCTTACTGGGATGGCCGAAGTGACGCCGGCGAAAAGGTCGCAAGCGGCGTTTACTTCTATGTGCTTGAGGCTGGGGATTATCGTGAAACACGGAAAATGCTCATCGTCAAGTAAGTTGTCAGACCGGTAAGGACTCAACATGCCTCTATGAAACAGCTAATCTTTACCCACATGTTCCCTCTCCCTTGATGGGAGAGGGAGTCAGAGACAATGGCGTATGACGCGATGTGTTGCTTAACCTGCTCCCTATGAGGGGGTGGGAATCCTTCCCTTTCTTCCCTTCCTTCTCCTTCTTCCATTGAAAAGTGTCAACCGATCCGAACCAACAGGAGATGTTTAAAAAACTTCCCTCAGACTATCCAACAAGTGCTAGCCGACCAAGACCCCAATGACACACGAGAGGTATTCTGGAGGGCAGGCAATGAAGGAAGGTTTAGTCGGATCAGCATCCGCAACGATGTTGGGCCCCCAGGGGCGTGCGCCCCATTGCTCCCCGCTTTGCAATTTTTGAATTGTATTCTTGATAGAATCCTGCTATAATCCTGATAGTTTCAAATTGACAGAAGGGGCAGTGGCCGGACTCCAAAACAGATCCAAACTGACGCATGATATACACGCAGGAGGTGTAGAGATATGCAGCACGTCACAATATATCGGGAAGCGGGCCGGTATGCCGGCTGGCCTGCCAATTACGGCATCTGGTCCTGGGGCGATGAGATCGTCGTCGGCTTTACGGTGGGTTACCACAAATCGGAGGGCGGGTTTCATGCGCGTGATAGTGAGAAGCCATTTGTTGCGATGCAGGCGCGGAGTATGGATGGAGGGCAGACATGGGAAGCGCGGGATACCCCCTGTCACACCCCCGGCAACAGAGGTCTGTCAGCGGACGAGCATGTGCGTGACAATTTGGGTGTCGCGCATCTGCTTGAAACAGAGCAAGTACACTTCACCTGCCCGGAGGGCATTGATTTTACCCACCCGAACTTTGCGCTGATGTGTGCCCGGTCAGGGCTGAAGGCAGGGGCAAAATCGTGGTTCTACACGTCTTATGACCGGTGCCAGACATGGCAAGGGCCATTCGGCCTACCCATGTTCGATCAGACAGGGCTCGCCGCCCGGACCGACTATCTCGTGTCCAGCGCCAGCGAATGTATGCTTTTCCTGACCGCCGCCAAACCCAACGGTGAGGAGGGGCGCGTCTTCTGCGCCCGGACGACCGATGGGGGCAAGACGTTCGAGTTTGTCTCATGGATTGGTCCCGAACCCGAAGGCTTTGCCATCATGCCCGCCAGCGTCCGGCTGTCCGAGTCGCGCATCCTCGTCGCCATCCGGTGCCGCAGTGGCAAGCAGCAATGGGAGACCGCGCAAAACTGGATCGACCTGTATGCCTCGGACAACAATGGAGCGACATGGAACCACATGAATCAACCCGTTGCCAACACAGGTGTGGGGGGCAATCCGCCGACGTTGACCAGACTTCACGATGGGCGATTGTGTTTGACCTACGGCTATCGGGATGCTCCTCATAGTATACGCGCCCGGCTCAGTGCCGACAATGGCCCAACATGGGGGAAAGAGATTATTTTGCGCGACGACGGTGGCAATCACGACATCGGCTATCCCCGAACCGTCCAACGGCCTGATGGAAAGATAGTGACGGCCTACTACTTCGACGAGCACCCGGATGGCGAACGGTATATCGCAGCAACCCTCTGGGAGCCGTAATACCGATTTGGGTTTTCGATTGCCCCTCCCTGAGAAGGAAGGGAAGGAAGGGAAGGAAGGGAGGCAAGCACCCTCCTTCCTTTCCTTCCTTTTCTTCCCTTCCTAAGTCATGAGACCTGATGATCCGAAAGCGGTATAAGAGGGTGTGTAAAAAAATGACAGCGTGTCACGAAACCATTTTCCGTACACCGTTTTCATACTTCACCTGATAATCTCCCTCGGGTATGGGAAGGGCACGGAGCGCCAATTCGCCAAAAGTGATCAAGGGTTCAGAGAGAAGGAGCAGTTCATCCAGGGATTCCTGAGGGGTCTTGTTCGTGGTGTCAAGCACGATCTTGTGCCCCTTTTGAGTAAAAAGCGACTTTTCGACCTCCTCTTCAAAACGTCGCTTAATCTCAGGAATATCCTTTTCTTTGATGATCTGGTACTCGTGCGGGTCTGCCTTCATCCGCTCACGGATTGCCTCATCACCGGCTGTTACATGAATCATGACCACATCCGGCAGTCGGGCTTCAAACACCTGTGCCTCGTAAATACGTTGCGCCCGATAGTTGTAGTTCTTGTAGTAAGGGCTATCGGGGGCGTCGCCGTACATGGCGGAATATACCGCCTCCTCAATGTGCCAACCCGCAATCAGGGTGTTGGGATAATTCCGGATGACTTCAATATGATACTGGATTTGCATGCGTTGCATCCGTTCCTTTATATCATCAGGAAAATTCACCATCAACGCTCGTGATTTCGGACTCAACGTGGCGTCCGGAATGGTAAAGTGATCATCACCGTGAGTGGGAAGTTTTCGCTGGTGATAATAGGCATGTAAGTGCTTAATCAGGGTCGATTTCCCAGCGTATTCGATACCGACAAAGATACTTCTCATAACTAAAATCCTCTCTTTCTAAGCTAGAACCGTTGAAACGGTTTTTGTCCCTTAAACTGTAAACCGGGTTCTTTTTGGAAATTCGTGTTTGACCGTTGAGCCTGTTGAGCCAACCTTTCAAACGTTTCATGAGTTTCGGAATGGTCAAGATTATAGCACGATTTCATCATAAGAACTATCGTTATTTGCCATGGCCCACTATTTTGGCATACACAAAATCATCGCTCTAGGGAGCTAAACGCATGTAACAATTCACTCTGAGATCGTCAGGAAAAACAGTCCCCCAAATCGCCTTACGATGGCTGCTACAGAAGGGCTTGATTGCCATCCCCAAAGCCAGCTCTGAATCTCATTTAAGGGCGAATCTTGATTTGTTTAATTGGGATAGGACTTACGCAGTTGGTGACAAATAGGTTCTCTGCATCTTGTATCTGGCATCTTGCATTCCAGATTCAGGATTCAGGATTCATCATGCCGCAACTGCGTCTTGAAGCCTCAAGTGCGTAACTCCTATTGGGAATTAACTCAAGACGAGATGCAACAAATTAACAGCCTCACTAGAAATTTGCAATCAAGCCAATGAGTAGAAATTTCTGCGAAAATGCTTTACAATTTCTAGCAACAGATGTATACTTATAGCCTTGCAGTGAGGGGAGAAACATGCCGAATATCATCTTAGTGGGGTTTATGGGAACCGGCAAAACGTCTGTCGGTCAGAGGCTCTCTGAGCGGCTAAAGATGCCGTTGATCGATACCGACGATGTGATTGAGCGTGACAGCGGGATGCGCATCGCCGACATTTTCGCGCAGCATGGCGAACCCTACTTCCGAGAGTGGGAAAGCGCGGCCGTGCGCCTGGTCTCTGGCTTAGATAACCATGTTATCTCGACGGGCGGGGGCGTCGTGCTGCGGGACTTGAATCTGGATATACTCCGGCGTAACGGAGTCATCTTCTGCCTGACAGCGACGCCGGAGGAGATCTGGCGGCGTGTCGGGCATGAAACCCATCGTCCGTTGCTCCAAGCCCCTGACCCATTGGGAAAAATTCGGCAGATGCTGGCGGGGCGCGCCCCATACTACGCTGGCGCAGATTACGAGATTCAAACCACAGGTTTATCCATTGAAGCCATCACAGATAAAATCATAGAGGTGTTTCAGCATGCCATCCATTCACGTTGAACTGGGCGAAAATAGTTATCCGATTCTGGTTGACCAGGGGCATCTGAACCGGCTTGGGGAGTTGCTCAAACCGAAGGCAAAATCGACAAAAGTGATCGTTGTTGCGGATGCCTTTGTGAGCCAACTTTACGGTGAGACGGTTTTGGACAGCTTGTCAAATACCGGATTTGATTCGCGCATCGTCGAGGTTCCCCCTGGCGAGGAGCAAAAGTCCTTCGAGTGGTTTGCCAAACTGCACGGCCAACTGATTAACCACCGCATGGAGCGGGCTTCCACATTGATTGCGCTTGGTGGCGGCGTCATCGGCGACCTCGCGGGCTTCGTTGCTGCGACATACATGCGCGGCATCGCGTGGGTCCAGGTGCCAACCACCTTGCTGGCTCAAGTCGATGCCAGCATTGGCGGCAAAACAGCGATTAATCATCCGGAGGGCAAAAACCTCATCGGCGCGTTTCATCAACCCAAGTTTGTCCTGATCGACGTGAACACGTTGCGAACGTTGCCGCCGCGCGATATTCGGTCCGGGCTCGTCGAGATTATCAAGACGGGGGTGATTATGGATGCCCCGTTATTCGATCAGGTCGAGTCGAACCTGGATGCCATCCTCGATTTGGAGGCGTCGCTCCTCGTCGCTGTGATTGCCCGGTCATGTGAGGATAAAGCTCATGTCGTGTCGAATGATGAAAAAGAGGGCGGACTGAGAGAAACCCTGAACTACGGACACACCTTTGGCCATGCGCTTGAAGCCCTGACGGATTACAACACCTTCCGGCACGGCGAAGCGGTGGCAATCGGCATGAACTGCGCGGCACAACTGGCCGTCAATCTGGGCATGTTGAAACCGGCGGAGCGAGACCGTCAAAGCGATCTTCTGCAACGTGCCACCCTCCCGGTGCATTTTCCACCGGAGATTCCGCCTGAGAAGCTAATCGAAACGATGTATCTCGATAAGAAAGCGAAGGGCGGGAAGTTGCGATTGATTCTCCCAACACGGATCGGCGAGGTGGTCCCCCGCAACGATGTGGACAACGCAACGGTTGTCCAAGCAATCACACAGTGCACGAAAGATAAACAAGCAATCAGGGGGGCGTCATGACAGGACGAGATGTAGAAAAAGCAATTGATGAAATTTGGAAATTATTTCGGGAAACGGACCAGAGATCTCGAGAAACAGAGGAGAAACTGGCCAAGGAGCTCCGGGAAAGAGACGAGAGACTTGATGAAGAGCTCCGGGAAAGGGATGAAAGACTCGACAGATATATCTGGGAAATAGAGGAGAAACTGGCCAAAGAGCGTCAAGAAAGAGAGGAAAGACGGGAAAAAGATCACATGGAGATGGTTGAAGGTTTCCGGGAGGTCAAAGAACTCTTTAAGGAGACAGCTCAAGGATTTAAGGAGGTTGAACAAGGATTTAAGGAGATTGAACAAAGATTTAAGGAGACCGATCAAAGATTTAAGGAGACCGATCAAAAAGTTAGGGAACTTAACGATCTCTTTACGAGTCAATGGGGCAAATTGATTGAGGCTTTAATTGCGCCGGGAAGTGCAAGAATTTTCCAGGAAAGAGGAATCGGGGTTACAGGATTTCGTCCACGAGTGAAGCAACAACGGAACGGGGAGCAGATGGAAGTTGACCTGCTTCTGAAAAACGACGATGCAGTTGTTGTCGTCGAAGTCAAAACCACCTTAAAAGTCGGTCATGTTCGTGAGTTTTTAAACAGACTCAATCGATTTGAGGAATTCTTCACCGAATATAAAGGAAGACGAATCTATGCCGCCGTGGCTGGAGTCAGTGTTGATGAGGACGCAGATCGATTTGCCTACCAACACGGGCTGTTTGTTATTGGCGTCGGGAGTGATAACACGGTAAGAATGCTGAACGATTTGAAATTCAAACCCAAAGACTTTGCCAGGACGGTTAATCAATCATGAAGATTTTACTGATTCACGGGCCGAACCTTCATCTCTTGGGCAAGCGGCAGCCCGAAATTTACGGCAGTCAAACGTTGGAGGGCATCAATTCACACCTGGGCGAAATTGCCGCGCAACGGGGAGTTGAACTGAAGATTTTCCAATCCAACCACGAAGGAGAGATCGTCTCCACGATTGGAGATAACATTGCTTGGGCAGATGGGATTCTGATTAACCCCGCGGCTTACACGCACACAAGCGTCGCGATTCGAGATGCACTGTCCGCGGTGCATCTCCCCGTGATTGAGATTCACCTTTCCAATATCTACGCGCGCGAGCCGTTCCGCCATCATTCTTATGTTTCCGCCATTGCCGTCGGTGTGATTGGTGGTTTCGGGGCGTATAGTTATGACCTCGCGCTTGAGGCGATGATTCACATCTTGCGGAGGCCGGAATTTGCTAACTGATTTTGAGATGAATTGGGAAATCAGCTATTACTCCGAATCCTTGCAGGAAGAAATTTTGAAGCTGCCTCCTGGCATTCAGGCTCGATACATTACACTCACGGAGCGCATGATGATTTTCGGACCCAATCTTGGTATGCCACATTCCCGTGCGATGGGTGAGGGTTTGTTTGAACTGCGGATGAAAAGTAAAGAGGGTATTGGTCGCGTTTTTTATTGTACTTTGGTTGGTCAAAAAATCGTGATGCTACACACCTTTGTGAAAAAAACACAGAAAACCCCAGTCAAAGAACTTGAAATCGCACGTCGTCGTATGAGAGAGGTGAAAGAAAATGCTGACTCATGAGGAAATGGTCAAAAAAATGCTGGAGAACCCAGAGGTAAAAGCGGAATACGATGCACTTGATGAAGAATTCAAGCTGTTTGATGAATTGATTAAGGCAAGGCACGCTGCCGGACTTACCCAGGCGAAAGTAGCGGAGCGCATGGGCACTAAAACCTCGACGGTGGTACACTTAGAAGCCGTCGATGGAACTAAAGGGCGTTCTCCGTCCATCACTGCGTTGCGTAAGTATGCAGAGGCAGTCGGTTGTCGCTTAGAAATTAAGTTAGTCCCCGCTGATGTTTGTTCCTTCTATAAGGAGTAACCAATGCACGAATTTTACGGTATCGTCCCGCCGATGACCACCCCCTTCGACTCGGACGATCAATTGGACGAAGATGCCTTTCGCGCTGATGTCCGTTACCTGATCGAGGGGGCGAAGGTTCACGGCCTGGCGGTCTGCGGCAGCACCGGCGAAGGACACACGCTGACGACTGAAGAGACGCGGTTGCTCACCGCCTGGGCGATTGAGGAAGCCAACGGTCGCGTTCCCGTCATTACGGGGATTATCACCGACAGCACCAAGTCGGCGATTGAGCGTGGAAGGGCAGTGAGGGATTTGGGCGTGGCGGCGTTACTGGTAACGCCCGTCCACTACCTCTTCCGCCCCGACGACGATGCCATGCTGCGCCATTTCGCCGCCATTGTTGAGGGCACAGGTTTGCCGGTGATGATTTACAACGTGGTGCCGTGGACATACCTTTCACCCCAATTGCTAACGCGGATTATCACCCAAGTGGATGGCGTCATTGGGGTCAAGCAGAGCGCGGGGGATATGAAGCTGCTGGCGGATCTGCTGCTGGTGCTTGGCGGGCGCGGGCGCATCATGTCCGCTGTGGACGCGCTGCTGTATCCATCGTTTGCGCTCGGCGCGCACGGGGCAATCGCCGCGATTCTCACCGCAGCGCCGATGCTTTGCGTCCAGCTCTGGGATGCGGTGCAGGCCGGCGACCATCAAACGGCGCGGACGCTACACGAAAAACTGCTGCCGATCTGGAACGCCATCGCCGCTGACAATCTGCCTGCGAATGTGAAGTACGCAATGGAATTGCAGGGACGCCCGGCAGGGGAGCCGCGTCCCCCGATGTCGGCAACCTCCCCGTCTCAGGGGGCTGCGATTCGTAAGGCGTTGGCTGATGTGGGGATGGCGTGAAAAGAGGCAAAATTGATCTGTGAAATCTTCCTTTACCTCATTTTGGGGTGGAAAAACCGGAGGCTTGTATGGTTACGCTTGAACATATCACCTTATCAGAATTACAATCTATTTTACCCGCTCTTCACTTGCCAGCGAATGCACGCTTAACAATCACGTTTGAAGAGCCTACAGCAGCCGTTGAAGTCCTAAAACGCAAAAAAGCGATTGAAGCGATGAAAAAACTCAAGGGTTCAGGGAACGGCAATCTCGTTACGGTTCTTCTTGAAGAACGTTTCGGAGATTCTGAGACGGATACATCAGCAGGAATTGAAAGCATCAAAAGTGGTGTCCATTGATACAGCCAAACGAATCTCGTGATTTTAAGGAGGTCAACCATGCAAACCACAACAAGAGAATGGGTACTCGATACAGTTGCGAAGTTACCTCAGAAGGATGTAGAACAATTGAAAGACTACCTTGAATTTTTAACATGGAAGGCGAAACAGCAGAAACCAGAGCCGAAACAGACCGGAAAGAACCCGATGGCACGACGCATTATTGAAGCTGTCGAAAAATCGCATGACGTAACAATCAAAGATGCGGAGGCACTGCTTCAGGTGATTAAGGAAAATCAAATGCCTATGCGATTCGATTCACCCTTCAAAGAACTTGAACTTTCAGAGCAAAAAGACCAATGACAAAGTACCTCTTGGAAACATCGACGTGCAGCTACCTCATGGCGAATCACCCACGAGTCAAGGCTCGTCTTGCATCTGCCCAAGCCGCCGATTACCCCTTCACCTGCCCGATAGTGCGTGGTGAGATATTGTTTGGAGTCGAACTGTTGCCAGTCGGACGTAGACGGCAATCTTTAGAGAATCAAGCCAATAATCTCTTTTCAGGACTGGTATGTGACCCAATTCCAGAACATGCTGGCGATTTTTATGCCCGTATGAAACGGCAAGCTCAACAACAAGGCACACCACTTGATGAATGCGACCTCTGGATTGTTGCGACAACTCTGGCGTTAGATGCGATTTTGGTGACTTCTGATAGTGATTTTCAGAGGATAGCCAGGTTGGGATTGCAATTGGAGGATTGGACTGTATAAGAGATAACACTAAATAATTGAGGCTTGGTCATAATTATCCGGCTTTTGAGTTGTAGCCCAAGATTCTATCTTGGTTCCTTGCATCAGGGCCAAGATAGAATCTTGGGCTACGATTGCCTCCCCTGGGAATTATGCCCATCTCTCAAATAATTCCACAGAAGAAGATAGATAATCGGTAGAGAAGATTAAGCATAATGAACCAGATTGAAGAAAAGTTGTAAGGAAGGAGCACTAACAATGCAAAACAAAATTGTGAAAACCGACGCGGAGTGGAAACAATTGCTCACGCCGGAGCAGTTCGCGGTCTGTCGAAAGAAGGGGACGGAAAGATCGTTTTCGGGAGAATACCACGACTGCAAAACGAAAGGTATTTACCACTGTGTCTGTTGTGGCAACGAGTTGTTTAGTTCAGAGACAAAGTTCGATTCGGGTACCGGGTGGCCGAGTTTCTGGGAGCCTATCGCACCAGAAAATGTCAGCGACAAGGTTGATAGGAGCCTGTTTATGAAAAGAATCGAAGTGCTGTGTAGCAGATGCGATGCGCACCTCGGTCATCTGTTCAACGACGGCCCTCCACCGACAAACCAGCGCTACTGCATGAATTCTGTCGCCCTCAAACTGGTTGAACAGAAATAAGGACTTTGGCATGTTTCATTTTTCCCGGAAAAGTTGATAATCGACAATTCACATTTTACGTTTCACGTTTCACGTTTTACGTTTCACGTCAGCATTTTCACAACTTTATTTTCAAGGGGTACGTTAGATGCGCGATAGTTACCGTGTTGCCATCGTTGGAGCGACAGGGGCAGTTGGCAATACAATGATAAACCTCCTGGAAGAGAGGGGATTCCCTGTTGCTTCTCTCAAACTACTGGCTTCCCATCGCTCTGCGGGCGAGATTTTGGAATTCAAAGACGAGCCAATCATTGTGGAGGAGTTGACGCACGATTCATTTGATGACGTCGATTTGGTGCTCGCTTCAGCGGGAGCATCTGTCAGCCGCGAATTCATTCCCACCGCTGTGAAAAAGGGGTGCCTCGTCATCGACAATACCAACGCGTTTCGGATGGACCCCAATACACCGCTCATTATCCCTGAGGTGAATATTCATGCCGCCCTGAGACACCAGGGGCTGATCGCCAACCCGACCTGCTCCACCATCCAGATGCTTGTTGCGCTCAAACCACTCTATGATGTCGCCGGAATTAAACGGATCGTCGTTTCAACCTACCAGAGCGTCTCCGGCAAAGGGGGTTCCGCTGTTGTTGAACTGGTTGATCAAATGGTGGATGCACTCGAGGGACGCCCAATCAAATGCAACAAGTTTCCCCACCAGATGGCGTTTAACGTGGCGTTTGATTGGCCATTTCTGGACAGCGGTTACAGCGAAGAAGAGATGAAGCTAGTCAATGAAACGCGAAAAATCCTTGAGGACGATTCGATTGGTGTTTCGGCGACAGCCGTTCGGGTGCCAGTTTTTTACGCCCACTCCGAGTCCATAAATATTGAAACCGAAAACAAGCTCACGGCAAATGAAGCGCGGCAAATTCTTTCCCGAGCCCCCGGTGTCGTTGTCATGGATGAACCGAAAAATCGGAGGTATCCGCACCCCGTCAATGTTGCTGGCAAGGACGAGGTCTATGTGGGGCGTATCCGCGAGGATAACTCCATAGAGAACGGGCTCAATCTGTGGGTTGTCGCAGACAATCTCCGCAAAGGGGCGGCGCTGAACGCCATCCAGATCGCAGAGATTTTGAATCGAAGCCGGGTGTGATAAAGGATGTAAGCGTTCACCTGCCTCTGGTCGATATAACAACGAATGTTGAGGATGAAACGAATGAAGCATCCCGGTCGTCGTGGCATGAGTCGTTGAATCCCTTTCATGGGTTGTTAATTCACCAACGTGTAACACCCTGATTCAAGCAATCAACCCTTCTGGGCCACTTTTCACACACCCTCTTAGAAAGATCTGGATATGGAACTCAACGTACAAAACATTTCGGACTACCTTCGAGAACGACAAGGGGAAATTAGGGTATTCTTAGCAGATGCGAAGATCACCGCCCAGGAAATCGGGGATGGCAATCTGAACTTCGTCTTTCGGGCGTTCGATGTGAATGACCCATCGCAGTCGGTTGTGCTGAAGCAGGCACCGCCGTACATTAAGATTTTGGGGCCAAGTTACGCACTGACACCGGATCGGTTGGTATACGAATCCCGTGCATTGGAGGAGTACAATCGATTGGCACCGGAATTCTCGCCCCATCAAATCCATTTTGATCAGCGCAACTACATTATCGTGATGGAGGATTTGAGCGACTACCGTATTCTGCGAACGGACCTGATACGTGGCGTCATCAATCCGCGCATCGCCCAAAATATCGCCCGGTTCATGGCAATCACTCACGGCCGAACTCACGCCCAAAACCTCCCCGCGAAGGGCGTGGAAAGCTATACATCCCGCTTTGCGAACGGCGTCATGCAGGGGATTACAGCGGATTATGTGTTCACGAAGCCGTTTATGGATGACCCGACGAATTTCTACACAGACGGGCTTGAACCGTATGTGTCCGCCGTGAAAAACGATCAACAACTGTTGGAGGGGATTCGGCATCTACGGGAAATCTTCCTGACATCAAAGCAAGGGCTGACGCACGGTGACCTCCACACCGGCAGCGTCATGGTGCGAGATGACACCGCAAAAGTGATCGACTCCGAATTTGTGTTTTACGGCCCCGTCGGTTTTGACATCGGGTTGTATTGGGCAAACTACCTGCTCTCCTATTTCTCGCACGTTGGAAATACAGTCGTGCGTTCGCAACTGAAAATGGCGATTCAGCAGACATGGGCGGTGTATGAATCAGAATTTGAAATGGACGACGCGGAGCGGAAAGCGCAGGTGCTGGATGGGCTCTTCCATGAATCGGTGGGATTTACAGGGATGGAGATGATGCGCCGCTTGATCGGTGCCGCCCATGTGCAAGACATCCAAGGTATCACGGATATTGCGAAGAAATTATCGGCCGAAATCGCCGCCCTGGAATTGAGTCGTCTGCTGGTGAAACATTATCGTGAGATTGGGACGATGCCAGACCTCATGGCGCTGATCGAAGGGACAAGGCGATGATAGGATTGGAAGGAAAGGAAGAAAGGGAAGGATGGAAGGAATCATTTCACGTTTCACGCATCACCTCATGTATGTCATTTTGACATAGCCCGGGCCAGAATGCCGGTATGTCATCTGAGCGTGAGCAAGCCCATCGAATCCCATCTGAAGCCTTCCCCCGATAGAGCGGGGCGGGTGGCTATAATCGAGTGGGTCGGCATGTTTTTTGCGCAAATATATCACGATTTTATCAATCCATGAGATAAGGGGGAAAGTCAAATGCCAGAAAGAGATTATTATGAAGTATTGGGTGTCAATAAGAATGCCCCGGCGGAGGAGATTAAGCGCGCTTACCGCAAGCTTGCAATGCAATATCACCCGGATAAAAATCCGGGGAACAAAGGGGCAGAGGATAAATTTAAGGAAGCCTCCAACGCTTATGAGGTGCTGTCAGACCCGGAGAAGCGGAAAATTTATGACCAGCGCGGGCATGCGGGAATACATGATACGGGGTTCCAAGGGTTCACGAATTTTGAGGATATTTTTGCCCATTTCGGGGATGTTTTTGGTAGGGAGGTTTTTGGGGACTTTGGTGATGTGTTTGGCGATGCGTTTGGTCGTGGACCGGGCTACCGGCTGCAACGAGGGAGGGACCTCCAAGCAAAACTGACAATCCCATTCACTGATTCTGCATTTGGGGCAGAGAAGCAGATTCAAGTGAATAGCCGAACCCTCACCATTAGAATTCCACCCGGGATTAAAGATGGGCAAACCCTACGCCTCAGTGGTCAAGGCGAATCGATAGGCGGCGGAAAACGTGGGTCACTGTATGTAAAGATTTCCGTTCAGCCGCACCCGAATTTCAGTCGGGAGGATTTGGACCTCGTGACTCAAGTCACCGTTCCTTTCACCCTGGCGGCGTTAGGTGGGAAAATCCGAGTTCCAACGCCGAAGGAACAGGTTGAATTGGCGATTCCACCGGGGACGCAGCCAGGCCAACAGTTGAGATTGCGTGGACAGGGCATCATCGACGCATCTGGGCGCAAAGGGGATTTCCGTGTGCAGATCAAAGTTGAAATTCCGCGATCGTTGACAAAAAAGCAGAAGGAATTACTGAAAGAATTTGAAAAGACGCTGTAATACGACGCTTTCAGCTATGAGCGAAAGGTGCCCCCAGACTTCCGAAGTTTCAATACGCGAAGTAAGTCAAGACAATACAAACGCTTGAAGGGGTGAAAATGCACAGGTTGGTTGTCAAACTTCGGAAGTCTCAGTGAAATACTCGATAAGTAAGGAGCTTATTTTGTTATGACGCACGATTTATCTCACATTTCCCCTGTATGGGGCCGATTGACCCATTTAGTGATTGAGCGGGGCGAGGGGTGTTACGTTTACACCACTGACGGCGAGCAATCGGCGGCACTTATGGCGGCAACGCGATGGGCTGCGCGGCGGCTGAAGCCACACTCCGGGTGATTCAGGAGGAAGGTTTGCTCGAAAACGCTGCCGATCGCGGGGAGCAATTGATGTCGGGCTTGGCTGAAATCCAACGTCGCTTCCCGATACTGGGAGATGTGCGCGGCTTGGGACTCATGGTTGGCTGCGAGTTCACCGTCCCCGACACCGGCGAGCCGGCCTCCGCTTTCACCCAAAAAGTCGTCAGTCACGCGCTGAAGGAGGACAAACTCATTTTGCTCACTTGTGGCATGTACGGCAACGCCATCCGCTGGATTCCGCCGTTGATAGTCACCAAAGCCCAGATTGATGAAGGGTTGGAAAAGTTTGAGAGAGCCGTAAATGCACAATTTTAAAACCGAAATGGTATAACATGCACATCATCACACGTAAAAGAATTACAGAATTTGTCCAAAAACATCCTGATAGCGAAACATCCCTTGATAATTGGTATCGTATCGTAAAAAAGACGAATTATAATTCTTTCAGTGAACTTAGACAACACTTCCCTGGTGCTGATTATGTTGACGGATTCATTGTCTTTAATATCAGTGGTAACAAATATAGACTCATTGCAGCAATTCACTTCAACACTAAAAAAGTATATATCAGAGATATACTCACTCATAAAGAATATGACAAAAACAAATGGAGAAAATGAATATGTTACAACCTCAAATTATAAAAAATCTTGAACAAACGGCAAATTTCATCTTTGTCCCCGCCAATGAAAATGAATACAACCAAATTGTTGAACTACTTGATGCCGTAACAGACATTGTGAGAGATGATGAACAACATCCGCTTGCGAATTTGATGGAGGTTCTTGGCTTGTTAATAGAAACATACGAAAATCAATTCATACCGGAACCAGAGTCAGACCCAATTTTGATTTTAATACACTTCATGACAGAATATAACTTGAAGCCAAAAGATCTACCAGAACTTGGCAGTCAAGGCATTGTGTCTGAAATATTAAATGGAAAAAGAGAACTCAATTTAAGACAAATCAAAGGACTCAGTAAACGGTTTAATGTCCCAGAATCTGTATTTATTTGAGGGAGGTATATAAACCGCTTGGTAACGTAGCCTAACACGAGAGAGAAATAAGAACATGGTTCCATTTGCAATTGCAGGCATCCAGATGCGGGTCTCCGCGCTTGAGAGCAACATAGAAGCGATGAAACGCCAGCTAGATACGCTCATGGCGATCTACCCTTGGGTCCAGATGGTCGTTTTCAGCGAATTGTGCGCCTTTGGGCCTTTTACCTCCAAAGCACAACCCCTACCGGGACCGGCGGAAAAGGCGTTCTGTGAAATGGCGGCGAAACATAAAATTTGGCTGTTGCCCGGGTCAATTTATGAACGTGCTGGGGACCGTATCTATAACACCTCATCGGTTATCGACCCAAACGGCCATGTTGTGGGGCGAACGCGCAAAATATTTCCGTTCCGTCCTTATGAAATCGAGGTCTCTGCCGGTGATCAAATTTTGACCTTTGACGTGCCGGAAGTCGGTCGATTCGGCATGTCTATCTGCTACGATATGTGGTTTCCTGAAACCTCTCGCACGCTGGCGGTGATGGGCGCGGAGGTGATCTTGCACCCTTCTCTGACCGGAACAATAGATCGGGACGTTGAGCTTTCGATTGCCCGGGCGACAGCGGTCATGAATCAATGTTTTGTAGTTGACATTAACGGCATCGGTGATGGCGGTTACGGGCGTTCAATTATCTGTGGCCCTGAGGGCACAGTGCTACACCAGGCTGGCAGCGGCGAAGAAATGATACCAATTGAGATTGACCTGGAGCGCGTTCGCCGGAGTCGTGAACACGGGATATTGCGTTTGGGGCAAGTGCTCAAGAGTTTTCGTGACCGTTCGGTGGATTTTTCAATCTATCAACCGGGGGCAAAACACGCTTATCTGGATTCGCTCGGCCCTCTGGAAAAGCCAACGCGAACGCGGAAATGAGGAAATGGGAAAAGGAAAGGAAGAGTGGAAGGATGGAAGGAAAGGAAGGATTCGTTTCACGTTTCACATTTCACGCCTTGATGTCAAGACAGCTTCGATTCCCTGTGTCGCATGACCACTTTCAGACCGGACACAATTCCAACCCCACCCGGTAACAATCCGCTGACCACAAAGAGGAGAAAAGCCGCCAGCACAGCATGTTCTCCGGAGACAGCATAGTGCCCCAGCAGGAGGGTTGCAATCCCTTCTCTGCCTCCCAGTCCGTTGATGAACAGGGGCAGCGCACTCCCCAGCAGTATCGGTGGCAATACCGTGCTGGATACCCACAGCGGCACCGGGTGCAGACCGGACAACAGCAGGTGAAACTGTAACGCCATAATCACATAGCAACATATTGCCAGAACACTATTGAGGACGACCAGACGACCAGAAACAGAAGGCATAACTGTCACGAAGGGATGGATGGGGGACCAACGTTTCATCCATTGCGGCCCAATCCAGATACCCGCAGCAAGCACAAACGCACCTGTAATGCCAATGATGCCGAGCCGCGTCGAGTACGCCCACAGTGAGGCAGCGTAGAGCATCATGAGGACGGTCACATCCACCAGCTTGTCCATCAGGGCGAGGGCCAGAACGGGCGTTCTCTTTCCGGGAAAGCAGGCGGCTCGCGCCAGTTCCCCTAATCTGCCCGGCGTGAAGAGACTCGCGGTCATGCCCAGCAGAAACGAACGTAGCCCCAGCCGATAAGAGGCTTCTGGAATCGCGACCCGTAACAGCAAATGCCACTTAAACGCTTTGAGCAGGACGAAAGGAACGCTCAGGAGGGTGACCAGCACAAGCACCGGGGGAGGGAGGTGTTGCGCTGCGGCGGCGATCGAGTGCAGATGCATCTCGCGAGAGAGCAGGAAGAGGAGGGCTGCCGAGCCGAGGAGAGGAATGAAATATCTTCGCATGGTCAAGAGAAGCCTTGAAATGAAAGTCATCGTTTCGGCAAAAGGGACTCTTGGACAAAGCCGAGCGTCCAGCTCACCAGGAAGGTCAACACGACCAGCGGCTGCCAGAAGAACGCCCCCAACCGACGGGTATATCCAATGCCAAGGCCTCCAACCAACAGCCACCCGAACCCACCCACGAGCAGAGTGATTGTTACGTTCCTCCACAGGCTGGCACCGATCAAGAACAATCCTCCAAACAGCAGAAAGGGCACCAAGCGATGGAGGGGGTGTTCGAGTTCAGGCCACACATGTGACAACTGCCGCCGGGCGATGGCGTACCAATGCATCTGTCTGGCGAAACCTGCCAGCGTGGAACGCTTATAATGCTGGACGCGGACATCAGGGACAGATAACAGTTTATATCCTAGAGGGCTTAATTGATGACTCATCGCCACATCTTCTCCGGTGACCAGATGTTCAGGAAGTGGCATGGCTTTCCGCAAGAGGTCTGCCCGAAAAACAGCGTTACAGGTGGGAAGATGTTTCGCTGACCGAACGATGGAAACTTCATTATCATGCCCTCCCTCTGCGAAGGCGGCAGCCAGCCGAAAGAGCAGATTGATACACCTGCCGAGCGTGTTCTGATCCAAGGGTAACTCGATAGGCCCGGTGACACCGGCAACGGCTTCGTCTGCGAAGTACCGGACCGCATGGCGAAGCCAGGCAGAGTCGAAAGTACAGTCCGCGTCCGAAAAGGCGATTAACTCTCCCCGTGCCGCTTCCCATCCGCGATTGCGTCCACTGACGACCCCACGTTGTGGGTTATCGATTACCCGCACCGGGTAAGCCGCCGCTATCTCGCGCGATCCATCCGTGGAGCGCCCGTCCACGCACAGGATTTCCAAGCGATTCTTCGGGTAGTCGAGCTGCATGAGGCTGTTGAGGCACTTTCCCAGTGTGGACGCGGCGTTGTATATGGGGATGATGATCGATACGGATGGAAGCGGCTGTGTGTCTGTCATCATGGATCGGCCTCCTGGTGACCTGTACGGCGTGGAATTGCGAAGAGGCTCAACAGAAAGGCAGAAAAGACCGTCTGCACTCCCAAGACCATACAGACGAGCGCAAACAGGGCGGCACGAATTTCGTTCAGCGGACCGAGCCTGCTCTGTATCCAAACCCATGCAACTCGGACATCAATCACGACTCCACAGAGAAAGAGGAGTCCCCCCAAAGCCATCCCGCGTTCCAGCGTGAACCGTCGGTATAAACCAGCAATCAGATCATCCTTCCTCACAAACTGGGTGGTAACAGCATAGGCTCGCGCACATAGCCCCATATTCAAAATCTGATACCCCAGCAGTGCCACAAAGCCTGCGAGCGTCATCACATGGATGTCATACGCATGAACCCCGATCTGAACCGGGCCGGGAAGCATTGCCAGTAAAGCAAGGAGACCCAGGACGAAAAGGGCACCACCGGGCAGGACAAAGAGATGGGTTGGACTGAGAATAAGCATAAAGCGCAAATGCCGCCACGCATCTCGGAAGGAGTGAAGTTTTGATTCCCCCTGACGGGGAGAGTAGGTGATGGGAACTTCACAGATTTTCAAATCCGCCTGCACCGCCTTAACCACCATTTCGGAGGCGAACTCCATGCCTGTGGTCTGCAACTGCATTTTGTCGTAGGCTTCTCTGGTGAACGCTCGCATGCCGCAATGTGCGTCTGAGATAGACGTGTGGAAGAACCAGCGCAGGATTCCTGAGAGGATGGGATTGCCGATGTACCGATGCGACCAGGACATCGCGCCGGGAAGGATTTCCCCTTTGAACCGAGATCCAATGACAAAGTCGTAGCCGTTGCGCAGGGGTGTGATGAACCGCTCCAGGTCGGTGAAATCATAGGTATCGTCCGAATCACCGATGAGGATGTACTTTCCGCGTGCAGCCGTAATTCCCGCCTGATACGCCGCCCCATAGCCGCGGATGGGTTGATGGACGACCCGTGCCCCGAGGGATTGGGCGATGGCAACGGAGTTGTCTGTCGAACCGTTGTCGGCGACGATGATCTCGCCCTGTATGCCCAGGCTTTTCATCGTGCGTTGGGCTTTTTCGATGCAGGTGCCAAGGGTTGTTTGTTCGTTTAGGCAGGGCATTACGACGGAAACCTCGATCTCTTCTTTCTCCATTCTGTGTTTCCTCCTCTTCCTGATTGTTGAATCGCCACTTCAGTAACTGTTGCAGTTTAATAGTGGATTTCCCATACCTTTGCGTGGTTATTATCTTCTGTGATAATTTCCTCAAAATGTTCTTTAAGCTCATTGAGAAACAGTCTGACAGCGTTCAGTTCATAGGCTTTTGGCGTGAGAAGAAAAGCGTGATAGAGGTCAAACCCTAAATTCTGCTGAGGTTCATTTCCAAAGGATGCATCCAGCCAAATCGTGATGGGTAGCTCCGCTTCTGGAAAGTACCATTGTTTACTCCCCATAATAACTTCGCGTAGACTTATAGATTTTGATGAATCCCCTTCCCCACAAATAACTTGAGGGGGAGTTAATATAGTGATGTAACCTTCGCTATTTGTGAATTCGACAATAATTTTTGAAACTTGAAGCTGCTCCGATGCTGTGGGATCTTGATAGAGTGCTGGAACGAATTTTCTAAAGGGAGTAAAACCAACGATCATTTTCGCCGGATGATCCACTTTGGATGACTCTAAGGGAATAACAAAAGGTAAACCAGCGGGTTGATTCGGATGAGCCTCTTGCCAATGTTGATTCAATGCACTTAACTCGTCAGTCGTCAACATGAGGTGAGTTGCTTGATGTTCTCGCAGGAAGTTTAAAATCTCTTCTGACGTTTTCCCAAAAATCACCTGTCTGTAGTAGGACCGAATACGGTTAAGATTCTGTTCCTCGTCGATAATTGTCGCCCTTTGTCCGATTTCATTGATAATGCTTCCATAATTCCAGTTGGCAGCAATGACCGCATTCGGAGGTGTATTTTCTCGAATTCGATAGGCAAACTTTTCAATTCTTCTAATTGGTGCCTTTGCATTTACATACCCGGTCTGGCCAATGCCCAATCTGTAAACACCTGTATAGGCTAAAAAACAGAAAGTGCAAGTCACCAAAAAACCACAAAGTTTCCCTATAGTAACTCTGGCACCAACTTTGCTCGTTAATCTTTCGATAAAGACCCCAAGAGGAATTAGTGAAAATCCGAAGGTTATCAATAGACGATTCCTTGTCGAAATGTCAAAACTTACTCCGAAAACGCGCAGTATCAACGTGAAGAGATCGGAACCGCAAAGAAACAGTAACCAGGCAATCATGGTAATTACGAAAAGAGAATCAAGTTCTATCTTTTCTTCAAGTTCATGAATAAAGTATTTCAGAGCTTTTACAAAACAAAAACTCCCCATGAGAACAAAGATCGGTGCAAAAAACAGAGAAAATCGTGCCGCGGAACTGTTAAAGCTGAAGCCAACTAAAAACCAAATGATAAAAGGCAGAGCACGTTTATCGCCATTTCTGACCACCAGATATGATATGTGAAAAATTGCCCACCCAATTGGGACGATTAACACACTCAGACTGATCCAGAGCGATTGACGTAGCAAAAATGGTGTAAAAGCACGAGAGAGGATAATGCTAAAAATTTCTAAGGAGAATATAGTGACATGAAGCCGAGAATTTTTAGGTTGTCTTTTTCCAAAACAGTGTTCAGATGCGAAAAGGCAGAAACCAATTAAACCAACGGGGTATAAAAGTCCATACCCATCCCACCATTCGCTAAGACCGATTGGTCGAAGTTCTGAAACTGCTCTCATGATTGGGTCACTTCCAAAGGGGAATAGCAGATGTTCGCATATTGAGATTATCGTTCCTCTCAGCCAATAAATGGGAAAAGCCAAAAGAAGAACGATACTGACTACCCCTTTTGGGCTAATGACTTTTTGGATAGAGTCTGTAAGGTGAAATCTGTTCGGTCTTATGAGTGTTCCGATATAGAGAAGACCGACGAGAAAGGCGGGAATAACTGCCGATAGAGCGAATGGTTGAAGAAAACTTTCATAGTAAACACTAGCCGGAAAAAATAGGAACCCCAAATACAAAGAAATTCCCAAAATCGATGTTGCTGCTTGTTTCTTGTCGAATCCTCGATAAATTCCGATGAAAAAGTCACACCCAAAAATCATCACTGCTATCAGACCAATCCCCATCCATAAAAAACCAGTCAAACCTAATATGCTGAAGCAGATTAATTTATAAGTGACCTGCTTGGGAAAGGTTGAGTCATCAAGAGAAAGCCTATAAAAAAAGAGGGTGAGTAAAAATAGAAAAATGACCAGTGAATCGGCATCAACATATCCGACGGTTGTTCTCCCAATGATGGGAGGAGCCGTTAAGAAGGCGAGTGTTGCCAAAGAAGCGGTCAGGAAATTGAAATATTTGTTGACGAACAAAAAATAAACGAAACCACTAAGGACTATCGCAACAACAGGATACAAGGCCATGATCTTGTTCAGCGAAAAAGCCGGGAAGCACTTGTTGAGAAGTTTATAGCATTGAGCAATAAACCAGGGAAATCCTTTCCTATTTAATGGTGTTTTGACACCATCAGGATAATTCCGCATGAAATCAACGCTCGGCAAATCACCCTCGGATACAATTTGTCGTACCTGTCGTACATAGCGATAAGGATCATTTCCCCCAAAATAGTCTCCATTGACGTGGAAAGAGAGGTGAACCCGAAAATAAACGCCGACAGCAGCAATTAATAACACAATAGCAAAAGGTAGGACAATCGACAGTTTCTCAAAAACGGACTTAGGAATCGATAGTGCTTCATTGTACAATCGCATAAACAGGAATCCCTATGATCGGTTGTTTCGAGTGATTTGTATAGACCGTTACTTTTCCTTGAAGGATGTTTGCGTCTGCCTGACTGCTTTGAAATTTCGCGTCAATGCGATATTCTTGACCGGGGGTGACGGAAATGACTTCAACGGAAACAGATTTCAGGTCAGTCTCAACCTTTAAAATCTCCAAGGTGCCCTGTTCATGGTCGGTCATGGTAACGCTTTGAGAGATAGATTTTCCCTTTTTGACGAATCCGAAAAAGAACCGTTCTGGAACAACTTGGATGACCGGAGCAATTTCACCACGGATAGGAATATCAACTTGGGGCGACTTGTCGTCATTGGTGTAAATTGTGACGTATTCTTCAAACCTTCGACTTTCTGGGGAGATTCGAGAACATTCATCTGGAATAATCAATAAGTGGATTTCGGCGTCCTCGCCTTTCTTTTCTTGAAAAATTTTGGCTTGAATGGCATTCGAGGAAGTTTTAGCTTTTTTTATGACAAGATTACCAACACCGGGGTCCTGAATTTGAATTATTCGTTGAATTGGTTTTCTTTTGTTTTCGTTCATAATACGACCAAGTTCAATTTCTTTCGGCTCAATCGGCAAAACGGTTTTCGCAATCCCCTTGATCGTAAAAGTAACAATGGGTTGGTCCGGATCATTACTGATAACATCGGCACTTGCTCCCACTTCGCCCCAACGCGCCTCAATATTCAATGACATAAAGAGTTCTGCTTGTCCGCCAGGTGGGATGATTTTTTTAGAAACCTTCGCCGCGGAACAGGTACAACCAGGAAGCACATCTCGAATAACCAAATCCCCATTTCCCGTATTTTTGAAAGAAAAAGTGTGTTCTATATATTTTCCCTGATTGGAAATTCCAAAATCGTAAATGAATTGGTCAACTTGGATGTTGGGTTGATTTTCACTGTTCTCTTTTTGCTTCGGAGAAACGATGAGAACATATCCATCCCAAATCTTCTCAAACTCTGAGAAAGACATCAAGTAAGAGGGTTTATCAATCTCAACAACACGAAGTTTATCATCAAGAATCTGCTCAATCACCAGATAATGATTTGAATTCACATGAGCAATGATGGGTGGTTTCAATTTTACGAGCTCATGATGGGAGAGCTTCATTCCCCTCGCTTTTAACCCGACTTGATTCGCAGCATCTGCTAATCCTTTCATACTTGTTCCCTGGTCAGTTGTTTTCGCCAAATGACTGATTGAACTTATACTCACATCGATTCCAAAAGCTTTGGCGGTAATCATCAGGGCGTAAGGACCGCAGAGAGGAACTGTTGACGCTTTCTGATCCGCCTGTTGGGAAAATCCACCTTCATGATTCAAAAGAAAAAACACACAAATTAGAACAATTCCCTTCCGAGTATATTCCCTTTTCCTCATTGGGCTCCCTCCTTAATTTTTGGGCTTTCCCCAAGTTTCTTCCAGCCAATTTCCTTAAAAGTTATCGGTTTGTTTAAACTTGGGTTCGTAATCTCAGTCTCCGGTGGGATTTGAAGGTCAAAGAAGGGGGACACATCAACGTTTGGCTTAAAATCCGTAATTTCAACCTCATTTCGGGAGGGCTCATCTTCCATCTCCGAAGTGAAAATAGTTACACCGCGCTTAGGAAAAAAAGCAACCTGTCCCTCTTCAAGATGATATTCTTGCCATTCAATCCTTGTCATATCTGTTCGCGTATTGGTTTTATATAGGATCTGAACCAGGCGAAAGCCTCTTTCAGGAGCAATCCAAAACTTAACAATGGCATCTTCAGTGCGTGAGTCTGGCATCTGAATAACATAACAAGGAATGCCGTCTACTTTCTCACTACCGATGAAACGGACTTCCTTCTGTTGACGCAAATAATCGCCCAATCTTTGCCGTTTATACCTTAATCCCCAATCTCTCGGATCTAACCATTCAGGCGGAAAGACATCCTCAGAATACATTGTGATACTACCGTGCGGAGAGATGACTAACTGAACGTTCCCATCAGAAACAAATTCTGTATTATCTTTCTTGAAATAACTATGTGTTCCACTAAAAGCGAACTTCTTAAACTCTTCTACTGACGATATGGTTCTTTTTTGTTTTCTTCTATTTTTTTCGATGGTAATTTCCTTGTCTCCACCAGACTTTCTAAAGTAATTTGCCATGGAAAATTTTAACTGTCCTGTTCCGGACTTTAGCGAAGATTCCGTATGGGCTAACCCGGCAATAATAAATTCTATATCAACAGGGGGCAATAAGGGGATCGATTCAGCGAATGATTGAGAAACGCTCGCCCATATAAGGAAAAGTTGTATTATCCAAACGATTAGCTTTTTCATATTTATCTCCCTAAATCGCGGCGTAAGTTTTTGGACAGTTCTTGTAGGAGCGGAATTCTTTCCGCGAATGTTGTGGAAGGGATTCCACTCCTACAAACTGCCCATTGATTTCTGCCGCGATGCACTCGTCTTCACTCCAAAATTACGACAAACTCAATACAATCCGAGGAATTGAGTTATCCTGCGAACAGTTATAAAGTTGGACTTTTCATCTTGAGCGAAGCGGAAGATCTCGAACCGACGAGATTCTTCGCTTCGTTCAGGATCACTAAACGCTTCGGGGTAGAGATGGTAACGCCCTGAAGCAAGGTCGGTATTCCGAATCAAGATTCGTCGAAATTTTTCAGCGTTGTCATAAATCCGAGCAACGACAGCCTCGACCTCTTCCTGATTGACGCGGTTTTCGGAAGAATCATGTTCCGAAGACTCAGATTTTGAAGAGTCTTCCATTTTTCCTCTAGGATTTCGCTCTGCCTTTTTTTCCGCTTTCGGTTCAAGCAAAGCCATGAGTTCGTCACCCTCTTTATCTGTCTCTGGTTGCTCTTGTGAGTTATTGATGGCCCCAGTAGATGCAACAGGGTTAGAAGGTTGAAATGTTGTCACTCCATCCATTTCTTTTTTTTCAAGCCCAAGCTCCTCATCTCTCCAAATGTACCTTGGCAGAATCAGAGAAATCAGGAAAAATCCAACCCCAATGACCACCATTGAGATCGTCACAAACTTGAACCAGTCAAAACCCCTTTGTCGTTTCATCATTTGTCTCTCCCTCCGACCAATGCCGAATCTTCGGCAAATACACCTCGTAATCAAACTTCGGACTGTTTTCCGTCGTGTGGCACGTCAGGCAATCGGCTTTCGTCACCTGTCCATACCCCTTCTGCGGCTTCTTGACGTGATTCCCACCCACGCCGTGACAGTTTTCACATCCCACATCTGTCAAAGCGGGCGTCTGATTCATGTTGAGAAATCCCGTCTGAAAACCGAAGCTGACCGTATGGCACCTCAAGCACTCGGGATCGGCGGCATGCCCTTTCTCAACCAGCGTCTGATAGGCGTGGGCGTGTTTGCTCTTTTTCCAAATCACATAAGCTTCGGCGTGGCACCCCTTACAGCTTGCGCTTCCGACATACATGCCCCCTGCCCTCGGAGGCACCCGCTCCAGATCTTCCGATAGATTTTCAGCCGCTAACATCTGTTGATACAGTCCAAGCAGATCGACCATCTGGGGAGAATCGGGGATGCGTTCTGAAAGGGAAAGCACTTGAAAGTCGTAATTCGCTATCTTCCCGTCAGTCCCCCATCGGATGTCAAGCTGCCCCAGAGATTTGCCCTTCGTGCCGGTATTCAACAACACCGTTTTCCCCATACGGATGGGGGAGGCGAGCGGTTCGTCTCGTTCATGCCCAGAGACGATGACATCGATTTGAGGAAAGGCAGATGCCAGTGCCTTCGATTCGGCGAGGTCTGCATGTGCCAGCAAGACGATGAGATCGGAGTCCCGCTCCAGCCCATCCATCAGCGATTTCAGCACGACATCGGGCACTTTCAGCCTCAAGTTGTCCCCTGCGTTTTGAACCGTACTGTCAAAATGTCCCGAGAGGGTGCCCACAATCGCTACCCGCACCTGGCGGCCCTGGAGAGAGATCGTGTGAAGCACGAAGGGCTGAAAGACGGGTTTCTCCCCTTGAAACAGATTGGCGCACAGGAAAGGAATCCCAGATGTTTCCTCAAAGTATTTCAACCGCTCCACCCCCAGGAGCAGGTCTTTTTCCCCAACGTTGTAGGCGGCGTATCCCATCTCTTTTAGAGCCGTAAACCCGATTTCTGCCTTTAGCTCCGATTGACGGCTTACGCTGTCAATCAGGTCTCCGTTGGCAACCAACAGGAGATTTTTCCCCTTCGCAGCAAGTCCGCTTTGCGAGACTCCGTTTCGGAGCTGTTGGATTTGGCTGTCCCGCCTGGGAAAGCCGCCGAGTTGTCCATCCGCACAGCCGCACGGCTCAAGGTAGCCCAACTCCTCTCCGCTGACCAATAAGGTCAAGTGAGTCGATTGGGAACTTGATGCCGTCAGCGATAGGAAACCCATCAGAGATGAGAGCTGCAAAGCGAAGAACGCCTTTTTCAATCAGATTGCCTCCTTGGGCATCAAACAAAAAAGGCGTCCCCAAAGCGGCAAAGAAGCCACCTTGAAGACGCCTGATAAAAAATAAACCTTGCCGGGACAAACCCAACAGAGTTTGGCACGATTTTTGCTCACGGGGGGGGGTAAACAAAACCCAGTCCTGGTGCGGGTTCGAGAGATTTTAAGTGAGAGAAAAGTTGTTGAGACATTTTTCTTCCTCGGAAAAAACGTTTGGGTCTATTATACTCTATTGTCCCATCCCTGTCAAGCGAAAAATCCCATTTCCAGGGCAAAATTTTTTCGTCTGGAAAAATACATCCCCACATCGGAAATTGACACAGAGACTGGCCTTTCCGAATCTCCGTGCAGTGCTTACTGCCCCGATAAATCCCCGCCCCTCCGCTTCGCTTTCCCGACATCCCCCCTAACCCCCCTTCAAAGGGGGGCAGGGGGGATGTCGGGGGGTGGGGGGATTTCGCTACGCTCGACTTGCGTATCCATCCATGCGTGTGGTAAAATACCTATTCACACGTTTCACGTTTCACGCGGAAATCACTCTCCGAATACCTGGGCGCTGAACCGGTAGATTTCCACTCCCGGTTCTTGCCAGGCATTATCTGGCAAACCCGCTTTCTTGCAGCAAGTCTGCTGGAGGAATTGGGTGCCATCCCAACCGTACTCTGTTGCCACCTGTGGCAATAGCAGACCGCTTTGTCCTTTATGCGTGATGTATAATCCATGAACGCCAACCTGGATTTCATCAATGTGATGAAAGCGTTGAAGAGGGGTCAAAACAGAGAGCTCAAGTGTTATCTCTGACAGTTCTTCATACATGACACGTTTGAATCGCGGATCGCGGGTTGCAGCGGCAACGGCAACCTCCGCAACTGTCTGATACAAGGGCTGATCGGACATGATATAGCCGATACAGCCGCGGAGTTTTCCCCCCTTGTGTAATGTGACGAATACGCCGCATTTCTGCAGGAGCTCGGCGTCTGTGGTCTGGAATTTCGGCGGTACACTGTTACTGAGAGCGCCCTCAATTGCATTTCGCGCAATCTTTAACAGGAATCGCCGTGACTCGATCGATAATAAATTGGGGCTTTCAACTGTCATTTTTCTTCACCGTTTCTATTCTGATAAAAGTTAGGAACTCGAGAGTGAACACGTCCTGTTCTACCTGAATCTCCGATAGATCGGAGTCTTCGCTTCGCTCGACCTGCATCTTGAATCTTGAATCCTTATCCAGAGACAAAATTTAAGATGCAGATGAATCATGAACGGATGAAACCAACTGCGTAACTCCTAAATTTGTGAAATGCTCACTTCCATTGACGTTGTTTTCACGCCAGCTCTTCTTCCCTTTTCTGCTCCCACGGGCAAAACCGCCGTTGTCACTGATATTCTGCGTGCGACAACCACCATTACGTTCGCAATTGCAAATGGTGCGCTCAACGTCACACCTGTCCTTACGCCCGATGAAGCATTTCAACTCGCCGCGAAACAACCCAATACCCTGATTGGGGGCGAACGTTATGGAAAAAAGGTGAAGGGTTTCGACCTCGGAAACTCGCCGCGTGAGTATACCCCAACCGTTGTTTCAGGCAAGCGAATCGTTTTGACAACGACCAACGGAACACGCACCCTACAGGCGTGTCATGCTGCCAAACAAGTTATCGTCGGTTCTTTCCTCAACTTGCAAGCGGTAATCCGCTTTCTGGCTCAAGTTGAGGGGGAGTTGGTCTTTGTGTGCTCGGGACGCGAAGGTGGATTCTGTATGGAAGACACCGTTTTTGCGGGAGCATGTGTGGATGCGCTACAAATTGCCAGCACAACCCAATCCATCTCGCTGGAGCTGACCGATTCCGCAGTCGCCGCACAAACGCTCTACCGCCAGCACAGCGATAACTTGCTCGGCATGCTGAGAAATTGCTATCACGGCCGATACCTTGCCAGCATTGGATTGGCAGAAGACCTTGCGTTTTGCGCCCAGACAGATCTGGTTGATATTGTTCCCCTCCAAATGGATGGGCAGATTGTTGCGCCAACATCCGTGGATTGAGGCGCGAAGCGTCAAGATATTTTTGAAACATGCCTCGTTCTCTCTCTGAACACACATATTATACTCATTTGCATTTCAAAAAGCAATATTCGGAAAGAGACCTT
The DNA here is from genome assembly GCA_964577695.1 of uncultured bacterium. Taxonomy (GTDB): domain Bacteria; phylum Poribacteria; class WGA-4E; order WGA-4E; family PCPOR2b; genus CAZOAL01. The sequence goes on along the minus strand of CAZOAL010000033.1, from coordinate 39,520 downwards.
CACTTTACGAGTTTTTCGCTTAGACTTCCGAAGTTTAGTAAAAGACCTTTGCTTTTTCAGTTCCCTCAAGGGTTAGCATCCTCTCAGATTCGCTCGCGTGTTAAAACTTCGGAAGTCTGGGCCTCGCTTGTGCTCATAACCGAAAAAGTCGTATCACTTGACTTATACTTGTCTGCATCAGTGTCTTCAGCCTCCTGTTCATTGTCACACCGTCTATTCATCGAGCGCTCCCAATCCGCTTTTTTGAACTTGACGCGGATCTGTCTATGTGATACCATCTATACACGGGCATCAATTGCGCATCCAGACCCGAAGGATTTTGATTTCGACAGGTCGAAGACTCTCGGAACGGAGCTTAATCCGGCGGAAAACCCTTCAGGGCTTTCTACCCAACAACAACTCAATTTGTGACTGTTCAATATTAAGTTATAATTAATTCTTGAACGTTTGACTGAGGTTAAACCCCGGTCAAACACCGCCGGGGTGCACCCCTGGCTCAACAGAAAGTAGCGTCTATTTTCTATAGGTACTTACAATTTTTACATAAGGAGGTGAATACATAATATGGCTGGTGAAGCATTAGGACTGATTGAAACACGCGGTCTCGTCGGTGCCATTGAAGCGGCAGATGCAATGGTTAAAGCTGCCAACGTGACATTGATTGGCAAAGAGCAGGTTGGTGGTGGACTCGTGACGGTCATGGTTCGTGGTGATGTCGGTGCCGTAAAAGCGGCGACGGAAGCAGGCGCAGAAGCAGCAAAGTCCGTTGGCGAACTGATTTCAGTGCACGTCATCCCGCGTCCACATTCAGAAGTGGAGAATATGTTGAGTCGCAAATAAACAGTGAAACGTGATGCGTGAGAAGTAATGCGTAATGCGTAATGCGTGAAACGTGAGAAGACTTACATCCTCTCTTCTCTTCTCACGTTTCACGTTTCACGTTTCACGCATCACATTTCACGTTTCACGTCGTCCTATAAAGGAGGTATACATGGCAGAAATCAATCAGGAACAGATTGAAGAAATTGTTGCACAAGTCATCAGGAACCTTCGTCGTGAAGGTCAAGCCCCACCATCACTAAAAAAATCTTCCACGTCAGGCCCATCTCAGCCGGGGGTTTACCCCACTGTTGAGGGGGCAATTGCGGCCGCAAAAGGGGCCCAAGCTGAATTTGCGAAGCTTGGGTTTGCCAAGCGGGTGGAGATTATCCAAGCTATCAAGCGTGCTGCGCTTGAGCACGCAAGACGCCTTGCAGAGCTCGCGGTAAAAGATACCAAGATGGGTAATGCCGAGCATAAAACCATGAAGAATGAAGGCGCTGCGAACCTCTCTCCCGGTGTGGAAGATTTACAATCGGAAGCAACGACAGGAGATACGGGGACGCTGCTTGTCGAATACGTTCCTTTTGGCGTCATTAACTCGATAACCCCGACCACCAATCCAACATCGACGGTGATTAATCACGCGATCATTATGCTGGCGGCTGGAAACTCCGTCGTATTTAGCCCTCACCCGAACGCACAGGAATGCACGAAGGAAACGATGCGTGTCCTCAATGAAGCGATTGTCAAGGCGGGTGGCCCCCCCAATCTTCTCACAGCCGTTTCGGAGGCGACATTGCGGACAGCGAAAGAGATTATGGACCATCCCGATATCGCGATGCTCGTCGCAACCGGTGGAGGTAGCGTCGTCAGAGCCGCGCTATCCAGTGGCAAGAAGGCAATTGCGGCAGGGCCGGGAAATCCGCCCGCGATCATCGACGAAACCGCAGACCTGAAAAGGGCTGCCAGAGATGTTATACTCGGTGCAAGTTTCGACAACAATTTGCTCTGCATCGGTGAAAAGGCGCTCTTTGTTGTAGAATCTGTCGCGAATGAAGTCATCCGCGAACTGGTTCCGAATGGCGGCTACCTGGTCGGTGCCAGTGAACTGAAGGCTTTAGAAAAGGTTGTCATCAAAGATGGCGACGTCAACCGTGATTATATCGGCAAAGATGCAACTATTATTCTTGAAGCCGCCGGCATCCGCGCCCCATCGAATACCGTTGCCGTCCTCGCAGAAGTCCCCGGCGACCACACCTTCGTCATTGACGAATATCTCATGCCGATTCTCCCCGTTGTGCGGGTCCGCGATTTCAACGAAGCGGTGAAAGGGGCTGTTGCTGCCGACGGTGGACGTGGGCACACCGCCATGCTCCACACTAACCATCTGGCGCGGATTACCCAATTTAATCAGGCAATGAACTGCAGCGTCGTTGTTGTCAATGCGCCCTCTTATGCTTGTGCAGGACTCGGCGGCGAAGGTTTCCTGGCAATGACGATCGCTGGCCCAACAGGGGAGGGATTTACCCGCCCACGCACCTTCACCCGTCAGCGGCGCTTGACCATTGCAGGCGATTTGTCGGCGCATACGCTATAAATCTGCCCCATATTTTTGACAAGGAGATGTTTGCCATGACCCAAACCCAAACACCCCCGATCCGGTTCCTCCCGACCGATCGGGACGTTTACTATCCAGAATCGGACGGTCAACCTATGGCTGAAACGGATGTGCATTGGGGCTTAATGACCGATTGTGTTCAAATCCTTGACGATTATTTTCACAATCGGTTGGATGTCTATGTTTCCGGGAACTTGCTGTTGTACTACGAGAAGGGAAATCCCAAAAAGTCAGTGGCACCGGATGTGTTCGTGGTCTTCGGAGTTGAGAAAAAGAAGCGAGAGACTTACCTGCTTTGGGAAGAGGGAAAGGCCCCCGACTTTGTGCTGGAAGTGTCGAGCAAAAATACCTTTCGGAGGGACTTGAACCAGAAGAAAAGGTTATACGCTCAAGTGTTCGGGGTTTCGGAATATTTCCTGTATGACCCGAACCACCAGTATCTTCGTCCCCCGCTTCAGGGGTATCGACTGGTTGAGGAGGCTTATGTCCCCATTCCACCGGTGGAGGCTCGGCTACCGAGCCAGGTGTTAGGTTTAGAACTGGGGTTTCGGACGGGTACGGAGTTCGGTTTATACAATCCCCACACGAACGCCTGGTTGTTGCCCCGAAAGGAGCGCGCCGAACGTGCCGAAGCCAGAGCTGAACAAGCCGAAGCCGAATTAGCGCGACTGCGAGCAGAACTTCAGCAACGAGGGATATAGCGGACCAATGAGTAAGCGCGATTAACTGATAGTAGCACTGCATAAGCGTGTGATGTGTATGAGGAAAATGGCGTGAAGATTACAGTTCGAGCTATCGTTCCAGACGATACAGGAAAAATCTTGCTAATCAAACAATTGGGGCGTTTCTGGCTTTACCCCGGCGGCAGCCTTGAAGAAGGAGAAACACCGACACAAGCAGTCGTCCGCGAAGTCCGTGAGGAAACCGGACTTGAGATAAAAGTGGTTCGATTGCTCTGGTGTCAGGAAGCATATAACTCAGAAATGAACACTTACAGTCTTGTGTTGGTTTTTCTCGGGCGTGTTACCGGCGGTAGGCTTGGGGGAGGTGAGTGGGAAGCTGGCTTCTTCGATGCTGAAGAAATTGAGCAGATAGAGGGGCCAGAAGTGATTCGACCAGGCGGAGTTTTCTGGCGATTGCTTGAATCAAACTTCTCCAATTACGACCCAATGGGGCCCCGACTGCTGTCTGATGAAAGCAAAAACGACTGTTAGTGTGCAATACCATCTGTATTCTCGAAATCGCTAGATTTAGCAAAGTGATAGAGGGATTTCTGATCCAACAGTGTTTTTGATCGAAGATGTGAGAATAAACACATGATATGTCAATCTAAAGGAACTGCGGATAAGGCAATATGATTACTATTCAATCGTGAATGACATTCACGCATCACGTTTCACGTATGACGCGGGGAGATTTTATGAAATTATCCTTTCTCCTCTTGATTCTATTGTTCGCCTCGTCATCGCTTTCATGGGCACAGGTGGAGGAACCAGACTTCATGGAAGAGGATGACTTTGCCGCCCGACCGATTGAGGAGATTGAAGACCTGTTCGATCAGGGGCAATACCAGCTCGTGATTAAGGAGTGCGAACGCTTAATCGCCTACGACCCGTGGCGTTGGGAATCCAAGTGGGCGCGTCTGAAACTGAGTGAGTGCTACGCCGCACTTGGACAACCAGAAAAAGCGAAGGCATCCTTGGCAGAAGCGGAGGCCTCGATTTCACACCCACGGGAGCGGGCTGAAATCTTGCTGTGGAAGGTTCATCGCGCTGTTGATAAAGGGGAGCTAGACCATGCCCATGAACTCACCGGAGAGCTTTCGACGAAATTCATTGGCGAACATCACCCGCTTGAAGCGATGGGGATGGTGGCCGAGGCGTATGCCGCACAAGATCGGCTTGAAAACGCGCGACAACTCATCGATCAGATGTTGAAGCAGTACCCGTTTCAAGACGAATCGCTGGCGGCAGCAATCAGTCTCGGCGAACGTTACCGTGAAGGTGAGCAGTACCAACAGGCAATCGCGTTGTTCCAACAATTGCTAAAAATTCACATCGATTCCATTGAAGTGTGGGCACAAATCGCTAACACCTATCAGGAGATGGAAGACGCAGATAAAGCAATCGAGGCGTGCGACACTGCGATTGCAATGTTTCCCGGGCATTGGGAGGTTGTTCAGTTGTTGTCCATAAAAGGCGAACTTCTCCAACAACAGGGCGCTCTTCAGGGTGCCATTCAAGCCTTTCTCGCCGCTGGTGAATTTCGTGGCACGGACGAGGGGCGAACCGCGCTCCGTCAAGCCGCGGAATGCTATCAACAGTTAGGCGAAGCGAATCGTGCGATTGAACTGCTCACCCGGTTATCTCAACCGGGGTATCCGGATGCCTTCACCGTAGAAGCGTTAGCAGCACTCGCCGGAGTCTATGCCGAAAATTCAGACCCGGATCGGACAGAGGAAACCCTCAAAGAATTAGTGGAAAGCTATCCTCAGACCGAATACGCCAATGAAGCCGTGGCACAACTTCTGGAGATACATTGGCAGGCCGACCAACCCACCAAAGTCGCTGATTTGATGCGCTATCTTCTCACCACAAGCCAGAATCCAGAATTACGGCTTAAAGCCATCCAGGGTTTCATTGAGTTGTGGGCTGAAGCAGGTGAAGGCGCAGAATTCGTAAGGGCACAGCAATCGGTACCCCTACCTGAAATGATGCAGATGTTACGTCAAGCCACTGCTAAAACCTCTAGTCGTGCCGATTCATTAGTGCCACTGAACAGTTTGGCTGTCATTGCGCAATGGACAGAAAATTGGGATGAGGCAATTGCCGTCAATACACGCCTGATCGAAGATTATCCGGATGTCCTCATCACACTGGATGCTTGTGAACGTCTGGCTGAATGTTACAACGCCAAAGGCGAGGTGGATAAGGCTTTAGAACAGGTGAATCAGATCTTAGCAATTGCACCCGATGGGCCGAGAGCGCCGTCAGCGATGTTACGTGCGGCAAGCTATCAGTTGGGACAAGAATCCAGGCACGATGAGGGGGTGAAGTTGTTGCGTGAACTGGTCGAAAAGTATCCAAACTCAGAGGAGGGGCACGAGGCAAAGGATATGCTGGAGCAATTTGAGTCGAATTTGAGCCCGTAGAACAAGCTGCCAGCTTGTTCTACCTCTCTCTTCTGAATGCTTACGCTTTTCCAAGTTTTTAGGGGGATGGTGTTCTATCACATAATACGTGAGGAATCCGCGTGGTACAAGGATCCTTCTGTTTGGCGTTCTTTCCGTGAAAGAGTATCAATTACCGATTGTCAATTGGCAATTGTTGAAACGGTGGAATCTTTCCCCTCAAACGCCGGGATTGGACCCGATCTCAAGGGGTTTTAATAGCAACCAAAGCTGTATGGCGATGAATAAAACCCACATCGATTTGAAGTGTCTTTTCCGGCGTCGTACTCATGGGTAAAGAAAGCCCTTCCAACGCGAGAGCGAAGCGGGAGTCGTCGTCAATGACGAGCAGGATATACACGTTCCCATCCGCGCCCCCCTTGCTTTTGAGTTCGGCCGCGATGCGTTGGGCACCCCACGAAAGACGGGTTCTCAGCAAGACAATGAAGCCCACAACCACAGAAGAGCGTTTCTGAGGACTGCCCACACCAGGGTGGACGTTATCAAGCAACCCCCTTTTGCCATGCCGACGGTAATCGGTGGCCCATCGTCGAAGGGGTGAAACGCCAACGCCGAATCGCTCGGACGTCTGCTGGGCGGCCATCGATTCCGAGACCGTTGCCCGGCGAGCGAAGTCATCATAAAGGATTCGCCGTCTTTTCTTCATCATCGCAAAGGCGTTACGTCGTTTCTCTCGTCTTCGCTGGCGTCCCTTTTGCTTCTGGTTGGCTTCTGCAAGAGCTTTCCGCCGGCGGATGGCAAGCCGTCTTCTTCGTTTGGCACCCGCTTGGTTCGTTTTCGGCTTTGGCTTGGGACCGGGGGGTTTGGGCGAAAGGGCATCAATTAACGCCGCTTTCGCTTGCTTTGAAAGTTCGTAGAGCCCAGTTCGTGAAATCCCATAAGCCTTTGCCAATCGGCTGGCTTGTCCCCATTTGCGTTGGGGACACGAATGCAACATCTCAATGGCCAATGTCATTCGGGGGGGATGGGACAAAAATAAGAATAAGATCCGTTCTTAAATGGTCTCACATCGGGCGGTTCCCTTCAACACTTTTTATCGTTGGCAAAGTCCGGGAAAATTCATCACTCCTAACGGATCCCCGATATGACAGCGTTTCTCACGTATTATGTGATAGAACAACATGCCGCATTAAACGGGTGAATCCGTTTCGGCAACCACGCGGTTGCGCAACACCCCAATCCCCTCCACTTCAATTTCCACCACATCGCCCGGCCGGAGGAACACCGGCGGTTTGCGGACAAACCCCACACCCGAAGGCGTACCGGTCATAATGACCGTTCCCGGCAGCAACGTCATGCAATGCGACAGATAGGAAACTAACTTCCGGCACGAAAAGATTAAGTCGTTGGTGTTCGATTCCTGCATCACCTGACCGTTCAGACGGGTGCGGATGGGGGCGTTATCCGGGTCCAAGTCCGTCTGTATCCACGGACCAAGTGGCGCAAAGGTGTCGAACGACTTGCCTCGCGCCCATTGTGCGTCAAGCCGCAACTGGCAGTCGCGGGCGCTGACGTCGTGGCCGCAGGTATAGCCGAGGACATAGTCCAGGGCGTCGTCTTCCTGGACACGGCGCGCCGTCTTCCCGATCACCATCGTTAATTCGCACTCATAGTCAACCTCATGGGGTGCCATCCGGGGCAGAACGATGTCGGCCTCTGGACCACACACGGCGGTCGTGGGCTTGAGAAAGATCACCGGCCGCTCCGGCAAGGGCATATTGCTCTCGTGGGCATGGGCGCGATAGTTGAGACCAATGGCAATCACATTCGGCGGCGAAACGGGTGCCAGCAACTTCACCTGATTCAGCGCGAGGGTCTCACCTGTCAGATGCCAGGATGAAAAAATATCACCCGAAATCCGCTGAAGGTGGTTTTCACTTTGAACTTGACCATATTGGACAGTTCCGTCCTTTAGAAAGCGTGCAATTCTGCTCATCTGTTGTTCCTCCGTTAAGTGTCTTGGTATAAGTCCTAACTTATCATGTCCCATGTTACGCATCAAGGAACCACCCATTGGGAAACATCTCAAGGCTGCCGTCGTACACCGCTTCTGCTAGATGTTCCACCCCTGCTGGTTGCCCCAGGAGTAGTTGATGATGACCTGTCCCCGGTACTCACAGAAGTCGATGTCGGAGTTGTTGATATTGACCGCTTGGGCAGCGAAGCGGGGGCGACATTGCTCCGCTGTCAGATTGGGGTTCGCAATCTGCTGGTCCGCTTCAGATGCTCTCAAGACAGGATTCAACGGACTTGATTCCCAATGGACGAGGTCTCTGGAACGTACCACACGTTGCTCGTATCCTTGAAAGGCTTCCAGATAAAAGTTGTAGTAATATCCGTCGAGATACCTCAGACAGTGGGGAGCTGTGTAACGCTCTTTGGAGTAAGTGCATTCAGGTGGGGTCAATTCCCAACGCTTCAGGTCACGGGATGTGGCAAATCGCGCTGTGAAGGGCACCCCAGCGACTTCTGGCGGTTTGCCCACCTCAAACATCAGCACGTATTGTTCCTCCGCCTTGCACAACGAGGTGTTAAACAGGCCATAGCCTGGCAGTTGGAGCGTGTTCCGCACTTCCCAGTGTTCCATATCCTCTGAGACAAAGAGGTCGATGCGCTCTCCATCCCAGATATTGGTGCCCGTGACATAGAGAACATCGTCCTCTACAAATGCGCTTCCCAGGTGGTATCCATGTGCAAACGGCAGGGATGCCTGACCCGTATCGTGGTCAACAAAACGGAAATAGGAGTCGCCTGTCGGGTTGTCCCAATATCCCGACCGGACATACTCAAACCGGTAGAGTTTCTCCTTAAAGACAACGGGAGTGGTCTCCACCAGAACACAGTCGATGGTTCCTAACTTTCGGATGCCGGGTTTCATCATAACTAACTTTAATGTTAAAGTTTACATTTTTAGACTTCCGAAGTCTCCAAGACTTCGGAAGTCTGATGTATTTTTTATTTTTCAAAATTAGTTATCCAATTCTCCATTTACTTTTCGTCCAGCCCCGCCGCATGACGGCCAGCGGCCGGATCGCCGGCGGCATAGAACATGCCAGTCTCTGGAGCGATAGATAACATGACAGGTGTTGCAATGGGAGATGGCCTTGCCTCGACTTGATGACCGCGCCGAGCGAGTTCGTCCAGAACACCCTGGCTCACACGGTCACTGATCGTCAACGAGCCCGCCCGGATGAACGCCTGGATACGGTCAGGATGGGGATTAAACGAGTCCTGGTGATGTGCTGTGGCAAAGCGCGGCGCGGTGACGGCAACTTCAGGCGGCATGCCAAACTCGATGAAATCGAGCAGCAGATTCATCGTCGCCTGGTCTTGCAGGTCTCCACCGGCAACGCTGATCGCCACAATCGGCTTGCCATTCTTAAGAACCAGGGTGGGAGTTAGCGTGATACGCGGGCGCTTGCCGGGCTGGATACAGTTGGGATGCCCCGGCGTGGTATTGAGACTCCGCAGGCGATTCCCATAAGTGACGCCCGCCCGTCCGCCCTCGCGGCTTGCGACGTTGGCGCTCGGCGTCGCGGCGACCACGTTGCCCCAGCGGTCGGCAACCACGCAGGTCGTCGTCCCGCCAGTTCCGGGTCGAAACACGCCTCCCTCCTTGAGTGGCTTCATCTGATAGGGGTCACCCGGACGGGCTTCGTGTGAAGCCTTTTGCATATCGATCAGCGGCCGACGCACCTGTGTGTAGGCATCGGAAAGCAGAGCAGACAAAGGAACGTCTACGAAGTTCGGGTCGCCATAGTATGCGTCCCGATCGGCCATCGCCAGCTTGAGGGCTTCTGTTACCACATGCACATAATCTACCGACAAGTGCCCCATGGCTTTGAGATCAAAGCCTTCCAGCAGTCTCAAAGCCTGACAGAGATACGGTCCCTGGGTCCATGGTCCGCACTTGCACACCGTATACCCCCGGTAATTCACCGTCACCGGGGCTTCGACAAGCGTGACATGCGCGGCGAGGTCTGCCTTACGAAGAAACCCACCCTTCTCAATGTAAAACGCTTCCAGGTCATCAGCGATGTCCTGACGAAACGGGTTCCGTCCGTAAAAGCGGTCGCTTGCGGCTTGTAGCTTCTCTTCGCGGCTGCCGGGTGTCATCTGTTCTTCCTCGATCAGCTTGCGTAGCGTGACAGCGAGCCTGGGATGCCACTCCTCATTTCCCGCGTCGAGAAGCGCGAGGGTGGGGGTCACGATTTCCTCAAACGTTTTGGTTCCATACCGCTTGACGGTGGTGATGCACAGGTCCACAACCGAGGGAACTGGAGCCATTTTTATGTCACCCTGGCCGGGGATTCCGTTTTTCATATACCAATCAATGGCGGTTTGCGAAAGCGGCGCGCGCCCCTGACCAGAAAGCGCTTTCACCTCCTGCCTTTTGGCATCAAAAATAAGGAGCGGCACCTCGCCCCCAATCGAGCAAGCCCCGTGGTCTGTGACGTTGAGCGCCAAAATAGTGGCAGCCGCCGCGTCTGCCGCATTTCCACCCTGAGAAAGAATGTCAATCCCTGCCGCGACAGCCTTGGCCCCACCCGCCGCGACAACCCCTGTTTTGCTGACAGCCTTCCAACCCATTTGTTGAACATTGATGTCTTGCATCGACTTTCTCCTTTTGCTTGATTCAGTTTTAATTGACAATCGACAATCGACAATCGACAATATTCCGTTGTGGGGGTATATCAGCTTGGCAATGAGGCTGTTCTTTAGCCATATTGCCCGATATAGCAGAATCATCCGATCCGCAGCCCGTTGCCTTCGGGCTGACGCTTATTATACCACTGTAGACAAATCAAATCAATAGCCAATTTCTAACATCCCCTAAAACGCGGGGAAGATTGGAAGAATGGAAGAAAGGGAAGGAATCCGTTTCTTCCATCCTTCCTTTCCTTCCTCCGAAATGTAAAATTTCTTTTTGAAAATTAACTCGCCAACGTCACATTCAAATCGCGATGCTTTCGTAGAACATGCGGCTCGCCTGTTCCGACTCCCCTTTGAACGAGCCAGCCGCACGTTCTACAGTTAAATGAACGAGCGAGCCGCACGTTCTACAGCAGGCTCTCCCCCCACAGCCCCAACCCCGGTAAGGGGTAAAGGTTGAAAATCCCGATCTATCGGGGGGTAAAGGGACTAAGGCGTAAAGAATCCTGCGCAACGAAAACCGAAGTAGTAGTACGTGAGCGTCGGGAAGCTGTTGAGGCGGTCCGCCACGCGCACGTAGTAGGGCCTGTCGTTCCAACCACCGCCGCGACAGACGCGAAGATTTTTAACGTTTGTGAAATTATAATTATCTAATGTTATTATTCCACCTGCGACAGGGTTGGCTTTCGGACTCTTCTTATAGAAATCAGAGTTGTATTCATCCATGCACCACTCCCAGACGTTCCCCGCCATGTCGTACAAGCCGTAACCGTTTGGGGGATATGTGCCGACAGGCGTGGTTTTCCCGACCTTTCCGCCGCAGTTCGCCCTGGTGTTGTCAGGTGCCTCATCCCCCCACGGATACTTCTTACCCTCCAGGCCCCCACGCGCGGCATACTCCCACTGCGCTTCTGTCGGCAAGATTTTCCCCGCCCACTTGCAGTACGCCATCGCGTCATGCCAGTTCACATGGATGATGGGGTGGTCGTCGGTTGGGGCGTATTCCGCCACTCCCTTCCAATCCGGCGCATGGTGGTATCCCGTGGCTTCGATAAACCGCCTGTACCGCCCAACTGTCACCGGATAGACATCCATGTAGAACGCATCAAGGGAGACCGGATGCACAGGCTTTTCATTGTCCACGCCGTCGTCGCTGCCCATTGAGAACTCGCCCGCGGGAATCATGACCATCTCCGCACCGTCTCTCTCACAGTAAATTTTCCAATCTCGATAAACCAGCTCAGTGGGCAGTTTTGGTGGGAGCCTTTTCAACTCCTCCTGTGCTTCCCTTAGCTCTGCCTCTAGCTCACAGATGCGTTGGTCCCGGACATCCAGCGTCGCTCTCAGACGCTGAATCTCTAATTTTAGCCTTTCAATCTCCTGATCGCTCACTTCGACATCCTGCGTCAGACTTGCAAGCCGTTTCTCATACGTGGATAGCACATCTTCAGCCAGCAACGGAGATACCCGTTTCCAGCTTCGCACCGCCTCCTCATCTTTGCCTGCCGCAACCGCACCTTCCAGTTCCCTCAGATGTCGGCGCAGCTCCAATAGATTTTGGATGCGAGCCACGCTGTCTTTGGCTTCTTCGTCGTCAGGCGCAAGTTCCAGTAGCGCCTTCCACTGCGCGATGGCGTCATCATATCGGCGTTCGGCGAATGCGTCCTTTGCCCGTTGGCGGCACGCACGAATGTCCAAATCCAGTTGACGACGCGCACCCTCATGTGCCTTGAGCACCTCTGGATCGTCCGGTTCCAAGTTGAGGATGTGCTGGCTGAGTTCAAGAGTTTGGGCGGGGTCTTTCGCCGCTTTTAACTGCGAGCGCAATTTCGATTTGATAATGTCTGCGACCTCCTCGGCAATGGCAGCCAGGTCCTCGTCAACATGAACGCCGCTATCCCCCCAAACGGGTGCGTCATTTTTGGGTCTGACATTCATTTTCGTGAGCCAGGGAACGACCTTCCACGCGCACGCTTTCCCAATGACGGGAAAAACCGTGAGTCCCTCACGTTCGCGGCGTTCAAGAAGCGTGGGAACTTCACATGCCCTAAAACGCTCAGATGAGATAACAACGCCTCTTTCTCTTTTTCATCTTTGTGGCTGTAGCTGATAAAAACAGTGGGTTGAGGCATCGACTGCTCCTTCCATCGCTCGGTCTGGATTTGGCAATTGCCCCGCTATGCGGGCTCTCGCTTCGCTAGAGACTTGCATCCCGCGAAGCGGGGCCGGATCGAGCGACATGAAAAACGGGTATGATGAAACATTTTAATCCATTCCTGCTCACAAGTCAACACCTTTTGTGATCGATTTTCAGCAAATCCCCCATAATTTTAGTTTGAAATTTTTCGGTTCTGTGGTATGATAAGTACCTGGACAGATTTAATTTTATCAATTTCAAACACCCGGTGTCCAAAGGACAACCGGGGTTTGATTATTTTTACGAAGGAGAAAAGAAGATGATTGAAGTTTTCAATGGGAAAGACCTGGCCGGTTGGAGGATGCGTCACCCAGAGCGGGAACACAAATGGGCCGTTCACGATGGCATTCTCGACAACACGGCGAAAGGCGTGGACATCATCACGGAGGGTGAGTTCGGTGATTTTTATATGCACCTTGAGTACCTGGTGCCGAAGGATAGCAACAGCGGCATCTACCTCCGTGGGCGTTATGAGCTCCAGATTCTGGATAGCCTGGGGAAGACCTACTCGTATCCGGCGGAAAACGGCGCGCTCTATAACCAGAAGCATGTGGACGTCGATGCGACCAAACCGGCGGGAGAGTGGCAGACGGTGGATGTGATACTCATCGGAATGAACCTGACGGTTCTTTTGAATGGCAAAGGCATCCACAATAACGTGACCATTAAGGGACCGACCGGTGGTCAACTGGTCAACGATAATCCACCGAAAGGCCCGCTCATGTTGCAAGGCGACCACGGCCCCGTCCAATTCCGCAACATTTATATTCAAGAATTTTGAAATTCAATAAGCTCAGGCATTGGGATAACACCTGATCTTGATGCCTATAATACCAATTTGCGTTTCAAAAAATAAGAGCGTCACCAAACTTCCGAAGTCTTTGAGACTTCGGAAGTTTATCAAGTTACTTTATAGACCGCAAATTTGTATAACCCAGGAGGTTCTTATGCGCATTGCGATTGGAGGCATGAGCCACGAAGGAACCACGTTCTCCCCACTGCTGACCCGTACGGCGGATCTGGTCGTCAGCCGTGGTGACGCACTCTTACCAGAAGGGGAGCTCCGGCAACTTTATGATGAGAACGGCGTCGAGTTAGTCCCAACCCTTTTTGCGAGGGGGACGCCATCAGGGATTATTGAGAAGGAAACGTATCTCGCGCTCAAAAACGAGCTCTTGGATGGACTGCGCTCCGCAGGCCGGCTTGATGGGGTCTGCTTGTCGCTACACGGCGCAATGGAGGTCGAGGGGATTGGCGATGGCGAAAGCGATCTGGTCGGTGCCATCCGAAATGTTGTTGGTGACGACGTGCTGATTTCTGCCAGCCTTGACCTGCATGGAAATATCACGCCAGAGTTGGTCGAGGCGGCGGACATCCTCACAGCGTTGCGGACGGCACCACATCGGGATGGCGTGGAAACGCGCTACCGTGCGGCGGTGCTGTTGCTTCGCGCCTTGAAAGAGGGACTCAAGCCGGAAACGGTCTTGATTCGAGTGCCGCTCTTGTTGCCGGGCGAAAAGGTCATCACGGAGGTTGAACCGGCGGCTTCGCTTTATGCGATGCTCGAAGAGGTCGATCAGGTGCCCGGTATACTCACCTCGTCGCTCATGGTCGGTTTCGCGTGGGCGGATGTCCCCCACGCTTCAGCGAGCGTTATCGTTGCCGCCGAAAGGGTGCGAGCCATTGCTTATGAGCAAGCCGTCCGACTCGCTGAAGCATTTTGGAACCGGCGAGAGGGGTTTGTGTTCGATGTGGAGTCATGCCCCATCGACGAAGCGATAGACCGGGCGTTGGCTTCTCCCGAAAAACCGGTGTTCATCTCCGACTCCGGCGATAATCCGACTGCTGGTGCAACGGGGGACATCCCGCTGTTCGTGGAACGCCTGTTAGCGAAAAACGTCCCGGATGCCGTTTTTGCTGGAATCGCAGATGCAGAGGCGGTGAGGATATGCAACACAGCGGGGCTCGGCGCGGAGTTGACACTCTCGATCGGCGGGAAATTGGACACGATTCACGGACGCCCGCTCACCGTCACAGGGCGTGTGAACTTCCTATCTGAGACGCAGCTCCGTTCCGAGAGTCCGCAGGGCGGACCTGTGACAACGGCTGTGTTGCGCGTAGGAGGCATCGATGTCGTGTTGACCGCGGACCGCCGCCCCTTCACGACGCCTCAACAGTTTGAAGCCCTCAACATCGATCTATTCTCGCGCAAGATTGTCGTTGTCAAGTTGGGCTATCTCTTCCCCGCCCTGCGGGACATCGCCCCCAAAGCAATCATGACGTTATCGCCGGGCGTGAGCAACGAAGTGATCGAAGCGTTGCCATTTCATCGTGTCCGTCGGCCGATCTATCCGCTGGACCGGGGTTTCGCGTGGGACCCGCGTCAGACTAAATAATTCCTTAATTCCGTATCAGGTTTGGTGTAGAGACGTAACATGTTACGTCTCTACTTTGCAGGTATTTAGTGGTTGTTTTTTGATGTTTCCCCACGTTGCTGTGCCTGCCATTCGTAGTCCAAAATCGCGTATAACAGCGTATCCCACCACCGACCCTTGAAATACTCGTTCTCGCGCAGCCGTCCTTCCTGCCGCATCCCGAGCTTTTCGAGGACTCGTGCTGAACCCGTATTGTCGGCAATGCACCAGGACCAGATACGATGAAGCCGGAATCGCGTAAAACCGAATTGTACGATGGCGCGGGCCGCTTCGGTCGCATAACCTTGACCCCAATACTCAGGATTCAGCTCATAACCAATATCTGCTTCATGGGCATCGGCTGATTTCAGACGAATGCCACAATTGCCGATCAGTTCTCCGGTCACCTTCAGAACGACTGCGAGTTGAAACTTGATGCGCGGCACTTGTTGTTGGTGGTCGAGAAACATCTGGACAAATTCGCGCACATCTTCTTCCGTCCTGTGGGTCCATTCGTAATAACGCAAGTACAGCGGATGGCTCTGATAGGCCAATATGGCTGACCAGTCACTTTCGCTGAATTCGCGAAATATCAGTCGTTCAGTCGTCAAAATCATAGTTTATTCGATGTGTTGATAGATGTTATGCTGTCGAGCCGCGTTGGTTCACACGCATCGCGTCTTCGATTTCACGGATGACCTCCGGATGGGTTTCCACACCTAACCGTGCTTGCAATGCCGTTCTAGCGGGCCCACCACCAATCTGCCCCAACGCCCAGGCGGCGTGTTCGCGGACTAAAGACTCGTCGTCATTCAGTGCCTTTTTGAGGGCAGGCACCGCAGCGGGATGCTTCCAATTGCCGAGAGCAACCGCAACGTTGCGTAGAAAACCGCGTCGCTTTGATCGCTTGATGGGGCTGCCTTTGAAGCGCTTGCTGAACTCCGCCTGGGTCATGTTGATCAGCGAAAGCAACCGGGGGGCGAGGTTTCCCTTTTGTGGGTAAAAACCGCGTTCTTTCGTGGGTTTGGCTTTGCTATTCCAGGGACAGACCTCCTGGCAGATGTCGCAACCGAAAATCAGGTTGCCCATCTGCGGACGGAGTTCACGGGGGATGCTCCCTTTCAGTTCGATGGTTAAGTAGGAAATACACAGCCGAGCATCAAGAACGTTTGGGGCAAGGATTGCGTCCGTTGGACACGCATCAATGCAGCGGGTACAGGTGCCGCAACTGCCGCGGGGGGGCAGCAGATCGTACTCCAATTCGATACTGACGAGGAGCTCCGCCAGGAAGAACCAGGACCCCGATTGCCAGTTGATTAGGTTCGTGTTCTTGCCAATCCAGCCAATTCCAGCATTCTGGGCATATTCGCGTTCGAGGATTGGCCCCGTGTCCACATAGACTTTGCAGGTGACCTCTTTCTGAGCGGCTTTCTCAATGAACTGCGCCAACTGACGCAGTTTCGCATGGATAATCTCATGGTAATCCGCTCCCCACGCATAGCGGGAAATTTGTCCTCGTGAGGGGTCGCTGGCGAGCGCTTTGGGCGGATGGTGCGTGGCGTAATTGACCCCCAACGCGATGACCGACCGGGCTTCCCGCAGGATATTTCGCGGGTCACGCTTGAGCGGCAGATGTTTTTCGAGATAGCTCATCTCTCCCGCGTATCCGTTTTTCAGCCACCGTTCGTAGCGTTCTATCATCTGGCTCGGTTCAGCGGGGGTAATGCCGACCAACTCAAAACCGAGTTTTTGGGCGTATGCTTTGATCTGTTCGGTTAAATTCATGGTCCCGCTCCCAAATTGTGTACAATACTTAGGTGGCACGCGCACTTCGTCACAATACATCTTTTCACGTATTATACGAAATCACAGCAAGTGGGCGCAACCCAAAATTCCCGGTGGGCGATAATGGGCAAATCACCGAAATGGAAGTGAGGGAAGGATGGAAGGATGGAAGGAAGTAGAGCGGGCGGCTCGCCCGTTTATAAAAATGGAAGTGAGGGAAGGAGGGAAGGATGGAAGGAAGAGAAGAATGGAAGGATGGTAATTTCACGTTTCACGCTTCACGTTTCACGACAGTTCTGAGCGATGAAAGCGGAAAATACCAATTTGTGAATCTCCCGCCGGGCGCGTACCTCCTGAGATGTCAGACGAGCGACGGATACATCTATTACGGCGAGGAAAGCGAACCCCCAAAGTTACAAATTTCCGAAAGTCAGTCCATTCGTGGCGTTAATTTTCGTTTCGCGTCTTTCAAGAAGGGGACATGGAAGAGCTACACACCTTTCGATGGACTGTCTAATCCGAACGTTAGGTGCATCTATCGCACACCAGATGGTATCTTATGGGTTGGGACTCACACAGGTGACATCTATCGGTTTGATGGTTCAACATTTGAGCGGCTGGCGACGAAGGGTGAATTCATCGACTCCCCGCTCTAGGACATCGACATGACACCGGATGGGGCGTTGTGGTTCGCAACCGAATGGGACGGACTCTGGCGGTACGATGCCCGGACGTTCAGATCCTTTACGATGGCAGATGGACTCCCCTCCAATTCCGTCTTCTCAATCCTTGCCGATAAGGAAGGTGCCTTATGGGTTGGAACAGACAAAGGAGTCGTGCGCTATGATGGAAAGGCATTTGTCGATTGGACGCGCCAGTGGAAGGAGCTATCCGCTGAAGTGGGGGACATTTACCAATCGGATGACGGTGCCATCTGGTTTGCCACCGAGCATGGGGTTTATCGATTGGATGGCGAAGTTTTAACCTGCGTGATGCGAGATGATGGCCCCGAGAATAACCGGGTCCACACCATTTATCAGGGGGCGGATGGGGCTATCTGGTTTGGGACCAGAGGAAATGGCGTGTGGCACTTTGATGGCGGAAACTTCACCCACTTCACGGAAGCGCAGGAGTTGGGGGATAACCGCGTGTTAGACATCTGCCAAACCACAGATGGGGCGATGTGGTTCGCAACAGGTGAAGGCGTGTCGAGGTATGTCCCCGCCCCTCCGCTTCGCGCGAGTCCAATGCCTCCAATCCAAAAATGGGGGACGGAAGTGAAGGGGGATTGCGCCTTGCGGATGCGGAAAGCAATGGACGTTTTGTCAACTTACGCCCTGGCTTCCGGTACTGATGAGTGGCTATGGGTAGGGACAAAAGATGGGGGGCTGACTCGCTACCGCAGGGGTTCGATGCCGCCGAGCATCCGTATCGACAGCGTGCACATTGATGATAGGCCATACACCGGTTTCAATGCGGTTCCAAAAATCACGACGGGGCACCATCTGGCCATTTTTTATCGGGCGCTGGATTTCAAAACCCTGAAAGAGAAACAGCAGTTTCAGTATCAGTTTCTGACAGCAGATGGGCAAACGACAATCGACCATTGACAATCGACGATTCCATCTGGCGGGGGCCTCTTGGTGTTGCTGGTCGGTTTTTTAATTTACGGCGGGCGTTACTACACCGAGAAGCGTGAATCCCAACGCCTGCGCGATACGATGCTGGCGCAAGAACAGAAGGCACGGGAAATGCTCGAAACCAAGAACGTTCAACTGGAACATGCCAATAAGCAGATCGAGGCACGAAACGTCGAAATTCACCAATCATATCGGCAGATTCAGGAAGCGAAAGAACACGCTGAAATGACAAACCGGGCACAGAGCATCTTTCTGGCAAACATGAGCCACGAGATCCGAACGCCGTTGAATGCCATTTTAGGCTATGCACAGATTCTCCAACGCGCCGGGGATTTGCAATTGCGACAACGCGCTGCGATTCAAACGATCTTCGACAGTGGTCAACATCTCCTTGGGTTGATTAACGATGTGCTAGACCCCTCTAAAATCGAAGCAGGACGACTTGAATTACAGGAGACCGACTTTGATCTTTCCATGTTGATTGCCGGGCTTTCGACGATGTTCGCCCTGAGGTGTGATCAGAAGGGGCCCTTCTGGCAGGTGGAATGGGAAGAAAATGAGCAAATGAGCCAATCTGCAAATGAGCAATCAAGCAATCAAGTCAATCCGACACCCGCAATCCGACACCCGCAATCCGTATGGGTGCATGGCGATGAGAACAAACTGCGACAGGTCTTGATCAATCTGCTCGGCAATGCGGTGAAATTTACCGAGTCGGGGACAGTGACCTTACGCATTACGCATTACGCATCACGTTTCGCATTTCACGTCATCGACACCGGCATCGGCATCCCACCTGAAGAGGTAGGCAGGATTTTTGAGCCGTTCTCGCGAAGTCGAAGCAAACACCTCAACGAAGGTACCGGACTGGGATTAACCATTGCGCAAAAACATGTTGAACTGATGGATGGAAAACTGGAGGTAGAATCCACACCCGGCGCTGGCAGTCGATTCTGTTTCACCATTCCGCTGAAACCGCCAACCCAAAGGGCAATTGCATCTAGGCGGCTCCGGATCTCATCCTGCTGGATGTCATGATGCTGGGGCTGGATGGATACGATGTGTCGAAAACTCAAGACGAATGAAGCCACCAAACAGATTCCCATTGTTTTCATTACGGCAAAGGAGGAGAAAGAGTCCGTCATTGAGGCGTTCCGCGCCGGTGGCGTCGATTACATCCAGAAACCATATGCCCCTTCAACTGCAAGCCAAACTCCTGCGCGTCCTTGAAGATGGACGCATTCGGCCGATCGGCGGCACCCGAGAAAAACAGGTCGATGTCCGCATTTTGACCGCAACAAACGCTGACCTCCAGCAGCGGATTGCATCCGGGAGATTTCTCCGAGATCTCTATTTCCGTCTCACTCGCTTCATAGTCCAAGTCCCGCTGTTGCGGGAGCGCCGTGAGGATATTCCGCTGCTAGTCTCACACTTTCTGAAAATGTTCGCCGTTGAAATGCGGGGGCAGGCGGGTATCAGCGCGGAAGCGTTGGAGGTCCTGATGAACTATCACTTCCCTGGCAATATTCGAGAATTGAAGAATATCATTGAACATGCCCTCATCGCAAATCGGTGTCAAACCATCCAGCCACAACACCTCCACCTCATCACCGATCTAAACCTTCTGCCCAAATAGCCCGTTGAGAGTCGTCGCGTGTTCCTCTCGTCTCGAATCCACCCTGTATGGCAGGTCTACAATGGACAGATAAAGGCTTCCCTTTGAGGTAAGACCATTGCTCAAATTGCTGTTTCATGCGATGATACAGTTGAACCTTTTGTTTCATTGAAAAGCTCCTTTTTTCGTTTGATGTTAGGGAGTCATTATACTCCCTCATGGAACTTTTCTTCAAATGGCAGTTTCAATGATTCTCTTTTCACTCAGAAAGAGGAGAACAAAGCAAAACTGCTATTCTGCTCATCACGTCAATGAGTCATTAAGCCTTATCACATCTCAGTTCTCAGTGATGAGAACACTGAAGGTTAGTAAAGAAAGGAGTTTCAAATGATTCGACACATCAATTTATACAGGAATAGTGCTTTCAACCGTTTCATGCAGATAACCCTGATTCTACTTTTCGTTATGGGAACTAGCGTCCGTCTCGCTTTCGCCGGACTGCCTGCCCAGGCGAACAAAGTCCTTTCTCTGAACCGAAATCTACATCAGTACATGGAGGTCAGCAACGTTGACTACGGTCAAATCACTGACTACAGTATATCAGGAGGTCATCAATGAAGGCCCCTTCGATTATCACGAGGGGGCCCACTACAAAGTCCGGGTCACGTATACCGGGGAGCAGGTGCAGACCGCGACGGTCGATTTTGTCATCTATGCCTATCCCACCAACAATACCGACAGCGCGACAGCCCGCTTCAATGGGGATGCGGGACTTTATGGGATTTACCTCGCCCAAGGCGACCCGTTTGCAGACATTGAGGTGTCGATCTATCCCCCTGAGATTGACCAAAACAATAGCTATGAGAAGGAATACTCGGTGGTCATTGAGGTGGATGAGATCGGAGATGCGGCGCAGATTTTCAAGACACTGACACTGACACCACGATTCGCTGACCTGCAACCGCCGACGGCCCAGATCACGGCCCCCTACGATGGGCAACGCATCAGCCCCGCGATGTTTGACGACACCGACGACACGTTTACCATCAAGGTCATCTCCTCCGATAGCGACATCGCCACCATCCGTATCGAATCGCGTTCCAAAGGGCAGGATGGCGTTTGGGGTGAATGGTCGCTGTTGGGGGGATTGACCTGGACGGATGGCGTGGATGCCGCGCCGACCAACCTGGGTGGGAATCCCGCTCGATACCGTTACACCTTCGATTGGACATCGACCGCCATCAACACCCTCGGCGTTGGCGAATATCAACTCCGTGCGCTGGCCACCGACAAGACGGGTAAACACTTTTTATGTTCCTCTTTGGCCTCTACCGTGCGGAGGCGGCCCCGCTGATATGGGAGGCGGATTTCGGGACGGAATTGACCCAACTGACCGCCAAAGACGACGCGGTACAACATGTTGCCTTGAACTTCGACTTCACCTTCTTCGGCATCGATTATGCGCACCTCTTCGTTGATACCAATGGGGTCATCACGCTGGGCGCAGATGGCAATCTGCCTTACAAACCGGATCTCCCGGACGATTTCCTTAACGCCACCGCACCGCTGATTTCACCGTTCTGGACGGATCTCTCGCTCCGTTCACACGGAAGCATCTTCTTCAACGAGTTTGACGATCGCGCGGTGATTACGTGGAATCGGGTGGGTTCGTTTCAGAATCTCAACGCTTCGTTTACGTTTCAGGTGCAGCTTTACGCCGACGGACGCATCATCTTCGGCTACGATGGGATTGCGCCGACGGTCACGCAACTGGACGAAGATTGGGTCGTTGGCTTGAGCCGGGGTTTTAGAATTGGCAAGGGCACGCGAGCCAATTTCAGCGATGGGTCACTCTATCGACCTACCTTGAGCGGCACAGCGTATAAGTTCACCCTGAGCGGTACGACCTACGAGGTGTTTGAAGAGGGGCGGAAGCCGTTTAATCTGGACGGAGGAAACCTGGTTTTTACGCCGTTTCTGGGGAAAATCTCGGTTCTGGCTGCGCCGCCGCCGGTGATAGCGCCAACCGCTGCCCCGATTCCCGAACCGAGCACGCTGCTGTTACTAATTCTCGGTTGTGGGGGGTTGATGGGCAACTATTGGCGACGAAGAAAAAAGAGAAGATAGGGCTTTTCAGTGGGCGGTGGAGAAGTTCCTTGACTTTTTCACGACGATATTGTATTGTATCTTCATCACGGGATGGCTCCTAGCTCTTGTTGTACTTGACAACAACACACTCCCAATACAGGGAAGAACTTCTCCCCCTTCCCGCATCGGGAAGGGGGACGGGGGGTTAGGTTACTTTATGGAACGCAAATGCGCCCTAGGCCCTTCCGGCTCGACATACAGTGTCTTTTCATGGGTATAATTCACAAATCCTGCGGCACCGCCCTTCGGTTTGACGACGTATCGCGCCCATGTATAATCGACCGGAACATGGCTGGAATGACGCGCCTTGCTGAAGAAGGCAGCGATTTGGGCGGCTTGTAACAAGGTTGGCATCGGAATGCCGGGCTTATTTTCAGGGTTTCGGATAATCACATGCGAGCCGTGAATCTGTTTGGTATGAAGCCACATATCCCGTCCCGAAGCGATTCGTCGAAGCAACAGATCATTTTCCTTACTGTTCCGACCGATATAAATCTGAAATCCATCGGGCGAAGTGTATTTCCGAAATGCGCCAGCGGTGGGTTGTTGCTTCTTCTGTTCCGGCCTTCCTTCCCTTATCCACCCTTTTTTGACAAACTCTGAGCGACTCGCCTGGAGCTCTTCCAAAGTTTTTGCCTCCTCAACCTCCAACGCATGATAATCCAGAACCTCTCGTTCGGTTTCGTTATCCGCAATCAATTGAACGATAATCGTACGGCCGCGCTTTGCCTTTGTGTATTTTTTGAAATACTGCTGGGCGTTCTCAGGTGGACGGATTTGCGGGTCTAGTTCAATCTGAAGGGAACTCAACTCTGGACTGTAGTAGTTTTGTACTTCAATGACAGTTTGCCCCCGCTCAACACGGTGTAGATTTGCCGTGAGCAATTCCCCTTTAATTCGGTAATCTTCCGCCTGTTCCGCATTTGCGAGGTCCCGCCGGAGTGAAACCAACTTCCGATCGATTGCGGCTCGCAACTTATCAATGACCTGGTTTAGTGCATTCCGCTCTGATTGAATGGCTTCGGCCCGATCAATCGCATCGTAATAATCACTCAAGGCTTGGCTCATCGTCTCAAAGGTTCGGCGCGCTGTATGCGGGAATTGATGCAATTCCAACGCCGACACAGCAATTACCTTATTTTTATCCTTCACATCGACGAGGATTTGTGGCATACTATGAGCCGGATTGAAATGCGCCGCAACCTGCTGGTATGACTCCCAGACGCCATCCAATGTTGGGTTATCATACGCGCGATGGATAATCTCTTTGGCAAGGATCGGGCTTAACCCATCAATCCGGTCAAACAGGGTTCGCCAGTCGAGCGTTGCCTGACTTTCAACCAGCGAAACGAATGCCTCTCGCTCCAGCGTTAGGGGGTCTAATTTGTCCTGCTGCGGTGGCGGAGTATAAGTCACGCCGGGCAACACCTCGCGATGCCGACTCATGGTTTCGTCGATGTGCTTGATGCTCTCAAGGATTTTCCCGGTGGATTCGTCAATCAGGATGATGTTGCTGTGCTTGCCCATAAATTCCGCGATGATGGCTCGCGGTGGCATTTCGATGATGTCGGTGACGGGCTCGATGGAGAACTTCAACACGCGGTCCCAGCCGATCTGCTCAATTGCCGTAATCTTTCCGCGCAGGGTGTGCTTCATCAGGAAATCCGCAAAATGAGACCTCGCCTGCCCTTTTGGGGGGCGTTTGATGAGGTGTGTCCGCGCATGAACGGGATGGGCGGAAATCAACAAGTAATAGATTTCAGTCACTTGAGAAATTTTCAGCGTTATGCTGTGCGGATTCAACTGTTCCACATGACGAATCGTCCCATCGAGCAGCGTATCCCGAAATTCATGAACCATCAGATGCAAAGTCAAGCTGTCGAAAGACATGGGGAAAACCTCGAAAAGTGATGTGTGAAGAATAATGCGTAAAACGTAATGCGTAAAACGTAATGCGTAAAAAACCTGACGGATTACGCATTACGCATTACGTTTTACGGAATAGTATACCTTCCAATGAGCAGGAAATCAATAGGAACGGAAAACAGATGAGAAAATAGAGAGGGATAGATATGGAGAAGAAAGGAAAATACGGTGTATTGTTACTCGGTGGACAACGGACCCATCAGGAAAGCTATGGCCGCT
This sequence comes from uncultured bacterium, assembly GCA_964577695.1. GTDB lineage: Bacteria > Poribacteria > WGA-4E > WGA-4E > PCPOR2b > CAZOAL01. The sequence continues at coordinate 15,293 of CAZOAL010000033.1, read as the reverse complement.
GCTTCGCGGCTGACCCGCGCTGCCGGCTTATTGCGGTCGCTGATGAACGTGACGCGCCGCCTGAACGGATTGAACTGAATCGACGCCTTGCAGAAGAATTACAGATTCCTTATGTGCCAGACCTGGATGAGGCGTTGAGGCGTGATGACGTGCATCTCGTCAGCCTGTGCGTCGAAAATGAACGGCGTGGGCGTGTCGGCGTCCGGTGCGCTGAAGCGGGGAAACATCTCTACTTGGATAAGCCGTTGGCGCTGAACGTCGAAGACGCCCAAGCGATTGTGCGTGCAGTGCAGGGGGCAGGCGTGCGCAGCCAGATGTTTAGCTACATGCACAGCCCATGGGCACAAGCCGCTAAACGCGCATTGAACGAGGGTGAAATCGGTGAACTTCGCGCCCTTCACTGCGATGTCCTCTTCGCCAAAGGGCACGCAGGCACCGTCCCAAGCGGCCATAAAAGGGCGGAAAAACCGGCTGTCGAACGATATACCTTTGTTGAGGCAAAGCAGGAGTTGTTCGACATCGGCGTGTATGGCGTGGCGATGGTGAATTGGCTCAGTCGCAAGTCGGTCAAAACCGTCTTTGGGACGACTGCCAACTACTTCTTCAAGGAGCATCTGGCGTGTGGAATTGAGGATTTCGGCGCATTGGCGTTGACGCTGGAGGACGGGAACATCGCGACCATCACGGGGGGGCGAATCGGGTGGATGAGCCATCCCAAAGGGGGCATCCAGCGGGTCCATCTTGTTGGGACTCGTGGCACGTTGACATTCGATGCCTGGCAGCCACGACTCGAAGTCTTTGCGGACGAGCCTACCTTTCAACCGCCACCGCCCCATCCGTTGGATCCGATGGGCATGTGGCGTAGCACCCAGATCGAACATGGGCTTCCCCCCAAACGCCTGTGGGTCCCCGTCGGTGACGAAAGCGATTGGCAGCGACAGGATATGAGCGCGTTTGTGGATTGTATTGAAACAGGCACAGAGAGTGAGATGAACGCAACGATGGCAGCCCAATCCGTCGCCGTCATCGCGGCGGGGTATCGGTCCGCAGCAAGTGGTGAAGTCATCCAACTGGAATAAGTGAATGGGGTTGGATCCTTCCGAAGGTTTCAAACCCCGATCACAGATCGGGGTTGGTTGTGAACCGAAACCCTCGTCGAATTTAAGAAGCAGACCCCTAAGCGTAGACTTCTACAGGAATCTGCACTGTTGCTTGAGGGGCTGCACGACGTTCGTGGATTGCTTTGAACTTTTTCTCAATTTCAAGCAATACCTCCCCCGGGTAGTAACGCTCGCTGCAATGGAGACACACTTCACAAGGGACATTCCGAACAATCAGATAATTGCCTCCACGACGATAGATATATTCGACATGACGGTTTTCAAACTGGTTTTGCCCGCAAACTTGGCAAACAACGTTTTGTTTCATAATTTTCCTCGCGTTCTGGGATTGATAAATTTGGGCGGTTTGGGAATGTAAACAGTGATGACGACGACTGCATCTGCGCGCCAGCCACAAACGACATGAATGGGTTTCCCTTCAACAAATCCGAGAATGAGGCAGCTATCCCCACGCCCTGTATCGGGATAATATTCCAAAATCTCATCATTGAGAATATACCCCTCCACAAAATCATTGCCTCTATGTTGTAGTAACGACTTCAGTCGTTCAGAGGGCGTCAACAACGACTGAAGTCGTGACTACAGTCCCGTAAGAAATTCTGTGGAAAGGTATAGCATCCCGAATCTCAGCAATACTGATATTTTCATCTTCAGCAGCCTGGTCAGCATGGGTACTGAGTAACCAGTTACCATTCTTCACCTTAGATTTGATGTCTTCGATTTTCAGCGCTTTCTCCTTTGTTTAGAGTGAAAGGTTGGAGAGGGAGCAAACTCATCAACCGGTGGTTTACCAATTCGTGAACGCCCCATCCGGACGGCGCAATCGAGGCGCAGCCACTTCACGGTACGGGTTTGCCAGCGCCGCCTTCTCATCGAACTCAATCCCTAACCCCGGCAGCGTCGGTGGCAGAAGATAGCCGTCCGCCCACTGAACCTGCACGGGGAAGACATCGGGCAGAACCGTTCCCGGCATCCGCGGAAGTTCCTGAACACCGAAATTGGTCGAAGCGAGGTCGAGGTGCAGACACGCCGCCGTTGAAACGGGGCCCAAGGGGTTGTGTGGGGCGAGGTCGATGTAGTGGGTCTCGCACCAGCCGGTGATCTTTTTCGCCTCCGTAATGCCGCCCACGATGCAGAGATCAATTCGGGCGTATTGCATGAGCTCGCCCTCGATCAGCTCTCGAAATTCCCATTTTGTTGCGAACTGCTCACCGACCGCCAACGGCACAGCGACATGCCGCGCGAGTTGATGGTAGGTTGACATATTTTCAGAGCGCAACGGGTCTTCGATAAAATAGGGGCGATATTCCTCCAACGCACGGCACAGCGGAATCGTGTGGGGCGGGTCAAGCCGCGTGTGAACGTCGATCAGGATTTCGATCTCCTCACCGACGGCATCGCGCACCGCTTCGCATTGCCGGATGGTTTCCCGGACCGCCCACGATGGGTCAAGGATTTCGCCTTTTTGAGGCACTCCCCACCGCACAAATTTCCAGCCCTGTTCAACCACCTTTTGCGCGTTCTCGGCGAGTTGCGCCGGCGTCGCCCCACCGATGTGTGGATAGCACACGGCTTTCTCGCGGACCAGTCCGCCGAGCAGGTCATAAACCGGGACGCCCAACGCTTTTCCGCGAATATCCCATAGTGCAATGTCAATCGCGCTGATCGCTGAACAGGCGATGCGCCCCGCGGGGAAGAAGCCGCCTCGGAACATTACCTGCCAAAGATGTTCAATGCGGCGTGGGTCCTCGCCAATCAGGACAGATTTGAGGTGGTTCACACACTCCGCCGCCGCGAGCTCACGCCAGGTGATGCCGCCTTCGCCGATGCCGTAGATGCCCTCATCAGTTTCAACTTTAACAAAGAAAAAATTCCTACCGCCCCCCCATACCGGAAAGGGCTTTACATCTGTAATTTTCATAGAAATCTTCGCGGCGGAAACTTCGCCATTCATGGCGGAGAGAGAGCAGGAAACCTGCACGCCGCGCCTCAAACTTTCCTTGACCATTGTTTTCGTTAGTGATATAATCTTCCCTAATGAAAGTAATTGCCCAATTAAAACTTCAAATCACTGAAGAACAGCATGACGCTTTGCTGGAAACGCTTGAACGGGCAAATGCAGCATGTAACTCTATTAGCGAAAGGGCTTGGGAGGAGAAAACCTTTCGGAAATACCCGCTCCACAAGTTGACCTATTATCCAGCAAAGGAACAATTCCAACTTTCAGCACAGGTGACGGTTCGCTGTATTGCGAAAGTCAATGATGCCTACAAACTGGACAAGAAAACCAAAAGGGAATTCCGTCCACACGGTAGCATCCCCTATGATAGTCGCATTCTTCGTTATTCTGAGAACACGGTCTCTATCTGGACAGTGAAGGGACGGAAAACAATTCCCTTCCAATGTGGCGAATCCCAAAATAGAATGCTAAAAACGCAACAGGGCGAATCCGATTTGGTCTATCGCAACGGTGCGTTTTATCTTCACGCCGTCTGCAATGTTGATGAACCACCAACCGATAATCCCAACGGATTCCTCGGTGTTGACCTTGGCGTCGTCAACATTGCCGCCGATAGCGACGGGGAAATCCATACCGCCCAAGCGGTTGAGAACGTTCGTGTTCGGTTTTCTAACCTCCGAGCCCAACTGCAAGGCGTTGGTACGGATAGTGCCAAACGAAAACTAAAACGCATATCGGGTAAAGAGAAACGATTTCGGACTGATAGAAACCACTGTATATCCAAGCGTGTTGTCTTGAAGGCTAAAGGCACAGGTCGCGGAATTGCCCTTGAAAACCTCAACGGCATCCGTGAACAGTCAACGGTTCGTAAGTCTCAGAGAGCAAGGCATCACACCTGGAGTTTCAATCAGTTGCGTCAATTTGTTTCCTACAAAGCCAAGATGTATGGTGTTTCCCTTCGTGTCGTTGACCCACGAAACACATCAAGAACGTGTCCTTCTTGTGGACATATCGACAAGAGAAATCGGAAGTCCCAAGTTGAGTTTGTATGCACGAGCTGTGGCAACTCTGGCATCGCAGACGTGATAGCAGCGCGGAATATCGCTGCGAAGGCTGCATGTCAATCAGCCTGATGTTGGCGTGTCTGACGACTAACAAGTCCCGCCTTGCGGGATTCTCGGTCTTGTAAGGTCTCGTTCCGAGACCGACAAGACCGGAACCTCGCCCTTTAGGGCGGGGTTATTGACCGGATACTCCTGTTCGATAACATGCTATGTAGTAACCGTTTTCCTTCTCTGATACCAATTTGCGTTTCAAAAAGTAAGAGCGTCAACAAACTTCCGAAGTCTTTGAGACTTCGGAAGTTTATCAAACTGACTTTATAGAATGCAAGCTCGTATGAGTGGTGGTTCGGTTTTTATTGTACCACAATCCGCCCCATAAGCGAACTGGAAAATCACGAGAAATTTGCAATCAAGCCAATGAATTGACGAGCGCCCGCCATTTTTGCCCATTTCCGCTCCGGCAAGCCGAGAGTCTTCGACCTGACATCCAAATAGCGAATCGGTTCCAGACTTCCGAAGTTTCGGAAACTTCGGAAGTCTAACCGGATAGATGGATTCACACAAAAATTCTCTTGAGTCCCACCCCAATCTTTGATACACTATCGCGTCAAAATAGATTACTCTCGAAAAAGGAGTCAAAACGCAGGCGAAATCCTGCGCTGAAAATTATGGAACCTGTAAAACTTGGCTATGTAGGGTGCGGCTTCATGGCGCAAAAAGTCCATATCCCGAACTTCATCAGTATCCCCGATTGTGAGCTCATCGGGCTGGCAGAGGTGAGACCCAAACTCGGACGCAAAGTGCAGGAGCGATACAGAATCCCTCGCCTTTACGCCCATCACCTTGAACTGGCGAATGACCCGGACATTGAAGCGGTGGCTGTCTCTGCTGATTTCGCGCTACAAGGGGAGATTGCGAAAGACCTCCTTCGCGCGGGGAAGCATGTTTTCATGGAGAAGCCGATGGCGGTTTCGGTTGAGCAAGCGGAATCGATTCTCGCTGCGGGGCGGGAATCGGGGGTGAAGTTGATGGTCGGCTACATGAAACGGTATGATGTGGGTAACGAACTCGTCAAGTCGGCAGTGGGGCAGTTCCGAGAGACGGGGGAGCTCGGACGCTTGACATACACGCGCAATCACGGCTTCTGTGGCGATTGGGTCTGTAACTTGGATACGCTGATGGAAACTACCGACGAGCCCAAACCGAGCGCGCCGGCGAAGACCCCCGAATGGCTGCCGCCGGAATGGGTTCGTCCTTACCTCGGTTACTTGCAGCAGTACACTCACAACATCAACCTGCTTCGCTGGTTGCTCGATGCCGGCGATCAGGTTCGTGTGAAAGCCGTCGACCTTGACGATAACGGTTACACCGGCGTCGTCATCTTCGATATGGGGGGCGTGCGCGTGACACTCGAAACCGGCGGGATTTCGCACTATCGATGGGATGAGCATACGCAGATCTACTTTGAACACGGTTGGGTGCATACGTGGGCGCCGCCGCTCCTGCTCAAAAACGTCCCGGCTGAAGTCGAAATCTACCGCGCTGGACAGGCACAGGAGATTTCGCACCCCATCCCCAAGCCGCGCTGGACATGGTCTTACCACCGGGAAGCCGAGCATTTCATCGCCAATGTGCGTAGCGATGACCCATTCCGCTCCTCCGGCGAGGATACGCTGACAGATGTCCGACTGTTTGAGGATATCTACCGGGTGTTTTTGGAACAGCGTTCCGAAGCGTCGTGAACGTTCACGACGCTTCGGAACGTCGGCGGTGAAATGGCAGCGGCCAACCTTCCGAAGGTTTGAAACCTTCGGAAGGTTCCAACGTAGAGACGTAAGATCTTACGTCTCTACGGAGAAAAACACATCATGAATAAAGATCCATTCAATCCAATTCAGGCAGAAATTCTCATCGTTGATGATGTTCCTGGCAACCTGAACGTGTTATGCCAAACACTTGAGTCCGGTGGATACAATGTCATTGCGGCACCCAATGGAAACCTCGCACTTCAGATTCTCAGCCGGACGCGCCCGGATCTCATCCTCCTGGATATTGTGATGCCAGAAATGAACGGCTTTGAAGTCTGTCGTCGGCTCAAAGCGGATGCAGCGACCACAGATATTCCCGTCATCTTTATCACGGTCAAGGATGAAACGGAAAGCCTTGTCGAAGGCTTCCAGGTGGGCGGCGTGGATTACATCACCAAGCCCTTTAACGAAAAAGAGGTCCTGGTTCGCGTCGAAACTCACCTGAAGATTCACAGGCTCACTCAGGAACTTTTACAAAAAAACCGGGCGCTGGAACAGGAAATCGCGGCAAGAAGGCAAGCAGAGCAGGCGAGGGATGAAGCTGAAAAAGCGCGGCAAACAGCCAATGAACGGCTTTCGCTCATCTCCCAACGTGAAGCGGAACGGTGGGGCATCGCAGGATTTGTTGGACAAAGCGAAACCCTTCGCAACATCTTGACGGATGTCCGACGTCTTCAAGCGACGGGAAGGACAAGCGTTCTGATTACGGGTGAGAGTGGCACCGGCAAGGAACTGATTGCGCGTGCCATCCATTTTGGAAGTTCGAGGAAGGATGGCCCTTTCTTTCGCGTCAACTGTTCGGCCATCCCCACAGCGTTAGCAGAATCCTTATTGTTCGGGCACGTTCAAGGGGCGTTTACCGGCGCGGTCTCCGATCGCAAAGGCTATTTTGAACTCGCGGATGGGGGCACGTTATTCCTGGACGAAATCGGGGAGATGCCCCTTGAGTTGCAGGTGAAATTGTTGCGGGTCTTTGACGATCGGAGCTTCATTCCCATCGGTGGGACGCATGAAAAACCTGTAGATGTTCGTGTTCTTGCGGCAACGAATGCAGACCTCCAGGCAAAGATTCGGGACGGGAGATTTCGGGAAGACCTCTACTTTCGTATTGCTGTTTTCACCGTTAAGGTTCCGCCATTGAGGGAGCGTCCCACCGATATTCCCTTGCTTGCGAACCATTTTCTCCAGATGTACAGCGCGGACATGGGCATCAGCAGAGGTATGGAAGAATGGAAGAATGGAAGAATGGAAGGTGTCCAATCAATCCCCCAACCTTCCAATCTTCCAACCTTCCAATCCCCGCGCCTGAGTTCTGAAGCGTTGGAAGCCCTGATGAATTATCATTTCCCTGGCAACGTTCGGGAGTTGAAGAACATCATCGAACGGGCGCTGATTGAAAGCAGTGGCGCGGAAATCCAGCCAGAACATCTACTTTTCATTCAGTCTCCGGCCTCCCCGCAAGCCGCCCCCAATTTGGCGGAAGCGGGTCCACTTGAAATTCCGCTGAATATGAAAGAGGGCGAGATTTTTCTCATCAAACGGGCGCTCAAGCAAGCGAACGGAAATGTCTCTGAAGCCGCTCGCTTATTGGGCGTCACCCGCGCAACCCTCTACCGGAAACTCGCCGCTACGGATGTTGAGACAGTAATGTCAAAAGTGTAATGCGCCCTCATTGTCTTTCATTATCGAATCCAAACATCAGTTTGAGCCCTTCCTTGACAGGAAAGAACACTTCTTTCGATAGTATTCCCAATCGGCCAACAACTCGACGTACATCTATGGCACCCACCTGGTATATCAATGCAGTACTATCGGCAGGAAGTCCGCCAGTCCCAGCCGGAAGTAATGGGAAAAGCAGACCCTGAAACCGAGTACGAGTCAAGGGGACGACAAGAAGGACCCGGTAGGGAATGGGCTGGATTTCCTCTGGCACTGCCACAACGACAACTGGACGTCGCCCTAACTGTTCATGCCCCGGGGGGATACGTTGTGGAAAATCGACCCATAAGATTTCGCCAATTTGAAAGGCAACGCTAGGACCTGTCATCACTTGCCCCCAGCGGTTTGACTGCGGCTTCCATCATCTTGTACCAGGTGCTCAACTCTTCTTCCGGAACCTCTTGTTCGGCAGCGGCGATTCCTTTCGCCATATCATCGGTAACCGCATCCATCCAGGCAGTTCCGCTGTTTCTTCCTGTTCCGATTGGATTCCTGGAAGTGACCGTGTCCTCTGGTTCTTCCGTATCCAGTAATTCCCGAACTACCTCCAGAGAGAGATAATCTTCAAGGTGCTGGCGGGTGATGATATACTTCCGACCAACCCGGCTGTGAGGCAGTTTTCCGCGCTTCAATTCAGCGTAGATGGTCGTTGGGGCAACACACAGAAATTGAGCAATTTCTTGAGGCGTGAAAATTCTTTTCATCGGTTTTACTCCTGCTCCTTTTGAGGCGATCTCATGTAAATTCAATAATCCCTTCTGCGATGAGTTCTTCACAAACTTGAACAATTCGCTCTAAATCCAGCCCCAGTTTTTCCAAAATCTGTCCATAATCGAGCGGAGTTGGGCTGGAAAGGAGAAGTGCTTGAATCTCCTGTTTCGCTTGTTCCTTTGAAACGTCACGCAGCACAATGACTGAATTTTGCGAGGTTTGGTCTGTTGGAGAGTCACTATTCTCACTATTTTGAGGGTAGGGAATGAGTTTAGCGACGGGCTTACCTGCCTTTCCAATAATAATTTCCTCACCCGCCATCACGCGGGCGATCAGTTTGGAAAGGTGAGTTTTAGCCTCGTGGATATTCATGAACTGCATAGTTTTACCCCTCCATCTGTGAGACTGTTTCTCCATCGCTTCCTCCGCTTTTTCCCACTGCTCATACCGTTTCAAGAAGACCGGAGAGACATGGGTTGGTGCTGGTGTTGGTGACGTCGCAGTGAAAGAAGTAGAGTGGGCCGCCAGCCCACTGCTCAAGCGGGCAAGCTGCCCGCTGTACAGGAGGCGATGAGCCGGTTGGCGGAAGGGCGGGGGTTGGTGCTGGTGTTGGTGACGTCGCAGTAACATCATGCGGAAATACAGGCTAAATTCCAAGAATTTCTCGAATTCTTCGGATACAATCTCCTGAAGAAAAGAAGATTTCAATCCCATGGTGAGCCAGTTCATCTCGAATGAAATCTATATTGAAATCAGAGCGATCCATCGTCAGGAATAACATCTTGATGCCCGGATTTTCACGAGCAAACATGAGAATTGATTCATAGACCCGTTTGTCCGTCGGCTTTTCAGGAGGGTATTGACCCAACTCCCTTAATTCTGCTCGGGTCGCAATTTCGTTGTTGAACGGTATTTGAACGATTTGCTCTGTCAAGGCATTGATTTTTGATTGCAAAACCGGTAGTTCTGTCGCGATGGACTCATCCCGAAATTGTTCCAGTGCGGCAATGAGGTTCCCAATATTCCGTTGATAAGCACTTCGATCCGATTGCCGCAGAACCTTTATCATGGTTTCGGTGGTGGTGACTCGCATTTCAATGGTACGAACCGTATTTCCTCTGGCTTCAGCAAAAGCGTATTCTGGAGCAACAATCGGAATGGCGTGTTCAAGGACAAGCGTGAGAAGTCGGTCGGCTTGCTCAGATTGTTCAAAGGTGATGTCCAAGATAAAGTTTGTTTCGACGATCACGGTCAAACTGTTCGCGTTGGCGTTGGCGTTCATTTAATATCTCCTCGGCTAATCCAGGACGAGCTCGGAAAAATTCCCGGAGATCGTTCAAAGCCTTCCAGAAATCTTCCGGATTTTCACTTTTTGGGGGGATGACCCCCTTCAGTTTGATTCCTTTTTTTGTTATATATTCTCCCATGACTTTTCCCCCTTTCCTTTCTTCGGGTTAATGCTCTAAAATAATATAACATCAATGAGCGCCTGTCAACGCTAAAATGATGAGAGCCACTCACTCACTGAGGCGATTGGTCTCGAGTGTGAAAGCAATCAGCTCCGATCATCTTTCCCTATTTCTCTTTTTTTTCTTCCGTTGTCTCCTGTTCCCTCATTTTCCTCTTCCTCCTTTCCTTTCTTCCCTTCCTTTATCTTCCCATCTGGATTAAAATGATCCAACCCCTGTTTCAAAATAATCCAGTTGATACAGTTTCTGGCGCATCCCCTTTCAAGCCCGAATCACGCCCGGAGCCTTGTAAAACGTGGGTTTTCGGGATTTTACATGGCGTTGGCATTGTTTATGCTTTAATGGCGTGTGCTATGAAAAAGAAGTTTGTTGGCTTTCGGCTTGATGAAGATCTCTATGAATTTGTCAGTCGGTTTGCGCAAGGCAAACGGATGACCGTCACGCAGAGCCTGCCCCCGATCTATCGGGGTGCTGGTGGGCTTGATTCTGGATTTTTATGAGAAAATTCAGTCTAATCACAAAGGGAGAGGACTATGAAATCAGAGGCTGAACTTTGTTTTGACGGGTTATGTCCGGTTGGTGAGAGGTTTCACCCCGAATCGTGGGTGCAACCCACGAAAAACAACCGGTCAAATTTTCTGTCACAAGGCACGATGAAATCAGAGGCTGAACGTATCGACGTTCCTGCAGATTCAGAGGCTAAACCTATCGATTCTCTTGCGAAGTACTTTGAGAGAATAAAATCCATTCGAGACGGCTGGAATGCGCATAACGGGCACCGGGAGGACATCTGGTTCAGAGGTGTAAAGGGAAAGAACTACGATCTTCTTCCCGGCGTCTATCGAAGTAAAGCAAAGGGGTACGATTTCAACGAGGGGCAGATTTTCAGAGCCTTTAAAGCGCTGGCGGCTGGGTTTGTACATCGCGGTACCATGGACGACTGGGGGTGGTACTTTCACGCTCAACACCACAGCCTCCCAACGAGATTGCTCGACTGGAGCGATAACGTTCTTGTTGCCCTGTACTTCGCCATTAGTTATAAGCTCGGAGGAGAAATGACGAGGTCTCAGATCGCAGAGAAAATAAAGAGTAGGAAGAACCAGGATGAATCCCAATCCGCTCATGACAATCCGCCCGTAGTTTGGGTGCTAGATGCCCGCTCATTGAACCGCTGTTCTGCTGGCGATGGTATGTGCCATGTGTTTTATCCGGGAGATGAAATAATAGAAGGCTATCGCCCAGACAAGATTCCTCAACTAGACAAGATCCTTCAACTGGGGAAACCAACGGGGAAACCCAGATGCCAAGTGCAGGTTGATGATGCCATGATGCAGAGCGTGCTCCCTGTCGCAATCTACCCTAACCGCGCAAATGACCGAATTATCGCACAGCAGGGCACCTTCACCCTCCATGGCTGGCTGCCAATCCCAATCAACGCCCTCCGCGAAACCTTATATGACTTTCATGCGTTGAGGCTGACCTATATCCCTGTCAACCCCGATTATATTTATACACTGATGGATGAACTGTTCTTTGCTGGCATCCACCAGTTGGGTCTCTTCCCGGATTTCGATCATGCGGCGGCACACGTCAGGTGGCTTTACGAATGATTCTGATGATAGGGGCTGAGTATTGAGTAGCCAAAAATTCAAGCGTATAGCTTGCTCATCAATAGGAGATGAACTATGACCAATCATCCATTCGATTCTCTCAACACACTCGTTGACCTGCTTCGCTACCGGGCAGCAGACCACCCCGACCGCCTCGCCTACACCTTCCTGGTCGATGGGGAAAGGCAGGAGGCGCGTTTGACCTACGGCGAGCTAGACCAGCAGGCGAGGACAATCGCTGCTCGCCTGACTGCCGATGGAATCGCCAAGGGAGAACGGGCATTGCTACTCTACCCATCGGGGCTGGAGTACATGGCGGCGTTCTTCGGTTGCCTCTACGCGGAGGTCGTCGCAGTCCCCGCTTATCCACCCCGCCACAAACGAACGCTCCCGCGGATTCAAGCAATCGCCGCTTCCGCGGGGCCGAAAGCCATCCTCTCCACCGCGTCAACCCGCGCTGCTATCGAAGGGTTCTTGATGGATGCGCCGGAGCTCCAGAGCCCGTTGTGGCTCCTGACCGACAGCCTGGACTTGAGTCTCGCGGAGACGTGGCGGATGGTTCCGGTGGACGGTGCGGCGCTCGCGTTTCTGCAATACACATCCGGTTCCACTGCCACACCCAAGGGCGTGATGGTAAGCCATGGGAATATCATGTACAACGAGCAAATGGTTAAGTACGGAATGGCGCACACATCCGAATCCTCCTTCGTGAGTTGGTTGCCTCCTTACCATGATATGGGCTTGATCGGGAATCTGCTCCAACCCCTATATATCGGTGCGCCGTGTATTTTTATGTCACCGACGGATTTTCTGGAAGAACCGTTCCGCTGGCTGGCGGCGATCTCTCGCTATCGCGCTCACACCAGCGGTGCCCCGAACTTCGCTTATGACCTATGCGTGGACAAAATCACGCCGGAACAGCGGGAGACGCTCGACCTGAGTTGCTGGCGGGTCGCCTATAACGGCGCAGAGCCGGTCCGTCACGAAACGATTCAACGGTTCGCGGAGACTTTCGCGCCGTGCGGTTTTCGTCCAGAGGCGTTCTACCCGTGCTACGGTCTCGCCGAAGCAACCCTGTTTGTCAGCGGCGGATTGCAGACCGCTAAACCCAAATTCCACCCCCTCTCCGCGGCAGCCCTTGAGCGCGACCGGGTGGTCACCCCTGATGGCGAAAGCGAAGATGCTCGAACGCTGGCCGGCTGCGGTCAAACCTGGCTAGACCAAAAGATCGCCATTGTTGACCCGCAGACCTCAACGGCGTGCCCCGCTGACCGCGTGGGCGAGATCTGGATCTCCGGGCCGAACGTCGCTCAAGGCTACTGGAATGTGCCGGAGGAAACTGAACGGACATTCCGGGCGCGTCTGGCGGACACAGGCGAAGGTCCCTTCCTCCGCACGGGGGACCTCGGTTTCATACGCGGCGGCGAGTTGTTCATCACCGGGCGGCTGAAGGACCTGATCATCATTCGAGGTCACAACCATTACCCACAGGACATCGAATTGACGGTCGAAAAGAGCCATCCCGCTTTGCAGCCCGCTTGCGGCGCGGTGTTTGCGGTTGAAGTTGAAAACCAAGAACGGCTCGTCATCGCGCAAGAGGTGAAGCGGGCATACCTGCGAAAGCTGGACGTTGACGAAGTGGTCAGCGCGATTCGTGAAGCGGTCAGCCAGGCGCACGAGCTGTCGATTTATGCCGTCCTGCTGCTGAAACCGGGAGCGATTCCCAAAACTTCCAGCGGCAAGATTCAGCGTCACGCCTGCCGGGAGGGGTTCCGCAATGGGGAACTCAACGTTGTCGCTGAGTGGCGCATGCCCATTCCGCCTCGCGCTGCACCGGCTGAATCGAAACGCCATGTCACTGTTCCGATAATGGAGTCGAAAACCTCGATCAAAGAATGGCTCATCTCACAACTGGCGGAACGATTGAAAATTCCCCCTGACGAGATTGACCCCAACCAAAACTTCAACCGTTACGGTCTGGATTCACTCGATATCGTGGAACTGATTGGCAAGCTGGAAAAGGTGTTCGGCTGCAAGTTTCCTGACACCCTCTTTTTCGACTATCCGACTATTGAGCATCTGGTGCTGTACCTGGCTGGCGTGCGACATTTGAGTATGGAAAGGGAGAGCGCTTCGCCGGTGGGTGCCGCAGATGAAGAAATTATGTTCCCCTTGAATGCGGAGCGGCTCGCCCTGATGAGCCTGTGGTTTCGTGCATGGCAAGACCAGAACCTCTATTTCTTTGAAAACGTCATCGAAGCGCAGGACGAGCGATCGGTTGTGATCAACGGCAGGCGGATGTTGATGCTCGCCTCATATTCCTACCTCGGCCTGCTGGGGCACCCGAAGGTGAATCTCGCCGCACAGGAAGCCATCCAGAAGTTCGGAACGGGAGTCCACGGTTCACGTTTACTGTCAGGCACAACACAGCTTCACAAGGACTTTGAAAAAACAATTGCACGGTTCAAAAAAGCGGAGGACGCGATCGTGTTCTCCAACGGTTATGCGACCAATCTCGCGACCATCTCAGCCCTGATGCGGAAAGGGGATGTCGTGATATGCGACAAACTCAGTCATGCCAGCATCATCGACGGTTGCCTATTCTCAGGAGCGAAGTTGGTGAACTACCGCCACAATGACATGGAAGACCTGGAGCGGTGCTTACAACAGACGGGTAACGTTGGAAGGCTCGTGATCACAGAGGCCGTGTTTAGCATGGATGGCGACATCGCCAACCTGCCGGAGATTGTTCGGCTGTGCAAGAAATACGAGACTTACCTGATGGTCGATGAGGCGCACAGCATCGGCGTTCTCGGTCAGACGGGACATGGGATTGAAGAACATTTTGGGCTCGACAGCAATGCCATCGACATCAAAATGGGGACACTCACGAAAACAACGGCAAGTTGCGGCGGTTACATCGCTGGAAAGTCGGACCTCATCTTTGCACTGAGGCATAACGCGCGCGGGTACATCTTCACCGGCGCGCTCCCACCCCCGCAAGTTGCCGCCGCCAAAGCCGCATTCGAGCTCATCGAAGCAGAACCAGAGCGGGTTTCTGAGTTACATCGCAAGACCCGGCGATACCTTGACGGGGTGCGCGCCCTCGGCTTCAACACCCTCAACAGCGAAACCCCGATTGTCCCCATTGTCTGCAAAACGGACGTACAGACTTACGAAATGGTCTCCCTGTGCCAGGCGGCAGGCTTGTTCGTGCTGCCTGTTGTCTTCCCCGCTGTGCCGAGAGAGTCCCCCCGCCTGCGCACAACACTCACTGCCGCGCACACGGACGAAGATATTGACTTTATCCTTGATGTGCTGAAGGATGCCGGTAAACAGTGTGGGTTGATTGACTAATGCAACATAGCGGCAATTTTGACCCCCAAATAGTTCTTGACGATTTCGTCGTAAAAGGTGTACAATGGATTAAAACGAAACAACAACAGATAAAATTTGCAAACTGTTGGGGGGATGCATGGATCACGATCAACTCAACAAAACGATTTTGAAGGCGTTCTTCCCTGAATTTCTCACCCTTTTTCAACCGGATCTGGCTCAACACATCCGCCTCAATACCGTCCAATTTTTAGCTTGACTTTGTTAGATTTCCCCCGATAGATGGGGCAGGCTCTGTAGCCCAAGATTCTATCTTGGTTTTTGAGCGGAGAGGCCAACTTAGAAAGTTGGGCTGAGCATCCATTTCTAATTTAACAAAGTTAAGTTAGAACAAGAAATTTAATTAACTGGGTTCAAACCTACTTGAGATTGTCTGACCTCGAACAACAGGAGTTTGATGGGCTGGTTCAAGCAAGCCCGTTTGTCGAGGAGGTG
>CAZOAL010000032.1:0-90709 GCA_964577695.1 uncultured bacterium | reverse complement strand
AAAGCCTGCTTCCAGCAAGTTGGCTATTATTAGTAACTTATGCGTCAATCAGTAAATCCGTTCATTCTGTCAATCCATGCTATATCGTTCATTCGCCCGTTCAAAAACTCGCCATCAAGCTCAAAAAGTGCGTGCTAATCAGATCATTGGTGAGCAGGGCGTAGTCGATCTGAAAGCGGTCAACAAATATTCCCACGCCGCCGGTGAAATCACCGTCTCTGAATCCTCCGCGTAAGGTGAGGCGTTTGCTGAATTGATATTCTAAACCGAAGTTATCTTGCCCATCATACCGGGTCTCATGTTCATAAGCCAAAACCAGCCTGTGACCGACGATTTCGTTGTGATAAGACAGCCCAAACTTGACGTTCGTGGGGATAGACTCCTTGCGCTGGGATTCAGTATTCCATGTCACAGTTGTTTTGGAGATGTCCTGCACGTTCAGTCCGACTGAAAAACCACCGAACCCGTCTGCCCCAAAGATCGCATTGGTATCTAGGACGCGGATGAGAAATCCCGCGTCAAAACCGAACCCGTTGGCGGACGTTCCAACCAACGATTGGGAGATTCGCTTCACGTTGATGCCAAACAGAAACTCTGGCGGACGCGAATTTCTACCGAAGTTATCCCACCACGCCTTACTGATGGCGATTCGTGTGGCAATAGTGGCCACATAAGCATTTTCGCTATCGCTGAGAAAACTATCTGGCTCAAAATTTGGGCGATATTTGGGGATGTCTCGCCGGTCACTGGGACCGATATTTTCTGGGAACGGCCGATAGATCGGGATGTCGCCGACACCCGCGTGAATCCATGATGCACCCAGAACTAACTTTTGTGGAATGACCTGATTAATCCCGCCGATATAATTAAATTGCCCCAACCCGGAACGACGCGCCGCGTGCATTAAACTGAGCTGTGTCTTGTCCGGAATGGCAGCAACACCGGCAGGGTTCCAGTAGACCGCTGTGATATCATCCGCAACACCAGCGTAAGCGCCGCCCAATCCAAGCGCACGCCCACCAATTCCGTTCGTCAGAAAATCACCGGTATAGTTTTCTGCATAAGCTGAAGGAAGAATCGTCGAGAGCGCGAGAGCAAATATGCAAATATGCAAATGAGCAAATGACCGATTCATCACCGATAGATTTAAGGAATCAGATCGGGGGCTTCTCTGAAAAATTGAGATAAAGATGGAGATTGTTATTGGGAATTGCTTGCTTTCGTGGCGGCGACACCGATGCGTTTCCAATGGTTTCTGCACGTTTTTCTCCTCAAGTTGGTTTATAGTCTGTGAAGAGAAACCAAGTTTCTCAAAGGAACTCGGTTTCTGTTGCACTATTTCTTAACATGAGCCAAATCGCGTGACGTTCAAGCCTATCCCTACGCCGCAATCTTCGCCCGGCATTCCTCGTAGACTCTGAACCGCTCACCCTCGTGTTCTTCCGCATCCACCAGCTTGAGCCAGAGGGCGCTATCCTTCTTCGCGCCACTCAGTTGCCGTCGGCTACCCAGGTTGGACGGGTCTGGACCACTCCAAACCACCTCTCCGCCCTGCATATAGATGAAGTTGCCGCGATAGTGGTCAATCAGCTCTTTCTGCTGTTCGAGATAGACCAAGCCTTGTTCACAGGTTGTCCGACGCCAGTTTGCAACGGTTTGGGGCGAATCGGTTTCAACGGAGTCAAATTCGGCGAGGGGGGCCGTCACTTCGCTCTCAAAGTCGATCTCCTCGAGATTCACGGTTCCAAATCCGCGTTGAGCCGCAAGCAAGATGTGGTTTCGATCGCGCTTGAAGGGCGGCGTCGGCCAATCCGATTTGGGGTCATGTCCCATTAGGTACATGCCGCAGGTATCCGTTGAGATGACATGGTCGCCAGCGATGAGGGCGTTGCAGATGCGTCCCTCGCCGCCCCATTCGCGTCCCCACTGCCCGGTGAGGGCGTCGATGATATTCAAGCACGGCTGAGTAATTAAGCCGAGGTCTGGCAGGACATAAGAAAGTCGAATCAGGTGGTGATAGTAACTCCGCGTCCGTCCCTCCGGCGGAATCATCGGGGGCAATCCGAACAGATTCTTGGTGCACAGGGTGATGCCCATAAAAGCGTGATTCTTCATCTTCGCCACTGACACCACCGCATCGGCTTCGGCGAAACAGGCGTTGAGGGTGTAGCGATTAAACATCAGCCCGCCACCCGGCACCTCGTAATCCACGAATGGGGGCAGGTTGGAATCGACATACTGCACGCCAAATTCCTTCAAGTGATGCTCATAGTTGAATCCGGGAGGCGTGCGATGCCCATGTGTATAGGCGTTCGTGTCCGTTGCAATGAGTTGCGCTGAAGTGTGCTCCTTGAGGATGCGCAACACGGCACGGCACACAGCGTCGTCTACCAGTTCCCGGCGACGACCTTGAAAGTAGATAATCCGTTCGTGCGGCTTCATCATGTTGAATTTGATGACCACCTTCTTGGCGCTCTCAATCTTCTCCCACGAGCGCGTTAAGGGATCCGTAATTCGGCGGAGGGTCTGATAGATCTCCTCCTCTGAGGCACGGTAATCGCAGTGCGCGGCACGCACTTTGTACTGTTTTTCTGACATTGAATTGTCCTTTCATTACAGATTAGGGATTCAGGATTCACTTGCATCTTGCATCTTGAATCCTGCATCAGGAGGACACAGGATTCAGGATTCAAGATTCAGGATACAAGATACGAGATGATTCGGATAGTTCATCTCAGATATTTTGGCTTAAATCTCCCCAGATGTCAAGGAGAATTTGAAAATCGATGGGGATTACACGAGGTGAGCCGAGACGATGCAAATCCTTGGGGCAACTGCTCTCGCAAGGTTTGGTGTCACACTTAGGAAGTCTCAGTGAAAAACTGGTATCAATCATTTTTCTTGACGTACCCCTACAGATGGATATAAACTAATTTTAAAAAATAAAATAGACATTAGACTTCCGAAGTCTTGGAGACTTCGGAAGTCTGAAAATGTAAACTTTAATATTGAAAGTTTTAGACTGTTGCAGAAAATAAAATCGTCCATTTGCTCGCTCTGGATTGCCAAATCCAGAGCCGTCGGATTTGGCAATCCGACGGGAGCAAGGAAGGATTATTTTCCTTGAAAGTCCTTAGTAATATTCTGCGATATTTTGCGTGATGAAATAATCGCTGCTATCATACAATGATGTGAAACGGTTACACCTTGTAACATAAGCCGTTCAGAAGCATCGGCGAGCATAAAGGGGGTAGTGATGAGTGAACAGAAGCAAAGCGGCACCAGATTCCACAGCGGCGCAACGCGACGCGCTATCCTGGTCGGTCTGTTCTTAGTCCCCTTCAATGTCTACTGGCTAACCGTTGTGGAGATGAAATACCGTGCCGAAGCGACGGCGTTGCCGATATTCATCTATCCTGTTTTTATCCTTTTCTGTCTCGTCGTGCTCAACAACGGCATATTGCGACGTTGGGGGGCAATTCGGTTATCACCGGGGGAACTCCTCACGATTTACGTCATGCTCGTGATTTCGACTTCGATAGCATCGTATGGGATGCTACAAGATCTCTTTGCCATTATTGTTCACCCCTACCGATTTGCATCAGAGGAGAATGAGTGGAAAAACCTCTTTGTCCATTACATCCCGCCCTGGTTCACTGTCAACGCGCCCGATGTCTTGAACGGATACTACGAAGGGGATTCGACCCTTTACGAAGCCAAACATCTGGGCGCATGGATTCGACCCGCACTCACCTGGAGCGTCTTTACGCTCGTTTTGCTCGGAATGATGCACTGCATCAATACCCTGATTCGTCGGCAGTGGGTGGAGGGAGAGCGCCTGGCATTTCCAATCATTCAACTGCCGGTGGCGATGGCCCGGTCGGAGCACTTCCTTCGGAATCGTTTGCTATGGCTCGGCTTCGCAATCCCCGCGGCGTTAGATCTCATGAATGGGTTACATGTGCTGTTCCCACCCGTTCCTTATGTTCATCTGAAGTTGACCTATCTCGACTCATATTTCACCGAGAAGCCGTGGAACGCGATGGGGACGACGCGGATTTCTTTCTACCCGTTTATGATCGGGCTTGGTTTTTTTCTGCCGGTAGAACTCTCATTTTCCTGCTGGTTCTTCTTCGTTTTCCGCCAACTGACCCGTGTGTTCAGCAGCTATCTGGGGCAGAGTAACCTTCCTGGCTTCCCTTACTTTCACGAACAATCTGCCGGCGCATGGCTCTGTCTGTTCCTGATTGCGATGTGGCTGACGAGAAGGCATCTCGTCACTGTATTTCGGACGGCATTCTCATCAACATCTCCCGCCCTCGCGGGGGGGGACGCCGACGAACCGATGCGGTATCGGACAGCAATTTTCGGGCTCTTGGGCGGATTTTTGTTTCTCACCGTTTTCTGCCACGAGGCGGGGATGTCGATTGCCGCCGTGCTCCTTTTCTTCGGACTCTATTTTGCCATCGCAATTGCCATCACCCGTTTAAGGGCTGAATTCGGTGCGCCCCACGGGGTATTCAATCACCCGTTGGACATCATGGTGACCTGTTTTGGAAGTATGATATGGGGGACGCGCAACTTAACCGTGATGACCTTCTTTCAGTGGTTCAATCGGAGTTACCGTTCCCATCCGATGCCGAATCAATTTGAAGGGCTCAAGATCGCCGAAGCCGTGAATATCAACACCCGTCGATTGGTGGTTGCAATGATGGCAGCGTCAGTCATGGCGTTGATTTCTGGCATCTGGACGAACCTGGACATGCTCTATCGTGATGGCGCGGTTGCGAGGGTGCCGTTCTTCAAGATGTGGGTGGCTGATGGGGCTTTTAGACAGTTGGAGAGTTGGCTGTATCACGCTGTGCCTCCGGATGGGGCTCGTATCGGCTTTATGGGGATTGGCGCAGCAGTGACCTTGATTCTGTTCATCTTGCGCCTTCGCCTCTTTTGGTGGCCCCTTCATCCCGCTGGCTACGCCCTGGCCGTCAGCTTTGCTATTGATTACTTCTGGTTTACGTTTTTCATCAGTTGGGCGTTGAAATCGATTATCCTCAAGTCCGGTCAGGTCAAAGGGTATCAACGCGCCATCCCATTCTTTTTCGGTTTGATTTTGGGAGATTTCGTGGCGGGTGCGCTCTGGATGGTCTTTGGCGTGCTGACGCAACAGCAAGTTTATATGATTTACTTAAACGGTGGAACCTGGTATTGACAATTGCCCGCATCTGTGGTACGATTGGATGAGTCAAGCCGAAATCTGGAAGTTTCCCGCTCATGTTAAGAAATCGTGCCGAGAAAGGCATGTTTCAGAAAATTGTGTACGTTTCAGAGAATCCGTAAAACGTAAAACGTAAAACGTAATGAGGCCCGCTTTACGTTTTACGTTTTACGCATTACGTCAAGTGTCAACTTTTCGGGAATTTAAAACATGCCGAACCCATCTGAAATCGCTAAACTCGAACAGGAGGCATTTATAATGGACCCCATACGACTGGGCATCATCGGTTGCGGCGTGATTGGCAGTCACCATGTGACCAGTGCGGCGACATCACCTGTGGCTGAGTTAGTCGCCGTAGCCGATGCAATTGAAGAACGCGCACGCGCCGCCGCTACGAAATTCAACGTTCCGACATACTACAACAACGCGGATGACCTGCTGAATGACGAGCGGGTCGAAGCGGTCGCGCTGGCGATGCCTGCGGGTGTGCGAACACCGCTAGCGTTCAAGGCGCTGGAGAAGGGGAAACACGTCATTCTGGAAAAGCCCGCCGCAAGCCATGCGAGCGAAATCGAGAAGATGATTGCCCTCCGTGGCGACCGTGTGGTGGCCTGCTGCTCTCCCCGGAATGCTTTCAGTGGCCATGCCGAGGCGGCGGCGAAGTGTGTCGCATCTGGCACCTTGGGAAAAATCCGCATAGTACGGGTACGGGCTATTCTCGCAACGCCGCCAAAGCCCGGTGAAAACCCACCCCCATGGCGGCAGAGCATGAAACTGAACGGGGGCGGCATCCTCGTGAACTGGAGTTGCTACGACCTGGATTATCTAATGCAGATTACCGGCTGGCAACTGCGCCCCCGGGTGGTTTTGGCGAAGTGGTGGCCCGTTGCAGAGAAGATGTCCGCTTACGTGGCTACCGGGTCGGACGCAGATTCCCACTACACCGCATTCATTTTGTGCGAGGATGATATCGTCTTGAGTATGGAGCGCTCGGAACTCTCTAGCACCACAACCGATCAGGCCTGGGAGATTATCGGCACCGAGGGCACACTTCATCTGCCGATGCAACCGCAGAAAGGCAAACCGAACGCGGTCATTTTAGACCAGTTCGTCCCAGGCGAAGGCGTCGTATCCAAAGCACTCTGGGAAGAAGGACAGGGCGGCGGCCCAAGCGGAGGCATCCTGGAGGACTTCGTGCATGCCATCCGTGAGCATCGGCAGCCGAAGACGAACCTGGAACGAGCGCTGGTCATGCAGAAGATCACCGATGCCATCTACGCCTCCACCAGCTCCGGTGAGGCGGTTTCAATCACCTAATCCAAAGCCAGGTCGAGCCAGCCCCGATGGGACCCAGTGGGCACTAAACCCATTATCCTGGAATCGCACAACGGGCGGCGACACCGCCTGCGAAATAAGCCTATCAACCTTAACTTGACTTTGTTAGATTAACCTGTAGCCCAAGATTCTATCTTGGTCCTTGAGCAACGGGGCCAAGATAGAATCTTAGGCTACAAGAGCCTCCGTTTTGAATTTAACAAAGTCAAATTAAGAGGAGGAGTTTGAGATGATGAAACTCAGTTTTATGACCTTTGTTTGTCCCGAATGGCAGATTGAGAAGATCGTTCAGTTTGCCCAAGAGGCCAGTTACGACGGTGTTGAGATTCGAGTTGACGCCGGGCATCAGCATGGAATTTCATCCGAATCCTCTGATGCAACCAGGCGTTATGTGAAGAAACACTTTGACGATGCAGGCATAGAGGTTTCCTGCGTTGCGACATCCGTACAGTTTAGCACTCCTGAGCCCGCGAAACGCCAGGAAAACATTGAAGCGGCCAAAGCAAATCTTGACCTTGCTGCTGACTTGGGTGCCAAGGTGGTCAGGATGTTCGCCGGAGGGGGCATACCCAAACTGACGGATGAAGCCGCCGAGTATATCGCAGCCGCCTTTGACGAGGTTGGGGATTACGCGATGGCATCTGGCGTGTGTCCGATGCTTGAGAGTGGACATGACATCATCAAAAGTGCCGTTGAATCCGCCCAAGTGATTCAGCGGGTTAAAACGGCGAACTTCGGCGTTTTGTGGAACCATTCGGACATGGATGCCCAGACGTTTGATTTGCTCAAACACCACATCAGGCATTTCCACGTTCATGATGACGTTTTGGACCCAGAGAATAAGAATATCCTGCATCTGGCGAAACGGATGAAGGGTATCAACTACAACGGTTACGTCTCGTTAGAGATTATCAAAGGACATAACTTACCCGAGGCGCTGCTAATCGAGACTGCGAATCGCTTAAAGGGCTACCTGGCGCAGGCTTAACACGACAATGTCAGATGACGGAAAATTTCCCGTCTCATTTTTTCGGAGGAGGTTTCGATGACAAATAACAGAGTCCGCATCGGCGTGGTGGGGACGGGGAGCATCGCTTTACGAGGTATTCTCCCCCATCTCACTCAGGAGGATGTGCAGGACCGGCTGCGCGTCACCGCTGTCTGTGACCCGGTGCCCGGACGCGCCCAGGCAGCGGCGGAGAAGTTCGGCGTACCGGCGGCGTTTGAAAATTACGAGGATTTATTAGCCGCCGGAGATGTGGATGCCGTGACCCTGGCATCCCCGATCGGCATACATTATGAGCAGGGCAAGCTGGCGATTGAGCGCGGCGTCCATGTGCATTTCAACAAGACCATGACGACTACTGTGGCAGAGGCAGACGAGTTAATCTCGCTGGCAAAGTCGCGTGGGGTCAAACTGGTGGCTTGCCCCGGCGAGATGTTACGCCCACTCAATCAGCAGATTCGCCGGCTGGTGATGAACGGCACATTGGGGACG
Source organism: uncultured bacterium (assembly GCA_964577695.1). GTDB lineage: Bacteria > Poribacteria > WGA-4E > WGA-4E > PCPOR2b > CAZOAL01. Next base: position 82,661 of record CAZOAL010000032.1, on the reverse strand, counting down.
CTCACCTGGGCGGTCACGGGGGCGGCCTTCGGCACCTATCATGAGCGGGAACGGGTTCGCCAGGGGGAGGATGTCCTCTCGAACATCAACCCCGCCTGGTACTTCCGACGCCCTGGCGGGGGGCCGCTGTACGATATGACGGTGTACGGGTTGCACGCCCTGACAGGGATTCTCGGCCCGGCCACGCGCGTCACGGCTTTCTCCGGGGTCCGACTCCAAGAACGTGAATTCCGGGGGGAGATGGTCCCGTGTGACATGGACGATAACACTGTGATTTTACTCGATTTCGGCGATTCATTCTACGGCTTTGTGTACGGAGTGGCAGCCGGTGGATTGCCGAATATGGGACGTCCGCTCATCTTTGGGACGAAGGGGGTCATTAACGGGAACACGCTGAATGGGCAACCGATTGACTATCCCGGACGGGAGCTTGCGGAGACAGCGGGTGGCAATGCCGCGCTGCCGCATGTCGTCGGTCCCCATCGCGGAATCGAAGAATCCCATGTCTACGAGGACATCATGCAACTGGTGGATTGGATTCGTGAAGACAAACCAACGATTGTCACGGCTGAACATGCGCGGCATGTGGTTGAGATATTCGATGCTGCCTATCGCTCCGCACAAACCGGTCAAGCGCAGGCATTGCGAACCACATTTGATACTGTACCAACCTAAGAGGGCTTCATTTCCGTTAATGCCGTATAGGGTTGTGGTTCGTAGTCAGGCCGGAGCGAAATCCTATACGGACATAGAAATGAATAGCCGTAAATAGGCAAAGAAGAGAGGCAGGTGAAAGTTGTATGGGAACCATTTTTACACAGGTGAAGGTGAGGAATATTATTGCAGACACTGAAGCAACCGAACTGAGGGTTAAGGTGGATAGTGGAGCAACCATGTTAGTCATTCCGGGATGGCTTCAGGAAAATCTGAATTTTCCCATCATCAGAAAGCAGCAAGTTAAATATGCTAATGAAAGGACAGAGGTTAAGGATGTGGTCTACGGGGTTGAGATAGAAGTCTGCGGTAGAAAAACAGTGGCTACGGCAGTTGTGGAGCCAGCCAAAGCGTATGGACTTCTCGGGGCCATTGTGATGGAGGAGTTGGACCTCATTGTGGAACCGAGGGGATTGAAAATTTATCCCAACCCGCGTTCGCCGGATATCCCCATGGCTGAGATAGAATAACCCAAGTGGCTGTATCGTGAATGATGGAACGCTTTATCTCATATCCTTCCATGTCTTTTAGCTTCATGCCTCACGCCTCACCCATCATTCCCGCGATATGCCCGAACAATTTCTGAAACGGCGATCCGCTTGTTTTTCCAGTTCATGGGAGGAGGTGGAATGATGTAGATGCCAGCGACAGGGAAGCGATTCTGCTCACGGATGTGTTGGACCAGTTCAAGCGTCAACTCCATTCCCACCCGTTTGCCTTCCGAATCTTCAATGTCGCGGAAGCGATCAGCGATTGACTGGGGAATGTACACCCCTAAATTATCGCGGAGGAAGGAGAGGCTGCGAAAACTGGTGAGCGGCAGGATGCCATAGAGAATCTTGACGCCGAGTGCTTTCGTGGCTTCATACGTTCGTTCAATGTCCTCAAGGGTATAGGCGGGTTGGGTGTAAATGAATTTCGCCCCATTTTTGACCTTATTGGCAAGGTGCTTCACATGGGGACGGAGATTTTCAGCGATGGTGAACCCACCGCCGATATAGAAATTGCAAGGTTCTCCAATCGATGAGCCGTCCGCAAGCTCACCGCTGTTAAGCCTGGAGATTAACTCCATCAGTTGCGTTGAGCCACGAACGTCACGGACGAGATTCGCTTCCTCAAAGGGGCCAACTTTGGGGTGGTCCCCTGATAGCGCCAGCACACCGCGGATGCCCAACGCCCACGCTTCCAGCAGATGGGATTGGAGGCTAATCAAGTTTCGTTGCCGTGTGGTCCAATGAATAATCGTCGGGAGCTGCGTCTCTTGTTGAAGTTGGTAAGCGGTGCCGATGGTACCGATGTTGACAATGGCACCGGCGTTATCCGGCACGTCAAAGAGATCGGTGCCAATTGCAGCCAGTTCCTTTGCTTCTCTGAGCATGGCTCTGAGCTCAACAAACGTGTTCGCTCTCAGCTCGACACTGACGATATTCCGCCGCGTTTCAAAGATTTGCTGGATGGGATTCTCCGGCTGTGTTTTGCGGCGCTCAACCACTTTCGGGAAGATAAAGATCCGCGTTTGGCGTTTGACCGGCGTAAGTCCCTGGACGCGGGCTTTCATTTTTGAGATATACGCCGGCGTCGTTCCACAACATCCACCGATGATGTTCGCCCCAAGTTTGATCAGCTTCTGGACATATTCATCGAAAATATCCGCGTTGACTGTGTAAGTCGCTTCAAGCTTTCCCTGTTCAATCCGTGGATTCCCCGCATTGGGTTGGATACTGATCGGCGTTTTGATCACCGGTGCCAGAAGTTCCATAGCGTCAACAAGGTCATGTGGACCGCGGCAGTTCATTCCAATGACGTGCGCACCGATCTCTTCAATCTCTCGCGCAAATACGCGCACGTCAATGCCGCCGCCAAGTTTGCCTCCGGAAATGCCACTAATCTGTACAATCACAGGCAGGCCGTAGGTCAATGCCTGTTCGGTCGAGATTTCGGTTTGCGCCAAATCGGTGAAGGTTTCCAGCAGCAGCACATCCACTCCCTCCGCAACGAGGGCGTCCATCTGCTCTTTGAATATCCGCCGAATTGCTTTGGGTGAAGGTTTTTCCTGAAGCACATCTATTTCAAGCGGCCCGACAGAGCCAGCGACATAGAGCTCATCCCCCGCGACTTCGCGGGCAAGTTTCACGCCGGCGCGGTTAATCTCCGCAACCTGTTCTTCAAGTCCGTAAATTTTGAGTTTCGCGGCATTTGCGCCGTAGGTATTGGTTTGGAGAATGTCCACGCCCGCCCTGCGGTATTCTCGATGGATATTCTGGACGATGTGCAGATAATCCGGGTGCACGTTACAGGCATCGAGGCACTGAACATAAGGCGGAATCCGCCCGCGCAGTTGCGTGCCCATCGCGCCATCGCATACTAAGATTCGATCTGTGAGGTCTGTTAAAAATGAGCGTGTATTCATGGGTAAAGGGCAAAGTGTAGAACATGTCCGATTCTCGGACGAGCACGGCTCGCTTGTTTTAGATTCCGGTGAACTCTGTGATCGGGACGAGCACGGCAAGTTCTACGAGGCGATCTTTCTCCTAATTTAACAAAGTCAAGCTATTTCAATTAGAATAATATCCGATGCAGGCAGATAGGTCAAGTTTTTTTTAACAAGAAAAGGAAAATCTCATGGATTCTACTAAAAACACCAAACCCCGTTTGACAATCGATTTCGACGAAATCGTTTCGTCTGACGATGCCACTATCTACGATTTAGAAACCAGCTCGCCGGGCCCCGAAGGGAGTTTACCGTTGACAGCGGATATGCTGCTCAATTGGCCCAGCGGCGATGTCTTCGCCATGAGCCACAACGCGGGCATGGGGTGGGCACCCGCCGAGTTGAATCGAAAGCAGTTTCTTATCCTGAGCACACAAGGCGGTATCCGCGCTCCGGACGGCAGCCCCATCGCGCTTGGCTATCACACCGGGCATTGGGAGGTCGGCTTGCTGATGCAGGCGGCGGCGCACGAGTTCAAAGCCCTCGGCACGATTCCATTTGCGGCTTACTGTTCCGACCCGTGCGATGGGCGCACGCAGGGCACCGTTGGCATGATGGATAGCCTCGCCTATCGCAACGACGCCGCACTGATCTTCCGTCGCCTCATCCGCTCTCTGCCGACCCGCAAAGGGGTGATGGGCGTGGCCACCTGCGATAAGGGGTTGCCGGCGACAATGATTGCGCTGGCGGCGATGCGTGACCTGCCGTGTGTGTTAGTCCCCGGTGGCGTAACCCTCCCGCCCACTGAAGGCGAGGATGCCGGAAAGATTCAGTCGATCGGGGCGCGTTTTGCGCACGGGGAAATCTCTTTACAAGATGCCGCTGACCTCGGATGCAAGGCGTGCGCAAGTCCGGGGGGCGGGTGTCAGTTTTTAGGGACTGCCGCCACCTCGCAAGTGGTTGCGGAGGCATTGGGGCTCGCCTTGACTCACTCTGCCCTTGCCCCTTCGGGACAACCGATTTGGACGGATATGGCAAAGCGCTCCGCTCGTGCCCTTGTCAACCTTGAGGCGAAAGAGATAACGATGCGAGCCATCGTCACAGATGAAGCCATCCGCAACGCGATGGTTGTCCACGCTGCTTTCGGCGGTTCGACCAACCTGCTCCTGCATATCCCCGCGGTTGCCCACGCCGCAGGATTAGAGCGCCCCACCGTTGACGATTGGATCGCGATCAATCGGCGCGTGCCTCGCCTCGTCGATGTGCTGCCGAATGGGCCTGTGGGTCATCCAACGGTCCGCGTCTTTCTGGCGGGCGGCGTTCCTGAAGTGATGTTGCACTTACGCGAGCTCGGCGTCCTGAACGAAGATGTCATGACGGTATCAGGCGAACCCCTTGGACGAAATCTCGATTGGTGGGCGTGTTCCGAGCGTCGTGCGCGGCTGCGCGAGTTGCTGATGGCGCGAGATGGCGTCAATCCAGACGACGTGGTCATGAGTCTTGAGACCGCGAAGGCGCGTGGGCTGACGAGCACCGTCACCTTCCCGCGGGGGAATCTCGCCCCTGAAGGCGCCGTGATTAAGAGTACCGCGATCGATCCGGGCGTCGTGGATGCCGATGGGGTTTATCGCATGACCGGTCCTGCGCGTGTGTTTGTCCGCGAGCGAGACGCCATCCGGGCGATCAAGAGTCATGGCGAAGATCGAATCAAGCCGGGGGAAGTGATGGTGCTCTGTTGCCGCGGCCCAATGGGGACCGGCATGGAGGAAGTCTATCAAATCACCGCCGCCCTCAAACACCTTCCCTTTGGTAAGCATGTCGCCCTCATCACCGATGCCCGATTCTCCGGCGTATCGACGGGGGCGTGCATCGGGCATGTCGGACCCGAAGCGTTGGCAGGGGGCCCCATCGGCAAAGTGATTGACGGCGATCTGATTCAAATCGTCATTGACCGGAATCGGCTCGAAGGGAGTATCGATCTGGTTGGTCACGGTGATACTCTCTTCGGCGCGGAGGAGGGAGCGCGCGTCTTGGCGGAAAGAGGGCCTCGTCCAGACCTTGCCCCCGATGAGATGCTCCCGGACGATACGCGCCTGTGGGCAGCGCTTCAGGGCGTTGGCGGTGGCACATGGGGAGGCTGCGTCTATGACGTCGATGCGATTATCAAGACACTCGAAGCGGGCCGGAAAGCGTTAGGTGTTAGTGATAGCACGGAAATTTGAAACATGCCTGACCCGCCTTCGATTATCTGATTGACGTAACGTTAAAAATCGGTTACGATATAAAGAAACAAAAAACCTTCGGAAGGTTCAGAACCTTCCGAAGGTTTGAGTTGGTGCTGCAGGGGTTAGTTATTCTCCCCACCGGCGTCGATCCAATCCTTAATGAGTTGAATTTGATCTTTCTTCAGGGGAGCTCTCCCAAGGGGCATTCCACCGCCATCAATGCGTTGTATGATAAGGCTTCCTTTGCTGTTCTTAGGGACAAACGCGGGACCGCTATTCCCCCCTTTTTTGAAATTATCATAAGTGGTTAAGAGCAACCCCGATGGTGGATTTGAAAGATGGCACCCTGCAAAGAGACAGTTTGCCTGAAAAATCGGGAATACGTCTTTCTGGAACGAGATTTTCGGTGCAGCCGGGGGGGGAGGATTTGTATTGTCCCCTGTCGGTTGGGGCACCGGCGGATTCACGATGTCCACCTTGTATTCATCTTTACCTTCGTCCCCACACCCAGCGACGAAGATTGGAAAAGATAAAACAGCTAAACAACCCATTGCGATAATGAACTGATTTAAGCGTGATTTAATCACGAAAATTTCTCCTTTCAAAATTGGAAGTTTAAAATGAGCAAATCTGCAAATCCCCGCTTCCCCCTTTGAAAAGGGGGGACAGAGGGAGGATTTGCAAATAAGCAAAGGATCGATTCATCCCCTACGGATTCAAAAAATCTGTAAGGGTCTTCTCAGAAATTGAGATAAAATTCTTAGGACTTACGCAGTGATGGAGGATTTTGCGTCAAGTGGGCAGCTTGCCCACTGAAGAAGCGGGCAAGCTGCCCGCTCTACGAGAGAGTTTCCTTCGTCGGATGCGTAAGTCCTAATTCTAAACCTGAACTATAAGGGAGATTGACAGATGAAAGTAATGATTAACACCGGTGTTACACCGGAACAACTGAAACGCATCCAATTGGTTTCCAATGCGATTCAAATTGTTCAGCCGCGAGACAATAAGACACGGCTCAAGGAAGTCGCAGATACTGACGTCATCTTTGGCGGGTTCAACAAAGCGCTCTTTGAGAATGCCAAACAACTCAAATGGGTACAGGTCCTTGGAGCAGGTGTTGATGGACTGCTTTTCCCTGAGTTTGTCGAAAGCGATATTATTCTCACAAGTGCAAAAGGCTTTGTGGGACCACATCTGGCGGATCAGACATGGGCGTTGATCCTTGGCTTGCTCAGAGGCATTGGTCGCGCGGTCCGCGAACGCACATGGGAAAACCGGATGTCGATTCGCGAAGCAACGTGGGAACTGGGCGATCGCACGCTCGGCATCGTCGGGCTAGGAGGCACGGGTATCGAAGTCGCCAAACGCGCACAAGGGTTTGACATGCGCGTGATTGCTGTCGATCCAGAGGATGTGGACGCACCCCCCTGCTTCGCTGTCCACGAAGTGTGGAAGATGAATCGGTTTTATGACCTCCTCGCAGAATCAGATATTGTGTCAATCTGTGCCCCTTTGACGCCGGAAACCGAGTGTATGTTTAACTACGAAGCCTTCCGGCGGATGAAACGCCACGCGTTGCTCACTAACGTCACTCGTGGCAAAATCGTTGACGGGCCAGACCTTCTCCGCGCTTTGAACGAAGGGCTGATTGGTGGGGCAGGACTCGACGTGACGCCAGAAGAACCCCTACCGCTGGATAGTCCGCTCTGGGATATGCCCAACGTTATCATTACGCCCCATGTGGCGGGTGGCTCGCCGATTCGGTTGGATCGGACAGTCGGGCTGTTCTGTGATAACCTCGAACGGCTATTGGCAGGCAAGCCGCTGTTAAGCGTGATCGATAAGCGAAAGGGGTATTAAACGTAATGCGTAATGCGTAAAACGTAAGAGCGTGTCTAAAAAAAACTGAATCCGTCATTCCTTCGCTTCGCTCAAGAGCCTCGATAGATTGGGGCAGGCTCTACCCTGAGTGTAACGAAGGGACAGGTTCTGAACGAAGTAAAGAATCTGAAAAATACCAGATTCTTCGCCTCGCTCAGAATGACAATGAGGAAAATTTGAATTTTCAGGATTTATAGGGACCTGGAGAGGTGTGATGAAAAGCAAGTTGACGATCCGTTCTAAAAAGCGGATTACCCATGAATGGAGTCGAGGATTTCCATCCTTATCGATCTATTCATGAATTGGGCTTGGAGACGATTCCGGTTGCGGATTTGCGATAGTCTTAAGTGACTCCTGATGAACCGGTTGATGAGGTGATCAGGGGTTATTGTAGCGATTTAGTCAAACCGATAAATCTACCTGAAATCTACATAGCAAACCGAGAGGAGTAAAAGATGAAAAAGATTTTATATCTGGGAGCGTATCCAGATTTTTTTCGGGACTTAACAAAGGAGAACGCTGGTTATAGATTACACGCTGTAGAAACTATAGAAGCCGCGGTATCTGCAATTGATTCCGGTCATTTTCATCTTGGTATAGTCGATTGCCAGAGCCCCCGGGTTGGGGTGGATTTTGTGCGTCGAGCCCGGTTGGAACAGAAGTGGAATATACCGCTCATTTTCATTGCAACGTACCCGCTTGCGCTTTCAAAAGTCCACCTGGAGGCTTTCATCGCAGGCAAAATCCAATTCCTCGAAAAACCTTATGATTTCGAGACAATTTCAGAAACAATTCAAAAATTCCTCGACCTCGATTTTGACAGGCTTTTCGGTGTCTTTGAGATAGGGCGCAAAGCGCTTTTAAGAGATGAAAGCCTTCTGCCCCAATTTGCCCTGAAAGCCCTTAAAAGCGAATTAGACAATCTATGGGAACAAACGTATGAAGTCGAAGGAAGATACTTTAAGCGTCTGGTGATGAAACTCAAAACTGCTGCTAGCAACCTTCTGACAGCGGAGAACTTTACTCTGGAACAATTAAACCTTTTTGAACAAGGGGTTGCCATTCTTAAAGAGAGAGAAGTCACAGAACAAGACTTTTATGCCTTCAGTAACCGTTTGGCGGAAGCTGGAATTGATACGATGGTTCGTCCCAAAACCGAATGGGGTGTACTCTGACAACGTTTAGAGGTCAACCTAAAAAATGTACAGTTTATCAGCATCTACAACGGACTTTTCTCATGAGACACCGAAACGTGCCACCCTTAACTCACGTTAATATGATTGTTACCTAACTCATCTCGTATCCTGCATCTTGAATCCTGAATCCTGTGTTCTCCTGATGCAAGATTCATGATGCAAGATGCAAGATGTAACATGCAAGATTCAATAATCAACTGAAGGAGGAAAGCCGTTGCATCTCCATCAAATCAAAATTAGTGGTTTTAAGAGTTTCGCCGAAGATGTCGAGTTGGTCCTGGAGCCGGGGGTCACTGCCATTGTTGGGCCGAATGGCTGTGGCAAAAGCAACGTATCCGACGCGATTCGCTGGGTGTTGGGGGAACAGAGCGCGCGTGCGCTACGCTGTTCTCAGATGCAAGACATTCTTTTCAACGGCGGTGCGAATTTCCAGCCAGCGCAAAAGGCGCAGGTTTCCCTCCGTTTCACCCATATTGAGGGCAAACTCGCGCTCGAATCCCCCGAAATCGAGGTTCGCCGTCAATTGACTCGAAGCAACGAGAGCGGTTACTTCATCAATCAGACGCCCTGCCTGCTGCGAGATATTACGGAACTTTTTATGGACACAGGAATCGGTGTCGATGCCTACTCGATTATGGAGCAGAGCAAAATCGATCTCATCCTCAACACCCATCCGGATGAGCGCCGCTTCCTGTTTGACGAAGTGGCGGGCATCACCAAATATAAGCACCGCAAAAAAGCCGCAATTAAAAAGCTGGAGGAAACCGAGCAGAACCTGGTGCGCATCAACGATGTGATTCACGAATTGCAACGTGAAACCCAATCGCTCAAGCGGCAGGCGGAACAGGCAGAGCGTTACCAGCAACTGCACAATCGCCTGAGAAATCTGGAATTGACGCTCAACCGTCGGGAGTACGAACGGTTTGCCAGGGAATTAACCGAAGCGCAACTGAGCTTAGATGAGATTCTACGCTTGGTAGCGGAGGCGAACGAGACGATCCAAACGACTGAGCAGCAGATTGAGGATGCGACAGGCCGTCGCTCTGAGTTAGATGCCCTCATTCGAGGGAGTCAAGACGTGGTACGTCAATTCGCGGGGGAAATCGAGCAGACGGAACGGCAGATCGCGCTTTATAAAGAGCGGCAGTTAAATATCCAACAACAACGCCAACGTGCCCTTCAGGCGATTGAATCGTTGGAAAAACAGTACGCCGAACTCGAAACGCAGAAGCGGGACCGAGAGCAGGAACGCACGCAGGTCGATGTGTCACTCCAATTGGATGGGAGCCGTCTGACAGCGCGGCGGCGCGTTTTGACAGACCTCACCACGCGGGTCGGTGATGCGCAACGCTCCGTGGATACGGTCAGCGCACAGGTACTTGAGACAACCCACCAGATTTCGCAGTTAGAAGCCCAGTTGTTGGGGCTCAACAACAAACTTGAGTATTCCGCGAACAACTTGAGTCGGATTGAAGAAAACTCGAAGGCTTTGCAAGCTGAACTGGAAGCGGCAAAAGCGGCTTATGCAGTAGCGCAAAGACATGAGCAGCAGGCGACCGCGGATGCGATTCGCCTTGACGCTCAAAAACAGTGTGCCGAAGACGAAATCCAAGACCACCAGACAGCGCAACACAAGTTGGAATCTGAGATACGCGGGATTCAAGACGCCCTTGGCATGAGCCTTTCGCGCCATAAATCGTTACTGGAATTGCAAGAGGCTCACGAAGGTTACTTTGCTGGCGTTCGAGCCATCCTGAAAGCCAGAGAGATGGACCCAGAACGATTTGGCGGCGTTTGCGGCGTGATTGCCGAGCTCATCCGCACCGACCCCGACTATGAATTAGCAATCGAAGTCGCATTGGGGAGTGCCATCCAAAACATCGTCACAGAAACCGCTGAAGACGCTCAAACAGGAATCGCATTCCTCAAGCAGACCCGAGCCGGACGTGTCACATTCTTGCCGCTGGATATTCTGCGCTTCAGACCCTTCCAGGAGCACAACCTGCTGAATCAAGAGGGCGTAATTGGCTTGGCATCGGACCTGTTGGATTATGACCCCAAATATGACGTTGCCATCCAGCAACTGTTAGGGAATACAGTGGTCATTGAAGACCTCGAGACAGCGATACAGTTGACGCGGCGCTTCCGTCCAAACGCACGCCTCGTCACACTGGAAGGGGAATTGATTAACGCCTCCGGGGCGGTGACGGGGGGCCACAGCAGTCAGCAAACCAGTGGATTCCTTAGCCGCTCCCGAGAATTAGAGGACCTCCAGGCGCGAATCCATCAACTGACGCAAGTTCTCAACGAAAAAGACGCCAGGCGTAGTGAACATGCGGAAAAGTTAGCGCAACTCCAGCAGACGCGCCAAACCCTCATCGCACAACGCCAAGATAACCAGATTGAACTGATGAGTCTGGTAAAAGAGCTGGAACAACACCAGCGACAAATCGATCGGCTTGAACGCCAACTGACCGATGCAGAAACAGAAGGCGCAAGTCTTTATCATGAAGCGGAAAAGGTCAAGGCGAAACAGGAGGAGCTTCAAACCCAATTGGCGGAGGTCAACAAAACCCGCAATACATTGCAACGACGAATCGAACGGATATCCGAGCAGATTCAGAGCGAAAGCAACAAGCGAGATGAGGTGACGCAGTCCTGTCAGGAACTTGAAATCTCGTTAGCTGGCAAACGTGAAAAGTTAAACAGCTTGAATGCTGAACTCGCAACGCTTCAAAAAAATCAGGCGCATATCCGTGAAAACGTAAAAAGCCATCAAGAGATCATCGATTCTGATGAGCAGACGCGGCAAGACCTCTCAACCCAGATTGACGAAGCCCAACGCCAGTTTCTCCAGGCGGAGCAGCAGAAGTTTGAGGCTGAAGAACGGGTGAGGCGGTTAGAAGAGGAGCGCGATGGCTTAATCCAACAGATCTCTGACGCCCAGAAACTGATGCGCGCCGCAAGAAGGGAATTTGAGAAACATAACCGCATGCGACATCACCTCGAGGTGACAACAACGCAATTGGAGATGCAGTTGAAAGCAATCTCTGCACGCATCCTTGATAAGTATCAGGTCTCAATCGACCACATCCTGGCTGAAGAGAATCCCATCAGCGATATCGAATTGATAGACCAGATTGAAGCATTGAAGGTTCAAATTGAGGACATGGGGTCCGTCAACCTCGTTGCGATTGAGGAGTACCGGGGTCACAAGAAGCGTGAGGATTTCTTGGTGGCCCAGCGTGATGACTTGCAGAAATCGCTGGAATCAACCTATCAAGCCATTCAAAAGATTAACCAGACCTCACGCGAGGCATTCCTCCGAACGTTTGAACAGATTCGCGCAAACTTCCAGGAGGTGTTTGAGGAGCTCTTCGGCGGCGGGGAGACAGAACTGCGCCCCGATGCTCGGGGTTTCGCTTCGCTCAATCTGACAGACGAATCCGATGTGTTAGAATCAGGGATTGACATCATCGCCTGTCCCCCCGGAAAGCGGCCCCAGAGCATCACACAACTATCCGGTGGCGAGCGATCTCTTGTTGCCATTGCCCTGCTGTTCGCCGTGTTCAAGATTAAGCCAAGCCCCTTCTGCATTCTTGATGAAGTCGACGCCGCCCTTGATGAAGCGAATGTCCTCCGTTTCACCAACCTCATCCGGAAATACGCCGCTCAGACGCAGTTCGTCATCATCACCCATAACAAGCGAACGATGGAAATCGCCGATGTCATGTATGGCGTAACGATGGAGCAGGCAGGCGTGTCGAAGATTGTGTCGGCGAGGTTTGGGGGATAAGAGTGGGGATTTTTATTTACTTTTTCCTGAGTTTTTCGTATAATATCCCAAGTTATAACTTGACTTTGTTAAATTCAAAACGGATGCTGTTGTAGCCCAACTTTCTAAGTTGGCTCATTGGCTCAAGAACCAAGATAGAATCTTGGGCTACGGGAAAATCTAACAAAGTCAAGATAATCGCAAATGAAATTATAAGCCAGAAGGAGCTATAAGAAACGGACATGAGAATTTCCAGTGACAGTTACAGGGACAGACTTCTGGAGAAGATAAAAAAAGAAGCTTTGGAGGTGAAGACTGAAAGAAAACTCTCTTCAGGACGCAAAAGCGGATTTTACATTGATGGTAAGTTGATCACCCTTGATGCCGAAGGTGCTTTCCTGACCGCCAAAGCATTTTATGATGCTCTGGATTCTGTTGAGTTTGATGCGGTTGGAGGTCTGACGATAGGCGCAGACCCCATTGTTGCTTCCTTAGCGGTTCTCAGTTATATCAACGGGAGACCCATACCTGCATTTATTGTGAGAAAAGAACCCAAAGTGCATGGGACAATGAAGTTGATTGAAGGAAGGCTCGTTAGGGGAGCTAAAGTGGTGCTCGTTGATGATGTAGCGACAACAGGTCAATCTATCTTGCGAGCGATAGACGCTGTTGAGGGTGAAGGGTGTCAAGTCGTAAAGATTATCGTTCTTGTCGATAGACAAGAAGGTGCTGGAGAAAAGTTCAAAGCGTTGGGGTATGATTTTGACCCTATATTTACCAGAAAGGATTTAGGAATAAGCGATGAATACTGAAATCAGTGCCTTAAAGGAACTCTTATCGAAAGGGTTATATCTCGATAACCTTGAGATATTTTTCCGGTTTGCAAGCGGATAGCCAATACTCTCGCAGACCCACTACCCGTGTACGTGTTATCGTCTATTTTGCGTGATATTTACGTGGCGTGGGATGACAGACCTTTGCCAGTGGAAGAAGCAAACCGTGTAGAGTCAGCTCTATTACCACTTCTTACAGAGGTAGTTAATCTTATGGGAAGCTCCGCAGACTTGAATCGACTTTGGAGTGCTTTGAATAACCTGGTAAGAAGTTACTCGCGGTTAGGCATTTAATTTTGAAAGGATGAAAGCCCCGCAAAAGCGTGTATCCTTTTTGCCTCAATGTCACAACAAGTCTATCAAGATTGGAGGATTAGTGATGGCACTAAAATTTAGATGTCCCAACTGTAATAAAATTACCGTTGTTGTAAAAGAAAAAATTGGAGAGGTAGCCAGATGTCCAAGGTGTAAAGCGGGAATTTCAGTTCCTGTCAACGCTGTTGAGGCAGGTTACCGCCTATTAGATTTCGTAGGACAGTCAGCCGTAGTAGTGGGTGGACTTCTCCTTTTTTTATATTACACTAGCGAACTACCGGAATCTTATTTGTATGTAAGCATAGCTCTGTTTGTTTGTGGTATTTTAATGATAGTGGGAGACCAAATTAACAAACGTATTGAAGCAGTGAGAATAACATCTGAACAACAAAGTTCACCTTCCCAAGAACAGAGAAACAGCAACAAGGCAAAGAGTATTCCGGAACAGATCGAAGAATTAGCCAAGTTGAAAGAGCGAGGAATCTTATCAGAGGCAGAATTTGAAGAGAAGAAAAAGGATCTGTTGTCACGGATGTGACTCGACAGAATACGTACTGGCTTTTTGTCATCTTCTGTGAGGGAGAATGACAAGCTAATTTAAACCCATCCCAAAACCCCAGTGTTTATCACACTGGGGTTTTCTGCGCTTGCGTCATGGTGTCGTTTTCAGGTATCACCAAACCGGTGAGCTCGCATGTCTTGCGTCACACCTTTGCTGCCTCGCGCATCAAGGAGGGCATCTTAACCCGTGCCTTGATGCAGCTTGTCCCGTTGCCTGCGAATCTCATTAGCCCCTTGACTTACCCTGAAATCGTGGTATAATTGTAGTCAATGAAGGGCTATGTCAGCAAGGGTGTAATTTCTAACATGGAGGAGAAAGATGCGCGAGTTATTTTCAAGAGAACTGTTAGCGGACATTCATATCCGCTTGGATCGAGAAGGCTTACAAGGCTTGACAGAAAAGGAGAGCACTGTCCTTCTATCGGAGACCATCACCCATTCCGCCACCCTGACTATGGAGCACGCGGAAACCCAAACGGATCGACTGATACAGCATATTGATGCCCAAACCGATCGGCTGGTGCAACATATTGATGCCCAAACCGAACGGTTGATGAAACATAGTGAGATTCAGACCGATCGAATTCTCCACAAGATTGACGAGGCGATTCAACCCGTTCATGCGGAGTTGGCATACTTCCGTCTTAGGGCAAAATTCCTGATTGGAGGGGTTTGGGCAGTTGCCGCAAGCATCATTGCCAGTATCCTCTTTCAACTCTTTATGAAGTGAGGGAATGGAGACTTTTTCCTTCTACCTATCTCCTGACTTTTCCATTGACAGGTAGATCGGACTCCTGCACAAGCAGGAGCGATTCATCTGAAATTTACCCAAGTCAAGCGAATATGGAGTCAAAGATGCGCGAGTTATTTTCAAGAGAACTGTTAGCGGACATTCACATCCGCTTGGATCGAGAAGGCTTACAAGGCTTGACGGACAAGGAGAGCACTGTCCTTCTATCGGAGACCATCACCCATTCCGCCACCCTTACTATGGAGCACGCGGAAACCCAGACGGATCGGTTGATACAGCATATTGATGCTCAAACCGAACGGTTGATGAAACATAGTGAGATTCAAACCGAACGGTTGATACAGCATATTGATGCTCAAACCGAACGGTTGATGAAACATAGCGAGATTCAAACCGATCGAATCCTCCGCGAACTTCAACCCATTCGCGAGGACTTGGCATACTTCCGTTTTCGGGCAAAATTCCTGATTGGAGGGGTTTGGGCGGTTGCAGCAAGCATCATTGCCGGCATCCTTCTTCAGTTTTTTATGAAGTGAGGGAATGGAGACTTTTTCCTTTCTACCCATCTCCTGACTTTTCCATCGACAGATAGATCGGACTCCTGCACAAGCAGGAGCGATTCATCTGAAATTTACCCAAATCAAGCGAATATGGAGTCAAAGATGCGCGAGTTATTTTCAAGAGAATTGTTAGCGGACATTCATATCCGCTTAGATCGAGAAGGCTTACAAGGGCTGACGGACAAGGAGAGCACTGTCCTTCTATCGGAGACCATCACCCATTCCGCCACCCTTACTATGGAGCACGCGGAAACCCAGACGGATCGGTTGATACAGCATATTGATGCTCAAACCGAACGGTTGATGAAACATAGTGAGATTCAGACCGATCGAATTATCCGCGAGCTCGGAAACAAGATTGACGAGGCAATTCAACCGATTCATGCGGAGTTGGCATACTTCCGTCTTCGGGCAAAATTCCTGATTGGAGGGGTTTGGGCAGTTGCCGCAAGCATCATTGCCAGTATCCTCTTTCAGCTCTTTATGAAGTGAGGAAATGAGGACCTTTTCGGATGGGCATCCCATGTCAGGGGTTACGTTGCCCGCGAATCTCGCCGGCAATGTCCGCTACCCTTTCGCCAGCAAGTAGCGTTTTTCTTTCTGCTGTGTAATCCCCTGAACCGTTTTGGAATTGCCCCATAAAACGGATTGCATTCGCCATTCCCAGATGTTCCACCAAAATTTGAAATCCTTTTTTGCGCAGTTCTGCTGGTGGGAGAATAGTTCCTTTATACATTAGACAACCTCCTCAGACACTTTAGCACACTTTAGACACTTTAGCACACTTTTTCAACACGCTCTAACACCTTCCTTCCTTCCTTCCTTTTCTGCCATTCCTCCCTATCTTCCGACTCCCTTGCAGGCTGCCACGAACTCCGGCGAAGTCGACGTATAACCGATGATATGCTCGAAATTCCGCAACATGACCTTTCGCAACCACCCCTTCTCCGGCAGGCTTTCGTCTACCGTATCGGGATATTCAGCGGAGTACGTGCCATCTCGCAACATGATGACTCGATAGTTATGCTCGACCGCACCGGCAAGCGTCTGGTACAAACAGGCTCGCTGGCTGAATCCGACGGCGATTAAGTTTTTTATATCGTAACACCGCAGATGATAATCGACATGCGTTTCGTGGAACCCCGACCACTCCCGCTTGGGAAAGTCTGGCTCATGCGGCAACGGCTGGATGGAGGGGGAGTAGTTCGGCTGATGGGGCGTTCTGCGCGAGGGCCCCGGCCGGGTCGCCGCATCGGGATTCCCCCACCGCGTCCCGTGAATCTCGCGTTTGATGCTGCCCGGCTCATCGACCAGCGAGAAGTCGTTGTGAATGAAAATGACCTTCATGCCCACGTTACGCGCCGCAGCCAGAGCGGGCGCAATGCCTTCTTCGACATACGGATTCCCGCTTCCACAATCGCTATCCACAATCATGAAAGCCGTCCGTTCCAGCGCCAATTCCAGTTCACCGTACTGGGGCGCGTTGCTGTACCAGCGAACGGGGAGTTTCAAGATAGCCATAGCAAATCTCCTTTCCGATTGACGAATCAGTGAGTTAGTGAACCCTCATTCTTGGGGTTGTTCACATAGTCTGACCAGAGCTCGAACAATTCGCGAAGGCGGCCAGGCGGTTGGCTCCCTCTTGCAAAGTCATAAGCAAGCGTGACCGCCAGGCGGAGGGGATTACAAACCAGATTTCCGAATCCAACCAGGACCGGTTGCTGATAGTCAGCGTCATTCTTTGAGTTTTTAAGCATTTCCCACCGGATGCCCGGTCGGTTCTTCACAAAAACCTGGCCCAGATAGATTCCGATATCCACGGCGAGCGAAAACGTTTTGTTTGCCAACTCCCAGTCTTCAATCTGGACCCTTCTGAACCATAATGGCGCGCCGCTGTAAATTTCCTCCTTTTCCTTTTCTGTTCTCTTTCTGAGGTTTACATGAAAAGCAAACCATTTGCCGAGGGCATCAAGGGATTCGACGGTTTCGCCTGCCGCCCAACCCTGGAATTCAGAATCGTCAGTAGATCGGACCGCTTGTTCTAAGATGCTTATCCGCACGGGTATTTGCTCCACGAACCAGAGATAATAGGCTTTGGCTTCCCGCCGCGTCATTTCACGAAAGTTCAAAGGGAACGGTAACTGAATGATTGAATACTTCATGATAACCTCTCCGATGGATGGGAGTCTCCACTTCGCTTCGATCTACTTTATTTCTACAATTCTTCAATTGAGCCTGATTTTTCGCGTCTGATTGAACCCCGCAAAGATCGGGGTTTATTCCCATAATTAGTACTACTTTGTCATTTAGGCTGATAGCGGCGGGAATACGCCGGAATTGGGAGGGCGAAACTCCTGTTGAGCCATTGGCCGGTGGTTCGGCAGGAGCCTCACCCTCCCGCCTGAATCGCTAATTGACAAAGTATTAGTAGTTCGATGGTTTCGGAGTCGCAGGGGGCCAATACCCATCCAGGTCTTCGTTCCAGAGAGTTCCGCACAGCCGAGAAATGACACACCACTCCGCCGATGTGAGGTGCGCATGATTATGAAAGAGGAAACGCTTCAGCCCCGCCGCCTCCGAAGCGGTGAGGATTCGATGCAGGTCTCCCGCTGTCATTGGGTCGCCGCCATGCGGCATCCGCCCCGTATCGACCCACGGCACGATTTTCTCAGGATGACTGACTGCCGCCAGGGCGCGAGCCGTTTCGACCTGCACCACTTGGTCGAAGAACGCCTGGGGGAATCCAATCTCCATATCCGCCAGCGAATTCACCTCCGGCAGTTCAACGCCCAGCCAAGCCTTCACGACTGTAAAGCAATCCTGCTCGGTCAGGCTCGGATTCCACTCATGAATCTGCGAAACCCAACGGGCGACAGTGCCGTACATACCGTCGAAGCCGCGGTGCCAGAAGTAGTGCTTGACCAGCAGGATATCAACGATTTTATCCCAGGCGTGGAAGTCGAGCCCCGTCATGCCGGAGAAGACCGCCGAACGCGGGCCGTTGCCCAATAGCAGTTTCCGTGGGGATTTATCCAGTTCTCGACGGAAAGCCTCTCCCGTTTTGAACCCCTCCTCTCGTCGCCAGCGCAACCAGTAAATGGCATCGTCATTGATATCGAAGAGGTTCATCTCCGACAGTACGCCGTAAGCCCCGTAATATCGGACCTGGGCTGGCGTAAAACTGCGAAAACGCTCCCGGAGACGGGGCATGCCCCGTTCGAGCCTGGCCGGGTCATAGCCTCTGACGGCGGCTTGGGCTTTGGTAGACTCGGGAATATCCGCGAACACGGCATTCCCATGGTGCCTCCTGAGTTCGTAGGCGGACTCCGTCCAGCCATCCATGATGCCCCCATCGACCTGTGGAAAAGTGCCGAAGACCTCATCCCAGACCGCCGCCGTGGATACTGCGCCGTAAGGGTCATCCGCCGGGGGAAGGGGTTTCGCACCCGTCGCACCGCTTCCGGGGGCAAAAATGAAAATCAGCCAACCTCGCGCCTTAGCGTTATCAAGCATCTCATGGAGCAACTTCTCTTTGGCGGAATCGGTCTCTGAACGACGGACGTTCGGCTCTAAGCCGCGAGCGCGATAGACCTGGGGGTTGGATGGAAACGCAGGCACGGTGAACTGACCCTGTGCATCTGCAAAAAGTGTGCGGCCGAAGACGAAGCCCCGAACCCCCCCCGCTTCCCAGGCATCAAAGATGCGTTCGTAATCATTCATTACAGGTTCAAGGGGCTGACCGATGCGCATCCAGACTTGTAGTGACATGTTATAAACTCCTTTTTAACCCAGATCAAAGATCGGGGTTTGAAAACTTCGCAAGCATCCGTAAACGCTGCCTTCTTCATCAACCAACCTCCTGCCCCTTGTACTGCAGTTGATACAGCCGATAATAAATCCCTCGTTGCTGGAGTAGTTCGTTATGTGTGCCCATTTCCCGAATCTGACCCCGGTGCATGACAATGATCTTATCCGCGTTCTGGATGGTGGAGAGCCGATGGGCAATCACGATGGAGGTGCGGTTTGTCATTAAGCGATTCAGGGCGTCTTGGATCAGGAGCTCGGTTTCGGTGTCCACGCTAGATGTGGCTTCGTCGAGAACGAGGATATCAGGGTCGGAAGCCAACGCACGGGCGAAGGCAACAAGCTGTTTCTGACCAACGGATAATGCGCTGCCGCCTTCTTTGACATCGGTGGCGTAGCCATCTGACATCTTTTGAACGAATGGATCCAGATGAACCTCTTTGGCTGCGGCGATGGTCTGTTCCGGCGTAATTTCCGCATTGTTGAGGTGGATATTGTCCTCAAGGGTCCCAGAAAACAGGAAGATGTTCTGTTGAACAATGTTGATGGCGCGACGCAAGTCCTCCAACCGCATCTCCCGAATATCGGCACCATCGATCAGGATTTCCCCCTTGTTGATTTCATAGAAACGACACAGGAGATTAATGATCGACGTTTTGCCCGCGCCGGTATGCCCAACAATCGCCACCTTTTCGCCCGGACTTACCTTGAAGGAAACATCGCGCAGGACGTAATCTTCTCCCTTATAAGCGAACCAGACGTTGCGGAATTCAATCTCGCCTGTCAGTGCCTTAATCTTTGGGGGTTGGACGGGGTCAACAATGGTCGGCTGGGTATCGAGGAGCTCAAAGATTCGCTCAGAGGAGGCCATCGCGTTTTGGAAGATTGTGTACTTCTCGCTTAACTCACGGATTGGCCAGAAAAGTCGCTGACCATATTGGATGAAAGCCACTAAAACACCGAAGGTCAGCGATTTTTGTAAGATTTGACCACTCCCGTACCAGATGATGATTGCCGTTGCGAGCGAGCCCATGACCTCGATCATCGGGAAAAAGAGCGAGAAGTAGAAAACGCTTCGGAGGTTGGCTTGCAGATATTCCCGATTCCGCTCGTCAAACTTTAAGAAACTGCGCTTTTCTTGTGTGAACAACTGCATTGTTTTCATGCCGACAATGTTTTCATTGAGGAAGGCGTTGATCCGCGCAAGATGCTTTCGCTGGTCGCGGAACGCGCGGCGAGAGTAGAGCTGATAAATGGTCGTCACTGCAAAGATGATCGGCAACACCGTGAAGGTGACGAGCGCCAGTTTCCAGTTCAACACCAGCATGGCAATCATAATACCACCGATGCTGAACAGATTGGCGAAAATCGTGATGACTCCTGAAGTAAACAACTCATTGAGCACGCTGACATCGCCCATCACACGGGTCATGAGACGCCCAACCGGGTTGCGATCAAAAAAGCTGACATCCATCCGCTGCAAATGGGAGAAGAGCCCCATCCGCATATCATACATAATCTTCTGCCCTAACATCTGCATGCGATACTCTTCAAAATAGCTGAAGGCAAACTCCGCTATCAGGGCAAAGACCATATAAAGGGCGATGACTTCTAACCCCTTGAGAACTCCTGGTTGAATATGTCTGTCAATCGCAATTTGTATGAGATAGGGTTCCGCAAGTCGAGCCACTGTATTACCGATGATCAGGAATACGACAAGCGCCACTTCAAGCCGATACGGTTTCAAATAGGAGAGTAGCCGCTTCATCAAGACCCGATCATACACTTTACCGAGGTCTTCTTCTTCTGGACTGTATTCGTGTAAACCTCCACCACCACCACCGAACATAAGTTCAACCCCCTTTTTCGCATGATTTAATTACGTTGGTATTGCCCCTGAAATCGCTGGAGTTCTGCACGCAACTGTGCTAATTCGACCTCGGCGCGTTGTCTCGCTTCAGTTTCCTGTTGCGCCTTCGCTTGGGCGTGTTCGGCTCTGGCTTCAGCCTGCTCGGCTTTGGCTTCAGCCTGCTCGGCTTTGGCTTCGGCTTGCTCGGCGCGTTCCCTCGGTGACAGCAGCCAGATGTTCGTTTGGGGAGGGTACAACCCTAACTCCCCATCTGGCTTCAATCCCAGTTCCAAACCGAGCACGCGGCTCGGAAGCCGACCCCCCACCGGTAAAATTTCGACATAGTCCCCCTCCATGAGTCGATACCCCTGAAGGGGAGGATTCAAATACTGATGGTTGGGGTCATAAAGGAAATATTCCGAAACTTTAAGCACTTGCCCATACAACGTTTTCTTCTGATTCAAATCGGTACGATAGGTCTTTTTACTCGATAATTCCAGTACGAAGTCAGGACCTTTTCCCTCTTTCCACAGCAGGTAATTGTTTCTTCGCTTTTTCTCAACCCCAAAGACCACAAATACATCAGGCGCCACCGACTTTTTGGGATTTCCCTGCTCATAATACACCATTAAGTTCCCGGAGACATGGACATCCAACCGCTCTTGAAAATAATCGTCGAGCATTTGGATAAAATCAATCATCACGTCGCGATGCAGTTCCGTTTCAGCCATAGGTTGACCATCCGATTCCGGATAATAAACGCCCCGGTCCGTTGGGAGCGAGCGGATTTTTGGGGGTTTTGAATTTGCCATCATAACCATCTCCTTGTTTTGGAAATTGATCTGGTTGATTGGGGGTTATTGGTTGTTTGGTTGCTGTGCTGTTATAGTTTGCCAATTAAAATGCCTCCAACTCCTCCTGCAACAATTGTTTCTCGTGGATTCCTGCATAAATCCCGTTGAGTGTGAGCAGCTCTTCATGCGTCCCGCGCTCAACGATTTCCCCGTCTTTCAGGACGACAATCACATCCGCAGATTTGACGGTCGAAATTCGATGGGAAATAATGATAGTGGTTCGCTCTTCCATGATGTCCTTCAGGCGCGTCAGGATGGTATCTTCCGTATGCGTATCTACACTCGCGAAGGCATCATCCAAAATCAGGATTTTCGGACGAATCATAATGGCGCGCGCGATCGCTGTTCGCTGCTTTTGGCCCCCAGAAATCGTAACGCCCCGCTCTCCCAGAAAGGTATCTAACCCCTCGGGAAACTCCTCGATCTGTGCCAACACATCCGCAATATGAGCGACCTCTTTAATCTCAACGTCACTCGCTTCCTCGACGCCATAAGCGATATCGTTTCGCAGAAGGTCGGAAAAGAGGAAAGGCTCCTGTTCAACAAAACCGATATGGGAGCGGAGGACTTGGAGGGGGATATCCTGAATGTCTACTCCATCGATGAACACTGAGCCTCGTGTTGCCTGGCGAATACGAGGGATGAGATTAACGAGGGTTGTTTTGCCGGAGCCTGTCGGGCCAACAATTGCCAAAGTCGATGCGCGCGCAATCTTGAGGTTGATGTTTTTAAGCACCGGTGGCCCACCGGGATAAGCAAAATTGAGATTTCTGAATTCGATCTCTCCCTGAATCGTCTTGATGTCTCGACGCACATTCTCGCCATCGTAAATCTCCGACTTCGCATCAAGAATTGTGTTAATCCGTTCCATCGAAGCCGCGCCGCGTTGAAACGAATTGACGACGAAGCCTAGCATAATCATCGGGCGGACAAGCATTGCGAGATAAGCGTTGAAGGAGACAAAATCGCCCAACGTGATTTTACCCGAGATGACGTGGGCACCCCCAAGCCAGAGAAGAACAACCCCACCAATCCCCGGCAGAAATCGGAACAGGGGAAAGAAAAAGGTTTCAAGGCGAATCAGAATTTGGTTCCGCTTCACGAAATTTTGGTTGAGTCGCTGAAAATCTTTCATCTCGTTCTTTTCAAGGGTATAGGCTTTGACAACGCGCACCCCGGACAGGTTCTCCTGCACTTTGGTATTCATCTCCGAAACGGCTTCCTGGATGCGCTCGTAATTCTGGTGGACGCGCTTGCCGAGCTCCCGAATTAAAAACGAGAGAACAGGATAGGGTAACAACGCAAACAGCGTCAAGATGACGTCGATTCGGAGCATGATGACTAATGACATCGCAAAGAAGACGATCGCATCCGCAGTGAACATGATGGCGTTGCTGAGGACCATACGGACCGCGTTCATATCGCTCGTCGCGCGCGTCATGAGATCGCCCGTGCGAGCATCGCTGTAGTAAGCGGCGGACAGTTTTTGCAAATTCGCAAAGAAGTCACTTCGCAGATGGTACTCAATTTTCCGCGCAACGCCATTAATCATTTGGCGTTGCGCAAATCGAATCACACCCCCAACCAGGGCAACACCGAAAATGAGAAGTGCGTAAAAGAGGATTTTGCGCGGGGTAACCTGTCGCGTCAGATCATCGATGACCCACTTTAGGATCTTCGGACTAATCAACAAGAGACCATTAGTGACCAGAACAAGAGTAAAGCTTACGATAATTGTAAACCGGTATTGAACAACGTATTTTTTGAGAGTGAGTAAACTGCGAATTTGGAATCCCTCCTTCATTTGGACTAAACAGGACGCACATTAGACGTGCACTTGTTATATGAGTTTAGCAAAGGTAAATCTTGGTGAACAGGATTCCGATGTGCGCGGATTTAACCCCTGTCCATCAGCGTGAACAGAATACCATCCGTTGACCCAAATTGCCACAGAAATTTTTTACTTTAGAAATGAGATTCAGTCGTAACCCAAATTTCTCAGTTGGCTAACCAAGGGGATCATTGGTGAAAACTAAGATAGAATCTTGGGCGACAGTAAAATGTGACATGGGCAAGGTACTTCGTGCAGACATGACATAGCAAAATTGTCCGAGATTTGTGTTGGGGGATGTCCTGGCTGGTTTCGCTACCGAACTGGAATCTGAGTGGGATGGGCTGGGTCTATTGTTGGGGGGGAGTCAGGGCCAGGGGCAGGACCGATGCAACAGGAATGGGTCATACCAATCCGAGACCAATGTGAGGCGGCTGGCGTGCCCTTTTTTTCAAACAATGGGGGAGGAGGAATAAGAAACGTGCTGGGTGGCTTCTCCATGGAGGGACTACAGAGAGGGGAGTTTTCTCCCCCTTCCCTCCACTCCCTCCCCGTCCACGGGGAGGGCCGGGGTGGGGGGGGAAGGGCCGGGGGTTAGGTTAAAAGTTAGCTTGACACATAAGGGGTGAGGTGCCCGTGCTCGTCCGAGAATCGGAGCAACTCACCCTCCGGCGAAATGGGAAATTCCAAACCTGAGCCGGATAAAGCCATCACGACTGTTTAATTTTCAAATGGTTTTACTTATAAATAAGCGACTGTAGCATATAAGCAACGGCACGATAGAGAGGGGTGCGTGCCTGTTCAAACATCTTGTCCGAAATCGGTCGCGCCCATATCCCCAAATGCTCTTGGAGGAATTCTTCACCCCACTTGCGATGTTGAGACGCCCGCTGTTCATCGCCAGCACGCCATGCGGCGGCTTCCCGTTCATATAGATAAGCCATAAAGGCAATTTCTACGCCAATATGATCCGGCAGATCGAGAAATTGTGACGAAACCTGCATCCCAGCTCGCCAGTAACTTTGAATCACCTCACTTGTGGATGGGCCGTACAGACGTCCCGCAGGTTGTCCGCATTAAGTTAAGGGTAGCAAGCCGGTAATCGTGCGATTTTTGTGGTGCATCAACACACGAAGGAGTTCGTGAGCAATCAAGCCAATGGGCACATGGCCAATATTCCCCTTGTCTCCTTGTCTCTTGGTCTCCTTGTCTTATGGCGAGTTTAGGTGCCCCGCCTGCAACCAAAGCCTTAACTTCATGCGTATGGGAACACATGAAACAATACCCCAACCGATATAAACAAGCAGGAACGCGACATATCGCGTCTCTGCCTAAAAAAATGCCCACTCCGTCACAAATCGATAATGAGATAAGTATTCTCGCTCATTTTTGACCAACATAATCTGTGAAGGTATTGTGGGTGGAAAATTTTGAGAAATCAATCCAACCAGAAACTCATCGCCAATCCGCGCATTTTTGTCAATGATGGCATGACGAATGGTACATCTTTTTCCAATGCCGATAGGGGGAATCCTTTGTTGGGCGTTCTGAGCAATCTGCTCGGCGCTTTCATAATAGTCCGCTCCCATCACGATGGAAGCTTCGATTTTCGTTCCAGCGCGCACAAGACTTCTCAGCCCGATGATCGAGCGGATAATTTCGGAACGATCTATAATCGAACCATCCGATAACATCGACGCAAAGATGTTGCTTTGATTCACTTTCGTGCTCGGCAGATGGTATCGATGGGTATAGATTGGCATGGATTCATCGTAAAAATTAAATTGAGGGACCATCTCTAAAAGCCCCAGATTCGCCTCATAGCAGAAACGCGCCGGGGGTCATCCTTGGGTGGCCAATTGCTCAGATTGTAAGTGTTGGTTGGCTTGGAGCCATCTTCATGCCAGTGGCTTCCTCCCACAACCAGCCCGCCCTTCCAATCCAGGTTTCCGACCAGCAGATTGAGGGCGATGATCGCCATACCGTTGTAAGTGCCGTTGGTATGCTGTACGGGACCCCGGTAAAAATCGGATACAGCACCCTTGCCAGCGGATGCAAAGTCACGCGCGATCTGGGTGATAAGTCCTACGTCTACATCGCAGATATTGGCGTATTCAGCAAGCGTTTTCTCCTCTACCCGTCCCCGATAGAGGGTGAAGACTGACTTGCATGGAATACTGTTGACGACCATCTCGGCTTCCAGGTCTGCCTGTTCTACGCTATTGTACACAACAGGTGTCCCGTTCGAGGCAACCACAAAGTCGTCCTTCGTTCCGTTCAGACCTGCATCGGGAGCGCGTAACAAGGTCTTGTTATCCAGGCGCACCAGATAGGTTGCATTGCACCAGGATGTCTCACTGTGAGCGTTCGCCCCTTTACCGCTCGTATTGCGCAGGAAATTCTCATCGTACTTTTTGTTGTCAATCATCCAGCGGGCGATCGCAAGAGCGAGGGCTGCGTCTGTGCCCGGCTTGACGGGCACCCAGACATCCGCTTTCGCCGCGCTGTTAGAGAAGCGTGGGTCTACAACCACCATTTTGCCACCCCGCTTCTTGAATTCCATCAGTTTTCGGGACAGGGCAATCATGGGGAAGCCCGCTTCCAATGGACTTGTTCCCCACCAGATGATGTACCTGGAATTTAAAATATCTGGCTTGAGATGGTTCTTTCCCCCAAACATCAAGGCGTACGTGACATGGTGGGTTAACTCGCAGACACTCGTGTGGTCGTTGCGGAAGTTGATCGTTCCATACGCATTCTTCCAGAAAGCATCGGTAAATTCCTTGCGCCCATGGTCGTGGCGTCCGACAGCGAACACAAACTGGTTTGCTTTGGGACCGAGCTCTGGTGCCTCCGGGTCGATCGGGGTGTTCAAATCACGGATGGCACGCAACCCATCTACGTGGCCTTCGCCAAACAGGTCTCCTCCCTCGATTATCTCAGTGAATGCCTTATCCCAGGAAATGACTTCCCATTCGCCGGATCCACGCGGCCCAATCCGTTTGAGGGGGTGTTTGATTCGGATTGGCGTATAAACCTGCTCCATTCCCGCCTGCCCTTTCGCACAGATTCGAGAACGTTCCACCACGGATGGGGCTGTATCGTAGGGAAGGTGCGGGTCGCGTGTGTTCGGGTGGTACGGATTCCCATCAATCTTGACTAGACGCCCTGTCGGGTCTACCAGGCATTGGATGCCGCAGGCGGAATGACACATCAGGCATACACCTCGCACGATACGCATTCCCTTTGCTGTGTCGATGGGGTTGGGGCCAGGGATGCTGTAAACAGGAATCGCCCCTTCGCCCGCAGCGAAGACAGAGAGGGGAGAAAGCACGCCCGCAGCCCCTACAGTACCGCCCAGTATTAGACTCGACTTCATGAATTGGCGTCGGCTGATCTTTCGATTCAGCATGTTATCTTCTCGTCGTTCCATGGTTTGCTTACCTCCTGTCAGAAAGGTCTCGGAATGATTAGTGTCACGGTCTCATAAGCCTGAATCCAGTAGGCTTTGAAGGGTTCCATGACATCAACGGTTTGATAGTCGTTCGTGCGCGCATCATATATCCAGAGCACCTTGGCAATCAACCCAGCGCGTTCTGCCTGATTGAAGTTCAACACTTCCGCAGATGCAGTCATAATCTGAATCCCATCCCAACGCAACGGTTGTAGATAGGGCATTCCGATCAGGTTCCACCCTTTTCCGAGTAGAACGCGGGTTGTCGGGCGTGTGATGGCATCTCCCTTCA
Source organism: uncultured bacterium (assembly GCA_964577695.1). Taxonomy (GTDB): domain Bacteria; phylum Poribacteria; class WGA-4E; order WGA-4E; family PCPOR2b; genus CAZOAL01. Next base: position 55,335 of record CAZOAL010000032.1, on the reverse strand, counting down.
GCGTAATGGAGAGAGACTGGTCAAGCGTAATCTGATAGCCGACGCCGGGGAACAGTTTATCCGCAGGAACTTCGGGATAATGTTTGAAATCGCTTGCGTTGATTGCTCCGGATGCTGTCGCAAGTTCCAGCGATTCAGGTGGGATACCCAGTACAACAGCGGCATCCGTGTTCCCGTAACCATAGGGGATTGAGAACTCGCTGTAGCCAGCGGGGAGCGTCATCACAATCGGCGCTTCCGCAGGAGCAGGTGCGAATAGCTTCTGATGGCAGGTACGGCAGGTATTGACGCTTACCTGCTTCCGCAGATGTGCCGCCGAACCTTCCACTAGGTCTACGGACTTGTGACACGTGTTGCATTCAAGTCCCAATAATGGATTGTCCAGGTGACGTGCATGAACCGAAGGAATGTTTGGATTGAATGTCTTTTCTTCAGTCCCCAGGTTTGGATCGGTGGCGCCGGAAGTTTTGTTACCATGACAGCCGATACATGCGCTGGATGGCAACGACACAGCGTCTTTGTGCAGCCCTATCAAATCCGGTCGGTTTAGGGCAAGCCCCACGCTGAATGCGACTCCCAGGATAACCACGACCATCCCCAAGGTAATAACCCATCTGTGAGTCATGATGTATGACCTCCTTTCACTTATGCAACGGGTAAGCTGCCCGCTCTACTATAACCGAATCATGTAGAGCATGCTGCCAGCTTGCTTTATGTAGAGCATGCTGCCAGCTTGCTTCTTCAATTTACTCATGCGGATTCAAGCAACGAGCCAGCGACTCGCTCGACTCACAACCGAACGATGGAAGGTGCGCTTCCACTTGAGCCGCGTTCCAGCCGTGCTATTGGCGTCCAACGTTGCCTTGACTTGCTGAGTTGCTTCGTCCAGTTGTGCAGAACCTGTGAACTGGATGGTATCTACAGAAGTCTGAATTGCTCCCAATTGTGTGATGGGGGTCAATCGGCTGAGTTCCAAAGCACGCTGGGGGCTCAAGCGTCCCTGTAAGCCAACGCGTGGTGGGGCCGCAAGGACACCTCCCGGTGGCACCCTTTCGCCCACCCTTGCGATGAGGCGCTCCAGGGACTTCAGTGTTCGCAGGTACATTGTGCCGTCTCCGGCTGTCAATCCCTGTTGGGCCACCAGCATGACCTGCTCATTAGGGCTTATCCCCGGCGGGGTATAGGGCCCACCATTGGGACTCACGGTTAGATCCGACGGTTGAGGGCCTGGAGGGGTAAGAATATCCGTAAACTGCTCACAACCTGCGACCAACAGAACCAATAATAGTAGAGGTAGCCAGGATAAATATCGTAGGCCCTGCATCGTTTGGTCCTCCTTTATGTTTGGGTGTGTACCGGATTCCCAGAATCCGGTGGTAACACAATAAGGCAGAGGACGTTAAAGCAAGATTTGTGCCGCGCACAAAAGCGTGAATTCACGGGAATCTGCGGAGGATTTCTGGAGCAAAGTGGCGGATTTTCGCCAGTATGTAACGGAATTCCGCCACTTTGTTTGTGGCAAAGAGGGACAAGCAGAAGAAAAGGAGCGGGAGAAAACAAGTTCGGACGAATGGTAAGATAAAGAAACCGAGTTTATTGTGTACTATCACTAAATCCGTAAGTGCAAAAAAACATGGCATCAGAAGCACCAGATGTGTATAATATATGCGTATAATCGCATATAAGCATATTATGATGCAGAAAGGAAAAAATCATGGCAGAAATGACGGTCAAAAAGCTATCGTTTCTCGACAGATTCCTGACGTTATGGATTTTTCTGGCAATGGTGGTGGGAGTTGGGCTGGGATACCTCATGCCGGAAGTCGTTCAGTTTATCACACGATTTCAGATGGGCACCACTTCGATTCCGATTGCAGTTGGGCTTATTCTGATGATGTACCCCCCACTTGCCAAAGTAAAGTACGAAGAATTAGGGGATGTCTTTCGCAATGTGCGAATGCTTGGACTTTCCCTCGTACAAAATTGGGTTGTCGGTCCGATTTTGATGTTCGCCCTGGCGGTCATCTTCCTGCGCAGCTATCCTGAGTACATGGTCGGCTTGATTATGATTGGACTCGCCCGTTGTATCGCCATGGTGATTGTGTGGAACGAACTGGCAAAAGGAGATACCGAGTATGCAGCCGGTTTGGTTGCGTTCAACTCGATTTTTCAGGTGCTGTTCTATTCGGTGTACGCCTATATTTTCATCACCGTGCTTCCCGAATGGTTGGGACTCAAGGGCGTTGTCGTCGATGTTTCAATGGGGCAAATTGCCAAAAGCGTATTCATTTATCTAGGCATCCCATTTATTGCCGGGTTGATTACGCGGTTCAGTCTCATCACGCTCAAAGGCGGTCAGTGGTATGAGCAGATTTTCATTCCACGCATCAGTCCAGTCACCTTGATTGCCCTGTTATTCACCATTATCGTTATGTTCTCGCTCAAAGGTGAGTATATTGTCAAGATTCCGATGGATGTAGTACGAATCGCAATTCCGCTGGTTCTCTATTTTGTGTTGATGTTCTTTGTTTCGTTTTATATGGGGAAGAAGGCGGGAGCAGACTACTCGAAGACCACGACGCTATCATTCACCGCCGCAAGCAACAACTTTGAACTGGCGATTGCGGTCGCGGTCGCGGTCTTTGGGATTCATTCGGGGCAAGCGTTTGCCGCTGTCATTGGGCCACTGGTGGAGGTGCCTGTGCTGATTAGCCTCGTGAACGTGGCGTTGTGGTTCCAATCCCGCTATTTCGCGGAGAAAACTGTGCCGTCGCACGTATAGTTCCTTAACCGATGTGAATGGAGGCTCAACTATGCAAAAACCATCGCAGCGATTCAAAGCCTTGGGAGATGAAACCCGTCTCCGCTTAATGTATCTGCTCATCTCCTCGGAAGATACCCTCTGTGTATGTGAAATGATGGACGCGCTGGAACTTCCTCAATATCAAGTGTCTCGTCATTTGAGCGTCCTGAAAAACGCTGGCCTGGTGACCAGCGAACGGCGCGGCACCTGGATGTATTACTCACTTGAGATCGAGGAACCAGGAAATCACGAGTTGTTTGAATTCTTGGAAACCTGCTTGCGAACATCTGATATGCGAGCGCGTTTCGAGAAAGATTATGAGTATCTTCAAAAACGTATCGCCCTTCGGGAAGCGGGCATGTGTGTTGTTGGAATTCGTAATGAATGGAAGGAGATCTGATGTCAAAACCGAAAATCCTTTTTATGTGTGTTGCCAATTCGTGTCGGAGTCAGATGGCGGAGGCGATTGCGAAACATCATGCGGGGAATCGCTTTGAGATTTACAGCGCGGGTTCGGCACCGACACGGGTGAATTTGAATGTACTGAAAGTGTTGCGGGAACAAGGCGTAGATACTACAGTGCTTTATTCAAAGGGGTTCGATGCGGTCCCGCAAGCGGTGGACTATGCCATTAGCCCCGATCTTCGATCGGGGAGCTCGCTTGTCCTGTGTTCCCTGCTCAAGTGAAGCGGTTATCGTGGGCGATGCCAGACCCAGCCGCTACGAAGGGAAGTGAAGATAAAGTGATGGAAACATTCCGTCAGGTCCGGGATGCCATTGAACGGAAAATCGTTGACTTTCTGAACGGGTTTGACAGATCAATAGGACTTACGCAATTGAAGGGCGAAAGGCTTGTCGTTAGGTCCGATCTATCGGACCGTCAGAAGGCGCAATGAATTGCGCGACTACGAACCGGGTGCGTAAGTCCTAATAAAACTGAAATTTGCAAATTTGCAGAACTCAGCATGTTTCACGCATCCAATCCATACTTGTTAAGCTTATCGCGGAAGGTGGTGCGTCGGAGGTGAAGGAGGTCTGCGGCGTGGCTCTTATTGCCTTCCGATTTCTCAAGTGCCCACAGGAGCAGTTGGCATTCTAGGTCGGAGACAGCGGTTTCCAGAGGAATAGTGGCGTGGTTGAGGTCAACGTGAATGAGGTTGTTCAGCGTGGGATGGCGTAAGTTGAGCCCTTCGTCCCGATTAGATCCGGATGTAGACTTCGCGAAATGTCCGCTGGAGCGGACGTTGCCGGGGACATCTTCCAAGGTCAAGCAATCACGGTGTGAGAGCACGACCATCCGTTCGATTGTATTCTCCAGCTCCCGCACGTTCCCCGGCCAGTCATACTTCATGAATGTGTCCAGCGCCTCCGGAGCGATTTGTCGTGGCTCTGGATGCCGATCATATTTACGAATGAAACCATCCACTAACAGCGGAATATCCTCCTTCCGCTGGCGTAGGGGTGGAATATGAATCGGCACCACGTTGAGTCGATAAAACAGATCCTCTCGAAAATGTCCCTGCTGGACACATTCCATTAGCTCCACTTTGGTTGCAGCGATGACGCGCACGTCCACATGAATGGTCTGGTTTCCACCCACACGTTCCAGAGAATGGTTTTGGAGGACTCGCAGTAGTTTGACCTGCATGGTGGGTGGGATGTCATCCACTTCATCAAAGAAGATTGTTCCACCATTGGCTTGTTCAAAGCGTCCCTTACGTTCTTTGATTGCCCCTGTAAAGGCACCACGCTCATGTCCAAACAGTTCCGACTCGAACAACGTTTCTGTAAGCACAGCACAATGCACCACAACAAAAGGGTTTTTCACGCGCGGGCTGGATTCATGGATAGCAACCGCGACCAGTTCTTTACCCGTACCGCTTTCACCCTGTATCAACACTGTTGCGTCGCTTTCAGCAACTGTGCGGATGGTTTCATAGAGACGCTGCATCGCCGCCGACTTGCCGATCAGTTGCCCCGGTTGATGGCGTTGAATCTCCCGTTTGAGTGCGACGTTTTCAGTGACGAGGTTGAGTTGCTCCTTGATGCGCTCCAAATGCAAGAGCATCTCTTCATTAGAAAACGGCTTCATAATGAAGTCATAAGCGCCCTGCCGCATCGCTTCTACAGCCAGATTCACGGTGCCATAAGCGGTCATCAAAATGACGTAGGTTGCCGGGGAAATCTGTTTAATGCGCTTGAGGAATTCGAGCCCATCCCGGGCATCTTGAGGTCTGTGATGACCACATCGAACGCTTTTCGGGCAAGTGCTTCCAATCCTTCCGCAGCCGTTTCAAAGACAGCCACATCATGACCATGCGCCGTAATGGCATCTCCAAGAGAGACCCGCTTAATCCTTTCATCATCGACTACCATCACTTTCATGACGTTCTCCCTCGCTAGGCGGGATTTCACTTCGCTCAACCTTCCCCGGTAGAAAGATACGGCAAGTCGTACCTTCAAACTCCCGGCTTTGTACTTCGATGCGGCCGCCATGCAGTTCCAGAATGCCGTATGTCACCCACAATCCTAAACCACGCCCACGCTGGCTTGATTTGGTGGTAAAAAACGGATCAAAGAGGTGAGGCAACTGATGGGCGGGGATGCCCATCCCCGTATCCTGGATTTCCACCCTCCACCCCTCTGAAGCTTCCTGGGAAATATCAACAACGATGGTGCCACCATTGGGCATGGCATCCACAGCATTGCGCAATACGTTCAGGAAGGCCTGTTCCAGCGTGAGTTCATCCCCAACCATCCATGCTGGCTCCAGAAAATCCTCACGTTGCACCACAATCTCGTGTTGCTCCAGAGAATCCCGTATCAGACGAAAACAGCGATCCAACAGTTGATGGAGCTCGAGTTTCTCCCAATGGAGATCGCGCTGACGAGCGTGTTCAGCCAAATCCCGCACAACCAGTTCAATCCGCTGCACCGCCTCGTAAATCATTTCAAAGTAGAGCGATTCTCGTTCCGCTGGCAGGTTTCCTTTTTGAATCATCTCCAGGCAATTGCGGAGGCCATCCAGGGGATTATAAATCTCGTGCGCGACCCCGGCTGCCAACTGACGAATCGCTTCCAGTTTCTGAGCCTGGAGCATCTGTACCTGCGCCGCGTTCAGGCTTCGGTGTGCCTGCTGGAGACGTTCCACCATCTCATTAAACTGGCGAATGAGGTAGCCAATCTCATCACTCCTGTGAACGGGAAGTTCCGGCAACTTGCTTTCAAGGTCAGTCGTTTGCATGGTCTGAATCAGGCCACGCACTGGACGAGTGATCAGGTTGGCGAGTACAAGCGAAGCGAGCAATCCAACAATCAAGGCGAGGGTCAACAACAGGGTGAGCATGCGGATACTCTTGATGGCAGTGGTTCGCACACGGGTTTCGTAGAGCCCCACCCGTGCGATCCCAATACGTCCTTCTAGGATGGGGGCGGCAACGTCCAGCAAATAACCCCCATCCGTTTGCAGCCGTTGCGTGTGGATGGTCTTCACCAGAGGTGGATGTACATCCATGAGCGCAACGGGGAAACCGCCTATGAACGTATGTGCTAACACACTGCCGTCGTTCCCCAACATGAAGGCATACGCAATGTCCACATCTGCCTCTGGAAAAGAATCAATCAATGCTTGTAGTGCGAATCCATCCTCATACAGGATATGCGGTGTGCTCCTTTCTGCAAGCATACGAGCAATGTACACACCTCGTTTTTCAACCTCGTGCATCAGTTGATCAAACACATAAGTGCGCACGAGAATGAGCATCACGATTCCCATTGAGAGCACAATCATGGATATCGGAATCGCAAATTTCCAGCGCAACGGAAAGCGAACGTGAGTGGTTATGGAGTCAATAAACGATGACATGGAAGTGTTACCTAATTTCTCACCAGTAAGCGCATCTGCCGGATGCTGTCATAATCGGAATCGTATGCGGCGACGAATCGTTCAATCTGGAGTCGCTCCCAAATTTGCCTTCCGCGTGCATCCTCATGCAAATCAAAGAAAAAGGTACGAATTTTCGCTTTCAGTGATTCAGAAACCGTGGGGCCGAAAACAACGGGTGGTATCGCCATCGGAGGAGATTTGTAAATAATACGCACCTGCCCTATCAGATGGGGGGCGTCCCGCGCAAGTCGGTCGTATACCAGACTGTCCACGCTTGCACCGTCCACATTGCGTTGAGCAACTGCCTGAATCGAATTGTCGTGGCTGTTCGTATAGGTAAAGCTCGCAAAGAAAGCATCCGGTGTCGTTCCTATCTGTGCCAACAGATAGGTAGTATAAAGCTTCCCTGTATTAGACAGCGGATCGGTAAATGCAAAACGCTTCTCCCGTAACTCGGCGATATCTTGGATAGGACTGTCCGCGGGCACAATGATATAGGATTGATAGGTTTTCTTACCATCGATTACAGGAACTCCCATAATTTCCACCGGAGCCCTTTCCCTGAGCGCAATATAAGCCCCCGTGCAGATGAAAGCGAGTTCGAGTTGCCCCCGCTCCAACAGGACATTGACCTCCTCATAAGTGCGTCGCTGTTTAAAGGTGATCGGCATCTGGAGATACTCCCCCAGATAGTCCAGGAGAGCCTGGTGGGACTCAAAAGTGCGTTGTGCTGAAAGCATTGCAGCGACAGCAACATGAAACGTCTCTCGGGCGGGTGTACTCCGTATCTGCTCCACGGGGATGCGCCTTTGGAGGTCTACCCGCTTCACCCGACTCAGATCGGGATTCCGATTCTTGGAATCTTCGCTTCGCTCGACCTGCGAACCTCCATTACAACCATTGAACGACCCAAAAATCAGAACAATAGATAGGAAGAGTAATACGTGAACGATGCCTAATGCGTAAAACGTAGTTCCTTCTTCTCGTCTTCCTCCATCCTTATCGAAGAAAGCGATTACTCCATTGGTTTCTGCGTATTGAGCATCATTGTGGCGAATATCATCAAATCCTGCTGGAAATCTTCAGTAAAATCCGCTAAAGCCTTTACGCTTCATCTGGGCAAAAAGTTTCACTTATCAGACGTTTTTGCGGGTTTTTATATCCGATAAGCATACTTATCAGACATTTAGTGGACACGGTTTTGTCAGTCAATCCGGAAATCGGTCTGAGAAAAGGCTTGACGAAAGGGAAGCAAATAGGTTATCAATATGTCTGAGAGTGTATTGTTCCAGAACCCCTCCCCCGGCCCCTCCCCGAAGCGGAGAGGGGAGAAGGCACCCCCTTCCCTAGAGGGAAGGGGGCCGGGGGGTTAGGTTCCGTCACAACCGGTTGATAACTGAAAAACTCGTATAACTCGTAAGGAGAAGTCAGATGACACACATTGGCGTTATCGGTGTGGGAGGCATGGGCAGGTCACACTGCAACTCCCTTCCCAAAGTTGAAAATTGCGAATTTGTCGGTGTTGCGGATATGCGGCTTGAAGCGGCACAAGAGGTCGCCGCACAGCATAACATCCGTGCCTTCGGAGATTACCACGACCTGCTCAAGATTGTGGATGGCATTGTCGTTGCCACGCCGCCTATGGCACATCGGGAGGTGGTCGTGGCGGCAGCGGAGGCGGGGGTCCACGCCTTTTGCGAGAAGCCACTCTCTCTCACGCTTGCAGACGCAGATGGGATGATTGAGGCCGCTGATAAAGCGGGGACCCATCTGATGGTTGGTCAGGTGTTGCGCTTCTATCCTGTGCATGCACTCGGTAAGAAATTGGTCGATGCAGGCGAAATCGGGAACATAACCTACCTGGAAACGGATTATAGCGGTCCCTATCGTGCGCCACGTCAGCGCCCATCCAGTTGGTACGGAATAGTTGGTGGCTTGTTAGAGAATGGCATCCACAAGTCCGACCTTATCAACTGGTTTGGTGGCACAGCCCTCACAGTAGCGGGGGAAAGGGGTAGCTATTCTGGTCATGAAGATTGGGAGGATTACACGGTCACGCTCATCCGTTACGATTCAGGGGCCGTTGGCATCCTGCGATGGGGCGGTTTCATGGGCGCAAGAGGCACAACGGATACTATTATTGATGGCTCGAAGGGGTCATTGAGGCTGAATATGGGAGCGGACATTGCGTATCTCAAGAAGATTGGTGAATCGGAATGGCGGGAAATCATCCCGGAGCGCACCGTCCCTCATGGTGTTGTGGGGGAATTGACCCATTTCGTCGATTGTATCCGCGAAGGGAGGACGCCCCTGGTTGATGGCAGAGCCGGGCGTCACGCTGTTGAGGTGATATTGGCAACCTACCGTTCGGCGAAAGAACAGATCAAAGTTGTTTTGCCGATGCACGAGTAGGAGGGAGAAGACGCTGAATATGCTTTTCCTCATCCTGCATATTATGCTGATTTCCGGGTTTGGGCTGTTCTTAAAGGACGCCAAGAATCGCGGACATCGGATGAATCCAATTGGCTTCATGAACTACCTGATAGCGTTTCTGATCAGCGCGTGGTCAGCGACTCAAGCGGGCAGCTTTGAATTTACCCGGCTGACTTTTGCCTTCGGTTTTACCAACGGTGTTGCTTACGCGATTGGGTTTGTCCTGGTTACCCTCGGCATGCGCTTGAGTGGAATTGTCGTGACAATTGCTGTGGTGCGCTTGTCGCTCGTCGTGCCGATTCTGTTCGCCATCTTGTTCTGGAACGAAATCCCTAACGGATGGCAGGCAACAGGCATCCTGATGGCTTGTTGCGCACTTCCACTCCTTGGCACCAAGTCTCCTTCCTCCCGTGCAGAAAAGGAGACAGGGGGATTCGGTTTGAACCTCACCCCTAGCCCAACCGCTCTCCCCCTGCCGATCAGTTCCACCCCAACAATATCTCAGGGGGCCGGGGGGTTAGGTCTATTGGTCGTAGCGATGCTTTTCATCAACTCCGGTGTCTCCAGGCTCGCCATGAAAGCATTCAATGAGATGTGTCCCATCGATCAGAAGCCGATGTACTTGCTCTTTCTCTTCGGGACAACGGCGATCGCTTACGCCGGTGTCTGCATCTATCAGAAAACTGTTCCGACGCGATGGGAGGCCTTCTACGGTGTCCTCATCGGTGTTTGCAACGTCGGTGGCAGTTGGGCGTTTCTGAAAGCGCTGGATGGGGTTGATGCGCTGATTGCTTTCCCCGTTTCAGGCTCGGGGGGTGTGCTGTTTACCACGCTGGTAGGGGTTTTACTCCTCCGTGAGCGGCTGGAGCGAAAGTCGATAATCGGCATTGTCGCGACAATTCTCGCCCTCATCTTCGTCAATCTGAATTGACAATCGACAATTGACAATCGACAATTGGCAATCCGCAATCCGTGCTCGTCCGATCCTATCCGACAATGGATTGACCAATTGTCGCATTTGAATCTACAAACGGTATTACGTCTCAAACAACTATGACACAAAACAAATCCCTCCCTGAACCCCAAACCCGCATCCCCGCAATCCTGTTGGGGCTCGTTCTCATCCCGTTGAACAACTATTGGCTCATGGCGGCGGCTACATGGGGTTCAGGGTATCCGACCACGTTCTCTCTCTTTTTCAACGTGATTTTTATCCTGTTTTTTCTCACGTTGATCAATTTGGGGATGCAACGATTATCGCCTACGTTTGCCCTGAACGCGGCCGAACTTCTGCTGGTCTATGCGATGCTCTCGGTGGCTTCAGGCATCTGCGGGTTGGACATGATGCAGGTGTTGATCACTTTCGTCGGCGGGGTCAAATGGCTGGCAACGCCGGAGAACGAGTGGAAGGAGCTCTTCTTCCGTTATATCCCCGATTGGCTCGTGGTCAGCGATCCGGTCACGTTGCAGGGATTCCATGAGGGCGAATCGACGTTCTATATCAAGACCCACATCACCCATTGGTTGACGCCGGTCCTCGTTTGGTCAGGGTTCATCAGCGTCCTTTCCTTCGTGATGCTGTGTCTCACCGTGATTGTTCGGAAACAGTGGATTGAAACCGAGAAGTTGAGCTATCCAATCATTCAGCTTCCCTTACATCTCACCTTGAATCCCCCTTCGTTTTTTCGTAGCAAAGCGATGTGGATTGGCTTCGCCATCGCTGGGGGGATGGATTTCATCAATGGAATGCACTTCCTGTATCCTGTGATTCCGGGCTTCGGCGGCCGGCTCTATGATTTATCTCCATTTTTCACCGACCCGCCATGGAATGCGATAAGTTGGACGCCCATACCGATTTTCCCGTACGCGGTCGGGCTGGCATTCTTCATGCCATTAGACCTCTCCTTTTCATGCTGGTTCTTCTACCTCTTTTGGAAGGCGGAACGGATTATGGGCAGTATGCTTGGATTACACCATTTGCCCAAATTCCCTTACATTGAAGAGCAAACCTCAGGAGCATACATCGGCTTGTGTACGCTGGCGATTTGGGTAACACGTCGCCACCTTCGGCAGATGTTGGGCACCATCTTTCGCGGAAGTCGCGCTTTGGAGTACAGAAGTTCTACTTCTGCTTCAGAATACAAAAGTGGAACGGCTGCAATCCAAAATACCGATGAGCCAATCAGCTATCGAACCGCAGTGCTCGGCTTACTCATCGGATTCAGCCTCCTGATTGCGTTCTCCCTCAAAGCCGGCATGACATTCTGGGGCGCGATTGTCTTTTTCGCCCTCTATTTTATCCTTGCGGTTGGCATCACCCGAATGCGTGCGGAATTGGGCTCGCCGGTGCATGACCTCCATCGCGCAGGGGCGCACCTCATGATGGTCAATATCGGGACGCGCCACCTCTCCGTTGCTGACCTCACGATGTTTTCGTTTTATCAGTTTTTCAATCGTGCCTATCGTGGGCACATTATGCCCCACCAACTGGAGGGATTCAAGCTCGCTGAACGGAGTCGCATGAACACCCGGAGGTTTTTCTGGGCGCTCACACTCGCCGCTTGTCTGAGCAGCGTGACTGCGTTCTGGGCGATTCTGGATACTTCCTACCGATTTGGCGTGCCGAACATCGGCAAGGTGCCGGAATCTTTCGGACGCCTGCAAGGGTGGTTGATCTCCCCCGCTTCCACAGACTATGGCGCGTTCCTTGCGATGGGCGTCGGTTTCCTTTTCACACTTCTCCTGGCATTGTTGCGGATGAACCTGTTCTGGTGGCCACTCCATCCCGCAGGTTATGCCGTTGCTAGTAACTGGTCAATCAACCTCTTCTGGTTTTCCATTTTCATCAGTTGGGTGATGAAGCGTCACATTTTACGGCATGGCGGGTTGACCCTTCATCGGCGGAGCATCCCGTTTTTCATGGGGCTCATTCTGGGAGAGTTCATTGTTGGTGGGTTCTGGATGATTCGCGGCGCGTTTTGGGGCGTGCCGACGTACAAATTTCTGTTTTAGACTCGGGCCAAAAGCATCATTGAGAAAACAGAGGCACCGGCCTCACAAACGAAATGCCGAACTGGCCCTGACGGAACCCTTCGTCTCTGCTCTGTGGGTTTATCAGTTCACGCGCATAAGTGAAGTAAATTGTCCCCCAAGTCCTCATTTTATATCCGACCTGCCCCCTTCCAAAGTATCTCACATCTGAAAGCTTAAAGCCGGGGTAAATATTTCTGCCGATGTCGCCTTCGACTTTCAGTTGGATGTGGGGGGGCAAATCCCATGACAAAGAAAGGGCAGTGCCCAGAGGAATCAGTGCCTGACCTGCATAAATATCGCTATCTGTTAGGGGGCGTCTGAAATTCAATGTCACTGGAATCTTACGAAACAATTCGCCCGTGATATTGATATCAACGAGAAGAGAATGGAGATTTTCATTGGAGCGGTATGTTCTATCTTCCCAACCCAACTGCGTACTTACATTGAACTTCGACGATAGTTTCCGGGATAATTCGATAGCAACAGATTGGCTGCGATAAGCGATATCAGAACCAAAAACTTTATGCTTGAATCCGAATAACAATTGAGCGGTGGTTCTATATCCCAGAGGATACAACAAAGAGAGTTTCATACCGTTCGTATTCCATTCAAGATTACTGGAGTCTGTGAAACTCCTGGATTCGTTGGAATACTCCACAGTTATAGCCATTCCATTGGAGCGTTCATATTTAAGAGCGGGTGAAGCCCGGTTTGAAAGGTAGGTGAGGGGAGTTATTGTACCGCGAACGGTTGATGGTCTAAGGTTTTGAACCTTTGCCAGCTCATCATTGACTTCAAAAGACAGATGACTGGAAAGATTGTACCGGACCTGTCCATTCAGAATTGTTTGACGCGCGTTGACTTGGGTATAGCGATAATATCGCTCCCAGACCAATCTTGAATCCAGTTTCAGAAAGGCGCGGGGAAAAGAACGTTGAACAGACAATGCTGGAGCAAAAGTGAGAAAGAAATCTCCGGCGGGGCGTTCAGAAGTCCTGAACACATTGCTATCAAAGCTAAACCCCGTATCCAACACCGAATTGAATCCTGAAGTTTCCGCCAACCCAGTCAGAAGCAACATGAAACTGGAAAGAATCAAGCGGATGCACTGCGCGCTTAACAGATTCGGAGCGTATTGTCCAACGAAATTGACGGGTCTAATCTTACCGGCTAAATGTAATGCGCTCGTATGATAGATAAGGAGAGGGGGCTGTTTTGCCATCGAACATCAGCGCTGCATAAGCATCCACTAGACCAAAACCGTATGCTTCATCCCATTCTTTTCTACCGCGGCCCCGTGCTGTTGATAAGAGTGCGGTACGGATATCGTCTGGATGGGTCACTCCATTGGCTATGAGCAAGGCGACGACGCCAGCGACATGAGCCGCAGCTATAGAGGTGCCTTCTTGGAAATAGTAATTAAATTGCGTAGGGTTGCCGACAAATGTCTGTTGAAGAATGCCATCTTTATATCCATCCCTGTTTTGGTCCCGCGTCAAATCGCCACCCGGCGCGACGAGATCGATATAGCTTCCGGTGTTAGCGTATGGGGCCCGTTGTCCATCATATCGAACCGCACCGACTGCTATCACGTAATCGTCGTAAGCAGCCGGATAGGTGGTTGGGTTGCCCTTCAGGAAATAGTTTCCAGCAGCGGCAACAACCGTTACTCCCCGTTCATAAGCATACTTCACAGCCCGCTCTAATAGGACGGAAGGCACCATCCCACCCGCGCTAATATTGATGACATTAGCACCGTGGTCAACCGCATAATAAATACCCGCTATCAGGCTCGCATAGCTCGCTTTGTCATTGGCACCTAAGACGCGCACCGGCATAATCTGGGCATCAAACGCAACCCCGACTGTACCGATGTGATTATTTGTGCTTTGCGCAATGACACCCGCGATATGAGTACCATGCCCACTTTCGTCGTTGGGGTGTGCATCATTATCGATGAAATCGTAGCCCGGTACAAAGCGCGTTGATGCGAAGTCCGGCGCCTGCCGATACTGCCTGTAATTTTCATACGCCACGCCGCTGTCCAATACTGCGACAATGACGCCTTTGCCAGTAGAGATATTCCAGGCGCGTCGGATGTTAGCTTCTTTCGTGCTTACGATGTTCCATTGATATTGATAGTATGTGTCGTTGGGATTAAAAAAAGCGTAGGCGGTGTAGTCGGGTGCCGCGTATTCCACAAGCCCCTTTGGCTGATAATCGGCAATCATTTTCTCCATTGATTGATTCGGAGATATACCCAATGCGGAGAAGACATAAGGATTGCTCACTTCAATCGACAATCGACCATTGTTAACGATAGACAATGGAAGGGGTTCAGCCAAAACATCCGAAGGTTCCGGTGCTGTTCGTTTCGAGGTTTCGACACGCTCAACCCGGCGGAATCGAAACGTTACAGCACTGTGAATCCACGATTCTCTAAGCGTCGGAACAACGCAAGAGAATCGGGACTTCGCTGTGCCTTCATTTTTAGAAAACGCCGGACCTGATTGTGAAGCGGTATATGCGATGATATTGGAAATGGATAAAATAGTGTTCAAAAAAATCAAAAAAAGTAGACAGGCCAAAAGCCCTTTTGGGATAAAAGTTCGTCGAACCATCTGACCTCCGTCATTTAGCATCCAAATGCTTAAAATCAGCATTCGTGTGTAATCAGAAACGGGGATATTTTCTCAGGTTCTACGGAGCTCTTATGTTTTGCTTCACATACGATTGCATTTTAGATGCCAACCTTCGGGGCAGTACACAATGGTAGAAATGAACCAGAAACCGAGTTTCTTCAAGAAACTCGGTTTCTTATGCAAGGGCTCAATTCGTTGGACTAACCTCTTGAGTATAGAGCGGACGATAGTATTCTACTAATCCTTTCTGCGCTAATAACCGCTCCACGTTTTCTGTCTGAATTGGGATAGGTGAACCGGAGGTCGCTTGCGCCTCGATGGTTGCATCAGGCTGAATGACAGCAGCCAACTCATCAATTAAAACCGGTTGATTATTATGAGCGCTGGAGAACACAACTCCTAACTGTCCGGTGATTTGACCTCTTACAATGCCTAAATCCTGTATTTTCCTGAGCACAGTAGATGCTTCTTCGACAGTGAGGATTTTGTCTGGTTGGTAGCCGCCGGCAGGAGATAACCCCAGACGTTCCAAAATATCAATTTTATCTTCTACTGTCGCCGTTTTAAGCGTGCGGCTTTCTAAACCGAAAGCGGGGAAGATGATGGAAACAAATTCCGCATGCGTTATTTTTTTTGAGGGTTCAGGTTGGTGCTCGGTGACGAATTTGCTGAATACCCTTTCCAAATCCGTTGACATAAAAGCCCTTTCTGTGCCTGCTTCCCTGGCAGTAGGGACAGGCATCACTGCAGAAGAAGCGATTAGCTTCTCCGTATGCAGGCTTTGTTCCATCCACTTCACGAAACCATTGATGCCACCGGACAGAAGCGCCATCACTAAACCCACCAATAAGACCACCGGGGGAATCATGAATTTTAAGATTAACTTAAGTGTCGGCATATTTTGCGTGTTTCAACTCCTTTACTAATCGTAAGTAAGTTCCAATTAATTCTTTACAGTACCTGACTTTCTCACTTTCCTTTTTTATCTTCTCCTTGTCCATTTGTTTCAAGAGCACCAAGCGCTTCGCTATTATCCGGTTGAATTTTTAAGACAGCCGTGTAATACGCGTGCGCTTTATCCTGTCGATTGATTTGTCGATACACACGCGCCAATTTAAGCCGTGTGACAACATCATCGGGGCGTTGATGCAATATCGCTTCCCACTCGCGAATGGCCTGGTAATATAATTCACTGTGGTAGTAACTTTGTGCCAGGTGGGCGCGATAATCGATATTTGCGGGAGCAGCAGAAATCGCTGCCTTAAAATGCTCCCATGCAGTGCTTAAATCCCCCTCCTGTTCGTTGACCAGCCCTAATTGATAATGCGCTTCCGCGTGCTCTGGATGCTTCTGAATGATTGACCGCCAGAGTTCCGCGGCATCCGTTTTTCGCCCCTGGCGCTGATGTATTTTTCCGGCGGCAAGGAGGTAAGCTGAATTGGAATCATCCAGCCGCGCGGCACTGAGATACTCCTGCACAGCTTCCTCCCACCGCTCAAGTTCGGCGTAAATCGCCGCAAGATAGGCATGCAATTCAGCCATCGTTTGCCCCCGCTTCGCTGCCCATTCGCTAACCAGCGCTTCACCCCAGACTTTCAATGCTTCTTCATGATTGCCGTTTTGCAACAGGGCACGACTCAAACGTTCACGAATCGCGATGTTCTGCGGCTCGACAACCAATGCTTCTCGCCAAATCTCTAATGCGCTATCACGCATCCCATTCTGAAAAAGTAGCCCGCTGACGCGCTCGCGGACATCTATATTATGAGGTTCCAACGCTAAAGCCAATTGATAACGGTTGAGGGCGGCTTCCCCAAATCCCTTCTGAAGTAGAAAATCAGCCGCAGTCATAAGGGCAGCGGAATTTTGCGGCACAACAGTTTGCGCAATAAATAGGAAAGCGTCAGGATATACGTATTGCGTATTACGTGTTGCGTCCCCGATAGCTCGGGATTCCTTCGGGAATTGCGGGCTGCGGATTTTCACCGATTCGCTGATTCGCTGATTCGACATCTGGGAAGGGTCAGGTTCTCCGCTTTCGCGGGGCTGAACGGATTGCAAACGCAGAACCAATTTGTGGGAGCGATTCAAAATAAAAGTCAAATCCTGCGGGTAAAGCTGAATCGCCAGTTTGTATGCTTCCGCCGTACGCTGAATTTTTCCCCGTTTGAGATAGAAATCGCCCAGGGTGCGATGATAGAAGGCGTTATTCGGGTCCAAAGCGACTGCTCTCACATAAGCGTCTTCTGCTCTTTCAACCTGGTGGTTGATGTCATAAAATTCTGCCAGTGCGATATGATAATCGCCGGAAGTTGGACAAAGCTTAATCGCTTGATGATATGCTGCTTCGGCTTTGGACAACCATTCCGCCTTATTCTGGGCCAGAATAGCCCCTCTAGCATAAGCCGTTCCTAGAATCTGGAAATAATCCGCATTTTTAGGAGTATATTGAATTACTTTTTGATACTGTTCAATCGCGTGATTCCAGAGTAGCAGTCGCTCGAAATTGGTGCCCTTAACGTATAACCGCTCTGCCAAATACGGTTTCGCGAAAGCCACTGAGCTGAACCCCCAAAGGAAGATGGCACCGACGCAGAGAATCGCCCTGAGATACCCGGGAAGCGCAAATTCGTATTGAGGGATTTTGATCAGCCCGGTTCGCATGCTAAACCTGCTAGATGCGGCAACCGTCGTGATAACCAGTATAACCACAAACAGCAACGCGATGGCAGGAATATGGAGGGTAAAATCCACAACCGCGTTCAGGGAACAGGCAAGACAAGCAGCCGCCCCCCCGACCACGAAACCGTTCTGCCATAATACGGTCCGAAAATCAACAGAAAGTTGACTGTGTTTGCGAATCTTCTTGATGACCATCCATAAGAAGATTCCGAGGCCAGCAAGTACGAAAATGAAACCGATTAACCCCTGCTCGGTGAGGAGTTGCAACCAATCACTGTGCGCATAGACAGCCATTCCGGGCATATCCGGCAGACGATACATGGGATAGACATAATTGAAAGTGCCCAGTCCGGTCCCTGTCATCGGGGAATCCGCGAACATACTTATGCCGCTTTTCCACATTGAGATTCGACTCGCCGGGCTTCCGGTTGCCCAATCGGTGACAGTCAACAACTCCATCCAAATCGGTTTGATACCCATCCAAAAAGTGACAAGCAACAGCAAGACAATAACGCCCGATAGAATTGCGATTTTCTTCCGCAAAGGTTCTGTTCCACCGAATAACAGGGCGATACATATTAAAGACAAAATAAAACTCAACATCGCGCCGGCGATCAGCGAGAAAAACAGCGCAACGGCTATCACAACGCCCGCAATCAGGAACAGGATACGCTGTTTTTGCGACAGGGCGACGAAACTGAGAGCGATAGTGATCGGAATAATCGGCAACAGGTAACCTGCAAAATGGTTCCCAACGCTGAGACTCAAGCCCCAAACTTGATTTCCAAATAACCCGGCCCCATTTTTGACAAGATGCAGAATCCCGTGAACCAGGCCATTAGCGATAATAATGAATACCAGGAAGATTAACTGCCGTTGTGTCCTTAAATGGTTGAGGACAATAAAGAAGAGCGCAGCAAACGTTAAAATCTGATGGAGCCCCAATTGACTCGCGTATTCATAACGCGAGAAGAAAATTGTCGATAGGATGGCATATCCGCAAAACAGAAGTATGGGCAGAGCGAAGGGCGTTTTAACAAGGACCACCTGCCGCCGGAAAAACATCTCCAATGCCCCGCAAAAAAACAGGAATCCGATGATGAGATCAACGAGCGTCATGGTCCAGAGGCGAACACTACCATAAAACAGCGGCGTCAAGAGAATCAAAATGACAATTCCCAGTTCAATTATTTTCCGGAGAATCCGAGCCATGGAAAACTCCATCTCCTTTTAGGGGCGAGCGGTTCTGCTGGCTCCATATACTCCCCACGCAAGATACGCCCGGGCGTTTCGGTTACCATCGCCATTGCTTCCTCACTTCCAATGAGCTTTGAGGCGACTTTGAGGGCAGGAGAAAGTAATGGGGGGCGCTCCCGCGTCGAATGCGCTTCCGTGCCAATCATAGCCGCCAGGCGACTTTTCAGCATGGATTTAACCGTCCGCTCTGCCTTCACCCCAAACTCTCCTGTCAAGCTCATCGCGGCGACCTGAACCAGAGCGCCTAAACGCACCAATCGATACAAAGACTGGAGGTTTTCCTGCACCTCGTATATCCGTTCCGGGTGAGTGATAATCGGTACAATTCCCTTAAGCAGCAGTTCATGGATGAATTGACCCAGGTGCGGCGGTATTACGTCCAAAGGGAGTTCCAACAGCAGATAGCGCACCTCCCCGCCCGCGGGGGGGCCAAGGGTAGAGTCGTTGGGGCCCCCGCGGGGACGGGGGGGGGACGCGCCGAGCAGAGGCACTTCACCCGCTATGATGCGTTCAAACAAATCCCACTCGAAATGAACAGCGGCGGCGGGAATGAGATTGAGTTGAAGTCCTTCCGTGCGCAAGAGCGAATTTAAGGCATCCGTTTGCGTGATGATGTCAGACTTCAGAAGTCTTTGAGACTTAGGAAGTCTGTAGCTGTTTCTCTTGATATGCGGAGCGGCGACGATCTGTTCAATCCCCTCAGAAACCGCAATGCGGCACATCTGAAGAGAGTCCTCGAATGTATTTGGTCCATCATCCAAGCCGGGCAAAATGTGACAGTGAATATCAATCATTTTTTATTCCGTTACAGATAGCTTACGTGACAAGTGAAACGTGAAACGTGATGCGTAAAAAAGAATCATCACGTTTCACGCATCACGTTTCAGGAGGTTCCAAATCCCTACTGAATTTTTTAACATCTTCATTCCGGTAGAATTCGACATTCAGGGCAAAATCGAGTTGCCTGCCGATATGAGACAAAAGCCGCCCATAATGACTCATTCCGTTGTGCAAGAGTAGATGAAGCATTTGATGTTCAGGCGAAGGAACGAGAGCAGACGCTCGCCCTAAAGTCACCGCATCCGCTTCAGCCCACCACGACTCCAAATCAATCCAATCCGCATATCTTAAGCTAACAGGGCAGTGGTGAAGTTCGATGAACCCAATACCTGTCTGATGCGTGAGGCTTTGATGATGGTGATGAGATGGCATGTAATCTCCATCAGCGGTATAGCCCAAATCTTCTAAAATTGCGACGGCTTTCGCAAACTCCTGACCCTTGACTAAAAGGTCAATATCCGATAAAAACCTTAAACCAGCATGGGGATAAATGGGTTTGACAAAAGAAATCGCTCCTTTCAGGAGCATTGCCTGAATACCCTTTTGATTCAACGCCATTAAACATCTTTCCAACTCTATCTCCAGCGCAAAATTTCGAGCGGCATTTCGCTGGTAAGCATACCGTAAATGCGCTTTAAGCACTTCTGGTATATCTTCTAAAAGCCCCATCTCTTTGATTTTTAGATAAATGACGGAGCCGACACCGTTTTTATCGATAAAGTCGCATAGGAGGGGGATTCCCTTGTGGCACAACTTCTGATAGGATTTCGCCTCAAACTTTCTAAGCAGCCTTCCAGCCTTCTCTGCATCGGATAGCCCCAAGTTCAGGCATGTTAAAATAAAGTCTTTCATCTCACTCACCACTCACCCGTTATGCACCCTATCGGCGGCGTTTTTGACTACTTTGCTGGCTTGACCGAATGGAGCACTCAATGGGTTTTTGTTTGGCGGCTTCCTGGCGATGTGAATGCACAGGCTGACGGGGTGTCGAATTTTGCTCAGGGGCGGCGAAGGGTTGAATTTGGCTCCCTTGGTCCTCGTTATCATCAGCGGCGGGAGTTGCCGCTGATCTTATCGTCATCCCCATCCCCATCCCCGACCCTGGACCAGTGATGACATCTTGAGGGTTCGCTTGCAACTCTGCCGCAAAAACCCGCACTGCTGGAACAACAAAGCCTGTTGTGATTAAAACTTTTTTGAAAAACTCCCGTCTGGAAGCAGCTAACCTCGCCTTACTTGAATTTGGCAGAACAGCTTGTTCCCGGCTTGAATCATTCCGGGTGGCCTCATTCATTTTGCTGTCAATGGGTTCACTCATTTGTTCTATCTCCTCACACCGCATACAGCGGACTAACCGAAATCTTTCATTGGAAGGGGAATACTTCTAAAGGTGGACCCTTCGATAACCGTTTCGGAAGCGGCAACCGTCCATGTCCACCAAAATTTGCCCTTATTACCAGATTTAACGTTAAATACTCTGATATGAATCTCCGCGTTGCTTTCAATAGGGAGGGGTTGAGTCAGGGGGAAGAAGACCTGTCCCCACGATGTAATACGGGTTTCCGGCGCATTGCTCAATACAATTCCTTCTGCGAGTATCGCGTCAAACCATCCTGCAATGCCATGTAAAATCCCTGCGCGCCCAGCGGCGAAGGTGAGTTCCCGGTCACAGGTTGAGCGAAGCGAAATCCCGCCCAGCGGGGTGGATTTTGATTCGCCTTTTAAGACGTAGCGATGCCATTCTTGAGGCGGGGCTAATAGCGAATCCACTGTCAAGGTTGCAGCGTGTACCTCATTCATGACCAGCGCTCGTGTCATCGAAAAGTCGATTTCATATAAGACGTCATCCACATCTCGAAAGGTGTCAATGGAATTATAAAGCTTACTTGACTCAACAGGCGCTATATACAACCGCATCTCCATCGGAATCATGACGCCATCCCGCTTCAATTTTTGGTTGGCATCCGCAATCACTTCATCCAACTCTCCCCGCGTCACAAAGGGCCCCCAATCCTCAAAGATGACGACATCTGCTTTTTGGTCTAATACAATATCCGTCGAATTCCCCTTGATAAACTCAATTTGACGATGGAAGTTATTCTTCTGACCAATCTCTTCCGCCAGATAGATGATGTTGGTTTTCTCAATGGCATAAACTTTTCGTGCGCCAGCGCGCGCTGCAAAGAACGCATAAGTTCCCAGACCTGTGCCGATGTCAACCACCACATCGCCTGTTTTTACAACGGACTCTATCGCTTCCTTAAAGAGCTGAATCCGCGTTCCATCCTGAATCATGGCGCGATAAAAAGAGATCATATTTTCTGATAGTGCGTACTACGTATTGCGTACTTTCGCTGATTCGTCGATGCGCAATTTTTCAGCCAGAAGTTCAGCGGCTTCTATCGCATTGCTGTATCTCAATCGATAGGTTTCTACGCGCTTCAGGAGTTCTGCTAAGAAATGGATACCGTTTTCCCCATGACGCGCCCAATTGATACATTGCGCCATGAGCGCTGAAACCGCTTCAGTCTGCCCAATCGCCTCAAGACTTGTTTGTGAATTGGGTTCATAGTGTGGTATGACCACCGCCCGGGGTTTTGCGATGTCTGCTGAACAATCTTCTCGAATCGCCTCGCGCCCCATATAATAACACGCTTCTCCATCATCATCCCCAACAAACAGTGCCTGAGATTTCAATTGCGGAAAAAGGTGCAAAGTGTCTTCTCTGACATGGAGTAACCGTGGAAAGGGATGCATTTCCAGTGAATGAGGTTCGACAAGGATGATGTCGTCAGAAAGACAGTCAAAGCCGGCTAACACACAACTGATAACTAATGTTGTTTTACCTAAGCCAGAATCTGCAGGGAAAAGAATCGCCTCTCCATCTTTACAAACAGCACCCGCATGCAGTTGAATGAAAGATTTTTGATGGTGTAGGGCCAGTTCTGTGACCGCCCCTTCCAGGAAAACATAAAGTGCTTCGATGGACGGCAATTCACTATACCGTATGCTTCCATCTTGGAGCAGCGCAAACCGCTTGTTCTTTCCACCGTTTGATGATATCAGCGCATAAGTCACCGGTGTATCTATTTCCTTATCTATTTGACACCCCGGATAGAGTCCATCAAGAATCGGAACCATCTCAACATCGGATACCTGAATCCTGAAGGTAAAACCGATAATTCGATAAAATCTCTCAACGAGGATTGCATTTCGGAGTGGCTTGGACATTTCATTTCCTTCTGCAAATCCGTGCTATAATCACGTTTCATGTTTCATGATTCCTCGTCATGGAAACTAACAGTCCGCTGTCGTGGAATTGCCTAATCGTGCTTTTGACATGTTCGAGGGCGACATCAAGGTCAATCTGACAGAACTGAGACATATCTTCTGCAATCCGTTTCACGTTGGATTCGCCATCGCAACAATTCCAGATATACGCCGCAGTCGCATTCAGGGTATACACGTTCAGGTTGGAGGCATTGTAGAGGATACACCCATCGTCAAGTTCCCGATACAAAATATCATCTCGACTGAGAGGACGGCACACCGCATCGATCATTTTTGTCTGCTTGCATCTCCTTCTTTTCGGTTTCACTGCCTCGGAGGAATCGACCCCCACCGAATCATTGGCCGATTGGCTCATTTTACTTGCGCTTGTTTACCTTCTCAGAACGTTTAGATTCGCCCCATACTACGTCATCTTCAGTATAATAGTAGTAATGATAATAGTAATATCGGTCTCTGGAAAGGTTGACGTTATTTAGGACCACCCCTTGCAAATTCACGCCAGCTTGTTGAAGTTGCCGAACTGCTATTTCCACAGGTTTGGACGGTGTACTACCTGCTTTGATGACCAATAAAACAGCATCAACGAGATTCGCCAGCGCCATCCCATCCGCAAGCCCAAGCAGAGGCGCTGAATCGATCAGAATAAAGTCATAATCTTCTCTCATTTGAGCAAAAATCTCTTTTATTTTGATGCTGCTTAAAATAACCACCGGGTTGGGGGACGCTGGGCCTGCTGGTAGTATTTTCAACTTGGGAATGGAGGTTTCAACGATGGCTTCCGCTATCGTCATCTCATTGTTGAAAACCGCCGAGAGTCCCTTAAGACGATTGACCTCAAAGACGCGGTGCAAGACTGGACGGCGCAAGTCGGCATCTATCAGGAGAACGCTCCATCCCATACAAGCTAACACAGCGCCCCAATTCGATGTGGTCATGGATTTGCCTTCACCTGGCCCGGCGCTTGTGACCAACACGGTCTGAGGTGCCCTATTTTCATCAGAAGCACGCGAGAGGAGAAAATTGGTTCCCAATGTGTAATAGGCTTCCATGGCAGCCGATCTGTTCTCATCGGTGGCGATGAGAGGAGGCGGGGAGGCATTCTTCGCTTTTTTATCTATCGGCACCAAGCCCAAAACAGAAAGCCCTAAGTGCCGATAGACATCATCTGGGGTGTGGATGCTTCTATCCATATATTCGAGGAAGAAGGTTGAACCGACGCCCAGCATCAACCCTAAGACGACGCCCAAGACAATGGTAAGTACCTTTCTATTTTTGGTTGGTATTGTGGGCAGGCTTGCATATTCCAGAATTCGGATGTTGCTCAAATTGGAGTTGTCTACCAGACTAAAGTCCTTCATCTTCATCAAAAGCGAATCGTATAGTCCTTTATTTATGGTAACATCTCGCTCTAGGTTCAGATACGCAATCTCCTTTTCCCCCAGATTCAAAACCTCTGACTTTTTCGCATTCCAGGCATTTAGCAAAATATCTTCTTGGGTCTTCAACGCTTTCAGTTGTTCTTGTAATTCTGCTCTCAGTTTCTGGTTGATAAATTCGATATCGGACTGTAATTTGATGATAGCGGGATACTTCTCCTTAAAAATCTTTTGCTTTTCTGCAAGTTGCGTTTGCAAATTCATAAGTTGCATGTTTAGATTTTGCAGGCTCTGAGTGACCAACACACTATCGGGAATCTCTGTTATTGTCAAAGCATCCTCCGTGAGATGCTTCAGGAGCGCTTCTAACTCAATGCGTTTAGACTTGACGCTGATATAGTTAGCATTCAGCTTTGTCAATTCTGCCGTATCCTCGCTCTGTTTAATATTCAGCGTGACGATTCCCTCTCTTTCTTTGAAACCTTGAAGCGCTTTTTCTGCGTTTTTCAACTTGGTACTGATATCAGCAATCTCTTCTGTTAGCCAGGCGACCGCTTCTCTACCGGACTGCAAACGAGTCATCCTATCATAATCGATGTACGCCTGAGCGACAGTGTTCGCAATGTCCCGTGCGAACCTCGGGTCGGGATGGGTCGCCGTAATTGTGGCTATCAATGTGTCTCCAACAAATTTAATGTTGAGGGAATCCCTCAAATCATCAACCGCTTCCTTAAACGCTGACGTACCCTCCTCGGCGTTCGATAAGCCCAGTTGCTGGATGACTTTTCCCAGAACCGGCGAGGTTTTGATGATTTCTATCTGCGTCACTAAATCCAGATTTTGAAGACGGGGCGCTCCAGGTACAATCTCCTGCAATGACCCGGGGGCGATTACAATTTTGCTCGTTGCCTCGTACATCGGCACTGGCGGGCTATATATCAGGTAAAAAGCAACTGACGCTATCACTGCGACAAAAGCGAAGACAGCCACCCATTTCCGGCGATATAAGACTATCAAATAATCCGAAAGATGTATCTCTGGTGCTTCAAAATCATTCTCGGTTGATGTTTGTGTAAATTCGTTCGTCATCATGAATTGTCAATTGTCCCTTCGCTACGCTCAAGGGCAGGCTTTTGTCGATTGAGTGAGTTAGAATAAAGTTTCAGGAACCAATACGATATCCCCAGACACCAAAGAAATATTTTGGCTTCTATCATTGTTCTTTACAAAATCATCTATATTCGCCCGAAGGATTTGTTGATTTTTTCCCTCTCCGCGTCTAATGGTAACCTTCGATTTCGCTGCGCCAGAATCGAACCCACCGGCGAGTTGGATGGCTTGAAAAAGGGTCATTCCTTGTTGAAATTTGAGTATGCCTGGATTTTTGACTCGACCCGTTATGTAAATGACATCGCTTGGTGCCGTGCCTGAAACCACCACGAGATCGCCAGGTTGGAGAATCAAGTTACTGGCATCGGTTTGACTTGCAGTGTTTTCCGTCAGGTCGATCATGATGGGTTGAAGTCGAAGCCCCGATTCGTTGATGATGCGTACCTCTGCTTGCAGCAGGCCACCACTCAATCCCCCAGCCTTAAAAATCACTTTCATCGGGTTGAGTTCTGGTTCATAAGGTATCAGCCCAGGCTGATTCACCATTCCTGACACGGAAATGTATTTCTGCTGACGTTTGGGCACGATAATAATATCACCACGATGGATAGGGATATTCTTGGTTCCCTCTCCATTCTCCAGCATAGCCGATAGATTTTCAAATATCAACTGACGGTTCCCCTGGTCATCCCCTCTGAATATTTTAATTGCTGAAGTATCTGCCTCTGGAGTGACCCCGCCAGTTTCTGAGATGGCTTGCAACAGGGTCAATTCTTTTTTATGTTTAATCCCGCCTGGACGGAAAACGTTTCCCACGACATAAATCTCATTGAATGTGGCATCCGGAAGGATAATGATATCTTCGGGGTGTAATAGAATTTCCGTATTCACCCAATAGTTCTGAGAATTGAAAGCGACTTCGATCAGATTCTGAGTGCTTTCTAAAGTGCGAAGAATTTTGATTTTTTGCTCAGAATCTACCACACTGGGGGCAATCCCTGAACGCAACAGGGCTTTTAAGAGGGTTAAGTCTCTTTGATAGGGAATGGCTTCCGCCGAGTTCTCGTTGAGGAGGTAAATATATTGATTGCCCTCAGACAAAAACGACGACAGGTAAATCATGTCACCACTCCGAATCGGTATATTCTGGCTGATGTCCCCCTCCTTGAGAAGGGAATATAAATTGATGGAGATAGATTGCAGTCGCTTCAGCTTGGGCGAGGACACGACGGGTGTCACGCTTGCAATATGTGGATTTCCATCCCCAGTCTGGGCGGACAAGCCTTCCCCCGACATGGAAGAGAAATCTTGGGCATTTCTCAAAATGATTAATTCATCATTCCTTGATAACGACCTTTACCTTGGGTTCGTACATATATTCAAGAAGCTGACCCGTGAGAAGTGCTTGAAGTTGCCTGGCAGTCTGACCGTTCGCTTTTATCGAAGGCAATAATGTCGGAAAGTGGATTTCTCCTTCGGCAGAAATCGTATAAGTTCCTGAGATTTCATCAATGCGCTCGACTGAAATCTCAATGACGTCACCCGCACCCAAGATATATTCTTTGGAGGCTTTAAGCAACGGCGACTCAATGCGCTCCTGACGCACGGCGGTTTGCTCGACAGATGGATTGGCGTTATTATTCTTGTTCGCCACTGTAGCCGGGCGCATTAAAGCCAATAGAATAATAAAAATCATTTCATTGTTCCTCCATGCGACTTTATCGCGGATGGGTGGGGGAAAGTCACTGTTTGACCGTCTCTTAAATCATACATGATGCGCCTTGAGTTCTGGTGGGCAGTGCCCACCCTACAAAATGTGCAATAATTTTGGGTCAGGTACTTACATGATGCGCCTTGAGGTACCATTATAATTATATCATTTCTGATTGAAAATTGCTAAAGTTTAGATAATTATCTCGAGAGGACATTTTTCACTTGAGTTGGGTTGACACGTTCTTTCACCTTCGTTTCACCCATCCCCTTTTACCCCTTTTGCTAACTCCCCGGCAAAATTCATGACATGCGACACGATCTCTGCCTCGTTACCAAGAGACGTTTCGATGACGTTGATGATTGCACTGCCAACGATGACCCCGTCCGCTATCTGGGCGACGGCATGCGCTTGCGCTTTTGTCGAAACCCCAAACCCCACACAAATCGGCTTTTCTGTGTAACCCCGCAGTTCAGTCACCATAGGGCGGATCTCCTCAGAAAGCAATTCCCGCGCACCCGTCACGCCTGTCACCGATACACAGTAGATAAACCCTGTGCTGACCGAGGCGATAAGACGCAACCGCTCCGGTGGACTTGTGGGCGCAACCAGAAAAATCGTGGCGAGGTTATGTTTCGGCGCAATTTCTAACAACGTTCCAGCCTCCTCCGGCGGCAGGTCTGGAATAATCACGCCATCCACCCCGGCCTCGCACGCTGCCGCACAAAACTGAGGCACTCCCATCCGAAAAATCGGGTTATAGTAAGTCATGAGCGCGATTGGGATGGGCGTCTCCTTTCGGAGACTGTGAACCAGATCGAGGATGTGTCGTAGCGAGATCTTATATGATAAAGCCCGCTCGCTCGCCTTCTGGATGGTCGGCCCATCTGCGATGGGGTCGGAAAATGGCACCCCGAGCTCAATGAGATCTGCTCCAGCATCTTCAAGCGTCAAGATGAGTTTGCGGGTCATCTCCGGTGTGGGGTCCCCTGCACAGATATAGGGCATGAACGCGCTTTTGCCCTTCGCGCGTAATTCCTGAAACTTTGCTTCAATTCGATTCAATATGACACCTCTGATTTTAATCTGACGTTATCCTTTGCTGGATTTGTGTAATCTTCCGTTCCACAAGTTCATAGATTTCTGTTGCAATAGCAACTGCATCGTCTGCTATCTTCTGAGTAAATTCATAAGTCGGCAGTTCAGGATAACGCGCTTCGTGCTGATAAGGCTGAAGGGTTAGGCATTTAGAACGCAATCGGAGAAACTCCTTGTCCACTTGACCACAGAGATCAATTAAAGTTCGCAAAGAATGAAGGTCGGGCGCAACTTTACCCGATGCCTCAAGAAAGGCTTTCAGGCTCTTTTCCACACATTCACGAGCCTCGAAACATGGCTTGTGGTAAAAGTGGTTTGTTCTCTCCAATCCACTCTTTGCCCATTCAAGGTCGCTCTTTGCAAAAAATAAAAGCTGGGCATAGTATTCGTCAGGATAGTCTGGATTTGAACTGCTGTTTGTCATACAAGATACGGCCCTTGGCTAAAATTTGCTGTGAAACAAAGGAGTTGCCTCCTTTGAGGCTTGCGTGGACCTGTTGAGGCGTTCTAACAATGACGTCTAAAGCAAAAA
Source organism: uncultured bacterium (assembly GCA_964577695.1). Taxonomy (GTDB): domain Bacteria; phylum Poribacteria; class WGA-4E; order WGA-4E; family PCPOR2b; genus CAZOAL01. The sequence continues at coordinate 26,641 of CAZOAL010000032.1, read as the reverse complement.
GTCTACCTGCAAAGAGTTCCTCGATCTTGCGCTCGACTTCACGCACATCCTGAATTTCATCTTTGATGACATAAAGGTCTATGTCGTGTGGTTCCTTAACATCGTCCCTGGCAGCCGAGCCGAAGAGGATTATCCCATCCGGGTCTATGGATTCGATAATCTTATCTCGAACTTCGGCGACAAGGGAAGGCGTAATAGGTTCGAGAATGACTGCTTCTCTCTTCATGACATTCAAACTCCTTTTCAACATTCGTTGAAAGTACAGGTCATGTATCACGCGTTACGTTTCACGTCCCGCGCTCCTCGATCTGATGGAGCGCCTCACTCACATAGCGACGCAACCATTCGCTGGTTGTCGTTCCTGCCAAGGCGTTGAGCGGTTCAATCGCTCGACGGTCACCGAGTTTTCCCAACGCAATCGCCGCGGCAGAGCACACAGATCGCTCCGTATCCTTTAGTGTGTCAATCAACGGCTCAACGGCACGCGCATCCCTTAGCTCACCCAGAGCGACAACGGCAGCACAACGCATATCCGGCTCCGCATCGTTAAGAAAGGGAATCAGCGGCTCAACGGCACGCACATCGCGTAGATTCCCAAGCGACGAGATGGCAAAGCGACGGACGGTGGTATCCACATCGCCTAGGGCTTCGATGAGCGGCTGCACTGCCTGTGCATCTCCGATTTCCCCTAACACCTGTGCGGCGTAGGAGCGCACCTCTGCGGATTCTGATTTCAGCTTGCGGAGTATCCACCGCGTCGGCAGATAACGCCAATCCTGGAACATTTTGGGGAGTCGATGTAGAAATTTCATCATGTTTAACCTTTCGCAAGGTTTTTATAACCTAACCTTCCGAAGGTTTCAAACCTTCGGAAGGATCTGTAATTCCCAGGGGAGGCAATCGTAGCCCAAGTTTCTAACTTGGCCTTTGTGCAAGGGGCCAAGATAGAATCTTGGGCTACAACTCAACCACCGGCGAACTATGACCATCCCTCAATTATTCCAGAATTTGCAACAGGGCACGCTTGGAATCGGTCAGCCGCTTTTCGGCGAGCAACCTGGCGCGATAGGCGTCCAGCTTCCCACCCTCTTTCATGGCGATCGCCACCAGCAGATCACACAGATCGCGAATGTTGGCAAGGGGCAACAGTTTGCCGCCAGATTCCCCTGCGAGCCTAGCGAACGTCCGCCGCGCCGATTCGTCACTGCCGCAGAGCACCGTATAAATGCGCACCGAACGGCCGAACAACCGTTTGGCTTCGGCGCGATAGTCCCGGTGGTAGGGGCATTCGGAAACAGAATGAGATGGCGCATCCCCAACAAGGACCAGGGCTTTGCCGCTCATCTCCGCCCACCCGAGCCGGTTCGCCTCCCACAGGGCATCTTCAATGGCTTCAGGCGCATCACCTCCGCCGGTCTTTTCAACCGTGTGGATGAAGTTGACCAACTGTTCGGTATCGGTGCTGAATTCGCAGCCTTTGACCAGATAGGTCGTCCCTTCATCGCAATGGTCGCCGTAAGCCATGATAGCGACGCGGGCTTCGGGAGTCTCCGTGTGAATTTCGCGGACAATCTCCGCAAGGTGAGTTCGCACTTCGTCAAGATGCGAATACATGCTGCCCGTTGTATCAAACATGAAGAGCAAATCCAATGCGGGCGTCGCGGTTGGCTGGCTGAGAAATTCGGTCAGCCGTGACTCCCGGCGCACCTTTGCCAATTCTTTGCCGGAACGGATGTCTTTGGCCCAGACATCAATGACGCCGTTTGGGTTGTATGTGAAATGAACCTCAATCTCTGATTCTCCTGCGCGGCGCGGCGGAATGCCGGTCAATTCATAAGCCGCCACCAGATCACACAGTTCGGGGTCCTCATCTTCGCCTTGCAACACGGGGACAGCGATGCTGGTTTGATTATGTTCCGTCGTCACATAGTCGGCGCGGTTACGTTGCGCTGGAATGGGTGTGTTCTTGGGGATGACGATGCTGTTGACAAGCCGCCCCTCGCGCATGGCGAGGGTGCCTAAGCTGTGAGCGGTCACATCCACGATGAGGGAAAGTCCGCCCACAACGCCTTTACTTCGTTCATCCGCGGGCGGCACCCCCCCTCGGTCCCCCCGTGGACGGGGGGATGTTCTATCCTCCCCCTGTCCACGGGGGGACCGAGGGGGGGTAAGTTCATCCGTTTTCTCCCGCTCACGAAGCAGCAACGCCGCCTGAATCGCCGCACCTTTGGCGACGCACTCATCCGGGTCAACTGATGCGTTCGGCTCTTTGCCCGAAATCCGCTTCAGCATCGCTCGCACCTGCGGCATCCGCGTGGAACCGCCAGATAACAGCACGGTTCCGACATCCGCCCACGTCACACCGGCCGTCTGCAAAACTAGATTGACTGTCGATTCCGTCTGCGCCAGCAGGGCAGCGGTCAGGGGCTCAAATTGCTCCCGTGGCAATTCCACCCGCAAGGAATGCCCGCCATAGTTGCAGTTGATGGTCGTTTTGGCAAGTTGGCTGAGTTGTTCTTTGGCGCGTTCGCACCGCTCGCGTAAGTCCTGATAGCTATCGGCTTCACTGCGCGGGTCAAAACCGAACCGGCTTTCAAACGCCGTAGCGACAAAGTTGACGACCTGGTCATCCCAGTCCTTGCCGCCGAGGTACACATCGCCATCGGTCGCCAGCACCCGCATCGTTTCGCCCTCCACTTCCAGCAGGGTGACATCAAATGTACCTCCACCAAGGTCAAATACCAGGGCCTTGCTACCCCTCACCCCTTCACCCCTCTCCCCAAGCTTGGGGAGAGGGGCAGGGGGAGAGGGGAGAGGGTGATACAACTCAAACGCCAGTGCCGCCGCTGTCGGCTCATTGATCAGCCGCAGCACACTCAGACCTGCCAGTTCCGCCGCTTGAAGGGTTGCTGTGCGTTCACGGTCAGCAAAATAGGCAGGAACGGTAATCACGGCTTCTTGAATCGACGCTCCCAGTCGTTCCTCCGCATCACGCTTCAGTTTCTTTAGAATCTCTGCGGAGAGCTCAGGCGCTGTCCAGCGGCGTCCATCCACTTCAAAAAACCAGTCCGCTTTGCCCATCTGCCGCTTCACAAATAACACCACTCTGTCCGCATCGCTGATGGCAGCCCGCTTTGCATCGCTTCCCACGATGACCCCCCCGCCTTCAAACAGAATCGCTGAAGGGGTAATCCGTTCTCCCCCCGCGTTGAGAATCAGCGTCGGTTTGCCGTGTTCGTCCACCATCGCAATGGCGGAATAGGTTGTTCCTAAATCAATGCCGATTGGGATTTTCATCTGCTTTCACCTCTTTTCTTTATTATACCATTCTCCCATCATCTCGTCGCTCACCTTTTTCTCATTACCCCTTCATAAAACGCCAGCACCGGAAGGGGTAAAGGGGTAAAGGAGTTAAGGGGTAACAAACCCTGCGCAACGAAAACCGAAGTCGCCGTCCGAGCTCGTTGGGTTGTAGTCGTAGCGGTCCGCCACGCGCACGAAGCATGGATCGCCGTACCAACCACCGCCGCGACAGACGCGAAGATTTTTAACATTTGTGAAACTATTATTAACAAATGATATAATCCCACCCGCGACCGGGTTATTTTTCGGACCCTTCCCGTAGAAGCCTGAATCGTATGCATCCATGCACCACTCCCAGACGTTCCCTGACATATCGTACAGGCCATAGCCGTTGGGCGGATATTTATCAACAGGGGTCGGTCTACCGACGTTGCGATTGTAGTTCGCCTGGCTGGAATCGATGGCATCCCCCCACGGGTATTTTTTGCCAACAAGACCGCCGCGGGCGGCTTTCTCCCACTCCGCTTCGGTGGGGAGTCGTTTCCCCGCCCACTGGCAGTAGGCGGCGGCGTCGTACCAGGTCACGCCGACCACCGGCTGGTCCGGGGCGTTGTAGTTTGCATCGTTCCAGTAGGAGGGCGCTGGATGTCCTGTAGCTCGCATGAATTTCTTGTATTGTGCGTTGGTCACCTCGTATACGTCCATGTAGAAGGCGTCCAGATAGACCGTGTGGACCGGTTTTTCATCGTCATAATCGTTGCTCCCCATCTGAAATTCTCCGGCTGGAATCAGGACCATCGACACGCCATCCTTTCCCGTGATGGGTGGGGGCAGAACGGTTGACGTTTTCGCTGTGGGTGTTTGAACGGTGGGTGCCGTCTGCTGCTGCGCTACCCTTTGTTGACTGATGGCTTGATGCCAGAGCCACACACCCATCGGTCGGACAGCAAACCACAAGACCAGCAGAGCAACAATGACATAAGCAAACCGTAACCCCTGTTTACGGAATGTTCCGGCTTTCGCTGCTCTGCGCGCTCGCCGTTCTGCTTCCTCGCGCTCGCGTCCCCTCCGTTCCGCCTCTTCGCGCGCCCTTCGCTCTGCTTCGGCTCGCCTGCGGCGTTCGGCTTCCTCACGTTCTCTCCGTTCCGCTCCCTCACGCTCCCAACGCCTGCGCTCGGCTTCGGCGCGTTCGGCGTCAGAAATTGTCCGCACGCCACGCCGCCGGAGTAGGGCTTCCACATCTCTTACCACAATGCCCAATTCCTCCGCTTTCGTCAGCAACCGCGTCTTTTCTGATGCGGTGATGCTGTCGTCGTGTATCAGCACATCCAGCATCAGCTCAATCTGCTCAAGCGGCGAAGGACGCGACGGTTCAGTCGTTCTTCTGCGTTCCTCAAGCCACCGATCGTAAGCAGCGCGCTTTAAGGTGTCCAGCAGAATCGCCTTCGCCTGTTCCAAAGCGCTGCGAATCTCGCGGCTGGCTTCTCCATACATCCTGTCAAAGCCGCCGCGAAACCGTTGCGTTGCTTCCAGGTGTCGGTGCTGAATCTCTGCGGCTGTTACAGCGTCAGGCGTTAGCTTGAACAGGTCATAGCCGGAGGGCTCTGTATTGTCCGCTGGAATGTCCAGCCGCTCCTGGATGAAGCCAAGGTAGCGGCGGATGCGCTTATGTAGTTCTTCAAATTCGGTGTTATCAGGCATGGTTGTTCACGGCTCCTGTTTTTCTTCGTGAATAACACCATCTACCGCGATTCCCCATTGGAATCAGTCAGCGGCGTGTAATTGTTGGTGAGCATTACCAGCCAAAGAGGGGCTGATGTAAATGTCCACATGGTGGTCTAATCGGTTGATTAAATCGAAAAGTTCTCCGATCTCGTAATCAGACGGGTCACCGTTTAAGAAATGGACCACGTCTTTCTCTGTAATTCCCAGTCTGGACGCAACCTCTTTTTCGTTCCAATGGTTTCGCTTCAAGAGGCGAAAGATTTCAAGTTCCAGTTGCGCTCTTAACAACTCGCGCTCTGGATTGGGATAACCCATGTCCTTAAAGACGTTTCCTGAACTTTTATACACTCTCATCTTGTCACTCATTTTTGGCAGCCTCCATCTGTTGGGCCATCTTGAGCCGCCGCTGGATTAAGTCAATGTCTCTTTGCGGCGTTTTGATGCCTGTGCCCAGAGGGCGCCCAGATTTTTTCAGAAAGACATGCAGGACGTAAACGGTCTCACCGATCTTGACCGCGTAGACCGCTCGATAGGTGTCTGTCTCGTAACGGACAACCACTTCAAAAACGCCAGAGCCAATCCCCGAAAGCGGTTTGGCATCAGGGTGCGTCTCCCCCGCCTGGGCATACATCAAAGCCCGACCCATTCGTGCTTGCACGGGGCGGGGAAAATCTCGAATCCGCTCTCTGGTATCACCCAACCATTCAAGTGGGCGTAAAGGTCTTTGGTTCATTTCAGTTTCCTTTGACCACGTTTTTCACAAAGAGCAAGTCTTTGACCGGATAAAGTCTCTGAGACTTCGGAAGTCTAATGCCGGCGGCGGGCTCTACGAGGCTACAAAGCTCTTGACAGAACCCGCAAATCACGGTATGCTCTAATAAACCTTCCCCCCAGGGAGGGTTAGCGCAAAGGCGCGCCCGAAACCGGCACTTTTTGTCGTTGCCTATTGGGAACCCGGGATAATCCAGTAGGATAGGGTCTCCCACCCTTGTGGTGGGCTTTTTTATGTAATCCATCCTTGAAAAGGTTTCAAACCTTTTCAAGGTTTTGAGCCTATCCAATTCCTACCTCATCAAGGGTTTGAGCACTCAGCGCGCGGTCAAAGAGCGCATCAAGTTGTTCGGCCTGGCGGATGGACGCGATTTTCTCAATAAGGGTTTGTGAAGACTGGTCGAATTTGCCGCGTAGCAACTTGATGACGGCTTCTTGCTTTGCCGTAACAGCACCCAGTTCTTTTCCTTCCTCAATTAAGGCTTGCGCAATTGTCTTACCCATCTGTCCCACCTCCTCCCTTCGAGACTGCTCTTCAACAAAGGCTGCGTTTTACTTGATTCTCAACTCCTCAATTGTCTGGGCAGTGAGAGCTTGTCGCTGAAGCGCATGGATTTCATCCACTCCCTGGAGGGTTTGGATCCGCTCAAAAACCGATTGAGGAATTTCACGGAATTTCGATTTCAATAATTCAATCAACATCTCTTGTCGGGCTTCAACAGCACCGAGTTCTTTTCCTTCCTCAATGAAGGCTTGCGCAATTGTCTTACCCATCTGTCCCACCTCCTCCCTTCGAGATTTATCAGAAACCGTAGTTTCGACAAGGTTGAGAAACCCAGCGCGTTCCTCCTGTTCGCGACGGTGATAGATGAGTGCCAGCAGAAAACGCATCAATTTTTCCCAGTTCGCGCGTTCCTCCTGGGGCATTTGCGATAGATGTTCAACCGCCAAGCGCAACGCTTCTCTAAATTCTTCCGCTGCCGCTTCCTCTTTCTGAATCACCCGCAACACCCATCCAAAGGGATTATTTCCAGCGACTAACCGTTCAGGCACTGTCGCTTTCAGGTTCAGAAATAAGATTTCCTGTTGCGGGACGAATCGTTCTAACGAGGCGGGCAAGTCAACTAAGCTTTTCATCTCCAGCGGCGTTTCCCATGGTTGGCTGCCAGTATAAAAGACCACCGGCAAAATCGGACGAAAACGCCACTGATGCAACGGTATTTTTTGGGCTTCCCATTCCTTCCGTTGCATCTCCCAAATTTGCGTCACATAATATAATACCCGAAAGGGCATCGTTGGGTCAACGGTCGATTGATGTTCGATCAGAATGTAAATGATAACTCTATCCAGACTTCCGAAGTCTTTGAGACTTCGGAAGTCTAACCGGCGGCGGGCTCTACGAGGCTACGCCACCTTGTCCATCGCCAGCCGCCTTCTCGCCTCCTCAATTTCCACTTCGGATTTGCCCACCTCCCGCGCCAACTCAAACTGACATCGCTTCCCGTGAGTTTTCTCAACGGCTGTGACTTCGACGCGGCTTTCGTCTGTGAGGCGGAAGGTGATATCCACAGGAGAGCTTTTGGGCAAGCCGGACGGAATTTCGGTTATGTGCCCTTCGCCCAATTTGAGGCACAACGCTGGGTCCCTGTCTTCACCTTCGAGGACGGTGATGAGGATTTCGGTTTGATTGTCTTCAGAGGTGCCCAATGGACGGGTCTTATCAGCGGGCAATTCGGTGTTGCGTTCAATCAGCACCGCGTTCTGTTCACGCCGCTTTTCATCCAGAGCGACAATCCCAAGCGCGAAGGAACAGACGCGCGTGACCTCCTTGCGAGCCAGCAGGTCTTCAACCCCGGCGGGCAAGCCCAATTTCTCCAATTCCGCTGTCTTGCCTGTCTCCTCCGCCTCCTGAATAACTTTCATCACCGAATAAAGTGCCGCGCCTTGCGCCACCACTAAGTCAACTTCCAGCATTTCTGGCGTTTTGCCCGAAATGCGCCCCAGCATCTCCTGCACCTGTAGCATCCGGGACGAACCGCCTGCCAGGAGAACGTGATGAATGTCCCCCCAGCCGCCGGGCAACTTTCCGGATGCTTGTAAGCTGCTAACCACCACCTGACAGGTCGTTTCCGTTTGGGAAAGCAGGTCAGCGGTAAGCTCGTTGAATTTCTCCCGCGTCAGTTCCACCCTTGACGTTTTTCCTCCGTATTGACAGATGATGCGTGTTTGCCTGAGGCGGGTGAGCGTCTTTTTTGCGTTCTCGGCGCGGTTGCGCAGGTCTTGAAAACACTCCAGGTCTGCCTTCGGGTCAACGCCGTGTTCCGCCTCAAATTGACGGGCGACAAATTCAATGATTTTATCATCCCAATCGCGTCCGCCGAGGCGTCGGTCGCCATCCGTCGCCAACATCTTAATTTTGTTACCAGCAATGCGCATAACGGTCAGGTCGAAAGTGCCGCCGCCCAGGTCATAAACCAGCACATTTTGCGCTTCATCGCTCCCTGTTTCGCGTCCAAAGCCGTAACTGAGCGCCGCCGCCACCGGTTCATCCAGCAGGGCAATCACATCCAATCCAGCAATCCGCCCGGCGGATTTCGTCGCGTTGCGCTCCGCCTCGCCAAAGATCGCCGGCACCGTGATGACCGCGCGCTCTACTGGTTCACCCAGGGTTTGTTCAGCATCCGCCTTCAGCCGCCGCAGGATAATGGCGGAAATGTCCTCCGGGCTGTAGGGTTCCCCGAAAAACTCCCATTTCGTCGCCTTACCCATCTCATTTTTGACGAACTCCACCACCCGGTCGGGGTAGGCGACCGAGCTCTGCTTGGCGACCTTGCCGACCACCTTGTTCGTTTTATCTTCAAACAGCACGACCGAGGGCGTAATTAAATCCCCTTCGCTGTTTGGAATCACCTGCGGTTTGCCCATTTCGTCGAGGCGAGCAATCGCAGACATCGTTGTGCCTAAATCAATTCCCACAATTGCCATGAAATTTTTCTCCTTCCAGACTTCCGAAGTCTCAAAGACTTCGGAAGTCTCAAAGACTTCGGAAGTCTCAATTTGCGGAAGTCCGCCGAATAATCACCTGTTGTGGACGAAGCACCTTACCCGCCCAGAGGAATCCTTCCCGAACCACCTGTTCCACCTTGCCCTCCTCAGCCGGGTCGTCGGTTGAAATCACCCGAATCGCTTGTTGCTTCTGTTTGTCGTAAAACTCGCTGAGAGCTCCCATCGGCTCAACTTCCTGGATATTCAGGGCGTTGAGCAACTCCTCACGCAAGTCAGCCACTCGTTGCTGTGCCTCTGGAATCGTAGCGAGAGCCTCCTCCGTTTTCACCATGTTGTCGTAGAGCAGCAGCAAGGAACGGATGAGATCTCTTTTGAGCGTCGCCTGAAAATCGCTCTCGTACTGGCGCATTTTCTCATAAAGCACATCAAACGCTTTCTCCTTCGCCGCGTCATATCGCAGCCGTTTGTCGATTAGTTGTTCGATGTTCGCCAGGCGAGTTTCGATTGCTTCTAAACGGTCTGATGGCTGCGACGAGGGGATGTCTTCAGCCACTTCAGCCGATGGAGCTGCTTCATTTGTGTTTGTAGTCATAATTGGCCTCCTGGGACAAACATAAGTAGGTGACGTAATTATTTTCCGTCCAGACTTCCGAAGTCTCCGAGACTTCGGAAGTCTAAATATTGAAAGGGGTTGACGCATAAGATAACATAAAGGTATAATCTAAAAATCAAATAGAATGCAATCTCTTCAATGAAACCTCAGAGGTGAATCCAAATGGGCAAAAAAGTCAAAAAAACGAAATATGGCGATAAGCAACCGATTTCGATTGCCATTAAGCCGGGAAGCTTTGAAGAGTATCTGTGGAACCATCCAGAAGAGATGCGACGCATCCTTTTAGAGCATGGTGTAGACCCAGATGATGACAGCACACTAGGAGTTATCAACATTGATAAGAAAGTAGATTGCCCCAAAACGACCAGGGAGGTGAACAAAATGAGCAAAAAAGCCGAAAAAACGAAATATGGTGATAAGCGGCCGGTTTCGATTGCCATTAAGCCGGGGACATACATGGAATATCTATGGAAACACCCCGAAGAGGTCCGACGAATTTTGTTGGAACATGGTGTAGACCCAGATGATGATAGCACAATAGGGATTATAAACATTGGCAAGAAAGCGGCTGACCCCCCAAAAGAGAATCCATGAAGCACGAAGTTACATTCGAGCGATCGAGGCGGAAATTTATGATTGCCTCGATATCATCGATCGGATTGATCGGATCACCACACGAATTGCGCGTGACGGCAGGGGCGAGATCTATATGCCGTCACAGAATATCTTTGAACATCTACAACCCGCGTCACCACCACAAGGAATTGTTTTTCGTGATGGCTCTTTTCTGACGTTTAAGGAGATTTTTCGATACGATTATCCTTCGGAAGATGTAGCCGGGCCGTCCATTATTCGTATCGAATACAGCTTTCACTATCAGACACCGTTGCGACATTTTTTCTTCCGATACGATTTCCATCCCGACCTTGGCGACCCGTTGACGCATCCGCTACATCACCTTCATGCCGGAGGCTGGCTCACAGAAACGGACGCTTTACCCTCCACTCCGCGCTTCCCTGCTTCTGAGATGACACTCGGTGAGGGCTTAGATCTCATTCGCGTCAACTATTTTCCCATTTCAGACTTCGGAAGTTTGAGAAACTTCCGAAGTCTATGACTGCTACAACTCTACCCCCAAGACCTTTGCGACGGTATACACATCCTTATCCCCACGCCCGGAGAGGCAGAGGACGATAATCGCGTCTGAATCCAGCGTTGGGGCAAGTTTGCGGAGGTAAGCGATGGCGTGTGCAGATTCCAACGCGGGGATAATGCCTTCCAACTCCGACAGCAGTTTGAACCCTCCCACCGCTTCCTCGTCAGTGATGGAGACATATTCGGCGCGTCCGGTGGCTTTGTAATAGCTATGTTCAGGGCCAACTCCAGGATAATCCAGCCCCGCCGAAATCGAGTGCGCCGGCGTGATTTGTCCGTCATCTTCCTGTAACAGGTAGCATTTCGCGCCGTGAAATACGCCGACGCTACCTGCGCTCAGAGATGCCGAATGCTTGCCGCTGAGGATGCTTTCGCCCGCCGCCTCCACACCGATGAACCTCACCGATCGGTCTTCGTAAAACGGGTAAAACATGCCGAGCGAGTTGCTCCCACCACCCACGCAGGCGACGAGGCAATCCGGCAGCCGCCCCTCCTTCTCAAGGATCTGCGCTCTGGTTTCTCTCCCGATTACCGATTGAAAATCCCGAACGATCATCGGGTAGGGGTGCGCGGCCACAACAGAGCCGATGAGAAGATAGGTAGTTCGGACGTTTGTGACCCAATCGCGGAAGGAAGCGTTGATGGCATCTTTGAGTGTGCGCGAACCGGAGGCGACAGGGGTGACGGTCGCGCCCATCAATCGCATCCGAAAGACGTTGAGGGCTTGACGTTGGATGTCCTCTTCGCCCATGAAAATTTCGCATTCTATCTTGAACTTCGCCGTCACCGTCGCCGTTGCAACGCCATGTTGCCCGGCTCCCGTCTCAGCGATAATCCGCTTTTTGCCCATCCGTCGGGCAAGCAAGATCTGTCCGATGGTGTTATTGATTTTGTGCGCGCCCGTGTGATTGAGGTCTTCACGCTTGAGATAGATTTTTGCGCCACCGAGTTCTTCCGTCAAACGTTCAGCATAGTAAAGTGGGCTGGGTCGCCCAACATAATCGCGGAGATAGTATTCAAATTCGCTCTGGAAATCCGGGGCATTTTCGATAGCCCGGTAAGCCGCTTCAAGCTCCAACAGGGCTGGCATTAATGTTTCAGGGACGAATCTGCCGCCAAACTCTCCAAAATGTCCGGTTGCATCGGGTAAGTTTTGACTCAATGTGATAGCTCCTTATGTTTAGGTATTAGGTGTTAGGTGTTAGGTATTAGGGCGTGTTGACGAACTGTTTCGCAATCCAACTGTAGCCCAAGATTCTATCTTGGTTGGGAACGAGGCACCAAGTTAGAAACTTGGGCTACGAGCGCATTTGCCCGAATTCGTCAACACGCCCTAATACTATCACGTTATTTGCTCATTTGCAAATTGCTGGCGCGAAGAGCAGGACTTTTCAAGACCTCCGGGTTTACCACCGATTCAGGCATCTGTCCCGTTAATACCCTTGCGACTGATGTCGCTGCCGTTACCTGGAGGTCATAAAGCGACTCCTCGGACAGGAAGGCGGCATGCGGGGTCAAGATAATGTTCTCCAAATCGAGCAGCGGGTCGTCGGATGAGGGAGGCTCTTCGGGTAACACATCCAGGCCGGCACCGGCTATCCACCCTTCGGTCAACGCTTTGTGAAGAGCAACTGTGTCAATGATACCGCCCCTCGCTACGTTAATGACATAAGCAGTGGGCTTCATCTGACGAAATTCTTTCTCTCCCAACAATCCCCGCGTCTCGGTTGTCAGCGGCGCGTGAATCGTGATGAAATCGGATTGTGCCAGCAACTCGGGGAGATCGACCTGCCTCACCCCGTGCGCCTGGGCGGTCTGTTGGGAAATGTAGGCGTCGAAAACAATGACCTCTAGTCCGAAGGCTTTGGCTTTGAGCGCAACCGCTTTCCCGATTTTGCCGAGCCCAATGATACCTAACTTTTGCCCGCGGATTCGGTGCATTGGTGGGCCCACATCTCGACTCCAATTTCTCTTTTTGACATGCCGATCTAAAATGGGAATCTTCCGGGCGCACGCCAACAGCAGCGCCATTGCGTGGTCGGAAACTTCATCAATGCAGTAAGCGGGAACATTGGCAACAATAATTCCCAGCGCCGTTGCCGTCTTCACATCAATGTTATCAACGCCGACCCCATAACGCGCAATGACTTTACACGCTTGAGCTGCCTTGATGACACCGGTGGTCGTTTGCAACCAATTGGTGAGGATGCCATCGGCATGGGGAGCTAAAGCGATGAGTTCATCCTCTGCTTCTGTCTCAGGAACAATTAATTCCGCGTCTATCTTGGCGAAGACACTCCGCTCGGGTTCGATGGAGGGCCATCCGCAATCAGTTATCAGCACTTTGTATTTGGAAGGCATCGTCAATTTCCTTTCTTGTCTATGATATTAGGACTTACGCATTTCAGCAAATTTTCAGCCTGAATCCTGCATCCGCCGGGTTGAGCCTGTCGAAACCTTGAATCTGACATCAGGATTCAGGATTCAAGATGCAGGCGGGGCCATCGTTTTCAACATCAGTTGCGTAAGTCCTGTTTACGTTTCACGCCTCACGTCACCGTTCTCAGTGATGATGTGGTGTAAAGGGATGTCCCACGCTTGAGGGAATATATCCGCAATCATCTGCGTTTGATAAGCCAATCCCATCCAAACCGCCTGGGGGCACTGTGGGAGGAATCGGTCATAGAACCCCCCGCCGTATCCGATGCGGTAGCCTTTTGGATCGAAAGCGGCACCGGGGACAAGAATCAGGTCGATCTGCTCCACTGGAAACGCTGGACAGGTCTCTCGATTTGGCTCGCGCATGCCGTAAGGATGGAGAACGAGTTCCGCTCGCGGATTCGTAATCCGGTGTGGGGTGAGGGTACACTGTTTCAGATCGACGACAGGGGCAAGCACAATCTTCGAGTGAGCCAATAGATAATCGAGCAATTCATCCGTCTCTACCTCACTCCGCATGCTGAGGTAAAGCATAACAGTTGTGGCCGGGTTCTTCTCAATCCAATTGACCACACGGGTGATAATCTGCCGACTCAATTCAGCTCTCACATCCGGGGGAATATGATCGCGCCGGCGGATGACTTCCGCACGAAGGCGTTTGCGCTTTTGTTCCAAGCTCATACAATCCAATGCTCCTTAAGACGGGCATGTTTCAGAAAACGGTTTACACTTCAGTCATAGATACAAGATTCAAGATGCACGATGCAATTGAATCCTGAATCTTGAATCCTGAATCTTGAATCTAAAGTGTCAAGTCATTTTCCAAGAAATATGCCTCAAAATCAAATGCTTACCATTCTCCTCAAAATGACCCGCGTGCTGCGCGTCGGTGGAAAAAACGGATCAACGGTTCAACGTAAGATTGATCAATCGAAATTTTAATGCTATCGATTTTGTGTGATTGGAAACATTTGTTGAGCTCTTGGATGGCGCATTGGCTCCTGTGGCTGTATTGTTCTCGTGTCGATTGGGAACGTGTATCGAGAATGATCACTTCCCCTGTTTCCGCATCTTCAAGTTGGATGAGTCCTACATTGGGAAACTCCACTTCACGGGGATCTAGGAGGAAAATTGGGATGAGGTCATGTCTCTTGCTCGTTATCTGCAACTGCTTTTTACACGCCTCACCACCGAAATCGGAAATCAGGAAGACGACGCTCCGGTGCCGAAGCACACGATTAACATATTCGAGTGCGGTGTTGATATTAGTCTTTCGCCGATTATTGATGTTCGTCGTCCGTTGATGCGGCTCAAAATAGAGAATTTCTCTGATGACACGGAGGACGTGTTTTTTGCCTTTGTGTGGCGGAATAAACAACTCCACCTCATTCGTAAAGCAAATCAATCCCACCTTATCGTTGTTTTTGATGGCAGAAAAAGCGAGCAGCGCAGAAATTTCCGCCGCAATCTCCGCCTTCGTCTGCTCCTGTGTTCCGAAGTCAGCGGACGCGCTGGTATCGACAAGCAACATCATCACCAACTCGCGTTCCTCGACATATTTTTTAATATACGGTTGCCCCATCCGCGCGGTTACATTCCAGTCAATCGTGCGGATTTCATCGCCGGGCTGATACTCACGGACCTCGTCAAACTCAATGCCTCTGCCCTTGAACACGCTTTCGTATTCCCCAGCAAAGATATGGTTGACGAGGCGATTGGTAGAGATTTCAATCCGGCGAATTTTTCTCAGAATTTCTTTCGTATTCATAAACTGATTGAACCATACGACCTTTTCGGTTATAAGCAAAAGTGAGACCCAGACTTCCGAAGTTTTTTAAGACGAGGTCACCCCAGACCATGCGAACCCTTGAAGGAACTGTCCTGCATCGGTTTGGTGTCAAACTTCGGAAGTCTAAGCGAAAAACTCGTATGAACCAATCGGGTTCACCGTCTGTCTAACAAAAACGGAGATTTATCCAGAAACCGAGTTTCTCAATAAAACGTCCTTATTTTCAGCATTGACAAGGGGCTTTGGCTGTGTTACCATCCCATCCAAATTAGTGCGTGAAGGAAGTGTAATTTGTTACTGCAAGATATATACGGAGTCATCCTTCTCGGGTTTATACATGGCGGACTTGCGCTTTGGATTTACAACGATATAAAGCTTCGACAGCAATCTGTGTTTTGGGTGTTTGGCACCCTCCTGGTCCCAGGGGCTTTTTTCCCGCTCTACTTTTGGAAGCGCGAGCCTGAACTGGTTTGGATGTGCCCCAATTGTTACCGAAATAATCGTTCATCGTCGCGCAAGTGCGCTCGTTGCGATAAGGTCTACGCGGAAGAACAGACAGCGGCGAGGTTACATGGCTATTTTGAACCATCAGACGCATGTGTCATCATCTTGATTACCCTCCTGGTTCGAGAACTTGGGCATTATATCGCAATGGGCATGATGGGGGGAACAGATGTATTGTCACAGAAAGTGGAGCTATCTTCTCTGCCAATCCCCTACTTTTGGGGCGTCGAACTGATTGTCGGGAACGTCCTGATTTGGCTATGCCTCCACTGCGTCACCGTGCGTTATCGAAGGATGCTTGCTGCCGTTGGTCTCTACTTGAACGGAAAACTCTATAGTTGGATTTTCCCTTTGCTGCTCGCCCCGATTTTGGTTCTGATTTCAGAAGGCACGATGCAGTGGATGGCGCGGGTCAATAGTTTAATATCATCAAAGGGATTGGACGCCCTGATTCAATGGGAACAGCAACAACAAGTGATTGGCATGCCAGCGCATGTTGATGCGTCGATGCTCCTGATCGGCTTCGTTTTACTCATCCTGGTTCCTGTTGGGGAGGAGATCCTGTTTCGAGGGATTGCATACACCGCACTCTCTTATCGATTCGGTCACACGAAAGGCTTGTTGTTAAGCGCTCTCCTTTTTGCGGCCCTTCACGGGACGATTATCTATTTGATTCCGATTTTTCTCACTGGACTTGCCCTGGCACTGCTGTACACTCGGACGAAATCGCTTATCCCTTCTATTATCACGCATAGCTTGATAAACTTAATTACGCTGATGATATGGTTTGGGAAGGGGTAATTCGCCAATGTCACATTCGGATGAAAAGGCAGTTGTAGCCCAACTTTCTAAGTTGGCCGTTGAGCCATTTCACAGGCCGAAGGCTCTCGGAACGGAGAAGAAACCAAGATAGAATCTTGGGCTACGGTGAAATGTGACATTGGCAAAATAATACCTAACACCTACTCACCCAATTACCCTCGCGATGGTTCAGGCATTTTCTCCCTCGCCTGGCGAGCAAGCTCGGCGAGGTGTCCATCGTTAGCCATGACCTGCTCCAGATGCCGCATCCGTTCCGGCCCCGCCGTGCGAATCATCGTCTCACTATAGAGCCTGTCTATCCAGAATCGGGCTGCACCGCTGATATAGTTGCGTAAGTCTTCCAAACGGTCTTCAGGATAGCGTTGAGAAAGATTGATGGTGAACATTCGCCGGCGAGCACTGCCACCAAACGAAGCATGTTTCGTGTTGTGGTTGAAGCACACGACATCTCCGGGCTGGGTTTCAAGGGCGACAGCCGGAACCTCAGTACCACTCATACCCCATAGCTCTTGACTTCGACGAACCTGCTCCTGAATCGATTCGGCGTAGCGATCACCAGGGATATGGCTGCCGGGAATCACGCGGAGGGCACCCGTGTCACGGGTTAAGGGGTCGAGGTAAAAAGCGAGTTTGATGTACAAAAGGTTCTTATGCCAGCCATCGGAATGCCAGCCGGTATTGCCCGCATAGTAATTCCCGTCGCTGCCCGTATAGTTGAAGTCATCCCCGAGCAGGCTGGTCGCGCTCCCCAGGATGCGCGGGTCGTCCAGCAGCGAACAGAGCCGCTCGCGCTGGTCAATGAACGGGACGATGCAGGAGCGGGCTTTCCCGTCGTGTGGCTTGCCGTCGTGCCCACCGCCACGGCTCGCCCAAACCGCCTCAAACTCGCTGATGATTTCGTCGCTACGGTCTGCCATTAGTCCCGGAAAACTCAGGTAACCGAAAGCCTGAAAGAAATTGAGCTGTTGCTCTGTCAATCTGAAATCAAGGTTTTTCATGTGAACTCCTTTTCCTTTTTTACGTGTAACCGTTCAGATGGTCACCGTAGAACATGCCGTGCTCGTCCGAGAATCGGACTGGCTTGTTCAAAACTCCCAGCGAATACCCGAAACAAGCTGGCAGCATGTTCTACCTCTACCAAACCCGCTGAACGGTTACTTTTACGTTTTACGCTTCATGATTCACGAAGGAGAGACACAACTCCCTCGCCTCCTCCAGTTCCTCCGCCTGTCCATGTCGGACTTCCAACACCTTCAGGACATCGGATGGAATCTGGGCCATAATTTCCTCGAAGTTGAGGTCCCCAAAGCCGGGGGGATAATATGCCTCAAGGTCTTTGAGGTCGTGCAAGTTGACGCCGATAAGCTGATCTTTGTACGCCTCCAGCCAACGCTTGGCCCAACAGAGCCCGATACGCTCTTGCAGCATGGCGTGTCCGACATCGTGCCAATACCGCATATGACTCCCCTCGAACGTTTCCAAAAACAATTCCACTTCATCAAAATTGGGGATTTGATAATAGCGCGGGCGGTTTTCGATCGCCAGATAGAGATTCAGACGCAGTGCCAACTCATTTAACGTGTCAAGGCTAAACATGGCTACGTCTTGGTGCTTGGCTTGCTTGCGCTCGCGCCAACTGGTTGCTTCCGCCACCTTTTTGCTGAACGCCTCAAATTCCCTTTCGCCATACGCATAGAGGTCATACATCAGGTGTGAGCGATCATAAGTATCCACCTCACCCAGATGAAGCACGACAACCGGCACCTCGAGCTCTACCGCCAACTCCATCGTTCGGATGGTTCGCTTCACCGCTTCCAGTCGCTCATCTTTATTCAAACTGGATAAGTGAATCGGGTCGTTCTCGGCCTCCGATTGCGGAATGCCGGGCGGGATGGGGCAGAAGTTATGAATAGAACAGGGCTTTGTTTGCTTCAAGTAAGGTTTGAGTTGTTCGAGTTGTTCTACTGTCAGATGCCGGCTCAATTCGATGGTGTCAAATCCGAAGCCTTTGAGTTCGTCAATCATGGCTGCGCTATCTGAACACTTCATGGCGTTCCACATTGTTGAAACCGCTATCATTTCACATCACTCCTTCATAATGACTTTTCTCCCGACGATTTCTAGCTTGCCCGCCGCATACCACTTGATTACCTGGGGATAAAGTCGATGTTCTTCGACCTGAATTCGGGCGTGCAGGCTCGCTTCATCATCCCCTTCGCGTACCGGCACGGGGACCTGCGCGATGATGGGGCCAGTATCAATCCCCTCATCCACGAAAAAAACGCTGACTCCACTCACCTTAACGCCATAAGCCAGGGCGTCCGGTACGGGGTGCGCCCCCGGGAAAGCCGGCAGCAGCGCGGGATGGATATTGATGATACGGTGGCGGTACTTTTGCACAAATTCTTTCTGAAACAGTTTCAGAAAGCCCGCTAAAACGATTAACTCCGCACCGTGCCCCTCAATGAGCCGCGAAATTTCTGCATCAAAGCCATTTCGCTCCGGGAAATCTTTTAATCGGACCACATACGTGGGGATTCCCGCACCCTTCGCACGAGTCAGGGCGTAGGCTTTTCTGCGATCGCTAATCACCACGGCGATCTCAATGCCGCTGGTGGGGTCCCGGTGGAGTTGATCGATCAGCGCTTGTAAATTGGTGCCGCTGCCGGAGACTAACACTGCAATTTTCATGATTTCTGATTGATTTCCGTTAAGCCTGAAAAAGGACGTAGAATGGATGATTGGGTAAAAAATAACAGCGATGTCTTATTGTAGCACATGGACAAGCCGGACGTAAAGCGTTATTCAATGCAAAGCAATTCCAATTTCCTCATTTCTAGCAAGACCAGCACAACCTCATGAGAAAATTGGATATAAAAAAAGCATCGATAGCGGCGCGCACTGCTATCGATGCTTTTTGGTTTGTATCAAGGTCGTCATCAATCGCAACAACCACAAGGAGGACAACCGGAAGCACAGCAAGGACACTCACATTGATAGTGAGTCCCCTCACATCTTTCCGTCTTTGAATTCTCCCTGTTCACGGTTGAGGTTTCACTTCGATTCAAGATGATTACCTCCTTCTGATTTGCCTTGCAATTTGCGCCTTTGCTCTTTTGTAAGAACTTTCCATGCCTTCAAATGAGCTTTAACGGCTGCAATTCTTAACGCTGCTTCTGCCTCGTTAATCTCTTCGACTTCATGAAGGATTCTTTTCTCATCCGCTTCAGTCAAGTCGATTTGCCCCTGGATGATTTCGTTTATTTCTCCTGCGCAGTGCGTGATTATGCCTTGCGGCTTTTCACGAACCTCATCCAGTTCCCCCTGAATCGCTTTCAATTGTTGCACCTGTTCAGGGCTTAACAAAAGAAAATCCTGCTGTTTGAGCAGGTGTTCCGGATCAAAGGAAAGACGAGAAACAATTTCACCCCCAAGAGCAGTCGTTTCATGGGTAGGTTCACCCTTTTGCTCTTCGGTCCCGCCTTGCGGGATTTCGCTTCGCTCAACTTGGTGCTTTTTATCTTTCCAGACTTCAAAGGTCTTGATGGAAAGGACGGGCGGTGAATCCTTTTTCTCTGATTCGTAGACCGTCCCTTGAATCTCAAGCACCTTTTGTTCGATATTTTCTATTTGTCTGATCTCCTCTAGGGAGCTCTCACCTTCTTTTTGACTTTCCTTTGTCTCCTTTGACAAAAGTTCAGGAGGTAATTTTTCCCCAGGGTTAGCAAGAAGAAAAACATCCGAAGTCTTTATGCCCTTTAGAGCTAAGACTTTGGTATTTTCTATCTGATGAAAGCTGATACGCCCTCTAACCGTCACTATCGGATCACGAGGGGTGTATCCGTAATCTGCAATGATCTTTTTCAGCTTTTGAAGGGGAACAGTGCTTCCCTCCCTAAATTGCAGGTCTACCCTTCGTTCTTTAATCTTGACGTCAACATTTTGGACGCCTTCCAGGCGTCGGTATTGTTCATCAATACCCCCTACTCAGAAGCCACACAAGTTCCCATCGACAGGGATTTGCACCTGAATGATTTCAGCATATAGGGAGCCGAAATCAGCAAAGCACATGCTTAGAAAAGCGATGGCTGTGATGAATCTTTTCATTTTGATTCTCTCCTTTCTAAAAGTGGGTTTCAACGGCTAGAGCGAGGTTGAAATCTCGCCATGGTTGATTCCTATTCAGATTTTGATAAAGGGGCAACTGAATTCCGCCTTTGAGCATTCTCGCTTTGTAACTCATCAGGAAACCCAGGGCGAAAAAAACAGTATGTCCACTCGCTTTAAGTTGTTCGTTTTGTATTGCTTTTGATTCTAATTTACCGTTAATCTCTATCACTGGCGCAAAATCGACTTGATTGTATTCCGCAATATAGGGGCGCCAGCCTAAAGCAACATCATAGAAGAAAACGCTCCCTTCTTTTGTACCCTTTGATTCTGTCCTCAGTTCATAACGAAGGTCGCTCCAAAGATACCAATGCCCAGCGCTGGTTGTGCCTGTCAACGCACCCAGGTAACTCAAGGACGAATCGTCTGTCGATTGCGCAACGGGAAGCGAGACGCCAAGAATTCCAGCTAGTTGGTTGGTTCCCCCCGAATAGTCTTTCCGATAAAAACGGTACTTCGTTCGGATTTCAACATCCCCTAGCCCTCTTGAAACGTGGCCCCCTTGAGCCGATTCCCCTTTGATTTCTTCAAAGGGGACTACCAAAGTGACGGCAAAATCTGGCGTAATGCCGTAGAGGAGCTCTTGAACGATCTTCAATTCCCGTTCCTCTTCTCCCCGTTCAACTTCTGTCTCAATCTCATATCCAACTTGGCCTCTTGGCACCATATCAGGGCCTAACCCATGAATCGGTTCGTGAGCAAATAGGGTCGAGTTTCCGATTCCCGTATAAAAAGCCAGCAGAAAAGACGAAAACAAGAGGGAAACAATCTCCCGTTTCCTTTGTATCATTAACTTGCCTTTCCACTTAATCATTAACTTGCCTTTCCACTTAATAAGTCTGTTTTCTGTACCCCTAAGATGCATTTACCATCCTCTCTCAATGCCAGTCTGTCTCCGAGACGTTGTTCATCCGCCTGTAAAATGTCATGAGAAATTGAGCCAACTGCTTGATGCAAATGGACAAAAAAAGGCGCATTCGATTGTTGTATCGAATAATAAACCCACCGTCCATCTTTGGTTTCACTCAGCAGCTCTGCATGTTTTAAAATTCTCAGATGTCTGGAAACGTTATATTGTGGTTCTTCCAAAGCATCAACCAGTTCACAGACGCAAAGCGAAGCTCCATCCGCTGACAAAAGGAGGTGGACGATTCGGAGTCGCGTCGGATCGCTGAGCGCCTTGAAAGCTTCAATGAAATTTTGCATGAACAATTCCCCTTTGTGTATCAATATATGCGTAATCGTGCATACGCGCATATTATATCTCGCACGAGAACCAAAGTCAAGGGAAAAATTCTTTTGAGAACCAATATTTGACGTTCAGTCCATTATGTGATAAGATAAAGTGACGATTTTATAGGAGGAGGGTATTATGCAAGCATCCGCAATTGGAATAATTAACAAGTTTCGTCTTGATGATAAAGTCAGCGTTGTTACAGGCGCAAGCCGAGGCATTGGCCTAGCGATGGCAGAAGCCCTGGCGGGGGCTGGCTCAGAGCTCGTCATTGTCGGCAGGGGAATGATGACCAAGCCTCAATTAGATGAGGGTTGGTCATCATTCTGTGGGAGAGTCCTCCCGGACTCGATTCATCGCATCGCGACCCAGAGGTCGCTCCCACGGCAAAGTGATAGCCAACTTTATCGGCCGGTAATTATGACCAGCCCTCAATTAGATAAGAAAAAACCACTGAAGGGAGATGAAGTTTGTGCAGTCTACAGCAAATCAGCCGTTCGAGCAAATTCTGGAAATAGTTGAAGTGATGCCTTTGACCGATCAAGAATGGCTGATTACTCTATTAGAGGAACGCTACCACGAAAAACGGCGGGCTGAAATCGATGCAAATGCTCGCCATACTCTTGAAGAACACCAGCAGGGACTCACACAAACAGGAACTGTTGAAGAACTTCTGATGGATTTAGACGATGAATCTGATTTGGGGCAGTAGTTTCAAACGAGCCTATCGACGTATGACCAAGCGTCATCCTCAACTGAAATCTGTAATTCACCAGGCGTTGAGAACCTTTGCAACGAATCCATTTACTCCTGAACTTAGGACACACAAGTTGAGCGGACAACTGCAAGGACTGTGGGCTTTTACTGTAGAATATGATTGTCGAATTGTGTTTCGGTTCATCAATGGGGATGCCATGCTTGTAGATATCGGCACCCACGATGAGGTTTACTAGAAGACGCATGGGCAAGTGAGAATTGGTCAAGGAAATATTTTCGCTTCGTATGTTTCAAAATGAAGCACGGGTGTTTTGTGTGCCCTTGTGTCGAGCCCTAATTGTTAAGGGGGGGTCTTTTTCAACTATGTTGATAACATCATCATAAAATCATTAAGGAGTTCACTATGCAAGCATCCGCAATTGGAATGATTAACAAATTTCGTCTGGATGATAAAGTCAGCGTTGTTACGGGCGCAAGCCGAGGCATTGGCCTAGCGATGGCAGAAGCCCTGGCGGGGGCTGGCTCAGATCTTGTCATTGTGGGCAGACAAATCGAAACGCTCGAACCGGTCGCCCAGCGCATCGCCAACGAAAGTGGGCGGCAGGTCCTGCCGATCCAAGCTAACGTCGGGGTGCTCGATGATATTGAGCGGATTGTGAATCAGACGATGGATGGGTTTGGCAAAATCAACGTCCTCGTCAACAACGCGGGGATTAACGCACGACGCCCCGCTGAAGAGTACACCGAGGCGGACTGGGATGCCGTCACAGATGTCAATCTGAAAGGGACTTTTTTCCTCACGCAAGCCTGCGGGAAAGTGATGATTCAGCAGAAGGGGGGCAAGATTATCAACACACTGTCTCTGACCTCTGCAATCGGGCTTCCCACCGTCGTTGCGTACACAGCGGCGAAGGGCGGGTTGACGCAACTCACGAAGTTGCTCGCGGTTGAATGGGCGGTCCATAACATTCAGGTCAATGGGATTGCTCCCGGTTTTATCCGAACGGAGCTCACACGACCTGTACGCGAGGACAGCCGTAACCAATGGGCGCTGAATCGCACCCCTGCCTATCGCTGGGGCGAACCGGAGGATTTGGCAGGCGCAACGATTTTCCTGGCGTCTGCGGCTTCCGATTTCATCACGGGGCAGGTGCTGTTTGTCGATGGCGGTTTTATGGCGGGCAGCGATTGGCGGTATCGGGCTTAAAATGAGCAAATATGCAAAGCTGCAAATGAGCACCACGTAATACGCAATACGCAATACGTTTCACGTTTCACATTTTACGCAATACGCAATACGTCTCACAAAGTCAGGGAGACACCATGCTTCTTCGTGTGAAAGATCTGAAAACCTATTTTGATACAGATGGCGGTCGCGTTCCCGCTGTCGATGGCGTGAGTTTCACGTTGGACGCACATCAGACGCTAGGCATTGTCGGCGAATCGGGGTGTGGGAAAAGTATGACCGCGCTTTCGATATTGCGTCTCGTCCCACAGCCCGCCGGACAAATTATTGATGGCGAGATCTGGTTAAGGGAGCAGAATTTACTGACCCTCAAAGAATCTCAAATGCGCGAAATTCGTGGAAACGAAATCTCGATTATTTTTCAGGAGCCGATGACTTCGCTGAATCCTGTCTTCACGGTGGGCGACCAGATTGCCGAAGCGATTCAGCGTCATCAGCATGTGGGCAAAAAGACAGCATGGCAGAAAAGCAGCGAAGCCCTTGCGGCTGTGGGCATTCCATCCCCTCAAGAACGTGTGCATAACTATCCCCATCAGATGAGCGGTGGCATGTGCCAACGGGTGATGATCGCGATGGCGATTGCCTGCCACCCATCGATTCTCATTGCTGACGAACCCACCACCGCATTGGATGTCACCATTCAAGCCCAGATTCTCGATTTAATCCGCAAGTTGCAGGACGAAATGGGTATGGCGGTGTTACTGATTACGCATGACCTCGGGGTGATTGCAGAAATGGCGCACCGCGTTTTGGTGATGTACGCGGGGCAAATTGTGGAGAGTGCCAATGTCGCCGAGCTGTTTGAGAGCCCCTGTCATCCCTATACCAGAGGGTTACTGAACGCTATCCCAAAATTGACAGGAAGTCCAACACAACGCCTGACACCTATCGAAGGCACTGTACCGGAGCCAACGCAGATGCCCCCTGGGTGCCGATTTGCGCCGCGATGCGGGTTTGCAACGGATCGGTGTGGACAGGAAATGCCTGAATTAGAATCGGTTGATTCCAATCACCTGGTGCGTTGTTTTGAATGGAAGCGGGTTAGACAGGGGAATTAAGGGATCGATAAACTGGAGGGGCGAGCGAGTCGATAGTGACAAGTGTTATGTGAGGAGTTGTTCTTAGACTTCCGAAGTCTTTGAGACTTCGGAAGTCTTTTTGGGAAAAGAAATTTTTTCATTGCATTCTACCGGGGGGTATGTTATACTTATGCTCGATCCGCTTCTTTACCCCGCGAATGCGGGGTGATATCACGCTCGAACGCTCCCACTGGCTTCGCCGGTGGGAGCTTTTTTTATGTTCAGACTCGTTTTGTGATGGCACCACTACTTCACATCCTTTGGAACCATCCAGATGTTGCGATAGCGGATCTTATTCCCGTGGTCTTGAAGGCGGAGGAGCCCCAGCTTGCCTTCCTCTGTACCTCCACCCGTTGGTTTTCCAATTTCCACGTTGTCATGAATCTTAACACCATTCCAAAGCACAGTGACTCTGGCGATCTCTGTCTTTTTGCCTCCCGCGTCAAACCGCGCCGCACGGAAGGTGACGTCGTAAGTCTGCCAGTGCTCCGGTGGTTTGGCAGCGTTGACATCCGGCGATTTTAAGCCGTAAATCGCGCCACACTCCCCCTTCGCGTAGGTCTCGTTGTTGTAGGAGTCAAGCACCTGAATCTCATAACGCCCCTGAAGAAAGACCCCGCTGTTGGCGCGCGCCTGACTGGTCTTGTCCGCCATGAGTGGCAGCCAGAACTCAAGGTGCAGTTCAAAGTCACCGAACTGCTGCTTCGTCTGGATGTCGCCGCTACCAATGTTGACTTCCATCATTCCGTCCGCCAATGTCCATGTGGCGGGTCTGGCGTTTGTATGCGTCCAGTCTGACAGGCTCTTCCCATCGAACAACACGATCGCGCCTTTCGACGCGGGGACTGGTTTTTCATCATAGACTTGCGCTGACATGTTGATTTCTCCTTCGTATTGAATTGTGATAACTGTTAGGACCTACGCACTTCGTTTGAAAAAACCTGGTCGTATTGCGTACTGCGTAGTGGTCTCTCTACGCAATACGCAATACGAAATATCACTGAATTATCAATCGCAACTGCGTAAGTCCTAAATTGTTTCACTTATCACTACAATGTCACGTTTCCTGTAGCCCAAGATTCTATCTTGGTTCCTGGCAATCATCCGTTTCATTTTCCAACTTAGGTTGTCTTTTAGAAACCTAAGACAACGTTAAAGTTGGGCTACAAGCGTATCCTCATCCGAACGTGACATTGTAGAATTATGCGATGCCCTGAAAATCCACTCGCCCTATATATCAACCATAGGTTTCTGATATCTGATTCGCTTGGGCAAGATAGGTCAAGCCCTTGCCGGTTGTCTCATAAGCCCCCTTCCGTTGGTCAAGGGCTGGGTTGTAAAGATTTCGACAGGCTTCAAGATTACTTTCAAACCTTAGCCTTTGTTTGGTTGTTGGGTAGATTCGATAGTGATAGGTGGTTATCCGTCGGGTTGAGTTTATCGAAACCATGTTTTCGTGACCGTTTCTTTAGATAGAAAGCGTATTGGGTAATTAACCCTGTTACAGTCGTATGGCTTGCTTTCGCGTAATGTTTTAGAAAATCATGTAAGTCTTTATCAATTCTAAGTGTTAGCATGCTTTTCATAATGCGCAATTGTACCATAAAAAGCATTACAAATCAAGGTAAAAGGTGGCGGCTTCCTCCCCGCCGTAAACGGCGAGGTTTCCGCCGCGAATTTTTCTGTGAAAATATATTTGATAAACCGGTTTCACGATGTCCGTAAGCGTAAAAAATTGGGCTCGCCGCAAGCCTCCCAGGTGAAAACGCGAAAACGAGATGAATCCTGACTTTCGGACATCATTTTGAGGACAAAAACCGTGCCAATTTCGGTCACGAGCCCGAATGGCACTGACTTAAGGCCCAAAGGCACGTCACCAGTGGATAGTGTTAAGGGTGACGGGGTGTTAGGGGGGTTAGGGGCATCGGGGGGTTAGGGGTGACGGGGTTTCCTTCTCCTAACACTCCCATGCTCATACCGGCTTGGTTTTTCGTTAAGTCAGTGCTATTCGGCCTAATACGAGTTTTTCAGTTAGCACCGGATGCCTATCAGACCTAACCCCCCGGCCCCC
>CAZOAL010000031.1:0-91674 GCA_964577695.1 uncultured bacterium | reverse complement strand
ATTACATAATTATCTGCCAAAGCGCACGCCTAACTTGTAATTAGGCAGAATTTTTTCCGTCTAACACCATATGATATGGTATTAGACGAATTTTTTCTATATAATTCAAGTTGCCCTTTTCCTCTAAATCTGGTAAAATCTCCTGAAGCAAATGCGAGTTGGAAGAAACAAATCGCAACGTATTCTTTACTACCTCGTAAAGAGACATCGGTATTATATCATAATAAAGCAGGTCGGGGCAAGCCTTGACTCAATTCGAGTGGTGTAAAGAACATGTCAGTTCGAGAAAAAGAGACGTGTCAAGCCATAAATCAACAATTTGAGGAGGTCAGGAAATGGAACATCAACACGATCAAAATAGTGGTATGCCCACAGCTTCTGAGCAGGAACAAGTGAAAACGTATGTGGCCGCGCATTTCGCAGCCGGTGTCCTCCCCCCGTTTTCGTTTACCTACGGCGGCAAACCCTCATCTGAATTTCTCAGGGATTGGGAATTTCATCAAGAAACGGAACGGCAAGAGGGGACAAAAACCGAGCAGACCTTGACCTACAAAGACCCGACTGGCGGGCTTGTGGTGCGTTGTACCTGCGAAGTCTTTACGGATGTCCCGGCGGTGGAGTGGGTGGTCACGTTCAAAAACGAGGGGGCAGACGAGGCACCTATCCTTGAAGCGGTGCATGCACTGGATACGACGTTGACTCGCCGTGAAAGCGGGGAGTTTGTGCTGCATCGTGCGTTGGGAAGTTCGGCGTCCCGGCAGGATTTTGCCCCAATTGATGAGGTGATGAAACCGAATACAGAGATTCGGTTGGCACCGGTCGGTGGGCGTTCTTCCAACACCCACGCCCTTCCCTTCTTCAATATCGAAGGGGCTTCCCCCCTGCCCGCGGGGGGGACTGAGGGGGGGGAGCCCCCCGTGTACGGAAGGCGGGGGGGCGAAGGGGTGATGATCGGTATCGGCTGGTCGGGACAATGGGCAGCAGCATTTCATCGGGACGGCGGCACCGGATTAAGGGTGCAAGCCGGGATGGAATTGACGCACCTGAAACTTCATCCAGGCGAGGAAATCCGCACCCCTCGCATGCTGCTGCTGTTTTGGCAGGGCGACGATCGGATGCGGGGGCACAACCTGTTCCGGCGTTTCATTTTAGCGCATCATACCAGACTTCAGCAGGACGGTAAACTGCTGCCAGGGCCATTTGCCTTTAGCGGCTATCCACAGCTCGGCCTGGAGTTCAACAAAGCCACCGAACATAACCAGATTGCACTCGCTGAACGCTGCCGCGAGTTTGGCCTTGAGCCCGAATATTGGTGGATTGATGCCGGCTGGTTTGAGGGACGATGGCCGAACGGAGTGGGCAACTGGTTCGTCAGAAAGGACGGCTTCCCTAACGGTTTGAGACCTGTATCGGATGCTGTCAAACAGATGGGGATGGGATTTCTCCTCTGGTTTGAACCGGAACGAGTGCATCAAGGCACCTGGTTAGACAGGGAGCATCCCGATTGGGTGCTCAGAATCCCAGACCGGCCGAACGGATTGCTCAATCTGGGGGTTCCAGAGGTGCGCCGTTGGTTGACTGACCATATTTCAGGTATGATTGAAAGCGAAGGCATCAGCATCTATCGTCAGGACTTCAACATGGACCCGCTGCCTTACTGGCGTGCTTTGGATGCCTCTGACCGGCAGGGTATGGCTGAAATTCGCTACGTCGAAGGTTTGTATGCGTTCTGGGATGAACTTTTGGCGCGGCACCCCGGTTTAATTATCGACAACTGCGCCAGCGGCGGACGTCGCATTGACCTGGAAACGACCTCACGGAGCATTCCCCTCTGGCGCACCGATTACCGATATTTTGAACCGAACGGCTATCAGTGCCACACCTACGGACTGAATTTCTACTTGCCATGCAGCGGAACCGGCAGTAATCCTCCTGAACCGTATTCATTCCGCAGTTCAATGAACAGCGCGGTGGTCCTCGGTTGGAATCTCTACCTGCCTGATTTTCCTCTGGAGCAGGCGCAACGTCTGATTGCCGAGTATAAACGCATCCGGCATTTCTTCTATGGTGACTTTTATCCACTCACATCACACAGCCCCCACGATGATGTCTGGATGGCGTATCAGTTTCACCGAGAGGATATGAAGCAGGGGATGTTTCTGGTCTTTCGGCGTTCAGAAAGCCCCTATCTTTCGGCCCGACTGAAGTTGGGTGGTCTCCACCCCCAGGCGCGTTACGAACTCACCTTTGAAGATACGGGGGTTAAGCAGACGTTGACAGGGGAAGCGCTGTGTGCGGGCATCAGTGTGACCATTGAGAAGGCCCCGAGCGCTTTGCTTGTCACCTATCGTGAATTGGCTGAAGAGTGAACGTTGGGTGCATTTTGGAACGATGCCCTAATTTCCTGTTTTTGCGAGAATTTTTGGCATGCTTCAAATTCCCGAAAAAAGGTGGCAGCATGGCGCGGAGAGACAGACGGCGCACCAAGCAGACGGTTTATGAGGAGGCATCGCGGCGGATGTTGAGCGACGCCCGATTTCTGCTTCAACATGGGCGTTGGCACAGCGCGGTTTATTTGGCAGGGTACGCTGTCGAGTGCCGGCTGAAAGCGGCGGTCTGTCAATTCCTCAATGAAAAGACATTGCCACCTGAATTTCAGACGCACAATTTATGGACGCTGCTGGTGAGTGCAGGGTTGGAGGAAACTCTGGAACCCAACCAGCAGATGCGAACTTACTTTGATTATATTGAATCTATCTGGGATGTTGAAATTCGCTACGCGGGGAAAACTTATAGGCGAAACGAGGCGGAGAAGTTCTTAGATGTTGTTGGGAGGTTTGTCAAATGGATCGACACAATTTTTTAGCAGAGGACGTAAGGCGTATCATCGAAGAGGGGCTATGTGCCCGAATGCGGAAGAAACGTGACATCAAAATGGCGATTACTTCGAGCGACTTGGACGGTCGCCTTCGCATCCTGGTGGTTAGCGATTGCTTCCGCCGCAAGAGTTTCTTTGACCGCGTTGATCTCATCTCTCAGCTCCTCGAGGAGGCTGGCTTCACACCCAAACAGCGGTTGCAGGTCGGTCCGATTGTTCCTCTCACCGAACGCGAAGCAGAAAGGATGGGCGCGTTGAGTGAAATGATGCCAACAAACTCAAAACGAGTGTTAGGCTGTGTTGAAGAAATCGGGAAAGTGCAGTCGTAGTCTAGCCCCTCGTGGGCGTTACGGTTTTCCAAACGCCCACAAGGGGCTAGGCTACGTCTCAATCGGCAGGTTAGTTCGTCAACACGCCCTAAGTCTACCTTGACTAGATAAACCGAGTTTCTCTCAGAAACTCGGTTTATCTTTCGTTACCAATCCTGCACCGAACCATCCTCCCGTCGCAAATGCGGCGGCTCACCCGGTGCGTGCGGATAGGCGGATGCGGCTGCTTCGTTCAGATTAATTCCCAAGCCCGGCGCATCTGAGCGCAGGAGGTAGCCATCTTCCGTCCTCAAGTCGTGCTGAATCACCTCGTTTATCCAGCCCGAAGATGGAGCGTACTCTTGCACGGCGCAGTTGGGAACCGAGAGGTTCAAGTGCAGCATCGCCGCCGTGCTGACGGGACTTGCCGTATAGTGGCATGCCAACTCTTGATAATGCACCTCGCCCAAGGCCGCGATCTTTTTCCCTTCCGTGATGCCCCCGCTGTGACAAATGTCCACGCGCAGATAGTCGATCAGTTCCCCCTCAATGAGCTCTCGAAACGCCCATTTTGTCGTTAGTTGCTCACCCGTGCCGATCGGGACCGGCGTATGAGCGCGTAGGGTTGCGAACGACGCAGGATTCTCAGAGCGGATGGGGTCTTCAACGAAGAAGGGACGATATTCAGCAATCGCGTTGCACAGTTCGATTGCGCGTGTCGGTGTCAGGCGCGTGTGCACCTCAAAGATCACTTCGACCTCCTCCCCGATGGCGTTTCGCAAGGCGCGGAAATGCTCAACGCCGCGCAGGATGGCCCGTTTCGGATTAAACCCCCCCTCAAGCCCGTCAATTGGCGAGATGCGCAACACACGCCATCCTTCCGCCAACAGCCGTTGCGAGTTCTCAATTAACTGTTCAGGCGTACCCCCGCCGACATGCCGATAGACCAGAACCTTGTCCCGCGTTGCCCCACCGAGCAATCGATAGGTCGGCACGCCGAGCGCCTTCCCCGCCAAATCCCAGAGCGCGATGTCGATTCCAGCGAGCGCGGATTGCAGGACGGGGCCGCCCCGCCAGAACGTCCCGCGGAAGATGTCTTGCCAGATATGCTCGATTCGCGTTGCATCCTGACCGACCAGGAGCGGTTTCAGGTGCCCCAACGCTTCGACGACAGCCAACGACCTGCCGCTCAACGAGGCCTCCCCAATGCCGTGTAGCCCTTCGTCGGTGATAATCTTGACGTATACAAATTGCCTAACTGGAAACACTTTGAGGTCGGTAATTTTCATAATTCTCTCCATAAATGCAAATTGTCAAGTCATTTTCCAAGAAATTTGAAACATGCCCACCCTTCCTACGTTTTCTGTTTTACGCTTTCTACCAACGCCAGTGGTTGCGCGAAATTGGGAACGCCCATAATTCCCATCGCGTCCGCAACGTATTCATGGCGTTTCATACCGTTCAGGACAACGGACACGCCCGACGATGAAGTTACGAAATTCAATGCCTTTTGGGAGAGCGTTAGCTTTTTCTCATCCGCTGAGAGATGTCCATCCACAGCCCCTTGAATCCCTTCGACCTGCTTCGACTCCAAACGGTTAAAGTGCCCCGTTATGAGCGTGAACAGTGTGTTGAACCCCTCCGCATACTTTTGGAGCATCTCCGCCCATTCGGCCTGATGCGGATTAGGGCACGCCTGGGCGGTCTGCCGCAAATAGGCGTTGATTTGCGGGATAAGGTATTGCTGTGTAATCTGCTCCCAGTGTTCGCGGTTATGGACGCGCGGGAGAAACTGCTGAAGCTTGGGTGCAATGTCATAAAAGAGATCTAAGTTGACTGCCTCCTCCACTTGGGAAAAAATGCCCCAATTCTCCAGGGCTCTCCTTAACATGGATTCGATTTCATCAAGCGTATCCGCCGCTGTGGAAACCGCTTGCTGGTAGTCGAGGTTGGGGTCATAAGGATACTGCGCCAGACGGCTCATCCGATTATTCTTAACGGCATTGAGTGGACGATTCACGAGGACACCAATCCCAAGTGCCACCGCCGCCTCAAGCACTGTCACCCCTTTTCCGTCGCTCCCGTTATTGACCTCCGTCAACGCCCCACCTTCGAGCAGATTATACGGGAGTTGAATCACCTTGAAATGATGCGGGCGAGTGAGGCTCTCGCCGAACCCGCTTGCTCGGTGAGCACCATGCACCGTCTCCGCGGCTTTGGAAGCGGCATCGTAAATGCGATTGAGTGAAACATGCTCGAAGTCTGTCTTAGGAGTGGGGAATGTGTTAGACGAGATGCCGTAGTAGCGAATCTTGCCATCGCGCACGAACCGCTCCATCTGCATAAAGGCGCGGTAGATGCGCTCATAGAACGTGTCACGAATCGTGTTGAGAGCACCCCGCGGGGTTCGGTGGTGGGCATCGGAGAGGAAATACTCCGCGTTGTGCAGCAAGTAAACATCGATCGTTTCCAAACCTAACCGATCGGCGCTGCGAGTCCACTGGTCGGTCAGGAAATCGGGATGGAGGCAATGCCAACAGCCGTCCATATATTTGACGACCTCTTGCCATGGCGTTCCTGCGCGTTCTCGCCGCATCGCTTCGTCCAGATTCTGCCCTTGCATGTAGCCGACTTTGGAGACCACGATCATCTCCTCCCGCTGAATCTTCCCGTCAGCAATCAGCTCCCGCAGGACATTCCCGATCAGCGTTTCGCTGCCTCCATCGGTGTAGTTGCTCGAGGTGTCGATGAGATTACAACCCGATTCGATCGCCGCTTTGAGCGTCTCGACATGCGCATCGGATTGATCGTGAACGCGGTAGGTGCCGTAGCCGATTTTAGACGTTATCAAATCTGTCCCGGTGAGGGGGCGATAAGCCCCCGGCTCAAAGGACGGATGACGCGCTCGCCTCCGGTCCGCAAACGCTTGGGTGGCTTGCGCGGTCGCATAGCCTATTATTTTGGATGGCATGGGGTCTCCTTTCTCCTGAAAACTTTGTTTTGATATTTTTGCCTGATTGTGTTATTCTTTCCGTTAAGAACCAGTCACTCGTGTCGGTCTAAAGGTGTTCGGAGAGATGATGAACGAGCAACCATCGTCCTGACTTTCTGGGCCTACTAGGGCGTGTTGACGAACTGTTTCGCAATCCAACTGTAGCCCAAGATTCTATCTTGGTTGGGGACGAGGCACCAAGTTAGAAACTTGGGCTACGAGCGCATTTGCCCGAGTTCGTCAACACGCCCTAGATAAATGAGTGACTGTATTTTACTCGATTCTGTTTTTTGTGTCAAAGGAAAAACGGCAAAAATGCCGTGTTTTTCGGTTATTACGGGATTGGACTGCATTTTTGCAGTCTAATTATAAGTTATACGGCACAACTTCCAAGAGGTGAACTGAGATGACAAGCACCACCAAAATAAACAACGTACTTTTTCTTGTGCCCCTCGCCTTAGCCGCACTCGCGTCTAGCGGTTGCGGTGACCCCCAGAATTGGCAGTTTGCGTTCGAGTCGCAAAACGACAAAGCCGTAATCGACATGGACCGCGTAACGCTGATCTTCGAGGGCGTCCCGGTGGTTCTGCCAGAAGGTCAAACCGGTGGCGGTGCCAGTGGCTCGCTTACCGTCGCCGGTTCCGGAAGATCGATAATCACTGTTACGGCGTTCGGTAAAACGTTCACGAATTCCTACAATAACAGAGTGAACACGATGACATTCGAGGGATATTCACTCGAACTGCTCAATGCTGGAACTAAGTTACAGATCGGCACGCAAGAATTCGATTTGACCGGAAAAAAGAAAACGGTAGTTATTCACAAAGATGGCAACGCAGATGTCCAAGAACTTAACTGACAGATGCACCTGCTGCGGAACTGAACGCGAGTGCCGCATAACAAATCGTTGCAGTTGACGGCCGGGAGCTGTGGTTTTATCAATGTTTTTGGGTTGGCGACGGGTTTTGGTTTATCGGGCGTGTTTCGGCAAACTCCCCGCCGTGCTCGTCCCGATCTTCGATCGGGACAACTGAACTTTTTCGTTAGAGGGTGTATTGCTATTGTAATGGTCGGCAACGTTGGTATTGGCAAGATAGTCCAGTCCATAAGGAGAGATACGATGCGTTTCAAAGTTGTTCTCGAAGCGAGCGATGAAGGAGGATACACTGTTTACGTGCCTTCCTTGCCGGGTTGTATCAGCGAAGGGGAAACGGTGGAAGAATCCTTGAAAAATATCCAGGAAGCAATTGAATTATATCTTGAGCCTGTGGAAGATGACCTGGTAATGGAAGAAAATGCGCTGGTACAGGAGATTGAATTGTGAGCAAAGTCCCCAGCCTGCCCCGCTGACGCACCCAAATTATCAGGGCCTTGCAGAGAGACGGATGGACTGTAGTACGTCAACGCGGTAGTCACATTCGATTGCAGAAACGAGTGGGTAACGAAGTGCTCAAGATCACGGTGCCAGCGCATCGTCCTGTCAAGCGCTCTACATTGGCTCACATTTTGAAGCAAGCACGATTGGATGTAGACGAATTCTTAAAGTTGCTGTGAGTAATCGTTCATTTCTTAAATTCGACGAGGGTTTCGGTTCAACGAACCTTCCGAAGGTTTGAAACCTTCGGAAGGATAAAACCCGATACGGAATTAAGAAACAGACCACTTAGACAAGCTACACGGGGATATTCACCCCGTGAGAGAGGCGGGTCTATATCTGCTGTAGATTCTGACTGTGTTCTCTCATGGGGTGAATCGATGGCTATACGACGACCTCCCCAGCTTTGATGCGCCTGATGTCAAAACCCGAATACCGGTCCTCGAGCGTATCCCCCAGCTTCTGTGTTTCGGCCCAACGGTCCCACGCGGTCTTCATCCACTCGTGTGGCAAAGCGGCTCGCACAGCGGGAGAAAGCTGCCACGCGTGTCGCACGTCCGCCACCTGAGGCTCCTCGGTGAACGGGCCCGACCACTTCGACCAACCGATTGACAACGTGTTGCGCTCGCGATCCGGGACGGTATGCCCCGTGTGAATGGTGGCCCCATTGCGGATGAGGGCTTCCCCGGCCTTGAGCCTGATCGCGACCTGGTTTGGCAACGGGGCCACGCCGTTCCAACTGGGTGTGTACGGTACCCCTTGGTCCTTCATCGCTTGCGGGAGGAGTACGTCAT
The DNA here is from genome assembly GCA_964577695.1 of uncultured bacterium. Lineage (GTDB taxonomy): Bacteria > Poribacteria > WGA-4E > WGA-4E > PCPOR2b > CAZOAL01. The sequence continues at coordinate 83,327 of CAZOAL010000031.1, read as the reverse complement.
GCTCAAACGGGGTGCGCCATCGATTGTGGCTACCAGGCATGAGCTCGTGGCACTCGTCGTCGACGAGCGCCACGAACATACTCACTCCGTTCCGCTCAGTGATAGCCTTCGCGTTTTTTGCGCGGATTTCTTCCCAGCGGCTTTTTTCGATCTCCTCGGAGTAAGCCTCAGGGCCCTCCCCTCGGACCTCCCGTTGCGCGAAGTAGGGCTTGCCGGTGCCCCACCACGTCACGTCTCGGTGCCAACCGAGCTTGTTCTCGCGCCGCCGGGGATTGCACCACAGCAGCATTGAACTCATGACCATATCCTCAGGCTGGAGCCCGTGACACCAGGAGTGGACGAAGCTTAGAAAAGCTTCAGAGCCGTGGAACTCGGCAAAGCTGGGCTCCCCGAAAGCGGGATGGATGAGGCCCCGGATCGCCCACGGCTCATCGTCTCCCGTGCGGTGCACGTAGCCCTTCGAGCAGTCGATAAGGCTTCCGCCATGGTCGGGTGAGCACGCCTCGGTCACACGGCGGCCCGCCTCGCGGAGAATGGGGATGCATGGGTTGTCGACAAAGTCGGTGATGATGACGAAACCGTGCTCCTCCAAGTGGGCCAACCGCTCTGGCGTGGCCCCGGGAGCCGCAAGCTCGGGCAAAGCGTCAGCAAAGGCCGAGGCGCGGTAAGACTGAGAGATCGGCTCAGACTCTGCTGATGATGGTGATTGATAGCTGTTCATTTTCATTCCTTTCGACCCCTGCCAAACCTGTCGTCTTGGCACCGGGGTCAATTTTGAAACGTTGGGGTGATTTCTCGGCTTTCTGTGCTTCTTGATGCAGAATCATCGTGAAGCGGTAGCGACGAGAGAATGACCCTGCTCTGGTTCCCTTTTGCGCAATTATAGCACGGTAACAATCTCGGTACAACAAAAAAAGTCCTGCTTTGCGGGATTCACAGTGTTGTAAGTCCCCGAAACGGGGACGACAACACCGGAACCCGCCACCCTCATCAGACAGTGACGGGTTCCGGTTTCGTTGGTCTCGCTTCGAGACCTTACGAAACCGTGAATCCACGATCCTGTAAGAACCGCTCCGCGTTTCAACAGCATCGGGACTTTCTCTATGCCGACTGCTTCTTGAACCGCTCCGCTTGTGGGCATGGAACCCAGTGCGGCGTGAATGCTTTGATCGTCTGACCCAACGACGTCATCACCGCGATTGCTGTCGTGAGCGGTATGGAATATTTGTTGAATTGGAATTGATTATTGAGTGGCTATCATTTTTAATGATGTCCATCCAACAAACCAGCCCCCTCCTTAACAGTAATGATCTGATTGGGGGGAATGTTGCGGATAGTGTCAATGGTGCCGCTTGGCCATCTCACCTCAATTGAATCAATCTGCTTTCGTTCCCCAAGCCCAAAATGGAGTCGCAGGTCATTTTGCGAGAGATAGCCGGACCCGCTTCTCACCTCATCCATCTGGGTGAGGTCGCCCGCTTTAACCGTCGCTCTGGCACCGCTCCCTGCCCGATTGCTCACCGTCCCGATGGTTCGGATGATGAGCCAATTGCCTTGGTTCCCTCCGTCGTTACGAAGCAGGTCTGGCGTGTCGTTGGCGTTGCTAATCAGGAGGTCGAGGTCGCCATCGTTATCGTAGTCTCCGGTGGCAAGCCCACGACTGACCTTGAGCAACCCCAACCCCACACCCGATTGCGCCGACCTATCCACAAAGGTGCCATTTCCATTATTGACCAAGAGTTGATTGCGCTGGGCGTAAGTGGTCGTATCGTCGTACTGTTCGACTAAATCCTGCAAGTGCCCGTTAGCGACGAAGATATCCTTGTATCCATCGTTGTCAGCGTCGAAAAAATCTGTGCCCCAGCCGACGTAAGGGATGCTGTACCTCATGCCAGCGGGGAGCGACACATCTTTAAAAAAACCGTCGCCATCGTTATGATAGATAGCGTTCGGTTGGTTCTGGAAGTTGAGCGCGACCAGGTCTAAAAGCCCATCGTTATCATAATCCCCGAAATCGACCCCCATGGTTCCCTGGACATTCCCGTTTTCGTCCGCCTCCACGCCCGCTATCCAGCCAACGTTCGTAAATGCGCCGTTCCCCTCGTTATGATAGAGGAAATTCTCGCCTGCATCGTTGCCCACATAGCAATCGACGAAGCCATCGTTATCGTAATCCCCGAAAACGACGCCCATGCCTTTTCCATTTTCGTTGTAGACTCCCGCTGCTTTGGTGACATCAGTAAATGTCCCATCTCCATTGTTGTGGTACAAGGTGTCCGGCGCTCCGCGGAAACTTTCGGGGGGGCAATAGGTCGGCACACCCTTCTGGCTACAATCCGTGTGTTCTTCGTAGTGGAAGTCGATATAGTTGGCAACATAGAGGTCTACAAAACCATCGTTATCATAATCTGCAAAGGCGCAGCCGAGGCTCCAGCGCGCCTCTCCAACACCTGCGCTTTGCGTTACGTCCGTGAATGTGCCGTCGCCATTGTTGCGATAGAGGACGTTCGGTCCAAAATTCGTCACATACAAATCCAGGTCGCCGTCGTTATCGTAGTCACTGACAGCACACCCCGCGCCATAGCCCGTGTCGCCAACGCCTGCCTTTTCAGTCACATCGGCAAACGTGCCATCTCCATTGTTGCGATAGAGGGCATTGGTCGGCGGGGTCGGGGAGGTAAAGCCGGGGAGGTCAGCGCCGTTGACGAGATAGATGTCGAGAAAGCCATCCCCATCGTAGTCGAAAAACGCAACGCCCGATCCGACCGTTTCCATGAAATATCGCCTGCCACTCCTGCCATCGACATGCCGAAACTGGATGCCCGCTTGTTCGGTGACAGGGGTGAATTCGAGCCTGCTCTCGGCGCGTGCTGCCCCATTCAGGATGATCAAACCTATCGCAAAAAAAGAAAGGAAGTGGCGAGAAAGGAGGGAAAGGAAGGAAACGTTAGATTCTTCCCTTCCTTCCTTCCCTTCCGCCCCTGCGCTTCGCTGTCCCCGTTTCCTAATTTTCCGATCTCTGAGTTTCCCTATCTTCATTTCCTCTGTTGGCATAATGATTTAACCCCATCTCGTCCAGGGAATTGGCAGTGATGATCTGTCGGAGCAATTGATCCAATTCCTCGATCTGCTCCATAGCAATCACCCGTTGAGGAATTTCAGCGGGCAACTGACCGAATTTAGTCTGTAACAGATCAAGCAGCGTCTGCTGTTTCGCTTGCCGCATCCCTCTTTGAAGTACCTTTCCTTCATACGTAAGTAACATGGTTCTCACCTCCTCCGTCAATGGACTTGCTGTCACTAGCACTTCAAACTCCTGTTGTTCTGTCTCCGAAAGTGCCAGGTAGGTTTGTACCCAGTTAATCAACAGGGATCGCCTGGCTTCATTCACTTGACAACGAACAATGCGAGACAAGCATTCATACTTCAACCGCCCTTTTGACCAACCACCGCGCTTCATCTGGGCGGCAAAGGCAAAGGCAAGTGGATTGCCCGTTGCCAGATATGTCGCTGCATCAAGGCCGGGCAAGCCAATGGCGTCATAATCGAAGAGGACACTCTGTTTTCCCAGCGGAGCTTCCCGATGGGTTTCCCGCCAGAGTCCCTCTCCACTCTTTTCCAGATACACCACAATGGAGATAATCAGCAAATGATGACGTAACCGCAAGACAGTGTAGTAATTGAACATCCGCTCGGAGAAGTCCGTGGGATACCCTGACTCGATTTCAATGTGAATCAAAATTACAGGCGGATTGCCGGAAACGGTCTCCATCTTTGCGACCACATCGAGGATCTTTTTTTCTCCCAACGGGAGGTCTGTAAAGGTCTCTTTATCTAAAAATTGGGTGGTATCGACATGAATTGCCTGCACCAGTGCTTTCTGAAAGAGCTCAATGAACTCTCCAAAGAATGCGGTCAAGATGGTTTTACTCAGTTGGTCGTGGTCCATAGCATAATTACTCCTTCCGTTGTTTCGCTTGACGAATCTGGTCTAAATGGCTTCGGATGAGGGAATTGTCCGGTGCCAACTCAAGTGCCTTTTGGAGCATCGCCTCCGCTTGAACATAGTCCCGCATGGCATAATAGACGGATGCCAGCGTATCCAGATTTTCAACATTCGGCGCGGCTTCAACGGCTTTTTGGGCGAGTGCTCGTGCGGTTTGCAGATGCTCCGCCGATTTCGTCGGTTGACCGCCCTGACGATAGAGCAAGCCGAGCATCAGATGCCCGCGAATATACCCCGATTCTACACCAACGGCAGTCTCATAGACCGCGATCGCTTCTTCATGCTGGTTGTGTTGAATATAGAGTGTCGCAATTTCATCGTAAGCATCCATCAGGTGAGAATCTTTCAGGAGTGCTGCTTTATACAGCTCAAACGCTTTTGCTGGCTGGTTATTTTCGGAATAGATTTTCGCCAGTTCCATGTAGCCACCTGGGACATCAGGGTTTTCTCGGATTTTTTGTTGAGCGGCATCGACAGCCTCATTCAGTTTTCGGAGGCGTTGTGCAATCTCTCGCTCTCGCTTCGCCTCCTCAACTCTGCCGAGACGGGCATAGCAACGGGAGAGATTATGATGCAGTCCCAGGTCATCAGCGATTTCCGGCAAAATCTTCTCGTATTCGCTGACGGCGCGCTCGTATTCGCCTTGTTGCTGATACGCGAAACCGAGTTCAAAACGGGCGGGATTGAAATTCGGAGCAATTTTTAACGCCAGTAGAAAGTCAGCGATTGCGTTCTCATACTCTCCCTGTTTTGAGTAGATGACTCCCCGGTTAGAGTACGCTTCGTACAGTCGCGAATCCAGCGCAATCGCGCGCGTATAGGCTTCTAACGCCAGTGAAAACTGAAACTGCGTGAGGTAGATATTCCCCAATCCGAGATGTGCCTGGGGCAAATCGGGGTCTAATTCAATCGCCCGCCGATAATGGTCAACCGCCTCCGATCCTCGCCCCTGCCCCCACAGGAGGTTCGCTAAATTCGAGTGCAACCAACCGAGCTTCGGATTGATGTCAATTGCCATCTCATAATGCGAAATGGCTTCCGAATATAGTCCGTGTTCCGAGAGGATGGTTCCCATCGCCGCATGCGCTTTCAGAATGCGGTTGTTGAGGGCAAGAGCTCTTTGAAAGGCTTCGACTGCCTCGTCTGTTCGACCCGTTTTCCAATAGACGTACCCGATTCCGCTGTGGGCTTCCGCAAAGTTCGGGTTCTGCTTAAGAACCTCCTGATATTCGCGCAATGCCTCATCAAAGCGTTGTCCATCCGTCAAAGTCTCTGCCTGCTGATAGTGCCAGAGGGGCGATCCGGGTTGTTGGGCATTGACGCTGAAGCCGGAAAAAGCGAGGATGAGAAGGTAAAGCGTGAAACGTGAAGCGTGAAACGTGAAGCGTGAAACGTAATGATTCATAGTTGGATCGTCCTGTTATTCGACTTTTTTAGGGGAAGGTTCTATCACAGATGGAATATAGAAAACGCTGAATGACGAACATTGCCGGGGGCGTTGTAGGGTCTGATGGAAGGGGGTTAAGGGCGAAAGAGAACGTAGGCGAGATTCGCGTGGAAATCGCTCACTCCAGTTGAACCGCGGTACCAAAACGTCTTCCATGCAAAAAAGCAGAATGAGGTTCGGTCATCAGCTTTCTGACGAGCCACCTCTTCCACTTCTGCCAAATTCTTCCCCACACAGACCACCTCCTTGTTGACCACAGCCACCCACTGATTCGGGTATTTCTCCAAGAGTTCGCTCATATGTTCGTCAGCCCATTTTTCATCTTCCAGGTATTCCTTCGACAGCGGCTGGGGTTTTGAATCGGTGTATTCATTCCCAAGAATTGGCATCTGTTCTCCCTCCTTCAGATTAGAAGTTTTGTGAGATGCTGCGTAGCGGGTTGTAGAGAAAACCGCGCTTCGCTTCCACAATCACAATCGTCAGGTAGTTTAGCATACTCGGCGGTGACTGTCAAGTTGGAAAGACGTCCAAGGTGGAAAGACGGCTTAATCTCCGCTGGATCGGCCGTTAGCGGCGATGTGTGGTTGATCATCAGATAGGTTAATCACTGAAATAATTCTGTCCCCGGGTAAAACGCAACCCATCCAAACCAAAACGCATGCACGCCGGGGACACGCTCCAATCGTTCATTCGTTTTTGGATGGGTGAGCGCGTCCTCGGTGATTTTCCACTGAAGATTCGATTCATCGCGGAGGCTTGCCGCGGTGCCTGTGAATGTATGGTTACCGCGCTGATAGGCGCGCACACTGCCGGAGGTATTGTCAGTGATTAAGACAAGATTGACGCCCCCAAGCGAATCATTCAGCACACCTTTGGCTTTCAGGGATTCAATCTTGTACACCCTTGGGGAATCTTGAATCGTGATGCCGTAAACCCATTCCTTCACAAACAGGCGATTGTCTTTATGGCTGACAGGGAAGTAAGTGCCTGATTCCTTATCGTAGCCGAGATAAGGGTTTCTCCCGTAATCCCGCGAGTAGCCTGTGTTCACGTCTAACACTTTTGTATCGAGGTGCTGCCCCTTCCATTCCGCCCATGTCGTTTGGACGGAGGGCAGAACCTTCAACTTGGTTCCGGTCAGCGGTCCCACAACGGCTTCACCCAGGAGTTGCGCCCACAAACTCGACGCCTTCGTTCCTCGCTCGTACATCAGCAGGTCACTATTATACAGCAACCCTGACACGCCGAACGTGTGCGATTTTCCATTAATTTGCGGGTCAAACACAATGCCGGTGCCACACAGCGGACAGTAGGAAACGAGAATGTCCATCCCACCAACCCGATCATTGGCAATCTCATGCCAGTTTAGAATGCGAATGGGATAGGCACGGCTCTCCCCATTGAACATCACGCCGATCACGATGTCATCATTGCGCAAGTATCCATCTCCTGCCTGGGCGGTCAGGAGTTTGGGATTCGTCAGAGCGGGGATGCCGTCTTTGGGCGGGCCACCGGATTGAATCTCATCCAGTGGAACACTATGTTTAACCCCTTCGGGTAGAAATTCGTCTGATGGGCTTTCGGCGCATCCGGAGGACGGAATGCCTGAAACGATGAGTATCACAACAAACATGGACAATGTGAAACGTGAAATGTGAAACGTGATGCGTGAAACGTGATGCGTGAAACGTAAAACGTAAGGAACGAAAGGATGGAAGATTGGGTACCCATCCTTCCATCCTTCCATTCTTCCATTCTTCCCTTTCGCTTCGCTGATTTTCAGCGTAAGGCTTTCTTTTTTCATTGTTCCAAACGCTCCAACTGAATTTTTCCCAGGTTGAATTTCTGACGTGGGTTCAAGGCTTGCACCTGGATTGGCTGTGTTCGGTAGCCGAGTTTCCGTACATTGACGTTTGCGCCTAAGCTCGACCAGAACTCGATTGAGAAGCTCCCGTCTGGACCGGATATCGCACTCAATGGGGCGCAGACCCCCGTCGAACATTCAATTTGGATCTCTGCATCTGGCAGGGCTTGACCATTTGATTTCTCAATCACTTCCCCAAGCAATATCGCAGCCTCCGCTTGAGCCCGTAAGATGACCAAACTTGCCTCACGCACTTCCCCTTTTTTCAATTCAAGGTTATCGATCGAAATATCGGTAAAAAAGCCGGTCGCTATCACCAGCAGGCTATATTCTCCCGGGGGAAGGTTGGGGATGATATACTGACCTTCTTTGTCTGCGGTCGTGCTGGCGAATTCAACCCCATTTCGCAACACAATAATCAAAGGACTCACCCCCGGGGGCAATACACGCCCCGATATTTTTCCTCCATTTTCTGAGGTTGTGATTTCTGCTGTGGATTCATCCTTCATATCTACGGTTGTATTATCGCCACAGCCAATCGCCATCAGCCCAACGAAGAACCAGTAGAACCATGGCAGATAGTGAAAACGCATCGTCAATTCTCCTTTCATACGTGTTGCGTGATTCGTGAAATGTGAAACGTGAAACGTGAAACGTGAAATGAATCCCTTCCTTCCATCCTTCCATCCTTCCATTCTTCCATCCCTCCCTCCCTTTCCTTCCACCCTTCCAGCCTTCCTCGTAAACTGTCAACTATTTTCTGTGCTGGCACGGCACCAAGGAATGCCTTTATCTGTAACTATCAGGCACTAAACCACACCCTCTCGGCGCAGTTCCGCGATGGTGGCTTCATCCAGCCCAAGCATCTGGGTGAGAATTTCGTCGGTGTGCTCCCCTAGCAACGGCGGCGGCAGACGCATCTGAGCCGGCGTCGTTGAGAGGTTGAGCGGTGTGCCCGCCAGCCGAACGGTTCCTGCCGTTGGGTGCGGTATCTCCACCAGCATCCCTCGCGCAAGCGTCTGCGGGTCCGCGAAAACTTTGTCAATCGTGTTGACTGGTCCGGCAGGCACATCGGCGGCGTCGCAGCGTTGCAACCATTCGGCGACGGTCTTTTGACGCAGCAAATCCTCCAAGAGGGGAATTAAGGCATCACGATGTGCCACACGCTGTGGATTGGTCGCAAAGCGGGCATCCTTTGCCCATGCGCTCACGCCCGCTGCCTCACAGAACCGCTCCCACTGCCCATCGTTGCCGATGGCGAGGATGAGATAATCATCCGCCGCCTGAAACGCCTGATACGGCACAATGCTGGCATGCGCGTTGCCCCAGCGTTGTGGCACTTCGCCCGAACAGAGGTGGTTGCTACCGATGTTCGCCAGCAGTGCAATCTGCGAATCGAACAGGGCGATGTCGAGATGCTGTCCAACGCCCGTGCGCTCGCGGGCGAACAGCGCGGCAAGGATAGCGTTGCTGGCGAACAGCGCGGTGGCGACATCCACAATGGCGACCCCAACCTTCATGGGCGGACCGTTGCGCTCGCCGGTGATGGACATAAAGCCCCCACGCCCCTGAATCAGAAAGTCATAGCTACCCAAATTGCGGTCCGGGCCTGTGTGTCCGAAGCCGCTAATCGAGCAGTAAATCAAGCGCGAGTTGAACCCCTTGAGATCGGCGTAGCCAAGACCTAGTTCATCCCGATCCGTCGGGACACGAAAGTTTTCAATCAACACATCGCTGTTTCGCGCCAGCTCGCGTGCGATGGCGACTCCCCGTTCGTGCTTGAGGTTGAGCGTGAGGCTTTTCTTGTTGCGGTTGCAGCAGAGGTAATAAGCCGACTCGCCGCCGACAAACGGAGGTCCCCACTGGCGCGTTTCATCGCCTCCTCCCGTCCCTCCCGCAAGCAGGGGGGGACGTTCAACCTTGATGACCTCCGCGCCTAAATCTCCCAGCATCATGGCGCAGTAAGGCCCCGCTAAATGCCGCGACATGTCCAAAACTCGAACTCCATCTAATGTGCCAGCCATGATAGAAAAATCGCGGTGAAAACCGGCATGTTTCAGAAAACAGTTGACACTTCAAGCAAGTCATCCGTAATGCGTAATGCGTAAAGGATTTCACTTACGCATTACGCATTACGCATTATCTCAACAGTGTCAACATATTTTTTCAGAAATTTGAAACATGCCCCGCACCCTCCTTTTTTTACATTAGGACTTACGCACTTCAGTGGGCAAAATCGTCTCCGAACGCCCATTGCATCTTGAATCCTGAATCCTGAATCGCATTTTACGGCACTTGTGCGCCTTGGGTTTCCACATACACAGCGTAAATCGACTGACTCCCTGTCATGAACAGCCGATTCCGTTTGACGCCGCCGAAGCACAGGTTCGAGCAGACTTCCGGAAGATGAATCCTTCCAATCCGGTCACCGTTAGGAGCGAAGATGTGCACGCCATCATAGCCTTCGCCAGCCCATCCCGCACTTGACCAAACGTTGCCGTCAACATCACAGCGTATGCCGTCCGCTATCCCCGGTGCCATGTCGCAAAACACCCGACCGTTCTTTAGACGAGCGTTGTCCACCACATCATAGACGAGGATATGCCGTGGGTGTCCAAGTTTATGGGTCGCGCCAGTATCAACGATGTAGAGCGTGGAATAGTCGGGCGAGAAGCAGAGCCCATTCGGCTTTTCGAGTTCGTCTGTCATGACCTTCGCTTCCCCCGTGTCTGGATTGAGCCGATAGACACAGGTCGGCAGTTCAAACGCTGCCGTGTGCCCCTCATAGTTCATGAGAATGCCGTAGCCCGGATCGGTGAACCAGACCTGTCCGTCTGGGTGCACCACCACATCGTTCGGGGCGTTCAGGCGCTTGCCCTCGAAACTATCCATCAACACCGTGACGCGACCATCATACTCGGTACGGGTCACACGGCGCGTCCCATGCTCGCAGGTGATGAGTCGTCCTTGCTTGTCACGGGTGTTGCCGTTGCTGTTGTTCGACGGACTGCGGAAGATGCTAACTTCCCCGGTCTCCTCGACCCAGCGCATCATTCGGTTGTTGGGAATGTCGCTCCAGAGCAGATAGCGACCATCTCCGAACCAAACCGGTCCTTCTGACCAGCGGGCACCGGTCCAGAGTCGCTCGACCGCTGCGTTCCCTAGCTTGTATTTCGCAAAGCGGGTGTCAACCACTTCAATAGCGGGGTCTGGATACCTGACAACGCCATGATTCCAATCTCTATCCATACTGTCCTCTCTTTCTCAAAAATTGAAACATGCCGAAAAACCCTTGAAAAGGTTGGCCATCTCCAATTTACCAAAGTCAAAGTAAGTTCCAATTAACTTGACTTTGTTAAATTTCAAACGCGATCCAGTGGTAGAGCGAGCAGCTTGCTCGTTCCATCCCCGGGGGAGCCAGCCAGCGGCAGGCTCTACGACACGATCATAATTTACAAAGTCATATTAATTCTTTACACTTTTCAAAAAAGATAAACGTTTGAGTTTCCTTGATTTCTCAGTTCGGTAAACAGTGTGTGCTGCTAGCTCAATGCCGCTAAGTGGTCGATTTCTTAACTTCGACTCGGGTATCAAGACTTCCGAAGTTTTGGAAACTTCGGAAGTCTGACCCTCTACTGACTTATGAAATGACCACTAAGAATGAGGTTGATGAGGGGCTACTACGTTGCACACATCACATTCATCTGACCTCATCAAATCTGCCCGTTGACTCCAGAAAGTCCGCCATGGTCTGATGTCCAAGTTGTGCGTAATGACCATCATGTTTCCATGAGAAATAAGGAGGATTCAGCCAGCGTTTTCGCTCAAGGAAGAAAGGAAGGGAGTCGAGGCAAACGATACCGTTTTTCTCACAGAACTGCACCAGACGCCTGTTGGGATATTCAAAGTCACATCTGGCAGCGGCTTCCGGGGCAAGCATGGAGGGGTCGATTTGTAGGGAATCGGCAACGATGACCACTGTAAAGCGGCTGTTTCTTTCCTTGGCACCCCTGGCAAAGCGCAACAATATTTCTTCGGTGATTGTCCACGCCTCCTCCCAATCCGCGCTCAATGGAGGGCCGTAAACACCTAACCAACTCGCCCTTTCCTCCCACACGTCTTTCTTGCGTTTCTTCGCGTCCGTTATCAGAAGGATTGCGCCCCTGTATATCCCCGTTGCAAAGAAGCTCATCCCGATTGTCGAACGAAGCCAGCTCAATCGGCGGTTGATGTGGGTCGTATCCGCATCGGGACGCACTTCCACAAATTCGCCATTGCGAACGGCCAGGTAAGGAGACCTCGGTAGTTCAAAAGGCACCCCCAATCGTTCGTGGTTGTTCAACACGTCGTTTTGAGGGAAAAAGCAGAGAACAACGTCATTGAGATGCGTCCTTTCAGAGACCGTCAGATACCTTAAATATTGATGATAGGTTCCAGTCCCGCCGATTCCGAAATTAAAACAGATTGTGCTTTTCCCCTTTTGTCTAAACCGTTTCTCCATCAAGCGAGGAAACGTCTCCGAATCATCGACCTGAAGCCCTTCCGTGAAAGAATCACCAAAAAAGCCAATCTTGTCATTGGGAGAATCAAACCGTTGGGCATCAATGGGTCTATACCCCTCTGCATCCAATCGGAGCGGCTGTGCTGGAATGCCAATCTGTCGATACACTTTTTGGCCATCGACAAAGATGGGACAACCGTATTTATCGACCACTAGCTTCACGGTCTCCTTCGTGTAGCAAGCGGGCGTTATGAGTGGGATGTAGGGAACAACCCCTAGATAGGTCAAAGCATGTAGCATGGTTTCCAGAGGAATCCAGACCAGCATCAACGCCATCCCTGTGAACAAAATCCTTTTTCGCAATGACAAACTGTTTTCCTTCATTTCCGCCCTCGCCCTTCAAACGTGAAACGTGAAGCGTGAAACGTGAAACGTGAAGGGACGGATGGACGGATGGAAGATTGGAAGATTGCCTCCTTCCTTTCCTTCTCTTCTTCCATCCGTCCAATTTCTCATCTCCATAATCATCAAAGTTTTTACGTTTCACGTTTCACGTTTTACGCTGCTGCTCGCCATCCCTTCGCTTCGCTCGATGGCAAGGTTGACGACAGCAGGCAGCAAGCCGTAGATGACCCAGAAAGGGACGCTGATCTCATCTCCGCTGGGCAAACTGTTGACGGTGAAAAGCACAAGTATTGAAAGCTCCGCCGCCATCAAGCCAACAATCAGTGAACGGTAAAATGGCTCTTCGATTTGTGATAGGGCGCGCCGCCCATAGCGGAAGAAAGCGATAATGACCCATACCCAGACGGCAAAACCGACAATTCCCAGCTCTGCCAACACTTGCAGATATTCGCTGTGCGCCCCCAACTGAAATTGCGCCGTATATGTTCCCACGAGCGAGGCATCTTGCTTGTGGAGTATGCCAAAAGCGCCGTATCCATTCCCGATAATCGGGTGTTGCAGGAACATGAGAAGTGCCTGTCCCCAAAGCAATAAGCGCAATTTATTGGAGGCAAAGTGTAAACTGAATGACGATGAAATTCGGTTCATAATGAGCTCAGAGATTCCGGGCAGACTCAAAATAATAAAAACAAAAACGCCGATTGCACCCACAAAAAGAATTTTTCGGGAACCCTCACCGGTTCCTAGCTGCATCAGTAAAAACCCAAAAGCGACAATCACTGATAGCCAAACGCCCCGCGCAAAACACATAATCAGTCCGAATCCAAGGATGACGAATAAGCCCGTCCACAAAACGCGGTCATAAGCGGTTCGATCCAAGAGCAGACGGCTGAGGACAATTAAAAGAAAAACGGCTGTGAACGAGCCGTAAACCGTGTAATTGGTGAACGGCGAGCCTTCATACGCACTCCGCCATTGCCATTGATCGATATGTTCGATTATCACAATAACCGTCCATACCACCGCAACGATTGCGGACGGAAATGTGGAAACGAACAACCGACGCAAATCCTGATGTCTTTTGATGAACGCATACGTCAGAAAACTTAACATCATGTAAGCGACGGAGCGAATCGCCCCTTTGGACGAGGTATAAAGTTGGGGTGAGTTGACGGTGGAGAGAAAAGTCGCCAGCATGTAAAAAAGCACCGGTGCGGCAAATGGGAAAAAATCTCGATCTTGATGACTTTGTTCCGTTCTGAGCACCCGGTCGAGTATCTGCCTGATGATGAAGGCGAAAACGAGAATCCCCAAGAGTGGCTCTGTGGGCGTCTGCACTTCCGTCTGACCGGGCAGGATGTAGCGAAACGAGAAGGGGAAGCAGATGAGCAGGGCGTAGAGCGCGACATCCATCGCCATGAACACAAGCGTTCCGATAATTGCCAACACAAGCAGGATGAGAATGGGAGACTCTGCGTAAATCCCCAATGCCGCACCAAGCAGGATACAAAACCCAGACCAGAGGATGAGGTAACATGGATATTTCAGATCTTTCAGGCGAAGGGATAAGGCGGTCTTCATGAGAGTTTCTCATTGAGGGTATGTATCGGAAGGCGACTTCATGGTTCTATGGAGCGTTTCGCCTGAGTGGTTTGCTTTTTAAGTTCGACTCGGATTGAGAACCCCAGATCTGACAGTGCTTCTGTCTCATTACCAGTTATGGCGCTCTAATATTGGGTCATATTGGGGAAAGTATTGTAAGATATCGAGCTGATTCCCCACAATGTCACACGCAACGTCAAAGGGGTCGGCATGGTAAAAGATCTCACTTGATATCCCAATTCCTGGCAGAGGGGACTCTATCCGTGTGCGAAGGTCCATGCTCCTTTGATGTGCATCCTGCCGAGGGAGTCCGTGGACTTCCACGAGGCAATCTTCGACGACGTTCCAAAAGGCATCCTTGGCTTTTTTACCTATCGTAAAAACTGTTGAATTTATCATAAGATTCTCGTTGGGTTACTATTATTCAGTAAGTTAGCCGCACGAAGGGTATGAAAACTGACTTGATCAACATCATAAAGAGTCAGCAGTTGTCTCCAAGAGGCTACCACTGGACCGATGACGACATCATACCAACCTTGATTCGTCGTTCTCGCGTGGTCATTTCCTCTACGGCAATGGAAAACCAGACTCCAAAAGTCATCAGCATCAAAACTGCCACGAACAAACCAAAGGCACTCAAGGTCTGCCAGGGCATCCCGATTGACATCAAAGCGAATAACGGCCGGTTGGGTGCCGCCCTTTCGCTGTGATAATCGCGATGCCCATGTTCGCGCCTGTCGTTCTACCGTCGTTGTGTAGAATCCACGGCCGAAGTCAGTATTCACACGCCCTTGGCTGATATTGACGCTATTGAGAATCGATGACACTTCTCTATCCGCTGTGCCGTGGTACAAAATCAACGGCTGGTTTGTCCAATTCGGAGGAGACGGAATTATAGTCATTCATCTTCCCCTTCAAGCATTTACGTTTTACGCATTACGTTTTACCTCACAAATCGAGGCATGACATCCGCCGAACTCAAGACGCCATAGATGCCACGTTGATTGAGCCAGATGCCCGTCTTCATATAACCGAAGGCGGGACCGCAGACGTTCGCTGCCATTGAAGTCTCATCACCGAGGGTAAAGACATGCGTACTGACCTTTCCTTCAAACGTTCTCCCGGTAATCTTGACATTGGTGCTGACAGGCTTTTTCGGGTGCCTCGTGTCAACAATCCCCCCAACCGTCACCTGCTTCCGGTCCACGATTCCTGCGTATTCTAGGATGATATCGTCTGCATGTTCCATATCTACCAATTCCAGGATGCCGTCGCGTCGAGCTAACTCTGCTTCAATCTCTTCGTCTGTCATTCGGGCGGCGCGCTCCACATCAAAGCCATCGAGGTGAGCGATGTCTTCACGAATGGTTGCGCGATAGGCGTCCCAATTGGAAATGCCCACTCCGAAATAGACCTCTACTTTCTGTATTTCCTGAAATGACTGAGAGGCAAGGGCGGCTGCCGCTGTCAATAGCCCCGGTGTCGCTCCGGCACCTGTGATGCAGGTCATTCCCACAGCGTTGAGGATGGGCTCGAGTTTGAAAACCAACTCCACCGCTCCGGTCCGTTTGAGCGCATCGACCATCACGCCATCATAGCCCCCTTGAGCGAAATGTTGAATAACGGACGGTATAAAATCGTTGGGCAAGTTGGGCAGGGCAATGAAGAACGCATCGATTTCGTGACTTCGCTCGATCAATGCACGAATGGTATCCGTTGCCAATTTCCCTGATTGGGGTGTATACCCGACACTCCCTTGGGTCGAACTTGCCTTCAGTACGGCGGCTACGTCTAAACCCTCGGGGTCAAAGGCAAATCCAGAGCGATCCGAAATCGCGACCAATTCCATCTCTTGCTTCTGATTAAGGATTTGGGCAGCTGCACTTCCAAGCCCGCCCGCGCCTAAAATTCCGACTTTGATAATTTCTGTGTGCATCGTTTTATTTTCCTTTATGAACCTCCGAGCGCCCCGATCGACGCCCTAAATCGGCGTACGGGATGGGTATACTGGTTCGATTCGGCGTCCCAATCCAGCGTCAGCGACAACGCTATCGGGGAGGGATACTTCAAGTTATGACTGGGTTTGAGAGGGGCATTTACGGACGATCGCTCGTAACAAGTAAAATTATAGCGGAATTCAACTTTTTTGTCAAGCGTCGATTCTGCACTTTTTATGATCGACGAAACAACCGATTCATGCTATGCTTATGAGACCAGTTTTTCAGTTATCAGTCGGTTGCGGTCAGACACTTAGGCTTCGCTCATTGCAGAGCCTGCTCCGAGCAGAGCGGGACCTAAATCGGTATGAGTCAACAGCTTTTAAGGAGGACAACTCAATGAAAGGTTACTTTTTTGCCATGATGGGTTTATTACTTCTCACTATCCCTTACACTTCGGTTGCAAAACCACAAGCTGCTTTGAGTCCCGATGAAATCAGGGTGGATGGGAATCCGGATGAAATCGGGAAAGATGGAAATGAACCGGAGAAGATGGGAATGAAAAAAGGCATCTCTATTACTGTTGGCGTGGAAAACGCCGCCATTGTTGGTTCAGATAACCGTGCGCTACAGGCAGCGGTTGATTACGTTGCCGGGCTAGGGGGCGGAACCGTGTATATCGGCCCGGGCGTTTACGAGATGAAAGATTCGCTGCACTTGCGTAGCAACATCACCGTAATCGGTGCAGGAGAGGCAACCATTCTGCGGAAAGGGAAGGGGCATACTTCCCGATTGGTTACCGATGGGGATTACGGCGAGGAACAGATTACGGTTGAAGACCCTTCAGGCTTTGAGGTCGGGATGGGCGTAACGGTGCGTGATGACCCATCCGGCGGCTTTCACACCACGGTTGGGACCATTATCGCACAACTGGATGAGAACACCTTCGCAATCAACACCCCGCTTCAAGCCGATTGCATGGTGCATAACAACGCGATTGCCAAAAACACCTTTCCGCTCATCAGCGCCTATTATGCGGAAAATATACGGATTGAACGCCTGACCATCGATGGGAATCGCGTGAACAACGAATACCTCAACGGTTGTCGCGGCGGCGGAATCTTCTTTTATCGCGTCAACCACTCACAACTCATTGACTGCCTGGTTCACGACTATAACGGTGATGGCATCAGTTTTCAGCAAAGTAGCGACATCACCGTCGAAAACTGTGTTTCGCATCACAACGGTGGTTTGGGATTTCACCCCGGCAGCGGTTCACAACGCCCAACAATGCGGAAGAATCTGGCGTATAAAAACGATGATGACGGTTTATTCCTGTGTTGGCGAGTTCGTCACGGCATCTTTGAAGGGAATGAACTGCGGAACAACGGGCGATATGGCATTTCAATCGGTCACAAGGATTCGGACAACATCCTGCGAAACAACATCGTGGTCGGAAATGCGATTCACGGCATCTACTTCCGAGACGAGCCAGAGTACACCGGTGGGCATCGAAATCGGCTGGAAGGGAACCAGATCTTTAATAACGGGGCCAGCACAGAAGGGAGTGGCATTTACATTGATGGTGAGACGAACGACATCGCGATCGTTGGCAATCAAATCGGCAATCGTGCGGAAATGGGGGAACAGACGCAACGCTACGGCATCGTGATCGGAGCAAAGGCAAAGCGGGTGAAGCTGGAGGAAAACCACATCCACGGGAATCTGGAAGGCGACCTCCAAACACACAACCAACCGCAGTCAAAAGACTGACTCGGGATGGTTCAGTTTTATGGGCTATCACCTAGTTGACTGACAAATCTCGACGAAACCGAGAGTTGACCGGCATCAAAAGCCCCAACACAAAGGGAGTAGACAGTAGACGGGTAGGCGGGTAGGCGAGTGCGTGTGTAGACGTGCCAGTGATTCACCCCGTGAGATAATCAAATCATCATCTATAGACACAGTATCGTTGCTTATCTCACGAGGTCACTCGCCCACTCGTCCACTGTCTACTGTCAGTCCCACTGCGACTTTTCGGATGGCCCGTGCAATATCCTGGACATCCGCTTCCGTCAAAAATTGGCTGATTCCTACGGTCACCAGACGGTTCAAAATGTCCTCCGTGACCGGGCACTGACCGGGTGCGTAAGAGATACCAGGCCGTGCTTGTGGGTGGTCGAAGGGATGGCGGGAGTTCCCGAAGATTTGTTGCTTGACCAACGCTTCGTAGCACAAAAAGATCGGTTTGCCAATGTAGTGTGCCCCGGCGTGGATGCCTTCCTTTGACAGCGCCTGGGCGAATTGGCTGGCGGTGAAAGGGGCGGAAGCATCAACGGTCAATCCATACTGCCAATAGGTGTGTACGCCGCCTTCGATGACTCGTTGCGGCGTGATGTATGGAACGTCCACAATCCAGTCGTTCAAAAGCGTTCCCACACGATTTCTCGCCTGAATGACGGTGTTGAGTTTTTGCAATTGGGCGATTCCGACGGCAGCTTGCAGTTCGGTCATCCGATAGTTCAGCCCCAACATGGGATACTGTTCCTCGCCTTGCCACCCGCGATTCGACCCTTTGTCAACAAAAAAAGTGCCTCGCGCTCCATATTCCTTGTTGTTGGTAATCGTCATGCCACCATCTCCTGTCAACAGATGCTTGCTCTGTTGAAAACTGAAGCAACCGATGTCGCCAATTGTTCCAACCCATTTGCCTTTGTACGTTGACTTATGGGCTTGCGCGCAGTCTTCAATCACGGGGAGATTGTGGCGCTTGGCGACCGCTAGGACTGCATCCATGTCACAGGCGTTACCGAAGAGGTGGATGGCGATAATCGCTTTTGTCTTTGGCGTGATTTTTCGTTCCACATCTGTCGCGTCCATGTTCCAGGTGTCCGGCTCGACATCGGCGAAAATGGGAATCGCGTTTTGGTAGATGATTGGGATGATAGTTCCGATGTCTGTGATGGAGGTGGTGATAATTTCATCCCCAGGCGAAGGGTTGACCATCGCCACACCGACATGGATGGCTGCGGTTCCCGAGGTGCTGGTCACGGCATATTTCACCCCGAATGTTTCCGCAAACGCTTTGCGAAATTCCTGTACCTTCGCCCCGTGGAACAGATTTCCCGAGGCAATCACCTGTTCTAACTGAGCGAGCTCCTCTTTTCCAACCCTTCTCCCTGATGGAAACGGCTGGGTACGTACAGGTTCTCCGCCGTCAATTGCAAGTTTGTCCACAATGATACCTCCTTGAATGATAATTCTCCCTGAGTGGTTCACTTCGGGCATGTTTCAGAAAACAATTTACACTTTCGGGAACGTAATGCGTAAAACGTAAAACGTAAAGGGGCTCTTCTTACGGATTACGCATTACGTCAAATTGTAAAGTCATTTTTGAGGAAAAATGAAACATGCCAAGAAATCGACCACTTAGATCATCCACCACTGTCCGACTTCAATCGCAGCTTTTCCAAACGTCTGATGTTCCTTTGGCAAAGCCGAGAGTAATTCTTGAGTTTTCTTCCCAATTGCATCGGAAGCAATCTCGACACACCGCTGACCCACTTCAACCGAAGCGTGTTCCCGTGGGTCAAGCCCACCAATGCCGTAGGGGGCTTTCATATCAAGGTTGATTTTTCCGGTCCCTAACGCCGCGAGATCGACCCGCTCCGGGTAGAAGAAAAGCATATCGGACGTCTCCCATTTCGCGGCGTGGTCGGTATTGCAGGCTTCCCCTTGAGACAGCGAGACCTCCCAGATACCAATCCCACAGGCTGTGCCATCAGAAACGACCGGCTCCAGTGCGCGATTCATCATCTGAATCATTCCTTGAACATTATGACCAGAAACGCTGATGATGACCCGAAACCCAGTCTTTTTCAGTCGTTGAAACAGATCGGTGAGGACGGGAATTACATGCTGAAGGTCCCAACCGTCGTGGAGATAGAAAGGGGGATAGACCACGCCACCGTATTTTTGAGCCGTCTGACACAAGATGCCGTGTGCTTTGAGCGCATCACAGCCTAAAGGCAGATGGTAGCCATGCCATTCAATCGGTCCAAAGGGGACGTAGACCACTGGAAAGGCTTTGGCACGTCTTTCCAATTCAGCGGGTCTTAAAAATTGTAATTGAACATCGCGTGAACATTCAGGGGTTAACATGGTGTTGTGACCTCCTTACGATGATTTTATGACTTCTGTGTGATTCATTTCCTCAAGCGCCCCTATCCTCTTATTGTATCACAATGGGTAGGGTTGTCAAGCCGAAAATCTATACGCATTCAGCAACCCACCGATAAATCGGTGGGCTAATTTCAGATGTCCCTACGGGACAGGAGTGTCGCAAGCCCAGCCTTCCCCGTCCCGTAGGGACGGTGTGACCCTAGCCCCGTGATTCATCACGGGGAACTCGGCCGCAAAAATGTGGGTAAAGATTAGCCGCCCGCTTCGCTTCGAGAGGGTTTGGGTGAGGCGGAAACGGCGATCGGTGTGCCTCAACCCCCTCACCCCGGCCCTCCCCACGGCGGGGAGAGGGAGCGCAAAACAGCGGCTTCTGACGACCACAGTCCTTAACTTCATGTGTATGGGTTGTCAAGCCGAAAATCCCATACGCCATCGGATTTTCTGTCAGGGAAGCGGCCGGGAAATCAAGACGATAACCTTTGAAATGCCTACTTGTGCACACGCCTCAAATACAGCTTCCGCTTCCGCAAGGTCAGGTGTCATTCCTCCCCGATCGGATCGGGGTCGGGTCGGGGAGTAGACAACCGTGTCGATGGCCCCTTCGGCAAACAATTTGGTATAGCCGTCATTGGGACGCGGTGCAAACTGACACACTTCGACCATCGGGCTCTCGTTCAGCTTGTTAACTAGGTAATTGGAGATATTGTTATTGCCGTCAATCACCATGACTCTAGCCATAGAATCGCCGCAGGGCATTGCGGGAAATGCGGCTCCCTCCTTTCCTCTAGCTTCATGCGCCGTATCTGTGTAAGTAAAGTCGTAAGGTGTGCTGCGAGGCATAGCCTGAACCGATGGTCGAGTGGCGCATCTGCTTGACCCCACCGGCTTCAATCCTCACCTCCGCACCCACGCCATCACGATTGCTTTGGGTCCCCTGCAATTCAACAGCGAGCCAGTTGCGATGATTCCCCAAATCATTGCGCAGGAATGTCGCCCGTGCATGTTCCATATTCTCAAGAATGTCACCTGGGTCATTGTTGATTACAATATCAAGATCGCCGTCGTTGTCTGTGTCGCCAAAGGTCGCGCTCATGCCAAACCCAAAGTCAAGCGTCCCCGTCTCCTGTGAAGCGTCGGTAAATGTGCTATCGTTGCGCAGCAAGCTGTTGCCCTCGCTGTTACGGGTGAAGAAAAGTGTCGTCGGGAGTTTTGTCCGTGGGTCCAGATAGCGACCCATGTACACATCCAGGTCACCGTCATTGTCATAATCGGCGACGGCAGCGACTGTGACGAAGTACCCGCCCAAACCTGCATTCTCGCTTACGTCTGTAAACGTGCCATCACCGTTATTATGAAACAGTCGGTTTTTGTCGTTAATCCCGCCAAGGAACAGATCCTTGTCGCCATCGTTATCGAAGTCAGCAAAGACAGCGACATTGGTCCCGATCAAATCTGTCGGTAGTCCTGCTACGACGGTCGTATCGTTGAACGTACCATCCCCATTATTGTGGTAGAGGCGGGGATGTGCGCCATCAGCGAAGAAAATGTCATACCAGCCATCGTTATTGTAATCTGCAGCCGTGACCCCTGCAGAAGCGTACTTGACGATTTCAAATGTCTTCGGTTTCCACTCCGGCGTGTCCCAAATCGGGTTGCGGTGGCCGATAAAATCAATCCCAATCTGCTTCGTCACGTCGGTGAAGCCTTTTTGATTTCCGATTACGGTCACACCATCATTAGTCTCTTGCGGAGATTGATTACAGTGAATCCGTGCCGTTCAAAGAAAACTCTAATTTTTGCTCGTTGCTGACCGTCCCCAGAATATTCATTTGAACTCATATTGTACCGACGAAACCATGGTTATCTGATTCACACCCTATTATTTCCCCATTTTTCCATTTCTCTCCGGCGCGTCTTTGGCCAGCCGAAATCCGATAAAACTCGTTCCCTGTTCAGGATAACTGCTGAATCGATTGATACTCAACGCCGCATACGCATCGTTAGCCCACGAACCCCCACGAACGACGCGCCAACTTCCGTATGTGGGCCCCTGTGGGTTTTCACGCGGGCTACGGTAGTAATAACTCTCATCATACCTATCCGCGACCCATTCCCATACGTTTCCGGCCATATCCATCACCCCATAAGGACTTGCCCCCGTCGGATAACTCCCGACCGGAGCAAGGGTATTGGCTGACGGAGTTTTGCTGTTCCAAATGTTGGCGTGGATTCTCGCTCCTTTGATTGGCAGGTCGAACGCATTGCCCCATGGCCACAGGAATCCTTTGGGACCCCGCGCGGCTTTCTCCCATTCTGCTTCTGTTGGCAATCGCTTTCCCACCCATTTTGCATAAGCGACGGCATCGCTCCATGAAACACCCACAACCGGATGGTTCGGTTTGGTATCGGCAATCTCGGGCCAATCGCCGATGCTAAATTCATCACCATAGCTATCGGGGGTATGTGTGCTTTTCTCGCCTCCGTCAGCCAACCAAAAGCGATAATATTGCGCATTTGTTACCTCGAATGGAGCAATGAAATAGGATTTTAGAAAGACCCGATGCGCCGGTCTTTCGTCCGGTTCCCCTTGATCAGACCCCATGATGAATTCTCCAGCAGGGATGCGTATCATCCCAGGCGGCGTAATCGGTTCATCTGCGCAAGCCTCCTCGTCCCCTTGATGGATGGTGACGAGAAAACTGAGGGGGAGGACCAATAAACCCAGGAAGATGACAAATCGCGTGATACGTGAGGCGTAAAACGTGAAACGTGAAACGTGAAACGAATCCTTCCTTTCCTTCCATCCTTCCATCCTTCCTCTCCTTCCATTCTTCCATTTCTTCCTCTCCTCCTATTTCCCAATTTCCGTTCCGACTGGTTTGATGGAACACATCAGGGATGCGATTTCAATTCCTGATAGGTTTTATAAGCGGCTTCCGCTTCGGGGATTCGTCCTAATTGTTGATACGCCTTTGAAAGATTGAGATAAAACAGATACTTGGGTTGAAGTTGGATCGCCCGTTTCATGGACTCGATTGCTTGTTCAAACTGCCCCTGCATAAAGCAACAGATTCCAAGGCTGTTGTAGACATCCGCGGAATGGGGGTTTATCTCCAATGCGACCTGAAACATCCGTTGGGCTTCCTCAATTGCATTTAATCGAAAGTAGACCTGTCCCAGCGCTTCATAAGGTTTTTCGCTTGGGTATCCCAACTCGATAGAGCGATGGTATGCCTGAATCGCTGCACGATACTTCTCACCGCGCATGTAAGCCAGTCCGAGTTGATACCATGTGGCTGCATCAGCCGGTTGGTGGCGAACCTCCTGAATCAATCGCTTCCTCTCTTCCGCTTGTTGCGTGAGCAGACTGAAGCGTTGTAATTCTTTTTGGCCCTCTGCTCTTTTGCCTTGCCTCAAATAGAGATTGCCAAGGATAAAGTACGCCAGGGCGTGGTTTGGGGCGAGTTGAATGGCTTGCTGTAACACTTGGGATGCGTCATCATACTTCTTTCGCTTAAAATAGGTCAACCCCAGTTCGGTGTATATTTCAACGTTACCCGGATTGAGTCGAAGAGCGCGTTGAAGGGCAACTTCTGCATCTTCAAGCTCAACCTGTTGCAGATAAGCGCTTCCCAATAGATGATACCCTTGAGCCGATTCAGGATTCAAATGGATGACCTGCTTCAATTCAGCGATTGCCTCTGATGATTGTGCGGTTGCTTTCAGGTAAACTCGACCCAACGCGTAGTGTGCCTCAATGTAGGTCGGATCGAGCGATATTGCCCGTTGCAATTCAGCAATCGCCAGTAACCATTGGGAACCCGCCCCATACGCAACACCCAGTTGATAATGAACATCCAGGTGATTGGGAAGTATCTCGGCAGCCTTTTGGAACTCCTCGATTGCGGCGTTTGAATCCCCTTGAATCGTCCAGATTAATCCACGGTTGTAGTAGCGAGCAAAGAGATCTTTCTCCTGAAGGGGCTTTGCCAGGACAGGAGGTATCAGAACTGTTGATAAAATCAGGGTGGATAGCAGGATGATTGGAGTGGGTAATCGGTTCATAAGCGTGAGTGACCATTTCGTAACATATTCATACGTGAAGCGTTCTATGAAACCCGCCTGGTAATACAAGT
This sequence comes from uncultured bacterium, assembly GCA_964577695.1. Lineage (GTDB taxonomy): Bacteria > Poribacteria > WGA-4E > WGA-4E > PCPOR2b > CAZOAL01. The sequence goes on along the minus strand of CAZOAL010000031.1, from coordinate 59,247 downwards.
TTTTCATTTTGCTCGGTCTGGATTGCCAAATCCAGACCATCAACCGGGGGGAGATAAAAAAAAAGCGATGTTTATGAATTAAACATCGCATTGGAAACACATACAAATTTTGTCCGTTATCGATCCATTTTAATCTTTCCCCAGGTTGTTGTCAATTTATCCTGGGGCTGGACAGCAAGTAGCGCATCGAATCCGTTCATGAGCTCCTGGATTTCCTTCTTGGTTTTCACCTTATTTGAAACCCACAGTTCATCCATTCCCCCTTGAAAGTAAGAAGACCTTGATGTGCTTCGGAACCCGATATCCAAACTGGGCTCACCGCTGACATTGATTTTGCCTCCGCCGGCGATTGGACCGCCTTTATCATCTTCTCCATTGATGTAGAGTTTGGCTTCCTTTCCGTCCCAGGTGGCGGCGACGTAAGTCCATTTCTTTTCCGCAATGGGCGTCTGACCGATGAAGTCTTTCACATGATAGGTTGTCCAAACGAGGACGTTGGGGTCTGCAAATCCAAACTTCCATCCTGTTGCGCCGTCCATTTCAACGATATTTCTCCACCCGCCGAGGAGATCCGGATTGATCCACGCACCGGCGCTCATCGGATCGCTCAATTTCTTCAGCGGATCGGCGTTCTTAACCGTGATAGCTGTTGAGCCGTCAAAGTGAAACGCACCGCCATATTTTCCGTTAATCCAATCCGCTTTACCATCGACTTTCCCGTCATTGCCCAGTAAAGCTAAATTTCCCGATAAATCTTTGACAGCATCGCCTTTTCCCTCGTCAAAAGTCATCAAAAATACGATGTCTTTCGGCAGTTCAGCATAAACGCTGGCTGTTAGAATCACGAGAGTGGCTAAAGCAAATAAAATGATTCGCATCGTTATTCCCCTCCTCAGAATTTATTCATTATTTAAGCGCAAAATTATACCATAGTCCCTTTCAAGATGTCAATTTGATTTGTCAGCTAGGAATTCGATAATCTTGTTAAAAAAAATGCGATGTTTCATACAAAACATCGCATTCGCAACATACCTGATTTCAACAGAATGATAAATGGGTTTCAATTGACTTTGAGTTTGCCCCATGTCGTGGTTAATTTACCTCCGGGTTCAACCGCAGTTTCCGTTCCTAGCCCATTCATGAGGTCCTGGATTTCTGCCTGGCTTTTCACCGTGTTTGAAATCCAGAGATCATCAATTAAGCCTTGAAGATAGGACGCAGCCGATGTCCTTCGATAGCCGATATCCAGACTAGGTTCGCCGCTTACATCGATGACGCCACCACCGGCAATGGGGCCGCCGCTGTCGGGTTCACCATTATGTAGAGTATAGCCTGTGCGCCATCCCAGGTGACAGCGACATGGCTCCACTGACCTTCATCGACAGGGGTCTGTCCGATGAAGTCCTTCACAAAGTAAGTTGTCCAAACGAGGACGTTGGGGTCTGCAAATCCAAGCTTCCATCCTGCTGCGCCGTCCATCTCAACGATGTTTCTCCAACCACCTAAGATTTCTGGGTTGACCCAAACGCCAACGCTCATTGGATTGGAAAGTGACGCCAATGGCGCTGCATTTGGAACGGTGACGTTTGTTTCGCCATCCAAATATAACGCGCCTCCGTACTTTCCATTTCGCCAATCGGTGTTCCCCTGAATGGATCCGTTGTTTCCATGCCCTGATAAATCTTTGACGGCACCACCTGCGCCATCATCAAAAGGCATATAAAATATAATATCACCTGGCAACGCGGCGTATACACCTGTTGCCAAAAGGCTCAATCGCAGGAACTTCAAGAACGAGAAGCAACAGCGGCAACACGATGCGACACAAAATGCCGCTGCCCATGACTCCCAAAGCCGTGCCCTCAAGGACCCGCTCATCGCCGCCCACCCACAACATCGCATCACTTATAATGGTCCGGTCAAGCGACCCACCCACCGAAACGGGGAACATCTGTGGCTGGCTCATACCGACGAATGTCCCCACGGGGTGCTGTGCCAACCCGAGACCAAGATGGGACCCATCGTCGAGAGCGAGCGGAAGAGAGTGAGCGAGTATGTGAGTAGGCGTGTAGGCGAGTGTAAGAGGTTGGCATTGGGGGAGATTCGTCCCAACCAAACCCCCACTCGTCCACTCGTCCACAAGAGCCCCTTCGACCTAAAAGACCGGTTCATCCCCCTGTTCATCCGTTTCCAACACCCACTTTCACTCTCGGCCATCCCCCCGTCCGCACCCCGGCGGTTTTCAGCTTTTTTTAATGAATACCCTCCGACAGCACGAGAAAATTCCACCGTTATAATCCCAGTCGGGACAGCGATAATACCATATCCTAAAATCATAATCACCGCTGCCAATGCCTGCCCCGCGCCTGTTTTGGGGGATATATCACCATATCCTACAGTCGTCAATGTGACAATGGACCAGTAGATACTTTGCGGTATACTGGTGAAGCCGTTCTCTCCGCCTTCAATAACGTACATGAGAGAGCCTAAGACGATGACGATGGTTAAGACCTTTTCCTCTTCCATAATTGTGCCTCCTTTTCAGGTTAGAGTTCCTTCAATGTCATGTCAGTTCCCACTCCTGCTGGTATTCCGGCACGCTCACCTCCCAGCCCCATTCCCTCTGAATGCCCTCGCCAAATTTAAGGGCGACCTCCGCTTCTCCGTGGGTCAGGAAGAGATGGCGCGGCGGAGACTGAAAGTGACTGAGCCAATGCAACAGCCCTTGCGCATCCGCGTGAGCGGAGAAGCCGTAAAGCCGCTCCACCCGAGCCCGCACGGGATGATTCTGACCGTGAATCCGCACCGGTGAATTTCCGTCCACAATCTGCCGCCCCAGCGTGTCCTTTGACTGAAATCCGACGAAAAGAAGGGTGGACTCCGGGCGGGAGATGTTGTGAATGAGGTGATGCTTGATGCGCCCGCCGGTACACATGCCTGAACCCGCCATGATGATACAAGAGCCTTTGATGTGATTGATGGCCTTGGAATCCTCAACCGAACAGACCAGCTTCAGACCGGGAAAGTTGAAAGGGCTTTCATCAGCCCGTAAGAGTTGCAAGGTTTCTTCGTCCAGACATTCCGGGTGTCGTTGAAACACTTCGGTGACATTCACCGCCATCGGGCTGTCGAGGAAAATTCTGAGATGTGGAATTCGGTTCTCTTTCAGCAGTCGGCTGAGATGGAACATCAACTCCTGCGCACGCTCGATAGCGAAAGTGGGAATGACGACGTTTCCACCTGCCGCCACCGCGCCGTTTACAATATCGCAGAGCAGGGCATCAACATCACCGTGTGCTTCGTGAACGCGATCACCGTAGGTGGATTCCATAACGACATAATCCGCCCCCTCAAAAACGGAAGGGTCACGAATGATCGGCCGGTCCCACTGGCCGATGTCGCCGGAGAAGAGCAGCCGCCGCCCGCTTCGCTGCCCGTTCTCATCGACTGTGAGTTCCAGCATGGCGGACCCCAGGATGTGACCGGCATCGTGGTAGCGCACAGTGACACGGTCGTTGAGGGAAACGGGCTCATCGTAATGTACGCCCTCCAGCAACGGCAGTGCAGCCTCCGCATCTGCGACGGTGTAGAGCGGAATTTCGGGGTGAGTTGCGCGTCGTCCCTCTCGCTCGTGGCGTTTCTTCTTGAAGGCGGCATCCTCTTCCTGAATGCGGGCTGAGTCTAGCAGCACGATTCGGGCTAGCTCTGCCGACGCCGCCGTTGTGAGAATTGGTCGCGAGTACCCCTCCCCCACTAGTTTGGGAATGAGGCCCGAATGGTCCAGATGGGCGTGGGTCAGCAGCAAAAAATCAATTTGGTCGGGCGGCACAGGAGACGCATCCCAGTTCCGCCCGAGAAAGGCGCGTTCCTGAAACAACCCGCAGTCGATGAGCAAACGAAGCCCACCGGCTTGCAAAAAGTAACGAGATCCGGTTACCTGTCGATTGGCACCAAGGAATTGTAATTTCACTTTGTTCTCCTCTCTCCACACGCGCATCTTCAAGATGAGCCGAGTGAGTTGCAATTGATGCGATTGAATGGGCTCATTGAATTCCTCCTTGCGTCTTTTGACCCTCAAGGAGGCCACCAATTTTTTCTTCTGTCCAGTTCAAAATTTTAGAGGCGATTGCCCTAAATTATACCAATAGTCCCTTGACAAAGCAACACCCTTATGATATTATTTCAAGCTGTTGTGCCTAATTTCTAGTATTTACGGGTAGGTTATATCATGCTGAGAATGAAAACATATTTTGTGGGTCCAAAACAGGAAATCAAATGGTACGTTGTGGATGCAAGGGGAAAGGTCCTCGGGCGGCTGGCAACTCAGGTTGCGATGGTCCTTCGGGGGAAGCATCACCCAACTTTTACCCCACATGCTGACATGGGCTATCGCGTTGCCGTGATTAATGTTGAAAAGATCCGCGTCACTGGTAAGAAGGAAACACAGAAGACATATTTTCACTACAGTGGTTACCCGGGGGGTGCCAAATTCAGAACCTTCAAAGAGCAAATGCAGAAAAAGCCTGAAGAAATTCTACGACATGCTGTCAAAGGGATGCTTCCGAAAAACCGCCTGGGGGATAAACTCATGAAGAAGCTAAAAGTTTATGTCGGTCCAAACCACCCGCACCAGGCGCAACACCCCGAAGTCTTAGAGTTTTAGCATTATTCAATGACGGGACAAACCATTCCACGCGGATTTCACTGAGGCTTTCACCTTACATCTTGAATCCTGCATTAATCACAGATGCAGGATTCAGGATTCAGGATACAAAAGCCTCTATGTGGCCGTCCGCAGTATATTTCACACCGAGGAGAGAACATGGCGGAAGTAGAACAGTATTGGGGAACAGGACGACGTAAAACCGCTGTTGCGCGTGTCAGGTTGATTCCAGGGGGCTCTGGGCAGTTTGTCGTCAATAAAAAAACAATTGAGGACTATTTTAATCGGCCAGACCTGGTCATGGTCGCCAAACAACCCATCGAACTAACATCGAAAACCAGGGATTATGATATTTTTGTCAACGCACACGGTGGGGGGATTTCAGGACAAGCGGGGGCAATTTTGCATGGGCTTTCACGCGCCCTTACCAAATCGGATGCCTCTTTGAGACCGGTTTTGAAAAAAGCGGGGTTCCTCACCCGCGACGCGCGTATGGTTGAACGTAAAAAATATGGACAAAAGGGTGCACGAGCTCGATTCCAATTTTCCAAGCGTTAGGCTTTGTATTTGAGGATATAAGTCATGGCGAACATAGTGGTATTGGGTGCCCAGTGGGGCGATGAAAGCAAGGGAGGAATGACGGATTTCCTCGCCGAAAAAGTGGATATTGTCGCAAGGTATCAGGGCGGTGATAACGCGGGGCACACCATCGTTGTTGGGAAGGAGGAGTTTATCTTTCATCTGCTCCCCTCTGGCATTCTACGTCCCAATACAGTGAACGTGATTGGCAACGGTGTGGTCATCAATCTGGAAACCCTTTTCGACGAAATCGACCATCTGCAAGGACGTGGATTTGAGGTTGGAGATAACTTAAAGATTAGTTCGCGCGCTCACCTGATTCTGCCTTACCATAAGATTGTGGAGTCGTGGTATGATTTAGGGAGTGGGCTGAAACTTGGCACAACCGCTCGGGGTATTGGTCCAACGTACTCCGATAAAATGAACCGTCATGCAGGGATACGGGTTGCTGATCTCCTCGAGTTCGATCTCTTTCAGAAGAGGCTGGATTTCAATCTTGAGACCAAAGATTACATCCTCAGCCAGATTGGCGGCGGGCTCGATAAACATGCCCTGCTAGAACAGTACTATGCTTACTCTCAGCGGTTGGCACCGTATGTGATTGACACCCCTGAATTTATGCACGACGCGCTCAAAGCCGGAAAGCGGATGCTTTTTGAAGGCGCACAGGGAACCATGCTCGACATTGATTTTGGAACATATCCCTATGTGACCTCTTCCAACACCACTGTTGGCGCGGTTTGTACGGGACTTGGCATTGGTCCTAAGGCTATCGATCAGATTCTGGGCGTTTCAAAAGCTTATGTGACCCGCGTTGGGGGGGGACCGTTTCCGACGGAAATGCCGCCCGATCTGAATGAAGACATCCGCCGTATCGGTAAGGAATACGGTGCAACGACCCGCCGCCCCCGTCGTTGTGGATGGTTAGACCTCGTTGCCTTGCGTTATGCAAGCCGAATCAACGGCTTCACCGGTCTCGCTTTGACGAAACTTGATGTGTTAGACCACCTGGATGAGATCCAAGTATGCGTTGCGTATAAACGCCAAGGGAAGACTTTAACGACGTTCCCAAGCAGTTTAAGAGTTCTTGAAGAATGTGAGCCTGTCTACGAAACCATGCCCGGCTGGAAACAGCCCATTACTCACGTTCGTCAATACGGAGAGTTACCCACAAACGCAAAGCGCTATATTTCTTACGTCGCTGAATTCCTGGATGTTCCTATCTCTATTGTATCCATTGGACCTGAAAGGGAACAAACTTTAATCATGGACTCGCATATTTTATAGAATTCGATCCGCTTTTTGCAATTTTACGGTTGACATCTCGTTCCAAATTAGGTATCATTCTTCCCCCGTTTCGGTGACGATTATAAATCAGAGGGCCGGTAGCTCAGTTGGTAGAGCACCTGACTTTAAAAATGGAGCCTTTACATGGAAACATGTAAAGTGGAGGACACTGTATGCTGGAATCCCCTTAGAGCCTTTAGTACGTGGCATAACGTAAAAATCTAAAGGATTGGGCAATCAGCAGGAAAGCGAGTTTACCAGCTCGCGTTCCTCAGAGACTATACGTGTCCTACCCTAACAGATCATGCTGAGGGTAAAGATATAGTCCAGACTACAACAGATACACCGTTATCTGGCTCATGAAAGTGAGTGTGGCAGGTTAATCAGGTGGTCACAGGTTCGAGCCCTGTCCGGCTCATCATATCGTCCCCGTCGTCTAGTCTGGCCAAGGACACAGGCCTTTCACGCCTGCGACACGGGTTCAAATCCCGTCGGGGACATGAGACATTTAGCCCCTTCCACGCAAAAATGGAAGGGGCTTTTTTTATTGCGGAGATATTGCCGTCAACACACCCGGATGCACGAGCACAAGTGCCACATGCCCATGTCCCCGGCATAACAAACCCAGATGGTACACCATGGCTACCCGTATAAATTTCAATCGCTTTCAATTCAGGTGGGGGGATACTGTCCTTATATCAGCAGATGCTCCACAACCTTTTCGTCCCAACGAAATGGGTTCTGTATGCGGAATCCGAGTCGTCAAACCGCATCCAGATGCGAAAAGTATGGGAGCGCCAACTGAAACCGTGCTATACTTCGTCGAATTTGGAGATGGTTACGCGGTAGAAATCCCTGAAAAACTTCTTTTAGGGGAGGCGCGAGAATGAAATTTTGCTTGACACCGAAACCTGGGTTATGATACCCTTTATCTATGATTTTTTCGATTATCAGCAAAAGCAAGACCCAGACTTCCGAAGTTTTAAGAGACGAGGTCAGCCAAGATCATGCGAAGCCTTGAACTGTCTCGCACCGGTTGGTTGTCAAACTTCGGAAGTCTAATAACAGAGAGGAATTTGAAGGCACCATGCAACCTCTGAACCTAAAACTACAGTCCCACATAGCGTCTCATCATTGGCATTGGTGGGGGGATTCTGTTCAGAGTGGGAGTGTGCCTTTGCCGAGATAGACGTTTGGATTCATCCTTCTTATAAAGCTAAAAATCAAAGCCGTAGGCATACGAACCCCGTTGTCTACGGCTTTTTTTATGTCAGGATACAGGATACAAGATTCAGGATTCAGGAGGAATAAAGATGCAAATCTTAGATCAACTTAAATTTGATTCAAACGGCTTAATCCCTGCAATTATACAGGATAACGAAAACAACGAAGTCCTCATGGTCGGTTACATGAACCGTGAAGCCGTGCAAAAAACGTTAGCGTCCGGGCGTGTCTGCTTCTGGAGTCGCTCCCGCCAGAAATTCTGGTTCAAGGGGGAGACTTCGGGCCACACCCAAACCGTGCGGTCTGTCGCCTTTGATTGCGATGGAGATGCGCTCCTGTTCAAAGTCGAACAGAAAGGCGGGGCGTGCCATGAAGGCTATCGCTCTTGCTTCTTCCGGGAAGTCTCCCCCAATGGCAATTCCACACGCACCGTTGGAAAAAAGGTTTTTGATCCGAATGCGGTCTATTAGAACCAACAAGGATATATTTGAATCCTGAATCTTGAATCTTGTATCCTTGTTTCAAGCAGGATTCAGGATTCAAGATTCAATAAATCCCTGATTACGTTTCACGCCAAAGGAGACTTTACAATGTATTACCCAACTTTGGAAGATTTTCGCAAAAAGGCGCAACATGGTAATTTGATTCCGGTTTATAAATCAATTTTGGCAGATATGGAAACCCCTGTGTCAGCATTTTACAAGATCGACGGGAGTGATTACGCATTCCTGTTAGAGAGCGTGGAAGGCGGTGAACATCTCGCCCGCTATTCGTTCCTCGGAAGCCACCCTTCGATTCTATTCCAGAGCAAAGGGGAACAGGTCAGGATTGATGACTTGCGCACGGGGGTGACAGTTGAATTGGAGAGCCCCGAACCATTGAGAGAACTTGAGAAACTCATGAACCGCTACCAACCGGTTGATGTGGAGGGATTGCCGCGTTTTCATGGGGGCGCTGTGGGCTATCTCAGCTATGATATGGTGCGTTTCTTTGAAAAACTGCCCGATAGTACAGAAGACGATCGCGCCTTGCCCGACTGCTTCTTCATGATAACAGACACGCTCCTTGTCTTTGACCATGTGAACCACCAAATCCAGGTTGTGGCGAACGCGCATATCAATGGCGATGTTGACACAGCCTACCAGCAGGCAATGGATCAGATTGATTCGCTTATTGCCAGGCTAAAACGTCCACTGCTTGTGAATCCTATTAGAAAGCAAAAACGGGAGGGAGATGCTCCCGCCGAGCCGTTACAAGTCACCTCGAACTTTACGAAGGAGGCTTACAAAAAGATTGTCCTTCGGGCGAAAGAATATATCACGGCGGGGGACATCATTCAGGTCGTCCCCTCCCAACGTTTCAGTGTGCCGATATCCGTCGATGCTTTCGAGGCGTACCGTACCTTGCGCACCGTGAACCCATCGCCCTATATGTACTACCTCAAGTTTGCTGACCTTCGGATTGCTGGCACATCGCCTGAGATGATGGTGCGCGTTGAGGATGGGATTGCAGAGACGCGGCCAATCGCGGGGACTCGCCCGCGTGGAAAAACGCCTGTTGAGGATAGGACGTTGGCGGAAGAGCTGCTCGCTGACCCCAAGGAGCGAGCGGAGCATGTGATGCTCGTTGACCTCGGACGAAATGACCTTGGTCGCGTCTGCGAGTATAACAGTGTCCGCGTGAGTGAGATGATGGTGATTGAACGCTACTCCCATGTGATGCACATTGTCTCGCATGTTGTTGGCAAGCTGCGCGAGGGCATGACCGCTTTTGATGTAATCCGTGCCTGCTTCCCTGCGGGGACGCTCTCCGGCGCGCCCAAGATTCGGGCGATGGAAATCATTGACGAACTTGAGCCGACGCGGCGGGGGCCCTACGGCGGCGCAGTCGGCTACTTCAGTTTTTCCGGCAGCGCCGACACCGCCATCACCATCCGCACCCTCGTTGTCAAAGATGGAGTGGCTTATGTGCAAGCGGGCGGCGGCATCGTGGCAGACTCTGTGCCTGAGACAGAATATCAGGAAACCATCAATAAAGCGAGGGCTGTACTGCGAGCGATTGAGTTGGCTGAAGCGGGGTTGGAGTAGAAGAAAGGGAAGAATGGAAGGAAAGGAAGGATGGAAGGTTTCGACAGGTGGAACACTCTCGGAACGGAGCTCAACCCAAGGATTGGAAGTGCCACTTCCATCCTTCCATACCAAAAGTGTCAACTTATGTTGGGGGGAATTTGAAACATGCCCCCGGCACTTATCAATCCTTTCACGACAGACGAACAGAAGTGAGGTGAGGATGTAATGAATGCCTTGCAACAGGTCGAGACATTGCTCGGAACAATGACGAGAGCAGAAAAGGCCCAAATGCTCCAATGGATTGTCCGCGATATGGGCGATGCGTTTCCCGGCATTGACAGTCGCCCCGGCGTTTGCGGTGGTGAACCGTGCATTGTCCGCACACGCATTCCCGTGTGGTTGCTGGAACAAGCGCGGCGATTGGGCACCAGTGAGGCAGATCTGCTGCGAGCGTATCCAACGTTGAGAGCAGAAGACCTTGCCAACGCATGGGCGTATGTTCGTTCACATAAGGAAGAAATCGAACAGCAGATTCGTGAGAATGAGGAGGCATAGATGGCACGGCTATACTCGAATGAAAACTTCCCGTTGCCCGTTGTCGAGGAACTCCGGCGGCTGGGGCATGACGTGTTGACGATTCAGGAGACGGGCAAAGCGGAACAAGGGGTGCCCGACGAAGAGGTCCTCGCATTTGCAACGGCTGAAGGACGTGCGGTTTTGACGTTGAATCGGAAACATTTTATCCATCTCCACCGGCGGCAACCTAAGCACGCGGGTCTCATCGTTTGTACATACAACCCGGATTTCATCGCTCAAGCGCGGCGGATTCATGCGGTCATAGTATTGGAAACAGAAGTTGCCGGTAAACTGATTCGCGTCAATCGACCCCCATCGTAAGAAAGGCAATAGAAGAAAATGAAGTTTTCGACAAGCAGCAACCGGGGCGTGTCTCTTGTCATTACCGATGCGCCCATTGATGTAACACCGAGTGCCAAAAAAGAAAAGATGCTGAAATTAGCAGGGTTATGAAGTGATCGCACCGACAAAGACATGGCGGAGATGTTTCCTATTCGTCCCGCGCATTACGTTCAGGAGAACAAACAATGATTTTAATGATTGACAACTACGATTCTTTCACCTACAATCTTGTGCAATATCTCGGCGAGTTGGGGGCAGCGCTCGTCGTCCATCGCAATGACAAAATCACGCTGGATGAGATCGAAGCCTTCGCGCCTGAAAAGATCGTAATCTCCCCCGGCCCATGCACGCCGCGGGAGGCAGGCATCTCCTGCGATGTCATCCGGTGCTTTGCTGGGGAAATTCCGATTCTCGGGGTTTGCCTGGGGCATCAGTGCATTGGCGATGTTTTCGGAGGGGAGGTCGTTCGCGCCGGACGGTTGATGCACGGGAAGACCTCGATGATTTACCACAATGGCCAGGAAATCTTTTCTGGTCTCGAAAACCCTTTTGAGGCGACGCGCTACCACTCGTTGATCGTGAAAAAGGAGACGTTGCCGGAACGCCTGGAACTGACAGCATGGACAGACCAGGACGAAATCATGGGGCTGCGGCACAAGGATTATCCGATTTGGGGGGTGCAGTTTCATCCCGAATCGATTTTGACCCGTGAAGGGAAGAAGTTGTTGGGGAATTTTTTGAAGGGGTAAGTGAAAAATAAACCACACACTTGAAAAACTGGAGTTTATCGTAAGCACTTTGCCAAAAGCGCGGGTGCCGAATTTTTCAACTAACTTTCAATATTAAGTTTACATTTTTAGACTTCCGAAGTCTCCAAGACTTCGGAAGTCTGATGTATAATTTCTGAAAGGTTGTAGGCGATGTCTGAAGGCAAATGGGTGGCAAAGCTCAAGTCTGCGAAAACGATTGCCGATCCACTGCGACGGCGGCTCTATGTTTGTGCCCTGTTGACCGCTGCATTACCCCCATCCAAAGGATTACCGCTTGTCGTTGTTGGGGGGCACGCCCTGGAGTTTTATACACTTGGAGATTATGCCACGATGGACATAGACCTCGTGAGTGCAAGACGCACCGAGATCGGCGAGCTACTGGAGAGCTGGGGGTTTGATCGCGTCGGAAGGCATTGGCATCACGCCGAGCTTGACGTGGCAATTGAGATTCCTGATGATGTCCTTGCGGGCTCAGAAGAAAAAGTGACGCAGGTCGATATTGAAAATCTGGTCGTCTATATCATCGGCCCCGAAGACCTCGTCATAGATCGGCTCAATGCTTATGTCCATTGGCGTTCAACGGATGATAGAAATTGGGCAAGGGAGTTAATCGCTCTATACCAACAGGAGATCGACTGGGCATATCTTGAAACGCGCGCCCAAGCCGAAGGAACGCTTGAAGCCCTTATCGTTCTGAAAGATGAAGTGAAGGAGAACGAACTGTGAGAGCTATCAATTTTGAACAGCATGTTCAGGAAATACGAAAGAAGGCGCGGCACTATCAACTCAAGCGTCGCGCCCAACAGTCCCATCGTCCGACACGTCGTCGGCACCGTGATGCTTCAGCACGTCAAGACTTAATCCAATTGGCGATTAAACGCCGAAAACAGTGGCTGAAAGACGGACGTTTGGAGCAGCTCGGTCCGAGGCACTACCGTCTACACCTCGATTGAGAGATGATGTGAGGCTTGGTCATCACAAAGTATACCTTAGTTTCCGATACTTTGAAGGAGAGAAAAAGAAATGAACAGTAAGGCTTATTTTGATCAGGTCGCCCATCAATGGGACAAGATGCGGGGAAGCTTCTTTTCGGAGGCGGTCAGAGATAAAGCACTTTCTATAGGCGGTGTGCAAGTGGGTCAGAGCGCTGCTGATATTGGAGCCGGTAGTGGCTTTATCACTGAAGGGTTGATTCGCGAAGGACTTCAGGTAATTGCTGTCGATCAGTCCGAAGCTATGCTGGCAGAGATGAAAATGAAGTTTGCTGAGATTGAGGCAATCGACTACCGTGTAGGAGAGGCAGCGCAATTACCGATTCCCGATGAAAGCGTGGATTATGCCTTTGCCAATATGTATCTCCACCATGTCGAGGTGCCATCGGCAGCGATTAAGGAAATGGCGCGAATTTTGAAGCCGAGCGGTAAGTTGGTGATTACAGATCTGGACCAACATGATTTCGCATTTTTGAGAGATGAACATCATGATCGCTGGATGGGATTTGAGAGAGAAGACATCAGACAATGGTTTGGGGAAGCGGGGCTGAAAAATGTGGTTGTAGACGGTGTAGGTGAGCGTTGTTGTGCGCAGTCCGGTTTTAGGAGCGAGGCTGCCAGCGTCAGTATATTCGTGGCTTCAGGGGAAAAATGACTCCTCTTTCGGACTGACTCATACGGACCGGATCACACATATCATACATACACCCGCTCTTCAAGGTGACATTCCACACATTTTCCTTTCCCATGAGATACTCTCGGTGGAAGCGTTGGATATGAAAAATGGATGGCGAAAAATCCCGATTGTAATTTTGCGGCAATCGTAGCGTGGATTATATCAACCCCATGAGGGTCTAAACCCGCTGTTGTAAAAATGACCCCACGACGCATCAACGCGGTGGCTTCAATCGCCAGTAACATTTTATGGGTTAAGGACAACTCCGATATATGGGTATCGGGTGAAAGGTTGAGTTGGTTTAGGAGCGTCTGGACATCTGGTGCGGATAGCTTTCGATTTTTTTGCAACGCATCAAAAACCGTTACTTTCTTGTCAATCAATCCCCAAAGATAGGTCTTCACAAATGGTTCTTTGACGATAACCATCGGTTGGCAGACATCTATTGCGGGTAGCCTCATCTTGCCGGTTAAAACCGCTAAGAAATCTTCCTCCTCCTGCGAGAAACGAGGAAGCGGCCAGTGAAGACACAACAAGTCTCCACTCTTTAGCGTAAACTCGGGAATCTTAACTTTCTGAATTTTCGCGCCATGACAGACGATTTTCGTTTCGGTCATTGTTTTAATCTCACTACATTGAATGTCCGGAAAGATACAATCATTTCATAATACCATCCTTTTAGGGAAATTGGCAAGTCACTAATTTCTCCACTAATTTCCTGTTGACAAGCACACAACAATCTGTTACAATAAAAAGCACATCATCAAGTTGAGCGGAAGAAGCATTCAAAATTGCATATTTTCGCATCCAGGTGCCGACACTCGATTGCGATTGTCGGAGAATAGGGAAGTGCGGTGAGAAACCGCCACGGCCCCGCCACTGTGAACGATGGAGTGAAATCGTGTCCAAAGTGCCACTGTCCCCGATTCATCGGGGATGGGAAGGCGGACAGCGATTTGTCGTAAGTCAGGAGACCTGCCTGGGTGTGGTTTCGCACGTCAGCTTTCGCGGGAGGGCGCTGAAACAGTGATCGTGTTCGTGTATCAGGAATCGCATGCCGTGGCAGGATACGAACCATGAACTGTACCCCAGTTTTCAACGTGAAAGCTGGGGTTTTTTATTTTCTGAACTCATCAGCGGATTTGCCAATTTGTTCTATAATTTGGCACAGGAGGTTAGGCTAATGCAACGGATTATATCCCTCATTGCGAGTGGCACAGAAATCGTGTGTGCGCTCGGCTTTGAAGACCAATTGGTCGGGCGTTCGCACGAATGCGACTTTCCCGAATCCGTCAAACGGCTACCCGTTTGTACCGAGCCTAAATTCAACACGAACGGCACCAGCTATGAAATTGACCAACGGGTCAAAGCCATTTTGCAAGAGGCCTTGTCAGTGTATCGCGTGCATGCGGACACGTTGAAGCAGTTGCAGCCCGATGTAATCATTACGCAATCCCAATGCGAAGTCTGTGCGGTCAGCCTGCGAGATGTAGAGCAAGTTGTTTGCGATTGGCTCGATTCCCGCCCCCAAATCGTCTCATTAGAGCCGAACGCCCTTTCAGATGTGTGGGCAGATATGGGTCGCGTGGCGGAGGCATTCGGCGTCTCCGAACGGGGTGCCGAACTGGTCAAGCGGCTGAAACAACGGATGGCAGCCATTTCGGCACGCGCACGCACCATCCCCGAAAAACCCACTGTCGCTTGCATTGAATGGATTGAGCCGCTGATGGCGGCTGGCAACTGGATGCCTGAACTCATCCAGATGGCAGGCGGTGTCAATCTCTTTGGTGAAGCAGGTAAGCACGCACCGTGGATGACGTGGGAGCAATTGCGCGAAAAAGACCCAGAAGTGATTATCGTTCTCCCGTGTGGCTTTGACATCAAACGTTCACGGGAAGACATGCCTGCCCTGACACAAAATCCAGAGTGGTCACACTTGAAAGCGGTACGTGACGGGCGCGTTTACCTGACCGACGGTAATCAGTATTTTAATCGACCGGGACCGCGCCTCGTTGAGTCGTTAGAGATTCTGGCGGAGGTGTTGCACCCTGATGTGTTTCATTTTGGACACGAGGGGACGGGATGGGAATATCTATCAGTTTCCGGACGTTGAGGAATCGCGTCCTCCGCAACTCGTGTCTGTGCAAACCAGGTCATTTCTGGTTAGAAAGTTTCTGGATATGAAGAGTCAACACGGCGGCGAACTGGAAAATATTGCGCGACGCTACGGCATCGACACATCAAGGCTGATTGATTTCAGCGTCAATCTCAATCCCCTCGGTCCGCCCAATGGATTGGAGGACGTCGTCAAGGCGGCCTTGGAGCAGGTGAGGCGATACCCCGATTCTGAGTCACGGCATCTGCGGGGAAAACTCGCGGATTCGTTGAACGTTTCGGAGGCTTGTGTCCTGATCGGTAACGGCGCGACAGAGCTGATTTATCTGATCGCCAGAGCGCTTCGCCCCAAACGCACCTTAATCATTCAGCCGACGTTTACAGAATATCAACGGAGTGTCGAATTGATGAACGGGGCAATTGCCCATGCGTTCTTAGAAAAGGAAAATCAGTTTCACTGGAATGAAGCGGAAATCCTTGACGGCGCAAAATCTACACAGCTTGTTTTTCTGTGCAATCCGAATAACCCGACCGGTGGGCTTATTCCAACAGAAACGCTGCTTGCGTTAGCCAAAGCACTCCCGCAAACGCTAATTGTGGTGGACGAGGCGTTCATCGAATTTCTCCCTGATGCAGAAATGCACTCAACCGTGTGTTCGATCTCTCGCTATCCGAACCTGATTTGCCTGCGATCGCTGACGAAACTCTTTGCGATACCGGGCTTACGGTTGGGCTACCTCGTTGCGCAGGAGGGAGTCATCGAACGCCTGAAAGCACACAAAGAACCGTGGACGGTGAATGTGGTCGCTCAAGCGGTGGGCGTGGCAGTTGTGGGCAGCGAAGCGGGGGGCGAATATCTGCGGCAAACCCGAGATATCGTTGCTACCGAACGTGATTTTCTCTTAGAGCAGTTGCATCAGATCGCGGGCTTGAGGCCATATCCCTCGCATGCGCCATACCTGCTTTGTCGTTTGGAGGCATTGGATTGGACTGCCCATGCCCTGTTGGAAAAGCTTTTATCATTCCAGCTCTTGATTCGGGATTGCAGCAACTTTGTTGGGCTAGATCGCTGTTTCTTTCGCGTGGCGGTCAAAACACACGAGGAGAATCGAAAACTGGCGCAAGCACTCAAACAGATTATGGAGGGAAAGCCGTGAAAGCACGCTGCCTTATGGTTGTTGGTACCGGCTCGCATGTCGGTAAAAGCTTCTTGGTCGCGGGGTTATGTCGAATTTTCGCGCAGGACGGCTACCGCGTCGCGCCGTTCAAGGCGCAGAATATGGCACTGAATTCGTTTGTCACGCGGGAGGGTCACGAAATTGGACGCGCTCAAGTGATGCAGGCAGAAGCAGCGTATATCGCTCCACATGTCGATATGAACCCCATCCTGCTCAAACCAACAGGTGACACAGGTTCGCAGGTAATCGTGCATGGCACGCCGCTGATGAATCTCACTGCGAGTCAGTATGAGCACCAGAAAACAAAACTGTGGGCAAAGGTCATTGAGTCGTTCAATCGCCTGAGCCGGCAATATGAGATCATCGTAATCGAAGGGGCGGGAAGCCCAGCAGAGGTTAATCTAAAGTCAAACGATATTGTGAACATGCGCGTGGCGTTGATGGCAAATGCGCCCACGCTGTTAGTTGGCGATATTGATCGGGGGGGCGTATTTGCATCGCTCATCGGGACACTTTCTCTGCTTGAACCGAATGAGCAAGATCTGATTAAGGGATTGGTGGTCAACAAGTTTCGCGGTGATATCCGTCTCTTTGATGACGGGGTGCGTTTTCTGGAGGAGCGCACGGGGAAGCCGGTGTTAGGCGTTGTGCCATACCAACCCGATTTACGGCTTGACGAAGAGGATTCCGTGAGTTTGACCGAGGCTCCAGGCAGTCCAGTTTTCACCGATGCGGTTCTGCTTCGCGGAATTCCCAGCGAAGCCGGAAAATGCGTGGAAATTGTCGTTATTCATCTGCCCCGTATCTCAAATTTTACCGACTTTGATCCGTTGGCGGCGATGCCCGGTGTCCGCTTGCGTTACGCCACCGAGGTGTCGCAAATTGGGCATCTCCGTTCCGAGAGTCCGCAAGGCGGACCTGACGCCATCATCATTCCGGGCACAAAGAATACGCTGGCAGATCTGCAAACCCTTAAAGAACGAGGTTTTTTTGAGGCCCTGCACAATTTAGTCAATCAGGGAACACACTGCGTCGGTATCTGCGGCGGACTCCAAATGTTGGGCCGTGAGGTGCGCGACCCCCATCACGTTGAATCCGCGCTAGAGCGCGTTGCAGGCTTGAATCTGTTACCAATCACAACGACGATGCATCCCGACAAGCAGACCGCTCAAGTCATCGGACGTCTTCTCGCCCCAGCTCTCTTTCCTGAAGCTTCAACAGAACTGCAAGGTTACGAGATCCATCAAGGTAGAACCGACTTACACGACGACGCAGTGCCGTTCCTTCAGATTACGCAACGTTCGGGAAATCCGACGCAGCTCTTTGACGGTGCCATCCGTCGTGATGGACATGTGTGGGGGACGTACCTGCACGGCATTTTCGATAACGATGCGTTTCGGCTGGCGTTCGTCAATCGGTTGCGCGTCGAAAAAGGCTTGCCCAAAATTGACGAACGCGAGAATTTCAGGCAGGTATCCTCAAAGCAGCAGCAGTATAATCGGTTGGCGGAACTCGTTCGCAACCATCTGGACATCCCGCGAATTTATGAAATGATAGGAATTAGGTAATGTCAGCTATAAAACTCCGTCAAATTCTCCAACAGATTCAACCGATTGACAAAAACCTCGTCGCCCAGACGCAACGCCGGTTGGATTAATTAACCAAACCGCTCGGTAGTCTTGGGCGATTGGAGGAGATTGCGTACCGCTTGGTGGCAATGACAGGGAAGGACAATCCAATCTTCACCCAGAAACGGATCATTACCATCGCCGCAGACCATGGCGTCGTTGCGGAGGGCGTCAGCGCGTACCCCCAAGAAGTCACGGCACAGATGGTCGCCAACTTCCTCAACGGTGGGGCAGCGATTAACGTCCTCGCCCGGCATGTCGGCGCAAAGGTGGTGGTCGTCGATCTCGGTGTTGCCGCCGATCTCAAGCCGCATCCCAATCTCATTTCGCGGAAGATGGGTTACGGCACACGCAACATGGCGCATGAACCGGCGATGTCACGGGAACAAGCAATCGCTACACTGGAGGCAGGCATTGAAGTCACGGAAAGGGAAATTGCAAGCGGCGCGGATGTGATTGGGACGGGGGAGATGGGAATCGGCAACACGACGCCATCGAGTGCAATCACGGCGGTAATCACAGGGTCTCCCGCCGCGCAGGTCACGGGACGTGGCACGGGCATTGATGATGCGACATTGCAGCGCAAGATCGACGTCATCCAGCGGGCCATCGCTCTGCATCAACCGAATCCCAATGCTCCGATCGAGGTGTTAGTGAAGATTGGGGGGTTCGAGATTGGCGGGATTACTGGTGTCATCCTGGCATCCGCGGCGCACCGCGTGCCCATCCTGGTTGATGGGTTTATCTCCACCGCTGGTGTGCTGATCGCGGTGGGGCTCTGTCCTGATGTGAAGGGGTACCTCTTCAGCGCACACCGGTCTGCCGAAATCGGACACCGAATTGCCCTCGATTTCCTTGGGTTGCAACCGATTTTGGAACTCGATCTTCGGCTCGGCGAAGGCACGGGTGCGGCGTTGGCCATGCCGATTCTTGAGGCAAGTGCGAAGAGCCTGAATGAAATGGCGTCGTTTGATGAGGCGGGCGTCTCACAAGCTGCGAATGAGCGAATCAACGCATAGGCGAATGGAAAGATGGAAGGAATGGAAGAATGGAAGAATGGAAGAATGGAAGGATGGAAGGATGGAAGGATGGAAGAATGGAAGAATGGAAGGATGGAAGGATGGAAGGATACGGTTCACGCATCACGCATCACGTATCACGTATCACGTATCACGTATCACGTATCACGCATCACGTTTCAATTTTCAATCGAAGGTAGGTGAATCCTTTGAGCCTTATTTTCATTACAGGCGGGGCACGTAGCGGTAAAAGTCGCTACGCAATCGAACTTGCCCAAAAAGCTCAGATGAGGGGCGGAAAAGTCGCTTTCATTGCGACGGCGCAGGCAGGTGACGACGAAATGGCGAAGCGCATTCGCCACCATCAGGAGGAACGCCCATCCGAATGGACGACAATCGAAGAACCCACCAACGTCGCAGATGCGCTCCGACGCGCCGTTAATCGAGGACATACACTCATCCTCATTGACTGCCTGACGCTGCTCATCAGCAATCTGACATTCCGGCCACCTCATGAATCCACAATTCCTGAAGCACGGGAGAAGGAAATTTTAGAAGTTGTGCGTCAGATCGCAGAAACTGCAAACGTCATTGATGCGAAGGTGATTGTGATTTCTAATGAACTGGGTATGGGGATTGTGCCGGATAATCCTCTTTCGCGGCGGTTCCGAGATGTCGCAGGCAAAGCGAATCAGATCATGGCGACAGCAGCGGGGGATGTCTATTTTTGTGTCTCGGGTATCCCGGTGCCGATCAAAGGGAAAACAGGTCATCTGAATTTGGTAGAGCGGGCGGCTCGCCCGTTAACGAGCCAGCGGCTCGCTCTACTCTTTGATGCCGGTGACACTTTGCTATTTCCCAAACCGTCTCGTGAAGAGATGTTTCAGCAGGTCGCACAACAAATTGGGCTGACGTTCCCGATTGAAGCCATTCAGAATGGGTATCGGTATCTCGATCGGCATTTGGCACAGAATGGCCGCTCCCTTCCGCGAGAGGGTTTAGATAGCGGAGCAACATACAACGCCCTGATTCTGGAGGGAGCCGGTTTTGACGGTGCTCTCATGGCATGCGCAAAAAGGATCACGCAGACGTTCGATGGCATTGAACGGTTTGAATTTCAGGTGTTCCCCGAAACACGCGATGTGCTTTCTCACCTCGCCCAAGCGAGATACAAACTCGGCATCGTGTCCAATTGGGACCATTCGCTGGAAGGGCTCTGCGCCCAGCTTGGCATCAGGCACTTTTTTGATGTGATTGTCGCATCGCAAGTGGTCGGCGTTTCCAAACCGAATCCGCGCATTTTCTCAATCGCCCTCCAACACTTGAGGGTCGAGCCCACAGATGCTGTCCACATCGGCGATTCATATCATACGGACGTCATTGGCGCACGAAATGCGGGTATCACACCCATTCTGTTTGACTGGAAAGGCTGCTTCCCCGATGCCGATTGCGTTCGGGTTGAAAGATTGGACGAGTTAATTGAGATAGTAGGAGCGTAATACGTAATACATCATGCGTAAGAGTTTCAGATCCGTTTTACGCAATACGCATTACGCATTACGTTTCACGCATCACGTTTCACGTATGCTCCGTCGCTTAATCTTCGCTCTCTCCATGTTGACGCGGATTCCGATGCCTTTTCTCCGTGATTTAACGCCGAAGGAGATGGGGCAGTCGTCAATCTTTTTCCCACTTGTTGGGGCAGGGGTTGGTGCTTGGCTAATCGGGATACATTGGCTGTGTCGTCACCTCTGGGACGATGTGTCGCCTATCCCCATCTGCACTTTGATTGCTTGGATCGGGGTCACAGGGGGATTTCATCTTGATGGGCTGATGGATACGTGCGACGGGATTTTCAGCGGCAAGCCGCGAGCGGAGATGCTGCGCATCATGAAGGACAGTCACGTCGGCGCATTCGGGGTGATTGGGCTGGTCTGCATCCTGTTACTGAAGAGCGGTGGCTTGCGTGCAATGGAAGCGGGAGAAATGTGGAAGGGACTGCTAATCGCACCGATCATGGGGCGATGGAGCATGACCTACGCGGCTACTGTTTTTCGCTATGCGCGCGAGGAGGGCGGTTTGGGCGCAGCTTTCGCCGAATTTTCCGATTGGAAATGCCTGCTCCTTGCCAGCATTTTCACCGGTGCCGTTGTCCGCGGCGTGTTTCGCCAAGAAGCGTTCGTTCTGATTCCGCCTGTTGTTGCTTTCATCTGCACAGAAAACCTTGATTCATCCGAGATTGTCCGTGCAACCGTCGAGAGCATCGCTGAAAACCTCGTCGATGGCGTCACTGCGCCGATGTTCTATGCACTGATCGGTGGCGCGCCAGCGGCGTTGGCGTACAAAGCGGCAAACACCCTTGATTCGATGGTCGGGTACAAAAACGAGCGTTATCGGGATTTCGGTTGGGCATCGGCGAAGTTTGATGATTGGGTCAATTTTGTTCCGGCACGGTTGACAGGGATTCTCATCCCGGTGGTCGTCGCCGTTTTGCAATTCGATGGGCGGGACAGTTGGCGAATTTTTTGGCGCGATCGCAAAAAGCACCCATCGCCCAACAGCGCGCATGCAGAGGCAGCATTTGCAGGTGCGCTCAACGTGCGTCTCGGAGGCACAAGCACATATCAGGGCGTGCCTTCACATAAGCCGTACCTCGGCGATCCGGTTCAACCCCTGAACCCCCAAACCATCCGCCGTGCTCAGCTCTTGATGTGGGGAACTTCTACAGGATTCTTGATTTTGGGTTGGATTGTATGGCTTATTATTGGTGGACTCAATTCCACCGTTGGAGGCTCCGGATAGCGCGGGAAGAGAGTCAGTGTCATTGCGGATTTATCGGTTCGTTGATTCATTATTTTCAAAGTATCAAAGCGGAGGGATAAACCATGTCAAGCAAAGCAGAAAAAGGGGCCGATCGAATCGTTTCTCTCGCTCCCAGCAATACGGAAATCCTTTTTGCATTGGGTTTGGGGGAAACGATGGTGGGTGTGACGTCATTTTGTAACTATCCGCCCGAAGCCAAAACGAAGGCAAAAATCAAAGGGTACACGACTCCAAATTTGGGAAAAATGCTTGAACTCAAACCGGACCTCGTTCTCGCGACTCATCTGACGCCAAAGGAGATTATCAAGGAATTAAAGCGACAGAGCATCACGGTGTTGTCGATTGAACCCCAAAGCCTCAACGGCGTTATGGACGCTATTCTCGCAGTTGGCGAGGCGACCCATCGCCAAAAACAGGCGGCGGCGTTGGTTTCTGAACTACAGGAGCGGATTTCAAGCGTTGCCGATGCAACAAGTGCCCTGGCTCCAACGCAGAAGCCCCGCGTGTTCTACTGGGCAACTTTGGAAGACCCAACATACACGGCGGGACCGGACAGTTATCTGAACGAACTCATTCAGCGGGCGGGTGGAACGAATATCGCAAAGGACTTGTCCGGCGCGTGGCCAGAATTCCGCCTGGAGCAGTTGGTGGGACTCGACCCACAAGTCATCTGTTGCACTCGTACAGAGAAACAGCATCTCCGGCAAACCGAGAGTCTTCGACCTGATAAACTGTTGGCTAAAGTGAAAAGGTTCTTATCGCCTCATTCCGGCTGGGAGCAGATCTCAGCCGTGAAATCGGAGCGCATCTATTTCATCCCATCGGATTGGTTGAAACATCCGGGGCCCAGATTGGTTTTGGGGTTGGAACAGATAGCGCGGTGTATTCACCCAGAACTTTTTGCGGGTCAATCCGCAATCTACAATGAATAAAACAGGAGGAATTCGATGACTCAAAAATTTGGCATGCGATTCATTTTTATTTTGTTAAGGAGGGAATTTCGTCGATGAGCGCACGAATTGTGATCGGAGGAATCCATAGCGGCGTCGGTAAAACCACTGTCACGGTCGGCTTAATTGCTGCTCTACGCCGGCGCGGGTTGGCTGTTCAGCCCTTCAAAGCTGGTCCGGACTACATTGATCCGACCTACCACACCTTGGCCGCCGGTCGGCCCTGCCGCAACCTGGATACCTGGATGGTGTCCCCGGACTGTGTCCGCGCCCTGTTTGCCCATGCTGCCGGCAAAGCGGACATTGCCCTCATCGAGGGCGTGATGGGCCTCTACGATGGCTTCAACTACACCGATGAGGTCGGCAGCACCGCCCAGGTGGCGAAGCTACTCGGTGCGCCTGTTATTCTGGTTTTGGACGCCAGCAAGATGGCTCGTAGTGCCGCCGCCCTGGCCTTGGGCTACCAGCATTTTGATACGGCTCTTCCCCTGGCCGGTTTCATCGTCAACCGGATCGGTAGCGAGAGCCACGGCCAGGGGGTCGCCACAGCCATACAGCAGGCGACCCATCTGCCGGTTCTGGGCTGGCTGCCCCGCGACCCGGTGCTGGAGATTCCAGAGCGTCACCTGGGCCTGGTGCCCACGGCTGAACCCGGTCGCTGGCGTTCCTTCATCGAAGCCGCCGCCGATCGGGTCGCCCGCCATCTGAACCTGGAGCGCCTGCTGGCTATTGCTCAGGCGGTTCAACCGCTGAATGCACCGGAAGCGTTGCCGGTCTTTCGCGACGATCAGCCGTCGGCGGTCAGCGGTCATCCCATCATCGCCGTCGCCCGGGACGAAGCGTTCAACTTTACTTATGAGGACAACTTGGACCTGCTGCGGAGTGCCGGGGGCGAGATCACCTTCTTCAGCCCGCTGCGCGACGCTAACTTGCCTCCAGGAACGGCGGGGCTCATCCTCAGCGGCGGCTTCCCGGAGCTCTATGCCGACCAACTGGCGGCGAATGAGGGGATGCGACATGCGCTGCATAAGGCACACCGCCATGGCATTTCCATCTACGCGGAGTGCGGCGGCCTGATGTATCTGACGAAGGCTATCGTGGACCTGGAGGGACGGGAGCACCCCATGGTGGGTCTCCTGCCGGGTCGCTCGGTGATGACGGGTCGGCTCACCCTGGGCTACCGGCTTGCCCGGGCGGCTGGCGATTCCTGGTTGTTCACAGACGGTGAGACGGTGCGCGGTCATGAATTCCACTACTCGGTGTGGGAGGGTCATCCCATTGACATGCCTCCGGCTTTCGACCTGCTTCCATCTGATGGCAACGGAGATACCCGACCAGAGGGTGCCTGCCTGGGCAGCCTCTGGGCATCGTATGTGCATCTTCACTTCTGGAGCAAGCCGGAATTGGCTCTCCGCTTCGTGGAGGCATGTCGCCGAGGCCGGTCATCAATCCATGGTGGATGGCACAGGTCGAAGACTCTCGGAACGGAGAAGAAAAATCTATGATGGAAGACTTCATTCGTATCAAGGTATCTGAGGTTGAAGTTGTTTACGATGCTGACCCCGTTGTCGCAGGGATTACCTTTCAGGTTCATCAGGGGGAGTTTGTCGGTTTGATTGGCCCCAACGGCTCCGGCAAGTCCACCCTGCTTCGGGTGATCAGCCGGGTCCTCTCGCCGCGAAAGGGAACCGTCCTGATCGATGGACGATTCGCCTCCGTATATGGTCGGGAGGAATTGGCACGCCGCCTGGCGGTTGTCACCCAGGAATCACAGCTCCACTTTGACTTTACGGTGGCGGAAGTCGTGCGCATGGGACGCATTCCTCACTTGAAGCGATTTCAACGAGAAGGTGCCAGGGATACTCATATTGTCGATAAGGCGCTCCATCTGACAGATCTTTTGCCCTTCGCCAACCGTCTGGTCACCGAGTTAAGTGGCGGTGAGCGGCAACGGGTTGCCATTGCCCGCGCCCTCGCGCAAGAGCCGGAGATCCTCCTCCTTGATGAGCCGACAGCCCATCTGGACATTAACTACCAGCTTACGCTACTGGATCTGATCTGGCATCTGAATCGGAAGAGCGGATTGACGGTTCTGATAGTTTTGCACGATCTGAATCTGGCAGCCCAGTATTGTGACCAACTGATTCTGCTTGGGGAAGGGCGGATTTACAACGCCGGAACCCCTGCCGATGTGATCACCGAAGAAGCCATCCGTGATGTTTACGGTGTTCACGCCGTTGTCAGTCCTCATCCTGTGATGGGCACGCCCTGTATTTATCCGCTTTCTCAGGTGAGAAGAAAGGAAATGGGGAAATGAGAAAATGGGGAAAAGGGAAATGAGGAATGAAACGTGAAAGGAAGAAATGGAAGGATGGAAGGAATGGAAGGATGGAAGAATGGAAGGATGGAAGGAAAGGAAGAAAGGAAGGATGGAAGAATGGAAGGATGGGAAGGATGGAAGAATGGAAGGATGGAGGATACAGTTTACGCATTACGCATTACGTTTCACGCTTCACGCTTCACGCTTCACGTTTCACGTTTCACGTTTCACGCTTCACGTTTTACGCATGATTTTGTTGCTGATACCATGTCTGTCAATTGCTGAAGGCGACGAGGCGACGAAATATCCCTTTACATTCGTAGACAACTTGGGTAGGGAAGTCACCCTTCCATCTGTCCCACAGCGGATTGTTTCCATTGGCCCTGCCAACACCGAAATCCTGTTCGCCATCGGTGCAGGGGAATGGGTCGTTGGCGTGGATCGGTTCAGCGACTATCCACCGGCGGCAAAGCAGTTGGAGCAGGTGGGCGGTCTGATTTCGCCCGCCTTCGATAAGGTCGTTGCCCTCAATCCGGATCTCGTCATCGTGGGGATATCCATCGATCGGGATTCGATCGACAAGCTGGCATCTTTAGGGCTCAATGTCGCCTTAATTGCACCATCCAACCTGAACGATATCTACAAAGCGATCCAGTTGATCGGACAAATGACTCACCGGCAATCTCAGTCCGAAAAGGTTGTTGCTGACATGCAGGCTCGCGTCAAGGCGGTTCGGGCCGTCGTCGCAAAAATTCCCAAAGAACAACGGCTACGGGTGTTTTACGAACTGTGGCACGACCCCCTGCGCAGTGCTGGACCGGGCAGTTTCATCCACGATCTCATGGAGATGGCGGGTGGTATCAATATCGCCGGCGATACCAAAACCCCATGGCCCCATTTCAGCCTTGAAACCTTGGTAGCACGCGACCCACAGGCGATTTTCATCACCCGAAAGGAAAGCCTGCAAGAACTGAAAGACGGACACCGGAAGTTGTGGTCCGGGCTGGCAGCCGTGCGGACGAGCCGCATCTACTTGCTGAATGGTGATGAAATCTCCCGTCCTGGTCCTCGGTCTGTCCGAGCGTTAGAGGCAATCGTGCGAGCCCTTTACCCTGAACAATTCAAAGAGGAAATGGAAGGAAGGAAATGAGGAAAGCGAAGCGCAGGACTGGAAAGGAAGGAAGGGAAGGAAGGGAAGAACAACAATCTGTCAGCCGCAATCGGAATCCATTTCACCACCGCTTCGCTGCCTGTTCGGTCGGCGTTTGGTTCATCCTCTCGATCGTCTCGTTGAGTTTAGGCGCAGTGCGTCTGCCCATTCTCGATATTTTTGCGATGATCGCCAGTCGCATTCCGTTTCTCTCTGACCTGTTCATGCCTCGGAGATGGACAACGACATCGGAGGTTATCCTATTTCAAATTCGGATGCCCCGGGTGCTTTTGGCGGGGTTAGTCGGGGCTGCACTGGCACTTTCAGGCACCACCTTGCAAGGTCTATTTCGCAATCCGATGGCGAGCCCCTTTGTCCTCGGGATATCGTCGGGTGCGGCATTAGGTGCCGTTTGCGCTATGGTCTGGGGAACCCATCTGCACTTCATGGGGCTTCGAGGAGTCCCCCTTCTGGCGTTTGCTGGAGCGTTAGGAACAACCGTATGGGTATACACGCTCGCTCGAATCAAGGGAAGTGTTCCAATAGCCACACTCCTCTTGGCTGGTATTGCTGTCGGCTCTTTTCTATCCGCCCTCGTTTCCCTTCTCCTCGTTTTCAGCGAAGAAAACGTTTCCCATGTCGTGTTCTGGTTGATGGGCGGTTTATCAAGAGCAGATTGGAACAGCATCTGGCTTGTTATCCCCTATTTCCTCATCGGCATCATCATCACGATAGTCTATGCTCGCGATCTGAATGCAATGCTCCTTGGTGAGGAAGCCTCGCAGCATCTCGGTATTGAGGTCGAGCGAGTCAAGCGTCGCTTGCTCTTTGCGACATCGTTGTTGACCGCTGCGGCGGTTTCCGTCAGCGGTGTCATTGGATTCGTCGGGTTGATTATTCCGCATATCGTCCGCTCAATCATCGGGCCAGACCATCGTCTTCTCGTGCCAATGGCGGCGTTGGCGGGTGCTGTCTTTCTCATAGCGATGGATACGGTGGCTCGCACAGCCCTTGGCTCCACGGAGATTCCTGTCGGTGCGATTACGGCGTTGTTTGGGGGACCATTTTTCATCTTTTTATTGCGCCGCCAACGGATGGCGATTTTCTGAATCGGCGAATCATCTTATACCATTTCTGATAGATAATTTCCCATGAACCTCTCGATGGAATGGAAGGAAGGGAAGAAGGCAAGAAAACCATCCTTCCTTTCCTTCCATCCTTCCCTTGCTTCCTCTATAATGCAACATTTTTATTCAGAAACGGTATTACATTTTACGCATTACGCATTACGCATTACGTTTTACGCATCGGAAAAAGGAGGTATGAACACATGGAGGCACCACGCACTTACGAACGACTTGTAACAAAAAGTATCCGCAAAGGTTTGGTCATTATCAATACAGGGGAAGGGAAAGGGAAAACCACAGCCGCGCTCGGCGTATTGACCCGTGCCTGGGGGCGAGGGATGAAGGTGGTGATGTTGCAGTTCATCAAAGCCAAAACCGGCAAGTGGGGCGAAATCCGAGCCGCTCAAAAGATGGGCGTTGAGATAATCCCCCTCGGTGATGGCTTTACATGGACCTCAAAGGACATTGAGAAGGACAAAGCCTTGGCTCGGGAAGGCTGGGAACTGTGCAAAGAAAAGATCCTTGCACCCGATGGAACCTATGACATCGTGATTCTGGACGAGTTCACCTATACTCTCCACTACAAATGGCTTCCTATTGAGGAAGTTTTGAAGATTCTCGACAAGCGCCCCCCGATGCGGCATGTCATCATCACCGGACGCCATGCGCCTCAAGCGCTGATCGATTACGCCGATCTGGTCACCGAAATGCGGCTGATTAAGCACCCTTACAGGGAACAGGGCATCAGAGCCCAACCGGGAATCGAGTTTTAGTCGAAAGAGGAAAACAAACCAAGTCATGTCCATCGATTTTGCGGCAGCTCCGTTCCGGGAGTCCGCAAAGCGGACCTGGCATCGAGAAAGCGATCGCAATGGAAGTGAACCACAAATACGTTATAGAACGCATGCCGACCTACATTCATGTCGAATTTGATCAGCCACATCGGGTGCTCAGTTCAGCGGTACTCAACGGCGGGCTTGTCCGTGCAAAGCACATTGTGAAGCTCAATGTGGAGGAAAACTTCGTCGGCAGGAAAGGTCCATTTGAGCCCCCTGACGTCACGCTCTGCGACTATTGCCAGCGAATGGGATGGGAAGGGTTGGCTCGTAGTTGCGCCATTCCTTGGATTGAGTCGGTCGAGTCGGCGAAGCCGTATCGAGACCATCGAAATCATGGCGCGTTGTGACGGCGATAAATCGCCTGACTACGAACCGTGGTGTGCTCGACTGCGTAAGTCCTATCTGTAGTTTATGGAACATTTTGGTAGACTTCCGAAGTCTTTGAGACTTCGGAAGTCTGAACGTTCACAACACTTTCAGAGATTCTAGTCAAAATGCTTGAGGCTACTGAAAGGCGGCTTACAGGCATAGAAGTTGATGAACCAAAGCAGAAGCAAATAGAGGTTGAATGATGAATAAACTGTCGAGAAATGCAACCGTTTTGTGGACGGGTGGGAAAGACTCGTCTTTGGCACTTTATGAAGCCAAATTGTTGGGTTATGAAATCGTAAATCTCGTGACTTTCGTTCCCAGTCAACCCGAATTTCTTGCCCATCCACTTCATTTTATGAAATATCAAGCGGATGCTTTGAACCTTCCACATTACGCCCTGGAAGTGAATGAGCCGCTCAAAGAGAGCTATGAAAAAGCGATTCTCTCTTTAAGGGAAAGATATGAAATAGATACATTAATAACTGGCGATATTGCAGAAGTTAATGGCCATCCGAACTGGATTAGGGAATGTAGTCAATATTCTGGTGTTGATGTCCTAGCGCCATTGTGGGGTTGTGACAGGCTCCAACTTCTCAATCGGCTGCTTGCACACAAATTTAAAGTCATTTTTTCCTGTGTCAAGAAGCCTTGGTTTACAGATGAATGGCTTGGAATGGAACTTAATCAGGAGGCTTTAAAACGGTTACGCACAATCAGCACAAAAACTGGGCTTGATGTCTGTGGAGAACAAGGGGAATATCATACCTTAGTTGTCGATGGACCACTTTTCCAGAAAAGTATTCATATTCGTGCTTATTCAAAGCGTGCGGAAGATTCCCTCATGTACATCGATATTCAAAAAGTAGCCCTACAGGAGAAATAATCAGAGAATTTGGGGTCGGAGACACATGGATTCAGCATGTATCCCTGAATTTCTGAATCTCTGAAGTTCAGGATATTACAATCAATCTACCTCGCCAATGTCACATTAAACTGGCGATCCAGTCGTAGAACATGCGGCTCGCTTGTTCCATACCCTTAAAACCAGCCAGTCCGATTCTCGGACGAGCACGGCAGGCTCTACCAGACGATCTTTCCCCAAATGTGACATTGGCGAACTACATATCATCTATAAAAGGAGATTCAATCAATGAATAGACACAAAACCACGTTAATACTCGTTTCCACAATCTTGATGCTTGTTGCATTCAGCGTTTCTGCCCAAGAGGGCGTTCAAAATCTCGCGGTTGTCGTCAACGCCTTGACGAACCCAAAATTGGGAATTTCCACCTCCCTTTCAATTATCAATCTGGATGAACCCGACCCCAAGAAGGCAGTCAAGAATGCGATCATTCCGCTCGGCTCTGTGCCAAGCGATATCCAGATTCAAGGCGAGCTCGGGTATGTCGTCAACACGTTCAGCAACAACGTGCAGATTATCGATTTGAGGAATCGAGCCAGCCTTGGGGAGATTCCAATTGGCGATGGAACACTTCCCCAGCAAATTGCCTTCGTCAGTCCCTCCAAAGCGTATGTCACATGTAATGGCACCGATGACATCCGCGTTGTGGAAGTGAAGGGACGAAGCGTCATCAAGACTATCCCCGGTGGACTAAAGCCGACCGGGATAACCGTGCTCAACGGAAAGGCTTACGTGACCAATTCGGCATTCGTTGTTGACCCAGTCACTTATAATGTCACCTATAAGGATAGCAGCGTCACAGTGATTGATACGCGGGCGGATACGGTCTTGAAGACGATTCCTGTACCGACGAATGCAACGGGTGTCACGACCGATGGCGAATCTAAAGTCCTTGTGCTCTCAATTGGCGATTTTAATCTGATTCCGGGCAACCTCGTGATTATCGACGGGAACAGGGATGAAATTGAAAAGATCGTCGAACTCAAAACAACGCCGGGGTTCTCGCTGGTTATGAATCGGAAGAAGCACGTTTTTATAAACGACGGTTTCCTCACCAACAGAGGATTGATGGTTTACGATCTCGTCAACAAAAAATGGATGCATGATCGAAACGATGCGCTTGCGGATTTCGCTGGAGGGACAGGGATGGCGGTTGATCAAAAGGATAACGTGTATGTGACGTTCCCGGATTGGACAGGGGGAGGTCTGGATGAGTTGCGCATCATGGGGCCCGACGAAACCTTGATCAAGACCTACCGGGTTGGGGCTGGTGCGTCTTTCGTCGCGATTGCGCAAATTCAACCGACCGACGTGGTGCGAGCCGATGTGAACAACGATGGGGTCGTGGACATTGCCGATCTGGTTATCGTTGCCAGCCACTTCGGTGAGATTGGCGCTGGAATCACAGGCGATGTC
The DNA here is from genome assembly GCA_964577695.1 of uncultured bacterium. Taxonomy (GTDB): domain Bacteria; phylum Poribacteria; class WGA-4E; order WGA-4E; family PCPOR2b; genus CAZOAL01. The sequence continues at coordinate 28,210 of CAZOAL010000031.1, read as the reverse complement.
AATGGGGATGGGCGCGTCAATATTTTCGATCTAGTCCTCGTCGGCGCACGCTTTGGAGAACGCCTGGTTGCTGCTGCGCCGTTTGGAGACAAACGGGAATGGAAGAATGGAAGAATGGAAGGAAGTAGAGCGGGCGGCTCGCCCGTTCATCAGAGTGGAGGAAAGGAAGAAAAGGAAGGAAGGGAAGGAAGGAATCACGTTTCACGCTATACGCAATTTCCGAAGGAATCCCGATTTATCTGGGACGCAATACGCAATACGCAGTCTGAACGTATCCAACAAGCCATTGCTGCGTTGGAATTGTATCCGGAGCAATCTCCCACCGTCCGCCTTGTTGCAGACCTCCTGCGCTCGTATGTCGCAACCACACCGCCGATTGTGACGGAAACCGCACTTTTCGCAAACTACCCCAATCCGTTCAACCCGGAGACATGGGTTCCTTTCCAACTTTCCGTTGCAACTCCAGTCGTCATTCGGATTTACGATCAGTCAGGACAACTGGTCCGTACCCTTGACCTCGGATATCGACGCGCTGGTGCTTACCTCACCCCATCACAGGCGGCATTTTGGGACGGAAGAAATGAGATCGGTGAGCGCGTAACGAGCGGTGTCTATTTCTACCAATTGCTCACTGACCATTTTACCGCCACACGCAAGATGGTGATTCTGAAATGAGCCAAGGAGACAGGGGGAGAGGAGGTGAGTGAGAGGATGAACCCATCACGTTTCACGCATTACGCATTACGCATTACGCATTACGCATCACGTTTCACGTTTCACGTTTCATTCCTCATCCCCTTGTCTCTCCTGCTTCTCTCTGTCAGTTGCTCGCGGGAAGTCGAACAAGGTCTGCTCTCGTGGGAAGTTACCTTTTTTCCACTTGGTGCCAAAGTCCACTTTGATGCCAGAGGTCGAGAGTCGGTTCAACACATCCGTGCCTTCGATTCGAGGGATGGATTAGTTGCGCAACTCGATATCGGGGGATACCCGCGTCGCACGGAATCAATCTATTTTAGATGGGAAAAAGGGGAGATGTATCGGTTTGAGGTGACGCGCAACGACAAATCAACCACCAAAGTGGTACAAGCCCCTCAAATCGATCCACGCGGTTCAATCGACATCGCTATCCCTTATGGTACCGTGGATGTGGACCAACCTGTTTCGGGATTGAATCGCGCACCCACATCCCCCCTTCCCCCCTTTGAAGGGGGAGTGAGGGGGGAGGCATCGGGTGGCGCATCGTTGGTGCTGCGGGGCAGCGAAATGTCCGCGACGGTTCTGCTTCGGAACGGCTTGGAAGCCCCTGTCACGTTTCGCGTTGTGCTTCACATCCCATCAGCGATTCAGGTGTTGCGACTCCCTTCCATTTGGAATAGGGCGGATAACCTAACCTCGGTTGAAGATATCACGCTTGTCGCATCGGGGAAATTCACGGTCGAAGCGGAGGTGTGGCATAGCCAATTGGTCCTGAAAATTCCAGATGAACGCCTCCCAACTCCCACACAGATCAGCGGAAGCGTTTCCTTTGAGAACGCGTCAGGAGACCGATGGGAACGCTCCGTGACGGTCCCGTTGCGTTCAGCAACCGTTGAAGAAATCGCCGAACAACTCTCAATCGAGGAAATTCTGATGCCGACGGACGCAAAAGGTGTTTTCGATCCGCGCCAACGTCCGGACGCAATTTACCACTCACCTTCAGTGTTGGGTGGCTTGGGCAAATGGTTCGGCGCAAAAGAACGCACGGTGAACTATTTTCAACCGGTCACCTACCAAACGGTGCGCCTCCACAACCGGGGTCAGGACACCATCCACATTCTCGTGACATCGCTGAACCGCGATACGCAACGTGGGGAGGCAGTTCCCTTCCTTGCTCCCCCCGATGCAATCAACGCAGGCACCAATCGCAGCTTTGCATTCGTCAGTCTGCCAGGTGGAAGCACCACCGCCGTCCCGTTGCCGATCTACTTCAATTCCCCCAATGTCATTCGGGACGAAGGACCAGAACCCGCTGATGCTATCAGCACCGGACGCTACGAACGTCTGATCGAAGTTAAGGTTTGGGGCAGCGACGCCGTCGTCCTGCGTACCATACGCCCGTTACTCCTTGTGACCCCCAACCTGCACGCCCTATTTGTTACCTGCTTTGCGATGATTGCCACGGGGGTGGGAGTGTTCTATCTGCTTCGCTTTCATCAGCGGTTCTTCAGCCGCTTTTCGACGCAGCAGTTGATCCTGATCGCCCTATTTGGCACAACGATTTTTATCGCCGTCAGCGTACCGGCGACCCTGTTTTCCAACCTCATCTCCGCACTCTTTGGTCCAATCTCGTTTCTAGTGACCGGGCTCATTAACTCAGTGCTGTACTTTGCCCTGCTCACATCGCTGCTGATGCTCGTCCGCAAATCAGGGACCATTACCCTTGTCTCGGCGGTGCGATTCCTGTTAAGCAGTGTCATGCTTGGCTTATTCAATCCTGTTGTGCTCCTTCACACCGGTATCACCACCTTGCTGCTAGAAGCGGGCTTTTGGGTGACGCGCAAGGGTACAAACGTTCTGATTCTCGCCTTCATTTTCGGCATCTGTGATGTGCTCGCTGTCTATACCGATATCCAACTGAGTATCACGCTCTACCGCCTCTTCTACGCGGATTGGTACATCTTGACACGGATTTGGGTCGATGGATTTGCCTATACGTTTATCGGTGTCCTCCTGGGAAGACGGTTGGGATGGGGGTTATGGCGGGTTGCGGAATGAAACAAACGAGGAGCAAATTCAAGATGCAAGATTCAAGATGCAAGATTTAAGATGCAACGGGCGTTAGAAATTATACAAGTCTCAGGGATGGTCACCGGAGAGAATCCACCGTTTCCTCGCTTGGATTGCCCTGGGGCTATTCATTTGGAGGGCCTTAATCGTAATCTGCCCAATTTCGGTATTCCCGATAATTGTCGTGTAATCGTCATTCCAGGTGAAATAATCATCCCACGAATCCTGACGGGGATGGAAGAACCGGACCCCTTCTCTCTCTGTGTTACTGGATTTGTGCAAATTGCAGGCTGCACAACAGAGAGCGAGATTGGACAAATCATCACTGCCGCCTTGGGAACGGGGAATGATGTGCTCCACATGAAACTTATAGCCACAGGGGGCTTCAGGAGCGTGGCAATATTCGCATTTCTGTTGAGCCCGTTTAGCAACGTTTCGATAGAGCTCATCTCGCATGGGGCATCCGGCTTAATCGTTCGGCATTTTCTAACATTAACTTTTCAAGGGTGTCTACGAGCTGTTCATATTCTTCTCGCTCTTGGGAGGTTAGTATGCCTTCCGTGTTCTTTTCCGCCAACGCACCGAATCGCTCCTGCGCTTGAGGTGAGACCCGGCGGATTGGACGAACCCCCTTCTGCACCTCGAAGAGTTCAGTGAGGTCAATGGCCAGGGCGTCAAGAATCCTCTCAATCGTTTTTCGACTGAGATGTTGCCAATTATCATGATACACATTGCTGACAGTTTTTTTAGATAAACCTGTCATTGCTACGAGGTCTGCCAGCTTGATTCCGCGCTGAACTAAAATTCCAGACAGGTTTGTTCTCAACTTAATCATGTTGCTATACCCCCTGATAGTTTTCAAGAATAAACTTCACATTTGGACTCTCAAACACCCGGTGTCTCTTCGACAAGTTCTGGGCGGTGCTTGCTTCGATATCGGAGTTCTGTGGACAACCGGGGTTTGAAAGTCATCCCTTACCGGTCCTAATTTAACGGAATCTTCTTGAACGACGCCGTGACTTCAGGTATGCTCGCTTCACATGCAAACCGCTCAATGCTTGACGCACCGACAAACCCGACGGTGCGGGTGTGCTGGTTGATATAAGCCGCTTCCTTGGCGGTGGCAATGGGACCGCCGTGGGACATGCAAATCACACTCGGATTGATACTGAATGCGGCATCGCAAATTGCCTGTACGCGAGTCGCCGCTTCCTCCAAATCAAGGGCAGTCTCCGCGCCGATGGTCCCGCCGACAGTTGTGCCCGTATGCGCGATAATAACGTCCGCGCCTGCCTGTGCCATTTGCTTTGCCTCGTCAGGATTGAACACGTAAACGATCGTGAACATATCCATGTCGTGGGCAATTTTAATCATCTCGACCTCTTTGTAGTAGCCCATCCCCGTTTCTTCTAATGTCCGGCGGAAGTTGCCATCAATGACGCCGACCGTCGGAAAGTTATTGACGCCATCGAAACCCATCGCTTTGACCTGCTTGAGAAAATGGCGCATCCGCCGGGTGGGGTCGGTGCCGTTGACTCCGGCGATGACAGGGACCTCTTTGACGACAGGCAGCACCTCGCGTTCGCCCATCTCCATGACGATTGCGTTGGCATCCCCGTAAGCCAAAAGCCCCGCGCAAGAACCGAAACCGGCCATGCGGTAACGCCCGGAATTATAAATCACAATCAGATCCGCGCCGCCGCGCTCCGCAAACTTGGCGGTGATTCCTGTGCCCGCGCCAACGGCTAACAAGGATTGCCCTTGGTCAAGGCTGCGTTGGAGTCGCGCTAAAACTTCTTTTCGGGTGTAGTCTGGCATGTGTCCTCCGTTGTTCACTAAATGCGTAAAACGTAATGCGTATTGCGTATTGCGTGATTCGTTGCGTTGTTTAAGCCGGTGGTAACTTCATACGACGTGCCGTCTCGTGATAGGCTTGCCCAATTGGCAATGGAACAGCGTAGCCTTCAAGATTAAGAATAATCTCCGGGAAATCATCCTGAAACCCGAACTGATGAATTTTCACTCGTGTCATCTCCTCGGTTTCAGGAATATAGAGGGCGATAAACAGTTTCTGCTCGGGGTGGTTTGGGATAGGGAGGGCATTTTCCCATTTCTGAACCATGACATCATGGACGTTTGCGCCAACAAAGTAGATGAGATCGACCATGACAAATGTCAACCCGTGCACAATGTACTCCTCATATTGCACGGCGTAATATGTCCGCCGCAAACGATTCTTAGGGGATATCAATTCCATCACCGCGACGGGCAGTCCCAGGTGATTGTATATCATCAGTTGTTTATCTGTCGAAATGGCGGGGATTTTCGCTGTGAAATCATACGTCCATTGAACCCCCGTCTCGACATCAGATATTTCAGAGGGAGGAGTCCGGGGGCTTCCCGTAATGACCATATCAGGCTCGATTTGTCTATTGACGTAAATTCTTCCCGTCGGCGTCACAGAAAAGCCTTCCGGTAAAAGCCCTTCATCGACCATGATATTCGCCATCGCGTGAATGAGCCGATCGTGGAATGTATGCCATAAATGTTCATATTCTCTCCAGTCATGGACAGCCATTGAAATTCCTCCTGCTTAAAGATTGGCATGGTCGATTAAACCGCGGAATTATCAGCCTAATCATCCAGCACAATCGGCGGACGATTGCATCGTGAGCGGATGCTGTTCATCGTAGAAAGCACCAGCGGACGCCCAACCAGGCTACGTTCCAGTTTTCGCTTGCCGGGGAAATCGCAGAGAATCACGCCAACTAGGAGGGTCAGAATGCCCTGTCCGGGGGTGAACAGCATGATGAACCCAGCAGCCAAAGCTATCACGCCGAACACGTTTTTCAGAACGAGCAGAAGGACTCGCAAAATCGGGTGCTTGACGCTGCTGACATGCTTCTTGCGGGTGAAATAATCTGGCGGAAGGTAGATGATAAGCCCGAAAATACTGGCGGTACTGGCAATAATGGTAATTGCAGATAGAATGAATATCCATACCCAGTGGGCTTTGACCCAGTCAATGAGTGAAGTTACCAATGATTCTCCTTTTTCACACCCTATTCAAATTTATACTTTCACAGGTCATCAGTTACACCACTACCGTTCTGCATCTTGTATCTTGAATCTTGCATGAATACAGGATTCAAGATTCAGGATTCAGAATACGAAAGTGTCATTTGTGACCGCCGCAGTACAGCCCGTGGATGAGCGTATCTGTCCTTTCGACGGCACCATAGGCGCGGCGGCACAGCTCCAATGTGATTTCCTGTACGTTATCCCAGAGCGTTGCAGTACCGTCGCTGACCACCCACACTTGATATTCGTGATGAAGCGCGCTCGTCACGGTTGCTAACACACAGATGTCCGTCATCACCCCGGTGACAATCAATTGCCCGCGCTTGAGACTGCGCAGTGCGTAATCCAGATTCGTGTTGTGGAAGGCATCGTACCCGTGCTTATCCACAACGAGGTCGCTTGAATCAGGCTGTAACGCCGGGACGATTTCAACGCTGTCATCGCCAAGCATACAGCAGGCGGTCGGCGGCTTGTGTTGAGCGTGCAGTTCACCGATCAGATTCGGGACTTTGGGGGAATACACGAATCGTGTGTAGATGATAGGCACATTAGCACTGCGGCAACACGCGATGAGTCGCTGAATGTTGGGGATAATCGCCCGACCGGGTGGGACTTCCATCGCCGCACCTTCATCAAGAAACCCTTTTTGCATATCCACAATGATTAACGCGGCCTGATCGCGATTCAAATCAAAAACCATTGAACCCTCCATGCGTGAAACGTGATGCGTAAGGCGTAATGCGTAAAACGTAAGCAGGACTTACGCACTTCAGGGGGCCAAATCGTCTACGAACGCCTATTGCATCTTGAATCCTGAATCCTGAATCGCATTCATTGCAACTCCCGCTTCAGCAATGAACGCCTCTAAAACAGGCGGTTCATCTTCAAGAACTTCCTGTCCAAAAGTTTCAATATGAAATTCGATTGCTGACGTTGCATCAGCTAATGCCTTTTCATAGGTGTCGCCTTCGCCGACGACTATGCCCTTCAGACCGAGAGGGTAAGCAATGTAGCCATCAGGGTGTTTCTCAACAACAATCTTGAATTGCTTCAACATAGTGCCCTCCTGTATTTTGTCAGCCAATAGACTCACCATCGAATATTACTCCTCTGACGATTACCGGCGCGATACAGCTCCACCATCAATTGTCAGGATATCGCCGCTGATATAGGCGGCTTCATCGGAGGCGAGGAACAACACCGCGCCGATATAGTCCCACACCGTTGCGCGTCTTTCCAGCGGTGGCGTGTCAGATGGAGCGGAGGGAAGATCTGGCAGGACGTTATCTTGAGGCAGATGTTGCGGGGCATTCATGCCAGTTGGCGCACCGCCGCCGGGGGCAATCGCATTGACGGTAATGCCGTGGGGACGTAACTCGAGAGCGAGACTGCGAGTGAGTCGATTCACCGCCGCTTTGCTGACGCAGTAACTTAAAACGCCGACATGGGATTCTTCGGCAAAGATTGACGAGTTGTTGATGATGCGCCCACGAATCCCCTGGTCGATCATCACCCGTGCAGCCGCCTGAGCGCACAGCAGACAGCCCTTGACGTTGACTGCCATGACGCGATTAAACGCTTCGGGGGTCACTTCAAATAACGTTTGACGGCTCAGAACACCCGCGTTATTGAACAAGATGTCCAATCGACCAAACGTTTCAACCGTGGTATGGACAGCGGTTTTCACCTGCTCGGGGACGGTGACATCCAGCGGTATCGCGATTGCCCGTCCCCCTTCGTTGCGAATCTCTGTGGCAACCGCATCCGCCATTCGCCCGCCCGCAACGACGACAGATGCCCCTTCGCGTGCAAATGCGAGGCATGCCGCCCTACCGATGCCAAGAGGGCCACCGCCGCCGGTTACAAAAGCCACTCGGTTTTCAAAACGCATCTGTTTTACCTCTGTGAGTTGATAAAGTTTATCTGTCAATCAATCAACACTCATGATACCATGCCTTACAAATGCCCGTCAATAAAAAATTATTCACATCATCACAGTTGACTCCTACGGTTGGCGGAAGGTATAATTACTATACGATCTAATCAAAGAGGATGGTTCTGTTACATGGACACGACCCTAAATTTCTTCTATGATAAAGAATGTGACATTTTGGATATTTCGATCGGCCCTCCACAGCCTGCTGTTTCCGATGAAATTGGGGATGACGTTATTGTCCGACACCATCCCGAAACCGATGAAATTATTGGATTTACGATTTTGAACTTTGAGCGTCGTTTTGAGCAGCATGAAAAACATTATGAATTGCCTGTCATGGCGCGTTTTTTTACGTTGGAGCAAAATTTAACTTGACAAAAGTTGAATTGCTGCATACCCTCAAAACAAAAGGGGCGGCCAGATGGAATCCAGCCGCCCCAATCGTGAGCAAGATAAGGGGAGCTAAACACCCCAAAAAGGAAGGATACGATGACGACTTTGACCAAACGGCCGATTCAGGTATACCTAGAAGAAAGGCAGGAGCGGGCATTGCGGAAGCTAACAACCGAGGAGAGGGTTTCGCTGTCGGAACTCATTCGCCGAGGCGTAGACCTTCTGCTTGCCCAAGTGCAGATTAAAAAAGACCCGGCATGGAAAATTGTTGGATTGGGCAGTTCAAACGTTAGCGACTTGGCGACACGTCATGACGAATACCTTGTCGAGGAACTGAGTAAGGAGATAAACCGTTAATGTCCCAACCCGTTTTTGTTGATGCCAGTGCGTGGGTTGCCCTTGCCGATACCAGGGAGTCGCGTCACGCAGATGCTGTCAATTTTGCCTTGATGTGGGAACGAGGCATCACCCATGCTTTCGCCTTTGATCAGCACTTTTTCACTGCTGGCTTTATCACTGTGTTTTGACTTCAGGCAAACAAAAGGGGCGGCCAGATGGAATCCAGCCGCCCCAATCGTGAGGGAGATGAAGGGAGCTACTACCCCGATTTCTCTTCCTGTGCTTCTTCCTATTTCTTACCTTTCATTGTGGTACCAACCGCACTTAGAATTATGGTGTAAAACGTGAAAAGTGATGGGTGATGTGTGAGGCATGGTGAGTGATGTGGGAAATGTGAATGGAAGCATGTACACGCTCACTCACATCCTCTCCTTCCATGCCTACCATGCCCCTCCTCCTCTGACCCTTGCCTCCAGCGTCCGGAGGGCATTGGCGGCCCATGCCTCGACCCTCTCCTCCTATGCCTACCAACCCGATGTACCCTTCAAGGTAGGCAACAAGCTGGCCGGCTGCCAGGCGAACAAGCGAGACCTTCTCCTTGTCTGTTGCGTTCTCGGGAACATCCAGGGAAAGAGTAGCCGCATAGGGGTCATCTGTGATTCTGGCGACACTGGCCTGGATGCCCTGGTAGCTTTTCACCGCCATGTTGCCGGTGCCAGCGTAAATCTCCAGATGGAGACTTTTCTCCAAATCCTCTTTCAGTGCGCGCGCCGGTGGAATGAGTCGAATCAGGGCGCGGAGTGTATCATCTCGTGTTTCTGCCATTTTTGTTCTCCTTTCGTTTGTAACAATCAAACCTTTTCAAGGTAACACAAAAAAAGAGCTGGAGGACATGAAAAAAAAGCGAACCTTTTTCGAGGGGGTTTGTCTAACGGATCGTTATGGAAGCACAACACGCTGTTTTATCCATCATGGGAAATTTATCCGTTGCGCATCTCATTTCTGAAGAAGAGGCGAAAGAATCGAGCGACCAACAGGAGTGGGCTCTGATCAAACGCTGCCAAAGCGGCGATTCCCACGCCATGGAGCAGATTGTGCGGCAGTACCAGAATCAGGTCTACAATATTGCCTACGGAATCCTTGGCAATCCAGAAGATGCCCAAGACCTCTCGCAAGACGTGTTTTTATGCGTGTGGGAAAAGATTGGTCAGTTCCAATTCAAATCCCGTTTTTCAACGTGGCTTTATCGGATTGTGACAAACTTGAGCATCAATGAAAAGAATCGACAGCGGCGACGCCAAACCTTCCCAATGGAGATGGATGATTCTCAGGCGTGGACGCCAATCCATTCCGTAACCCCAGAAAAAGAGGTGCTCCTGGCAGAAAAACACGAGATGCTGCACACTGCGCTGGCACAGCTCAAGCCAGATTACCGGAAGATTCTGGTCCTCCGTGAGATGGAAAACATGGCTTACGATGAGTTGGCGAAAGTGCTCGGTTGTTCCATCGGACGTGTCAAATCACGCCTGCATGAGGCAAGAATGGAACTGAGAAAAATTTTGCAACAGAAGGAGCGGTGAACGAACGGTATGAAACATGATCACCTCCAAAAACAGTTGTCCGCCTATTTAGATGATGAGTTAAGCCCACACGGATATGAAAAGATTGAGCGCCATTTGCGTGTATGTGACGAGTGCGTTCAACTGCTCTCAGATTTCAGGCGAAACCGTCAGTGGATGGCAGACCTCCGGCAGCCAGCCCCACTGGGGATATGGGAAGCTGTTCGGTCAGAGATGACGAAAGAACAGAGCGCAAAAGCTCGAGGTCAAGGCGAATACTTGGGTCGTCTCTGGCATCGATGGTTCTTTCGTCCAGTTGCCGTGGGGGTTGGAGTATGCGTCATCGCATGCCTCGCCTTGATGTGGGTCTATATCAATCCAGCTCAGAAGCCGATAGAGGTGCAGGATACGCTCGATCTTTACGTGATGGCTCATGCAGAATACGCGACTTATAGCCTTTTGACATCGGTTCCCGTCGTTCATCAGTCCCTCACTGTCGATGTGCCTCCATCAACTTCACATCATGGGGATACTGAGAAGGCACTTCCAGAAGAAACTGAGCTCTTTCTTGATGCTTATTTAGGAAACTAGGGCGTGTTGACGAACTGTTTCGCAATCTAACTGTAGCCCAAGATTCTATCTTGGTTGGGGACGAGGTGCCAAGTTAGAAACTTGGGCTACGAGCGCATTTGCCCGAGTTCGTCAACACGCCCTAATACCCGATGGTCTTCAAGCAAAAATCAATCATCATAGGGGTATATGCAAATGGGTAGCGAAGCGGGGGCAAAGATGCAAATATACAAATTGGCACTGTTGCTGGTTGCAGTGGGGGCTTTTTCCTCCCAGTTTACAGTTGCAGACGCCGCATCAGATCCGACGCCGACTTTGGCTAGTGTGCTCCAGCGCATTGCCTCCGCAGAGCGCGAGGTGAGTTATGTTGGCAGGCGCATCCTGATTAGCTGGACAGACGACGGTTCTTTGGCGCGTGAAGAACTGGTGGTGCATCAGCCACCGGCGATTCATTTCGTCAAGCCGTTGACGCCTTCAGGGGATAGCCCTCCGCCAATAAGCCGTGAAGGGGGGCGCGGCAGAGGCCCCATGGGCAAAGATTTTAGATCTGATGGCCCTACCAAACGCCGTTTCAAGGGAAGAGAGTTTGGCCCACATCCGCAACAACCCATTGAATTGATGTCGCCAAAGGATATCGAGCTATTAAGTCAAAATTACCAGTTTCAATATACTGCCTCGGAGAAGATTGCTGGATATGAGACAGATTTGTTGACGATTCAGCCTCGATTTGAGGGGCGACCGACCAAGCGACTGTGGATTGCCAAAGATAAAGGCATCATCCTGCGGATGGAAGCCCGCGATGCGCAAGGGAAGACCAATTTTGTGGCGGTGTATACACAGATGAGCTTCCAGCCAGAACAAGTGGAGCAGAAAGTAAACGAACTAAGACTCAAGGAGGAGCTTCGCCCCCCCAGACCTGGGGAGAGGCCCCCGCGTGGCAGATTGGGCCCCATTGAACCTGTTCCTTTACCAGAGGCGCAAGAGGCGTTCAATCACCAACTGATTCTGCCAGCTTATCTCCCTCAAGGATTTCAGTTACAGAATGTGACGCTGATGAAGTTCCGTCCAGAACCGACGGTTCATCTGCGATACACAGACGGGTTAATGGTCGTTTCCCTGTTTGAGTCAAAAGGGACACCACCCCGTGAGCAACAAAGCAGCGGTGAGGACGTTCAGATTGAACAGCTTCACCAAACACCTGTGCAGATTATGGAGCGTCGGCAGATTCGCATTCTCCGATGGTTTCAGGGAAATATGAACTTGACTTTAATCGGCGAATTAAGCCGACCTGAAATGCTCCGGATTGCAGAGTCGCTGATTCTCAACGCTGCACCGTAACGTAATGCGTAATACGTAATGCGTAAGAGGAGCAGATAAAAATTTACGTATTACGCATTACGCATTATTCTTCACGTATCACACATCACCGACCAATGGGAAGTTCCCTTGGCGTATTTTCTAAAATGGAGGTTTTACCATGAAACGCAAGTGGTTTGTTGCACTCGCAATTCTCGCAATTGCAGCCATTGGAGTTTTTATTACGGACCAAGTCACCCAAGCGCAGCGCCCGGATCGCCCGGGGGCCGGAGCAAGACAGGGAGGCCCTCCCGGTGGAGGCGGGATGATGAATCCAGCCAGCCTAGTTGAAAGTTCATGGGCAGGGGTCGCGTTCGCCGTCAAAGTCGACGATCAAACCCTTCTGAAAGCCCGTCCCATCCATCAAAAAGCCTGGGATAACATCAACAAGATGATGGAAGAAGCCCGCGCATCCGGTGATTTCCAGGGCATGCGTGATCAGATGGCGGAAGTCCGCAATGAGTTCAGGACGAGTTTGGAAAAGGCTTTGACGAAAGACCAACTCGCCAAACTGGACGAATGGCAAAAGTCCCAGATGGAGCGTGCAGGTATGCGCAGAGGTGGCGGCGGCGGTCAAGGCAGGCCGGGTGGCCCTGATGGCAATTAAGAGGAGTCCTTCGGGGGCCATCATCTCGCTATAATCTTTACGCTGCACTTAACATGTTAGCATTGGGACGACAATGCTTGGCTACGGCCTAGAAGCCCAATTCTTTAGATTTGGGAGTCGTCACTGGATTCTCCTTATATCATCCAAAAAGCCGCTCAAGTGACAACATACGAGTCACTTCGAGCGGCTTTTTGGATGATGCAGGTCTGAAGGGAGACTGGAAATTCCCGATTACACTGCTGGGCGGATGTCTAGCCCACCTGGTGTTTCCCCGCTGTCTTATTTGAGTTGATCGGGACTATATCCTAACAACAACGAAATTCGTTCCGCCTCCGTTAAAAGCGCAGGGCGGGCAATGCTCCACAGGTAGTCATCTTTCTCCCGTTCTGTCATTCCATCGAACTGACGGGAGACGATGACGACATGCACATTGTCGCGATAACCATCCGAAATATCGACGAATGCCCTGGGGATGGCTTTTTCAAAGGTCTGTTTGACCTTGTCTTTGAATGCTTGATCAGCCATACGACACCTCCCCTACTCCCTTCATTCCTTTCCTTCCATCCTTCCATCCTTCCATTACGCTTCACGTTTCACGTTTCACGCCGGCACATCCACTTTAATCGACAGGTCTGCTAATTGCCTCTCTGTGACATCGGAGGGTGCGCCGGTGAGCAGGCAGACTCCTTTTTGCGTCTTGGGAAACGCAATGACCTCCCGGATGTTTTCTTCACCCATCATGATCATCACAATCCGATCCAAGCCGGGAGCGATTCCGGCGTGTGGCGGCGTGCCATACTGCAAGGCTTCGATGAAGTACCCGAACCGCCTTTCGACATCTTCGGGCTTAATCTTCAGGATTTCAAAGATCTTCTGTTGGATATCCCATCGATGGATTCGGACGCTGCCGCTACAAATCTCCTGCCCGTTGATGACCAGGTCGTAGTGTTGCGATCGCGCCCTTCCCGGATCGCTATCCAGCAGCGGGATGCTCTCCTCAGTCGGGGACGTGAAGAGATGATGGGCAGGTTCGTATTGATTCTCCTCCTCGTTCCATTCAAACAGCGGATAATCGATAATCCACAGGAAATCGAATCGCCCATTATCGTTGTCGTCGATGAGATTCAGTTGCCTCCCTAAGTGAAGGCGGAGGTTTGATAGGGCGTTCGTAACGATCTTCGGCTTATCTGCCACGAACAACATGAGATCGCCTGGCTTCGCTCCCATCCGCTCGCTGATGGCTTTGAGGGCATCTTCGCTGAAAAACTTGACAATCCCTGACTCAAAACCACTCTCTGTCACCTTCATCCATGCCAATCCTTTCGCTTTGTAAGTCGCCACAAATGCCGTGAGGTCATCAATCTCTCTGCGAGAAAACGTGGCGCAGCCGGGGGCAACAAGCCCTTTCACCTGCCCACCAGCCGCTAAAGCCCCCGTAAACACCTTGAAATCACAATCGGCGACGAGATCGGAGACATCAGAAAGTTCCAGCCCGAAGCGCGTGTCCGGCTTGTCGTTGCCATATCGTGCCATCGACGCATCGTAAGACATGCGCGGAAACGGCGTTTGGACCGGAATTCCAGCGGCTTCCTCGAAGATGCGTTTCATCAACCCCTCTGTGATTTCAAGGACATCATCCCGCGTGGCGAAGGACATCTCCAAGTCAAGCTGAGTAAACTCCAGTTGTCGATTGGCGCGGGTATCTTCGTCGCGGAAGCATCGCGCAATCTGGAAATAGCGATCAACCCCGCTCATCATCAAGATCTGCTTGAACTGCTGCGGCGACTGTGGCAACGCATAGAACTTGCCGGGGTTGAGCCGACTGGGGACCAATACGTCGCGTGCGCCCTCCGGGGTGCTGTTCATCAAGATTGGCGTTTCAATCTCGAGGAAGTCATGTTCGTCCATATATTTTCGAGAGGCAAGCGCCGCTTTGTGGCGAAGCTGTAACATCTGCTGCATCCGCGGGCGGCGGAGATCGACGTAACGGTACTTGAGGCGAACTTCTTCATCGATCACAATGTCATCTTCCACAGGAAATGGCGGGGTTTGGGAAATATTCAGAATTTCCAGTTTATCCGCTGCAAGCTCGATCTCCCCCGTCGCAAGGTTCGGGTTGACCGTCCCCGGTAACCGTTCACGAACCTTTCCACTGACGCATAACACAAATTCGTTACGAATTTCACCTGCGGTCTCGTGCACTTCGGCATTGATTTTGGGGTCAAAGACCACCTGTACCAGCCCGGTTCGGTCCCGCAGATCGACAAAAATCACGCCGCCGTGGTCGCGCCGACGAGCGACCCAACCTGTTAATCGCGCCGATTTTCCGGCATCGGCACGCCGCAATTCTCCACAATAGTGTGTTCTTTTCATTTCAGACATAGCGTTAATTCTTCCCTCCTCGTTTCAAAAACGATAATGTGACTACTACACTGTCAGCTTGTGTCTTGGGTTAATGCAACCCTCTTGATGCCCTGGTCGGCTAGTGGCCTACTTTTTAAATTCGACTAGGGTTTCGGTTCAATCAAGGACCACAGGAGGTTCCGACGGGGTTGAACCCCGTCGGAAACGGTATGATGCCCGTTGTGACGAGCCAAAAAATCGAAGGGGCCGCGCGTCCTGTAATCTAACGATGCGAATTTCTCCGCAAGTTCGTTAATCTTTTCGGTACCGGTGACAAATGCGAAGTGCATGGAACCACCGGCATCATGCCCCGGCGAACCGGCTTTTTTGAGGACGAGATGGGCGGTTTCCAAATGGATATACACCTGTTCGTTATTGCGTGGGATGACCTCAAAACCGAGGAGATCATGATAAAACACGATCGCGCGGTCAAGGTCAGCAACTTTGACAAAAACTTCTCCGATTCCGTAAAAACCTGACATGGGAAACCTCCGATTCCATGAAGTATCTTGTATCATTCTTAAAATGTGCCTGAATTACTTATTAACCCTTGTGGACTCTTTTCCCTCTTTATGCCTTGCACTGGGGCGTGTCAAAACCTTTGATAACTTCCGCGTGAGTCGCACGGTCGGGCGTCACCTTGATTTGATTGTTTCCAATGACCACCTCTACTGTTCCCGCACAGGGACAGGGAATATTTGAGGACGCGGATTTCAATGGGTTATGACACTGCCAGGTTGCTTCTGTGCAGACAAAACGTAGATTCGGCTGTGAGCGTAGGAGAGAAAACGTATTGGGGTCGGGATGCTTGGAATTATAGGTGCCAACTGAAAGGACGACCAAGCTTGGGTTGACTTGTCTTAATATTTCAGCCAATGAAGATTGTTGATCCTTGGCTTCATACCAGGCACCATGGTGCGGGAACTTGAATACATCAGCCTGTAGGTCTGTCTTGCGTTCCGCTACCCATTGCCACCCTTTAGCCCCTATGTCGGCTGTAAGCAATACACGCCGTCCGGCAAATGTGATTCTCAACATCACCGAAGCGTTATTTGTGTCGTTGGTTTTCCATACAACTCTCTTGATGTCCCGGTCGGCTGGATGCAATACATCCACCACGACTTCTTGTAACGTCCAACTTTGGTCTAATTGTGGGCTAAGGGTTTTAAGATCATAACTATCAATGAGCTTACCCAATCGTTGAAAGATAGCCTTTCGTACACCTGTAGCAATCTGATGTGTATCAAGGTTATAAGCAATTGCATCGATCGTCCCGCCTGCATCCTCCAGAAAGCTTTCTATTAAGAGCCTATCCTAAAAGTCCGTTTTCACCTTCAACGCTCAAGCCTGCCCTGAGCATGCGAAGGGTCGGATTGCCACATCCGACGGTTCGGGCGTGGATTTGGCAATCCACGCCGAGCATTTTTAGGATAGGCTCTAAGTTAATTATACCGCCGATGTGGTCACGATCTGTGTGAGTCAAAAACACATAGTTTAATACATTGATTTCTTTTTGATTCAGGTAATCAATCGTGGTGTCTTTTGGACAATCTACAACGATGGCACTGGATTGATTTA
This sequence comes from uncultured bacterium, assembly GCA_964577695.1. Taxonomy (GTDB): domain Bacteria; phylum Poribacteria; class WGA-4E; order WGA-4E; family PCPOR2b; genus CAZOAL01. The sequence continues at coordinate 11,622 of CAZOAL010000031.1, read as the reverse complement.
GCAAAATAATGACAATGGAATCACCTTGCCCAACATCCAAGAATGCGACTGTAATCTCCGCTTTATTCATACGGCGAGGCGCTCCTACCTTCCGTTAAAAGTTTAGTTAGCTCTTCATCCGAGAGGTAACCATAGTCAAGTGGTCGAAAGTCAATCCACCTGATTATGGACAGGTCAGTTTCATATCGCTGTTTCCAGGGAATGGTTACCAGAAAAGTTGCACCAGGTCGTAGTGCCCAACCCGGCATCGTGGGTGGAATGGGAATTTCCATTGGATCGTCTCGGTTTTGTGTGTATAAAGAAATTGTCGCATGCTCAGTGTTTACAGACTCCACCTCGCCGGACAGCTTCGATTGTCGTCCCTGATAAGGTGCCAATTCTTCTCGCCGCACAAGTGGTACCCCCTTCCATTCTTGCCCGGGGCGTGGAAATCGGTTCATCCAACTTCGGATCTGTGTGCGTTCTCCAGGAGTCAAGCCGTAGCCATCAAACACAATCTCATCCAGTTCGATAATGTGCTGACGAAGCGCTTCAATATCTGTATCAGGAAAGGATTGTTTCATTTTCTCAATCTGACCTACCAAATCGCGAATTTTTTTCCTTTGCTGCTGACTGAAGCACGGAAAAGGCATTGGCTTGAGAGATGCCAAGATAATTGTTGTATGATAATTGTGGCTAGCATACCACGCATTAGCGATCAGACTGTTGAACACCGCTGCCAATTCCTCAATGGAGGCAGTTTCTGAAGGCAGAACGTAATGAAAGTTATGAGTGACGACGAGTTGCTCCCGATCTATTGCGGCGTAAAACCGCCAAGGATTACCAGCGTTCCGATTTGAAGGCATCACCAGCTTGCCAGGTTGATCAAAGTGCTCTGGGTTTCTTGGTCTTTCAAGTTCATCGCTTGGATACTTGATATATCTCACCTCCTGGGCATCCCAATTCACTGAAAAAGGTTCTAAGACTTTTCCGGTGCGGTTATTGTACAGCACGCGCCTCCAACCCTCTCCTTGATTGGAACGACTAAAGTGAGAGTCTCTAGCGTTTTCCCCTGGATCTACTCCCTTGCGAATCGTACAAAAGTTAGGTTCGATTCTATCAAATTGCTTCTCAATTTTATTCCAAATGCGATCAAATGGTGAACTTACCATCTCCTTCGATTGGTGGAACCGGTGCTCTTGAGGCACTTCGTAGCTCACAGTTGGGTGCTGATACTGCTCAAATCGCTGTCGGTCCCCCCGATCTACTTCCTCTACCCGCGTCAGCAAGCCAACCGTCTTGGGTCGGACTTGTGACAATTTTCGCGCTAAGATAACCGCCGTTGTGACTGACGAGCTGGGAATCATTCCCTCGGGCAAATGCCCAATTTCCAATATATCGCAGGTTTCCAGCAATCGCTTGCGTGTTTTGTTTGCGCTTGTATTATGAAGAAAGGTCCGTGGAAGGACAACTCCGAGCAATCCTCCTGGAGCTAACCAATCGAGATAACGCTCTAGAACCTGTGCGGCTTTTTGAATTTTCGCACCTTCCGACGATGTTTCTTTAAATGGCGGATTTCCAACAATGATGTTCGGTATTGCCCCAAACTGGTGTTGAGGATGGACCTGAGATACATCACCTCGCTCGATTTTCCAACTGTCGCCAATTGGCAGGTCGTACAGAAGCAACGATAAGCGGGCAACCTCACAAGCAAAAGGGTCTGTGTCCACGCCCCATAGATGTGTCAACAGATAATCGTGACGCTTCTCAGTTGTCCATCGGGCAGGTAACAGGCCGGACAACCGATTATAGGCAGCGAGTAAAAGATTCCCCGCTCCGCAAGTCCCATCCAGCACTGTGCGATCTTCAGGGCGCAAAGTCTCCACTGGCAACCGATGCAAAATGCGTTCAGCAATAGCACGAGGCGTATAGTAAATCCCCAATCGCTTACGCATATCTGCATCAACCAGTGTATTTTCGTAGAAATAAGCCAGCATATCGTTGGTCAGGCTACGAAAGGTAAACCCATTAAGCAACTCCTCATATAACTGCTCAACAACTTGGAGGCCAACCTGTTTCAAGTCACCCCTTACACTTGTAAAGTATTTCGGAAAATGTTGTTGTGCGGCGTTAAGTAGCGCATCGACGTTCCGAGTCTGAAGCTCCTTGTAGTTGGGCAATTTATCCTGTAAGATGCGTGAAGCCAAAGTCCAAATCGCCAGGCGAATCACGGCATCCGGATGCTTTTCGCGCACGTTCTGGGGTGTCGATTGAATCGCTGATTCAAATTGGCTCACAAGCATTTTTTGCGTCGCATCACGCGCAAAGGCTTCTAGTGAGGGAGCGATGTCGAAGAACGTTAATTGTCGTTCGCCTCGCTTGGCGTTGAGCAACGCGCGCGGCGAAAGTTCCCTTCTATAACGTCCAAAATATTCTGTGAGGGTTTCGTAGGGCAGTTGCTCCTTCGGATGGCACTCGACCTTTGAATCAGCACGGACGGGCCAGATTTCCACAGATTGTGGCAGGGCGAACAGTGCAATCGGAGCCCCCACATAACTTAGCTCTTGCAACATTGCCTGCTTGTCATTCCCGTTAGAGCATTGTCGTACAGCGATACAAGCGGTGGAAATATCACATCGCCATTCGTCCGCGAAAGCGAGAAGATCAGCATGTCCTATCTGCCCTTTAGTGGCCGCAAATTGATAATTATCAATGACCTTGCCAGTCGAACCACAATAGCCCAGGTCGATTAGATGTCCTTTCAAAACATCAAGTTGGGAGGATAGCCTTACATGGGTCATATTTGATTCCTGATTTTTGATGTTATAGTGAACATGAGTTTCATCGTTCAAGTATAGTTTCAAATTCAGCGGCCAATCATTACATCCGTTCTTCAAAGTGAATTATGTTAGTGTAGCACAAATCGTTCTCAGGTGTCAATATTGATGAGGCCCCGTTTAGGGCTATTTAATTATCGGGTTTGACAGTGTAGGTCGAGATTCCAATCTCGCCCCTCCACCCCGATGGTGTCTGTTGTCGATTGTGGAAAATAGATCGACAGGAGATACATTTCGGAATAATTAAATGACCCTATGGGTGCCCTCGGAAATTACATTGAGATCGAAACGTTGCATTTACTGATCAGGACAACGCAGGAGATCACCGAGGACGGAAATATCCTCGACAGCTTCCAGGTTATCGACCAAATCCCGGATGTTCTCTGCCCTTTCCCACCCGATTTCAGGTTCAGTCAGAGTGAAATATTTCGCCCCCAACTCCTCGCGCGTCATCGGGTTTTCGGGGCAGCCGCGGGCGTAGTCCACACGCTCAGAAAACTGTCGCCCATCCGTCGTCGTGACCTCGATAATCGTGGTGTATTGCGCTGGAAACAGGGGGTCAATCGATTCGTCTCCAACGACCTCGATGCGTTCGTGTAGCCGACGGATTTCCGGTTCCGCTCGCCGATCTTGCAGGATGTCATCAATCAGCACACGTTTGGCGTATGCACCAACGGCGAGCACATATCGCCCGGAATGGGATTTGAGCTTGTCATCATTGATTAGCGCCACGCCACTTTTGGGGAAACGCAGGACAATCCGCTGAATCTGCTGATAGGACAAGTGGTGCGTTTCCATGATGGAGAGCAGCGCATCAAGTCCGGGGTGGGTGAATGCGCAGGACGCATAGCGTTTGAAAGCCAATTCCGTGACCGCAAAGCGTTCGCCGAATCCATCGGTGATTTCTTCTAAATGTGGCGCAACTGACCAGGCGTCGAAGATATTAAACCGCTCCTCAAAAACATCGGGCGGTCCCCCAAAATCCATGCTTGCCAAAAGCGCAGCGGTAGTCCCGTTCCGTGCCGCGAGGCCGGGATTGAATGGACGCGAATTTTCAGTCGAGTCGTTCTCCCATGCGAGTAACCCACACGCTTGAGTCGCAACCAAACCCAACGCATAAGCGAACTGCTTTTGATTCAATCCCAACAGATAGGCAGCGTTTGCCGCGGTCCCAAATGCCCCCGCAACGCACGAGGGGTGAAACCCGCGATCATACAGTGCCGTTGGACCGATGGCATGGCTGACACGGCAGGCGACATCGACACCGAGCGTGAATGCGGCGAGGAACCGCTTTCCACTCGTTCTGGTACGCTCGCCAACAGCGAGGGCAGTCGGCAGGTTCGATGCCGGTGCGTGGAGGATGGCGCGAACATGGTGACTCTCGATATCGCAATAGTAACCGAGTGTTCCGTTGACCAGCGCGGCATTAACACAGTTGGTCTTGAAATTCCGGCCGATAATCGAACTTTCGGGTGTGCCTCCCTGGTCCTTCGCAAAGTCGCAGATGATGCGGCTGGCGGAATATTTTGGATTTGACGCGGCGATGATGGCGCCGAGTGTGTCCAAAATGACAGTTTTGCTCTGGGAAATCACGCTCGCAGAGAGAGCCGCGTATTCAAATTGCCGAATAAAATCAACTAATCTACAGATGACAGGCGTAGCATGTGCTTTACTCAATGTTCGTCTCCTTCGACGGTGCTCATTTCTCCAGTCTTTGAATTAACACGATACCAATTAAAAGTCGCGGTGTGAGTGGGTAGAACGCCCGCTTTATTCATTTTGATTAGCCCATCGGCGTCGCAGATAATCTTTATGACGATTATTATACATTTTTATACAGAAATATACCAGTCGAAACAGGGGAGGGAAATGATATCATTTTCATTTTGAAATGATTGTTTTGCGTGGTGTTCGATTCTTCTCAACTTTAGACACTTGAGCATCTTTTAGCACACTTATCACTACTTTGTCATTTACAACAAAGCCGTTGGCGATGGGTGAGTGGTGAGGAGTGAGTGGTGAGTGGTGAGGAGTATTATAGAGTGAGGAGTAAGTGGTAACAGGTCATGACCATTCTGCCACTCTACCACTCTACCACTCACCACTCTACCACTCTACCACTCACCACTCACCACTCACGAATGGCCAACCGCTAATTGACAAAGTAGTATTATGCACACTCTCCCAAAAGGCTCATTTGAAACTCCAAATGATATTAACTCATGTCGGATAGCGCAAAACGAAAGGAGGTGTTTAACATGGCGGTGTTCAGTGTCAAAACAGAAAAGATGTCAGAGGAGGAAATCCGAGAATCCCGTCTGAGCCAAGCCGATTTGCTCTGGTGGAGTGAAAATTCGCCCCGCATCGTGGTCGAAGCCAATTGCGGGGAATACGTTGCAGTTGTGAATCAGGAAGCCTTCCTCGGGGAGACTTATGAAGAAACTGAAGAGAAAGCAAAGGCAAAGTATCCGAACCGAAGTTTTTGGGTCCATCACATTCCGTCCAGATGGGGGAAAAGAATATGATTTTTAAGGGACGTTACTCACAAACGATGTGGGGCAGCCCACTTGCCCCGTTCGTGGAAGCAAAGGTTCGCGCAACAGATGACAGATGGGTGAAAGTGTTTTTTCTGATCGATCTCGGGGCGGATGGCACCTATTTGCCCCACAGCTACGTCACAAAACTCGGTCTCCAACCCGACGAGGCACAGACGGAAGATGATGTCACGGGAGTTGGTGGACAAAAAATCGAACACATCCCGTATACGACACAACTGAGATTCAGTAATAACGATCGGAGGACGTTCGATCTGGAAATCGGCGTCTTCACGAAAGCAGAAGCACTGACGTTTGTCATTATCGCGGATTCAGACGGGGTCATTTTGAAACGGGTAGCTCAACCGAGATTGAGCGAACTGGCAGAGCAGGTGCCCGATTCAAACCCGCCGACGCTCGAGGAAATTGCCGATGAAGTCCACACATACCGACAAGAAAAGCGAAAAGTGCTCTTGACGCAAACCGGATCTTGTGGTAAACTCGATTGAAAATGATTCATACAATTCAATCCTAAACTAACTTGACTTTTTTCAATATCCTATCAAAAATGAAGACTATAACGAGTGGAGGGAAGACCATGCCACTGATTAAAGTGCCAAAGGAATCGGAAGCTAAAATCTTTCGCGTGTTATTAGAAACACGACAGTCCATTCAATCCATCGCTCCTGCTGATGAACATTTATACCTCATCAACCGTTATCAACTCGAAGTGCTTAAACAGCTTGAGTTACCTTTTGAAGAGGTTCAACAAAATGCCACGCCTCGCTGATTTGTATGTCATCTATCTTCCCCTCCAGTACAATAATGGAAGGGAAATCGAAACCGAAAAACTGCTGGCTGTGCGAACGGAACTCTTGGAGCGATTTCGTGGAATTACACTGCTTCAAGAAACCAATCCACTTCAAGGGCTATGGCAGCATCAAGATCTGCACTATTCCGATGAAGTTATTACGGTCACCGTTCTGGATTTCACCCAGGAATCCCAAGCGTTCTTCACCAGCTACAAGGAAGTGCTCAAACAACGGTTTGAACAAATCGATCTCCTGCTTTATTATTACACCGTGACTGTGATTTAATCCCAATTTTAAGGGTTGCGAAACAATAACACAGTAACAATTGCTGTCACTTAACCCGGCGTCGCTATCGTGAACGACCATACCTCTGACCATCCACTCGGAACCCTGCCATGTTTCACCCCCCGCACACGCCAGAAATACTCGCCGGGCGAAAGGTTTTTGATAGACCCGCTTGGGAATGTCACCGTGCGCTCGTCCACAAGTGGATCAAAGTTCCGATTGCAAGCAATCTGGATGTGATATTTCCAACTCCTGTTTGAATGCGGCTTAGGACAAAACGTCACCGTCGATTCATGAAGCGTGGCCCCGTTTGTAGGACTGCTCAAGGAGGGCACGATTTGAATCGGTGAGCCTGTCGGGAATTGACCGTTTGCCATCGGTTCAGGCATCGAAATTATATTATGCCATTCCAGAAAACGGTCCCGATCGGTATAATTTTCAAACGTATAGGTATCACCAATCTGGTGTTTTTGGGCGTGATGGATGAGAAAAACAAGAGGGTGTCCATAGAACTTAATCAGAAGCCCATTGGAATTCGCGTTTTGATGGTAAAACAGCGGCCCCTTGATGCCGGACACCCACGGTAAATTCCGCCAGCCATCCCACCCCGGCATCCCATGCGCTTTCATGTGGTTGAGAACGTCGAAGTTGGGAACATGGTAAATTTTATTTTGCACCCAGTAAATGGCACCAGTCTGACAATCTCGAAGGAGTTCTCCCTGCTGGTCTTCACCGTTTTCCAACGCCCACTCAGGTTCAATTTTCGCATCGGGCGATAAGCCGTTCAGCAAGTCCGCTAAGGTTGTTCTCAATGCGTGTGCAATCTGGTGAAGATTCGCGGTATAGAACTCCCGGGTTTCATCGTCTTTGATGTTCTCGATTCGAGAGATGGTCTTTCGATTCACCCCTGCTTCAGACGCCAGCTCATCCATCAACCTGCCGCGTCTCTCCCGTAATTCTCGCACTCGCCACCCAAACTGTGCATTCACGACAGTCCCTCGTTTTGGCATTTTTTTTCTCTCTTTTCCCGAGAAGTCCCATCTTGTCCCGTGACAAAATTGGGTTCATAGTGTATTCTATTTAGAATCGTCAGTCAAGTGATAAGTAACGAATTGCTCGCCGTTGGAAGATGTCCGGCGGGACGTTGCTTTGCGTCAGAGACGCTATTGACACATTTCAGTTTGCTCTTGACGTTGCCCCCATGGTGTGGTAAACTGGATCCAACGCATGACGGATGAGACCCGTCCGCAGGAGCGCAAAACAAAAGGAGGTGTTTCACATGGCTGTGTTCAGTGTCAAAACAGAAAAAATGTCAGAGGAGGAAATCCGAGAATCCCGTCTGAGCCAAGCCGATTTGCTCTGGTGGAGTGAAAATTCGCCACAACTGGTTGTCGAGGAAAATCGCGGGAAATACCTTGCGGTTGTGAACCAAGAAGCGATCTTCGGGGAAACCTATCAAGAGGCGAAAAAGAAAGCAATGGCAAAGTATCCAGAGCGACGCTTTTTTATTTTCCATGTTCCATTGAGGGGAGGGAAAAGAATATGATCTTTAACGGACGTTACTCACAAACCCATTGGGGTTGTCCACTGGCTCCAGTTGTGGAAGCACTGGTTCGTACAACGGATGGCAGGTGGATGAGTGTGACTTTTCTGATAGATCTTGGTGCGGATGGAACCTACTTACCGAGTGAATACATCGAAGACCTAGGGCTTCAACCCGACGAGGCACAGACGGAAGATGATGTCACGGGAGTTGGTGGACAAAAAATCGAACACATCCCGTATACGACACAACTGAGATTCAGTAATAACGATCGGAGGACGTTTGATTTGGAAATCGGCGTCTTCACACAAGCAGAAGCACTGGATGTGCCCATCCTCGGTAGAGATGTCATGAACGATTTTACGTTGCTGTGTGATTTTCGAGCCAACCTGGTCTGGTTGCTTGATGAAGCGGAACGGACAAAGCTCCTTCAGTGTTGTGAGGCAATGGAGACACCGTAATTTCTTGAGACAGATTCACTCCTTTCCCGAGAAGTCCCATCTTGTCCCGTGACAAAATGCGGTTCATAGTGTATCCTATTTAGAATCGTCAGTCAAGTGGTCAGTAACGAATTGCTTGCCGTTGGAAGAGGTCCGGCGGGACGTTGCTTGGGGTCATAGACGCTATTGACACCTTTCAGTTCGCTCTTGACGTTGACCCCATGTTGTGGTAAACTGAATCCAACGCATGACAGAATCCGACAGTGCAACCAACACCCCCGTTTCTGACCCGAAGCGGGCCTGGGGAGGAAACGTGATGTACAGTGACAACCCAACCGAATCCACCACCGAACGGCAGGAAATCGATCCGGTCTTCAAGGACGCCCTGACGAAACACTGCGAAGGGTTGGACCTGTCGGTGCAAACCGAGGTCGAGGTGAGCCGACTGCCGCGTACTATGGACGCCCTCGTCATTCTGAGATCGCCCGACGCCATTGAGCGGGTCCGAGCGGAAACGGCTTTCACCCATTTCCGTGAGCAGAACGAGATCGAGTTCAAGGGGGAAGGGGATGCCCTGACCCTCTGGAAATATCGGCTCATCCTGGGGAGAACCAATTTATACATGGGTGAACACAAGGTCTCCGCGTCCGACATGACAGTGACCATTGTCTCCGCTCGCCGCCCCACCCAGGTGTTGGAGCACTGTCCGAACGATGTCAGATGGGAGGAAATAGAGCCCGGGCATTATCAAAGCACCGAGCTGCTGCCGGTTCACCTGTTGGTGTGTGACGAACTTGAAATCAATCCGAAAAACTATCTACTACTTCTGTTTGCCGCTTCAGAGGAAAAACTCCGCCAGTTTTTTGAGCGGATTGTGGCAGAGGAAGATGCCTTTTATCTCCGGTATGCGGTGTGGCTGAAACCGACACTTTTGAAGGAGGTGTTAGCAATGGCTGGAAAACTGAATCTCTACCAACAGGACCTGAAGCGATTTGCGGAAGCCGCGGGGGAAGATCTGATTCCGTTCTTAAAAGACAAGGTTCTCAGACAGATGACCCCCGAAGAGCGGTTGCGTGGACTCACGCTTGAGGAACGGTTGCTTGGACTCGACCCAGAAATCCAGGAAAAAATCAAGCAACTCATCCATCCAGATGGAACAAAGAACTAACCCGGTACAGCAAAAAAGGGGGTGACAGAAAATCCAGGGTCTGCTAACCTCATGGCACGATGGATGGGGGAACTCAATCGTTGCTCCTCGGGATGCGGTTGAGCCCCGCGAAATCCCCGCCCAGTGGGGAGAGCACTTCCCCAGCGATCAATCCCCCCAAGCGAAACTTTCAGGCGGAGGAGCAAGGGGACTATCCATTTGATGTGACGATAGCCCCCTTGATGGGGGTTGAATGTGTTCAGCACGGAGGTTTCGCTCCGTGCGATAACAATCAGAAATATGATCAGGAGGACAAAATGCGTAACAGAAATTTATGGGTTCAAGTGGTGTTGGTGGTCAGTTGGTCAATTATGATAGCAAACAACATTGGAGCGGTCACGCCGCCGACAGGTTCACTCGCTGACACCAAGATTGCCTTTGTGTCAGACCGCGATGGCAACCATGAGATCTACATGATGAACGCTGACGGAACAAACCCTGTCAATCGGACCAACCACCTGGCGATGGACCGCAGCCCTTCTTGGTCTCCTGATGGGACGAAGATTGCCTTTCAGTCAAGCCGCGATGGAAACGATGAAATCTATGTGATGAACCCAGACGGGACAAACCAGATCCGTCTGACCCATAACACAGTGGATGACTATACCCCTCGTTGGTCGCCAGATGGGACGAAAATTGTCTTTGCACCCCTCTATGATGGCCTCTACGTGATGAACCCAGAGGGTAGCAACCCAACACGGCTGACTAACCCAGCGCAGGACTTCTTTCCCTCTTGGTCTCCGGACGGGACGAAGATTATCTTTGCCTCAACCCGCAACGGAAATCAAGCTGAAATCTACATGATAAATGCCGACGGCACAAACCTTATCAATCTGACCAACCACCCGGCAGATGACTTTGATCCTTCTTGGTCTCCGGACGGGACAAAGATTACCTTTGTGTCAATCCGTGATCTCAACGAAGAGATCTACGTGATGAATGCTGATGGAACCAATCCCGTCAGGCTCACCAGCCATCCGGCAACAGACCGATATCCTTACTGGTCTCCGGACGGAACGAAGATTGCTTTTGCATCAAATCGCAATGGCAACTATGAAATCTATGTGATGGATACCAACGGATCAAACCCTGTCAATCTCACCAACCATCCAGCAGGTGACTTTCTGCCTGCTTGGTCCCCGTTCCTCCTTCAAGCCCCTCAAATCACCACCCCAAGCCTTCCCAATGGATCCGTCGGCGAATCCTACTCACAGACATTACAAGCCACAGGCGGCACCCCTCCCTACAGTTGGAGCATTACGTCGGGGAACCTGCCCAATGGATTCAGCTTGAACCCATCTTCAGGGGTGATCTCCGGGACGCCGACGGCTGGGGGGGTGTTTAACTTTACGGTGGAGGTGAGGGATAGCGCGGGACAAACAGCGACAAAAGACTTCGCAATTACGATCAATGCGCCACCGACGCTTGCTATCATCTCTCCAACGTCCGGCCAGGCCTTCCCAGCAGGGACAACCTCGATATCGCTACAGGTGGACATTGCCAACCACCCATCACCTGGCCATTGGCACTGGCAGTTGGATACGCCCTTCCCAACCAGCGGTCCCGCAGGGGGCAACATGGTCACGTCGGGAAATACCGCCACTATCACGGGATTGATGGACGGGCGAACCTATACGGTCTATGCAACCCTTGTGGATGGTGATCACAATGTGTTGAGTCCTCCTGTCACTGCGAATGTCATGTTCAGTGTGGAGAACTTACCCATAGATCCGTTGCTGATTCAATATGAGCCGACGTTATATTTTTATGAAAATGAACGTTACCGTCCGATGCGTGTTGATGAATATGTTGATCATTGCGAGTTTTGGTCAACGGATTTCGATTTCCTTTCCATTGAATGGGATACCCTGGTGCATACAGAAACTACGCTCTCTTTGCTGTTCTTTGAAGAATATATTAAACAGGGTGGCTTAAGTAAGTTCCAATTAATTGTTTAAACTTTTGGGTTCGCTATGCCGCAAGCG
>CAZOAL010000030.1:0-94404 GCA_964577695.1 uncultured bacterium | reverse complement strand
CTCACCACTCACCCATCGCCAACGGCTTTGTTGTAAATGACAAAGTAGTGTTAGTTGGGATTGCTTTTTGTTTTAGCATGTATGTATATTTGTTTGCCTCCGAATTTGACCCAAAAACGGGCGAATTCCGCGATGATTTTGAAACGGGCGGCATTGATGATCAGTTCTGGCAAGTGGTTTCCGTAAATAATGCCGGGGACACTAACGTCGCCAATATAGTAGAAAAGTTTGGAGGCATTGAGAGAGGCGGTAAACTCGGCAATGATATCCGGGTAGACGATCTCACGCCTCAAAGCAACGCGGTGATCTTGGATATCCAGGCAGGGTCTGTAAGTGCGCTAGGGTTAACCAATCCGGTTAACTTCTTGAACGCTAAACCTCAAATAACAATACAGATTTGGATACGTTATGATGGTACACCGTTCGCCATCACTTATGGTCCCCCGGTGTCCTCCAATCAAGACCCATGGCAAGGTGACGTCTTCAGATTCAAAGTCGCCGAGGTGAATGGGAAAGATGTTTTCACTGCTGAAACAATCGGGGCACCCCAGATCACACACTTTGAATTGTCGGTTTCAAAGAATGTGTGGAACCATTACACCATGCAGTTTATCCCCCAAAACTCACAAATCTTCGGTTATATTGTCTACCTGAATGGGACGAGGGCTGCATCAGGTCAACTCAATGTTGGTGGCATGAATATACAGGAGGTCTTTATCTATTCTGGAGCGTTCCTTGAAGCCCAGCAAGAAAGGCCGCCAGTAGTTGTCGTTCCACCAATAGTCGTCGTTCCACCCATACAACAATTTGCGCGTCTTCAAGCAGGCGATGGCGTCGCATTCACCGGAATAAGACTTGATCAAGCAGTTGGTGGAATGGCGGTGACTATGATGATTCTTCAATGCCAGGTTTTGAATTAGAATTCAAAAAAGGATATTGGATTCGCAACGGAAATTCCGTCGTTGAAACAATAACGGTATCCGTTATCCCTCAATCGACATATACCATTAACCTTGCACCCGGTTGGAACCTCATTGGTAGCGTTTCTGGAACTGCAAACGCACCCCTAATGACATACGATAAAGACGGGAATCCTGTGACGGGCATTCTGCAAGGCAAGGGATATTGGGTCCGCAATACCTCGTCCGGTACGACACCTGTGACAATTACCGCGACTAGCACTCCAGCTCCCTCCTCTCAACCAACAAATTCAGATTTGTTCGTTTTTCAAAAAGAGGTTCCTACCTTCCGCTTTCCGATTCATGTCGAAAGCAAGGATAAAAGCCATCAATTAACGCTGGGATGGGATGAAATGGCAAGGCCTGGACAAGATCGCTTCGACCAAATCCTGCCGCCGCCTCCGCCGCCGATTGATGGCGTTCTTAATGCTCACTTTGAACAGTCGTCTTTGCAACTGCAACAGGATGTCCGACCGCTTGTTGAGGGAACGAGGTGGGCAATGCGGATTATCACGAATGAGCCGGTCAAACTCCAATGGAACAAGGAGGCGTTACCAGACGGTTTCACGCTCATCGCTAGCACACCTTTTAGCAGTGTCGATTTTCGGGAAACAGACGTACTCGTGCTGCCGCAAGGAAAATACACCATTCCTATCCGGTTAACGTATCATCTGCTGCCAACAGAGTCGAAATTGCTGGTTAATTTTCCTAATCCCTTCAATCCAGAAACGTGGCTTCCCTACCAACTTGCCGAAGCCAATCCTGTCACAATTACGATCTATAATGTCAACGGGGAATTGATCCGAACGCTTCCTGCTAGGTTTCAAGCCACCCGGCTATTACCTCACTCGCGACAGAGCCGCCCACTGGGATGGGCGCAATGTTAATGGGGAACCGGTCGCCAGTGGCGTCTACTTCTACACGCTACAGGCCGGGGAATTCACCGCTACCCGTAAGATGTTGATTCTGAAGTAAAAAACGTACCAAAGGTAACGGAATCTATATCCTTTGGACAACCTTTTAGCCATTTACAAAGAGGAGATTATCATGCGACGTCACATTTTTCTTTTGGTACTTTTGCTCATGGGGATCATTTTAGCCGCTGCCAATGCACAATGGACAGCTACCATCAAAGCCGAAAGAAGCAATACGACTCAGAGCCAGACGCGCACTTTCGGGGTCGCCGAAGGTGCCATTGATGGGGAAGATGAATTTGATGAGGCAACTCCACCCGCTCCGCCCTTTCCAATCACGCTCGACACAGCCTTTTTCATCCCGGCGGATCCATTTCGTCTGTCAAAGGATATACGTGGTCCCGCAAATTCGATTACCTGGGAGTACAATCTCCGTGCGGATGCAATCGGGAATCCGGATGGGGGCACGCTTTCATGGGTTGTCAGCACTGTTCCTGCGAATGTAAGCCTCACGCTCACGCCTCAAGGAGAGGCTAACATTAACATGAGAGAGCAAAACTCTATTGCGTTTCTCGCGGGGAACAATATCACACGAGTATACACAATTACTGCCACAGTATCCGCCCTGCCCCCCACGGTGACGAATATCTCTCCCAGCAGTGGCCCCATCGCCGGCGGCACAGCGGTCACCATTACAGGCACCAACTTCGTCGCTGGTGCTACGGTCACCATCGGCGGGGTTGCAGCGACGAATGTGACCGTGGTTTCCGCTACCCAGATCACGGCGACCACACCCCCACGAGCTGCGGGGAGTGTCGATGTAAGAGTTCAAAATCCTGATGGGCAGTTTGGCACTCGGGCGGGAGGGTTTACCTACGACCCGCCACCTCCTATGGTGCGTTTATTAGCCGTCAACTCGGATCCGATTGGTGTTCCAATCAGTGTCAGTCCAGCAGACAAGGATGGAAACGGGGATGGCATCGCACCCTTCACTCGGCAATATAACAGCGGTACGATCGTGACGCTGACTGCGCCCCCTACCTTCGGCACGAAGGTATTTTCTCACTGGGAAGTCGATGGCGAAAACATGGGTTCCAATGTCTCTGTTACCATCGCCATCAACCCTGAGCACACTGCAACGGCACACTATATAATATCTACAACAATCACAACAACCCTGCTTGTTGTGGAAGGCGTCATCCAGAATCCAGATGGTAGCCCTGCCCAAGCTGGACTGAGCGTGACGGTCACTGTCGGAGGCAATTCGCAGACTACTTTGACAGAGGCCGGTGGCAAATATACCGTCACCTTCTTTGATCCATTGGGTACCGTTGCTAGGAGCGGCGATACTGTGATGGTCCGCGTTTCCTACATTACTGGTGAATCCGCTGTCAGTATTGTCTTAACCCCCCAACAGATCAGTAATCAAAGGGTGACGGTTGACGTTCGTTGCAGTGGTAAACCGGAGTTCGACCTGTCCGTTCCAAAAGACATCGGCTTGATTCACATTCCGCTAAAAGTAACGGTGGTCGGCACTCAAACCAAGACGCTCAATACCGTTGGCGATCTCTACGATGCCCTTGGTGTAGCCAACGTGAATTTCATCATCACTCGTGATACCGTGGCAGGGGTATGGCGTTCCTACTTGGGGCCACAGAGCAAAGGCACATTGGCTGATCGGTCAATTACTGATGATCTCGGAATGATTACGGTGATGAAGACCGCTGTGACGTTGCGTCTCAAAGGTGACGCATTAGGCACCGATGGGAAGAGCCAGATTACCCTCAAGAGAGGCACCAACCTCGTGGGTGTGCCGCTGAAGAATGCAAACCTGAAACGGGTCAGCGATCTATTGAGCCTGACGGGTATCAAGGATAACGCCACATCGATTATCGTTTCTGATGCAGGCACATTCAAGGTGGTTACACAGCCTGATGATCCGGGTGATATTTCCATCACAGGCGGGCAATCCTTCATCATCACCGCTCGCGCTGCCGGGGTTGCGGAAATCACCGGCGTGGCGTGGGATAATGTTTCAGGCAGCTCATCTGCCGCTCCGCCAATGGTGGTGGTCGGTCACCAGGTGAATGAAAGCACGCCGGTTCTAGCACTCCATGGTGCGGTGATTGATGAGGTCACGGGTGCTAGACGAAACTTAGCGCAAGATGGGTTCCGCGTCACTGTGAAAAACCTGTCCACCGGCGCAACCTTCAGTACCCTCTCCGGTAGCGATACCCCTGACGGCTACAGCCTGACCGTTGTGGACGCCCCTCAAGTTGAGCGAAGCGAAACCCCGATCTATCGGGGCCGTGCGGCCCGAGTGGGCGATGTTCCGGAGATTACCGCTGAATCGCCGAGCCCGCTTATTGGGTTTCAACCGTTGCGTCACATTGTCTCAACAGAGGATGTGAAGGCGAGTCAGATTCGGTTACCGGATCTCATCACATATCCGATTCCAAAAGAGACAAAGTTGCTGCCGAACTACCCAAATCCATTCAACCCTGAAACGTGGGTTCCGTTCCGGTTGGCAAAAGAGTCCTTCGTCACCCTGTCGATCTACGACGTGACAGGGTCGGTTGTCCGAACCCTTCTGGTCGGTCATCAGCCAGCCGCCGTGTACGAGTCCAAAGACAAGGCCATCTACTGGGATGGGCGTAACGATTTCGGTGAGCGGGTTGCGAGTGGCGTATACTTCTACACCTTGACCGCAAACGATTTCACCGCGACGCGCAAGATGCTCATCCTCAAATAATTTAGACCACAATCCGATGCCTATCGTTTGCTTATTTGGATTTACGAAATAAAGTCCCAGGTGTCAATAATGGCACCTGGCAGTTTATATTCTACATTTAGAATGTCCCATTAATCTTGTGGGGGGGTGCCCCTACAAATTTTAATGGGACATTTTACTTTAATTCGCCTCACGTTCGTAGGATGAGATTGCCAATTCCGACCACACCCATTATTTTTGACGCTAATGTGCGAAACGGTAACCGCAAGTTAGCGGACTATTTCTCAACGGCCAGCCACTGATTAAAGAATTCTCCTTGCGCCTCAACCGAGACGGGGTTGATGTCCGAACCAGAATCGAAGATGTATACGAAGTCATCTTTCGGCGTCTACCTCACCAGTCGCCAGCCTGAAGCGTCGGCGGTCAACGCGGTGTGGCCTTTGTAGCGGTCGTACACCTTGTGCATGTCCTCGATCGTGTCAAAGTAGCCCACGATGTGGGCCGCACTGAAGGATTCGCCCGCCTTCACCGGCTTGCCGTGGATTTCCTGGATCATGACGATGATGTTCCCGGGTCGCTGGCTGCACCACGCCTCATAGACCACGGACGGTTCGAGCGTCAGACCAGCCAGCCATGGGCCGTCTTCACCCGTCTTCTGGTCCCGCAAATGGTACGCACGAATGAAATGCGCCGGCGTTCTGTTTAAGTCGCGGCGATAGCCGAACTTCAAGTCCGGCGGGAACGGGGTGAAGAGCTCGCTAGACGGAATGCGCACCCCTTTGGGGCCGCTCAGATAGCTGAGATACATCTCGCTGAACGTGTTGCCCTTCTCATGGCGGACACAGCCCGGCGTGTCGTTGCGGAGAAACATCTCCGGCGAATCGTTGACGCTGTCTATCTGGTCCATCAACACGAAGAACCGCTCGCCTTTGGGAAACACGATCAGTTGTGTCCAGCGCGATCCGGCTTTGCGGCCGGGGGCGGCGTACTCGTACTGATAAGTCGTCTTTACCGCGATGAAGTCTGTACCGACGACGACGTCCGGCTGCACGGGCTTCATCCGGTGGCAGAGCTGCGGGCCCTCAACCATACGCTTACGATGGCTGCTGCCGTGGGCCATGAGGGTGTAGAATTGCCGTTCTGGCTCGGTCTCATTTTCGTGCCACGTATATCGACCGACGCCATGCCCATCCGGGGCGATAATTTCATTGCTATAGTTTTCGTCGCTGCCCGCCTCCATAAGCCAATCGACGACCATCAAGCCATCGCCGACTTCTCGGAAGCCGGTGGTCTTGTCGAGAAACGATCCTTTTTCGATTCCGGTCATCCAATGTTTGGGGTTCTTCTTGGGAATGACGGCTTCGAGTTTGTCAGTCTCGATTTTGATAGCGCGGTCATCCTCGTTCACACGTACCCACTCGGTGTTTTGCATAGAATCTATCCTCCTCTGGATGCTGGCAGATTGCCAAAACTCTTTATAAGTAAAGTTTTTTATATCCTAAAATTTTTAGGGTCGAATTTTGCGGCATCACAAATTGCCGCGATGTTGCTAATAATTATATCCAAATTACGAGAAAATTAAAACAAAAATCGAAATCTGATACGAGTTTTTCGGTTTGTTCCCTCGCCCTCCGTCAAATCCCTTCCTTATTTCTCCTCCCCTTGTGAGAGGAGATGTCACGAAGTGACAGAGGAGGGTGACCGTTCGGCAGGCCGATGAATTCTTTGGGCAATCGATTTACTGGGTGAATGGTTGAAACCCCCAAGTGTGTTCCATCATAAGCGTCCGATGCTTTCTCCAATTGTATCATGATTCCATGAAAAATCAAACACAATATTTCAAAGCGTTGCACTAGCAAATACATGATTCCAAAATGGATTAAGCCTTTCAGTGTGATATGCGTCTCATAAGAAACCACAAATGGGATGTCACAACGTACAATCCTCGTACTCAGAATTTTGGTCAGCGTGATAAATTCAATCATTCGACGCACCGACGAGATTTGAGGATTATCCAAACCCGTCCAACTGAAGAATGGAGCTTTGATAAACACCTAAAATCTTGATTATTTATCTCTAAATTTAGGTATAGTAATTCAGATTTAGGGGTTTGTTTTAGCTTTGAGCCTAAGTCGGGAATTAAGCTGTGTTCGATATTGAGAACACGGTCAACGGTTCTGAAATTCAAGAATAATCCGACTACGTATCCTGTTTGCCTTTAAGGGCGGTCACCCTCGAATGTGTCCAGTTTGAGGCTCTGATGGTTGGAGAGAATGTTCAATTCAACTGACGAGAGAATGATGAACTGCGTTCATCTCTCTCTTGACAACGGGCGTACTTTGGCGAGGATAACAATTTCCCTTTACGGGAGATGCCTTAAATGGCAGTTCGTTAGCCCCTTAATTGTCGATTGTCAATTGTCAATTGTCAATTGTCAATTAAGGGGCTAACCGAATTATTTATTTGCTTACATCAGATCTAACTTTGCATAACTTATGAGATGGAGGAATCACATGCAATCGAAAGGAAACTCGACACCAATAGAACCCGTGGACTCAGTAACCGATATTTTGATAGATGTTTCGGATAGTATGGATGAACCCTTCAAAGGAAGAGAATCCAAATTTGATGCAGCCAAGCACATTTTACGGGACGTAATTGTTCCGGGGCTTGATTATAATGGTAAAAATTAAGTCTCAATCCTGCAAAGAAGGAATAAAATGCAAACCCCAATGACACCCAACACCTCACCCAAACGCATCGCCGTTATCACCACCATCTACCGCTACCTGTCGCATGCACAGCACTTCGCTGATCGCTTCATGGTCGGCTACCCGTATGAGGGCCGCTGGCACCGACCCAATGCCCGGGTCGTTTCCCTCTATGTCGACCAGAAACCCGAAGGCGACCAGAGCATCGACCGTGCCCGCGAGTTCGGTTTCTCCCCCGCAAGCTACCCCACCATTCCCGAAACCCTGCGGTGCGGCGGCAATACACTCGCTGTCGATGCCGTCCTGCTCATCGGCGAACATGGCGACTATCCAAGAAACGAAAAGGAGCAGGTCCTCTACCCGCGCTACGAGTTCTTCAAGGAATGCGTCAAGGTCTTTGAAGCGGACGGACGCGCAGTCCCCATATACAACGACAAGCACCTCTCCTATAGCTTTGCAAAAGCGAAGGAGATGGTAGACGATGCCCACCGCCTCGGTTTCCCGCTGCTGGCGGGGTCGTCCCTGCCAGTGACCTGGCGATTGCCGGATGTGGAATTGCCGCTCGATTGCGAAATTGAGAGCGCCCTGATGGTGGGCGTCGGCGGCTCGGACCCGATGGACTACCACGCCCTTGAGGCAATGCAGTGCATGGTCGAACGCCGCAAAGGCGGTGAGACCGGGGTCAGGGCAGTGCAGTTAATCGACGGAGACGCGGTGTGGAAAGCCGGTGAAGGGGGACGCTGGTCAAAGGAACTGCTAGAGGCCGCCCTCTCCCGCAGTGACACCCCGCGCGGCCCCACTGAGGAAGATGGGCGCACCTACGATCTGCTCGGTAGCGGCGAGATCTTCAAATTGGTTGAAAGGCCCTCTGCCTACTTCATCGAGTACAACGACGGCCTGGAAGCCACATTGCTAATGCTCAACGGCGCGGTCAAGGACTACTGTTTTGCTGCCCGACTCAAAGGGGTCGCCCATCCAATCTCCACGCAATTCTTCCTGCCGCCGACACCCAACGTGACTTACTCCGCCTGTCTCGTCGCCAAGATTGAGGAGATGTTCATGACCGGCAAGGCCCCCTTCCCGGCAGAGCGCACCCTTCTGGTCAGCGGCGCATTGGAAAGTTGCTTAACATCGCGCATTCAGGGGCATCAACGGCTGGAGACCCCGCACATCCGCGTCGAGTACCGCGCTCCAGCCGAGTCCCACTACGGCAGGGCCTGAAGGGGTTCGGGGGATAGAATAAGGATACGACTTTTTCAATTATGAGGAACGGACGACCCAGACTTCGGAAGTTTTGGCATGTTTAATGAGCTAACATAATATCAACTCTTGAAGAAACTGAGTAACCGGAGATGTTGTGGCAAACTTCCGAAGTCTAAGAAAAACTCGTATAAGGAGTAAATTCTGATGGCATTAACACCCCAGCAATGTACATTCTTCGAGTCATTCGGCTATCTTGTCCTCCCCGGTCTACTCACGGCAGAGATCGATTGGGTCATTAAGGAACACCGGTTGATCTTTGAGAAGAAAGGCATTCAGCACGATGGGACCAAGCGTTCCATGTTTGTCCCCTTCATTGACCAGAGCGAGCGACTCTGCACCCTTCTGGACCACCCAAAAGTGCTTGAGGTGCTCGAGTCCCTGTTGGGTGAGGACTTCAATTATGTGGGGGGCGATGGCAACTATTACAGTGGAGACACAGGCTGGCACCCCGATGGGGCGCATCGGGTCGGTCTGTACGCCAAGTTCCATCTCTATCTCGACCCCCTGACGCGCGACACGGGGTGTATCCGCGTCATCCCCGGAAGCCACCTGTTTGGTGAATGGAGAGACCGCGTTGAGAAGGTCCGCCGTTCCAACGAGGTGTTGGGCATCTCAGGGCGCGATGTCCCCTGCGTTGCGGTTGAAACCCAACCCGGTGACGTTGTGGTGTTCAATCACAACATTTACCACGCCTCCTTCGGTGGGGGGCCGAGGCGTCGCCACTTCTGCCTCAATGTGACCCGTCGGGCGAAAACGGAAGCGGAGATTAACGAACTCGATAACTATCTCCGGCCCCCTGGCCGTCCGAGTCACTGGCCCGGAAAGTACCCGCCGGGGGCTCAGGACATCATGCGCAAAACCGCTTCACCCTCTCGAATGCGCCATCTGGAGCAGGTCATCGAACGTGAGACGTATTATCTCACGTTGGCCCAGGGGCGCTGAAAAAGGGGAATCTCAGAAAATTATGGGAAAGCCCCTATCTGGTGATGCACCGAGGCATGCCCAAGTGGTTGCTGTCCTTGTGGAAGCTTACTTGGAATCACCGGCAGTTCCAACGCGGCAAACGGGCGGGGAAGTCCCCCTTAGAGTCTATCTCAAAACGCCTTGAACTGAAGTTCAGGCTAAAAACTCAAGTCCACTCAAGTGGACTGAAACCCTGTCTCAGTCGTCTTGAGACGACTTTAGCTTTGAGCTCCGATAGATCGGAGTAAACTCTGCGAATTGATTCGCAGGTGTTTTGAGATAGTTTCTTAGAGGTGGCAGGAGTCGAGAAGACTCCTTCGTTGAACGAAGTTCTTCAGCGGTTATTCAGTTCTGAACCCATCAGCCAGGCGGCTTAATTTTTGATGGTGCTGGAAAGTGTCAACCTAACTCAAGCAGAAAATGAACCATGTCGGAAAAAACGGTACTATCATTCCCGAACCCTCAACCATTATTCGCTTTGCCGTCGGTCTTCTCGGCATCATCGGCATCGGCTACCGACGCCGGAAGAAAGTTGCGTATGTTTGCACCAATCGGGTCTCTCAAGAAACGGCTTTCCCTGTCTTTCAACCTGACGTGGTCGCTGCCGTCAATCCATTCAAAGTCTGCATGATGGCAGCGTTCGATTCGAGTCAGCTCCCCAAGCTGCTTTCAAAAACTGTATTCGCCTTATCACCCGAACATGCCGTGCAAAGGGGGGTTGACCGGAAAAAAACGGTTTGATACGAGATAAATGTGGTCTTTAGAGGTTCTGGTAGTTCCACCTTCTTGAATCAACAAACGCCAGGCTTTGCCCCAATTGTCTTTGGGTAATTTGATATACGGCATTTGGCTAACCTCCGTTGATAAGATGGTGACGAATTCAACAGGGGATTGATTGATACGAGTTTTTCGGTTATGCTCCATTGCGCTTCAACCTAACCCCCCGGCCCTTCCCACCCCCACCCCGGCCCTCCACCCCCCTATTATCCCCCGTGGACGGGGGATAGGAGACGGGGAGGGAGTTGCGGGAAGGGGGAGACGACTCCCCTCTCCGTGTCGGGGAGGGGCCGGGGGAGGGGTAGGAAATGCCCCCATACGCATTAAGTTAAGGGTAGCAAGCCGGTAATCGTGCGATTTTTGTGGTGCATCAACACACGAAGGAGTTCGTGAGCAATCAAGCCAATGGGCACATGGCCAATATTCCCCTTGTCTCCTTGTCTCTTGGTCTCCTTGTCTTATGGCGAGTTTAGGTGCCCCGCCTGCAACCAAAGCCTTAACTTCATGCGTATGGGAGGGGTAGGAAATGCCCCCTAACCGAAAAGGTCGTATGATTGAAAGGAAGGAAAGAATTTCCCCCCTTCTTCCATCCTTCCAATAAAGTGTAAACTATTTTTTTCAGGAATTTGAAACATGCTGTTTCCTTGTTACGTTTTACGCATTACGCAATACGCAATACGCATCACGTTTCACGTTTTCACCAGTTCTTAAAGGCGTAAGTCGGTTTGCCACTCAACAACCCGACGATTCCCCAGATGCTTCCGAGGGTGAACTCGCCGAGAACCAATCCCAGAAAGAAAGGGAATGCCTTTCGATACGTCTGTATCCCACCGTGTTTGAGAATCGCCCATTTCACAACCCAGCCAATGAAGAACGGGAACCACAGTTTATCGAAATGATAATAGCCTGCAAGCGGGTAGCCCAACGGGTGCAGTTGCCACCACAAAAACCGTAGCCTCAACACCGTATTGATGGACACAAAGACGAGTCCGACGGCTGTCGCTCCAAGAAATTGCGTATCCACTTCAAGGGGACGCGTCAGCCACCGCTCGATCACGGTATAAGCCGCCACGCCTCGCCACGCCCCGATGCCGCCCCATTTATAGCTCAGTTGCAGGAAAGCCCAGAAGGTGAGGATGACGCCGACGAAGACCGAAAGCATCATGACCTTCCAGAGCTTCCGAGTATCTATGCCTGACCGTTCAGCGAGTTTGAAATTCTCAAGCATAAACGGCATCGGGCTGTTTCTAAATTCTTTGGTGAACGTCCAGTACGGCGGGGCTGCACTCAGGGTTTGGCGAGAAAGCCTGCGGCTGCCCACCGTCGCCACGATGAGCTGAAGCGGCCCCGAATAGTGGATGCCTTGCAACGGGGGACCGAGTTCCGCTCTCATCCGCGTGAAGGCGAAGGCGATGGCGAAGTAGAGGACGAAAAACGACAGCGCGAATCCGATGGACATTCCGGCCCGATACGAGAAGGCGACCAGCAAGCCCGTTCCGCAGACTGTCCCTAGAACGGCTGTCCGGTATCTCATCGGCTCCCCTGAATCCTCGGCATTCGATTTCGCACCGAACGCCCTTTTCATCACCTGTCCGATCGGTTTCCGTCCCATCCAGAGCGCAATGAGAGCTATCCCCAAATAGGCACCGAGAATTTGCTGGTCTTCAAAGGGGTATCCCGGCAGGTTGACTCCAGCGATGCTGCCGATGACCCGTTCCGCCTTCCAGAACAGAAAGAAGAACCAGCAGGAAAATAACAGGTCTAGCGGGATGGCGAAGGAGAGACCGATGGCATACGGGTTAAAATAAAGGGGGAAGCTACCGATGGCGTTGAAGGGACGGTCTACAAAATGTCTGCCGAGGTCATATCGGAGGGGGAACTGAACGAACACCGGCAGAAGGTAGTTTAAGCCGTTGATGAGG
The DNA here is from genome assembly GCA_964577695.1 of uncultured bacterium. Lineage (GTDB taxonomy): Bacteria > Poribacteria > WGA-4E > WGA-4E > PCPOR2b > CAZOAL01. The sequence continues at coordinate 82,164 of CAZOAL010000030.1, read as the reverse complement.
TCAATTCCAGCGGCAATCCCGAAACCGAGCCAGAGCAATTTATCTTTGAAGAAAGGGTTATCGATATCCCCGCGGGTCATCTCAAAGGGCAGGTGGACAAGGGGGTAGGTCAGCTTTTCCCGCTCAATCCACTGCTTCCTGATGATGGCGGTGATGCAGAGCATGGTAAAAGCCAGAACGGTGAGAAAGAGGGTCCACCACATCATCGGCTCAAGCCACCCCACGATATGTTGCGCTGTGTAAAATGTGGATTCCCCTTCGTAAAATCCACGAAGAACCTTTTCGTCATTCACGGTGAGCCACTGCGGGATATGCTTCCAAAAGAGCGAACTCCATTCGTTCTCGGAGGTAGCAAACCAGCGGCAAGTCCCTAGCGTACAAAACACGGTTTGGCTGAAATCGTGCCCGCTGACGGTGATTGCCATCGTGAGCATCGCGTAAATCGTCAGGAGCTCCTGCTGATTCAGGGCGCTTTTCGGAGTGAAGGTTTTGAGCGGGAGGTTCAAAGCAATCACCAGGAAAACGCTGAAGATTGCGTTGAAAAAGATTCCCATCGTCGTTGGATACTGCGTTCCCCAGACCGTCTCCCACTGCACGACGAGGTAAACATTGATTGGCACGAGAGCAAGGGCAATCAACACGGCCCGTAGCGTAACGCCCCCTCGCTGTTTGGCCATAGCCTGCATATCGCTCCCTGTACTTTTCCGTAGAACGGGATGCGTCAAACGTGAAACGTTCATTGGTGAGATGATTTTTATCGCCATCGGTTGAGGGTATGGACTTCGTTTACGATGGGCAAACCTGAAGCGAGGAGGTTAGCAATAGCGCGGACGACGTCGGCATGGGTCATGTCCGTGCGAACATTGTTGTCGCGGTAGATGAGAAAGATGCCACAATGGGTGCGACCTTGCGCCTGCCAACTTTGGTGCAGGGTGTTAAAGTGTCGTGGGTTGTGCGTCAGCAGGACATAGCCGTGGCTGGCGGCGTATTCGAGATGGTCCGGGTCATCCCAGCCCTTCGTGCCTGCCGCCCGGGGCGTGATAACCGTGTGCCCCGCCTGAGTCAAAAAGGCAAGCAGGTCGTCGTCATCTGAGCAGTCATCAAGGTAGATAGTGAGTGCCATGGCTAATCAAGCTTATACCCTTCAGCAATCAGGTAGCGCTTCTCTTCTTCATTGTCTTCTTCAACAATGTCTTTGTGCAGGATGTAATAGTGCATCGCTTCAAGGACGGCTTCGAGCGGCAAGCCAAAGTTCCTGGCTGTCTTTTCGGGCGTGTAGCGTTCGGTGCGCATGGTGCCTACAAGATGCCAGACTGTCATGTTGCGTCCTTTAATCCATAACTGCTTTTGCCACTTATGAGGACGGGGTTCAAGATGCTTGTAGCTGTTGCAATGTTCGCACATAAAGGCCATCTCCTCCCTGGGAATTTGATTCATCTATTTGCCTGAAATTATAACACATCCGGAATCATGGCGCAAAGAATGATAACTAATTTTGAAGATTAAGTACCTCATCTTCGTAGTGACGACTTCAGTTGTTTTGCTGATTGCCGGGAAGCGACTGAAGTCGCCACTACAAGCGCACGTTTATTTTCAAAATTAGGCATTCTCAGCGTTTCTTTCGACAGAGTTGATTGTAGTACCTCATTACCCGCTCCACATACGCAATGGAGTGACGATAGCCGCGGAAATAACCGTACTGTGGCACCCCTTCCTTCCATACTTGGCTGTGCAGCGCTGCCTGTTTATGAGTGAGTTGCCCCAATGCGGCTCGCACCGGTTCCCATCGATTCGGGTCCTCACCCTCATGTCGCACGATTGCTTGCGCGTCGAATACATGAGCCAGCCCACCGTTGTAGCTCGCTAGGGCAAGTCGAATGCGATGTTCATAAGGACTGTCTGGAAACAGATCATACTGCTGTCTCAGATAGCGCACGCCCGCTTCAATGTTTTGTTCAGGATAATACGGATTCACCACACCCAATTCTATGGCAGTGTTAGGCATCAGTTGCATCAGTCCCATCGCACCCACCCGGCTTTTTGCATACGGGTTGAAGCGAGATTCCTGTCGAATGAGGGCGCAGACTAACCGCCAATCCAGCCCCTGTTGGTCGGCGTACGTTTTGATTGATTCCTTATACACTTCCATCCGTGCTGAACTCATAATCGGCAAAGATAAAGCATTCCACAAGAAATCGATTCTGGAAGATAGATACAACCCGATCAGGAGGGCGATAAATATTGCACCGACAATCAGTTTTCTCGGATTCGCTGTGATACGCATATTCTGTACCTGGTCTAAATTATTTGGGCTACCATTGGATTGGCACTTAACGTCATTCGGTTTAGATGTGCATATTGTAGCGAGGAAAAGAAAATCTGTCAAGCATAGAATTCGACTTGGGTCAATTAAATTGGGGTGCCCTTTTAGCGCATATCCGATTCTCGGATGAGCACGGCTCGCTTGTCTGAAAGGCTGTCAACGGCGATTTTGAAGATGGCATTTTTATGATTGACGGTGGGCTGAATCTCTGGTATACTGATGTTCCATTCAACGCGATTACCTGGAGCCATCACATGACGATGAAGACGAGCACAGAAGAAAGACCTCCAACGAAACGCCCTATAGACGCCCAGATTCGCCCGCCCAAGCACGGCACCTGGCAGACATACGATGTCACCGATGGATTGCCTGGCGGCGTCCAATGTGTGCTTCAAGACCATCAGGGCTACCTCTGGCTTGCAACCCAAGCGGGGCTCTGCCGATACGATGGCATGGAATTTCTCACCCACACGGTCGCCGACGGGTTAGCCGCAAATAGCGTGTGGGCCATCTGTGAAGACCGTCACGGGCGATTGTGGGTGGGTACGGGAGGGTTGTTTGGCGGGGGAAACGGCATTTCCTGCTTTGACGGAAATCGCTTCACCACCTATACCACCGCCGATGGATTGGCTCATAACAATGTCTGGGCCATCTGTGAAGACCGAGAGGGGCGGTTGTGGGTCGGCACGTCTGGCGGCGTCTCCTGCGTAGTTCACCCTGAGCGAAGCCGAAGGGATGGAGACCGGTTCACCACTTATACCACCGCCGATGGATTGGCTCATAACAATGTCCGGGCCATCTGTGAAGACCGTTTGGGGCGGTTGTGGGTCGGCACGTTTGGCGGCGTTTCCTGCGTAGTTCACCCTGAGCGCAGCCGAAGGGATGGAGACCGCTTCACCACCTATACCACCGCTGATGGATTGGCTCATAACAATGTCGGGGCCATCTGCAAAGACCGAGAGGGGCGGTTGTGGGTTGGCACAATTGGCGGCGGCGTCTCCTGCTTCGATGGAGACCGGTTCACCACCTATACCACCGCCGATGGATTGGCTGATAACAATGCCTTGGCCATCTGTGAATACCAAGAGGGACGGTTGTGGTTCGGCACGTTTGGCGGCGGCGTCTCCTGCTTCGATGGGGAGCGTTTTATCACGTATACGGTCAAGGACGGCTTGCTGGATAATCGCGTGACCGGTATCCTCCAGGACCGGGAAGGAGGTTTTTGGTTTTCCCACGGTTTAAGCGGCTTGACGCGCTTCGATGCCGAGACCGTCATGTGTCTTACCGATCATCCCGTCTCCCAAATTCTCATCCAGGATAGCCAAGGGCGTCTCTGGTTCGGGGATGAAAACGACTTGATTTGTCTTTTTGAGGGGCAGGAGCGGCGTCAACCCTTTGCCGGGCGTATATATGCTCTTCTTGAGGATTCCAGAGGCAACTTCTGGGTGGGAACGGATGGAGATGGGCTCTACCGTTACGATTCCGCCGAAGCGGTGTGGCACCCCCCTTCCCCCCCAACCTTGGGGGGTGGGCGCCCTCTGGGCACGGGGGGGCGGGGAGAGATTCGCCATTTCACGGCGACGGAAGGTTTAGGCAGCGATGCTATTTTTTCCCTGCTGGAAGCGCGGGACGGCACCGTTTGGGCAGGAACACAGGGAAGTACACCGGGAAGTCCCGGTTGTCTCTGCCGTTTGGACGGGGAGGCGTTTTTTGCGATTCCGACGCCGCACCCTGTCGTTTCTCGACTGTACGAAGATGGGCGGGGACGCATCTGGATGGGGGGATGGTTAGGCGGTGGACTGTCCTGCGCAGTTCACCCTGAGTTTTGTCGAAGGGACAGAGGGCGACCACAAGGATCGCCCCTACAGACGTATACGACGGCGGATGGACTGCCAGATAATCGCGTCCAGTCCATCGTGGAAGACGATGCCGGGCGGCTGTGGATGGGCACACAGGAGGGGTTGTGTTGTTTTGATGGTCAACGGTTTATCGCTTACGGAAAAGAAGCGGGGCTTTTTAGCCTTCTCCATCACTGGTCTGCAAAGGACGCCAAGGGGCAGTTGTGGTTCGGCACGCTGGCGGGCGGGCTGTATCGGTATGATGGGGTGCACTTTCAGTGGCTCACCAAAGAAGATGGGCTTCCCCACAATAGCATCACGGGGCTTTTGCCGCAGCCCGATGGCTCAATGATTATCGGCACGTACCGTGGGATACTGCATTACCGCCCCACCGCCACGATTCCCCCGCGGATTGAGATTCGAGAGGTGGTCGCGGACAAGGTGTATCGGAATCCAACGGAACTTGAGCTGACCGCAACGGGAGCCCCCCCCCTCTGTCCCCCCCGCGGGCAGGGGGGAAGAGAAGAAGGTTCTTCCCGCAGGCAGGGGGGAAGAGAAGAAGGATACCCCCCCGTCCACGGGGGGGACAGGGGGGGGATTGCCCCTACTGACAATTTCTTATCACGGCTTGAGTTTTGCCACCCGTCAGATGCGCTACAGCTTTATCCTCGAAGGTTACGACCCAGAATGGCAGGACACATGGGAGAATTACGTCCGTTATGAAAACCTGCCGGTCGGTGAATACACCTTCAAAGTCATCGCCATCAACCGAGACCTGGTGCCATCGGAAGCCCCCGCGACGCTGAAGCTAACCATTCAACCCGACCCGCGAATCGTCGCCTTGCAAATCGAGGTTGACCATCTGCGACGTGAGGTGGGGCAGAAATATCACTTCGAGAATCTCATTGGACGCTCCGCCGCCATCAAACAGATGCGTTCACTCATGGAGAAAGCCATCGATTCCGGCCTGACCGTCCTCATCACCGGCGAGACCGGGGCTGGCAAGGAACGGGTCGCCAAAGCCATTCACTTCAACAGCCTGCGCAAGGACAAGCTGATGCTTCCGCTCAACTGTGGAGCGATGCCCAAAGAACTGATCGCCAGCACGCTTTTCGGTCACCGAAAAGGGGCATTTACCGATGCCCGGGAGGAGCGGGAGGGGTTATTTGAAGCCGCCAAAGGCAGCACGGTAATTTTGGACGAGATTGCGGAGATGCCAGGTGAAGCCCAGGTTCACCTGCTGCGGGTGTTGCAGGAGCGCAAAGTCACGCGGATCGGCGAATTCGAGCCCCGCGAAGTGGACGTGCGGGTGATTGCCATTACCAATCGGGATTTGGAGCAGGAGGTCGAAGCCGGGCGTTTTCGCGCGGACCTATACCATCGGCTGAACCGGTTTCGCATCCATGTCCCGTCCCTACGGGAGAGAACCGACGACATCCCACTGTTAGCGGCGCATCTCTTACAGCAGGCATGTCAGCAACAGCAGAAAGAAGTGGAGGGGTTTGCGCCAGAGGTGTTTGGGATGCTTTCGAGCTACGCTTGGCCCGGCAATATCCGGGAGTTGGAGAATGAGATTCACCGGGCGGTCGCGCTTGTGGAGGAGGGCATGCGGATTGAGACCTATCACTTTTCGTCACAGCTCACGCATGGGGAATCATTGATACAGGAGCTCCTGTCAGAGCGCGTGAGTTTTTCAGCATCCGTGGAGCGCTTCCGACGACGGCTCATTGAGGAGGCGCTGCGAGAATGCAATGGTAACCATACCCAAGCCGCAAAGTTGTTGGGGATGGATCGTCCCAATCTGGTTGCGCTGATCAAGCGGCTCGGCATCGGAAAGCGTGAAACGTGAGGCGTGAAACGTGAAACGTAATCAGGGATACAGGATTCAGAGCCTGCCCCCCGAGGAATCGGGGCAGGCCGATCTATCGGGGTCTGGGACTCCCGCGAACGCCTTGACGTATGATTGCTTTCGGGGTATAATCTCAAAAAATGCAGTGGTGTTTCTCTACAAGAGAGAAAGGAGACATCTCATGGTTTATTTGAAAGTTGGACACCATCTTATTGCCCATCCCCGGGTCTGTGGAGGACGATTGACTTTTCGAGGGACGCGGATTAAGGTTGCTGATGTTTTAGAAATGCTTTCTAGTGGCATGACTCCCCAACAAGTCGCGTCGAATTACCCTGGGCTGGTCTCTGTGGAAGCACTCCAGGAAGCCGCGAGGCTCGTGGGAAATGGTGTGATTTGTGAGGTGATCGAGGAGGCAGCGTGAATCTCCTTGACCATAACTTTCCTGAAAATCAACTGACACAGTTACGGAACCAGCGGATTCATTTTCAAAAGATTGGGCGAGATCTCGGGCGTCCATCCTGGGATGATTGGCAAGAGATTCGGCGAGTCCTACACCAGTTGAAACAACCTACTTTTTTTACACGCGATGATGATTTTTACCACCCAAAGTATCGGCATTCAGGGTACTATATTGTCTTTTTGGACGTTCTCCGCTGTGCGAGAGTCCGAGACCTGTGTTGCAATCAGCCGATTATGTGTATCGCTTTCTGAGGCATCCTGACTTTCGCACCAAGCGGATGCGGATGGGAAAGATTGTGCGTGTTTCTTCAGCCCATTTGAGTTATTGGCAACTGAAAAGTGACACAGAGAAAATTGTCGAATGGGTGACAACGTAACTGAAGGAAAAGGAAGGATGATCTTCTTCCTTTCTTCCTTTCTTCCTTTCCTTCCCTCCTTTCCCCTCCTCACCTTCCCCTGTCCGCTGTCCGCCCTTCAGCCTCGTTCCGGGTGTGTGAGTTTCATACGCTGACCCCTGTATTAAACTCACACACCCTTTCATCCCAGTCAAGCCCAAGGAAAGCCCGCTTTCGCAAGCCACAGGGGGTGTGAATTCCATACACTTTCAACCCACTTTGCCTGGAGATGATAAGATGCCGACTTTTAGCGTCCTGACTGGTGTTGGGACGCTTTTTTTATGCCCTGGCACAGGAGTTGCTTTATAATGAGGTCGCACAAGTAGAACATGCTGCCAGCTTGTTCAGCGTCTTGTCAGAACGAGCGAGCCGTGCTCGTCCGAGAATCGGACACGCTCTACGATTGCGATCCGTCGTGAGAAACCTGTGCAACATCATCTTGACCATTACAAAATTTTGGATTTTCCAAACAACCCCAACCTTTAAGGAGTATTTCACCATGTTTCAACGACTGTTTCAACGAATCAGCAACTTTTTTTTCGCGTGTTTTATTTTCATCGCCTCGGCGTTAGTTGCGCTGCTGGCACCACCCGCGGCGGTCTATGCCCAGGGGACAGACCCACTATCGGTGGTCCTCGTCTGGGAGGATGCGCAGAGCGTCCATGACGTAGACGCTGAACTGGCTCTACGCCAACGACGCAGTTGTCAAATTCCCCGACCTCGACGTTGTCTTCACCGGCAAGGAGCAGATCCGAACGTGGCTGGAGAATAATAAAACGGTAAACATCCACATCGAGACAAGCAACCGCCAGGTGGTCGGAGACAAAGTGACTTGGATGGCCAAGGCTTTCAATGACCCCTGGCGGGAACTGGGCGTCGCTCCATTAGAGGCCACGGGTGAAACTGTGGTTCAGGGAGGCAAAATCAAGTCATTCACGGCTACCTTTACCCCAGAGTCGTTGGCGAAGCTAGGGGCAGCCATTGCAAAAACTAAAGAAGATTTCAGCCATGTCTTCTTCATGTCCCTTTCTGAAGGATTAAACATGATCTCCCTCCCCTTAAAGCCTCAAACACCATTCACCGCCCGCTCCTTTGCCAAAGAAATTGGCGCAACGGTGGTGATCAAGCTGGACGAGGTGCGTCAGCGGTTTGTCGGCTTTACTTTAGATGCCCCTGACGATGGCTTCCCCGTTGAAGGTGGGGCGGGATACATCGTCAATCTCCGGCAAGCGAGGCAGGCTGCCTTTACAGGCGCAGCATGGACGAACAATCTGCCTGTCGAAGCGGCTCCACCCTTCGCGGTGGGCTCGCCCGATAGGGCGTGGGCATTTGTCGTCAGCGGCAGAATTGATGCTGAACAAGCTGGCAGCTTGTTCTACGTAACGGTCCGCAACACCCGGACCAACGCCGTTGCCACTGATGTCGTCCGGTCTGGATACTTTGCCGCAGCTTTTGCCGATCTCACGCGCAACAGCGTTGTTGAAGTGGGGGATATGCTGGAAGTGACGGTGATGGACAAAACGGGTGAAATCGCTTCCGAACCCATCCAGATCACTGTGACCCCCGAAACCCTTCGTCAGGCGTTCGTACCGATTACGCTGACGAACGTTGGGAAGCCAAATCGCACGGTGCTGATGCAAAACTATCCCAACCCGTTCAACCCTGAAACGTGGATTCCCTTCCAACTTCAGGATTCGGCTCAGGTTACGATTCAGATCTACGATGCCAAGGGCAGTTTGGTGCGCACGCTTAATCTCGGACAGCAATCAGCAGGTTTCTACCGAAATCGGGCCAATGCTGCCTATTGGGATGGACGTAACGACGCAGGTGAGAAGGTCGCCTCTGGTATCTATTTTTACCAACTTCGCGCGGGGGATTTTTCGGATACCCGCCGGATGTTGATCTTGAAATGAGGCGTCTTAAATCAACAGCCTGTAGCCGATGAACAATCGGCTACGGGCTTTTTTGTTAGGGGTTTTCATTCGCGTCTGCACGATTTAGGGGTTGAGGTGCCTTTTTCAGACGGTCGCCGGTCACTCAACGACCCACATATCGCCTGCATTGAGCAAGGCTTCCAGATCGCCTTCCCCCATTCGTTTTTTGGCGGTGTTGATCTGTTGGGTCATCAAATCTTCATAGCAGGGGTGTTCAACGCTTCGGAAGATGCCGACCGGATGCGGCAGCCCCGGCACTTCTGTCATGCGGCTCAGAAAGTATGCCAACGTCCGATCCTCAGCGTATTGATCATGGACGATGAGATCTTCAAGGCTATATTGACCGTCGGTCAGCGAAACGACCTCTGGTCGGAATCTGTTGAGTCGAATTCCCTTATCGCGATTCGCTCCAAAGACGAGTGGCTCACCATGTTCCAGAACAACGGTGTTCTCGATTTTCGTTTCCTTCTCTGTGTATGTGAAGAAAGCCCCATCATTGAATACATTGCAGTTTTGATAAATCTCAATAAACGAAGTCCCCTTGTGTTCAAACGCTGCCTTGATAACGCTTCGTAGATGTTCCGGGTCTCTATCGAGTGAACGCGCAACGAAGGTCGCCCCCGACGCCAATGCCAGGCTGATGGGATTGAAGGGGTTATCCAGCGACCCCATCGGCGTTGACTTGGTGATTTTTCCCTGTTCAGAAGTGGGCGAATATTGTCCTTTTGTCAGGCCGTAGATGCGGTTGTTGAACAGCAACACATTGATGTCAAAGTTGCGCCGCATCAGGTGAATGAAGTGATTCCCTCCAATCGATAAGGCATCCCCATCGCCGGTGATGACCCATACGGAGAGTTCAGGGTGGGCAGCCTTGACCCCTGAAGCAATCGTTGGCGCTCGGCCATGAATGGTGTGAAAGCCGTAGGTGTTCATATAATATGGAAGGCGGCTTGAACAACCAATTCCAGAGATAAAAACGATGTTCTCCTTGGGAATGCCCAATTCTGGCAGGATGCGTTGGGTTTGCGCAAGGATCGAGTAATCACCGCATCCTGGGCACCATCGAACATCCTGGTCTGATTCAAAATCCTTTTTGGTTAATGTGGGAACAGCTCCCGGTAATCGGGTCGAGGTCCTGTCTTTCATACGTTACCCCTTAACAATTTATCAATCTTCGACTCTATTTCAAAAACATGGAACGGTTGGCCCTGGACTTTATTGAGTCCAACGGCATCAATCAGATACGTTGCGCGAATCACTTTGAGCAACTGTCCAAGGTTGAGCTCTGGAATCAGCACGCTATCAAATTTCTTGAGAATGTCTCCCAAATCCTTTGGAAGGGGATTGAGGTGGCGCAGATGTACATGCGAGACCGATGCGCCTTCTTCCTGCTTGCGTTCAACGGCAGTTCGGACCGCGCCGTAAGTTCCGCCCCAACTCAACAGGAGGAGAGCACCCTCCGGTTCACCAAAGACTTGGGTGGGCGGAATGTCATTCACGATCCGAGCCACTTTTTCGGCTCGAAGATGGATCATCTGCTCATGATTTTCTGGGTCATAACTGACATTCCCGGAGATATGCTCTTTTTCCAGACCTCCAATCCGATGTTCCAGACCGGGGGTGCCGGGGAGCGCCCAGGGCCGCGCTAACGTTTTTTCATCCCGCAGGTAGGGGTGGAATCCTTCGGCGTCTGTCCAGAAATGGACTTCAATTGCTGGCAAATCCGCAACCTTCGGAATCAGCCACGGTTCCGCGCCAAACGCGATGTATAGGTCTGATATGAAAATCACCGGCGTCATGTACCGGAGCGCAATCCGGCAGGCTTCATAGACGGTCTCAAAACAGTCAGATGGGCGCGCCGCGGCGAGCACAGGAATAGGTGACTCACCGTTGCGGCCATAAAGCATTTGCAGCAAATCTGCTTGTTCAGTCTTTGTCGGCATACCCGTTGAGGGGCCGGCTCTCTGGATATTGCAGATAACGAGTGGCAATTCTGCGATGATTGCTAAATTGATGGCTTCCGATTTGAGAGCGAGCCCGGGCCCGCTACTGCCAGTCGCGCCCAACGCGCCACTAAACGCTGCCCCAATTGCGACACCGACGGCAGCGATTTCGTCTTCCATCTGCAACGTTTTAACGCCAAAATTCTTGTATTTTGAGAGTTCTTCGAGAATGGAGCTCGCCGGTGTAATGGGATAACTCCCATAAACCAGTTGGATGCCAGCCTTCTGAGAAGCCGCGATGAGTCCCAGCGCCACCCCGATATTGCCTTCAATATTGCGATATTTCCCTGGTACAAACGTGGCGGGCTTGACTTCATAAGAGGTGGCAAACTGCTCTGTCGCTTCGCAATACGCAATGCCTGCCTTGAAAGCGAGGGTGTTGGCTTCAATAAACTCCGGTCGCTTCGCAAACTTTTCCCGAATCCACTTGAGGGTATAATCCTGCGGGCGGTTGAACAACCAACACACCATCCCAAGTGCAAAGAAATTTTTACACCGGTCCGTTTCCCGTTGGCCGAGTCCTGTTTCTTTTAAGGCTTCTCTTGTCAGCCGTGTTAATTCAACCGGAAAAACTTGATACTTTGCTAACGAACTGTCTTCCAGAGGATTGTGATTATAGCCCGCCAATCTGAGGTTCCGCGGGGCAAAATTATCGGTATTGACTATAAGGATGCCATTGGGTTTAAGCTTCTCGATATTAACTTTTAATGCCGCTGGGTTCATTGCGACGAGCACATCACAGGTATCACCAGGGGTATGAATGCTCTCGCTGGAAAAGTGCAGTTGAAAACCGGATATGCCAGCCAATGAACCCGCAGGGGCGCGAATCTCCGCCGGATAATCCGGAAGTGTGACAACATCATTTCCTGCGATGGCGGAAGCCTCCGTCATTTGGGTCCCGATCGTCTGCGAACCATCACCGGAGTCACCTGCAAACAGGAGTGTTGCATCCTCAATGGTTTGCACTTGCTTTCTCATTCCATCCATCCTTCTTTCTTTCTTATTATAATAAATAAATGGACTTGTAGGCTTATGAGTTTCTTAACATTAGGACTTACGCAGTGATGGAGGATTTCGCGTACAGTGGGCAGCTTGCCCACTGAATGAGCGGGCAAGCTGCCCGCTCTACGAGAGAGTTCCCTTCGTCGGATGCGTGAGTCCTAAACATTTGACAATGTACGCCTCACATCGTATTGATGACGCTTGACACATTTTACATAATGAAACGAGAGATGACGGCCTACCTAAGCCCCCTCACGCGCTTGCATCGCCTCTCGAATCGGTTTGGGTGGTAGTGTTAAGATTTCTTGTGGAAAATGTTCAACGAGGTAAGAGATAATGTGGCGAATGGATACCATCCCAACGGGCCGATTCCCTTCATCGACGACAGGCAGATGGCGATACCCACCTTTTGCCATATACAAGACGGCGGTATCAAGGGAATCTTCGACATGAGCAGTCTGAGGGTCAGCTTTCATAAAACGCTCGACCGGAATTTGCGTTAAATCCCCCACCGGCTGGTTCAAAATTTTGAGCAACACATCCCGTTCGCCGAAGATTCCTTTGAGGACGCCATCAGATACAACCAGAACATACCCAACCTTATGCGTAATCATCAGATCGATTGCCTCTTGTGTACTTGCACCCATCTCAATCGTAAGGGGCGGATGCATCAAAGAGTCAAGAGGCACCTGAATTTCGTGTGGGCTCAAGGTTTTTGAAGGCTCATCAAACCTTTCCTCCATCATCGCCATTTCCTCTTCAATAATATGTTCATAAAGCATACGTTATTCCTCCTGATTTGCCCCTAAAAACGTGGCGACATGGTTCAAAATATCCTTACTTGAGACAATTCCGACAGGGTATACCCGTTCGCCATCAGAAACGATGAGCGGGATATGCCGGTAGTGTCCCAGGTGCATGCGGTTCAAGGCAAATGCGATGGGATCGTTTGCGCGCAATGACTCCGGTGATGGTGTCATAATGTCATCGACCTTTACATTGGCGGGATTCAGCCCCTTGCCCATCATACGCACGAGCAAATCGCGATCGGTGATAATCCCGACAAGGTGTTGTTGCTCATCAACAACCAGGATACACCCAAATCGCCCCGATTGCATCAAATGGATAGCCTCTGAAACCCAAGTGCCAACCCCTACACAGCAGGGTTGGTTGAGATTCAGGGTGCTGATAGGTAAGGACAATGTCCGTGCATCCATATTTTCCTCCTTTTAACGACTGACGGCCCGACTGAGTTTCTTATACCGTTTCTGAATAAAAATGTAGCATTCCAAAGGTAATGCGTGGTTATTATTTAGAAGTCGTATTATGATAGGATGGTAACAGAAATTTGATGAAGTATCAACCCAAAATATAGAAAAGGTGCAAATCTGGGCATGTTTTGCAAGACGCCCATAATTTTGGCGTCTCTGTCCGTAAATTCCGTTATCGATAGATATAATATCATCCTTTCGTCATCAAAAACTATGCCTTTTTCGCCAATCCGCTCAAACCCAATCCCGCTGCTTTAAGCTGCTCCCCGAAAGTTATTAGCGTTAGCTTCTGCCTGGCGTTGAACAGGTCACCCCACTGTTCAAAACTGTATCCTTTGCCTGCTACTGTAGTTGGGGCTTTCACGCTCATTCCCTCGTCTGGAACAGGATCCATTCCCCAACTAATCATTAGTTTTTCCTGCTTTTCTTGAAGATATTCCCTCGCAGCAGAAAAAACTTCCTCGTCAACGCGGGTGGCAATCCTGTATCACTTGCCTTTAACCCCGGGTCGATGCAAAGCTAGGTAAGTACCCAGACATTATTATTTGACCGGAAAACTCTCTTCGATAAAACGTTTGTCTTTGCTCATTGGGTCTTCCTCAAGAGAGTTCGTAGTAGGGCGATTCATCACCCTTATAACGCGCAATGAATTGCGCTACTACGAACTAAGAATGTCTTCGGGGCGTTGAACTTGCGGCAGCGACGCATGGCGATAAGGCGCGGAAAGATTTCGTCTCATATTCGCCAATCGTTTTTGAATTGCATCCTGCTGTGCGATCCACTGATTGATCATCGGTTGGTCAAATGTTGCCACAACGTGCATGCCTAACACATCGGCGGCAGATGTTGTGCCAAAAGTGGCGATGGCCAAGACGTCCGCATCTTCTCGCGTGAAGCCGTATTCGCGCAACCGTCTCGTCCACCGCTTGAAGTATCGCGACGGTCGGGCCACACTCGTGGCTTCCAGGAAACGGCGAATGAGCACAGCATAGCGCGGTAAGTGCTCCAAACGCCTCAATAGCTGTTCCGTATGTGGCAAAATGAACAACTCAATTCCACCGGAATGTGCGCGTCGGTAGAAATGGAGTGAGGACAACTCAGCACTCGTGAGGGGATGTCCCTCAATAAGCGAAAGCATCCCTTCCATGATATGGCGCGCTGTAACTTTATCGAGCAGGCACCGCATCGGGGGTTACCTCCAGTTCCTCTAGCTCTTCAAGGTCAAGCTGGCTCCATTCGTCCCACAATTTCGCTCGCTCTGCTTCGGGGAGATCGAGGTATTGCCCTAATGTTAAACCTCCCAAGAAGGGCTCATCCGGAGAGAGCGGCTGTCCGCCGAGTTCCTCCAAAAGTTCCTGTCTCAGTTGCTCGACGGATTCGCGAGCGTCTTCTATCGTTCTTTTCGTTGGCACTGCTTCTTGGTGCAACTCCGGCACTAATTTGATAAGTTGCCGCCGATCTTCGGGACTCATTCGTTTGATTAAAGCCGCTATCTGTTCGAGTGGAAATACGGTCTCTGCCATGACTGCCTCCTAAGAAAATGATGTGAACGATGTTAATGCTGCATAAACGCATTCAAAGCCCTTAGTTCCGCTTCAGTGAGTTGACAGTAGTCGGGGTGAAGATAAATTTTTATCTGTTATTCTGAGCAAAGCAAAGAATCTCATCACGCAGAGATCCTTCGCTTCGCTCAAGATGACAAAAGATGACGTTTATGCCCGTGCGAAGTCTATTATCAGGACACACGGTCCCCTCCGGGGAGCGCTCAGGTAGCGCCCGTCTGGCATGACGCCCCTTTCCCGTTTCCGAAAGATGCAAAGCGTGAAAAGACTTTCGTTGGTTCAAGTGTGCCACAAGTGGGGCACTTGAGTCCTTTGTTATCTGCATTGATACCTTGCAAGACTTCAAATTTGGATTTGCATTTTTTGCATTGGTACTCATAGATTGGCATGTGTCTGTCCCTCCTTTTTTGTCATCGTTCAGGAATTCAAGGATACAGGTCGAAGAGTCTCGCCTAGCGGACATTCAGGATTCACTGTATCTTGAATCCTGAATCTTGCATCTCTGTCAATCCCTTCGCCTGCTCGACCCGTTGGCGAATCAAATCGCAGCCCCCCTGCCAGAAATCAGGGGAAGCGATGTCAAAGCCCATACTGGCGACCAACTGTGCGGGCGAAGCAGAGCCACCCGCGCTCAACAGGTCGAAGTAGCGCGGCACGAATGACACCCCCTCGCGTTGATACTGGGTGTAGAGCGATAGCACCAACAACTCGCCGAAAGCGTAGGCGTAGACGTAAAACGACGTCTGATAGATGTGCGGGATATAAAGCCACCACCACTTATGCTCATCGCCCAACGTCAGCGAATCGCCAAACATCTCCTGCATCGTGCGTTGCCAGAGGTCGCAGTAGGCTTCCGCAGGCTGTTCGCCTTTCTCACGGCGCAGGCGATGCGCACGCTGCTCAAAGCGATACATCGCAATCTGACGGAACACGGTGGCGAAGGCATCTTCAATCTTACCGCACAGCAGTGCGAGTCGCTCGTGCGGAGAAGACAGGGTGGTTTGCAACTTGTCGAATACCAACATCTCCCCGAAGGTGCTCGCAGTCTCTGCCATGGGCAAGGCAGGCTGGTAATTGAGCAGGTTCTGTTTGCTGGCGAGTACATCATGAATCCCATGCCCGAGCTCGTGCGCCAGCGTCATCACATCGCGCGGCTTGCTCGTGTAGTTCATGAGGACATAAGGGTGCAAGTCAGGCGTGACCCCCATGCAGTAAGCCCCGCTCTGCTTACCCGAACGCAATGCGGCATCAATCCAGTGACGGCTGAAAAACGGCTCTGTCATCTCTGCCAGCCGCGTCGAAAACTTGCCGAATGCCTCCATCACAAGTCCCTGTGCTTCATCGAACAAAAATTCGGTGCGCTCGCCGGTAATGGGGGCATATCGGTCATAGTGGGTCAATTCGTCCAATCCCAACAACCGTCGTTTGAGCCGATAATACTCGGCGACGATGTCGTAGTTGCTTACGCACACTTCCGCGACGGTGTTGACCATCCCCTCATCCACCTCGTTGTCCAGGTGACGCGCCGCCTCAGGTGAAGGGAAGCCCCTCAGACCATCCATAATCTGCTTTTCGTGAAGCAGCGTGTTGAAGATGAAGTTCAGCACATGAGAACCTCGCTGGAGTGTCTCTGTCAACGCGCCAGCGGCGGCTTTGCGGGTTTCGCGGTCTGGGTCGTAAAAGCGCGCAAAGAGTTCACTTTGGGTCAACTCCTCCTCGCCAACGCGGAAGGTTTGGCGGGAGGTAATTTCGGTGAACAGCCGTCCAAACGCCCGACCGCGTGTATTGGCAGTTTTCTCTAAGATTTTTTCTTCCGCCTCACTCAAATGATGTTTCGCCAGTTCGCGCTGATGTTGGAGGTAATGGCGATAGGGCGCAAGTTGTGGGTCATCGATAATGCGGTCAAAGGTCTCCTGCGGCATGTCACCGATTTCGAGGTCGAAGAAGATCAGATGTGTTGCTGCCGCTGAACTGACTTCCCGCGTTCGTTGTAAAAGTGCGCCACGCCGGGCATCGGTGGTATCGGTCGAAAAGAGCAGGTTGGCAAAAGCCGCCGGCTTATATTGCGCACGCAACAGCGCCTCGTATGCATCCAACGCGCCGCGCAACAATTCAGCGGTCACGTCAGTACAAGCAATGCGTCCTTTGTATTTCTCCTCAAATGCCGCCCCTTGACCTACCATCCCGGTCAAGTCTGCATCCAACTGCGGGTCGTCCATCCCGGCATAGAGGTCCGACAAATCCCATGTGGGTAAGCGATTTGTGTTTTCAGTGTTCACGATGGTCTCCTTGAGTTCAGGTTTTGGAAATATTAGGACTTACGCACTTCAGTGGGCCAAATCATCTCCCAACGCCCGTTGCATCTTGAATCTTGCATCTGGAATCGGATTCAGGATTCAGGATACAAGATGCAAGAGAGACGCTCCTGTCGCGTTGTATCTGCGTAAGTCCTAAATATTGGGTATTAGGTGTTAGGTGCTTACAGGAGTCCGTCGCTTTCGGGTTTGGCCCAGCTACGGCTTAACGATAAAACGGCACAGCGTTTGTGCGCGGGGAGAGAGCGTTTCATAAAGCCCCCGGGGGAGCGACAGCTCCAGATGGGGCAATCGAAACCAGGGCGCTAGATACCCAAAGCCCATCATGGGTCGAATGTCATCGGAATTGTTGGCGGTCCCGCCGTGCCAGCAGCGCACATCTCGGATGATCGCTGTGCCTGCTGGAGCGCAAATAATTGACCGCTTCATGCGTTCCGGTTCCGCTTCCAGCGTCGGGATGGGTTGACGAGACCGATGGGTGCCCGGCACAAATCGAATCGCGCCATTAATCTCCTTGAATTCGACCATCAGGTAATTCACAACGATATAGGGTGAGGGCACATCGCGGATGGTCACCTGTCCGAGGGGGTCATTAAAAACATCCCCGATGTCAGCATGAAGGTGTTGGATCTTTGCCCCTGGCGTGGAGTAGTCCCCTCCCGCGCCCGAACAAATGTAATTTGAATTTCCCCAGATTTTGTCCAGTATCGGCAGAATGGTTGGCACATCGACCAGACGCGCCCACTCCGGATGATGGATTTGTGCTCCGAAGGAGTAGCGGGCATACCCCCGGTTCGCCTGTTCAAGCGGAATTTCCGCCATCTGCTGGGCAATGACGCGAGCCGCGCCGGACTGGGCGTATGTGAGTTGCTCACGGGTGAGTGCATTTTCAATAGCGACGAAACCATCGCGATGAAAGATGGATGCCGCCCTTTCGACTTCGGTAGGGTCGAGGCGTTCAATATCAAGCATCTGTTTTTTCCTTTGTGATTGCAGGAGTTACGCACTTCATTTGAGCAAATCCCGCCGTACCTGCATCTTGCATCTTGAATCTGGAATCAAGATACAGGATTCAAGATGCAGATGAATCGTGGAATGATCGGGACTAACTGCACAATTAAAACGTGCTCTCTTTCGTCGTTGAGGGACACCACCGGGCGGTCCAAAGAAAGTTGAATGCCGCTTCTTTCGCATCGGAGGCGTCGATTCGTGTCAGGGCGTGCATCGCATTGGCGCGAACATACCGGTTCTCATCGTTCAGAGCGGCACTCAAGGCGGGAACGGCACCCGTCGCATACGGGCCAATCCGAGCCAGCGCCAGCGACGTGTTGCGGCGCACCCACTCATCCGCATCGCGCAACCCCGCTATCAACGCCGGAACAGCAGTCGAAGACAAACTCCCGATGATTCCTAACGCTTCAGCCGCATTCCGACGAACCTGGACAGATTCATCTTGTAAGGCTTTAATGACCGCCGGTATGGCATCTTGAGCGGAGAGACCGATATCCCCCAACGTATCAACCGCGATGGCGCGAACCCACGCCTTGGAGTCGCTTGATGCGCTGATCAACGCAGGGACGGCAGGTGCACCCATCGCGCTCAGGGCATAGCTGGCATTCCGGCGCACCGTCTCAGATTCATCCTGCAATGTCTCAATCAAGGCGGGCACAGCCGGTGCGCCGATGGCCCCTAACGCATACGCGGCGTTGAGACACGCCGACTCCGACTCATCTCGCAATCGCTTGATAAGTTCAGGAACAGAACCCACGCGAGGCGTTATGCTTCCGGCCATGTCTCCATTCGTTTTTCCATAATGCCAATTCCAGAGGTGCGCCCACATCGTTCGGGCTTCATCGCCACCAACAGGATGCCACGCCGCCCCGATCGGATCGGGATTCAAAGCAACCTGCTCGCTGTCCCAACTCGGATATTGCGGTTCCTCCATGCGGGTGAAGAGGAATTTCATCATATACCGCTTCCGATCGCTACGATTCGGCATCGCCCGGTGCCAGAGGTCATAATGGACAATGACGACGGTTCCCGCTTCGCCACAAAGCGCAACCTCGTTTTCAGGGCCGCCATTGGGTCCGGTATTGTAATAGTGACTCTCTGGGATAATCCCCGTCGGTCCAATCTCTTCGGGTGTATCTTGCGGATAATAGAGCGCCATGACCCAGCGGGTGTGATGACGCCGCCGGGTCCAACTGTCTTTGTGTATATTTTGCCCGCTGCTCCCCGGCGAATTGTAATGGGGGTGGCGATGGGGGTGCATGTAGTAATTTGGCCCCAAAAGGCTGGTTAAAGCACCGTCAACCGTCGCATCATCGAAGACCTCTTGAATCGCAGGGATTCGGGGCAACAGGTTATTCCCCGGATTGCCCTCCTTTTCAAACACGGTGACGGTCCGCTGAAAAATAGCTTCGTGAAAACTCGGCGGGAGATCGGCTTTCACAGTGATATATCCATTGACAATGAAATGCCTCATTTGTTCGTCATTGAGGAGAGATTTTGGGGTAATCATCTTAAAAAATGTCCTTTACTGTTACAGTAACAACACAACATTTGGCACGATTGCTTTCAAAAATTCGCGTACATCTACAATTTTCACGCCTTCAAACTCTGTAAAATTGAAATGGCGTTTATTGCCGGTGACCAAGTAATCAGCTGGTGCTTCGATGGCACATTCAAGTACACGATTGTCCGGTAAATCTGTTTGAATTTGTGTAAGCTGCTGTGTTGGTTCCACTAGAACGGCAGTCCTTTGAAGCGTTGCGATAATCGCTGGAATGTCTTGTCGAAGCGATTGAAATTTGGGGCGATTGAGAACAGACTCATACTCCTGTAGCAGGGATTTGGAAATACAAAGTTGAATTTTCCCCGCCAGGGCTAATATGAGACAAACATAAGGTGCTCCGCGACTCAAGAGCGCAGAAACGACAATGTTTGTATCATAAACTGCCTTAACGATTTGATGATTTTGATTGGGTTCTAACAGCTTCAATTTCTTGATCAATCTCTTCAAGCGTTAGGTGGTCTAGCCCTGCGACCTGGGCTTTTTTATGGAGAGAGGTCAGGAGCTCAGGTTGTTCCAAAACTGTGAGCAGATAATCCTCAATCCCGATAATGATTGCTGTTGGTACGCCGTGTCTATTGATTAGCAAACGATTTCCCTGTTTAGCCAAATCTAGTACCCTGCCGAATTCCGTTCTTGCAGCCAGCGCCGGAAGCACTTGATTGACCTGAAGTTTGTTTTGATTGTTCATTTCGTATGACTTTCCTTTCCATCCATAAGTGCCAGGACATGAAATTTAGAGATTGGTTCAAACGGGAATCAGAAACCGAGTTTTTCTGAAAAACTCGGTTTCTCGCCCTCCACATTTCCTGCTTTCACGCAATACGGATTATGAATTCGTCTTTGCTTTCAACGCTCTCAACTTTTCCAACGCCTTCCCGGAATCAATCGATTCCTCCGCAAGGGCTAACCCCGCTTTCAGGGTTTCAGCTTTTCCGCCGGCAACCATCGCCGCAGCCGCGTTGAGGGTCACGATATCCCTTTTGGGGCCCCTTTCCCCATTGAGGACGCTCAACGTCAGTCTGGCGTTTTCTTCCGGCGTCCCACCGGCGAGGTCTGTGGATTGCGCCTTTGGGATGCCCAGGTCTGTCGGATTCAGCGTGTATGTTTTGACAACGCCATCTACAAGTTCTGAAACCCGCGTTGTCGTTGTCGTGGTGATTTCGTCCAGACCGTCGTCGCCATGCACCACAAAGGCATGCTTGCTGCCGAGGTTATTCAGCACGTTTGCCAGCGACTCCGTCAGGTGCCGCGTGTAAACGCCGATCACCTGTGCCTGCGCGCCGGCAGGATTGGTGAGGGGGCCGAGGGCGTTGAAAATCGTGCGGATACCAATCTCTCGGCGAGGGCCAATCGCATACTTCATCGCGCCGTGCAGCGCGGGCGCAAAGAGAAAGCCGATGCCCACAGCATCAATGCACGCCCCCACCTGTTCGGGAGCGATGTCGATGTTCACCCCCAATGCCTTGAGAACGTCTGCGCTGCCGCAACTGCTGGAAACAGCACTGTTGCCGTGCTTCGCCACCGGGATGTCCGCCCCCGCGACGACAAACGCGGCGGTCGTCGAGATATTGAACGTATGGGCCCCATCTCCGCCCGTGCCGCAGGTATCGACGACGAGGGGATATTTCGTCTGGATTTTCGTCGCTTTTTCACGCATGACTCGCGCGGCACCGGTAATCTCTTCAATGGTTTCGCCCTTCATTCGTAGGGCGGTGATAAAGCAGGCAATCTGGGCAGGTGTCGATTCGCCGCTCATAATTGCATTCATGGCTTCAATGGTTTCTTGCTCAGTTAAGTGGTTCCCATCGACCACTTTTTGAATGGTAGAACGGTTCATTGTGAAGTCTCCTTCTTTGAAAAATTGAATATATGTCTATTTTAGGACCTACGCAAAATAGCAGTTTTCAAACCCCGGTTGTCTCAAGGACACCGGGTGTTTGACCCCGAACACACCCGGCGTCGCAACGACAGCCGGGGTGTCACTGCGTAAGTCCTATATTTGTAAGACAGGGAATCCGGATTCAGGATTTGGGATTTGGGATTCAAGGTTCAGGATTCAGGATTCAGGATTCACTTGCATCCTGCATCTTGCATCCTGCATCTTGCATCCTGCATCTTGCATCATGAATCCTGCATCCTGAATCCTGCATCTTATCACTCAATCAACAAAGATGTCCTCCAGCCGGACCTCAATGACTTTGCCGACCTTCGCCAGCCGTTCCATGTCCATCTTGTTCCGATCTCCGACGATGGAAATGAGCTTCGGACGGTTTGGGATGTGCGCCTTATGGAATTGGAGCATCAGGTCCATGTCGGCACCTTGAATCTGTTCAAATCGCCATTTGCGTGGGTCAATCGGGACCTCCAGACGTTCCCACGAACGCACGGCACCAATGACCCCCCGGAAGCCGATTTTATCGGTGCGATAACGATTGAGTATTGAGTCGCGCGCCTCATCGAAGCGTTCAGGCGATTTCGGAAGGTGGTCGATGAGGTCGATGAATGCTTCCACCGCCTCCGGCGTTTTGTCCGTCTGGCAGCCGAGCCCGCCCCACACGATGTTCTGGTCGCCTTTGCGATCGCCGGTGGCGTAGCCAGCACCGACGGCATACGCCAGGGCACGGGCCTCGCGCATTTCCTGGAAGACGATGCCGGACATCCCCCCCGCGAAGTAGGCGTTGTAGAGCTGGATGGGCGGAATGGTGGCTTCGTTGTAGTCTTCGTCGCCGAATTCAATGGACACCTGCGCCTGCGCCATCTCTTTGGGGAAGAACAGGATTTCGGTCTCTTGGGGCACGCGTGCCTTGAGGAATTGGTGAGGCGGCGGCGTTTTCAAGTCACCTGAGATTGGGTGATGTTTTTTCAGAGTCGCAAGCATCTCATCCAGTGATAATGAACCAGTATAACTGATGGTATGTTTGTAGTTCAGGAGCTGCTTAATCTCTGCGTGGAGTTCGTCCACTGTCAGTTTCTTGACGGCTTCGCCGGGCAACACATTCAGGTAATAGGAGTCTTTGCCGTAGCGATTGTATTGTACCAGAGCACTCCGTATCGCATTGAAATTTTTCTTGGCATCTTCCCGGTTCACCAGAATGATCTTGATTAGTTCATCCAGGGTGGCGACATCGGCAGTCGGGTTGTTCAGAAGTTCCATGAGCAATGTCAGCGATGGACCGAATTTTTCGTCGAGTCCTGAAAGGACGATGGTCGTCTCGTCGTCTCCGACACTGATGCCTAAGTCTGTCCCAAGTTTGTACCACTCCTTTTTCAAGGCTTCGGGGCTATATTGTGAAGTGCCAGATTTATCGAGCAATTGCGCGGCGATCGCCAGCTTGTTATCGTGACGCCTGCCGAGCTCGATGGAGATGGTAAAGGCAAAGAGGTCGTTGATTGGGTTTTGGGAATAATAGAGCTTGACGCCATCGTGATAGTTGGTGTTCTGGTAGTCTTTATCTGGAACGACGAAGACAGGCTCGATTTCTTTCACAGGCATCGCCAGGACTTTTGCCGCAAAAGTGGATTGTCGTGCCGGGTCAATCGCGATTTTGTCGATTTTCGGCTTTTCAATGGAGGGGACTTCGTGCTGCTCATCCACACGATAGCCCGCCACATAGTTATCATCGAAGTATCGGTTCGCGGCATCAACGATGTCCTGTTTGGTCAACTTCTCCATGCGTGCAATGTCGTCAACGGTGTAATCCCAGTCCTGGTAAGCCAGGAACGCATTGCGCATGATACTGACTCTCGCCCCATTCGACTCCAACAGCGCTTTCTGCGATTTCTTAAAGTCAGTCGCGATCGCCGGAATAAGCCAGTCTTCAAACTCACCCTTTTTAACCAGTTCCACCTGTTCCAGGAGAAGCCGCTCTACCTCTTTGAGGGATTGTCCCTCCTTCGGAATGCCCCACAGGTATTGTGCGCCATAGTCGTTGTTCAGGCGCGGATATGAACCGGCTTGGCGGACTTTTTGCTGCTGATTGAGGTTCAGGTTAATGAGTCCGGCGGTCGCGTTATCCAGGAGCATGTCGATGAGTTTCAAGGCGTCCGCATCGCGCTCGTTTCGACCGGCCGTCCTGAACGCAAGCAGGACATATTCCTCGCCTTGATATTTGACCGTGACACGTTCAGCCGCATGGAGCGATTCTTCACCCCACGCTTTGGCTTGAGGGAGTTCTTTCGGCTCCCATCGGGAGAAATACTCGTCGATGATACCGATGGCCTCCTCGCTGTCAATGTCACCGGAGAGATGGATTGCCATGTTATTCGGCACATAATAGGTATGGTAAAATTCATACATCCTTTTCAGAGATGGATTCTTCAGGTGTTCCACCGTGCCGAGCGTCGGCTGTTGCCCATAGGGGTGATTTTTATACAGCAACTTATCGACGGCGTCACCGATGATGCGGCTTTTATTATCCAGTGCCCTGTTCTTCTCCTCATAGACGGTCTCTAATTCGGTCTGGAAGAGACGGAAGACGGGATGTGCAAAGCGTTCGGACTCGATAACCGCCCACTGACGCAGGCGGTTCGCGGGCAAATCCACCTTGTAAACCGTCTCCTCATCCGCGGTATGCGCATTCACAGCGCGTCCGCCCATCGCTTGATAAAGCTTATCGAGCTCGTTGGGAATGCCGTATTGGGCAGCCAGTTGGGTCTCCTGGTTAATCTCGGCATAAATCGCTGCCCGTTTTTCCAGGTCGGTTTCGGGGAAATGTTGCTCATACAGGTCCGTAATTTTGTCCAGATGAGGTTTCTCTTTTTCGTAATCAAGGGTGCCAAAATTCTGGGTCCCCTTAAAGAGCATGTGCTCCAGATAATGAGCGATGCCGGTTGCCTCTGCAGGGTCATGCTTGCTGCCGGCGCGAACACTGATTTCCGCGTAGAAGCGCGGTTCCTCATGATTCTCCGTGAGGTAGACCGTCAAGCCGTTGTCCAACTGATAGATTTGGACGGACATCCCATCCGCCGGGTTGGGCGCGTTGATGCGTTTATAACCCGCCCACCCAGTGGACGCGATCAGGCTGAGAATCAGAGCAAAAACAAATACGTGAAATAAAATGTGTCTTCTTGGGTACATGTTTGGTCTCCTTGGGTGAATAAGTAAGTGTTGTGTCGTCGAGCATCAGTAGCGTGCCGGAGATGCTAATGGCTTCTTGCAGTGCGAGGTTCATTAGAGGCACTCCAGAGTGGGGGGGGGTAGGTGCAACGGGCATCATCACAGAACCGTTCCAAAAAGGATTTCATTGACCTACTCCCTCGTCTATGTGGATTGGAAGATGATCGGTTGAGTTGCATAGAGTGAAAAGGGTTTTAGCTAAAAACTCACGCAAAAGTGTGGAGGGGCGGGGCAGCGTGAAACGTGATGCGTATAGCATGTGAATCAGGTAGGGAGCTAGAAATACGAGTTTTTCGGTTACCGTCCAATCGAGTACAACCGAAGGTTCGTCTTTCTCCCTCTCCCGCCCGCTTCGCTTCGAGAGGGCCGGGGTGAGGGGAGTGAGCAGACTATGGTGTTTCCCCCTCACCCGAACCCTCTCCATACGCATTCAGTTAAGGAAATTTTCGCTCGCTTGACGCCTTGAACTGAAGTTCAGGCTAAAAGCTGAAGTCCACTGAAGTGGACTGACATCCAGTGTTAGTCGGCTTCAGCCGACTTGAGCTATTAGCCCCGATCTTGAGATCGGGGCGTTGGGGGGGCTTAACTTAATGCGTATGCCCCCTCTCCCACAAGGGGCGAGGGAACAAAGCGAAAAACTCGGTTTCTTATTCACGCCTTCATCCCAGCACCGCGTCAACCTTATTGATCGCCACTGCCATCAAGCGCGCATGTTCCTCCTGCATGTTGACATTGAACCCAAACCGCAGGGCTCTGCCAAGGAGCGAAAGGGTCTGTGGGCACATCTCCCGTGAATACTCAACGTTCCCCTTGTACTGCGGGTCTTTCCACGGGTAGCCCGATGGGTGTGGGGAGTGCTTCAATAAAATCGAATCCCAATAGTAGTAGATGTGGCGATCCGGGAATCCATCGTTGTACGCCGTGCCTGCACCAAGCCCTTCTGCCCTGAGCGCTTCCGTGTATTTTGGAGCAAGCGCCGGTTCTTTAATAATGATTGCCGCGCTGATTCCGCATTCACCGTCCGGGTCATCGACATGTTGTCGGATATACCCTTTCGGCTCGTCCAGTTCCGCCAGGAATGCTTTCTTTAGCCGACGGGTATGGCTGAGGATGTCCCCAATCTTTGAGAGTTGCACCCGCGCAATTGCCCCCATAATCTCGCTTGGGCGGTAGCATTGACGCGAGAAGGGCGGATTTTTCCATTCCTTGCCGCTCATCCACATCGGCATTGCCGGGTCGCTGGCGAAAGCGGCACGTTCATAGGCATCGTAGTCGTTCGTAAACACCAGCCCCCCTTCACCACAACTAATCACTTTATAGTAGTTGAGGCTCCATGCCCCGGCATCTCCCCATGTTCCGGCGTACGCGCCTTTATACTGCCCACCGACACACTGACAGCAATCTTCGACCACTTTGAGGTTATGTTGCCGCGCAAGGGCGATCAGCTCATCAAGACGACAGGGCACCCCTTGCATGTGGACGGGGAGGATTGCCTTCGTGTAGGGCGTAATTTTTCGTGCGACATCAGCGGGGTCCATGCCGAGCGATTCGTCGATTTCAGCGATGACGGGGACAGCGCCCACGCCAACAACTGCCGCCGCGGTCGAAATGTAAGTGTAGCCGGGGACAATGACCTCATCGCCAGGGCCAATGCCAAGTCCTGTCAACGCACAGATCAGCGCGCTCGTCCCCGAGTTGACCATCAGCGCGTGATTCACACCAAGTAATGCGGCCGCTTCCTGCTCAAATGCAGCCACATGAGAATTTTCAACGAATCGGAACAGCTTGCCACTCCGTAACACTTCAGTGACCGCGTTAATCTCCCGGTCGTCAATCACACTTGGGCCATGCGCCCCACCGGGGATGCGCTCCGTAATCACAGGGATTCCACCATCAATTGCCAATCGATTTGCCATATTTTTCCTCTAAAGCCTCCGTTTTTGATATTCGTTATTATACCACTTAGACTTCCGAAGTTTGACACCAAACTGTGGTTTTTCAGTTCCCTCAAGGGTTCACATCGTCTCGGCCAACCGGTGTATGGAAACTTCGGAAGTCTGGGTCTCACTTGTGCTTCATAACTAAAGTCGTACTATCACTCCCCTATCAAGGGTTTGAAAACTATATCATAGAGTGGGCGCTCTGTCAACAGTTGTTTTCACGGCTTCGTGGGGGGATGGTATTAAAAACCACCCCCCAATCTCCAGT
The DNA here is from genome assembly GCA_964577695.1 of uncultured bacterium. GTDB lineage: Bacteria > Poribacteria > WGA-4E > WGA-4E > PCPOR2b > CAZOAL01. The sequence continues at coordinate 55,314 of CAZOAL010000030.1, read as the reverse complement.
TCTTTTCCCTTCCATGCCGTCCGCCTATCCACCATAGAAGACCTTTTCGCCCAGGTCTTTCAACCAGAGCGTGGCATCATCTGCTCTCCCTTCTGGCGGCTTGGACACACCCACATCGACAACTTCACCCACGAAGACGGAGTGGTCCCCCTTTTCGAGGGTGTCGACCAAGGTGCATTCAATAAACGCAGGAGTGCTCTCAAGGATGGGCGAACCTGTTTTGCCTGCGTGAAAGGGTTCTCCACTCATCTTCTGACCATCTCTCTCTGTAGGCTTAAAGAATGTGAACGCCAGGGCTTGCTGCCCCTTGCCAAGGACGTTCAGCGCAAACGCCCTGGACTCCTTGATGACACCGTGGACCGACGAATCGGCCTTCACGCCCACGACAACCAATGGTGGCTCAAAAGAGGCTTGAGTCACCCAATTCACTGTCGCTGCTGCGACTTTACCATCCTTGTTTTCGGCTGTCAGAACGTACAGACCGTAGGGAATCATTCTGAGTGCCGTTTTCTTTACATTCGCATCCATGTTTTACTTCTCCTTATGGTATAGTTGCGGGGGGTATGAAAGGTGGTCCCCTCGCGCCGCCCACCTCGAAAATAGCGGTATAATTTTGTTTGACTGCTACTTTTCAGATTGTAACACGGTTCGCTGAAAAAATTGTACAGATTTATTGCTTGACAGGTCTGGAATTTTCACGATACTATAAAGGGCAGGATGTGCCGTTTCAGGCAGATTCTGTGAATTTTATTTCAAAAGGAGAGGAATCATCATGTTTGAACGCAAGTTAATCACAAGCGACAGAGAAATATTGGGCGGAATTCCAGTCTTCGCGGGCACAAGAGTCCCCGTACAAACATTCATTGACTATCTTGAAAGAGGGCACCCGCTGGATGAGTTTCTGGATGATTTCCCAACAGTGAAACGCAATCATGCGCAAGCCGTATTAGCGTTCATAAAACAGATGTTGCTGGAACAAACCTATGAAAGTGCTGCTTGACGAATGCCTACCGCGCAAACTCAAACGGGCTCTGCCCGGCCATGATGTTGCAACGGTGCCGGAAATGGGGTGGGCAGGTATCAAGAACGGCCCTCTGTTGCGCTTAATACAATCTGCCGCCTTCGATGTATTTGTAACGATTGATAGCAATTTGGAGTATCAGCAAAACCTAAAGGCTATAAAACTTGCCATCATTGTATTGGGTGCTCCTGATAACACCATTGAAACGTTGCGCCCACTCATGCCAAAAGTCCTCGAAGCCCTGGGAACAATAAAAGTAGGCGAAGTTGTTCACATTGAAGCCTAAAATCACCGACCTCCTCCCCCCTTCATCCGCCCAATCAACGCCACTGATTCAGCGTGTGAATCTGATTGGCAATGGGCAACCCCGAAGCGAGCAGGAGATCGATTGCCTGCACAATGTCCAAATAACGCATGTCTCGCGTGACATCGTTATCAAAATACACCAAAAAGATGCCAGCGTGTGAACGCCCCTGTTGCTGCCATTGAGCGTGGAGTTGGCGAAAGTGTTTGGCATTGAATGTCAACAGCACATACTGATTCTGAGCCGCATATTCCAGATGCTCTAAATCATCAACGCCGACTTTGTTTGCACCTCTGGGGTTTTGCACAATATGTCCGGCTTGTTGTAAGAGTTCCGCCAGTAAGTTACTATCAGAACAGTCGTCAAGGTAAATTTTCACGGTTTCAATCCTTGATGAGTCCGAGTTCTCGACCGATTTGTTCATTTTCCGCTTCAATCATTGCTTTGTTCTTGTAATAATAGTCCAACGCTTCGACAACTGCCTCAACAGGAAGTCTAAAGTCTTCAGCCACCTGCTCAATCGTAAAGCCTTCTGTTCGCATCGTTGCAACAAGGTGCCAGACGAGCATGTTCCGCCCTTTGATGCCCAGTTGCTTCGTCTGCTTTTTAGGTTTTGGCTCCAAGTAGCGGTAATGGCTTGCCGTCTGACTAGAACGCTCGCATTGATTATCCGCGTTAAATACCGCTTCAGACAGTTCTTCCGCCAGTTTTGGAACGGTATCGGCTTTGATTTGATAGGCGTCTTTCAGACGATAGATTGCTGCTTCAACCGTCGAACGGAGTTGTTGTGGGGTTTCATATTGGATTGCCATTTGTCTCACTCCTGATTCTCCTGAAATTAAAGCCACATTTTGATGATACATCGCCATTATACATCATGAACGGAGTATAAGTCAAATAGAGCTTTCGGCCATCAACGCGGACGATGAACCACCCCTGCTTACGTCACCGGTTCATAGATCTCCGCGGGGCCGAACGTCTGCGGAAAATAAGAACGTAGGAACTTTCGGACCTCCCAGCAGAGGCTACATTTCTGTGGATAGCCCTCGCGTGGGTGATAACCGTACACTTTCGCCAAATCGAGATAGGCGTATGGACCGCGTTGATATGCCATTCTCACTAACTCGTTGTCCGTGTGAAATCCGCGCTCCATCCACTTGATGAGTGGTTTTTCGTGAGCATCGCCGATGATGATGCCACAACAGGTCTGGATATTGCCATAAGGGTCGATATGAATTTCCCACATCTCATCCGAGTCAAACTCAGATCGGCAACTTTCACTCGCCGTTCCCCCGTGCCAGAGCGCATCGTTCACGAGGTCTTCAAGCGGGTGTTCCGGAGAGAAATGGGCGAGTTCTTCTCCCGCTCTCCCGACGAAACGCGGGGGGTGGTTTCGGCTATATTCCGCCAAACGCACTTCATCGCGGCCGATCCGGCGAAGTTCGTACAACTGTTCGAGGGATAAATCTCCAGCCGCGACATTCTCACGCCCGTAGATTTCGACCGCCCATTGAAACGCTCGCAGCCGCCTCTCAGGGGGCACGAATACTTGATGATACGGGTCGGCACTGATGAGCACCCCCAGCATCCCCGCGTCCTTGAGCTCCTCGTATCGGTTGCGCGTCACCTCGTCGTCCACACACCAGGAGGCGTTAGTCTCAAAGAAGTGCGGCGCGGCACCTATCTCGTTTGAAGCGCGGCAGATGGCGAGCATCTCGTTGTAGTACATCATCGCTTCGCCGCCTGCGATATGGATGACGCGATCCGTTTGGCGAAGTTGACGCATAAACTCGACGCCGTCCTCAAAACTGACGCACACATCGGGCCTTTTCGGACTGCAATTAAACAAACAGTGTTTGCAAGCAATGGTGCATCGGTAACTAAACAGCAGGCTGGCAACGTGTTTGATGCCAATCGCCTTCGCTACCCCGACTTGAGCGATGACTTCATCCACGGGCAGTTCATGGAAATCGATATGATTCGTCATTTTTCCCCCATTTGCTATATGGCGTGATGCGTCATACGTAATGCGTAAAACGGAAGAATACCCCTTTTACGTTTCACGTTTCACGTCTTCCGAGTCCACGTTTCCGCTTTTGACAACAATTCCCGGGCTTCGGCTTCAGTTGCAGACCATGTGCTCAACATCAACCCCTTGGGCGATAATTCGCGGAGTAGCGGTTCAACCTCGTGAGGACTGACGCTGAGGTGTAATAGTTTCCCTGCCTTTTGGATGCGCTTCAATAACAGCAGCCAGTGTAGCATCGACGGTGCGCCCGCCCCCGGCACCCACTGAATCCCGCCGAGTTTGGGGATGTTGAGCAGAGAATCCAGATGCACAATCGCATCCGGTCCGTCGAGATGATAAAGCGAGTGGTCGAGCCATTCGATCTCTGCGACGATGTCCGGTAAGATAAATTCGTCAAACATCTTAGGTGAAACCAGGGCGGCGAAGTCGCAAGAGGTCGGATACCACCTGCCCGGCGACCAGGCAGAGAGCCATGTGCTCGAACCGATTAGCTTCTCTCGGATCGGCTGATGCATCCCTTCATATATCTCAAACCAGAGCGGGGTGAGCACTTCCTCCATCGCCGCCTTCACCTTTTCGGGACACTCGATCAGATCGAAGCAGAGTTGCTCGCGGCCTCGCATCGCCGACAAAGCGTCCATCCCGCCGTGGATGTCTGTTAATCCGACGAAATACCTCCCCGGTGCCGACTCCAAAGCGCGTTCGATCATCTGCAAGGTCAATTTCCACCAGCGGTTGCCCGGGTCAAGGGTCAGCGGCGGCGGATGATTCCAATCGATGATATTGGGTTCTGCCCATGTTGTGGTAGGCATAAAAATCAATTCGCAACCAAGGTAGGCGCTGAATATGTCAGGACCTATATTGGGCCAGAATATTGGAAACGCCTCGCCGCCGTAGAAGGTTCCGTGCATGCGTTCTTCTGCCGCTTCGATGGCATAATCAACGTTTGTCCAGCGTTCTTCTAAATTCTGAGGGGCGGGCACCGGCTTTCGCTGATAGTCAGCTTTGGGAGCGGTGACCTGTAGCGCGACCCGATCGATTACCTCACCCGCCCACCATGCCTCAAATCGTTCAGCCGCTTGATTCCAATCGGGTTTGAATTCCATTTCCATAATTCACCTGAATGGGTTGGTAATGATTAATCAAAAATAAATCCGAAATGAAGAAAAATAGATGTTTGGATAACCGCCAAACTCCGAGCGAAATTGCTGGGTTGGAGCGTCGTCCTCCCCCACTTCATCCCCCCCATTTTGGGGAGGAAAGCGGAGGGGACGTTTGCCAATCCCGATAAATGCGCCAGCAGAGATGTAAATATCCTGTGCGATGTTGTATTCAATCTGAGGGGAGAGGAACATGGATGGGTCGGACAAGTTGAACAGCGCCTGTCCGCTAAAAGTGATAAGCGGGGTAAGCTGGTACGTCAATCCGGGTACGAGATAGTGCCTGCCCATGAGATAAACTGCCCCATCCGTGTACGCCGCTTGGGTCAAATGGGTGAGATAATCTTCAGGTTTCTTCGCGCCGGCCTGGCTAAAATGATACTCAATCACTCCATAGGTTTTCCCGCTAAAGCTGAAGTCCAGGCCAATGGAGGCGCGGAGATAGTTATCCGCTTGGGTTTTGTCATCATCAAAAGTACCTGTAAACACGTAAGCCCCTTCAAACCAGAATCCCGCACCGCCAATGGCGCGAGCGATATCAAAGCCGGTCAGGAGATTTTTCTGAAATCCCAGGAGTAAGATTGAAACGTCAGTCTCCACTGCATTCAATCGACTTCTAAGAAAGAACGCGCTCTTTCCAAACGCAAAATCTTTGCCGAAGATATAACCGGTGTCAAATTCTCCCATTGCGCCAACGGGAATCTGCACCCGAATGGCGTCTACACCGATGCGCTCTTCCGTATCCAACTCCTCAAATGTAAAGGGGGCGATAATATCCGTTGGATTGATCATACGCGCACTGCCCCACGCAATGGCTTGACGACCGATGGATAGATCTGCGAAACCTGTGCTTAATGTTACCAACGCTCGGTCCAGATTCTGAAAGATTCCGAAACTTCCGACTGGTGCGTTTTCATCGGGGTACACCCGTGCATCCAAATCCGCGACGCGATACCCGGAGGGGTCAATCGCAATGACAGGTGGAACACTCACGGGACGGAGTTGATTCTCAAACAGCGAAGCGTCTCCGTTCCGAGAGTCTTCGACCTGAACCCGGGGGGAGAAATTGTAAGCGGCCTGGAATGAGAGGCGATTGCCTGGCTTGTAAAAGAGGTTCAATCGCAGTCGGTTGCTGACTGCCCCGATGACCGGCTCAAACAGGGTGGGTTCTGGCATTTTCGGTTCTGGCGAATCAAAGACTGTGAAAAAGTTTTTGTAGTATCCGCTGATTCGGAATGTGTCAGCAGTGAAACCGGAGGTCGGTAATATAACCCCTAATAACGCAAACGCGATGACTTTTCTCATGGTTTTGGAATGTAGGCAGATTGTGTTGATCCATTAGCCATCCGCCCCACCTTCTTCAGTACCACCCACTGCTGTCTCGTCTGGCAGGAGATGTTTGCAAGAACTGATAATTAGAGTGGAAATTCTTATATTAAATTCCTCATACGGCGTGAAACGTGAAACCCCGATAGATCGGCCTGCCCCCGATCCCTCGGGGGGCAGGTACGCTTTGTCCGATGGGATCGGACGAGCACGGACTCCCGGAACGGAGCTGTGAAGCGTGATTCTTTTCACGTTTCACGTTTCACGTTTCACGTTGGTTCCATCGCTTTCAATTTGTCCGTCTTTGAGCGTGATGACCCGTCTGGCCCTTTCCATAACCATCCGATCATGCGTCGAGAAGATGAACGTCATGCCGGTTCGCTCGTTCAGCGCATTCATCATGTCCAGCAACTCCGCGCCCGTTTTCGAGTCAAGGTTGGCTGTCGGTTCATCAGCGAGGATAAGGTCCGGTTTCGAGACCATCGCCCGCGCAATGGCGACCCGCTGCTGCTGTCCTCCTGACAGTTGTGTCGGTAGACGATTCGCATATCCCGCCAGTCCGAGCGTTTCAAGGATATCGATGACTCGTTTATGCCGCTCCGTTTTAGGGACTCCCTGCAAGAGCATGATGTATTCGACGTTTTCTTCGACGGTCAGCACCGGGATGAGGTTGTAGGCTTGAAAAATAAATCCGATATGGTCACGGCGAAAATCTGAGAGTTCGTTGCCACTCATACGGGACAGCAGTTTGCCGGAAAGCCAGACCTTTCCTTCCGTTGGGGTATCCAACCCAGAAATGATATTGAGAAGGGTGGTTTTTCCCGAACCTGATGGCCCAACCAACGCCGTAAACTCTCCGGGTTGAATATTTAAATCAACCCCGCGAAGGGCGTGCACCGGCACACCGTTGCCGGAATAAACCTTTGTCACCGCTTCTGTCACAATGATTTCGCTGTTCTTCACTGTTATCTCCTCGCCAGCAGTGAAACGTGAAAAATCTGCCAATCTGCAAACTTGCTCATTTGCTCATTTAAAAACTCCGCCGCATGGCAACCGCCGGGGACATCCGCGCTGCATATCGAGCCGGATACAGCCCGGTGATGATAGTGAAGGCAAAAACCCAGATGGGATAGAAGATGAACGGTTGGATTGTCATGACGGGATTCCATCTCCTTGGCTGTGGCTTTTGCCTGCTTTGTATCATCGGCAATTAAATCTGATAAAATCTTGAGAAAACTGTATTGGTTAATGAGCATCACGTTGATGATTACAGTTTCAACGAAACTGATATGACACATCGGTTCGGATGCGTACCTCATGTTGTTCACGCCGATCGATTCGCTCGATCTCCCCGGAGATGGCGATTGGCGAAAGAAGTTGATAGGTGGTACCAATTGCTATCGAACGCCATGAATAGGTGGACAGCCCGCCGGACTCATACGTGAAGTGATAGAACTCACCGTTCAGATTCAAGCGTTCGCCCCAATCGCGATCTGCCGAAAACGATACGATGCGGTATTGCAGATCGGCGGCCCCGTATAATCGGTAACCCGCCGTCAGATTAACGCCTGTTGATAGGGTATTTGTGGCAGTCAGGTTGAAACGAAGTTCAGGGAAGCGTTCTCCCCGTGTGCTGTCGATGCCGTACTGACACCTTCCTTTTGATGTTTCTGATCTGTTTTGGCCTTCGGGTGGCAGCCGCCCGAAATGCAACTGAACTCCTTAAAGTTGTCCTTAACAGTATGACAATCCTGACAATCCGTACGCTGGTGTGGTCCGCGATCGATTGGGAAGGTGTGGACAAAAACAGCCCCTTTCCACGTTGAAGTTGAATGACACGTCTCACAGTTTGGACCGAAGTGGTTCGGAGGGCTGTCTTTCTGGTGGCAGGCGTAGCAGTCCTTCGGAGTGCCTCTGAAGCCGGAAGTGGTATGACAGGCTTCGCAATCGAGTCCAACGTGCCGTCCCGTCAGCCGGAACGTCGTCAAATTGTGGTCAAAGATTCGCGTCTGCCAGCTCTGGGCGTTGTGGCAGACTTCGCACTTGAACCCGAAAGCACCGTTGTGGGCGTCTTGATGGCAGGGGGTACACGTTTTCGTCAAGCCCGCGAAGGTTGTCTGTTGATGACATTCAAAGCAATCGGCAACCGCGTGTTTCTCTCGGAGTTGAAAGCGGGTCTGACCATGGTTAAAAGAAACAGGTGTCCATGTCGATGCCGAATCATGGCACAAACGGCACTCGCTCCGCACGTCGTCAGCGTGTGCGATGCTTCCCGCATGGCAGTGCTGACAGCGCGTTGACGTTTCCCTGTACTGCCCCGCGACATGGCACGATTCACACGGAATCTTCGCATGCGTTCCCCGGAGTGGAAAAGCGGATAATTCGTGGTTGAATGTCAGCGGGTCTGACCATTGTTGTGTCTTCTGCGACATGCAGGTTGCCAGCAAGATGGCGCAAAAAATCAGTCCACCCCCGATTAAGATTTTATTCCACATTGCTTTGCCTCCCTGTGCGTCAACCTTTCAGTTTTGGCTCATGTTAAGAAATCGTGCGAAGAAACCGAGTTTTTCAAAAAAACTCGGTTTCTCTTTCATTTTCTCACTTTTCCACCTCGCGCACTTATTTTTGACATGAGTCTCTGTTTTTATTTCATCGCCCACCCGTTCGTCGAATGGCAACCTTCACAGCGACTTCCCAAACGTCCGGCGTGTGGGTCAATCCGCTGATGACAACTGACGCAGGTCGTGTCGAGGTGTTTATATTTGTGGTTGACGTGGCATTGAGCACATGCCAAATCTGCGTGTCCCCCCGTCAATTCGTAGCGATATGTGATGACTCGATCCTTTGGTGTCATTTTCTCTGGCAAGAGCCATGCGAATGCTTGACGCCACGGATTTCTCACGGCGCGAGTGATGTCACGTTCCGCGTGGTCGAACGTTGAAGGCTTCCACGCTTCATTCGTATGGCAACTTTCGCATGCCCTTCCCAACTCGCCTTTGTGAATTCGTTCATCCGCACGATGATGACAGCCGTAGCAGGTTGTCTCAAGCCCCTTGTACTGTCCCTTGATGTGGCACTGGGCACACGCGACGGTCTTGTGTTTCCCCTCTAACGTGAAGGCGATTTGTTGATGACGCTCAACGGTGAAGGTTGATAGCTTCCAACCATCGACCACATGGCAGCTTTCACAGTTCGATCCGAGTTCGCTCTTGTGGGCGTCATCCTTTTGGTGGCACGAAAAGCAACTTTGACCCATCCCCCGAAACCTGTTATTCGCATGACATTTCGCACACTCAACATTCGCGTGCTTTCCAATCAGCTTGAAGGTCAATTGATTATGCCGTTCTTGCGCGAATGTGGTTTGACGCCAATCCACGACAGTGTGGCAGTTTTCGCATGACTCTCCCAACTCGCCCTTGTGTCCGGTCTGCCCATCTGTCGTCGCATGACAGTCAAAGCAACGCGAACCGATATTTTTGTACCGTCCATCAATATGGCACTTTACACATGCAACGTCGAAGTGCTTCCCCTCCAGTTTGAAGTCGATCTGCTGATGACGTTCAACCGTGAAGGTTGACGGTTTCCAGCCCTCTACGGTATGACAGCTTTCACACTGCGAGCCCAGTTCGCCGCGATGGGGGTCGGATTTCTGGGCGTTCACAATCGGTATCCAGACGGACAAAAAACAGGAGAGGAACCAAGAGAGGGCCAGAAAGCCGGTTGGGGCAAGTAGGGGCGAGGTCACCTCGCCCCTACCAGCTTCCCCCAAATCCCCCCCACCCCCCTTTGAAAAGGGGGGAAGGGGGGATTTGGGGGGCCGAAATCCGAAATCGGATTTAGCCGTGGCAATCGATGCACCGTGTCCCAATGCCCCGGTATTTCTGACTATTGACATGACATTTAACACACTCCGCATCTGCATGTTTTCCCGGGAGCTTAAACTCCAACTGTTCATGGCGTTGGCGCGTGAAGGTCGAGTGTTTCCACTCCTCGGCTGTGTGACAATCCTCACATGCCTCACCGAGGTTGCCGCGATGCCCTGTGTTCAGATCGATGGGTCGGTGACAATCAAAACAGCGCGAGCTGAGGTTTTTATACTGTCCATCAACATGGCACTTCTCACACGCTACCTCCCAATGCTTTCCTTCCAACTTGAATTCAAACGCCTGATGACCCTCACGAGTGAATGACGTTTCGCTCCAACCGTTGACGGTGTGACAGCTTTCACACCCCGCTTCGCTCCCCAACTGTCCCCGATGTCCAATCGTCTGATCGGTTCCGGCGTGGCAATCAAAACAAGTTGACCCCATTTCTCGATACCGCCGATTGACATGACACTTCACACATGCCACGTCCCAATGCTTCCCCCCCAGCTTGAACGCGATCTGTTGGTGTCGCTCCCGCGTGAAAGTCGTTTCACGCCAACCGTTCACCGTGTGGCAACTTTCACACCCGCGAAGTTTACCCTTGAGCGAAGCGAAGGGCTGCCCAAACTGCCCTTGATGTCCAATCGTTCGATCGGTTTCGGCATGACAATCGAAGCAGGTCGATCCAAGATTTTTATACTGCCCGCCGACATGACATTTGGCACAATCGACTGTTGCGTGTTTTCCCAACAGTTTGAAATTTAATGTGTTGTGTCGGTGGCGATCAAAGGTCGATAGTTTGAATCCCTTCGTTATGTGACAGCTTTCGCACGTTTTTCCGAGTTGTCCTTTGTGAATGTCATCCTTTTGGTGGCATGCGAAGCACGCCCGATCAATTCCCCGAAACCGATTCTCGGCGTGGCATTTCACACACGCCACATCCGCGTGCTCATCCATCAGCACAAATGCCAGTTCGTTGTGTCGCTGCCGATCAAACGTTGAAGGTTTCCAACCGTTTTCATTATGACAACTCGCGCAATCGTTCCCGAGCCGCCCCTGATGTCCCCGCGCCGCATCATCTTTCTGATGACATGAAAAGCAGTCCGATTTCAATCCGAGATACGTTTTCCCAAAGCCCGATTTCGTCGGGGCCGAATGGCACCCTTCACACTTGACTCCTGCGTGTTTGCCAATGAGATTAAAGCCCCTTACATCATGCTGAAACCTGGGAGGAGCGAATTGATTTTGGCTGATTATCGAAAACTGGCGTCCTTGATGGTCTAAATGACAGACCGCACAATCGCCCTGACGATTCTGAATCGGTTTCCAGCGGTAAATCCCCCCTGCCCCCCTTTTCAAAGGGGGGTTGGGGGGATTTCCATTTTGCGACGATTTCAGTTTTTCGTGCAATCCCATCCCTGTCTGAATCTGCTGTTCCAACCGGTCGTGGCACTTCAAACACTTCTCCGACGTGATACCTTGCCATGCGTCATGACACTGCTTGCAATCCTCCTCGTACTTCGCATGAGGGAAAGCGAGTTTGCCCGGTGTGAAGAGCCGTTGGAGTTGAGCGTTGGCGTTTGCGCTGAAAATGAGAAGCGAAACGTAAAGCGTGAAATAGATCTGCCCTTCCCATTTTCTCTCCTTCCATCCTTCCCTTCCTTCCATTCTTCGACCTTCTAGCATCTGCTGACTCACCGATTTATTGATGAGTTTATTGATTAAAATACCCACCGCGCCCCTCCGTAAACAGCGATGATGATATGGATGAGCACGGTGATAACCATCAAGAGGGCGAAGTAAAGGTGCAGTCCACGCCACCATTGAAGCAACCGTTGAAAAACCTTGAAGAAATAGGTTTCATTTTTCAGGAGAACCACACGCCGAAAAGCACGGGCGATTTCGCGGTATTCCGATTGCGAAAGCGGAGTGCGCTTCCGAAAATTTCTCAGTATCTTCCACATCGCCATCCGAACCGTGATACTTCGGACAATCATCACAAAAACGAGCGCCAGGCTCAACAACTTTCCACGAGGCAATTGCCATCGCGGGGTCAATCGCTCTATCTGCGCAATCAATTTCCCCATCTCGCCAAGCTGTGTTTTGAGCCTGGTCAATGCAAACTGCATCTGCGCCATCAGCGATTCCGCGTTTTCCTCTGCCCCACTCACCGTGTGAGGGACGAGCGAATAAATGTATCGACCGAGAAGCCCGGTCACGACGAGCATCGCCAGCGAAATCGACGCGAGGATTGCAATCGGACTGGTGAACAGAAACGCAGAGTGAAAGGCGATGAAAGTTGGCCCGAGCAAGCCCGCGAAGACGTGCAGTTCCATCCACGCCCGGAGCGTGCCGACTCGACGCATCGATTTGAGGTTTCGCCGTAAGAGGTAAAGCAGATTCAGTCCGATCAGCAGAACGCCGATAATACCGTAAGTGTGGCCGATTTTTCCCCCCGATCTCAGTGACTTGTGCAGGTTGCCTTCAAAGATTCGATCGGTTCGGGATAACAGGTAGTAGGGCGTGTTGACGAACTGTTTCGCAATCTAACTGTAGCCCAAGATTCTATCTTGGTTGGGGACGAGGTGCCAAGTTAGAAACTTGGGCTACGAGCGCATTTGCCCGAGTTCGTCAACACGCCCTAGTCACTGCCAACTCGCCAGAGCAACGCCACGCAGAAAACTGCGATGACGAGAAGAAGGATTCTGAAAATAGTGTAAAAGTGTCGCATGAGAATGAAATAAGTACCGGGACAAAATTAAATCTACAGTTTGAGACTTCCGAAGTCTTTGAGGTTTCGAGATTTCGGTGAACTCAATCCTCAACCCGACGGACTTCGGAAGTCTGAATGGGGAAGGATACAAAGATGCAGAGCCCCGTTCAAACCCTTACTTCCCTCCCATGAACCGTTTCGATGGCGACGCCGATCTTCTTCAAGAAGTCGTTGGGCAGTTCGCCGCCGATAAAGATGAAAACGTAATCATTGGGGATGGTGAGGCGGGTTCCGTTCTGGCTGATCGAGGCGGCTTCTGGGGTGATTTCGACGACGTTGGAGTTGAGGGTGAGGGTGACGGTGCCATCCGCAGCCGCAGCTTGGATGCGTTCACGATTTTTGGGTTTTGCCCGGCGGAATACGTCGTCGCGATAGGAAAGAGTTACCTCACAGTGAGTTTGCTCAGACAGGGCAATCGCTGCTTCAATGGCACTGTCCCCACCTCCAATGACGAGGCAATGAGAGTTCGCAAAGTTCTCGGGTTCGATTAAGCGATAGGTGACTTTTGGCAGGTCTTCGCCGGGGACGCCAAGTTTTCGGGGAGACCCTCGACGACCGATTGCAAGGATGACCCGTTGCGCCCGATATTGGCTTTTCGTCGTCCTAATAGTGAAGATGCCATCGACGTCCCGCTCCATGGCGATGACCCTTTCGTGGCTATGGATTTTCAATCCTGTCTGCTTCACGACATCACCCCATAGGTCAAGCAACGCCTCTTTCGTCGTCTCATGCGGCTTTACTTTGCCGTAGAGCGGCAGTTCCACAGGCGCTGTCATGACGATTTTGTGGCGCGGATATTGAAGCACCGTCCCCCCGAGGTCATACTGATCGACGGTGATAAAACGGAGTCCCGCCCTCATCGCGGCGAGGGAAGCACCGAGCCCCGCTGGTCCTGCCCCGACGATGAGCACATCGTAAATGCCTTCGATACTTCGACAGCGAGTTTTGGCGATGCCTTCGATGGCTTGCACCCCCTGTATAATCGCGTTGCGGATGAGCCCCATACCGCCAAGTTCACCCACGATGTAAATCCCCGTCATGTTCGTTTCAAAATTGGCGTTAATCAAGGGGAGCTCCACGCTACGTTTTTCTGTGCCGAGGACTAAAGTAATTGCGTTAACAGGGCAGTTTCGGAGGCATTCACCGTACCCAATACAAGCTGAAGGGTTGATGAGCTGGGCGCGTCCATCGATCAAACCTAGAACCTGCCCTTCTGGACAGACATTGACGCATGTGCCGCTTCCGATGCAGGTGTTTGGATCGATTCGTGGGTGGAGGGATACCGGCTCGTTTGTGCCGAGTTCGATCGATTGGCGCAGTGCCTCCTCATCACGTCGCGCCTGCGCTTTGCGACGTTTCTCACTCCAAAACATCCAGAGCAGTGGTAAAAGGCATAACCCGATGACCAGTAAAATCTGTTCCATTGAATGTTCGTTTCCTATGCTTCAGAGATTCTTCAGTGAAAAACGATCTGACTTTCCCGGAGTCCAGACCCCGAAAAAGTCCCACAAATTGATAAGAATTTCATTTGTCACCCATGCTAAAAACTCCGCCGCATCGCAACCGCCGGAGACATCTTCGCCGCGTATCGAGCCGGATATAGCCCGGTGATGATGGTGAAGGCAAAGACCCAGATGGGATAGAGGATGAACGGTTGGATTGTCATGACGGGATAGATCAACTCCTGCAGGGTCACGCCTGCAAACTCAATCCCTGTGTAATCGAGCCCGATTTTTGTGAAGAGATACGTCACGACAAAGCCGAGTATGACCCCAAGCCAGATACTCAAGATTGCCAACGCCCCCGCTTCAAATAGAATCAATCGCGCCATACCCAAGGGACGGGTGCCAACGGCGCGTAATACACCGAACTCGAACATCCGCTCGTACAACGACATGAAAAGCGTGTTGATAATTCCAAACACAACCACCCCAAAGAGAACGATGCCCATGATATACTTACTAAATTTTGACATTTCAAATATGCCTTCCAATTGTGGCAGGATGACAGTCCAGCCGATGGCTTCGTTTCCATCTTGGGAATACTTTTCCCAGAAGGGAATGCCTTTATCTTGACCGTATTTTGTATCGGTAAACTGGATTGCAATTTCATGGACATTGTCGCCGAGCGTAAGCATCTGTTGCGCTTTCTCAAGTCGAACGAACGCCATGCTGCTGTTCATCTCCGGGTCGGCGAAATGATAAATCCCTGAGACCCGAAACATCTCCTGAGAAAGGTCGCCACTTCTGCTCTGCGCAACAGTTACGACAACGCGATCGCCAATCCCAACCTCAAGGATTTCCGCCAGTTTATTACCGACAACAATATCGCGTACGTTATCCCCTTCAAAATACGCCCCTTCTGTCATCGCGTCATCGATTTGAGATAGGTATTTTTCTGTGGGTGGATGGATGCCCACTAGGTTAATCGCGTTGACATTTGCCGGTGAGGTGATCATTCCAAATGCCAGCGTGCGAAGCGTAAAATGTTCGACAATCGTTTCCTGTTTCAGGCTTGACACCACCTTGTCAAGTGCAACGATGGTCTTTTCAACCGCTTGGGTGTCGCGAAACCCTTGCTGATGAATCTGTCCATCGCCGAGAAAGGAAGCGGTGGCGGTCTGGATCATGTTCTGTTGCATACCAATCCAGAAGGCATCGACGAAGATTAGCGCCGCTAGACCGATTCCAATGGCAATCCCTGCAATGAGGGTGCGTCGCTTATTCCGAAAGAGATTTCTCCAGGCGAGTTTTATAAATATCCACGACATAGCTTTGAATTGAAGATTTACTTTTTGAGGCGGTTGATGTTATAATCAGCACGTTTCAAAATTCTTGGAATATGACTTGATATTTTGGAAGGATAGAGTGATTTAAAATGGAACACTACCTTCACTCACTTTGCCGAATCAACCGTGGCGACGGGATAGGATGGTATGCGCCGATAGAGATCAGCGACTCCCAGGGCACCGTCGGCTACGCCCTTCCAGTGGACAAAGACGGCTCAACATTTGCCTCATACTTTGTTGAAGTTGGGATGAATCGTCAAACGAAGCGTCCTGTATGGAAAAGATATCATCTCGTCAAAGTCGCTAAACGGGATTTCATCTTAAAATTGGGATCCGACGAAGTTCGATTTTCCGAACGTCGCGTCCACCCCGATTACCGCATCCTGCCTTATCGTGGCAAATTGAAGCATCTGGATTTTTCTTATGGCCTCATCGAACTCCAACCGCACGACCTCGTTCAGATCGATGCGCTTTTCGAGAAAAGACGGCTATTTATCATCGGTTGCGACCCGTTTTTGCACTATGAAGGCGTTGAAATGGTTTCGTCAGGCGAGTTTGATGAGGATGCATCCCATGGTTTTTGATTGAAGCGAAAAAGCGAATTGATACATCAGGCGTATGGCAATGATTATCCAAGCTCTGATTTTGGATGCTGATAGTGTACTTACCCAGCCGTTGAAATTTGCTCAATACATATTTCACCGATGAGAGGGGTGCAATCTTGCGGGGTGAGCGACCTGTGATGAGTAATTGCCACCTAACGGACAAATTCATCGACAGGCGGGAAGACAGTATCATCACCCCCAAGTCGGCCTGTTCCCGTCCACTGCAACGCCGTGTTAGACGCGCTTCAATTAAGGCGATTTGGGTCTCACTTCAAATTCGAGTTTAGAACGATAGAAGCAGACATCGAACTCCATGAAGAAATTCATCTGACCCAGTATCAAAGGTGCGCTATCGCTCCGAATCCACGCAAATGCCAGCCGGACGGGGAGAAAATTACCAATTTCTGCGATCACAAACAATGGCATCGCTGCGATACTACCAAGGTTTCCAGCAAGTCGTAGGGTTGCCTTCTGCTCTTCCCAAACAGCACCCAGTTGCACGCCCATTGGATATGGTAAAACATTGACAGTTGCTCCACTGTCTACCAGACCCATTGCATCAACACGCTGCTGACCATAACGGAGAACAAGTGGCAATCGCGGCAAACTATCCAGGTCACTTTGGGACGGATGGGTCGTAGAGTATCTCCATCTCATGTCTTTCCGTTGCCCTCCTCGCTGAACGTTGCCATCACATTTGCCAGTATCTCCGCTGCACCGAACGCGTTGTAAGGGGTTGGCAGGTCATAGACTTTGTTGGCCTCAAAGGGAAAAATGTTCTCGCCGCTTTCAAGCTCCTCGGCCAAGATTCGGATGAGCCTGAGTTTCTCAAGCAGAGAGAGCCGTTGGACAACGGAAATAATCTCAGTCAATGTCATCGCCGGCACTGGTGCCGTGATTGATAAAGTTGTCTGCGTTTCCATAGTCATAGTACCTCATCTGTAAGTTGGGATTCAACAGCGGTTCAGGCCATGATTCCGACATCTTGATCATCGCCTCACCGACTTTGTCCCAGTCATGGAGCGTAGCAGGGTCAAAGTCCGCTTCGTTTGGCCAGACCAATGTTCCTGATTCGGAGTCAAGACGAACCTGATTAAAGAAATGAAGCTCCCGCAGGGGACTATATAACTCGCCACGTAACATGGGTACAAAGTTGATGACCTGTACGCTACCGTCATCAAATTGGATACGGAGCGTGTAAGGTGCAATAATCTCAAAGTCTGTTACCGTATAAATCTCATGATACATATTTCACCTATGAGAGTGGTGCAATCTTTCGGGGTGAGCGACCTGTGATGAGTAATTGCCAATCTGCTTCGAGTTCTGAACGGTACAGCTCGACCCACGCTTGTACCAACGTCAAAAAAACAGGACAGATATTATAGCACAACGACACCAATAAACCCCCCAAAAATCTGAAGCGGAATGGACAAGAATGGCCTGTCGAAATCAAAACTCCCTGATACCTGATACCTAATGCGTCCGCATCGCTTTTGCCGGCGCGATTCTTGCCGCTTTCAGCGCGGGGAACAGCGCGACCACCGTCGCCGCCACAATGACGGTGATAGCCGGGATATAAAGGCTTCGTGCATTGACTTCCCCGTACATCGTCCGAAACTCCATACCCCCCCAGGTAAATGCCTGTGGAAGCGTGACGCCATAGATGGATAGCAGGTAGTTGATGCAAACACCGAGTAAAGCCCCCACGATGATACTGAAGATGGCGATGATGTTGACTTCACACATCACCAGCCAGAAAATCTGCCGCGGCTTTGTGCCAATTGCCTTCAATACCCCGTATTCCCGCGTCCGCTCCAGCACCGACATCAGCACCGTATTGAGCACCCCGATGGCAACGATCAGCATGATGACGATGCGCGAAATCAGGTCTCCCTGTCTATCCGCCTTCATCGCTCGATAAAAGGACTTCGCGACCTCCTGCCAGGGTGCCACATCAAGATGAGAATCTCCCAGTTTCATCTGAATCGCCTTGGTGATTTTATTGACCTCATTGAGATTTGACACAATCACCACAATTTCGTGGATGCGTCCCTCAAGAACCAGCAGTTCCTGTGCCTCTTCGATGGGGAGATAGCACGCCATCCGATCGGTTGTTTCATCGCCGCTCTCCGCAATGCCGATAATCGTATACAAATCATTCGCGATAGAGCCATCGGCCCCCTGCGAGACCAGCACAATCTCTTGACCGATTGTCGCTTTCAGAATTTTCGCCAGCCCTTTACCGATGATCGCTTCACGCGCAGGTTGCTTTGAATCCCGATGCAATCGGGGCTCTTTTGAAAATCCCTTTCCGGTTATGACTTTTTTATCAAATCGAGTTGCCACAACTTCACGCACGGGGTCAATGCCGATAATCTGCACGGCGGTGCTCTTTTCGCCGACTGAGCCAAGTCCCGCCGAGTATAAACGGGGAGTCCACGCTTCAACGCCTTTCACGCTCCGGATGGTCACACCAACGGACTCGTAATCATCTATCGTGTCGTAAAGAGACGGCTTATCGAGGTAGCCTTTCCGGTGGACCTGAATGTGCCCGATACGATTTTGCGTAAACATATTGATAATCGATGAATACGCGCCGTCAGCCCACCCAATGAAAACCGATGACAACGTGAATCCCACAATCATGGCGAGTGCGGTCAGTATCGTGCGCCGCTTCTGGCGGAAGATGTTTCGGAATGCGATTTTGAGCGTCATAATCGTCCATCGTTAACAATGGTCAATCGTCAATTGCTACGACGAAGGTTTCGTAGGGTAAAAATGGTATCATCTACCGGTGAATCAAATTCGGCGTTCAGATACCGCACCACTGTTTTGTGTCCTTCCTTGTTTTGGGGAATCATCTCCATTGTGGAGGGAATCTTCTTACCGCTAAATTGTTTAATCTCCTTGAAGTTCAGGACGCGCATGAGATTACCTTTTTCATCGTAGAACTTCTGCCAAGCTGGAATATAATCGCTCGCTCGGACAGCGACTACGAGTTTTCCCCAAACAGTCGGCGAATTCTCTTTCGGTATGAACTCGATGTAGAGAAGGTCCGCCGACGCATCTTCAGGCGTAATGAGTTGGTAGTCGTAATCGTCAAGCATGGATGATTCTTTCACGAGGTCGTCATTCGTAAAATCAGAGCCCATCCAAGAGCCCATCATCATAGAGGGTGGAATCTTCATCACTTTGTTTGTATTCGGCAGATAGTTCCACATTTCATTCCCAAGACGTAAAGTGGTAATGCCCTGTTCTTTCTTTGGCGATGTGATGAAGATAAAGGTTTTGTCCATCCCCTGTGTCCAGACTTTCAAGGTCAGCGTCCGTTCCCAGTGAGGGGTGACAATCTGCATCTCCATTTCGGCAGAACTGGTTTTGCTGCGATAGAGTTCGTCTATCTTTTTCACGATGGCTTTGACGTCAGCATCTGAAGGGTTTTCCGCGAATAACGGAAAAGGGACAGCGAACGTAAGAAACAGCAGTGTTAAGCCTATTGTTTTCATCAGATTCATCTTGACCTCCAGCGTATTGCGTGAAACGTGAAGCGTAATGCGTGATGCGTAAAACGTAAAGAGGGCTGACTTACGTTTTACGTTTTACGGGTTCCGCCGGATTGAGTGTATCGAAATCTCGAAGTGTCAACTGCTTTCTGAAACATGCCCCGCGGTTGATAAATACATGAGGGGTCGGAAGCCAGATAATCGCCGGAGAGGGCATAAGCGCGCGCCCGCGAGCCACCGCAGACTCGACGGAATTCACAGACACCACATTTGCCCTTCAGCTTATCGGGGTCGCGGAGGTCAGTGAAAAGCGGAGAGTGGCGGTAAACCTCAACGAGGGACTGCTTACGAACGTTACCAGCAGATATGGGTAAAAACCCGCTTGGGAAGACCTCGCCGGTGTGTGAAATGAAGACGAATCCGTTGCCATCGTTGACCCCCTTTGCGGCTCGCCCGATTCCATTCCCCATGGTGAATCCCGGTTGAAAAAGTTTCTTCTCCTGAAGGGGCAAGGCGAGCTCTCCCCTACGATTCGGTTTCATTGCTACGGTCTCAATGTTCGGAGGGTGGCTGGGTTTAGTCTGTGTGAGCAAGGCAGCGGCGCGTCGCTCGGCTTTGGTGTGTTGCAAGACAACGCGGCGATAGGGAGGAGCGGCTGTCGTTTTGATGTCAAAGGGCGCGTGTTTAGAGAGGTCATACAAGAAATGAAACACGTATTCATACTCATCCGGTTGCAGTTCGTCCTCCTGTTTGCCACGTCCTGTGGGAACCAGGAAAAAGACACTCCACAGGGTAATTCCTAACTCGCACATTGTCGCGGCAAGCGACTCCAGGTCTGACAGGTTGTAGCGAGTCATGGTGGTGTTGACCTGTAGTGGCAGCCCAATTTCCCGCGCCGCCGTAACCCCCTGCATCGTCCAATCGTACGAGCCGATGACCTGCCGAAACGCATCGTGAATCGCCGCCGTCGAACCGTCCAGGCTAATCGCCAAGCGCTTCAAACCCGCTTCTTTCGCTTTCAGGATATTGGCTTTCGTCAACAACGGCGTTCCGCTCGGCGTCATCGTAACCCGCAAGCCTTTCTCCGTTCCGTAAGCGATAAAATCGAAGACCTCCGGCCGCAGAAGGGGGTCCCCACCTGTAAGCACAAGAAGGGGTTGACCAAATCGGCGAATTTCATCTAACAACTGAAACCCTTCAACGGTCGTTAATTCCAGGGGGTGCCGAAGCGGTTGGGCACAAGCCCGGCAGTGGATACAAGCGAGGTGGCACGCCTGCGTGATTTCCCAGATTACCAGAAAGGGTGCCTGGTTAAAATCGATTTGACGCATGTTGGGTTTATCCTTCGCTGGATTCATGGTCATCTCCGTTATCTGATTCATCATCTGTACTCCTGTGAATGTCGTTTTGGGGGTTGGAGGGCGCTGCATCATGACTCGGGTCGATCTCCAACTTACGATAGATAGTCCGTGATGAAATCCCGAGTAACTTTGCCGCCAATTCCTTATCTCCGCCCGTCATTTTGAGCGTTTCCGAAATCACCAGTTGCTCAATCGCCTTCATGGGGGTCCCCACCGGGACCAGAATTGACGAGGGGTTAGCGGCTTCACGCGGTTGAATGGACGACGGGAGATCAGAAAATCCGATAATATCAACAGATGTCAGCACTACCGCCTGCTCAATGGCGTTTTCCAGTTCACGCACATTGCCAGGCCAATCATAACCCTCCAGGGCGTCTAATGCTTCACGGGAAATCCCTCGAATCAGCTTTCCGTTTTTCTCGCTGTATTTTTTCAAAAAGGTATCCACCAGAAGGGGAATATCCTCCCTTCGCTGGCGTAAGGGGGGGAGCTTCAACGTAATCACGTTGAGTCGATAGAACAGGTCTTCCCGAAAGGTGCCCGCTTTGACGCCGTCCATCAGATCCTTGTTTGAGGCGGCGATTATGCGAACGTCCACGCGGATGGTCTTTGTCGCGCCGAGCCGCTCAAATTCGCCCTCCTGCAACACCCGTAACAGCTTGACCTGAAGGTGCTTGGGCATGTCGCCGATCTCGTCTAAGAAGAGTGTTCCGCCATCTGCTAATTCAAAGCGTCCCGGCTTGCGTCCTGTTGCCCCGGTGAATGCCCCTTTTTCATACCCAAACAGTTCCGACTCTAACAAGGTATCGGGAAGTGCCGCACAATTCACCTTGATCATCGGTTGATTCCTGCGCTGACTGGCAGTGTGCAAAGCGTTGGCAAAAATCTCTTTGCCGGTCCCACTTTCACCGATAATCAGGATGTTGGCGGTGCTCGGGGCGACCTGCTGTACCTTCGTGATGAGTCCCCGCATGACGGGACTCTTCCCAATGATGTTGCCCAAATGATGTTCGACTTCTAACTGTTCACGGAAGGAGCGATTCTCCATCACCAACGCTTGCTTTTCAAGGGCACGAGCAATCGTGAGAAGAATCTCCGGACGCTTTAACGGCTTTTGGAGAAAGTGATAAGCCCCTTTTCGCATGGCTTCGACTGCCGTATCCACCTCACCGAAAGCGGTCATCACAATGACCTCAATTTCGGGGGAGAGCATTTTGGCGGCTTTGAGCAACTGTAAGCCATCCATCTTTGGCATCTTCAAGTCTGTGAGAATCAGATTGACTTGCCTCTGGCGCAACACTTCTAAAGCGGCTTCCCCTTCCGCGGCGGTGATGACTTCGTACTCTTCCCGTTTGAGAATTCTCATGAGGGATTCCCGGATTGGCGCATCATCGTCAACCACTAAGATTGATTTTGGTTCTAACATGAGTCATCAAACCTCCATGATGTGAAACGTGATGAGTGAAAGGTAAAAGGAAGGAGGGGAAGAATGTCAATTGTCAATTGTCAATTGTCAATTGACTAGCCCGCTCTCCTTGTCTCCTCACTTCGCAGTGGGAGCATGATGGTAAACTGTGTTCCCTTACTGGGAACGCTCTCACAATAGATTGTACCTTGATGCTGCTTGATAATTTCTTGAGCCAGAGGGAGTCCCAAACCGGTTCCCCCTTTCTTGGTTGTGAAAAAGGGATCAAAGATGTGAGGCAGGTCGGTTGGGGGAATGCCGTGTCCGGTGTCAAAAATTCGCAACACAATCTGATCGGATTCCAATTGGGTTTGGATGGAGAATTCGCCCCCTTGGGGCATCGCTTCGATGGCGTTTTTGAAGAAGTTGTGCAATGCCCGTTGAATCTGCTCTGCATCCAGCAATGTATGGGGCACGTTTGAATCCAGATCGGTTTTCAATGTGACTTTGGCCTGGCGAAGTTGCGGCTCGACAAACTTACAAAATGTATTGAGGAGGGCGTTCAGCGATTCCAGTTCAAACTCGAAGCGAGGCAACCTAGCAAACGCCAGATATTCCGAGACGATGCTATTTAACCGTTCTACCTCGACGCGAATGGCTCTTAAAAGCTCTCGCGTCTCCCCTGATTTGGATTCGAGGGCTCGCCCCGATAGATCGGGATCTCGCTTCGCTAGAGACTTCGTTAGAGATTTCTCCTCAACTGGCAGATTCATCTCTGTCGCAGTGGCGATTTCATCGGCGAGGAGGTCTAAATTCAATTCAATTGATGAGAGCGGGTTGCGAATTTCGTGCGCAACATGTGCCGCCAGTTGCCCAATCGCAGCGAACCGCTCCGATTGAATTAACTGCGCTTCCAACTGCCGCCGTTCCTTTTGCATCCAGTTCCCCTCAACCGCCCGTTGTACTGCCCACGGCATGATTTCCAGATGAGATAGCCCCACCGACTTCACCAAGTAATCGGAAGCCCCGAGCTTCATCGCCTCCACTGCAATCCGCTCATCGCCGTGCCCCGTCACGATAATGACAGGAGGGGCTGATTCAAGGGTTTTGATCTGTGCTAACACCTCAAGACCGTTTCGGCGTGGCAGCGAATAGTCCAATAACACGACATCGTAGAGGGCGCGGCTCGCCTCGCCCGGACCCATGAGCAGCTCCAAACACGCCTCGCCGGTGGTGATGTGGGTGAATTCACACGGATATGTGGCTTTTGCACACGCACGACGAACGAGGTGCGCATGGTCAGCATCGTCATCGACGAGCAAAACACGAATGACAGCGTCTGCCATTTTGGTGACTCCAACAGTTGATTGGTCCAAGACTGGTACAGATAAGTAAAGTAAATAAAGTGTGCTAAAGTGTCTAAAGTGAGAAAAGGCGCACACTGGAATACTTCAAAAAGTCCGAACTTACTTATGTGCTTTCACTAAGAGGATAGAGGATGGTTATGCCCGTTTCTCTAGGCAAAATAAATGCCAACCGCTATCATCAGGTGTAAAAACTGAAGTAACGTCAATTCCCAGAACACACGCGCATCCCGCGATGTAGCCCGTGGCATTGCCATTTATAATAAACGGCAAATCAGGAAAATTTCATGACAGAATGTCAGGCAACACCTCTTAAAATCGCGCCTTTTTGACAAAATGTCAAACATATCGGTGGGAAATGATTCCAAACGGACAAAATGTCAATCTGATGACCACCAGATGCGTGTAATGATGAGAGTTGATACTTGTGCTTATGTGCAAATGGATGTATAATTTTAATACGCAAAACGTAAAACGTAAGGGATTTTTTACGCATTACGTTTCACGTTTCACGTTTCATGTTCTCAAAGTGTAAACAGTTTTCTGAAACATACTGAATTGCTCATGGAACATAAGAAAGACATCTTAAATCTCGGCTTTGATGCTGTTGAATGGCGTTTTACATTGCAAGGAAAGTACCAGTTGGTCAAAGACCCTCGTGCCCTCTATCAGATTTATCACCCGTGGGATATCTCCGAGGATGGAGATTTCGCCGCGCTCAACACAGAGGTCACGGTGCCAGCCAATTGGGGGAAGCCCATCTTCCTTAATCTCTACGCCAATGACACTTATGTGTCAGAAGGTTGGGAAGGGGCAAAGCCCCGCTGGACTCATACCTATGCCACCTACCACAACTTCGTCGGTCATCGTTTTAAGCAGGTGTTGATTGACGACAAGGTGGTTTGGGAGCAAGACATCGGCGACTCCGAAGACTTTGGCTATTTTAGCGTGGATGTGAGCCCCCATGTCGCTCCCGGGGGGACGTTCACGCTGACGTTGCGCGTGCTCGATACGGTCGGGTCGGCGACCAAGCTGCCGGGCGACGAGTTCCACCTGGGCATCTGGAGTTGGGAAGGGCTCGGCGACCCGAATGCGGAGAAGAAGTTCTACACGCGGGTCTTTTGGGGAGATGTCGCGTTGAGCGCCGGCGGGCCCGTGCCGTGGGAAGACAATCCGGCCCGGCGAGACGTACAACTCAACCCAATCAGCCTGGCAGCCGCTGAACCGGTCACGATGGCTGAAGCCCACTTCACGCTCGACTGCCCATACGGTCTGCCGGAAGATGGGTATCCGGTCACCTGGGGCATCCCGTTCGGTCGAGGGGAGCTTTTTCATAAAGCGCAGGTCAGGCTTACTGACGCTGATGGCAATCCGGTTCCCCTGCAAACGACGGTGCTGCACCAGTGGCCCGATGGCAGCATCCACTCGCTTCTCCTGGATTTCATGGCATCGGGAAAAGCTGCCAACCAGACCTGCACCGTCACCTACGGCACCCAGGTATCCTCCACGCCCGGACCTGAAGAGCGGGGGCTAATCGTCCACCAAAATGCGGAGACAATCACCGTGGATACCGGAGCGCTGCGCTTCGTGGTGAACAAAGCCTCCCGTCGGTTGGTGGAGAACATCACGTTAGCCGGGGACGAAGCGCCGCTAGGACAAGAAATGACCGGTGAGGTTGTCACGCGGGATGGCTGGGTGCGCACCCATTTCCTCGCGGTCAACGAGGAAGTCGCGGTTGAGGCGGCTGGTCCTGAACGCGCAACCATCCGCTGTACGGGGCGTTTGAGCGATGGGAATAAGGTCTTTGGTCGTTTCACCAGTCGCATCCATGCCTATCGAGGCAAGCCCTACCTGCGGCTGTTCTTCCGCATCTTTAACGATACCGATGTTCCCGCCCAACTTGTTGAGCAGTTCCTGTTACGTCTGCGAACGCCCCTCCTAGATGGTCAAGCGGCCCTGGGCGATCAGAAATTGGCAACCACATCAGCGGAAACGGGGAGGCTTTTAGTCCGGCAGCATCGGCATGACGCTTATGAAATCTTCGAGGGAAACGATGCCCGGAGAACCAATGGCGAACGCTGGCAAGGGCCCATCACGTTGCAGACACAAGTGCACGGCGTTTCCGGGCAAGTCCGGCATTTCGCCCAACAATACCCCAAGCGGATGTGGGCGGGTGAAGGTGGGCAGATGGTCTTTGATCTCTTTGCTCGCACCGTTGAGTATGAGCAATATATCATGACCCGAGGCGAAGCCAAACGGCATGAACTTCTGCTCTATTTTCACAACGGCACCGCCGACCAACCGCGAATTCAGGCAACCTTCCAAACGTTCGAGTCACCGCCCCTTCTCATCTCCCCTCAATGGTACGCGAAGCATCAAGCCTTTGGGCGGGGAGCTCCCTTGACGCCGGATACCTTCCCAGAACTCCACAAGTGGATGGTCGAGCGATATACCCCAAGCCTCGTTTGCACTGTTCCCAATGGGCTGCGGAATTGGCCAGATGGCTACTCCGACTCCATCTACAGCGCGTATCGCGGCACCTGGGGGAACATGTATCAGGAGGTTGACTACGGTGCCTACATCCTCGCCCTGCTGTCGGGGCGGCGAGCGTGGTTTGACTACGCCGAAGCCTATCAACGTCACTTCATGGACATCGACATCTGCCACTACCACCCCGATCCGGCGTATATCGGAGCCAGCTACGGCATCGCGCCGTATCACACGGGCTATGAACCTTACGCCCTCAATGCGCCACTTGCCGGGCTGTTCATCCTGCACTACCTGACGGGCGACCCGGATGCACGGGAGGCGGCGATCGGCATCGCGGATTGGCTTCACGCGAAGAACACGGGTGTGGGAGCGGGCTCGGGCAGGGCGGTCGGCTGGCCCTTGCGAAGTTCGACCATCGCCTACGAGAACACGTATGACGAGAAGCATTTGCAGGTTAGCAAGCGACTTGCGGAGTTTGCGCTTGAGACCCTGAAGCCGCGCCGCGGTTTTTTCAGCGAGCCACCCGCCACATGGCATTATCGCGGTGGAATCCCCGGCATGAACGCCATCCTTTCGGCGGGTCTGATGCACTATTGGCGAGCCACGGGCGACGAGCGCGTCGGCCGCGCCTGCGCCAACATTGCCTACAATATGGCGTATAGCTGGATGTCCCCCACTGAACCGGGGCTCATCCTTAACGGCGACCCGCTTCAGCAGGTCTATCTGGTTGGCTACGCTATGCAGGACATCATGCCCCTGTTTTGGGGGTATGAGTTGACGGGCGATAAAGCGTTCCTAGAGAAAGGTGGGCAGATGATGCAGGAGAGCATCCTGGACGAACGGCACAAGGGCAGCGCCTTCGGATTAAGCCGTTATTGGGAGATGCAGGACATTCTGTACTACTATGGGCTGTATAAGGGGCAGCGGTCAGAGAATTGATACCCAGAAATGTCATGTTTCAAATTTGAAACACCCTCATAAATTAAGTTCTTTCCGTAATTCAGCCCAACTAATCCCTTTGCCTTGAGCAAACTCCGCCTCTGCGGTTTCAATCGCTCTAACAAGGTCAGGATGGGCATTGATATTGGCTGTTGCTTTCCATTCCTCGATTAACTGTACAACATTTTCCCAATAGTCTCGCTCGGTTGCTTCTTTAATCGCACTGAACAGCTCTATCAAAAATTCATTCTGTTCCTCTGCATCAAAATGTTTGAGCCACTCCCAACCTTTTTCTGAGACGTGTGACCCCTTTATATGAATCGATTTTGGATAACTCTCAAAGGTCAGCACGATTTCATTTGCATCACAGTAACTCACGGAGAGAATATCGCCGGCTTCAATATTCGCTTGCTTACGAATCTTAGCGGGTAAAGTAATCTGTCCATTTGATTGAACTTTAACGGCTAACATGTTGAGCCCCTTACCAAATTGTGATATATGAAAACGTAAAACGTGATGTGCGATCAAGGGTGCAGGTGCTTGCATTCCCGCGTAGCGGAGATACAGTATTCAGGAATTCCTGTGTCCTGCATCTTGCATCTTGTATCCTTGTCTCCCTAAACCCATTGACCCATTTCCTCATTTACCTCATTGCTCAATCCATCGGATACAGGCTACATCCCCCATCAACCAGAAGCACCGCCCCGGTCATGTAATCCGCCGCCGGGCTACAGAGAAATAAAAAGGCGTTCGCCACAGACTCAAGCGGCTGCATGTACCCGAGCGGGATGGCCTTTTGCGCTCGCGCCCGGTAGATGGGGTCGGTGTCCCATTGCCGTTTGGCAAGCCCGACACTCACGATGCCGGGAGCGACAGCGTTGGCACGGATGCCTTTGTCCGCCAACTCGCGTGCGAAGGAGCGCATCAACTGTTTCATTGCGGCTTTGCTGGCGTTGTACGCGCCAATCTCCGGCCACGGTACATCGGCAACCCACGAGACGGTGAAAATGAGATGTCCGGCGACTTTATCTTCGAGCATCGCCGTCGCCGCGGCTTTGCCCAACAGAAAAGCCGTCTTGACATTGACATCCATCGTCTGATTCCATTCCTCGTCTGAAAACGCCAGCAATGGTTTGACGATGACCATGCCGATATGACAAAGCACCGTATAAATCGGACCAAATTTATCTCGTGCCGATTTCACTAACGCATCGACTTCGGCGACCTGGGTCAAATCCGCTTTGACATAAGCGATTTTCTCCAGGTTAATTCCGGTTTCTCGCAGCCGCGACTCGGTGTCTGCCGGTTCCAAAATATCGTTGACAGTGACATTTGCCCCGTGTTCGGTTAATTTTTTAACAATCCCAACCCCGATAGCGCCGCAACCGCCGGAAATGACGATGTGACGCCCAGAAAGTGCATCTTCACGAAAACACATAGTCTAAAATCTCCTAGATTTTCTAAGCAATCAGTGCATTCAACTTTTTGTGCAATGACATATTCATAAATGGTTTCCTTATCGGCACCTGCTTTTCTGGAAATTCGCTGCTGGGGTGGAGATTGGGATGGGGCGCTATCCTCCGGATTGACAAATCCAGCAGCGGCAGAAATATGGGGGCACATTTAACTTTTGCCACGATGTACTACCCTGAAAACATCATGTAAAAGTGATTGGTTGGCCCATGCCCGTGCCCAATATTGAGCGAATAACGGATGGCATTCGTGATATAATCCTTCGCGGACTGAACTGCTGTCTTGAGGTCTTTCCCCAGTCCAAGATACGTGGCAATCGCCGCAGAATAGGTGCACCCCGTGCCGTGTGTATTCTTCGTCTCAATCCGCTCCGCTGTGAAAAGCGTAAACTCCCCATCAGCGTATAAAACATCCGTTGATTCGTCGCCCAGGAGGTGCCCCCCTTTGACGAGGACGCTCTGCGGGCCAAAGCCCTGGATAATTTCCGCGGCGCGCTTGGCATCGTCTATAGTTTTAATTTCACAGCCGGCAAGGAGTTCGGCTTCATAGATGTTCGGGGTGATGACCGTCGCCAGGGGGAGCAGATCGGACTTCAGTCGGGCAATCGCTTCCGGCTTGAGCAGGGGGAATTTGCTCTTTGAGCTCATCACGGGGTCAACGACGATGTTCTTGGGCGTATACTGACGCAACTTTCGCGCGACGGCCTGTACGATTGCCGATGAGGATAACATACCGGTTTTAAGCGCAGCCACATCAAAGTCTGAAAAGATGGCATCGATCTGCGCTTCGATGAGGTCCGTCGGCAAATCGAAGGCGCGGGTCACTTCGCGCGTATTCTGCGCCGTGATGGAGGTGATGACGGACATCCCAAAACCGCCGTTGGCGTGAATGGCTTTGATGTCGGCTTGAATGCCTGCTCCGCCTCCGGAGTCAGAACCGGCGATTGTCAAAATCTGTTTCATGTTCGAGCACCTCCGGGGGAAGTGAAAAGCAGGAAATGGGAAAATGGAGCGTAATACGTACGTAATGCGTAAAACGTAAAACGTAACGAAGAGGCTATGCTGGGGAAGCCCCTCTTCTTACGCATTACGCATTACGCATTACACGTTACGTTTATTTATATCCGCCCTTAATGTGGCCCCATGTCGTGGGCAATTTGCCCGCGGGGTTTACAGACGTCGGTTGGGTGATTAACTCACCGGAAATGATGAGATCGCCCAGAACACCGGGGCTGTTGTCATTTTCAAAATCGCTGGACCAGGCGATTGCCCCACCAAACGGTGCTGCATACGCAGGCGGATTTCCATCAATGTCTGTAAACGTAATATCAAACCCAATCACCATCCCATCTTTCGGGGCGAGTGGCCCTCCGAAGAAGGGTTCAAAAACTGACCAGGGCAGACGGATTTCAGCGGTATAACCTTTGCTGGTGGCCTGACCCGCGACATGCCCATTGGCGGGCTCGCCCAGCACCGGGTCAGCCGCCCCCGCGGTAGGTGTCAATGCCCAAGCTGCACTTGTTCCTCGTGCGGTCAACGGCGCGAAAATCCAATAGTGGTCGTCCGCTTGATAGGTGCTGTTGGTGGCAACCTCCCTTGTATTAAACGCTTGAGGGGGGAAGTTGGATTTGGGAGCATCGTGCTTCGTATCAAATAGCAGCCAGACCCCATCAATGTCCCCGGTTCGCGTCTCATAAACATTATTGTAGGGGTTCACCGCGTCATCAGTGACATCGAAAGCGACATAGAGATAGTTGTCATCCCATAAAGTCGCCCATTGAGCCATGAAGTCGTTATCGCCATCAAATTGCCCGCGACTGACTCGTAGACCGCCGTTGTTAGTATCGGCACCCGCTCCGCCACCGGCAATAATCTGATACCAATCCTGCCGATGGGCCGGCGCGCGTGGATCGGCAACGATATCCTGCAAGGGCGACGATTTTGCAAAAGCGGCCGCCCACACGCCTTCGTTGAGATTTCCATCAATGGTGATGGGGGTTGCGGTTCTTTGACTTATGACCTCTCCGCCGGAGTGCGCCATCACAGATGCAACGCACCAGGTAAATAGAAGGCTACTCACCATAGCGAAAATAACCGATGGAAAAACGCTTAAAAAGAACTTGCGTTTCAATTTTAGAAACATACGGGTCTCCTAACATAAAATATGAGATTTCAGGCGATAGGGTGGGACTCAATCCCAGCCCATCGCCTGATGGTTTAGACAACTGCATCCTACACCAAGCTGCTACGCTTGTCAAGCAAAATTTTAAGCGAATCATCGGGATTTTCGACTGAATGGTTCATTTCACAAGTCCGTATAGAGTCAGACTTCCGAAGTTTCCAAAACTTCGGAAGTCTTGATACCCGAGTCGAAGTTAAGAGATCGACCACTGAGTTGCCGTAAATACGCTTTTGCCTGTTGAGCGCCTTTCTCAAGGGACATGGCACCGGACATCACCGCAACCCCGTAAGCCCCTGCGTCGATACATTCCGAAACTCGTTCAGGCGTTATCCCTGCCAATGCGAAAACAGGAATTTTGACGGCACCAGTAACCCGCTGAAGATTGTCTAACCCCACAGCCGGGCCGTAGCCGGGCTTGCTCGCGGTTGGGTAGATTGGGCTATAGGTGACAAAATCCGCCCCTTCGCTTTCTCGCCTCTTCGCCTCGTCCAAAGTATGGACTGAACAACCCATGATAAAACGACCCTTCGTCTGTTTAATCACTTCTCTCACAGGCACTGAATTCCCTGGCAAATGGAGTCCATCTGCGCCTAAATCCATGGCAATCTCAACACGCGAGTTAATGAACAGTTGCGCGGCATAAGCGTGGCAAAGCTTGCGGATGGGTTCAGCCAGTTTGATAAATTCTATATCGCTCAAGTCCTTCTCCCGGAGTTGGATCGCTGACACCCCCACTTCAAGGAGATCATGGAGCATATCGTACAATAAACGCGGGGCGCAGAGATTTCGATCTGTGATAACGTAAAGTCTGAAATGAAGTGAGTGATGTTTAATGTCCGACAATTTCTCACATCCTTATCAAGAAGTACGTGATAGGGCTTGGACATTTCCAGCGCCTTATTGAATCTCGATCTTGACCTCTTCAGGTATAAAAATCTCAAGAACCGCGAGAGATTCCTCCAGGATACCCCCTGTCCCCAACGAAATCAGACTACTGGTATCAGCCGTCACCTTTCTACGACGAACTGTCTTTTCTGGCACTGGCGATGCTCTCCTCCAAAAGTTTTTTCCCCGTCTGAATTTCCAGGGCATAATCATATCCCACAACCCTGGCAAGCTGATCAAAACGGAGTTGGTCGTTGAGATATTTCTCGGTGGCGAATTGCTTCAAGTCTTCCATCTCCGTCATTGCCTCAATATGCCTCACAATAGCTTCCCTTACGACTGCCATCCGCCCTTTTGCTTCGTATGCAGCCAATCGATCAATCTCCTTGAACAGGTAGGGTTCAAGTTCAATGGTCAATGTCAATAGTTCTGCCATAAAGTATCACCTCCTTTGACAGTCACGACGTATCAATTTCCAAGAACATTGTTGATACGCTGAAGTTCCTCTTCGGACAGTTCCCCATCAGCGGCGGCGGCGTTCGCTTCAATCTGTGCCACGCTTTTAGCGCCCGGGATGGGACAGGTCACGGCTGGATGCGCGAGGACGAATTGTAGCGCGGCTTGCGCCATGTTCCGATCTTCGTTTGCGAGGAACCGGAGTTTTTCCACGACTTGCAGATTTCGGAGGAATCGCTCTCGTCCGTCGCCTTCATTCCACCCGGCACGAACAGAATCCGTGAAATTTGTCTCCGGCGTGAATTTTCCGGCGAGAACGCCCTGCGCCAGCGGTCCACGGATGAGCGTCCCGATATCGTTTTCCAGACAGTACGGCAGCAGCTCCGATTCGGCGCTGCGGTTTAGGATGCTGTAGTTGAGCTGGCATACCACACAGTTTCCCTCTCGATTAAATTGCTCAAGCACATCAAGGGAGTTCGTTGAAAGCCCATACGCACGAATTTTGCCTGCCTTTACCAGACCCTCGAACGCTTCAAGGAAGATGTCCGGTTCCTGAAGTCCGCCGATGTGACACTGGTAGATATCAATAGAATCCGTTT
Source organism: uncultured bacterium (assembly GCA_964577695.1). Classification (GTDB taxonomy): domain Bacteria; phylum Poribacteria; class WGA-4E; order WGA-4E; family PCPOR2b; genus CAZOAL01. The sequence continues at coordinate 22,786 of CAZOAL010000030.1, read as the reverse complement.
TGAGGCGATGCAAACTGGCATCACAACACCCCTTGATATGCAACGGATGGGTGTATGACAACGGGTGTCCAGGTCGCCGCCCCCAATTGCCGACCTTTGTCGCGATATAAACTTCCTTTCGATAGGATGCCAATGCTTTTCCTACCAGTTCTTCGCTCGTGCCCTGCTCGATTCCATAAGCATCCGCCGTGTCGAATAAGTTGACGCCCAGTTCGACAGCCCGCTGCATTGTGGCAATGGCTTCCTTTTCCTCGACAGTTCCCCATTGGCCGCCGATTCCCCAGCACCCCATCCCGATTGCTGAAACCTTCCAACCCGTTTTACCTAACACACGGTATTTCATTTCTGCCTCCTCTTTCAATAAATGCAGGATGCAAGATGCAGGATACCAGATGCAGGATGCAAGATGCAGGATACCAGATGCAAGGGTGATTTGAATCCTGAATCCTGAATCTTAAATCCTGATGAATCCTGAATCCTGAATCCTGATTAGGGAATCATTCCCTCCCAAGGGCTCGATGCCGTCGCGTATAGCTTCCTTGGAATACGTCCCGCTAAGTACGCCAGGCGTCCCGCTTCAACCGCCTTTCTCATGGCTTCCGCCATCAACACCGGTTGACGCGCTTTCGCGACCGCTGTGTTAAGCAAGACGCCATCGCAACCGAGCTCCATAGCCACTGCGACGTCAGAAGCAGTCCCGACCCCCGCGTCAACGATGACGGGAACCCTGACAATGTCGCGAATGATCTGGATATTGTAGGGGTTACGGATTCCCATGCCTGAACCGATGGGTGCGCCCAAAGGCATGACCGCCACGCAACCGAGGTCCTCCAACTTCTTACTGGTAATGGGGTCATCGTTGCAATAGGGCAGCACGGTGAAACCATCTTTAATCAACGTTGCGGCGGCGGATAGCAACTGTTCAACATCGGGAAATAGCGTCTGATCATCGCCGATGACCTCCAGCTTGATTAGCTCCGTTTCGAGCGCCTCACGGGCGAGCTGCGCTGTCAACACCGCATCCTTTGCTGTATAGCAGCCGGCGGTGTTGGGCAAAATCGTGTATCCCCGCTGGCGGAGCATATTAAATAGATTCTCTCCCGAGGTGTCATTTAATTTCACTCGCCGAATGGCGACCGTCACCATTTCGACGCCCGCCACCTCAAGTGCGCGTAACATTACATCGAAATTCGGATAACCGGATGTTCCCATAATTAATCGCGAACGATAAAGTTTATCACCAATTTTGAGTCCTTCCATTTTGAACCTCTCTTAATTTTCTTAATTTCGTTTTCATTCAGTTTTTCTATTTACCTAAATTTAGTCTCCCTCGAATAACATGAGAGTCTGTTGTGTTGGATTTTCTTTCTCATACGACCGGGGTTCCCGTTTTAATTCTTCCCCCTTATAATGTGTAAGGATTTGAAATCTTCTCAGCCCGGTCCCTGAAATGCAAACCATTTTCTGAAACATGCCGCTGGTTCGCCCCAAAATTGATATACTTCGCCCTGATTAGCCGCCTTGAACAGCGCGAATAATTTCCACTTCACTTTCGGCGGGGATTTCCGTCTCTTTCCACCGTTTTCTCGGAACCACTTCCCGGTTGAGCGCAATGGCAATCCCCGGCCGGGATGGATCGATTTGCAAATCCAAAAGTAATTGATACAGATTCACCCCTGGCTGAACTGCCTTGACTTCGCCATTGACCGTTATATTCATAGGGTTCACCTTTATTCTCGGCATGTTTCAGAAAACAGTTTACACGTTGCCGTAATGCGTAAAACGTAATGCGTAAAGGATAATCTTTCAATTACGCATTACGCATTACGCATTATCTCAAAAGTGTCAACTGATTTCTTCGGGAATCTGAAACATGCCTAATTTTTCACGTTCTTGAGTATGCCCCAGGTGACCGCCAGTTTGCCAGCAGGCTGGACCGCCAGATTGTTGCGTTGAACCTCAAAATTCTGCTTCATCTCTTTTTCTGTTAAGGCTCTATTGTAGATTCTGGCCTCGTCGAGGATACCTGGGAAATATCTGCCCTCATGCTCACTCCCAATTCGGAGATGGGTGAGGTTGTTGGGTTCAGCACCCGCAGGCACGGTGTTGATTAATTTGCCATCAATATACAAAATGAGTTGATTCTTTTTGGTATCGCATGTGTAACCCACATGATACCACCGATTTGGCTCTGCTGGCACCTGAATTCTGCCCCCGCCATTTTTCAGGATGTCAATTTTGTTGGCTTCAAATTTGAAGTGAACCGACCCCGCTTTCCATTGCGGCGGGTCAAAAGTGGAAACGAGCCCCCGAATATCTGGAAAAGGCTGGTCCGCTTTCGCCCAGACATCCACACTGACAGCGGGTTCATTCCCCAAATCGGGCAATTCGACATAATCATCCTTGCCATCAAAATCGAGGGCTTCCTCAATTTTCCCCTGAATGGGCTTTGGGTCGCCCCCTATTTTGCCGTGGTGATTCTCTCCCGAGACATCTTTGACGATGTTGCCCTGGATATCTGACTTATCCATTGTCCAAAAGCCGATCAACCCGTCGGTGACATATTCCTGGGCTTCTGTCATCGAAACATAAAAGGCCGAAATCGTGATGGCCGTGAGAAAGAACAGTGTCTTCGTTGTTTGAAAAAACATCATTTGTTGTCTCCTTTCATTGATGCCGAAATTTTCCTTTTTTTTGGCTATCTGTTTACGTGCTAAAGATGGTTCTTCTGCTAATTGAGGGGTGGTCATAATTCCCAGGGGAGGCAATCGTAGCCCAAGTTTCTAACTTGGCCTTTGTGCAAGGGGCCAAGATAGAATCTTGGGCTACAACTCAACCACCGGCGAATTATGACCATCCCTCTGTTAATTGTATTTGTGGCCAAACCATAGCCTGCTCCCTTATGCCCGCACATTTAGCGAAATGATAACATAGTTGCGCCATTCTCTGCAACAGCAACCACCTTGCCCGAGGAATTTGCACAGGTATCTACCCCCGCACCCGCGCAGCAGCTGACAAACTGGGATAGTCCCGATCCGGTTGACTAAGGTCGCGATAAGTGATAATCAACGCTCGTCGCTCCTCTCCCGTTTGATTGGGCAACGAGGCATGTAGCGTCAAGTCGTGGAAGTAAATTGCTGCTCCTGGCTCAACGGGGGCTGTCACAATCTTCGACGCATCAAAGCCACGCTCTGCCAGATTCAGTCGATTCCCAAACCCTTCCGCCACACTGACGTGGTCGTGTTCTATCGGCTGTCTGTGCGAGCCCGGCAGTATTTGCAGACAACCGTTTTCCGGCGTCGCTCGGTCCAGGGCCACCCACACCGAGGTCTTGTGACTCCCGCCCCAATAAGACCAATCCTGATGCCACGGTGAATTGAAAGTGACCCCCTTCCCCTTAAAAGCCACCTTATCGCTGAGGAAGCCGATGTCTTTCCCGATCAGGGCTTCCAGCGCATCAAGCAGGCGCGGGTCTCGAGCAGTCTTTCGGAAGACCTCACGTCTCAACGACAACCCAACGTACACGCCGCTACTGAATAACCCATCAGGATTTCTCCCGGCGGCGATCGCCTCTCGACGCACTTCGTCTAACACTTCATCTACGGCTGCACGAAGAGGTTCGACTTCCGCGTGGGAAAAAAGCTGATGAACGACGAGAAAACCGTCGCGTTCATATTGTTCGACCTGCTCTGGGGTTAAGTTCATTTTTTGCACCTCCTGGTAATCGGACAGAATTATTTTCATATTATCCTCATTGTTTTGCATCGTGAGTGAATGGTGGGTCCGCTTTTCGAGAAGATATTACCAAACTTACAGAATGAGGTCAAGTGAAAAAGATATCGGGTTGGTTCATTCAGAAAAAATTCCGATTGACAACCATAAAGCGTTATGCTACATTGGTAGTGCATCATTTATCACTCTGCGGTCTTTACCCTAATTTACCAAACTCAAGTTATCCTGACTTTGTTAAATTTAAACGATGCTCCCATCGTAGAACATGTGGCTCGCTTGTTATATACACCCGGGTGAACCAGCCAGTCCGATTCTCGGACGAGCACGGCAGGCTCTACGAGACGGTCTTTACCCTAATTTACCAAACTCAAGTTATAACCTTCTAAAGTCTCGACTGACCGTGATATCCAAAGACATTGTACAATTCCGCGAAGACCTGCTCGAATGGTTTGATAAAACCCACCGCAAACTGCCATGGCGCGAGACGAAAGACCCGTATCGCATTTGGGTGTCGGAGGTGATGCTCCAGCAGACGCAGGTGAAAAAGGTGCTGGAGTATTACCAGAAATTTGTGGACCGGTTTCCTAACGTTCAAAGTCTGGCTAAAGCGGATTTACAGGATGTGCTGAAAACCTGGGAGGGGTTGGGATACTACGCCAGAGCGCGGAATCTGCACCAAGCCGCCAAAGTCGTCGGGCAAGACCTGGGCGGAGAAATACCGGCGGATTATGCCACGTTCCGACAGTTGCCCGGCGTGGGGGAGTACATCGCCGCAGCGGTGCAGAGCATCGCGTTTAACCACCCTTACGCGGTCGTGGATGGGAATGTCAAACGGGTCCTTGCGCGGCTGTTTCTCATCGATACTCCCATCAACCAGGCGGCTTCGGCAAGGATTTTTCGAGGGAAAGCGGACCTATTGCTGGATGGGGATGCGCCGGGGAACTTTAATCAGGCAATGATGGAGTTGGGGGCGACGGTTTGCCGTCCACAATCCCCCGTGTGCATTGTCTGTCCTGTAAACGCCTTCTGCCGCGCCTTTCAGACCGCTCAACAGGATGAGTTTCCGGTGCGCGCCCCATCCAAGCCTGTGCCGGAGTATCATATCGCCGTGGGGGTCGTCTACAAGGGCGACCATGTTTTAATCACGCAACGCAAAGCGGACGGTTTGCTCGGGGGGTTATGGGAATTTCCGGGCGGGAAGGTGAGTGCGGGCGAAACTGCGGAGGACGCCTGTATCCGGGAAATTCAAGAGGACATGAACCTTTCAGTCGAAATTATGGAATACCTCACCCGCGTCAGGCATGCCTATACGCACTTTAAGATTGTGATGGATGTCTTTCGATGTCGATATCAATCCGGCGAAGTGGTTTTGAACGAGGCGGTGGATTATCGTTGGATTACGCTTGATGCGCTCCATCAATACCCATTCCCCCGCGCGAACCATAAATTTATTCCTTTGTTAAAAGAGATTTCTGATATGACTTTTTCAGTGATGAAGCACGAGTGAGGTCCAGACTTCCGAAGTTTCAACACACGGTGTGAGCCAAGAGGATGCACCCTCTTGAGGTAATTGAAACCGCACAGATAGGGTGTCAAACTTCGGAAGTCTCAGTGTAAACTAAAAAGTCGCACGTCACAGGAGGTACTTATGTCAACTGAACTACTTGATTGGGTGTACACATGCCTGGAGCGAGACGAAGAGATCGTCGTCCCCATCAAGAAAATGTGGAATGAATGGTATATGACGCATAGAGAAACATCGCTTGCTGATTTTACAGAAGCAGTCTTGGGCGATGCGCGTTTTGAGGAAATGCCCGGCGTCTCTCATACAGAGGGGCTGGAGAAGTTGAGCCCGGAGGAACTGGAGGAGGAAGCTCGTGAGATGGAAGCGATAGGCTTTTTCTCCGGCCCGCGCGTGAAACTCAAATCACGCGAAATCACAAAGGAACACATCGCCCGAATGATTCAGAGACACAATGACCGCTTGGAATGGAATCTGCTCCAGGCACGCCTGGCACTGCCCGAGGAGGGGATGGAGGAAGAAAGAAGTATGTGGGTTGACATCATGACGTTGGCGCGGCAGTTGCGCCAGCATCTGCGTGAAGCGGGCCTGGAACCTGACGACACGGCGGATGATATTGAGGATGCGCAATTCCCCAGCAATTGACGTCATGTTGTACTATCACTCAACAGAGAGTTGAGTGATAGTACAGCAAAATGAACCATCCCTAATACTACACTATTCCCACGGGAGGCAATCGTAGCCCAAGATTCTATCTTGGCTCGTGCGCGAGGGGCCAAGATAGAATCCGCCGGGTTGAGCGTGTCGAAACCTTGGGCTACAACTTAACCGCCGGCTAATTATGACCACTCCTCAACTAAGTGCCTATCCGGAAAATCCACTGTTCCGATGTCGCCCTCGCTCACCTAACCCCCCGGCCCCCTTCCCACCCCCACCCCGGCCCTCCCTTCTGTCCCCCGTCCACTCCTGTCCCCCCGTCCGCGGGGGGACCATAGGGGGGGAAAGACCACAGGGGGGAACGGGGAGGGAGTTGCGGGAAGGGGGAGATGTCTCCGCTCTCCGTTGCGGAGAGGGGCCGGGGGAGAGGTTATTTTTCGGATAGGTACTAAGTGAGTTCCATTTATTTGAGAATGACCATCTTGCGTGTCTGCGTATACTCACTCGCCTTAAACACATAGAAGTAGACGCCGGAGGCGACCTTCTCACCGGAGTCGTTTCGGCCATCCCAATAGGCTGCCTTCTCGCGGCTGACGTAACGCCCCCGCGCCTGGAAGCCTATGTCTAACGTGCGAACCAACTGTCCCATCGGATTATAAATCTCCACAGACACGACTGCATCCTTGGCCAACTCATACGGAATCCAAGTTTCAGGATTAAAAGGGTTGGGATAGTTCTGCTTCAGCACGGTTGCTTGGATCACCGGCAACACCGTGACACTCATCAGGTCGCTCTTCAACTCGGCACCGCTCTTGAAGCGGACAGCCACCTCGTAGGTGTAGGTCGCGTCTTCTTCAACGTCGGTATCCACGAACTGATGGATGGTGGACTCAAGCACGCTGGTCGTTGGTCGTTGGTCGTTAGTCATTCGTCGAGAAACGGTGTAGCCCTCAATGAACGGGTTGTCATCCGCTGCCCAACGGAGCGTCACTTGCTTCTCGCCAGCGACCGCCACGAGGTCAGCGATGGGAGACATCGCGTACCGCTCGGCACGAATCTCAAACGGAACTTTCGTCACCAGCCCACGCGAAGCGATTTTGACGCTTCGGACCAGGCGCATGTCTGTCCACCCGTCGTTGGTCGTTGGTCGTTCGTCGTTGGTCGATACCTGACGGAAATACAGCATGATGTCATTGGGAATCTGACTGATGGTCTGCTCCCACGATAGGGTCATGTCGGCATTGGAACCATCGGCAAAGACCACCAGTCGCCACGTCCGACTTTCACCGACTGGCAACGTCGGTTGGAAATCGGTGTTGTAGGCACCAGCGGCGTCTCCCCACTCCGTGTGGTCAAAGGCGGCGGACACGGTCCCCACCAACGTGGGGGGTTCGCTTGTATCCAGCGCATCCCACCCGACCGAAGCACCGGACCGGGTGCCAAGTGCCGTGGTCACATCCGAAGCCAACGCGGAAGTCACCGCCAGCCGCAGGGCAAATTCGCCCTTCTCCATCGCTCCACTCGCCAGAGGCGGTGCCGCGGGCGGATTGAAGCTCGGCGGCAACGTCTGTGCAGCGTTAGCGATGCCTGCCGGTGCCGGTATCACCACAGTGACGTTGGCGGCTTTGGTCTTGAGCCAGTAACCGTCCCACGGGGCGAGTTGCCCGGTGCTATCTATGGCTTCATACGCATCAGCAGCCGTTTGGTCCACCTTCCAGCGATACAACGTCCCTTCGATCAGGTTCGCCGTCACGGCCTGGGCAAAGGTCTGGTTCGTATTGAATGTCAGGTTTGCTGCATTCACTGGCAGCACGAACGGGTTGCCGATGGCGTGCCAGCCGGCATCAGGGAAGGTCAAGGTCACGTTCGTCAGGTTGGAAGCCCCACCGACGTCGACTTCAGCATCTTTGGACAGACGGGTGAAGTAACCGCGTCCGGTCTGTAAACTGACCTCGCCGATGTCCAGGGGATAGATTTTGTAGCCCTTGAGTTTGGCATCGTACTGATACATCTTGAACGGGTCGATGTCGTCGCCGAGGTTCACGAAGGCGTCCGCTCGCTGGGGCGTGATGGGTGCCGAGAAGAATTTCCAGCCGGAGGAGCCTTTGGTAAACGTCGTGGCGACGAGGTTGACCTTCATCACGTCCAGACGGAACCGGCGCTCGGTCTCACCCGCGGGGCTAGTGTAGGTGTAGGCGTCGATCTCGATCGGTAGCCCGGTGGTCGGGTCAATCGTTGCCAGCGCCGGGTCAAGGTTGACCGTGTTGGTGACGGCGCCTGCCGCATTGAACTCGACCAACCGAATCACCTGATATTGGCGAAGGGTGCTGGTCAGTTTCTGTGACGGCCGCCACCGGAGTTTGACGGATGCCCCACTCGCGGCATTGACAACGCTAAAGAACCAGTGATGCGAAAGCCTGCCATCTGCCGGACGAATGTCGCGTTCGTACTCCACTTTCGCCCGGTCTAAGAAACTGAGTCGCAGTTGAGAGGTCAAACCAGGCACCGCTCGCGCATCCTGCTCATCTTCGCTGTCGGACGCGCCGTAGGCGACAGCGACGATGTTGTTGGCATCGGTCGCCGTTCCGTCGTTCACGCTCAAGGCGATGGACCACTGCTCCTCAAAGGGGGCGTCCGTTGTGCGGAACGTCCACGAGAACCCATTATCCAACGGATTGCCTGCCAGATCTCTCACACCTCGGTCGATGGTATTATTGGCTCCGGTCGTGTCGGTTTTGACTTCGGCACGATAGAAGCCGTTGGGTTTGAACGGAACGATTGGCACAAACACTGCCTTGCGCAACGCGGGATGGTAGGTCACATACCCCGCCACTTTGGCGTTGTTATCCAGCAGGTCGGTCACGGCGAAGGTGCGGTCAGAAAAGTCGTCCGACTTCATGTCGTCGGTGAAAGCGACGGACAGCTCGCCGCGATAGAGGCGGTCCTTCTCCCGCGCCTGATAGTCGGGCAGGGAGGTCAAGACGGAGGGTTTGCTGTCGTCCACGATGAAGCTCACCGCCGGTGGGTCCAGGTCAACGTTGGGTTTGGGGACTTGGGAGGTCTTATCCGCAGACAGCCGGCTGGCTTTGTCGGTTGCCACAGCACGGAGCTGGTATTCCGCCACACCGAGAGATCGAATCGCCGCCTCCGTCCAGTTGAACGTGAACTCCCGACGAATCGGCGCTTGATCTAATCGATCCAGGACCGTCACGCCGGTGTTCAGACCGAATGAGGCACCTAACTTATACTCGAGCACCAACTTGTTACCGAACACAGAAACCCCAACTTCAGTTTCACTTTCTCCCGAGATTTCGCCTGTGGTGCCAAGCGCAACCTCTGTCGAGTAGCTGACCACTTTGCTCTCGGAAATCGCCCGAGAATACTCAAAGGCGGGACCGGTGCTGAAGATTAGCGTTTCAGACGGATCGGGAAGCCCACGCGCCTGCTTAAACTTATCGAACGTCTGGGGCGTCTCCGACTTGAGATTCAGATGCCACTGATAAGCAAGGTTCTTATCCAGCAGACCTTGCCAGGTGTTCTTGGCATTCGTCAGCTTCGTTTTCTCGGCGGAATCGGTGGCCTGATCGATGTTTTTTTGCAAGTCAGCGATGAGATTGACGATGTCCTGAATCGTGTAGACGTACTGATTGGTGCGCTCTAAGATATCATACGTCTCAATCTGCGCCGTATTCAGTTGCCACTGCCCATTGACCAATTGGATGCCCAGCCGGTATTTGCTCTGCAACCCTAGCGTCCAGCCCTCGCCGTAGTAAAGGTCGCCTTTGCCCGGACCGACCCAATCGGTCAAGGTATCTCCAGAGGAGGTCTCCAGATGTCGATTGGGGCTGATTTCGTATTGAACGAGGGCATCTGTTCCCTCTAACACCCCGACAGTGACCGCCCCTTGCACCAGGTGCAACGCAAAACCAATCGGTCCCAAGGTAGCCTTGGCAAGGCCAAGCGCCGTCTCAACAGCAGCCCCGATGGCGAAAGAGGCAGCCGCCGCGTCAGAACTCCGGTTGCCCAGTAACCCTTTGCTTTCCAGGTCGTTCAGGGGAGTTCCCGAATTGGGGGCTTTCTCAAACGTCACGCCGTCGATGGAGCGTTCATCGCTCCAGGGTGAGGGATACACCGGTATCTCCACCCCATTCTCGGCTTTGATTTTCATCCCCGAAACGATGCCCTTGACCGTCAAGGTGTCATCAAAGTACGAATAACTGCCATCTCCAGGGGGGTCATGCAGAACGATATAGTTCACAATCGGCACTGAGACCACCCGTGACGCCGTCCCCACCGGTAAATCACCGAGAATGGTAACGTTTTGGGTCACAATCGCGCTGTCCTGATACTTGTCCTTCTTCGCCCGGAAGGTGATGGTCTTGGGGACGGCAATGGGGGGACTGACCGTTCGATTTGTTGCCGGCAAGCCCGCCGTCATGACATACTGACCCTCTGCCCCTGAAATGTCAATCTCTTGCTCTTCCGCGGGGGAGGGAGCGAGCTGGCTCACATTGTCGACCACCAAAATCTTAAAGTCTTCGACCGGGTTGCCGTTTGCCGTCGCTGTGACGATGTAGGTATGGGTCCGCGGCTCCGGCGGGTAATAGAACATGTAGCCCTCGGGGTTCTGGCCGGGCGTCAAGCCGAATTGCGCCAAAAACTCCGGGGTGGCATCGAACAACCTGGGCGCGGGGCTAATGGACAAGACAATCGGCACCGGGATGGTCAACGTCACGACCTGGTCTAGCGCCGTCAAATCGACTTCGACGCTCTCCTGTTCCGGGTCACTGTCCGGGTCTCCGTCGTCGTCCGCCACCGAACCGGGAACGTTCACCGTGTAAATGCCGGGGTTGACGGTGAAAACAAATCTCTCGTCGCTCGTATCGGAAACCCCTGCCGCCTGACCGTTATCGCCGCTAACCGTGATGTTCTTGCCGGGGAACTTAAACCCACCCGAATCCGCCACAAACACCGTCAACGTGCGCGTCGTGTAATCCACAAAGTCAATGTCGGTTCGGGCACCTTCGATCGTGACCAAGCCCGTGTTCGCATCATATTTAGGGGTGCTGCTTTTGATGCGAATGTCGTGTTGGGGGAGTTTGGCAAGGAACAGATATTTCCCCGCAAACAATGGTACGCTGTAATTGACCCCGGTGGCGGAAAGCGATTTGGTAGAAGGCAAGGCTTCAATGTCACTCGTGCTACCCACCGGCTGGGCTTTGACTTCGACGTTCGCCACCAGCACATCAATCCCGTTCTTCTGGAGGCTATAGACAGCACGTCCGCCGACCGGGAACACACTCAGGTCAACGAAATCGACCGCGAGTTGATTGGGACCATCCAGCGTCAATTCGGTCGTCTGGACAGCGGTTTCAAACTCGTGGGCGTTTGTCCCGTCGGTCTTGCTGGCAGCGATGCGATAGCTGCCAAGGGGGATGTGTTCAAAACGATAGAACCCTCTGTCATCGGTTTCGGTGTAGAGGCTCCCATCGGCGTTGGTGTTGAGCAGGTCTGGGGTATCGCCCGCGGCGATGTTGGCAAGCACCGTGGTATCGACATGGCTACTTGTCAGCGTCAAGCGCACACCTCTGACAGGGGTGCGTAAATCCGCCGCGCGAACGAACCCTTCGATCTTGCCGTCTACCACCGTGACTCGCGTGGTCGCAACCGAACTCCATTTCCCGAATTCTGACTGTGAGCGAAGCGTGGCAGCATATTGCCCCGCCTTGGCAAATGCCTGCGCGGGGTTCCAGGTACTCCCTTTACCAACAATTCCCGTTATCCATTCAATGTTCCGAACCTGGTGAAAATGATTCAGACCCCCTGTTCTGGCACCAATGCCGAAGCGGGTGTTGGAGATGCGCGTGAGGTAGGCCGTATCGTTATGTTCGAGCTTCAGCACATCATCGAGATAGACGCGGAAGACGCCGTGGTCAAATTGAACCTTGAATTGACGCCACTGGCTGTTATCAAGCCCAGTTTGGGGAACGGATTGAAGCGTCGTCCCATTGTATTTCAACTGAATCTCATCCTGGTACTCATCGTAATTGATAGAATACTGCCCTTTTGGGTCGTCTTCATCGACGGGTGTGCCGGATGCCCAGAGGTAGATATAGGCGGCATCTGCCCCCGTGCCACCGCCGCTGTAAAACTCCCCCTTGATTTCAAAGACATCACCCGGCTGGAGATTCTCATAATCGATTTGACCGTTAACAAGATTGGTGTTTGGCGTCAGTTGAATGAACCCACCCGCCGTATCCAGGGTCGCGCTCCCTTTGAGCGTTCCCAGCGTGTTAATGTAGGCTTTTGCAAACGTCCAGTCCCACGCCTGAATCTTCCCAATATCCGCTGCTTCGACAAAGCCCGGTAGATTCCCCTCAAACGGAATGGGGGTGAAGTTCCCACCCGCGATGCCGCCGCGATACGGCCCGCCGGGGGTGGCGGTCGGGCGACCGGCTTGGACGAACACGGGGGTGTCGCCGTTGCCGGTAATCTGCAAACCCTCCGCTGTAGTCACCGTCCCTGCAAACTGGGAATTGTAGGTGCCCTCCGTCGTCCAGGTGTAGGTCGCGTTCCCATCGCCCGCTGTCGTCACGTTGGTCAGCGCTCCGCCGCTTGCTTGCTGGACGCTCCACTGATAGGCGAACGTGGCGGTCGGGTAACTGTTAGTGTTGATGGAGCCTTTCAGGGTGACGGGCTTGGTCGGTCTGCCGTTGTAAGGACCGCCAAGGTTGGCGACCACAGTATCGTAAACTTTCACATTAAACCGCTTTTCAACGCTCTGGATGCCGTAATTGTTGACGGCTTTCACACCGATGCTGCCGGCGAGGTTCGGCGTAGCGGTGGTATACGGGATGAGGGGAGAGGCGTTTCTGACCTGCTGAATCTCTGCCTCCGTCAGCGCCCGTGACCAGATGGCGACGCCCTCAATGTTGCCGCTGAAATAGGGCGACGTGGCATCATTGGAGTAGCCAATATTGACGCCGGTTTGCCATGTGAAATCGGAGTGGTTGAGCGTGCCAGTCGCTTTCAGGACGCCATCGACATACAGTTTTTGACCCCCAACCGTCCCACCGTAGACATGTACCACATGGTGCCACTGGTTATCGGCGTAGTTGTTGGTGCCGGAGGCAGTGATGACCTCATCGTTATACACGCGGGCTTTGAGATTGCCACCGCTCAAAAAGAGATGTCGGTCATGCCCACTTGCCCCGCGCAGCCCATCAACGACCTGGAAGATACCCGCGTTGGCGTTGGTCGTCTTAAACCGCAGGGCGAGAGTGTAGGCGGTCTCCGACACGTCTAGGGGAAGGTCGATATAGTCACTCGTGCCATTGAATGCCGTGATGTTCACAGGGAGTTGTTCAACTGTCCCTTGCGTACCAGCGTTCCACTGGTATCGGGCGATGCGTTCGGTGCTGTCCGCGTTCCCGGCATCTATTCGTCCATCCGCCACCAACTTGACGGGTTGCCCCACGATGCCCACATATTGGTTGGCTAACCAGGACGCCTTGGTTGCATCGTTAATCTGGCTCGCACTGGCAGGGATTGCCGCCGCGGGGGGCGTATCCCCAACGGTCGGACGGTTCCACGCCTTGACGGGAAACTCCACATACGCCGCGCCGACGCCATTGCTGTCCACCATGCGGGCATACACCTTGTAGTCGCTGGCGGTCGTAAAGGAGTTGGCGGGGGCGGTGTACTCCGGGAGGTTGACCTCTGTCCATTTGGTAGCATCTGGCGCAGTGGCGGCACCGGAGACAACTTGCCATTGATACCCTCTGATGGAACCCGGGTAAAGGGGAGGGGCAGAAGCGGACACCTGAAATTTGACACTGTCGTTAATGGCCACATTCACTTTATTGTTCGTGTCGAGAACCGGCGACACGCGCGTCACGGCTGCCGGTGTGCCGTAAGCCGTCTCACTGACGGTCACGTTCGCATTGCCAGCGTTCACCGTGATCGGGATGGTGACGTTTCCAGCGCCGTTACCGCCGGGATTGACCTTCACGGTGATGGTCTGATTCCCACCCTGGAAGATACTTCCCGATGTTGAAGAAAGGCTCACAACACTGGCTCGGAATGTTGCGTTCCATGTCAGGTTTGCGCTCCCGGGATTGCTGATGGTGAAGGTTTGGGAACGATTGTCATTGAAGGTTTTAACGGACGCATTTGCCCCATCATAAACGTAGAGGTTGCCGAAATCCAGGTTCGTCTTATCGACCGATAGCTCCGGGACGTTCAGCGTCAACGAGATGTCATCAAAATAGGCATCAAGGGTGCTTGAGTCGCTGCTGATCGAGCCCGCCAGGTCCACGCGGATGGATCGGGTATTCGCTGGAACCGCAAAATTGTTAGTTGTCAGAAGCGTCCAAACCCCAGTTGGACCAACGTCAATTCAGTTGCGGCCTCCGATTTGCGCGCCCGATTGGTTAAAGAAAAACCAATCAAGGGCGATAAAATCTCGGCCGTCTAACCGGTTGGCCCACCCCGACAAGTTCAGCTTCACCTGATTGGTGTCGATCAGGCTTGCATAGTTAGAAATATTGATGGTTTGAGACAGGGTGACACGTGGGGTGCCCGAAGGACCTCTGACACTGAAGAAAGCGCCGCCGGTGTGAGGGGAGACAAGGGTCACGCCGTTATTCGTAATTCTGTCGTAAGTGTCGCTTCCCGTATGGCTTGACGTCCAGCCGGTTAAGCCGTTTTCCGCGCCGGGGTTGGTGAGAAAGTTGTGCGAGGCTGCCGCACTATAAACCAGGATGAAACTCATCGCCATTATCGCCGCGATGAGGGTGAAACGAAAGGGGTTGAAACGAAATTGGAGTTTCATGTGTTCCTCCTTGAAGTGTTGGTGTCATGACCCTTGAAAAGGGTACAAACCTTTTCAAGGATCGATCTGTGAAACGTGAGGCGTCAAACGTGAGGCGTCAAACGTGAAACGAATGTTTGACTGTGTTCCCTCTCCCTTGATGGGAGAGGGTTAGAGCTTGCCCTTGAGCGAAGCGAAGGGGTGAGGGTGAAATCGGAGGTGTTGCGTCCCCCTCACCCCGACCCTCTCCCGCGAGGGGAGAGGGAGAAGGTTACGGCTCCACCTGCTGATGGAATCGGAAACGACCGCCCTGGATGCGCACGATGACCGCGCTCTTGGTCGGGTGACGGTTCGCGTCGTAATTCAGCACCGACGTCGCCCCTTTGTAGCCCCGCGTTTGCGCCAGTTGGGAGCGGTCGGGGTTGTCGTCGTTGCCTCTGACGACGAGTTCGAGGGGCGTGCCGAAGATACCGCCCTCTTGATTAACCTGAGCGACGGCGAGTTGGGTGCCGTATTGTCCGGCGATCTGGCCTGGCAGTTCCATGACCATGCCGACCTTGATGGCAGATGGCCCGCCGCCCGGGGTGACAAGCTGTTGGATCTGGTCACAACTGAGCAGGGCACAGATGAGCATCACCGTCATCACACTGAGTAGAACGCGCTGCTGTTTGAAGCCAGTTTTTTGTTTCATTGAAGTCATCCTGATAGTACGACGAGACGTTCTTCGCTCGCCTTGAACTGAAGATTGGGTCAAAACGCAAGTTCACGGTTTTGAGTCGTCGTCAGACGAATTTCGCTATGAGCCTGGAACTGATGGAGTATGATTAAATCATGAGATCATCCCGCAACCGTGCGAAGGTGTGATGAAAGTGGCAGCGACGAGTTCTGACGGGTCAACAGGGGTATCCCCAAGAAGATCAGCACCCCGTCGATGAGTGCTTCCTTGCTCATCGCTTCAAGGAAAGGTCGGGTGAATCGTTTCTTCTTCACCCTTTTCTTTTACCACCGATTGCTGTCATTATCAAGGGTGTTTTTCGCAGTCAGACAACAGGTGAGTAATTACCCGGAGGAGAGCGGACCAAGCACCAACCACTCTTTGAGATACCCTCCATCAACCGCGTGAGAAGGGATACCGTCTTGAGCGTGTGCAGTTGAAACCATGAGACTCAAGAATAAACAGATAAATATAAAAGGCGGTCTTTTCATCGGCAGCCTCCGGGTGTAGGACCGAATCTAGGGCGTGTTGACGAACTGTTTCGCAATCCAACTGTAGCCCAAGATTCTATCTTGGTTGGGGACGAGGCACCAAGTTAGAAACTTGGGCTACGAGCGCATTTGCCCGAGTTAGTCAACACGCCCTAATACCGTTTCTGAATGAAAATACAGCATGGTTAGAGATTCAGGATTCAGGTCGAAGAGTCTCGCCTAGCGGACATTCAAGATTCATATCGAATGTTTCTCAACGATTACGTGAGATACCGCGGTAGGTCATAACTGACACCACGATGGCTTTGCATCTTGCAGTCATTTATGCCCTTTCGCAGTATAGCATACCATCCCCCTGTGTTGTGACAACGCATGAAAGTCATCCGAGTCTCACACACAGAAAGGGGATGAGCATTTCGTCAGGGGTCAAGCTGCCGTGTTTCCCTCCCATGATATACGGCTTATCCGTAACAGGCGAATAAAAAGCGCAATTGTGGCGCATCATCACCACGAGATTTCCCATGCGATCACATACCTGGGCGTTGAGAGCGCCGTGCCCCCAGAGCCCGAGATTTAATGCTTTGGTCGAATCAAGTGTGACAAGCTGCTCCGAAAAGTAATCTTTCAGGTAGGTGCGTAGTATGTCGAGTTTGCCTTGCTTCGCGTAGAGATAGGCTGCGCGATAATCGCCCGTTGGAGGGAGCAACAGGTTATCTTTGATTGCCGGATACCGGTCTACCCGCAAGAGCCCACTTTCTGGGACCGTGATTTGACCATGGTCGGCTGTTAAAATGAGCAGGGTTGTTCCCGCAATTTGGGAATCAACATGCTGAATCAACTCCCGTTCTAAGGAATATGACAAATTACAGACTTCGGCGACAAATGCCTCACTGTTGGGACCGTAGAGGTGAGCAATGGAGTCAATCGCATCCCAGTAAACAAAAATACAGGCGCGTTCATCAGGCTTCTCTTTAATCAGCCGTCTGAGCGCCACAAACATATCTGATGAATTCACAAAGCCATGAACTTTCGTGACGCCCGCATAAAACATCTGAGATAATGGGCTTGCTTTATACGCATGTTTAATCAAAACGTGCGAAGTCAGCCGCGCATTGGTCAGGCGTTGATAGAGCGTTTTAACACCCAGTAACTTTTGTGGGTCAAGCCCCATCTGAAGGAGACGAAAATCCTCCGACTCGTAGATGGGGGAAAATCCAATCATATTCGCGACGGTCGCGTATTCTTTGAGAAAGAGATGATAACCAAGGATACCGTGCTCTTGCGGAGTCATGCCGGTATGAAAACTTGTCAGCGCCGCCGTCGTGGTTGAAGGGAAAATCGAAGTCAATGGGGCAAATCGACCCCGACGAATTAACTCGTTCAGAATCAGGTTCGGCTGTGACTCAAGTACCGGCACCAGTTGTTTATAGCCAAGCGCGTCAACGAGGAAGACAATCACCTTCCGAATGCCTTCTGTTTGTCCTTCGACCAGTTCATCAGGTAAAGCGGGATGACCAGGGATGCGGATGCCAAATAGCTTCAGCAACGTTGCAGAAATATTGACCAGTGAGAGGTCTTCATAAGCGGGGTATACAAACTCGCCGGGTTGAATCTGTTGATCGATCTGTTTAATGGTTCTGCTAAGGATACGCTTTTCAACTTGATCCGCTAATGTTTGAGACTTCGTTTCATTATCTGATAAGTGGGTTTCAGCCATGCTTCCTCTAACTCTATTGGGTATTAGATCTTATACCGATTTAGGCTGGAAATTGCCCATTGAGAGGAAGGAAAGGAAGGAAGGGAAGTAAGGACATTCCTTCCTTTTCTTCCTTTTCTTCCCTTCCCCCTGGATGGGAAATGACAAGCCCCAAGCTAATCCTAAATTCACGTTTCACGCATCACATTTCACATATCAAAATCTATGTGCAGATTCCAACAAGCAACACGGCAGTTGGCATTGATGTCTCTTGAGCCTTCCGAAACGCATCACTGATAGACGGAATGTCATCGTCTGTTTCGATCTTGTGGTAGGGGAATCCCCACGCTTCAAGCGTCGGTTCTAAGAATGTCGCCGCGGTGTCCAGGCGAGGACTATCCGGGCGCATGGTTTGATACCCCCGATAACCGATCAGCGTGACTAAAGGAATCCGCATGTTGAATGCGGTGCCTCGGATGGCATCCCCTGACTCCAGAAACCCCGTATTTTGAATCAAGACCACCGGTTGCTTCCCACCGGCATATAAGCCTGATGCGATGGCGAATGCTTCTCCTTCACGGCTAACGGTGATGACATCCACATCCGCCTCCGCATGGAGTCGCTCATAAACTCGTGCGGTGCCGTTATCGGGCAAACCGACGACATGGGTCACTTTCCATTTTTTTAATTCGTCCACAATCTTCTGCGCTGATGGCAAATGACATACCTCCTCAATAAGTAAAGTAAACAAAGTGTGCTAAAGTGCCTATCAATTGTCAATTGTCAATTGTCGATTGTCAATTGTCGATTGTCAATTGTCAATTGTCGATTGTCAATTGTCGATTGTCAATTGTCAATTCCAATACCTCTTCCAGCGTCACCGGCGGCACACGAAAACGCGGCAAGGAAGGTAACTTGTCATCCCCCGCATGCCAACAGCCAACGTGCAGGTGATAGAGCGGATGGGTTGCCAGATCTCCGATGTCGGGATGGGAATCATATCGGAAGAAGAACCCACGATGAGGGATTTGATAATGATAGCTAAATTCTAATCGAAAGAGACTCGGTTCAGCATCATCTTCAGTGGCGTAATCGTAGCGGAAGATCTCCTTGACGGTGAGGAACGAACCGTCGACGAACACCATGCCAATTGGCTGAGAATAAGGGGTTAAACGTTGAAAGCGATCTACCGTCGGCAGGTAAAACCGCCCCGTTCCATCATCAGCCATGAGACTTGTTGGCGAGTCAACACGAGCAATAACATCGGTATACTGATACGTTGATGAAAGCAACTGCTGTTGATGTCTTTTGGCTTCATGCTTGCGTTTCGTTATCTGAATTCGTCTTTTTCTTGCCATCCCAACCGGGTAACGTCCCGCCTCCATTGTCCAAAATTCGATCGATTTCATCCGGGTCGATGCCATGTTTCCGCAAGAGTCGATGAATCTCTTCCATTTCCTCATCACTCACTGGTTTGAGAGGTGCATAGCAACGCGGATCGCTCTTCCACCCGAGTTTTTTCGCAAGGTCGATGGCCTCATCTTCATCCTCAAGGTAGCGTGGGGGCGCACCGTGCATCACCGACCAGATATAGGGGGAGATTTCAATTCGCTCACCCGCTGGCGTGTACTTAATGATCGGTTTCTTCTCAGATTGCATTTTCATCAAATTCACCTCCCTTTGAAGATTTCAGACATCAGGGTTCAGGTATTAGGTTTAGGATTGCCCTAACACCTAACACCTAATACCTGATCCCTAATACCTATTTTTACTTCCGCCCTTCAACAAGGGAATCGACAACATAGGGGTCAGCAAGTGTTGATATATCCCCGAGATCGGTAATGTCTCCTTCGGCTATCTTGCGAAGGATGCGCCGCATAATCTTGCCGGAGCGGGTTTTGGGCAGCGCAGGTGTGAACTGAATCTTGTCAGGCGTGGCATGGGGACCAATATGCCGACGAACCTCTTGCTTGATTCCGGTTTCAATCCCATCTGAGGGAGACTCACCACTCATCAGCGTGACATAAGCGTAGATGCCTTGTCCCTTAATCTCGTGTGGGAAGCCGACTACTGCGGCTTCAGCAACGGATTTATGTTGACCGATTGCGCCTTCAATCTCCGCCGTTCCCAAGCGATGTCCAGAGACGTTCAACACATCGTCCACACGTCCGGTGATCCAGTAGTAACCGTCCTCGTCGCGCAGGGTGCCGTCACCCGTCAGATAGTAGCCGGGGAAACGGTCAAAATAGATTTGCCGGAAGCGTTCATGGTCGCCGTAAACCGTCCGCATCAAGCCGGGCCACGCGGATTTGATACAGAGGTATCCACGCGCGGGGTTGCCCTTGATCTCGTTTCCAGCTTCATCCAGAATCACAGGTTCTACCCCAAAGAAAGGAAGCGTTGCAGAACCTGGCTTTAATGGCGTTGCTGCTGGCAGCGGGGTAATCAAAATTCCGCCGGTCTCCGTTTGCCACCACGTATCGACGATGGGGCATCGCCCTTCCCCGACAACGTTGTAATACCAGAGCCATTCGGGTTCCTTAATCGGCTCACCAACGGTGCCGAGAAGTTTGAGCGTCGAACGATCATACTTCTTAACCCACTCATTTCCCTCTTTCATCAATGCGCGCAAGGCGGTCGGAGCGGTATAGATGATGTTGATTTTGTGTTTCTCCACGACCTGCCAGAAACGACCAAAATCGGGATAGTTGGGGACGCCTTCAAACATGACGCTAATTGCGCGATTGGCAAGCGGACCATACACGATGTAAGAATGCCCGGTGATCCACCCGATGTCGGCAGTACACCAGTAAATATCCCCTTCGTGGTAATCAAAAATGACCTCGTGTGAGTAGGAAGTGTAAACGAGGTATCCGCCGGTGGTGTGAAGGACGCCTTTGGGTTGACCCGTCGAACCAGAGGTGTAAAGGATAAACAGGGGGTCTTCGGCGTCCATCTCCTCAGGTGGGCAATCATTGCTGGCGTTTGCCATTGCTTCGTGCCACCAGATGTCACGCGTCGGGTTGAGATTCACTGCATCGCCGGTTCGACGCACCACAATGACATGCTCAATCGACGGGCATTCAGCCACTGCCTCATCCGCATTGGCTTTCATGGGAAGGCCGCTCCGTGCCCCGCGGACAGCCGCATCCTGTGTAATCAGCAACTTACACGCAGAATCATTGATGCGAGCCTGCAATGATTCCGGTGAAAACGCGCCGAAGACGACAGAATGAACCGCGCCAATGCGGGCGCAGGCTAACATAGCAATCGGTAGCTCGGGAATCATCTGCAAGTAAATACAAACGCGATCGCCTTTGCGAATGCCTTGGACCTTGAGCACATTCGCAAAACGTTTTACCTCCTCCAACAATTCGCCGTAGGTAAACGTTTTATCCTCTGCCGGGTTGTTACCTTCCCAAATCAGGGCGGTTGCGTCGTCGTGTCCAGATTCAACGTGGCGATCCAGGCAATTATAGGAGACGTTCAACTTTCCGCCCTCGAACCACTTGAGATTGGCTTTCACAAAGTCAAACTCTTGAACCTTCTCCCATTTCTTAAACCATGTAATCCTCTCAGCGACATTTGCCCAGAATCCCTCCGGGTTCGTCACTGATTCTTCGTACATTTGGTGATACTGTTCCATGCTGCTCACATGAGCATTCCCAATCGGGTAATGGGTCTGATCCGGTGGAAAGATTTTACTATTCACTGCATACCTCCAAATATTAATGATACCTCATCAACCCTTGATCTGATGTAAACGAACTGATGAGTTGGTTATCACGTATGATAACCAATCGATAAAAAAATATCAAGACATTTTGGCAGAATGGGAAAATGACTTGACACTTTGGACGGATGGAAGGTTTCGACAGGCTCAACCCAAGGAGTGGAAGAATGGAAGATTGGAAGATTGGAAGAATGAAACGTGAAACGTGAACCTCGCTCCCTTACCCCCTCGCTTCCTTCCATCCTTCCATCCCCACTCTCCAATTCCTTCCATCCTTCCATCCTTCCCTACAAGCGTGTCAAGTTTAGCGAAGCGAAATCCCGCAAAGCGGGGAGGTTTCTAAATGCCTTATTTCCATGCAAGTGCTAACAGGTCCATCGTCATGGCAACAAACCAATGGATGGCTGCCCCATAGATAAAAGAGCGCGTTTCAAAAGCAAAGATGCCAAGCAGCACCCCCGCGACGATGGAGCCCATTGCCTCCGAAAACGGCTTGCTGTAGTGCATCACGGCAAATGGAATGGTCTGAACGAGAATGCTATAATTGCCGAATTGCCGCTCGAGCCCAAAAAGCATGAACCCGCGAAAGAAAAATTCCCAGGAGAACATATAGATTCCATACGAAATTTCGTACAGAATCAAGGTATTCCAACTGGTTCCGGCGACTTTGCAAAGTGGGTATTTCTGTTGAAAGGAGGGGAACAGTTGCAGCGCAAGAATCATGAGCGGAATCATGAGTATCCAGCCACCGATAGCAAATCCCCATCCCAGCTTACCATGCGTCAAGCGAAAACCGTAGTCGCGGAGCCGATCCTTTATACCGAATTTCACAACGAGCATTGGCAGGAGCAGCAAGGTAATCCCACTTGTCAAAAACCAGTAGTAGTACGGGTAAATCTCCTTGAGGGGGTCGTCAACAAAGTATCCCTCGAAGTACACTTGGAAGATTTTCCTGTGGCTATAATATCGATGCAGCGTCAGCAATAAAGCCGAAGCGAGCAAGACAATCGTCGTTCGCCGATCCAATCCGTTCAGGTACTTCCGTTTTTTTTCACCAAGCCAGGAAATCACGGGTTCTCCTCGTGTCATCCATTCTAAGTCGATGTTTGTTCGTTAGTATAGCACATCTTTCCAATCCTTTCAACAGAGTTATTATCACAGCGCACTAAGAATTTACAATGAAGGTTGAGAAATGGTATAATAAGTACTTATGAATGATGAATTCTCAATGATAAATGGGAAGAAATGCTGAAGAGAATACAATGATGAATGCTCAATGAAAAACAGTCAGCATTTAGCATTTAGCATTTAGCATTTCCCCCGCGTTGCGTGCGACTTTCTTCCATTCAGAATTCATAATTATTAATTCATAATTACTTAAGTAAGTTCCAATTAATTGTTTAAACTTTTGGGTTCGCTATGCCGCAA
>CAZOAL010000029.1:55900-94529 GCA_964577695.1 uncultured bacterium | reverse complement strand
TTGCAATTTCAAAAGGAATCTACCTATCCCTACACGAGCACGGCTCGCCCGTTCAGAAACCGGAAGAAAAGGAAGGATGGAAGGAATCGGTATATCACGTTTCACGTTTCACGCTTCAATCGTTAATCCTGCCCCCAAAGGCATTTGAAAGAGAGAGCATAAATTGAAAATCGCATATTTTGACTGCTTTTCAGGCATTAGTGGAGATATGACGCTGGGCGCGTTAGTCGATGCCGGCGTCAACCCGGATGCCCTGAACGCGGAATTGGCAAAATTAAAGCTGGACGAATTTACATTGAGTTTTGAGAAGGTAACCAAACATGGCATTACCGGAACACGCGCAATTGTGAAAACAGTTGAGATGCCCCCACCCACAGTTGAGGGGGAGGGGGGAGCGCACGAACACGATGATTCCCATGCGGAATCGGCAGCGGATTCTCACGAGACACCTCATCACGATGCACATCATCACCACCCTCACAACCACACCCATGAACCTCATCATCATGCGCACGGTCATGGGCCGAGCCGCCACCTCTCGGATATTTTCGCTATCCTTGACCGGAGCGAGCTCGAGGAGGCGATTATTGCGCCAGTAAAGCGGATTTTTGACCGGCTCGCAGAGGCGGAGGCGAAAGTCCACAACATGCCCAAGGAGCAAGTTCACCTTCACGAAGTTAGCGGCATCGATTCAATTGTGGACATTGTTGGAGCGGTGATTGGATTGCACCTGTTGGGAATCGACGAGGTCTATGCCTCACCGTTAGCCCTGGGGAGCGGCTTTGTCCGTTGCGCCCACGGATTGATGCCAGTCCCTGTGCCGGGAACGATGGAGTTATTGCGCGGGGTGCCTGTCAGGCAAACCGAGATTCGCAAGGAGTTGGTGACCCCGACGGGCGCGGCAATCGTTACCACCCTGGCGCGTGGCTTTGGCCCAATGCCAGAGTTTATCATCGATCGAGTCGGCTACGGCGCGGGGACGCGCGACCTTGAGGAACGACCGAATCTCTTACGCCTTGTTATCGGAGAAAAAAAAACGCCTCTGAGGGCGATCAGGTCTATGTAATCGAAACCAACCTGGATGACATGTCACCGGAGATTACGGGTTACTTGATGGAAAAGCTGTTTGAGCGTGGCGCGATTGATGTTTTCCTGACGCCGATTTTTATGAAGAAAGGGCGTCCGGCGACCAAACTGAGCCTGCTTTCCACACCCGATCTTCGCGACGCGCTGATCGAGACCCTTCTCATAGAGACGACGACATTTGGCGTCAGATATTACCTCATTGAAAGAACCAAACTCTCCCGCGACTTTATCGAAGTCCACACACGTTGGGGAGTGATTCGGGCAAAACGGGGACATTGGGGGGACCGGCTCATCAAAACCGTTCCCGAATACGAAGACTGTAAACGCCTCGCCGAGCAACATCGCATTCCGCTTCGAGTGGTCTATGAGGAGGCCATCCGGCAAATCGGCGAAGTGACGGTCAGTAACCATGTCACTAATTTTTAACATGAACCATACGAGTTTTTCGGTTAGCGTTGAATTTCGCGTGACGGAGAAATTGTCTTCCTCCCTCTCCCCGCCGTGCCCAGAGGGCGCCCAGCTTCGAGAGGGCCGGGGTGAGGGGACATGAGGTGGTTGGGTGGTTCGATGGTTGGGTGGTTGCCTTCTTCTTTCAGAAAGACGGCGTTGGGGAACAAACCACCTCAC
The DNA here is from genome assembly GCA_964577695.1 of uncultured bacterium. GTDB lineage: Bacteria > Poribacteria > WGA-4E > WGA-4E > PCPOR2b > CAZOAL01. Next base: position 92,816 of record CAZOAL010000029.1, on the reverse strand, counting down.
AACCCAACCACCAAACCACCCAATTCCCCCTTCACCCGAACCCTCTCCTCCCCCTCCTCTGTCACTTCGTGACATCTCCTCCCACAAGGGGAGGAGAAATAAGGAAGGGATTTGACGGAGGGCGAGGGAACTAACTGAAAAACTCGTATGAACCAAAGGAGTTTACACATGCAACACCGTTACCTTTTTCTGGACCTGCATCACATCACTCGCATTGAAGGGCTTTATCGCCGAATGCACCAGCCGCGCCGCCATCCAGAGAATCCCATTCTGCGCGGGGAGAATCCGTGGGAAACCGTCGCATCGCTCTATGGCACAGTTCTCTATAACCCGCAGGACTCACTTTTCAAGATGTGGTATCTCACGGGGCCTTACGCTGACCGAATGGTGGAGGTTCGTCAACGGAAGGCGCTGGGCAATATCACCCTCCTCGCTTACGCCATATCGATAGACGGGGTGCATTGGGAGAAACCGGTTCTCAATCAGGTGGATTTCGCCGGAAGTACGGCGAACAATCTTGTTGACGTGGGGCGGACAAACTGTGAAGGGATGGCTGTCCTTTATGATGCGCGTGAGACAGACCCGACACGTCGCTACAAAGGCTTTTACTGGGAACATGGGGGGCTGGACGTGTTCGTCAAGCACACCGACGGGCGTCTGCTCTGGGGCTCAGGTGAGGGCGATGGGATGTGGGTGTCGTTTTCGCCAGACGGCATTCACTGGACCAATTATGAAGGAAATCCGGTCATTCCGCTCGGTAGTGACACCACCCAATCCCTGGTGTGGGATGAGCAACGACAAAAGTACGTTGTGTTTGGTCGATTTGGCGCAGGCGGTCGCAAAATTGCTCGCGCCGAAAGTGACGACTGTATTCACTTCAGCGAACCCAAACGGGTCTTTGAATGCGATGAAGTTGATGAGGCCGGTACGCAGTTCTACGGCATGCCGGTCAATCTGTACGAGGGCATGTATTTGGGGATGGTTTGGATGTATCGAGAAGGGGTTGATGGCACCATCGACACCTCGCTGGCGACAAGCCGCGATGGTATCAATTGGGAGCGTGTCTTGGATCGGCAGACTTTTCTGCCACTCGGGCAGCCGGGGAGTTGGGAGGATGGCATGGTTCGGATTAGCCAGAATTTCATCACGCGCGAGGAGCAGCTCTTCCTCTATTACGGTGGCGTCAATGGGCCACACACCGGCAGAAAATTCAAGCAGGTTGAACGAAGCGAGATTCCGATCTATCGGAATGAACGAAAGCACAAATCCATGCTAGGGCTGGCAACGTTAAGACGGGATGGTTTTGTTTCCCTTGACGCAGGCGACGAGGAAGGGTATACACTGACCAAACCGTTGATGCTTGATGGCCGGCCCCTCCACGTCAACGTGGATGGGCGTAAAGGCTACGTCGTCGTTGCAATCACCGATGATAAGGGCGCGCCGTTGGAGGATTACACGTCTACCCCTATCACAGGGGATAGGCTGGATGCGTGTGTGCTGTTCAATCATACGCTAGAAGCGCTGAAGGGGAAAGAGGTACGGCTGCGGTTCCAACTGAAGGGGGCCAGTCTGTATTCCTACTGGTTTGCCTAACCCGACGATTCAACATGACTGGGCCTCTTCTCGGATGCTCGCCCCTTGACAACTGGCGAAACGCTCGCTATACTTTGCACGGGTATAAATTACGCTTTTCTGACAGGCAATAATTCGGCACTCAAGATGCAAGATGCAGGATTCAAGATGCAAGATACAAACGTTTGATGAATGGTTAAAGGAAAACGATCTTGTTTGAGATTATTCTACATTTCGCCATCCCCAAAGACCTGAAAGAAGGAGATTAACAAATGATAAGTAATTATATCAGAGCCGCTATGAAGCGGACACAGTTTGAGCAATTGCGAGATGGAACCGTTTATGGAAACATTCCCGGCTTTGAGGGAGTATGGGCAAACGCCCGAACGGAAACTGCTTGCCGTCGGCAGTTGCGGGAGGTCTTAGAGGAATGGATACTTTTAGGACTTAAACTTAACCACCCTTTGCCTGTTGTCGAAGATATAGATCTCAACAATGTCTTAAAAGAGGTCGTTCATGAGAAGCAAACGTTTGACACCAGTCAAGCGACGCCAGTTAGTGCAGAGACTTCATCAACTCGGGTTTTCCGGGCCGTTCACGGGCAAAAAGCATGAGTTCATGGTCAGAGGGACCGTAAAACTTACGCTTCCGAATCCGCACCAAGCGGACATAAGCGTTGATTTGCTTCGTCGCATTTTGAGAGATGGGGGCATTTCACGCGAGGAATGGTTGATGAATTTATAGGTAGCCCTTGTCCACCGTTCCGAAACGTCGTGAACGTTCACGACGCCTCGGAACGACTGAAGTCGCCACTACGGACCCTCGTCGAATTTTGTTCCGATTGAAACGCAAATTGGTATAAAAACGGAGGTTCGCGATGTCTGCACCGTTCAATTCAGAAATACAACTGACAGCACAACAGAGGCCTTCCTATTCGAGTGTAATCGACTTCCAGACGACCGCTGTCCGCCCTGCCATGTCCACCGTTGCCACACGGAGACCATACTCCCCGGGGCGCTCGATTCTGAAGCGGATTTCCGTTGTGGATTTGTGGCCATTGAGGCTTTTATGGGTTGAAACGGCTTCTCTGTTTAGAAACCGATACTGTTCTTCTTCCGGTCCGAAGAGTTCCCAAAGCGCCATCTCGTTCCGGTGAACACCCGTTGAATCCGCGCCTAATGTGTAATAGACCGGCGCGGAGCGCTCGAGAATTGTCGCACAAGCGGTGACCTCCAACGGCGCTTTCCCACCGGCGAGTGATAGCTCAACGGTAAGTTGTGGCGGCTCCCCCGCTGGACGGGTGGGTATCCTTGCGCCCTGAAGCAACTCCCGCTTCCCATGAGAATGGACTTCAACCTGACCCTCTTCTCTGACGTGAACCACTTCTCGATAGCCAGAGAGCGGCAGATTGTCAAGCGCCCACAGAAGGTCGTACGCGATGCCGAGCCGGATGCACCGCTCAATTTCCACAAAGAAGTTGTGCATCACAACGCGGTACTTGACGCCGTGCCGATTTTTCCGTTCCAGATTCAGTTCATCCAATCCCCAGAGATTGCCTCTGCCCATGTAAACATGCCCCAAATTGTAGCCCGGCTCAAGGAGTATGGCAACTTCTGCCGCGGTCAGTAGGGACGAGGTCCCTTCGCCCCTGCCCTTCAAATCCCGGCGGGGGTGACGTTCTACATGGGTGCTTAAATTGCGCGACAAGGCGAGATATTCAGGATAGGGAACACAGGCAAGTTGGTGGGTGTCCCAATAGAGGAAAAACCTTGCCCCCAGGTCATAGGCATGGGTCTGAAACCAGAAGGCGTCTGAAGGGTCGAACTGTCCGTAGATGCTCATGCCCCAGCCCTTATGTGCACATCGAGCCGCACCTCGCAAAAACCCATAGATGATGCCCGCCAGATTTTTCGGGTCGTCGATCGGAATTTGGCAACCGTAGGCCATGTTCATCTCAGGAAGCGTCCGTAGCGTGCCAAAGCGTCCAGGGGGTTCAAAAACCATGGCGGAAGGTGGGCCATCAACATCCGCCGTCAACTGGTACGCCGCTGAACTGACCATTGTTTCCCAACTGAAGAGGTTCTGCTGGAGGAAGGCCATGTCTCCCAAATCTACATCCGGTCGTGCCGCCAAGCCCTTGAGCAAGTTCGTCGGTGCGCCTTCACATCTGGCTTGATGGAAGTACGTTTTGAATGCCTCAAGCGCAATCTGCGGTGTCAAGGACTTCCTGAACTCCTCGTCATTCTTGAGTCTGGGGCGAATCAGATGGTCTCTTGTTACGACCGCCGGTTCGTCAAGGAAGATGCCCGGTCCCAGATAATTACTCAGGTAGAGGTGTTCTGGATAACGGATTGCATCACCACCAATACCCCAATAGAACACAGGGCAGCGCTCAATAAACTTCACCTGTTCGGCATCAACTCGCAAACAGTTGATTCCCGCCTCAATCATTTCATGGTAATCTGCTTGGGTCAGCCGAACCAACTCGTAGTCGGAACCGTCGTAGCGGCGCGTTTCGTCTTTTTGCCGGGTGTTGTAAGCGGGGCCGATAAGGGCATCGGGGCGAAGCGCAAGCACATTGGCATCTGGGACCGAGGGAACGGTGGATGCAACTTCGACACCATCAAGCAGATACAAATGCCCCAGATACCGAACCTGCCGTGGAAAGATTTCACCCTGCGGCAAGCCTGCTGCTGCATGAGGAATCAGATACTGCCAGGCACCAACGACAGGAAGCACGGCTTCGCCTGTGAATTTATCACGGAATTCGAGCAGTTCACTGTCTCCTTCTTGGAAAATATACCGTGCCGTCATCCTGCGAGCCAAATCGAGCGTCCGCGACGGGTAGCCGCTGGTGAGCAACCAAACGCTGAATTTCTCATCATTTTCCTTTGTCGCGTGAAGGCACAACCACTGGTATTCCTTGGATTGGGCAGGCGAAGCTGTATCGAAATCAACGCCCTCCTTTTCCTCAATTGAGCCCAACGACACCACGAACCCCTTCACAATGGAACCCGGGAGGCTATCTTCCTTCTCATGACGATACCTTGCCATCAATCCGGGGTTGCCCAGAGGTGGTTTGCGCTGTTGCATGTTACCATTGTCCTGTTTTTTCATTTGAAAAACCTTTCTTACCAATTCTTAAACGGGTTGGTCGGTGTCCCGGTCGCCAAGCCTAAGTTGAATGCCAGCCTCACATTTTACATCTCACCACTTAGGAATCCCACCGAGCAACAGTTTGCGTTCAGGCGAGCCTTCCTCACGCAGCTTTGTGACACGCGGGCCATCGAACGGTTCTCGCGATTTCATCCACGCATTCTGATAGCACATCAGGCAGACACGACGACGCTGTTGGGATTTGTTTGCCGCACCACGATGATAAATCCAGCCGTCAAACAACACGGCTTGACCCGGCTGAACGAGGATGTATTTTTCGTCGGGGAATCTGGGATGTCCTTCTGGCGGCTTAAACAGCACCCGCTGACTGCCCGGCACGATGACAATCGGGCCGTTTTCCATCGTGATTTCGTCGAGATAGTAGCCGCAATTGATTTGTCCCGGAAGGCTGCCATAAGGTGTGCCATTCGGGTCCATCGGCCACGGCCCATCGCGATGCCAGTTCTGATCCGGCTCATCCGGCTGCGTCACGCGGGAGGTCGCGCTGTGGAGTTGGACGCAATTGCCCAAAATCGCCTTGATGCGCGTCAGGACGGGCGGGTTGTCAATCAGGAAACCGAAACGCTCATCTTGTTCCAACAATTCGCCTGTAAACGGGGTCTTCAGCCGATCAAAGGTCTCGTCAAGGGCGTTGCACAGGTCTTCAAGTTGCGCTGGTGTCAAGGCGTTTTCGACCACAAGGTAGCCCCATTTGAGGAAGAAAGCGACTTCGCGTTCCAGGTCTGGAGTCAGGTCTGGGTTCATCTGTGCCGGTATAATCGACATGAGAGAATGACCTCACAAGGAGATTGATAATGAGAGATGTGCATCATTCGGATAAAGCAGCCTCGTGGCGCAGATTTAATTCCTATTTCTTTGCGAACGGAAACGTTCCTGCATACCCTCGTGGACGGGACACGTGCCAGATGCCCTCGTACATCGGTGTGACCTGGTAGTGGCAGACGACGTTGCTGCGTTCCATATCGTCGCGTTCCTTCGCACCTTGGTGGGGGATGTGATTGATGAACACCACGCAGTCACCCGCCTTTGGATAGAGGATAATATGTTCCTGCGCCTCGCACCACGCCTCGAATTTCGGACGGTCCATCGGGTAGAGGTAGGGAGGCTCGATGAGATGTCCGTTCTTAACATACTTGAGATGCCCGAGTCCGGGGCCGTTGTCCTGGAAATAGAAAGTCGTGTTCATGCCAATCGGCGGCACGGTGAGTCGATACTTTGCCGCTTCTCGTTTTTCTTGCCAGTAGCCGTAGAAATCGAGATGCCATTCTTGAAGATACGGACCCGGATTGATATGGGCGCGAAAGCTCCGGAGTTGACACTGTTTGCCCATCATTCCTTCGAGAATTGGGCGAATGCTGGGAGGCCCAACCAACGGCGCATACGTCTCCGGCTCACGGTCAAGCAGCGTGTCGAACCACATGTTGCCGACGGCGTTGAGTCCCTCTTCCCAGCCTTGCTCACGAGCGTAGTTGATGCGTTGCCGGACGTGTTCTGTCTCCAAAGGCGAGAGTGCGCCTTCGATCAGGATAAAACCGTCTCGTTCCAATTGATCGAGTTTACTTTCGATGTTTTCCATGGCGGGTTAAACTCCTTCTGTGGCTTATCGTACCGCTTTCAGTTTACTCCATGTCGTTGCCATTTTACCAGCAAGGTCTACGGCAAACGGATCATCGCCTATCCCATAGACCAGCACATTGTTGCAGACAGAATGCAAGATGTAAAGATTTGCAACCCTCGACAATTCATTAAACCCAATGCTGCGGGTATAGAGTATATAACAGCTTTGCAAAATTGTCAAAGAGAATATCTGACCATCAACTTTTCTGTTGACACCCATGATGCCAATCCGTATAATCTTTCAGGACATCGGCGGCAACATCGACGCCGAACGCCATAGCGGTTAATACGAATTTGCGTTCCAAAAAGTAAGACGGCAATCAAACTTCCGAAGTCTCAAAGACTTCGGAAGTTTATCTTGACAGGAGGAAAAAAAGCTAGATGAAAATTACAAACATCGAATACCGAACCGTGTCCGTCCCATTTGTTCCCGCGATACAGGAACACTGGGGCGTTGATTATCCGACAACCTTAATCTGGGTACACACCGACGAAGGTTTGACGGGATTGGGTGAAAGCAATTCTCACAATAGCAACATTACCGACCAAGCGGATGCGATTGCAGAAAAATACGTGGGGGTAAACCTCTGGGAGATTGACATCGCTTCCGAGTCGTTTGCCTTTCAGTGCGCATTTTATGATCTGGCAGGACAGGCGTTGGGTGTGCCAGCATATAAGTTAATTGGCGAAAAATTCAGAGACCGTGTCGAACTCGCCTATTGGTCGCCGCCGATGCCCGCTGAAGCGACAGCCGCCGAAGCGGAAAGGGCAGCCAAAATGGGCTTTCGCGTCCACAAACTGAAGGCGCGAAGTTGGAATATCGTCGAAACCGCACGGTTAATCACTGAAGCATGTGGGGCTGACTTTCAAATTCGCGTAGACCCGAATACACAATTTGGGGATTTAGAGACCGGGCTTCGTCTCGCACAAGCGTTGCGTCCATACAATATCGAAGTCTACGAAGACCCGATTCGATTTGAAGATTTATCCTGGTATCGGCAGCTTCGGGAAGCGGTGGAAGTCCCTGTCGCACGGCATCTCGGTTCGCCGCAAGGGATTTTAGAGAATATCCGTGCGGATGCGGTGGACGCCGTCAACATGGGCGGGAATGTCGCCGGTATCCGCAAAAGCGCCGCTGTCGCTGAAGCCGCTGGTTTGCCCATCTGGGTTCAGATGTTCGCCTTCGGCTCCTGCGTGGCCTCCACCTTTGCCGCGCATGTTGCCTGTACACTTCCAAACTGCACGATGCCCATTGATGAACTCCCGCACATCCGCATTGATGATTTATCCGGCGGTAGCATGAATCTCTCTGATGGGGCGATTACGCTGTCGGATGCACCTGGGTTAGGAATCCGCCTTGATATGGATGCCGTCGAGAAGTATCGGATTCGTTAAATGGGTGTGAGTTTTTGAAAGACCGTTGATTCAGAGATGGCTCAGTCGATTGACCCACCGAATCAGCAAAAGCCCACTTCTTTCGTCGATTGACGGCTGATTTCGGTGGCGACCCTCTAATACCGATTCGTCAGACCTGACAGGTTTCCAAAATCTGTCAGGTCTGGACACGAGAAATTTAATTCCTAAGTCGGTATAAACGCATGCAACCCTAAATCAGGAGAAGAGAGAAGCAATGACAGAAGCAGAGAAGTATCTGTTCGACGTACACGGTTATTGGGTCATAGAAGGCGCGCTGTCACCTGAAGCGGTCGCGGCGGCCAATGCCGCCATCGACCATCACGCGGATAACATCCGCATCCGTCCAAACGATCTTGCCAACGAATCGACAACGTTGCGTGGCACTACCGGTCGCGGTGACCTGGGCGGCATGTTGACATGGGAAAAGCCATACTGCGATGTGTTCCGCGAGATGATCGCTCACCCCAAACTCACGCTCTACCTGGAGGAGTTGCTGGGCCCCGGGTTCCGGCTGGAGGGACTCGGCATCATCACGATGGACGAGGGCGCGGAAGGCTTCTGGTTCCACGAGGGGGGCGAACCCTACGACCGTTCGCGCGGTTTCCTCTATCGCAACGGTCGCATGTATTGCGGTATGACAAACATAGCTGTTCAACTGACCGATGTGGGGCCGGGAGATGGCGGTTTCGCTTGTTTGCCCGGCAGTCACAAGGCGAACTTTCCGTGCCCGGACGATATCCGGCTTTACCATGCGCACCAGGAGCGAATTGTCCCAATTCCCGCGAAGGCAGGCGATGCTATTTTGTTTGTGGAATGCCTGATGCACGGGGCGCTGCCATGGGTCGCCAAGCACCAACGACGTTCGGTGATTATCCGCTACAACTCTGGCGTTATGGCAGAGTCGGTGATGGGCACCTACACGCCACCGCCGTTCTACGACGAGTTGACCGATGCCCAAAAGGCCGTCATCTCGGCACCACGCTACCGTGGGGAGGACAAAGGCTCGCGGCTCTACCGACCAAAGGAAAGGACTCCGGAAAAGAGCCCCAGCTCTTCGCACTAAATAAAGAGCGCCGCGCTGTCCCAGGATGTTCTTTCCGCTCGTGGATTTGGAAAAATGCGGAAGCGCGTTTTTTATACGTTTTTGGGCGGTGTTTGGCCGAGAATTGAGGCGTTACTGGACTGCGGATTGGTGTGTGAGCAGGTTCCCTGCTCTCAAAGTATCAAGTTGTTTTCCAGGGAATTTGAAACATGTGTATTAGGGCGTGTTGACGAACTGTTTCGCAATCCAACTGTAGCCCAAGTTTCTAACTTGGTTGGGGACGAGGTGCCAAGTTAGAAACTTGGGCTACGAGCGCATTTGCCCGAGTTCGTCAACACGCCCTAGTCAACAGGATGGTTGACACTTCTCTGAACCTAACCCCCCGGCCCCCTTCCCCCCCCACCCCGACCCTCCCTTCTGTCCCCCGTCCACTCCTGTCCCCCCGTCCGCGGGGGGACCATAGGGGGGGAAAGACCACAGGGGGGAACGGGGAGGGAGTGGAGGGAAGGGGGAGTTCGCTCCCCTCTCCGCATCGGGGAGGGGCCGGGGGACAATGCCATTAAGTTAAGGAAATTAGCTGACGCGGAGCGTCGTAACGGCATTCCCACGCAGAGCGTGGGAACAAGGCTCTCGACGGTCTCCGTCGCCTTAACTTAATGCCATTGGGGCCGGGGGAGGGGTTTGAACCCGCTGACTGTCAATCATCATCTTGACCATTACAGGAATTTGAAACATGCCTATTTCTCACCCCTTTAACAACCCCTTCGCCTGCTCATACACCTCTTGAACTTTTCCATAAGAAATCGCTGCCGCTTTCGCTGCGGCAACAAGGTGTCGAAAACCGAAAGGCGCGCGAGTGGTCTCGAACTCTTCAACAGTTGCCTGATGGTGCTTCAGGGCGTGCATCTCCGTAAAGTTGTCTTGGCAGGCGATCTCCGCAAGCAGGTCGATTAAAGCCCGCGGCTCGTATTGGAGCGTTCCGTATTTTTCCACCCGTGTGATTGCGCCTTCGACATCATTGGCAGTAATCGCCTCCCGAATGGTGCTCAACAGTTGTTGCTGGGATTGTCGAGGAATCGCAGCGACGGCATCAGGATTTGGTTGAGGTTCGGGAGAAAGCCGATGCGCCGCAGGTTTGACCTCCGGTCCCGTGCTCCACAGCAGGAGTGCCAAAATCTTATTTTCTTGGCTGACACCGTTGATGCGCAGGATGTGACGCCTGGCATTCGCTCCAGTGTTCATGTGGACGTCCATGGGATTGCCGGTATTCGCGCGCAAGAAAAGGTCTGAAGCGGCGAGAGAAAGGGCTTCTCCGGTCCCCTCCAGGGAAAGCCCATCCGCGAGGGCCCGGCCGGTCACAGAAGGCATATCGGCAAAGTCACAACCGTTCAGCCCCGCGCGCAGCCGAACGACAGCTTCGGTTTCATCTGCTCCTGTCGTCTGACGCAAGGGCTTTGAAAGCAGTTGGTGTTTTTCGATTAACTCTGAAATTTCCTTCACTCCCCCTGCCCGCGGCGGCTGTGAGACATAGCGCACCGGTCCGCGCAGAATCACCTGAGAATGCTCCCAATGGATTAATTCGAGAAATTTCCAGGTAAAGACCGGGAAGATGAACTTATGGTCATCAATCAGATTTTTGGGGATAGCCACCGTCAGGAGTACATCCAGGGCTTGCTCACGAGGTAAATTTTGAGTGAGCCAGAGGAAGTGATGGTCGGCGGCGTTGACAGCGCTAATCCTCACCGCCCCAAAGAATGCCCGTTTGGTTTCATCCACCCCCCCCGCATCAAGCGGCTCAAATGCTGGCAGTAGATAAGGACCCATTGCGGGATGGTGGATATGCTTATTGGCTAAAGCGACATTTTGTAGCACAGGCAAAAAGCGAGCCTCCCCAGACAGCCTCGAAGCGATCTGATTCACCGCATACAACCCAGCGATGGGATGTAAGGGACCGCCGTGATGCCCCTCCGGCAGCTCCGAGGAACGGATGACTGCCAACGCGGAGGCAGTACACATTTCCTTGGTTGAGACCCCAGAGCGGAGTTTTTCGATCGTCTTTTCCAAGATGTTTTCAGGTGCGGTTTCCTCGATAAACTGCACCAGGGGTTCTATCGCATCAGGGTATTGGACGGACGTATACATTGAGAACCTCCTTCTCATCGTCAATTGTCGATTGACAACGGAGTGAAATGAGCCATGAATTATCGGAAGATTTGTGAAATCATTTAGAAACTTGAGGTAAGAGAAATTCGATGGACAGGACCGAGTTTCCCGAAGGAAGCAAAGGCGTAGTCAATTTGGAAGCCTTCAATGGTGAATCCGATACCACTGGCAATGCCAGATGCAACACCCAAATCATTGCCGCCAATGGTATATTTGTAACCTGTACGCAGGTGGAGGAGTTGAGATATAGTGAACGCGACACCAAACCCAATCGTGATATTGTTATCGGAGGGACGATTTACATCAGCGACAAGGGTGAAGGCATCATTGAGCAGTTTATATGCAGCACCCACTTTGATGTTGACAGGAAGGTTAAAGGATTCCTCGACGAACGTGGCTTTGGTGCCGAGGTGTTGAGCGTTGAATCCGAGTGTGAGACGACTGTTGGGAACAGCATATAAGCCGCCGATGTCGAACGCGATCACTTGAGCGTTATCGGTGTCAATCTGTTCGCGCAGCCATTTTGCGTTGGCACCCACAGAAAAAGCAGAACTAAGCCGATGGGCATAAGAGAGGATGAGTGCAAGGTCATAGGGACGGAACTTTTTCGTTTCCAGGCCTGCCGCATCGCGTCCTTGGAGTTCACCAAACGAGAGATAAATCACGCTGCCTCCAATTGCCCCCCTACTGCCGAGCGGTTGCACAAAACCGAGAAATTCGTGATTGATTCCTTCAAACCATTCGTTGTGCATCAAACCCAATTGCGGACGTTGAATTTTTGCGAGTCCCGCGGGATTCCAGTATGAAGCGTAGAGGTCGCCCGCGTCCGCAACCTGGGATTCCCCCATACCGATGGCTCTGGCACCGACACCAATCTTCAGAAATGCCATCGCCCGTGTTCCGGCGTTTTCACGAATATCAGCCCCATTGGCGACAGTCCATGTATACAGCGTCATCGCACACAGGATAACAAAGATAAAGTATCGATTATATCTTGGCAAAATCCCCCTCCTCAAGACTTGCTAAGGGCATGTTTCAAAAATAGGTCATTTTAGGAATTTTGAAACAAGCCGTTCCTGGATTGGTTGCTCACGTATCTTGTAATCGCCTACTTAGCTGGTTAGCTCCAAGACGTAATAGTATCCAGGGTTCCAGCTCTGACAAATCAGAAAAGCCTGTCCATCATACTCATACCAGACCGCATTGTGAATATGGTCCGCACGCTCAATACCTAACTCCTCCTTGGGACGGATTGTAGATACCACTTGGTATGTTGTCCCATCAAGAATATAAATAGGTGCCGGCCTGCCTTTTTCTGGAGCGTCCAGGCTACCGACAACGGCGTACCATCGGTCACCTCTCTTGAAGTAATCTATGCCACAAGGCCGTGAGCCCGGTGGCAGTGCGTAAGATGCAGTGAAGCTGCCCTCAAAGGTATAAATCTCGAACCGCGAATGGGGCCTGTCAGCGATGGCAAGGTGGCTGCCAAGCGGTGTACGATTCATACCGTGGGCAGTCCCAAACTTCCCGTGCTCTTCGGGGTTTTGTGTTTTTCCGCCAAAGATACCACTCCAGCGACGGGTAGAAAGATCGATATTCGTAATGTAGTTTGCGCCGTAACCATCGGTGACAAAAAGCCTGCCCCCTTCCAACACCGTGTCGGTCGGCTTGTAGGCATTTTCCGCCTTACCGTATTCGTCAAATTCGGGCTTTGGAAGGATAAAATCTATCTCGCCTTCCAAGGTTACTATTGCCACCATCTCATCGTTATTCGCCGACAAGAACAGGCGGTGCTTGCCATCAAAATCACCAATCTTTGTGCTATGAAAGTTAACGGACTCCAATTTCAGGGGTAGTTCGATTATCTTCTGCGTTGTCAGGTCGGGACTCACGCAAAGCAAACCACATCCTGCCATACCATAGTAGATGTGGCCATAGTCGGGCCGCTTATCAATGGCAAACCCGCCATGTAGTCCTTTCTCAAAGTCAAGTGCTTTTTGCGGCAAGCTACGCAAATCCTCACAATATGTGAACACAAACGGGTCCTGCCCGCTTGTCTTTTTAGGCTGCATTAGAAACCTCCTGTTTTATGCCACGCGTATTTCAAATGGATCGGCACGCTACTTTGTCGCCTGCTCTAAGATGACAAAGTAGCCTGGGTTCCACGCTGAGTTGGATAATTCCGGCATCCGGCAGAGCGAAGTATGTTTCACCCTTCCCCGGCGCAATTGCCAGCCCGAGAAACAAACAGTAAAATGTAACGCTTGTGGGCCGCCTCATTTCTTATGCTGCTATCAATCCGTGCGGAGCAATCACGAACTTTTTCGCCGCACCTCTGTCAAAGTCTTTGTAGCCTTGCGGTGCTTCATCCAGTGTGATAACCGTCGCGTTCACCGCTTTAGCAATCTGGATTTTATCATAAAGGATGCAGTTCATAAGCGCACGATGATATTTCATAACCGGACATTGACCTGTCGTGAAGTGATGGGATTTTGCCCAACCCAAACCGATGCGGATGCCAAGCATTCCAATTTTCGAGTTCTCATCAACCGCACCTGGATCCCCCGTGACATATAATCCTGGAATTCCAATGCCTCCGCCGGCACGGGTAACTTCCATCACTGCATTCAGCACTGTGGCAGGTTTCTCCGTATTGGCATCGGTGCCATGACCACGTGCTTCAAATCCAACGCAATCAACACAGGCATCGACTTCCGGTTCACCGACAATCTGTTCAATTTGCTCTGCGAGTGTTGCATCTTTTCTCAGGTCAACAGTTTCACAACCGAAACTACGTGCCTGTTCTAACCGTTCAGGAATCATATCACCAACGATGACACAAGCCGCTCCCAGTAACTGACAGGAAGCTGCACAGGCTAATCCAACAGGACCACCACCTGCAACATAGACAATGGTACCCGGCCCAACGCCCGCCGAGACCGCACCATGATAGCCGGTTGGGAAAATGTCCGAGAGCAACGTGAGGTCTTTGATTTTTGCCATGGCTGTCTCTTTGTCGGGGAATTTCAATAAATTAAAGTCCGCATAGGGGACCATGACATATTCTGCCTGGCCGCCGATCCATCCCCCCATATCGACATAGCCATAAGCTGCACCGGGTCGAGCGGGGTTCACATTGAGACAAATTCCTGTATTCCTTTCTTTGCAGTTGCGGCACCGACCACATGCGATATTGAAAGGAACTGAAACAAGGTCCCCTTTTTTGATGAACTCGACATCACGACCGGCTTCAATAACCTCACCGGTAATTTCGTGTCCAAGAATGATACCTGCGGGGGCTGTCGTTCTCCCACGAACCATGTGTTGATCGCTTCCACAGATATTGGTCGAAACAATCTTGAGAATGACCCCGTGATCGCATTTGCGATTCCCCAACACTAATTTGGGGTAGTCAATACTTTGAACCTCGACGACCCCTGGCTTGATATACGCGACGCCTCTGTTACTTGCCATAATACCCCTGCCTCCCTTAACTTGTTCAAAACTATTCAAAGATGGAGTATAAAGTGAATTTAATCACCTTATACTCCGTTGCGTTTATCACTCCCATTGAAGGGGAGACTGTTATCCTCGCCAAGGTATGCCCGTTCTCTATAGAAGTCGAATCGAACATTCTCATCAACCATCAGCGCTTCTGCTGGACACACAGGAAGGTGATTGACCTTTCGGTCAAACGGGATACATAGTAGGCCTGTCCTTAGATTTCAGAACGTTTGACCGGGCGCATAGCGCCTAGCTTACTTCCCTACTTAGGCTCGAAGCCTCAACAAACACCAAACTTAACCATCATGGTAAACAATGATATCCAAGTACAGTTAAGAAATTAAGTGCTTATAAAAGCTCCTCATATTAATTTCTCACGCCGCAGAAACATTTCTACCACGTTTTTTGAATGACCCGTTCATTATAGCGTTTTGGAATGGCTTTGTCAACACCAAATTTAGGAAAGCGTATCACGTTCCACGTTACCGTCTAATAATGATTCCAACCGCGACAGAAGTCACAGAAATCAAACTCAAAATCAACGACCAGTTTACCTGAAACCGTTTAGAGATTTCCAGGGTGTCGCCTCCATAAAGCAAGACCTCCGCTTCGTTCGTCCTCCGATCGTTATATCGCCTGAGGTGAATCTCCTGGACGGTCCCATCTTTTCGCATAATTCTCGCCTCTTTGATGTTAGCTTCTTCTTTTGTGCCGCCGGCGAGGGCGATGGCTTGCATGAAGGTTACTGCCCCACGAACCTTTTGAGGACCGGGATTTTGGACATAACCGAGGACATAGACCTTCTCGATCCTGTAGGCATCGGGAAGGTAAAGCACATCCCCATCGTACAAATAATAGTTATCGTTTCCGTCCTGTACATCTCGCCAAAACTGCTCGGAAACCTTGACTTCGATTTTTTCGCCGCTGGCTCTCACGACCACCAGTGCAGAGAGGTCTGCTTCATCATAAACGGGCCCCCCCGCTCGTGCGAGCGCATGGTCTATCCGGATGCGACCTCGAATGGAAATCTTACCCTCTGTATGCACCTGTCCTCGCACTTCAACCTGTCCCAGCGCCGGTACAATGACCAAATCGCCTCGCTTCACAAGGATGGGTTGATACCCCTCGCTCGGCGATAGGTCGTATTTCTCTACGGTTTCATCTCCGTTCCGAGAGTCTTCGACTCCGTTCCGAGAGTGTTCCACCTGACGAACCACTTGCACACCCTTCACATCCGCCAATTCGCTCAAACCGCCTGCAAGCGCAATCGCCCGATACAATCCGATTTCATCTTGCAGCAGGAGTGGATAACGCCCAGGGGCCTTGACGGCACCTCCCACAAAAATCTCACCTTCCCTCGGGATGGGGGATACCATGATAATCGGATTCTTGAGTTGTCCTTGTCCCTGCAAGATATCCCGAACCTGTTGGCGCACTTCCTCTGGTGTCTTGCTCGCAACCGGCAAATCGCCACCAAAATAGCTAATCTTCCCGTCTTCTCTGACTGTGACGGACTGGTTGTATTCGGTTTCACCGATGACAGCGATGAGGAGACGGTCCCCCGGCTGGATGCGATAGTCGGCAATAGATGCCACGCTCGCCCCGATGATCAAACTGAACGCCACGAAAACAAAACGCATATAAGTCACGAATGGAATCTCCTACTTTTCAGACTTCCGAAGTCTCCAAGACTTCGGAAGTCTGGTTTTCGCTGGTGTTTGCAGGCAGAGAAGCAAGGTACTCATCAATGATCTCTTTTCCTCTTTCCAAGTCATCAGCCTGAACAAGCACCTCACCCCAATACGGCTCCGACCAATCTTCCTTGATTCCACCGAGCGCGTTAATACCGTGCGAGCGCAACACAACGTCAATACCTGCCTCTTCCAGAATCCCCTTGATCATATTCCCCGCGACTTCGTTCGGGGCGTGATGGACAATCTCCCAATCGACATATTCAACAATGTCATCAGGCGGACGTTCAGACACCAACTCCACCTGGCAATCCGCACACATCGAAATTTCTTCAGTGTATTCCGCTTTGCATTGTGGACAAAATGGCATGATAAATGCCTCCTTTCATTTCTTTGCTAAACATTATATCCTAAATTCCTAGAATTGGAAAGTATTTTGTCCCCTTGCAGTTTTTCCGCAGGGGTTAAACACATCCACAAGGGGAGAGGTATAGGGTAGACCTCATTTTTCATCCTTCATTCTACAGCTTTGTAGGAAACGGAGAGGGGAGTGCAGTTACGCAATACGCAACCTATTTCACCCATCGCGTTTCATGCGCCCCTGTACGTCACTTTGAAACAGCCACCCGCCATCTTCCAACCGACTCTCAGGAATGTCCGCTCTCTGGCGCAAAGCCTGCTGAAGCCTACCGGCGAGATAGCTATTCCGTTCAACCACTTTGTTGTTGCGGATAGCCATGCCGAGCGCCTTTTTCGTGCCGACGATGACGACCAACTCCTTTGCCCGTGTAATGGCGGTGTAAAGGAGGTTGCGCTGAAGCATCATATAGTGCTGCGTCATGAGTGGCACAACAACAGCGGAGTATTCGCTGCCTTGCGCCTTGTGGACGGTTACGGCATACGCCAACACCAGTTCATTCACATCCGCCATATCATAAGCAACAACCTTTTCGGGAAATGTGACTGTGACCTGTTTTTCGACCACATCCACACTAGTGATGCGCCCAATGTCCCCGTTGAAAACATCGTAATCATAGTTGTTGCGCACCTGCATCACTTTGTCTCCAACGCGGAAGTTGCGTCCGCCTCTAATGGTTTCAGTCGAGTTGGCGTTAAGTACCTCCCCGCAAGTCTCTAGCGAAGCGAGATCCCGTTTCGGGGCGGGATTCAAAGCAACCTGCAATCGTTTATTGAAGTTCTCAGAACCAACCGTCCCGCGGCGCATCGGACAGAGCACCTGAATGTCATCCATGGGGTGATGGCCGTAGTGTTTGGGCAAACGCTGATGCACGAGTTCGCAGATCAGTTCAACGACCTTCTCCGGTTCCTCTTCCTCAATGAAGAAAAAATTGCGCTCCGGCGGACCAGTCGTTTGTGGGAACTCCCCGCGATTGATGCGATGTGCATTCATGACAATCAGGCTCTGCTGCGCTTGACGAAAAATCTCTGTCAGTTTCACGACAGTAATCCGTTGGGAAGCGATAAGATCTTTGAGGACACTCCCGGCACCTACCGATGGCAGTTGGTCTACATCACCCACCATAATCAGGGTGGCGCTTCGCGGCACCGCTTTCATGAGGCTGTTCATCAGCACAAGGTCTACCATCGACATCTCATCAATGATCACCACGTCTGCCTCCAGCGGATTATCCCAATCGCGTTTGAACCCATTTTCTTGGGGCGAGTATTCGAGCAGGCGGTGGATGGTCTTCGCTTCGCGCCCTGTGGTCTCGTTGAGGCGTTTTGCAGCGCGTCCTGTCGGCGCGGCTAAAACCACCCGCTTCCCAAGCTCCTCGAACAAACGGAGCATGCCGATGGTCGTCGTCGTTTTCCCTGTGCCGGGCCCCCCTGTCAAAATCATGACCCTCGACGCGACTGCGGTCTTAATCGCCTCCCGTTGTTGTGCCGCAAAGCGGATGCCCATACCTCTTTCAAGCAGATCTATGGAGCGATCAACCGATTGTGGCCGATTCTGAACGGTGTCTGTCTTGAGCAATCTTGAGAAGGCGTTGGCGACGCCAACCTCGGCATAGTAAAACGGCGCGAGGTAGGTGGCTTCTTGGTGAGTGGTGAGTGGTGAGTGGTGAGTGGTGAGTGATGATTCAGATTGCGGATTGCGGATTGCGGATTGCGGATTGCTCATTTGCTGGCTTTCTGGCACTCCGGCTCTCTGGCTCTCTGGCTCTCTGCCCACACTTTCCGAAATAATCTCTGCTTTGGCTATTAATTCCGCGATGCCATTTTCAATCGCATCAAGCGGAAGTTCAAGCATCCCTTGACATGCAGAGATCAGCTCGTGACGATAGAGAAAAACATGCCCATCATCTGCCTTCTCGCTGAGGACATACTTCAGCCCTGCCATGACGCGATGGGGGGATTCCTTATCCATGCCGAGTTTCTGGGCGATCGTATCCGCCGTTTTGAACCCAATCCCGTAAATGTCGTCGGCGAGGCGGTAGGGATTTTCACGGACAATGGGGATGGACTGGCTCTCGTAGGTCTTGTAGATTTTGACCGCGTGGGTGGTGCTCACATTGTTGGACTGCAAAAAGAGCATCACATTTTTGATCTCCCGTTGCGCCTCCCATGCTATTTTAATCATCTCGACGCGCTTCTTACCAATTCCTGGCACAGCACTTAATTTTTCGGGGGCGCGTTCGATGATATCCAGCGTGTCCATATTGAAATGATTGATGATTCGCGCTGCCATCACGGGCCCAATTCCCTTGATGAGCCCAGAGCCGAGGTACTTCCTGAGCCCAACGATCGTCGCGGGCAATACGGTTTCATACGACTCGATCTTGAATTGTCTGCCGTACTGTGGATTGCTGACCCACCACCCTTTGAGCAGAAGGCTTTCGCCGGCGTTGGCGGATACAAGGTTTCCCACAACCGTAATCAATTCATTCGGGTATTCACGAGAGGTAAATCTTGCAATCGTGTAGCCCGTTTCAGGATTTTCAAACACGATGCGTTCAAGAATGCCTTTGAGAGTTTCCATTTTGGGCCTCCAAAGCGTTGAGATAGCCTCAAGAAGAACCATTCAATTCCAGCAGGAGACGCAGCACAGCCAGTTGAGCTGCTTTGAACTGACCCCACAGGACCTCTTGCTCATTGACCTGGGTTAAGACCGTTGACAATTCATCATAGCAGACGCGTAAGGATTCCTTCAACCGATTCGTTTGCCGGTAGACAATCAAGTTAAGACGTTTCCGCTGACGATAGGCAACCAACTGCGGACGATTCAACCGGAGGCGTTCGATGTGGAATTGCCCTCGGCTCGTCAATCCGCGCAAAGTACCATCGGCGGCTTGGACAAGATGCAATCCCAAATCTTCCTGCCGGGGATGGACCAGTTGCCTGTCAGCCGCTATGTCTTCCACATCCGGCCAGAAGTCCGCTTTGTATTGGTTACACTTCACACAGCAATACACGAGATTCGCAGGTTCGTCCGTGCCACCGTGAAGAATTGGGCAAAAATGATCGAGAGTTAATTCACCACCTGTATCTATTTCGCTGACGCCGCAATACTCACAGCGATAATCAGCTAACTGTCGAACCCCTTCTCGTACTTCGATAGAAATAGCCACATCAGACTCCTACCGGCAATCGTTTTCCAAAGCGGCGTTTGTATTCTTCCATCAACTGCTCCACCTGCTCATGCAAAGTCCCGTTCTCTTGCCTAAGACGATGGAGATACTCATCTTCGGATGCAACGCGCTCCTGAGTGCGCTGGAGCGCCAGTTCCAACCTTGTTTTTTCCAGTCGCATCGCCTCGAGATCTTCATCTAGCCGCCGTAGCGCAGGAGTCAACAACAGCCGCTCCTCCTCGTCAAGTTCATCATACATCTGCTGAAGTTCCTCCTTATCAGCATCCGTTAGTTTTCCACCTCGTGTTGCCTGTCCATGCAAGAAGGCAAAGCGCCCTTGCTTCTCATCACTCCACATAATCAAATCCTCCTTTCTTGCTCCTTACCGTAATCTGTTCGGAATCGATCAGCTCCTTCAAGACATTTCCTGTTTCTGATTTGTCCATTCACAAATTCACTGATTCTAAAGCGTTGCCATCAACTTTCTGAATGCGTTCAGTTGCGGTTGGATAATATGCGGTTCAGAGACTTTGCTGTTGAGGGCGTCCATGGTTTTGAACCCATTGCCTGTGATGCCGACGACGATCCGCTCTTCTCGGCCGATACGCCCGCTCTCGATTAGCTTCTTCGTGACCGCAAGGGTGACGCCGCCAGCCGTTTCCGTGAAGACCCCTTCAGTCGCAGCCAGGAGCTTAATTGCTTCGATGATTTCCTCATCGGACGCATGTTCGCCAAAGCCGCCCGAATTTCGCACCGTTGCAACGGCATAGATTCCATCAGCGGGGTTACCGATGGCAAGGGATTTGGCGATGGTGTTGGGGCGTCGGACGGGCTTGACGAAATCACTGTTCTCTTTGAGCGTCGTGACAATTGGCCCGCAGCCTTCAGCCTGTGCAACGTGGATTTTCGTCCTCGGCTCATCAATCAGTCCCAGCATATAGAATTCCTTCAACGCCTTTCCAACCTTCGTGACGAGCGAACCGCCTGCTGCCGGTACAATAATGTGGTCGGGAGCCTCCCAGCCAAGTTGTTCGATGATCTCATAGCAAAAGGTTTTGGAACCCTCTGCGTAAAATGGACGAAGATTGATGTTGGCAAACGCCCACGGATAAATCCCAGCGATCTCGCTGCACAGGCGGTTGACATCATCATAAGTTCCCATAATTCCAATCACCGTCGGGGCGTAAACAAGCGAGGCAGTCACTTTGGCCATCTCCAGGTCTGCGGGGATGAAGATGTAGCAGTTGAAATTTGCAATTGCCGCGTTTGCCGCGACGGAGTTGGCCAAGTTTCCAGTCGAAGCGCATGCGACGGTATCGAACCCAAACTCCTTCGCTTTACTCAATGTCACGGAGACAACGCGATCTTTAAAGGAGAGCGTGGGATGGCAGACCGAGTCATCCTTGATATAAAGTTCCTTGACGCCAAGCGCCGCCTCCAGGTTTTTCGCTCGAATGAGCGGGGTAAATCCGGAGTTCAATCCGTCTGCCGGTTCGCCGTCAATCGGCAGCAGAGCGGCATAACGCCATAGGCTCAATGGCCCCCGCTCAATGGATTGGCGGGAGATCGACTTTTGGATTTCCTCGTAGTTATAGTTGACTTCGAGCGGGCCAAAACAGAACTCGCACACATGAAGGGGCTCTTTCGGATATTTACGCCCACATTCACGACATTTCAGGCCTAATACTTTTTCCATTTTTTCTCCATCTAGACTTCCGAAGTCTCAAAGACTTCGGAAGTCTCAAACTTCGGAAGTCTCAAACTGTGGATTTAATTTTGTCTCGTAAAATAAAAAAAGCCTATTACCACGGATGCGATAATAGGCACGCTTGTATCTATTCAAATCAATCCCAATTCAGGTCAGAAGTTGCCTATTTCCATCCCAACGCAAAGGCATGGACACCGCACCGGCAATGCCCATGCAACGCATGGACATAAGCATATTGGCAAGGGGTATAGAGGAAGTCAGGAAAAGTTGGAAATGGGATTGAAACATAGTTTTGATTTTGTTAGTTTTCTTACTGTCAAATCGCTGATGAGGTGTGTTTAATCAAGCACAAAAGCCACGAGTTGGGTGAGAGCCAATCAAAGTGGCAGAGTTATTTTTTTTGTGCCTGTTTCCGATCCTGTATGGCAAAAACAATGACAAAAATGATTCCAATCAGAATCATTGGCGCAAACAGTGCCAGTAAACTTTCCATTTTTACCCCTCCTTGTCTTTAGTACTACTTTGTCAATTAGCGGTTGGCCATTCGTGAGTGGTGAGTGGTGAGTGGTAGAGTGGTAGAGTGGTGAGTGGTAGAGTGGTAGAGTGGCAGAATGGTCATGACCTGTTACCACTTACTCCTCACTCTATAATACTCCTCACCACTCACCACTCACTCCTCACCACTCACCCATCGCCAACGGCTTTGTTGTAAATGACAAAGTAGTGTTAGGAGTCACGAAATAGGCTAATAGGCCGAATACACCAGCTATCGCACCCAACCCAAGCGTGATTGGAATGGATAGTTTCCCTCCGATGAGAGCCCCAATGACTCCTGCTGTTAAGCTGTATTTAGCAGTATCCGCAAGTATAGAAGCCAGTATTTTCCGGCATCCCGGTTCATTATTCTACCTGTCAAACGGTAAAGTTCAGCGGCGAATTTTATGTTATTTTAGCATAAGCCTTTGTAAAAGGCAAGCGAAATTGATTTCTTCAGTCGTTTTAATCCCATCAGTGAGGATGCAGATCGCCGAGGGGTAAACACTTTCCCCACAGAACATGGGAATCGGGGTAAATCCAGTTTCTGAAGTTTGAAGTGGTAATCGAATTCCGCCACAATGTCTTTGGTTGGATAGGCTAATTCAAAGTAGTCCGAAAACGTATAACTTTTATCGGCTCTTAAGATGGATTGGCTCATCACAACCTCCGCTCGCTAAACGATTCCCTACGCCCGACCGACCTGACGCGGCTAACGACAGCGCGCCTAACGAAGAGAGCGTCCGCTGCACCGGCTTGTTAGGCGTGCGGTAACGCCACGGTTGTTAGGCAACAATCTTCAATACTTCTCCCTGATTATGCAGCGTAATCAACTGGTCCCCGCGCAACGCAAGCTCTGCGTATGTTTCCCCTTCCTCAGCACAAAACTCAATTTCATAAACATCCGGCGCGAGAATCTCAACAACTGTGCCGACTTCGCCACGCTTTAGCTTGCGCCCTGGCAAATCCTCAAGCAACGCTACTGTGTCAAGCAACTTGATTCTTCTCTTTCCCATTACTTTTCCTTCTCTTAACGTAGCAGGTCAAGAAATGTCAGGGGGTTATTTTAGCATAAGCCTTTGTAAAAGGCAAGCGAAATTCACTTCGATGGCCCTTTCTCAGTTTCAATCCGGTGGCACGTCAAAAGTTGGGCACCCTAACTGTCCATATCAGACGTTATTCAGGGACCAAGTCTTTCGGTCACTCGCCCCTATCAATCAACTATGGCGACTGTTCGGGCGGCTTCGCCCCAATAGGTTCAGCAGTCGATCAGGAGCGGTTTGCAGCGCATTTTCGGGGACGGGAACGCGGTTGCACAAGCTAAACCGCCAGTATGCCCATCGGGCAGCGTACTGGGATTGTAAAATATACCGCGTGCGGTTGGATTGATTGGGCGCGCCCCGGTGCCAGCACTGGGGGTCTTGCAAGTAGATGTCGCCAGCTTTACAGAAAATCGATATGGGACCTCGACCTTCAAACTCCGGGTGGTCCTGATTATTGGGATTACGGCCAGAATAATGACTGCCGGGAACGTACTGTGTTGGGCCATACTCAATTGACTCAATATCCGTCAGCGCCATCTGGACGGTAAACCACATCACCGGCATCCGAATCCGTGGGTCGTGGCGAGGCACGGATTCAGGCAATGGAAAATGAACCTGTCCGTCAACATGCCATCGGTCAATTGACAGACCGGGGAGGTTCCGCAGGACGTTTTGACCGCAAAACTTACAATCCGGCCCCACCACCGCTTCAGCCAAACTGAGAATTGGCTCCCGAAGGAGCATATCCCGAAAGATCTGATCGAGTTCAATGGTATTTCTCAAAATGAACGGGAGTACCCCCCCGGATTCCTTATGTTGACTCAACTGGATGTATCTCGTGTCAGCGAGTTCCGGATTCGTTCTTTCGGCGAGGAGGGGGTCAGCAAAAAGTCCGTCGGTTTTGTCGCGTAGGGCCGTGACTTCCTCTTCGGTCAGTACGCCAGGGATGTGCACGAAACCGTCACGATAGAACTGTTCAACAATCTGCTGTGTTTTTTCCTTGCTGAATGGCTCGCCAGAGAGAATTGGACTGGGGGTCATGATGCATCCTTTCTTGATGTATGAGGAGGAGGAGACTGTGGGCATGTTTCAGAAAACGGTTGACACGTTGCCGTAATGCGTAAAACGTAATGCGTAAAGGATAATCTTTCAATTACGCATGACGCATGACGCATTATCTCAATAGTGTCAACACCTTTTTTCGTAAATTGAAACGTGCCATACGTTTTATTATAAACGCAGCGCCATTTCGGCGTTTTGCGGCAAGGCGCGATAAATCGCCTTGGCGTCCTCGCGGGAAAGTTCTAACTCAATCCACGGATGGTCCTGCGACCAATTTTTTGATGGGAACAGGGAGCGCAGTGCCCCCCAGGTGGTACGGAGGGTGTGACGAAGATCGGAAAATACGTTTTGCCACCGCTTAGAGAAAGATGAAGGCTGGATCTGCTTCACGGAGAGCGTCAAGTTGTGGTCAAACTGAAGCGTGAAGTTCACATCTTGCGTTTCAACCGGAACATCATCAGGGGGGGCTTGTTCAGCCTCTTCCGCACTCTTGGGTGCTTCTTTAATTCGTATCGGTGCTTTCAGTATCGTTGCCCATTCCTCTTGCACGGTGAATGACGTATCAAGCCACTGCGACAATTGACCCTTTGCCCGTAAGTGACGAATGGAGTCACTCATTTTATAGCTTTGAATCTTGCACTGTCGAAGCGGGATGCCTTTGAATTCCAGCGTAACAACCCCCTCCCTCAAATCAACAGAGAGGCAGATTTCCCCACTTCCGGCCAGTTGCAGCCGAACCTGCTCAAACTTTTCTTCACTTTGCAGCGTTTTTCTTTTTTCTGATAATTCATGGAGTTCAGCCTGCTTTCCGATTCTGGTAAGCTTTTTCACCCATGTCACAGGGCTGGGACCGGAAGCGGTTCTTGATGATTCTTCAAAACGATGGGTAACGGCTGGCAAGAAAACCACCAACAAAAAAACGACGAGCGGAGGTAAGATAAGGGAAATAACAAAAACGAGCGTTGTCTTAAAATTTAGCCTCAATTTCATCGCACCTATCAACTTCCTCATTTAATGACGTGATGCGTCTGCCCATCACCCGGTTACCTGATTTTTGAATCTCGCAATCAGTAGATTAAGACCTTTGACCCGACTTCTAAGTTTTGGTAAACAACGCGCAACTCCTCGTCATTCAAACGCACACAGCCATGCGTCACCGGCTTGCCGAGGAGTCGTTTGTACAAAGTGCCGTGAATTAGATACCCATCGCCAATCGCGAGGGCATACTCACCTAGCACACCCGCCTCAAAACGTTCCGGGGCATTCGGAGATGGCACCGGTAGGCCCTCTTCGATAAAAGCCCAATCTGGCTTCTTCCAGATGGGGGCTACCTGCTTTTTCTTTACGCTGAACATGCCCCGTGGCGTGGCAAAGACCCACTCACGGCCATTAGAGGCTTTCAGATGAATATAACTCCCCGTTGAACAGACGCCCTGATGGAGAATTGTCTCTCCGGACTTCAGAAGGATAAGATTGTCTGAGCTATCCACAATCAAATAAGGTTCTTGAGGGATGAGCCCCTTCAATTGCTCGTGTAAACTCGCAACCTGTTCCTCTAATTGCTGCGTCTCCTGTCTGAGCTGCTCCAAATCGGCAGTGGAAATCCCCTTCGATTGCGTCAAGAGCCCAAAAGTCTCCTCTCGTAATATGGGCGCAGCGAACAGAATCGTGGCCGCAAAGACCAACCCGAGGCAAAGCCCGAACAGCCACGCCAACCGGACAAAGATTGAAACAGAATTGTTCGATGAACCAGCGGTTTCGTCTCCGGTCCCTTCATCAATATCCAGCGGGTTACTTAAAGGATTTTGTAAGATTTGCGAACTCATTTCTATGTCGTTGCTCATAATTTTTCCTTTCTATACGCCTCGCGGCCGTAACTGACGTTCCTCGAGGATGTCATTTACAGCCGCCGGTGGTATCTTCTATGACTGGATAAAGCCCCTGCATCACTTTATAAACCTTTTTTTGAAGAATCTATCGAAGCTTGTCCGAGGGGAGACTCACTTTCAAGGGTGCCAACGATCGTCACCGGTGTGCCAACCCCGGCGAGTGCAAAAACCGCATCCATATCTCGGTTGCGAAGTGCCACACAGCCGCTTGTCCAGTTTGCGCCTCTGCCGCCAGTTCCATGAATCTCAATCAACCCACCGATGTAGGCCCTTCGCGGCAGCTCACCCTTCCGCTTGGCCTCACGAAATTCCCGCACATCATCTTCGTTGGGATAATTAATATCGAGGGCTTTGTAGTATCGAGTTCCACCTGGACCTTTTTTATTGGTCACGTAATAACGCCCTTCAGGAGTGGCCCCATCCCCACCTCGTTTTTTAGGACCAATCCAGTGTGGGCCAAACTCGACAGAATACTCCGCCTTTAGACGCCCGGCGACGTAAACCTGGCAGCGCCCTCCCATTTTATCAACGATAATCGCCGCCGCTTTTCGTTGTGCCGACCCTGCGATAGTCTCCGCCACCCAACGTTGCCACTTGGGAATATTAGCAAAATAGGCTTGCATCGTTTGGGTTGTGTAAGTATCAGCGGTATCGATATGAGAGAGCGCCGCCTGGATTTTCTCAGCGGCTTTTGAATAATCGTTCCGCTCAAATGCTCGTTCGCTTTCCAACAATAACATTTCTCCCCGGACAAATTTTTGGTATACCGCTTTGGCAATCGGAATGCCGCTAAACTGTTCCTTGAATCCGTTGACTTTTTGTCTCACGGAAGCAATGTTCGCCGCTGTAGAGACTTGTGTAGAATCTCTAGCGACGACTGCACGAGCGGCTGCATTTTGCGCCTGACGTGTCGCCGATTCTGCCAAACCTTGCGCTAACCGGAAATTGCGCAATAAAAACCACTTCTCATTTTCGTTCTGCCATGCCAGCCTCGCCTGCTCCCAACGGCTCTCCGATTCCCGCAGAAGTTCAGGAGCATACTGATTTGCCTCGACCTGATGAGCCTGGTTGAGGGCCTGGCGTGTCTCTTCAAAATCCGAGAAAGGTAATGACATTGAAAGGTGCCAGACCCCGGCACCCAACAGAATCGGTGAAATCACCACCCCCAAACCCACTGACAAAAACCACTTGCGCCACGCCGGGGTTCTGATTTTTGCCTTTGGTACATTCACACGCCGATGATTTCTGGGGGTGTTCATCAGCTTTTCATTGCCTTCATCTTTCATCATCTTGCGCCAGGTTTCCTGTTTGATTTTCGCCTCCTGTCTATTATTCATACGCTGATGATTCTTGGGGGTGTTCATCAGTTTTTCATTGCCTTCATCTTTCATCATCTTGCGCCAGGCTTCCCGTTTAATTTTCGCCTGTTGCGCACTCAAACGCCAATAATATTGGTTTGTTGTCAACTTTCCGTTGTCTCTATCTTTCATCTTTTTACCGCTGAAAATGCTGGGCCTCCCACCGGCAGCCTTACCTCCTTATGGGGCAATGTTGAAAAGCCGAATGGATTGGCTCTAAAACCCACCCCCAAGGGGCAAAGGCTGCACGAAAGTTGTAGGTTATACTATTTAAAAGCAAGATAATTCGTCTTTTAGGGCCAATCTTTAGTCCGGGTGGTATACAAATAAAAACCCCGGCCCACGACAATAATTACGAGAAAACCTTGAAAAAGTTTCATCGCAGACCGAGGTTTAAGTAACGAGTACAGCGCGACAAAAGTTCGTGGTCACCCGGATGCCCAAACTGGTTTTGGAAGTGATTCTCGAAACCAGTTTCGACATTCAGTCAACTCACCACAGATTTCTGCCGCGATGTACTAAAATCAAGCCCTACGGCGTTTTTGACCCTGACAACGCTGCTTTTTTAGCGATAGCGTCTTGCAATTCCTGCTTAATGGAATTCGCTTTAGCCATCTTTGATTGGGCTTGGTCTTTCGCAGCAAGGAAATCACCGCTACTGATTACTGCGGTAACATCCGGCAGTGAAGTCTCCAGCATGGTTAAATCAGTTTGGATGAGCTCAAGCGCCGCTTTGCCTTCTTTGCCTTTTGGAGCACTCTCCATCAGGGTTTTGGCTTCTGCTATAGCGGTTTGTGTCTGTTGCAGTGTGCTTTCTGCCTCAGAACGAACTTGCGCCTTGTTGGTGTCAGCTGCGCTCTTTGCAGCTTGAGCATCGGCCTGGGCCTTAGTAAGCAATTGCTTGGCCTGGTCATAATTCCTAAGCAGAGCGAATCTGGAATTTTGGTGCTCGACCTCGCTTTGCGCTGCGGCAAGAGAGCTGTTTGCGGTACCGTACTCACTATTTGCATAGCGATCGGCTTCCGCCGTTTTGGCATCCGATAAAGCTGCCTTGACAGCATCGACTTCCACTACCGGTGCTTTTGCACATCCACTGATTATCAAACCCAATACGAAGATGACACTAACGACTGTCCGAAACGTCTTGACTCCCATAAAACATCCTCCTTAGATTTTGGGCGTAAATAACTTTTCACGACGTTTACTACTTGGTTTACCATCTGATGATGGTGGAAATTGGGTCTTTCATGACCCACGGGCAGTCTCCCCCTTGGGTGTTGCCAACCTTGCGTTCTGCCTCACGCCCTAACTCGCTCCCACCGGGGAATGACAGGGCGGGGAAAAGATATCGCAAAATTTAACAACACTTTACTGGAAGACAACCCATCTGTGAACAACTTAAAATTGAAATACCTATAAAATATACAATAATCTCTCGAAAAAGTCAAGGCTGATAAATTAGGACTTACGCAAAATGAGTAGACACAAGCCATGAAAAAGTAGAATAATCAGCACGGAGGTGAATTGAGATTCCTCGTTACACTCAGAATGACAACTTTAATATTGAAAATTAGGAAGTTTTGTGTTAAAATAACTTATAAAGTAGGTTGAGTTCAACATCCACAACCAGAATAAAGGAGATTCTTATGAAACCTGTATGTGTTATGTTATGCGTCATCGCCGTTGCACTCGGGGCCAATCATGTAGCGATGGGAGCCAACTCCGCCATCGAGTTTTCTGGCAACCCTGCTGATAGCGTCGTGGCTCCCGATAGCAAGAGCCTCGGTCTTGATGGCAAGGCATTGACCATGGAGGCGTGGGTACTCCCAACAGCGCCTCAAGCCGGCGATGGCACGATTATCTGCAAGGAAAACGCTTATGAAATGGCCCTTCGTAACAGTGATCTGTTTATGTTCGCCATCCAGGCGGGGGCATGGGATTGGTTTGGCGGTGGTAAGCCGACCATGAATGAATGGCATCACCTCGCCGTCACTTATGATGGCACAACCAGCCAAGGGTGGATTGACGGCAAAGCGGCACCGAGTCCCACTAAAGTGAATACGCTCCCCCTTGGAGTTTCGACTGCTATCTTTCAGATTGGACGACGGGAATGCTGCGGCGGCACACCCATCAAGGGGATTATCGATGAAGTCCGAATTTCAGACATCGCGCGCTATACAGCGGACTTTACTCTACCCACACGGGAATTTGAACCCGATAAAAACACCCGCTTGCTGTGGCACCTCAACGAGGGCACGGGGGCAGAGGTTAAAGATGCCTCCGGTAATGGGAACACAGGCAAATTTGAAGGCACCCCAAAGTGGGTTGCCGGTCCGTCAATTCAATCGGTCGTTGCCGTTGAACCGAAAGATAAGCTGGCAATCACATGGGGACGGGTCAAGACAAATCGCGATTGACCTCTGAACCTGAACACCCATTTTGACCTAGTACCTTGTCACATTGATTTTGATAAGTTCGTAGTGGCGACTTCAGTCGCTTTTTTTTAACGACTACAAGGGCCCAACTGGTCAGATATTTTGTGACAAGGTACTAGACACCAATCGTTTGAGTATCGCCCCCTACGGAAAGTTGGACGATACTCGAACGATTTGAATGCGACAAAGTCAAATGAATTCAAAACCTCTAATCACCAGAAAGGAGATTTAGACATGAAACCCTTATTTCTTATCTTATGTGTCATCGCCGTTGCGCTCTGCGTGAATCACACGGCAATGGCAGTAGACAACCCCGCTGTCGAGTTCTTCGGCAGTGCGACCGATAGCGTGATGGCTCCCGATAGCAAAAGCCTCAGTCTTGATGGCAAGGCATTGACCATGGAGGCGTGGGTTTTCCCAACAGCGCCCCAAGCTGGCGATGGCACCATTATATGCAAGGAAAACGCTTATGAAATGGCCCTTCGTAACGGTGATCTGTTTATGTTCGCCATCCAGGCGGGGGCATGGGATTGGTTTGGCGGCGGCAAGCCGACCATGAATGAATGGCATCACCTCGCCGTCACCTATGACGGCACAATCACCCAAGGGTGGATTGACGGCAAAGCGGCACCGAGTCCCACTAAAGTTAATACGCTCCCCCTTGGACCCAACCCGACTATCTTTCAGATTGGACGACGGGAATGCTGTGGCGGCACACCCATCAAGGGGATTATCGATGAAGTGCGGATTTCAGATGTTGTTCGCTATACAAAGGACTTCCCCCTCCCCAAGACAGAATTTGAACCCGATAAAAACACCCGCTTGCTGTGGCATCTCAACGAGGGCGCAGGCGGAGAGGTGAAGGATGCCTCTGGTAATAAGAACACGGGCAAAGTTGATGGGAAACCAAAGTGGACAAAGGGGCCAAACATTGGGCCCGCTGCTGTCGAACCCGGAGGCAAGCTCACAACAATGTGGGGACGAATTAAGACCAGTCCCTATTGACCGTAGAGACGTAGCATGTCTCTAGCGAAGCGAGATCCCGTTTCGGGGCTACGTTTCTACAATTCTGACCCAAACATCAATTGTTGAACTTTAGACAAGCCATTTATCTGCTCTGCGGATAAATGGCTTTTTTATTGCTTGGGACTGTTGGGTGAAGTGTGAAGCAAGAAAACAGGAAAATGGGAAAATGATGATGTAGAGAGGTTTCATGTCTACATCCTGAAGCTAAGAAACTGAACGGCTCTGGATGGCTTTCGGTTCACGCCTTCTCGGCAGCCAAGTTTGCATGTCTGAGTATGGCATCGACAAGTGCCGCAACATCCTGCTTGTCAATTTTCTTGGCTTCCTCTTCCGAAAAATCTGACAAATCGAGTCCAAGGTCTTCTTCAATATAAATCAAAAGTCCGGGGTCAATTAGATATGGGTCGATGTATCGATTCAATTCTTTAAAGGTAGTGCGCGGGGAGATTTTCCTCGGAAAGCCCGAGTAAATCTCGTTCAATTTCTTAATCGTGTACCTTTCAATATCTCTTCTTAACTGTTGATTCATATGGGGTTGATTCATACATAAACCCTCCATTTATCGAGCGCAACACTCTCGAAGTTGGTCAGTAATTTGGCGTTTGATGTCTCTCTCCATCTGACGCCACCGAATAGACGCGCTTACTGGACCGCGTTTCTTCCAACCGGGTTTGAGGTTATTAACCCACTCTTGGAGCAAATTGCTGACTTCACGTTGGAAAAGTTCGCAACATTCCGGCTTTCGGTTCAAACAGTCAATCAGCGAGTCATCCAGCAGTTG
The DNA here is from genome assembly GCA_964577695.1 of uncultured bacterium. GTDB lineage: Bacteria > Poribacteria > WGA-4E > WGA-4E > PCPOR2b > CAZOAL01. Next base: position 61,208 of record CAZOAL010000029.1, on the reverse strand, counting down.
CTGTGGTAGCCTCTTGAATTGCTGCCAGATGCGACTTCTAAATCGGTCAACGTTACGCCTGATGACCTTGAAGAGGTCGTAAATACTCCATATTGCAATCCCTATTCCAATAATCAGTCCCGTGAGGTCGCCAATTGATTGCGTCTGGTCCACAAGAACGTAAGCGAAGTAAACTGCAAAAGCCACTAGAAATCTTTTCACCAACAATGTACCGATGCGGTTTATCAAGTAACCCGCGAGGTATCTGAAAGCAGCCGGCTCGACTGCCTGAAGTAAATCGCATTCTTGCATCAATTTTACGCCTTAAAAATCCAAGTCTACCTTCCCTGCTCCGACTTGATGTCCAATTATACATACATTCCAGAAAAGAATCAAGGGAATGCTTTCATCAGACCAATTCAACTTCACGTTTCACGTTTTACGTTTCACGTATCATCGCTTTCTCCCCCGTACATCTTCTCAATTTTATCCTTGTACTTCTCAAGGATGACCCTCCGCTTGAGCTTGAGCGTCGGCGTCATTTCATCAGCCTCCTGGGTAAACTCTCGTTCCAGTAAGGTAAACATTTTGACCCGCTCAAAGTCAGCGAAATCCACCGAAAGCCGATTAATCTCACTTCGGATGAGTTGGTGGATGGCTTTCGTCTCAATGAGCGTGGCGATGTCCGGTGCCTCAATCCCTTTCTCTCTGGCGTATTCCCTGATGGCCTCGAAATTGAGGACAATGAGGGCAGTGATGCTTTTTCGCTTATCACCGATGAGTAGAACCTGACTGACGTATGGGCTTTCCGTCAGCTTGCCCTCAATGGGTTGGGGCGCAACGTTTTTTCCATTAGAGAGAACGATGATATTCTTCTTCCGATCGGTGATCTTCAGAAAACCGTCTGCATCGATTACCCCGATGTCGCCTGTATGAAACCACCCTTCGGCATCGATGACTTCCACTGTCTCCTCGGGTTTGTTGAAATAGCCGTGCATGATATGCGGTCCGCGCGACAAGAACTCCCCATCGGACGCAATCTTCACTTCAACGCCCGGAATCGGTGGGCCAACGGTGCCAAACTTCCACTGCTCCGGGCGATTCACGCTGATGACCGGTGAGGTTTCTGTTAAGCCATACCCTTCGAGAATCAGAATGCCGGCGGCGTGGAAAAACTCCGCAATCGATTTGGGCAATGTGGCCCCTCCAGAGACAAAGAAGCGCAAACGCCCACCGGTCGCTCTCTGAAGTTTTTTAAAGACCAGTTTGTTCGCCAGACTGAATTGGATTCCAGTGAGGAGGGATGGCTTCTTTTTCTGCTGCACCGCTCGGCTGACCTTTTCACCAACGCCTATACTCCAGTGGAAGATCTTCTGGTTGAGGGGTGAACCTTCCCGGACGGAACGGATAATTCTTTCGTGCATCATTTCGTAGAGGCGTGGCACGCCCGCCATGACCGTGGGGCGAACCTCCTTCATATTCTTCGAGACCGTGAACGGGCTTTCTACATACGCCACCGTCGCGCCACAACACAACGGCAGGTACTGACCCGCCATCCGCTCGAAGACATGCGCCAGCGGCAGGAAGGACAGGAAAACATCCGTATGCGTAATTCCGAGGATCTCAACGCACACGCGCGCGTTCGACATGAAGTTGTTGTGAGTCAGCATTGCGCCCTTTGGATTTCCCGTCGTTCCAGAGGTGTAAATGATAGTGGCGAGGTCGTCCGGTTCAACGGCGTCTCTCGATTTTTGGTAGACCGAGTCGCCGTTTTCGACCTTTTTCCCAAGGTCACAGACCTGAGCGAAAGTGAGTATCTCATCCGTCTTTTCTGCTATGGAATCAAAGCAGACCACTCGTTCAAGATTTGGAACGTTCCCTTTGAAGGCATTCACCTTTTGCAACTGCCTTTGGTTGGAAACGCAGATAATCTTTGCCCCCGAATCCCTCACGATATACTCTACCTGAACAGGCGTCAGGGTGGGAAACATGGGGACAGCGATTCCACCCGTTGCAAGGATTGCCAAGTCGCCAATCGCCCACTCCGGGCAGTTTTCTGACAATAGGGCAACCCGCTCCCCTTTCTGAATGCCAAGCGAGATTAAACCCAGGCAGAAATCCTTCACGCAATCGCCAAGTTCCGTGTAAGAGATGTCCTGATACGCCTCGTCGATTTTGCTCGATAACGCGGCTTTCGAGCCGTACTGGTTAAGTGTATCTTGTAGCATTGTGTTAATCGTCATTTTGTCCATAATTGATAGCTCTCCTTTTTCTCAAGGTTTCCTTAAATTGGAACATGCGGAAGAAACCGAGTTTTTGCCAAAAACTCGGTTTCTCCTGCCCCACTCAAAACTCCCACTTTAACAAAGTCGCGCGGTGATGTAAAACGAGTGTGCCGGTGATGGTCCCAACGGCGGCACCGACAATCACATCAGAGGCGTAATGCCTGCCCAGGTAGATTCGGGAAAGTCCGACCAGGCCTGCGCCGATGTAGAGCGGTATACGCAATTTGGGGTACTGATCGCTGAGGATAGTCGCAGCGGCGAAAGCAAAGCCCGTGTGACCTGACGGGAAGGACGGATCGCCGACCTGCTCATCCAGTGGACGCTTGCGTTGGATGAGCTCCTTCACGCTGAAAACGACGACTCCCGTTCCGATGAAAGCCGATGACATCAATCTGCCCGTCTCACGATGCGCCTCATTTCCGTAAGCCATGAGGAGGATGGAAAGCCCCATGATCGCCTTGCCATCGCCGAATTGGGTGATGCCTTTCATGACGGTGCCGAGGGGTTCACGTTGCGGTGGCGCGTCGTAGATGGCATCGAATATATCCCCATCCATCCGAGTCAAAAAATTGCCATCGTCAGCGTATCCAGTGATGGATATGCAGCAGAACAGCAAGACGCAAGTCAGGAGACATGCGCTACTTCTTCCTTCCTTTCCTTCCATCCTTCCCTTCCTTCCTCCAATTGTCAATCGTCAATCGTCAATCGTCAATTTAAAGGTATCTTCGCAATTTCAGCTAAACCCACGGGCTTAATGATTGGACGGGCAGTGAATGCACCAACGGTATCAACGGGTTTACCGGTCTCAGACGCAATGATCTCCGCAACGATTCGCTCGCATATCCGCCCTTGACACAGCCCCATGCCCACTCGCGTTCTCGCTTTGACGGCGTTGACATCATCTGCCCCGTTGCGGATGGCACCCCTGATGCTCCCTGCCGTCACCTCCTCGCAACGGCAAATGAGCGTCTCATCGGTGATCACTTCCAGCAATCCACATCTCGGGGAGAAGAGCGTTCGCAACATCGTCACAAATGGCCGGAGTCGCTGGAGTCGCTGCCGATATGGAGCGGCACGGCGGAGCGCTTCCGCTTCTGAGATTGCCCCGAGGTCGTGTGCGGCGCAGAGCCCCGCAATTGCGCCCTGCGCCATCGCCACATCGGCACCCGAAATCCCCGTGCTTTCGCCGGCGACGAAAACATCAGGATGTGATGTCCGCTGGAATTCGTCGTGCGCGACCACCCACCCACCTGCTTCAGATCGATAGACATGAGCGCAACCGCACAGCCGTGATAACTGAGTCAAAGGGATAAACCCAAATCCAATACAAGCGACATCGGTGGTGAGCCGTCGTTTGGTGCCGGGGACGGGACGCCACGCCGCATCCAGTTCAGCAATTGTCACCTCACGCAAAAATCCATCCCCGTGCGCCGCGACAATCGTTTGCCCAAAGTGGATGGGGACGTCAACCGAGTGGATGACTTTCAGGTATTCCAATGCTTCTCCAAAGCGCTCCCACTGTCCCCACAATGATGGCAATTTTCGCATCCAGCGCGAGGGGTGTGAGGCTTCAAGGATGGCAACGACTTCCGCTCCACCTGAGATAAGCTGTGCTGCGACGGGCAGTAGAAAGGGCCCTGAACCCGCAAGAATCACGCGCTGACCGGGTAAAACCGCCTGGCTTTTGATTAAAGTTTGCGCGGCACCTGCGGTGATGACGCCGGGCAGTGTCCACCCCGGAAACGGTATCGGTCGATCATACGCGCCGGTAGCGATGATGAGTTTCTGGGGAATCAGTATTTCGGCTTGATTGGCCGCTTGCAACGCCAGCGTCAGTGGGTGGAAAATCCCCCAGACCGTTGTCTCTAGCCTGAATTCAATGTTATACTTCGCAACCTGTGCAAAGAGATCTTGCCCTTTTTGTTCAGTTCGCCAGAAGGATTTTCTCCCCTTCACTCCGCCCTGTGAGTCTTCGATCTGAAACGTTTCCGGCATTCGCCTGAAAATCTGCCCACCGATTCGCGGATTTTCGTCGATGACGGTGACATCAACCCCCGCCGAGGCCGCGGCAATGGCTGCCGACACCCCCGCGGGGCCTGCGCCGATGATTGCGAGTTGTGTCTCACCCATCAACATTCCCCCAACTTTCCGAAGCCGATTTGCGTTTGGATTCGCATGTGAGGCTTCACTTGCGTCACACACGCCCGAAGGTTCGGCACGCCATTGACCGTTACCAGACAGTCATAGCAAACGCCAATCCCGCAGAAAAGCCAGCGTGGTTCTGCTCCCCGATGGGTATAACGGCAGAAACGCACATTTTCTGCGAGAAGTACCGTTCCAATCGTTTCCCCATCGTAAGCAACCACTTTTTTCCCATTGAGCTCGATTTCAAAGGCTTCACCCCGTTTGATTTCCTGACCTGCTGTTTGAGAAATTCGCATGTTGTTTCACTCGCAATTCCTTTTGAATTGGGGCGTTCCAAATCAGCCATGAACTTATCTTTATTTTGTTCGGTTGGCTTTATTTTACAATAATTTGGAGAGTTCGTAAACCTTTTTTTTGCATGCCTTCCGATTCTGCTAGACAAAGACAGGAAATTCTGTTAAACTTCAAATGTATCCCTGGACATAAGTTTTTTTGGATTCTCAGCCCCGAAGGGTTTCAGAAACCCTTCAAACGACAAAAAGGAGGTTCCGAAATGCAAACAACAAAAGAGAGAGTGGATCGACTCGAACTCAAGATGATGGAGCTCGCCGATGCCCAAATGCGAACGCAGCTTTCTCTGAAAACATCTTGGGAGAAAGTGGCTGAGTCTCAAGACAGGACAGACGCTTCGCTGAAAACCCTATCGGACGCGCAAGCCCAAACAGAGGGTTCACTGAAAACCCTATCGGAAAGGATGGCTGAATCTCAAGTCAGGACAGAGGGTTCACTGAAAACCCTGTCGGAAAGGATGGCTGAATCTCAAGCTAGGACAGACGCTTCGCTGAAAAACCTGTCGGACGCGCAAGCCCAGACAGAGGGTTCACTGAAGACGCTGTCGG
>CAZOAL010000029.1:0-55800 GCA_964577695.1 uncultured bacterium | reverse complement strand
AAAAACCTGTCGGACGCGCAAGCCCAGACAGAGGGTTCACTGAAGACGCTGTCGGAAAGGATGGCTGAATCTCAAGCTAGGACAGACGCTTCGCTGAAAAACCTGTCGGACGCGCAAGCCCAGACAGAGGGTTCACTGAAGACGCTGTCGGCAAGGATGGCTGCGTCCCAAGCCAGGACAGACGCTTCGCTGAAAAACCTATCGGACGCGCAAGCCCAGACAGAGGGTTCACTGAAGACGCTGTCGGCAAGGATGGCTGCGTCCCAAGCCAGGACAGACGCTTCGCTGAAAAACCTGTCGGAGGAAATGCAGAAATTCAGGGATGATATGAAAGCGAGCCGAAATGAAATGAATGAGAAGTGGGGTGAGATGGTAAACAAGTTGGGCACCCTTGTTGAAGACATTGTTGCGCCTAATATCCCCCGTATCGCCAGGGCGATCTTGGGCTGGAGTGACATTGAGGATTTCATGGTTCGCCGGAAGGTGAGGAACAAAAGGGAGAGATCCAAACGACAAGAGTTTGATGTCATCGCTGTTGGGGAGGAGCAGATTATCATCAATGAGACCAAATCGAGGCCGGAAGTCGAGGACGTTGATGAGTTTATCGAACTCTTGGGCGAAGTTAAGGATTATTTCCCCGAGTACACAGACAAAACGATCATTCCCATTTTCGCCTCCCTGTACATGGATGAGAGTCTGGTCAAATACCTCACACGACGGAAGATCTATGCGATGATGATGGGGGAGGAAACGATGGGCATTGTGAACTTCCAACAGGTGAACGAAAGCGGAACCACCCACTAAGAGAATGGCATCCCCACAGAACCTAGCGTATCACCATTTACCCCTTTATCGATTTCCTATTATCCTTATCCTTGCTTCCATGAAAAAAGAGATTTCAGTACGCCAGCTTGCATTAGATTGCCTGATTCAATTAGAAGCCCCGAATACAACCATTGCCCCAATTATTGATCGCGCGATTCGACAGCACCATCTGGGCGCAGCAGACCGCAGATTGCTGAACGAACTGGTCTACGGTGCCATTCGATGGCGAAAACAGTTGGATTGGGTCCTCGGGCATTTCGTTGAACCGGGGTTTCGTTTAGATCGGCGCACGCAGAACCTGTTGCGACTTGGAGCGTATCAACTGCTCCATCTGGACAAGATTCCGCCACACGCCGCGATCTACGAGACGGTCGAACTCGCAAAGCCAAGAAGAAAAACCGCCGGGTTTATCAATGCGGTTCTGCGTTCAGTTCAACGGGGTGCGAATCGGTTGGAGCACCCCGCGCTGGAATCTCAGCCGGCGCAGCACATCACCATCTCCCTCTCATACCCGCTATGGATGGTGGAGCGCTGGCTGGCGCAGCACGGAGTTGCGTGGACGCTTGCGTTTTGTCGCGCCAGCAATCAGATTGCGCCCCTATCTATCCGCGTCAACACGTTGAAGACAGATCGAGCGGAGCTGGTTCGTTCGCTCACGGCGGCTGGGGCGTCGGTCAAAGCGTCCCAGATTGCGCCGGAGGGTTTGTTACTATTAGATGCCCCTCCCCTTCAATCATTGCAGGCTTATCGGGATGGCTGGTTCTATGTGCAGGATGAAAGCGCGATGCTGGTCGCGCACCTGCTTCGTCCCCTCACCCCGGCCCTCTCCCCAGCCGTGCCCAGAGGGCGCCCAGCTTCGAGAGGGGGAAGAGATGAGGGGGAAAAGGTGGTCGATCTCTGCGCCGCCCCCGGAGGGAAGACCACCCACATCGCGCAACTGATGGGGAACTCAAGCGAAATTATTGCCGTTGACCTCTCTCAAGACAAAGTTCAACGGATTGAGGAAAACTGCCGTCGTTTGGGGGTTACGACCATCCAAACCCGAACGGCAGATGTAGCAATCGCAACCCTTGACATTCTCGAAGATGCGGATGCTGTTCTCATTGATGCACCGTGTTCGGGGCTTGGCACGTTGCGCCGTCACCCGGATATACGCTGGAAAAAGAGCCCTGAACAGATCGATGAACTGGCGCAATTGCAGTTGCAGATTTTGAAGAATGTCGCCCGGCAAGTCAAGCCGGGCTGTGTTCTGGTTTATAGTACGTGTAGCACCGAACCCGAAGAAAACGAGGGGGTCGTTCGTCGCTTTCTCGAAATCCATCCCCACTTCATCATCGAAACCGCCGGGGACTTTCTACCGTTTATTCCCTCAAGTGCGATTACACCGGAAGGCTTCCTCCAAACCTTCCCGCATGAACACGGAATCGACGGGGCCTTCGCTGCACGACTGAAAGCAAAGGGAAGGTAAGTCAATGGAAATCAAGCAAACCATTCCAAGCCGCACAGAAGCCCTTGCCATTGCTGAAGAATGTGCGCACGTTCTGAAAGAGCGATTTGGGGTGCGAAAGGTCTATCTTTAACAACCTTTCATGAATGTTGGTTCATGTTGAATAAAATTGGGAAATGATACATAATGCGTAAAACGTGAAGAGGAACCCATTACGCATTACGTTTTACGTTTCACGTTTCACGCCCTATGACATCCCCACTGCTTGAAATGCAATCGATTACGAAAGATTTTCCCGGTGTCCGCGCACTTGATGACGTCTCATTCGATGTGCGACATGGGGGGATGCATGCCCTCTGCGGTGAGAACGGTGCGGGGAAATCCACACTGATCAAGATCCTCGGTGGGGTTTATCCGCACGGGGCTTACGCTGGAGCGTTACGCATTGATGGCCATGTCCATCGGTTCGGTTCCGTCCGTGACGCCGAACACGCGGGGATTGCGATTATTTACCAGGAACTGGCGTTGATTCCAGAGATGACTGTTGGAGAAAACATTTATCTGGGGCGGGAACCGACGCGGTTTGGTATGATTGACCGGAATCGCTTGTATCACGATGCGGCACATCTCCTCTCGGGTTTCAGTCTTTCCCTTCAGCTTCAAACGCCGGTGGGTCAGCTCGGAATTGGACAGCAGCAGATGGTAGAAATCGCTAAAGCCCTGTCCCGTGAAGCCCGTTTGCTGGTGCTTGACGAGCCAACTGCTGCGCTGACCGAAAGTGAAGTCGAAACACTGATGCGCATTCTCCGTCAACTGCGGGAGAAAGGCGTCTCCTGCATTTACATCACGCACAAGCTCAAGGAGATCTTCGCCATCGCTGACCGTGTAACCGTCCTCCGCGATGGCAAAACGGTCGGGACGTTCCCGATAGAGCAGTGCGATGAACGGGAGCTGATCTCCCGGATGGTTGGACGCGAATTGACCGATTTTTTCCCGAAGCGTGAAGGAAAGATCGGGGGGGTTGTATTGCGCGTTCAAAATCTCAACGCCTACCATCCACAGAGACCCGACCAGCAACTTCTCAAGGGCATTACCTTTGAAGTGAGACAGGGGGAGATTCTGGGCATCGCCGGGCTGATGGGTGCCGGACGGACGGAACTGATCAATGCCATCTTTGGGGCTTACCCCGGCAGGTGTACCGGCGAGATTTTCGTTGATGGTGCCTCGGTTCGGATTCGCTCCCCACACGATGCGATTCGTCACGGTATGGGTCTCGTCAGCGAAGACCGTAAGCGGTATGGCTTGCTCCCTGATGCTGACGTGGCACGCAACATGACGCTCGCAAGCCTTAACCGATTTGGTGCCGAGCGGATTGCGCGCTATGGGATTATCAACCGGAACGAGGAGCTCCGCCAAAGCCGTCGCTACGTTGAATCCCTACAGATCAAAACCCCTTCATTGGAAACGCCGATCAACCATCTCAGCGGCGGCAATCAGCAGAAGGTGGTTTTGGGCAAATGGTTGATGACCCAACCGAAAATCCTCTTTCTTGATGAGCCGACGCGGGGAATTGATGTGGGAGCAAAAGCGGAAATTCATGGGCTCATGGCTCAACTCGCCCATCAGGGGATTGCGATTATCATGGTCTCATCGGAGCTCCCCGAAATCTTGGGCATGAGCGATCGCATCCTGGTTTTGCATGAAGGAGAAATCACCGGTGAGTTCGTCAATGAACATATCACCCAGGATGAGATTTTGCGGTATGCGGCGGGTGAGCGTATGATGCGTGATATGTGAAACGTATAGGAAAGGGAAGAAAGGGAAGAATGGAAGGATAAAAAAGGTTGGAAGGATAAAAAAAGGTTGGAAGGACTTGAACATGAAACCCATTGACAATCCGCCGCAAATTCGTTATCATCCTTGAAGGAAGGGCAGTTGCAAAATGAGTCCAATCTAACAGACTCATACATGAGGATTTAAGACTAATAGGACTTACGCAGTTACACCCCGGCTGTCGCTGCGACGCCGGGTGTGTTCGGGGTCAAACACCCGGTGTCCTACGGACAACCGGGGTTTGAAAACTGCTATTTTGCGTAAGTCCTAACTAAATCGAAAAGGAGAATTGAATGATTAAACCGCATGGTTCGGAAAGCCTGAACCCCCTTTATGTTGTAGACGACGCTCGTCGCGCAGCACTGATGAAAGCGGCTGAGGGCCTGCCTTCGATTCTGATATCTTCGGGTGCCGCCGCTTCTGCGGTGATGCTGGGTTCGGGTTATTTTAATCCGCTGACCGGTTATATGAGCATTGCCGAAGCCGCAAGCATCGCCGAAAAGATGACACTGCCAAACGGTCTACTTTGGCCGATTCCGGTGATGAATATTGTCAAGGCAGAACAGATGACCCAGGCCGTGCAAAATGCCAAACGCGTCGCGTTGCGCGACCCCAACGTGGAAGGCAATCCCGTCCTCGCTATCATGGAGGTTTCGGCGGTTGAAGCCCTTTCCGATGACCAGAAAACACACTTGATTGAGAACGTATTCCGAACAACCGACCCCGCTCACCCGGGCGTAGCAGCCTTCACTGATATGGGCGATCAGGTGATTTCCGGCCCCATCCAGGTCCTCAACTATTCCTATTTCAGGTCTGAATTCCCTGAGACCTTCCGTACTGCCGTAGAGATTCGGGAAGATATCGCCCAAAGAGGCTGGAATAAAGTGGTTGCTTTCCAGACCCGTAACCCCATGCACCGAGCCCATGAGGAGTTATGCCGAATCGCACAAAAAGCGGTCGGCGCTGACGGTATACTCATTCACATGCTGCTCGGCAAACTGAAAGCGGGCGATATTCCCGCCCCTGTCCGCGATGCCGCCATTCGCAAAATGGTAGAATTGTATTTCCCGGAGAACACGGTATTCATTGCCGGGTATGGTTTCGACATGCTTTACGCTGGCCCGCGCGAAGCGGTGTTGCATGCGATATTCCGGCAGAACTGCGGCTGTTCCCACTTGATTGTGGGGCGTGACCACGCGGGGGTTGGATCTTACTACGGTCCGTTCGATGCTCAGGCAATCTTCGATGAGATTTCCCCCGGTTCCCTTCAAATCGAGATTTTCCGCGGCGACCACACCGTTTGGTGTAACAAATGCAATCAGGTCGTGATGATGCGCGATTGCCCACACGACCAAGCAGACTACCTGATGCTGTCCGGTACAAAAGTCAGAGCGATGCTGGCGGCGGGCGAAGCGTTGCCTGCGGAATTTGCCCGTCCCGAAGTGGCCGAAATTTTGATGAAATATTATCGGGAGTAGGGGTTAGGTGTTATACCAATTTGCGTTCGATAATACCTCGCCAATGTCACGTTAGACATTCGATCCAATTGTAGCCCAACTTTCTAAGTTGGCCGGCAGAACCGATGATTCGCTCAAGCCAAGATAGAATCTTGGGCTACGGTGAAATGTGACATTGGCGAACTAAATCTCTGGTTTCAACTAAATAATTATTTAGAGTCATTTCAGACTGAAGTTAAGGCAAATTATTATGTTTGGAAAAACACGTCATATTCACATTATCGGCATTGGTGGCTCAGGACTTAGCGGGATTGCTGAGATCTTGTTAAGCCTGAATTTTCAGGTCTCCGGTTCAGATTTGCGCCAGACGGAAGCCACCGAACGTCTGGCGCGGCTCGGTGCACAAGTTTATTATGGGCACTCGGCTGAACAGATTTTGGGCGCGGATGTCGTCGTTATTTCTCCTGCCGTTCCCCCCCAGAATCCTGAAGTCACTGCTGCAAAGGCGCATAAAATCCCTGTCATCCGTGGTGCTGAAATGTTGGCTGAGATTATGCGGATGAAATTCAGCGTTGCAGTGAGTGGCACACACGGCAAGACGACAACAACCGCAATGACAGCGGCAGTTTTGGAAAAACTGGATCCGACCGTCGTTGTCGGCGGCAAGCTGGTCAGCCTGGGAAGCCATGCACGAATTGGGCACAGCGAGATGATGGTGGTTGAGGCAGATGAAGCTTATGGCTCAATCGAAAAATTCTTCCCGACCATCGCTGTGGTCACATCGGTCGATGCCGATCATCTCGACTATTATAGCAGTGTCGAGGAGATCGGCGAAACGTTTCTGAAATTTATTAACAAAGTTCCTTTTTACGGAGTTGCTATTCTGTGCTTAGACCAGGAAAACATTCAGCATCTCATCCCCCGTGTCGAGAAACGCTATGTGACCTATGGTCTCGAAACCCGCGCCGAGGTGATGGCAGAGCAAATCCAAATCGATGGGCCAACTTCTCATTACCGCGTCCGCATCAACGGGAAGGTTTTAGGTGAAATCCATCTCAAGATGCCGGGTCGTCACAATATCTCTAACTCCTTGGCAGCGATTGCCGTTGGGCTTGAATTGAAAGTGCCTTTTGAACACGTCCAGGAAGCACTGGAATCTTTCCGAGGGGTCCACCGTCGTTTCGAGATTATCGGTCAGGTCAATGACATTATTGTGGTTGATGATTATGCGCATAATCCAGCGAAACTCAAAGCGACCTTCCGCGCTGCTCGGGAGAGTTATTATAATCGCCGCATCGTTGCTGTTTTTCAACCGCATCGCTACCAGCGTGTGAAGCACCTTGCTGAAGAGTTTTCGAGGTCATTTTATCAGACAGATCTGCTCATCGTTACCTCAATTTATGGTGCGGGAGAGGACCCAGTTGAAGGGGTCACGGCGGAAAAGTTGGCGCAAGCCATCCAGGCCCATGGACATCGACAGGTAGTCTATATTCCCGACAAGAATGAGATTACGGACGCCTTAATGAAAATTGTTCGGCCGCATGATATTGTCATTACGGTTGGGGCAGGCGACATCTGGCAAGTGGGTCGAGAACTGTTGGGAAAACTCGACAGAATCCGTTAGAGGGAGGGTTAGAAATTTGCCCATGAGCAAATCGGCAGATGGATTGAAATGAATTTGTATTGTGTGCGTCACGTATGATAAAATTTCATAAATAAAAAGAGATGAAAATGGAATTCTCATCAAGGCAACCTCCGATTCAACTGAAAGCACGCCCGGCCCATAAACGCCGTTCCGCGCTGCATCAGATGGGGCGTTTTTTTATTCTTGGCATCATCGGTGCCATCGCATCATTATTGCTCTATCGCTTTGCAGCGGAGAATGGTTTTTTTCGCTTGCGGCAGCTCTCTGTTTCTGGCAGTGAACACTATACAACCACCGAGATCATTGCTGCTTTAGGCTTGAATCTTAAACGAAATAACGTTCATACGATTTCAGTAGAAGAACTTGAAAATCGCCTCAAGGGTCAGTTGAGCTACGTTAAAGATGTAGATATTTCAAAAAGTGTTGTGGAACGCGCTTTGAGGGTTCAGATTACTGAAAGAGAGCCAGCGGCTTTGCTGAAATATGGGGAAAATATTGTTCTGGTAGATATCGAGGGATATGTGTTAGAATATATCAATTCTCCACAGGCTTCCGGTGCAACCGTGACGATTCTGGGTGACACACAACACCTACCGCCGCTCGGAAATCAGGTTCAATTGAATGGGATTCAATTGGGATTAACCGTGTTGCGTTCTGCCCTCAGTCTAACACCCGAAATCGTTTCGCAGCTGCAAACCGTCGATGCCAATCAACCGGATAGAATGATTCTCCAATTTAACAATTTGCCTGTGGTATGGTTATCATCCGATTTAATCGAGACTGGACTTCATCATATCGTTCTTTTTATGAAAAATCAAGCGGCGATTAAGAAGGCTGAAGAAGAGGAACAGGCGTCTATCAAGACGAAGAAAGAAAAGCAGGCATCTGTCAAGAAAAAGAAACAGAAACAGACTGCTGTCAAGACCAGGAAAAAGAAACAGCCTTCTGTCAAGACTGAGGGCGCGGAACAGGTTTCTCATCGCCTTGAAGAATATTTGGATGCAAGATTTGAAGAGGCTATCTATTGGGGGGGCAAAGGTGATGGCTAGAGAGGATATTGTTGTTGGGCTGGACATAGGCACCAGCAAAATTGCTGCAATCATTGGAAATATGTGGCAAGGCGACCCAGGTAAGATTGAGATCATCGGCGTTGGGAATGCCCCTTCTGAAGGGTTGCGGAAGGGGGTTGTCGTTGATATTGAACTCACAACGGCTGCCATCCGGCAAGCCGTTGCGGACGCCGAGTTAATGGCAGGGGTTGAGATTGGTTCTGTCTATGCCGGAATCGCCGGTGGACATATTACCGGGCACACACAAAATGGGGTTGTCGCCGTTGCAGGTGAAGGACACGAAATTACACAGTCCGATGTAGACCGCGCCATCAGTGCTGCACAAGCGATCTCGATTCCCGTTGAGCGAGAAGTGCTTCATGTGATTCCGCAAGGATTTGTCGTTGACAACCAGGACGGGATTAAAGATCCGATCGGTATGTCTGGCATTCGCCTTGAGGCCTACGTTCACATCGTTACCGGCGCGGTTGCCTCTGCACAAAACCTTGTCAAAAGTGTTTATAGTGCAGGCATTTCTGTTGAAGACATTGTTTTGGAACCCATTGCTTCTGCCGAGGCGGTCCTATCCAACGAAGAACGTCAACTGGGTGTTGTACTCGCTGACATGGGAGGCGGAACCACAGATATCGTGGTTTTTAAGGATGGGGCACTCCACCATACAGCGGTGCTTTCGCTCGGCGGAGATCATGTGACCAACGATATCGCACAATTGTTGAAAATGACGCCCCAAGATGCAGAAATACTCAAACTGCACCGGGGTTGTGCATGGGTTGACATGGTGGATGGAAATGATATCATCCCAATCTCAACAGTTGGTGGTGCTCGTCGACCACGCTTCATTACAAGACAGGATTTGACCGCGATTATCCAGTGCCGGATGGAGGAGATGTTAAATCTGGTTGCTCAGGAGATTGCCAAAAGTCAACGGATTGTCCCTGCGGGTGTGGTTCTTACCGGCGGTGCCGCGCTTCTGGATGGACTGATCGGGCTGGCTGAACAGGCCTTCCCCTATCCAGTGAGAATCGGTTATCCCCGCACACTGAAGGGATTGACTGACAAGGTCAACAGCCCGATTTATGCGACAGGGGTTGGTCTTGTCCTTTACGGTGCGATGCAACGCCACAGTGAGCTCAAAAGAACCTTCATCAAAGGAAATCTATTTGAGCAAATTCTCAAACGTATGAAAGATTGGTTCCGGGATTATTTTTAGAAAAAGAGAGAAAATGAACGAAGAACAATTTGAAGTCAGTTCAGGAAACATTTTTAAAGACCTTGATTTTCCGAATCCGGAACTAGAGCACTTGAAAACCGCGTTGTCCTTTCAGATTTACACCATCTTGAAAGAACGGAGGCTTTCCCAGAAAGTCATTGCAGAAATGCTTGAGATCGATACGTCCCAAGCGGCAATGCTGAAACGAGGTGATCTTCCAGATTGTCGTGTCGATGAATTGTTCACCTATCTGAATCGCCTCAACTTCAGCGTTGAGGTCCGCTTGATTCCTTCCGCAGAAGGTGAGACATTTCAACGCTTGGTTGGGACATAAGTCGTGGCAATAGAAACCAAGTCTTTGGCAAAAACTCAGTTTCTGAGCGGATGTGTCATCCGGTTGCTGTCACTGAAAAAAAGGATTGACTTTCATTGAAAAGTGCTTTATAATCTGACGTGTAGCAAAAACAGGGTGATTCCGCTCTCATGTGAATCGCTTCTGTAAAGAATAATAGTCTTTGACTACGGCTTTGCTACCCGCTTTTGCAAAGAGTTGGCGATAACGAAGTTGCCCGAGTTGCAAGAATCTGCCATCTATAGGTATAGGTAAGACAAAGGAGGAACCAGGTTACTGATAGAGGACCGTATGCAAATGGAAAAGTATGGGAGGATAAGGCGCTCCGATTTTCGGAGCAGGCTCCGCTTCAGTAACCTAAATGAACCAATGAAAATTGAATTTGAACAAGAAGAAGTTGAAGGTTTGGCTTGTATTAAAGTGATTGGGGTTGGTGGTGGAGGAAGCAATGCCGTCAAGCGCATGATTGAGGCCGAATTGACTGGCGTAGAATTCTACGTTGTCAATACGGATCGCCAGGCGCTGAGGACATGCCAGAATGCAACGAAAGTGCAGATTGGTATGAATACCACGAGTGGCCTTGGCGCAGGCGCCGATCCTGAAAAAGGGCGTAAAGCCGCTGAGGAGGATAAGGATAAACTCAAAAGCATCGTTGAGGGCGCCGACATGGTCTTTGTCACCGCTGGCATGGGTGGCGGCACCGGTACTGGCGCAGCGCCCATCATCGCCAATCTTGCTAAAGAATCAGGGGCATTGACCATTGGGGTCGTGACACGCCCGTTTGACTTTGAAGGGCGGCAACGATCAAGCCAAGCCGCAGAAGGATTGGAAAATATCCGAGAGTGTTCCGATTCCGTTATTGTGATTCCGAACCAGCGCCTGATTGAGTTCGTGGATAAAAAAATGCCCATCCGGATGGCTTTTCGCATGGGAGACGAAGTGTTACTCCACGCGGTCCAGAGTATCTCCGATCTCATCATGGTCCCTGGCGAGATTAATCTGGATTTCGCTGATGTAAAAACGGTCATGGCGAATGCGGGAGGCGCGCTCATGGGGATTGGTATTGCGACAGGAGATAATCGTGCCCAGGTCGCGGCGAAGAACGCGATCTCCTCCCCGTTATTGGAGGAAAGCTCCATTGAGGGCGCAATGGGAATTATCGTGAATATCACCGGTCCCCCCGATATGATGATGCACGAACTCGAAGATGCAATGGATGTCATCAAGAACGCCTCGGACACAGAACAACTCATCTTCGGGCTTGCATACAACGAGGAATTGACGGATGAACTGCGCGTGACTGTGATTGCCACTGGATTCGACTCGCATCATCGAACGAGAAAGCCATTGGGTGAAGATGAAGTGATGAACCTGGAATCGTTCCTTGGTCGTGGTTTTCCACAAACCACCCCAGGTCGCCTGCAGGGACGCTCACCGTCAGGGACTTTGAAACCATCCAGCTACCGAAAACGGACAGATTCATTGATTCCAGAGCCAAGCCAGACACCAGAACCACCCCAACGTAACCTCGCTGAACCCAATCTTGCTGGAAATGTGGAAGATGTATTGGATATTCCCGCATTCCTGCGGGTACGAGGCGGAAAGGGTAAAAAATAATCTTTATGTCACTCAATTTGCATCAAGAATACAGAGAACTACTCAAGCAAGAACATCACCCCGCTGTGAATTTTGGAAAAGCGATCCGGTTTGCCCTGCTCTATCCGAGCACCTATTATCTCGGGATGTCGAGCCTTGGGATTCAGGTCATTTACCATCTCCTCAACGGGCGTGAGGATACCTTGTGTGAACGCGCTTTCATTCCCGAAGCCTCGGCGCTTCGTCAACTCCAGCAGAACCGAACACCGCTCTTTTCATTTGAAACGCAGACTGCACTGAATCAATTTGATCTGATCGGCTTTTCCGTTTCATTTGAATCGGATTATGTCAACATCCCCCTTGCGTTAGAAATGGCAAATATCCCCCCGCTTGCAACGGAACGGTCTGATGCCCATCCGTTGATTATCGCGGGAGGCATCAATATCTCCTACAATCCCGAACCCATTGCTGATTTTATCGACGTTTTCGTTGTGGGCGAGGCGGAAATAACAATCCACTACCTCATGGATATTTTCGGGGAGTGGAAGGGGAGTGGCGCAACCAAAGTGGATTTGCTGCGTCAACTGGCGACAGTCCCCGGACTCTACGTTCCACGTTTTTACGAGGTCGATTACCATGCAGATGGCACGGTTCAACGCATGCGAGCGAAGGAGGGCGCGCCGAGAACGATACAGTCGGTTGCGATTCCCGAACTGAATGCGGTTGAAACGTGCACCAAGATTTTCACCCCTAACACAGAGTTCTCTCAGGCACATCTGATTGAGATTGTGCGTGGATGCGGACGGCAGTGCCGATTCTGCGTGGCGGATTATGCGCGACGCTGGCCGAGACACCGCTCCGTGGAAAACACGTTGCAGCTTGCCGAACAGGCTCGTGGCATCACAGATCGAATTGGGCTTGTGGGTGCCTCTATCTCTGACCACCCCCAGATCGATGAGATCGCCACAGGTTTGGTCGAAAGGGGATTTCGGATTTCCTGCGCTTCACTGCGGGCGGAGACGGTTCGCCCGCCGCTGCTTGATGCCCTTGCTGAAAGCGAGCAAGGCACCATTACGATTGCCCCGGAGGTCGCCACTGAACATCTACAGAAAGTCATTAATAAAGCCATCCCACGCGAACGAATATATTACGTCTTTGAGGAAGCGTTAAAGCGGGACATTCTCAACCTCCGCCTTTACTTCCTTATCGGTGTGCCTTACGAGACCCCCGCCGATGTTGAAGCGATTGTCGATATGGCGAAAGAGATGCGCTCCGTTCTGCTCCCGCATGCCAAACGAACAGGACGAATGGGGCAAATCCGCTTCACCATTTCACCGATGGTGCCGAAACCGCACACCCCTTTCCAGTGGGTTGCGATGGAAGACCCAAAGACGATTTCCCGCAAACTCGAATTTCTGAAGAAGGAGATCAACCGGCTCGGAGGAATGAAAGTTTCCTCGGCAAGCGCGCGTCTCGCTTATCAGGAAGGGGTCTTCGCACGCGGGGATCGACGACTCGGCAAGGTCATCTTAGATCTGTCCAGGGGGACATCGTGGAATCATGCCTTTCGTAAGCACGGTTTAGACCCCGATTTTTATGCCCTCCGTCCTCGCCCACTCCATGAGGTCAATCCCTGGGACTACCTCGACCTCAACGTAAAGCCCCAGTTTCTACGTCTCGAATTCAATAAGCATAACAAAGGGTTCATGACGAGCCAGTGCGATACAACGGTCTGCAAGAAGTGTGGGGCGTGTTAGCTATCAGAAACAATCCACTATCAAGTTGGGAGTTGGGCGTTCAACACTAAAAAGCAAGGAGTCAAAAAGCATCCATGACGCCGAGTCAGGCAGCAGAGAAAGTGAGGAGAGGTCAAGGACCTAAGGGCATACACCGAATTGATTCTCCACGGATTCTGAGTGAACAATGGCATGCGCATCTAGGTCCTGGCGAAGGTAGTCCAGCGATTAACAGAGATGGAACATGGAAACACGGAGAAGGTAAGCTGACTCATCAGCAAAAGGAATTTCTTCGTCAGGCGGGGTGGAATATATGAGTAAGGCTAAAAATTTCGATTCAAAGCTAACTCGAATATTGAAGAGGCAGAAACTGTATGATTTGTCTCAGTACCTCAAGGCTGACTTCTTTGATGAAATCCCATTTTATGCCCGCTATGCGGAGGTGTCTTTCCTAAAGCCTCTGGGCCGTGAGGAAGCAGACAAAATCTTAATAGAATTTAGCCTTCAATATCTCGAAACGTTAGTTAAATACACGAGGCTTCAAGCGATGTCTTTAGCAACTGTGACAGTTGTGGATTTTGAGGAAAGTGATTTTCTGGTACCTAATATCTTTGTCTGCAATGGCCTGGTAGAGAAACGCTTGAAGGGAAAACTCGTACTACAGGAACCAAAACAATCATTCTCCATGAGGATACTGAAGATAGTCGAGAACCTGGGTTTAGCAGATAAGTATCAAGTATTGGAGGATGAACTGACTATACCGGGAGGCATACGAGTCTTTCTTGGACATAGAGTTTCTCCAAATTCCTCGATTTTATGTATTGATTATTTCAAGAAGGCAGTTTTTGGCCAGTTACGGCCTCAGGATAGGTCGGAGTCAACCCATCAACCTCTCGCCTAATTTTTGATTGCACGGTTCAGGAGCATGGGCTTTAAGCCCGTTTTATAGCCCCGTCGGTTATTTTTATTGTCGTTGGGCATGTTTCAAATTTCCCCCAAAATGTGTTGACGTGGGGAGGTGGTTGGGTGGTTGGGTGGTTGGGTTGTTAGTAAAAACGAACCACCTAACAACCCAACCATCTAACAACCTCGGCAGGTTCTCGAAGTGTCAACAGTTTTCTGAAACATGCCTTCAATTCGTAATTCGCAATTCTTCTCGCGAGTGGTGACTGTGGACACCGTAACGTGCAAATCTAAATTACTTGAAGATGGACACCTGGCACTGCCAAAGAGTGTACAGAAAGCGTTGGGGCTTCGAGTGGGCGAGCCGGTAGAATTGGTTGTTCGCAAAGTGCTGCCTTCAGTGGCCTTCTTGGAGAAGACACTCATGTCAGCCATCAACAACCCTGACACCCCCCCTGAACAGATTGAGCAGCTAATTGAGCAGTTGACTGCGCAAGCGAGCCCTGGTCAGTGCCTGCTGCAAGCGGTCAAGGCAGTGGCGGACTCTAAACTTCCTGCCTCCAAGCAGAGGGTGCTGACACGGCTACTCAACAAGAACAGCGCAGGCACGCTCACAAATCGGGATAAACAGCAACTTGATGCGCTCATATCCGAAGTGGAACTTGGCACGCTTCGCAAAGCGCATGGGGGTTACGCGCTGTATTTGTTACAGGGGGGAAAACCACACGTTCTTCCGAAAGGACGGGTGGTTTGACAAAGCGTTACGTCCCAAAATCTGTCCGCCAAAGGGTGCGTGCAGCATTTGGAAATCGGTGCGCCTACTGTCAAGCACATCAGGACAACGTTTATGACACAATGGAGATAGAGCATATCATCGCCATTGTCGAAGGCGGCACGTCGGTTGAAGCGAACTTGTGTCTCTGTTGCTCAACTTGCAACAGCCACAAGGGAACACGCTCTGAAGCACAAGACCTTGAGACAGGCAAAGTCGTCCAATTGTTCAATCCACGCACGCAGGTTTGGTCGGAGCACTTTTGTTGGAGCGACGATGGGACGTTAATCTTAGGATATGCTTAAGTTTAAGCCGTTTACAATTTCAACTAAGAGAGGTGCAACTTTTATGGCGGTAAAGGCATCTTTCCAACAATTGATGTTGACTTGTTTATTTGCTTACATCACTGTCTTATCCGTAGGCTGTAATAATACCCCTGCCTCACCTGAGCCTGGACCAGAGGTAATCAAAACGAAGTTTCCAGTGCCTTCTCCTCCTCTGAATCCTAACATTGAACAGATTGAACTGTATTTAGACGCTTCCCAGTCAATGCAGGGATTCATAGGGGGTGAAAATCGCTACACAAGAGTTTTACAACATTTAGTTTCAGCCCCCAGATCCATAGCGCCAATTCGGTTCTTTCAATTTGGAACCAATGTGAGTGAAATGGGGGATGACTTCTGGAATGCAGTACACTCCAGAGGATTTTATAACCAAGCCGATACCCAACTGGCCTTTGTGATTTCTGGCTTCTCTGAACCTGACCGTAAACCTGAGACCACACTCTTTTTAATCTTAACGGATGGAATTCAATCATATGGCGGATATAACCTGATTAGTATGACCAACGCCATCTCCCAATGGGTAGACAAAGGGCGTGCGGTGGAAATCATCGGATTTCGGAGTCCATTTCATGGGATTATCTACTCTGAAATGAATCAAGGGGTTCAGGTTGAGTATCATTCAACTGAAGGAAATGAGAAAACGTATCGATCTTTCTATGTGTTTGTTTTTGCATCCACACTCCAGTCTCTGAAAGACTTTAACCGAATCCTCCAGCAGTCTGGAGTAGAAGGTTATTTTTTTAATCCCTTGGCTCCGTTGATTGAACGTTGCGAAGTCGAGTTGGATACGCAACAATTTGATTCAAAGTCACTTCTAAATCTTTATAGAAATGACAAAATTGTTCAAACTTCTCAAGCGTTTTCAACAATTACCTATCTAACTTGGAAAAGCAAAAAACGGAATGAAACATCTCAGGTAAAGGCCAAGCTCAACTACCAACTTCACCCGGAAAATTACGTTCCATTTAGAAATCCGAAAGAATTAAAAGCCGAAGTAAAATGTAAGTATTTTGCGAATAACCATTGGGAAGAAGTGAAAGACGAAGCCATTCCGCCGCCTCCTGAAATTGTTTCAAGTTCCCAAAAGGTATCACATCCAGATTATTGTCTTGATGTTTTTTGGTCGTTTCTGAGGCCACAGAAATCGGGTTGGTATGTGTACCAAATTCGTTTTTTTCCCGACATTGGTTCACTTGACTTACCCAGTTGGGTCAGAGATTGGTCAACGGATAGGGATGATGAACCTCAATATGGGAATCGAACGCTATACTTGTCGAACTTGGTTATGAATTTAATTAACAAGATAACAGCCAAGCAACAACTGGCTGAACATTACATCGTCATAGGGGGCAATCAAAAATGATGTGGATTTTCTCAAAGCCAACTTCCATTGAGGAGGTCGTTTGGAGGGAATTTGTTCGAGCCTTTACTCAGGACTCCTTTGTTTGGCTAGGAGTTATGATACTAATAGTAATGGTGATATTTTGGAGTTTGGCTCGAATATGGTTCAGAGTGAATCATTACAATGATGTGTTTGATTTGGGGAAACCTTGGTGGATCAGTTTGATCATCGTAGCTATTATATGTGGGTGTATTATTTATTTTGATGGCTATTTCCGGTTCCGGGACATTGTTGATACCAACGTCATCATAAAGAGCGCCATTTTGCTCTGTGCTTTCCTAATGGTGATGCTATTGCTTGTTATATATTGGTTTATTACATTGTTTGTTTCACCGTGGAAGGTGCGTTATGCCGTGCCTTTAAAATACAGACTACTCAAACTGCTCAAAAGGATATAAGCCGAATATTCCTTAGGGGCATATTCCATAGCATTGAAAAATACACTTCTGGGAAAGTGAGGTGTTCAATGGATTACGCAATTGCAATTGGCGGCACTGGAAGTCGGTGTCTGGAAGCATTGATTTATCTGGGTGCTGCTGGACTGGGTCCAGAAAACCTGTTTGTGCTCGTGATTGACTCAGATTCGGCAAATGGGAATGTCATCTGGTTGAAAAATGCCATTGCCAATTATACCAAAAACCGGGAGAACATAGGGCTTCAAACGTGCCCTGTCTTTAGAACCAAATTGCACCATTCTGATGAAGTATCCTGGTCGCCGCTTATGAACATCCAAGGAGAAGATAAGAGCTTTCGAAACCTCCTGAACTATTCTGTATTATCAGATGAAAATAAAAATATCTGCAAACTCTTTTACACTGATAAAGAGCTTAAGATGGATATGACTAAGGGATTTCACGGGCACCCTTCAGTAGGGGCGGCGGCTATGGCGACAGTAACCCAGGAGCTGACCAGGGATCCTTGGGCAATGTTGTTGAGCAACATTAGAGGTGATTTGGGAGCTGGCCAAAAAGCGAAGATCTTTGTGTTCGCATCCATCTTCGGCGGTGCTGGGGCATCTGGGTTTCCAACCGTTGGTAAAATTATTAACGACGCCATTGAAACCAATCGTGACAGCTTCAAGTTGGGAGGAGCATTAACCCTGCCATATTTTCGATTTGATCCGACGGATGAAGAGCTGAAGAAATTGGACTCCCAAGGGGAGTTGTATGCGAAAGCTGAACATTTTCTGCTCAATACGCAAGCGGCACTAAAGCACTATGCGTTTAGCTTGAGTGGAGGCGAACAAAGTCCTTACAATACGACATACTTGATAGGAGAAACAACGCCTCTGAGGCGTCCATTTGCAGTAAGTGCCTATCCGAATAACCCGGCAGCCCGAAAAGCAATGAGAGCACAAGCGAGTTCGACAGGTAAAGTATACCCGAAAATGGGGTTATTCGGATAGGCTCTAAGTGGACCAAATCAGAAAAACCCAGCACACTACATCGAGTTCTTGGCCGCGTTAGCTGCCATAGATTTTTATAGGAATGATCGAGGAGACCGTTACTACTATGCTGGGCCGCGTCAGGAAAATTACGACCCGCCAAAGGAGAAGAATCAGGTTGGGGGAAAAGAGAATCAGGTTTGGTGGGAGGATTTACCTGTAGGTGATAACTTCAGAAGTGAACTAAGAAATCGTTTGTTGTTCTTTGCCACATTTGGGTTTGCGTACTTAGATTTTTATCTGCCCCTGTTGCGCAACTACCGATTTGAAAACAAGAAACATTTGGCACCGTGGTACGTGGATTATTTTGAACGGAAAGATGAGAACCTGAAAGAGATTGGTGAGGTAGGGAAGCAAAAAGAACTGGAACAGTTCCTTAAGGAATATTTTTTCCCATGGCTACTGGATGTTCACGAATTTGAAGGCGTTCACCTGCTGAACAAGGATGCTTTCAGCGAGAAAGACGCTCCCAGTGGAACCTTCAAGATCCAGTTTCAAAAAGGAAGTGTGGGCAATCTTCTGCTACCGTTGCCTGAGAAGTCAGTTGAGAGGAATGCGTATGATAAACTGTGGCAGGAGATGTGCTCCACGAGGCGCGAACCCGAAGGAAGAAATACTGGCAAGTTTGTGAGTTTGCTGTATCAAGCGGTTGAGGCATTTTGCAATGACAACTACCAACTAAAGAGAAGGTGAGAAAATGAAACCAATGTATTTCCCCAAGCTTGTGGACAACCACACAACGCCTAAACCAGCCCCAGGCGAGTGGGCACCGCAGGGGAATATACGTCTCTTAGAAACTATTCCTGAAGACTTGGATATCCGGGGAGGAGAGATGAAGGGGGGAATTATCAATGCAATCCCCACCGTTTATGCCCGGCCTTGGCTTTTTGCCCAAGCTCTTTTCGCCGGCCCACAAAATCCGTTACATCGGCAGTTTAAAGCGGAATGGCGAGGACTATTAGGGCTTTTTTGTTTCAAAGATGTTCTTGGCATTAAGCTAACTACTACTCCCTATTCCATTTTGAAACCAGAGAGAGCGAGAAAGGAAGATAAGGTTTTAGTTGGTCTGTTAGATGCCCTTCTTCCCAGCGAAGACTGGCGTCAAATGTGGCTGATTGAAGTGGATGGACACTTGTTAGGAGCCACAACGCCAGTAAGTATTTTCTTCACCCCGGCTGAATATACTTGTCCTCCATCAGTAGCCTGGCGTAGAGAAGATAATGGCCTTTACGTATTGTCCGACCCAACGGAGTATTTCATCGCCAATAAGGGCCATGAAGAACTCACTCAACTTCATTTTGGGTTAGCGGAGGTAAAAGAACACGTTAAGACAGATGTGAAGGATACGTATGTGAGAGGAAAATTGAACGACCTCTTGGATGAATGGATTGATGAATTAAAGAAATTACCTGTCGTGAGGCCCGATGCTACCTTTCTACTAAACCTTCAATCTATTATTAACCCAGCTCCATACGCTGCCTTTACCAGGCCGCTACAGAAAGGAGATGAGAGGAGAAGCGATATTTTCTTGGAACCTACGAAAACGGATGCAGAGCGTCCGTTGGTGTTGTGCGAAGACACCCTAAAGAAAGGCGTGAGGGTGTATGATGCTTTCTTTGGAGATGCTATTCCTCTCCCAGATGACCCACAAGGGAAAAAACTAAAGACCAAAACCGGTGAATCTATTGAATATCCCTGGATTCGACCGGAGTTGTGCTTTTTCACAGAGTATCTGCTTGAAATTTCATTAAGCGAAAACACATTGAACTCAAATTTTATCAAGGAGCCCACATATACCCTTCCACTCACAGATGAATTTTTCAAGTATTTTGGGGGTGAGGATGTTGTAAATAATTTACAGATGCAGAGGCGGGAAGATGGCAGTGTTCAAGTCTTCCTGACCTTAGAGTTGAGCGGGATGCAGACGACGACGGTTGGCAAGGTCTATATGAAGGAAAAGATTAAGAAACTTATATCAACGCCTGTTCTGGAAGTGTGGCCAAATTTTCAAGCTAAGGATTGGAAGCTCTATTATTGCTATTTTTCTGGCTACGAACAGGCCGGGTTGTTTAGGGACTACGGGTTTGAACCTGTTATCGAACCGGGGCCCCATGTTCAACACATCAAAGAAGCGGATAGGGCTGTTTGGAAGTTAGAAAGATTTCCCGAAGCGATACACTGCAAGTTTGAAGATAAATCGGCAGGAATTATTCTCATTAAACCTCCTGAGACAGTTACTGATGCCGGTATCCACTGGATTGTCGGGGTTGATTTTGGCACATCGAATACAGGGGTTTTTTATTATCAGCAAGGACAGGCAGAAGCAAGCAAATTATCTTTCCAAGATCGTTGCGTTCCAATTTTGGGTAAACCTGAAAATCCAAACAGAAGGCTTGATTTGTATAAGCGGTTCTTTCCAACAAAGACGGAGATGATAAAGGAAATTATACCTGATTTCCCAACCCTCTTTATGCTTTTACGAGAAAGTCCCGCTTCGAGCAGAGAAGCAGTGTTGAATGGCATTGCCTACTTCCAGATTGCACTCAAAGAGTGGGAGATTAAATTGCTGAAATCGAACCTGAAATGGGCTGACAATAAACAAGACCAACAACTAATTTCGGTTTTCTTAGAACACCTTTTGATAATGATTGCGGCAGAAGCCAAAGCCGCTGGAGTGAGTAGCCTTGAACTGCGATGGTCTTATCCCTCGGCTTTTAGTGAGCCACGGCGTCGTAATTTCAGCACATTTTGGAGAGCAAGAGTAAAAAGCTTAGATGTAGCTCAATCTGTAGGCATTAAGCCCGAAGAAGGCGTAACAGAAAGTGTTGCGGCTTGCCGATACTTTGCTCAAGAACTTGGAGCAACCATAGCAGCAGATGAGCCGACGGTGTTCATTGATATTGGGGGCGGTACCACTGATATAGCTGTGTGGCTTGAAAACCAATTGGTTCTTCAAACCTCAATAAAATTGGCAGGCAACGATGTAGTTGTTGAATATGCAAGGAAAAGTCCTGGATTTATGCCGATGCTGTTAAGGGAGCTAAATCTCGAAGGAGATGACCCCACCGCAATTCTTACTCATTTCAACAAACAACATTCTGCGGTGCTCAATAGCGTGTTGCAGAGCGAAGCCAGACATCAAACGCTTAAGGAACTGCTCCCCGTGTTAGGTGTGGAAGATGAATTTAAGAAAATCAGGACGGTTATTTTTATATTTCTTTCTGGACTTCTTTATTATGTGGGGATGCTAGTCCGATCTGCTTGGAATGAGAGGAAAAAAGATGCTCTTACTCGAGTTGCTATTTACTTTGCTGGTAAAGCGGCAAGATTGACCGATTGGCCTGCTGACTTCAACGATTATCAAGATTATTTAGAAGCTATGGTTCGGCGGGGATATGGCGATAATGGGATACGTGTAGCGCTTCATCAAGCAGAACGTCCAAAGGAAGAAGTATGTCGAGGTTTAGTATATGATTACAAAATTGAAAAGCAAATCCCTGACCCGTTAGTAATCGCTGGAGAGGATAACTATGCCTTGAATGGCCGATCCCTACAATGGAATGGGGCGCTGACTCATAGTGATTTTGAACATCTGCAACCTTCAGGCACTTTATTTCCTAAGATTCATCATTTCGTTGAAGGGCTGCAGAACTATCTGTCTAAACTTAGTCTTAATCCAGTGGCAATTCCTGATGATCTGAGGGCTCAAATGATGCAAAAGATATATAACATTAGGCAAGGTGGAGAAGAAGCTATCATTCAGCCTTTGTTCATGCTGGAACTAAAAATCCTTTTAGACCACTGCATCCAGCAGTCTGTGAAAGGCAAATAGAGTCTTTTCTAAGCTGGCTTTTTTAAGTATGCTGATGTTAAGCAATGTGAGGGAAGGACAATGTGGTATCGAATTTGGAGTGTTCTGTTGTGCTTTTGTTGGATGGTAGGAGCAATTAAAGTGGAGGCTGGATCCGGTCCAGCCTTACCCACTCCAGAGAAAAAATTTGAGGATTATCTAATAATCGGTTCAAAATCAATTACAGTCAAGAAAAGTAGGGATAAGTATGAAGGCAAAATACGGATGAGTGCAGGGTCTCAGCTTCAGCAGTCTATATCTTTTAAGGCATTGCTTATTATTGGAGACCAAAGTATTGAATGTGATGTTGCCCCTCAAAGGTTGAGCAGTAAAGAGGAAGAAATAGTATCTATCTCAATCCCTATCTCAAAAATTCCTGAATCAGTAGATATAACAACCGCCAAGATAAAATTTAACTTAACGGTTAAAACTGCTGATGTTGACCTGACTCATCTCGGCTCTGACGAACTATCCATTATTTTGGAAGTTCCTTCTAAGCCTTCATTGTTGAATAGATTGTTAAAGTGGTTTGGATCTAATCTTCTCGTACCTATTGCTATTTTAACAATTTTGGCTTTAATAGCATATCTTTCTAATAATAAACGGATGGACCGAAAAGTTGATGAGATTCGGTCAGAATTCTCAGAAAAATTAAACTCGCTTAAGGAAGATATTACTACGTCATTCTCAGGAAAATTAGAACAGCTTGATATTACTGCGAAAAATCAGGGGAAAGGAGGCATTAACCCTCAGATTGAATCCCCCAAAGGGGAGGTGCGGCAAATACCGAAGGAAATTCCATCACTGGGATCGTCTGAAGGTATAATAGCAAAGCAAGGCAGCCAATCATTAACCGCTCTACAAGAGATGATTCATACCTATAACCAATATAGCGATGAAACAAAAGAACAATGGATAAATAACCTGAAGGCCATGTATGGGAATCAGCTTTTGAGAGTGAATGTAATAGGCATTGAAGATATGGGAATGATGAATTCACATCGACAAGTGCAGTTGAAAAAATACGACTATGGAAACTTCATATTTATAGCTAATACGGAAAATTCTGAGGAGGAGGAAGGGTATATTTTCCCGGTACCTTGGCTTCGATTTAACAGTACGACACTCACAGACCAGTTAAAACCGTTTTATAATCTCCCCGATAGGGCCAGCGAAGGAATAATTGAAAGGGTTGAACAACCTGCTTACGTGAAAAAATTAGCAGATGGGCAATGGGAGGTCGAGAAAGGAAAGATTTGTTTTAAAGGTGAGACAACTCCCGCGGCACCAAAAACGCACTTCGAGGAAGACCCAATACCTCCAACTACGAGGGAGTCTATACTACAAGTCATACGTTCTCTTAGTCCTGAAGGGTTAAAAGAATTAGTGGGAGAGAAGATGTTGGTCGTTATCAAACCGCAGATTGAACAAATAGTAAAGCAGGAGCTTGAAGGCGTTACCAAACCGCAGATTGAACAAATAGTAAAACAGGAGCTTGAAGTCGTTGCCAAACCGCAGATTGCACAAAGAGCAAATCAGGAGGTTAAAAATGCACTGTCCAAGGCAATGGAAACGGTGCTTTATGCCCTTGCACAACCAGCGCAAGCGAACAGAGAAGCCCGCATGAATTATACTGAGGCGCAACTAAGGCAGCTTGCCGCTGCACGGGGCAAGGATTGGGAGACCATGGCCGAGGACCAGCGAGAAATCTTCATTGACGACCTGAGAGGATAGAGCATGCGCCCGATAGCCGTTTTCGATACCAACATCTTGGTCTCTGCATGCCTTGCCGAAGTACATTGGTTTGAGGCTCATGGTATAGGCAAAAAGAAGATGAGAATTAAACGCTACCTTGACTAAAAATTATGATACAGTATCAAAACCCAACACCGAAATTTGCTATCTGCATCAACACTGATGACCTTGATTTGCTGACGCCGCGCATGATTTACCAGGTCTTGCCCGACGAGCGCGCGGCAAAATCGAATTACATTCGGGTGATGGATAACGAGGGCTTAGAAAGGAAAAACGCAGATGAAAACAATCCCAATTACCATCAGTAATGAAGATTATGAATGGTTATCAAGCATTGCAACCCAACGCGAAATGACGGTTGCTGGACTCATTGAGGAGATGGTGACTGCTGCCTCGGCGCGTGCTGATAAAGAAACCCAGTGGATTCTGAAAAATCCAGCGATGAAAAAACGCCTGGAAGAAGCCATGAAAAGCGAAGAAAATATTCCATTTGAGATGGTTCGTGAAAGACTTGGTATTTAAGCCCCAGGCCCTTGCAGATTTAGCATGGTGGGTGAAGCAGGACCGAAAAACTGCCCTGCGCATTTTCTCCTTTCTCATAGAGATTCAGAGAAATCCTTTTCACGGGAGAGGCAAACCCGAGCCCCTCAAACACCAATATACGGGCTGTTGGTCAAGACGCATTGACAAAGCCAATCGAATCGTCTATGAGGTTGAAAAAGAAAGAATCACTGTTTACGCGTGCAAAGGTCATTATGAATGAACATTGCTGCCATGCGATGATTTCACGAGAGAAGTGGAGTCATTACGTCAGAACGAAAAATTCCTTGAATTTCTTGACGCCCGTGAACAGGAGACCGAGACCATATCGCTCGAAGAAGTCAAGCGTCGCCTTGGGATATAGTATGACCGAGCGTCAAAACTCAACGCCGAAATTTGCTATCTGCATCAACACTGACGACCCCGATTTGCTGACGCCGCGCATGATTTATCAGGTCTTGCCCGACGAGAGCGCGGCAAAATCAAATTACATTCGTGTGATCGATAACGAGGGTGAGGATTATTTATATCCTGCCGATTATTTTATTTGCGTTGACTTTCCGCTTACAGTGGAGTACACGCTATTACGTGTTCTTGAAGGTTCAGTTTCAAAGGAGCATCCATGACAATCACCTTATCTGTAACGGAGCTATCAAACCATCTTTCCGACTATCTTGACCGGGTGATTGACCGGCGTGAACACTTTATCATATTGCGTGATAATCAAGCTGTGGCAGAACTTTGCCCCATTCAACCGAAAAACCGTTTTAGCGATTTGCCGGCGTTGCTTGCTTCCCTTTCTCATTTAACGGTTGAGGAAGCTGAAGCATTTGCCCGTGATATATACACAGTGCAATCAGATCAACCAACGGAACAATTGAGAAACCCATGGGATTCGTGATAGATTCAAGCGTTTTGATTGACCACGAGCTATAAGCCCCGATCAGGATTCACGTCGGGGCTTTTTTGTGCCTGCAATTCAGTTTTGGGGTTGATGAAATTCGAGTTTTCTGTTATCCTTATAAAGAGCGAAATGTCCATAATACCCTACAGAAGTAAGCCGATACGGAATACGGCGTGAAACATGAAGCGTGATTCTTTTCACGTTTCACGTTTCACGTTTCACGTTTCACGTTTCACGTTTCACGTTTCACGAATCGTATCTTATGAAACGACAAATGGGATAAATTCATTTCCTCATTTTCTGTTCATCATCATGAGGTGACACTTTGAGTATTGTTGTTCATGTAACCCACGAGGCTGTCCAGAAGATTGGCGGCATCGGTGCGGTTTTGCAAGGATTGCTGACCGCACGCAGTTATAACGAAAATATTGAACGGACGTTTCTGATCGGTCCCCTTTTCGACACAGGAATCGGTGGCGAGGGGCGTTTGGGAGAGGGCGGTGAGGTGCTCTACTCTTCCATCGACGGAATCCGTAAAACGCCTTATGCGGCGGCGTTACAAGCGATTGAGGAGGCATACCAGGTCGCGATTGTTTACGGCAAACGTCGCTTTGCGGACGGAAGCACAGGGATTGTGACGTTCCCAGAGGTCATCTTAATCGAAGCTTCCACCATCAATCAAGAGCGGGAAAACCTGTTCAAGTGGCACCTCTATGAGCGGTTCGGGATTGACTCCTACCGCTATCAGAACGATTGGGGATACGAGGAGTATGTTCGCATTGCGGAACCCGCTTACGATGCGCTTCGCTCGCTGATCGCCGACCAATCAGACCCCCCGTCCACGGGGGGACCAAAGACGTTGCCTTTTGGTCCCCCCGCGGGCGGGGGGGCGCCTTGCTTTGTGATTGCTCACGAATTTATGGGGATGCCTTTTGCCCTCAAGACGATTCTCGACGGACAGCCCAACATGAAAACCATCTTCTATGCTCACGAAGTGGCAACGGTTCGTCCAATCGTTGAAAAGCACGCAGGACACGACACGATGTTTTACAATGTGATGAAGCGGGCAATGGGAGATGGCAAATCAATCGGCGATGTCTTCGGGGAGCAGTTTGGGTACTTTAAGCACGCACTCATTGAGAAAGCACGCTTATGTGACAATATTTTCGCTGTCGGTGATTTTGTGGTGCAAGAACTTCGGTTCCTCAATCCTACCTATCGTGACCAGCCTATCGATTTAGTTTACAACGGCATCCCCGCTTCCCAATTGAGTCTGGATGAAAAACTGGAATCGAAAAGGCGACTGCAAAAATACGCAAGGAACTTGCTCGGCTATCTTCCCGACTATGTGATGACCCATGTGACCCGCCTGGTTCACAGCAAGGGGCTTTGGCGTGATTTACAGTTGTTGAGCCATTTAGACCGCTTGCTCGAACCGAACGAAAAAACTGCCGTGTTATTTATTCTTTCCTCAGAGATTGGAACGGGGAGGTCGAGCGAAGATGTGTATTGTATGGAGGACGCTTACGGCTGGCCTGTCCATCACAACATTGGTTATCCAGACCTCGTGGGCGGTGAGGTTGACTTTAACAGCGGCGTTGTCGCCTTCAACCAGCGCTCAAAAGCCATTAAAGCGGTGTTCGTGAATCAATTTGGCTGGAGTCAGGAGCGGTCTGGGGTCAGGATGCCTGCGGATATGGAATTTATGGACATCCGAAAAGGGTCGGATGTTGAATTTGGGCAGTCCATTTATGAGCCGTTCGGAATCGCACAGGTTGAACCGTTGAGTTTCGGGGCGATTTGTGCCGTGAGTAACGTCTGTGGTTGTGTTGGCTTCGTTCGGCGGGCAACCGGAGGCGCAAATGTTCCCAATATCATCATCGCGGATTATACCTATCTGCATCAACCGCCGGATTCGCTGGAAGGGTTACTCGCCATCGGAACGGCGGAGCGAAATCGCATTGAGGCGGAGAATAGTTGGGACATCGCGGCAAAGCTTCTTGGCCGATTGCCTCGCAACACGCGGGATATTGAGGAGATGATTGAGCGAGGGTACGAAATCGCTTCCAAAATGAGTTGGGAAGTGGTCGTCTCGGATTATTTTCTCCCCGGGTTGCAGCGTGCGCTGAAAAAAGGTTAGATGTGGGGGGGTGGTTGGGTGGTTCGTCTCTTTACCAACCACCTAACCACCCAACCATCTAACCACCTCTTTTCCTTATTTCCTCGTCTCCTTCCGGGCTTCGGTGATGTCCTGTGAAAGCCTCGCCTCCTGCTTCCACAACGGCGTCTGCGTGCTCTCCAGTGGATGGTGACCGTAGATTTTTTGATATTCCTCGTGCTGGCGTTGATCGTATTGCAAGTCCTCGTGAATCGGGAAGGCAATTGGGGCGCTCTGACGCATGGCGGATTCTCGGACGCCGATGAGGAACTCCATATCTTTGTACCCACCCATCCCACCGTAATCTAACGCCCTCCCCTCCGTGGCAGCACGGTAGATGCTCATCAATACATCGGCGCGGGCAATGTCGTCAGCATCAGTGAGTGGATAGTGCTTGAGCGGATTCTCCCAGATAATCGGTGGATTCGTGTTAATTTCTAGGTGATCGATGATGCGGACCCCCTCGCGTTCACTCGTCACTGTTTCGATGGGATACCGATTCCGCTGCTCGCCCTCGTAGAGATACACATCGTTGCCGATGAGCTGTCCGTGGGTGCCGTCGATTTCCCAATAGTTGCCGCGCACTGCGCCGATGGGGTACTCGTAGACCGCTGTGATGCCGTTTTCAAAATTTGCCACCCCGAGCTCCCACGTTGCGACTCTCGCCCCTTCGGCGGGCACCGGTGGCAACGTTCTGATATGTTGCATCTCCCCGACCGCACGACGGGCAAACGGATCAAACCAGTGCGATGTGGCGAGTTGCGCATTCTGTGCATGTCCGATGATACGGGTCACTTCGCTGCACGCGCAGTTGCGAATCGCGCTAATCCCATGATAGCCGCCAGAGACGTACCAGCAGTGAATCTGTGTCACGGTGCCAAGCACGCCCGATTCGACGATTTTCCGCTTCAGCCGTTCAGCGGGCCACCGCCGCACATTCTCGCTGACTTCGAGGTGGATGTTGTGTTTCTCCGCAGTTTCAACCATCAATCGCGCACATGCCAGGCTGAAGGACATCGGGGTTTCGCTGATAACGTGCACGCCCCTTTCGGCTGCCTGTGCTGTCATAATATGATGCCCCTCCGGCGGTGTGGCAATCAGGATGACATCCAACTCTTCGACGTCCAACATTTTTTGGACATCGGTATAGCCGGGGACACCGTGTCTTTCAGCAACCTGTTGGACATGCGCTTCACGGATGTCGCAGACCGCTGCCAGTTGATAAGCATCTTTGAGTTTAGGAATTGTGGCGAGATGGGAGCCGGACCGCCCCCCAACACCCACAACAGCAATTTTCAAAATTTTCATCGGAAACTCCTCTTTGTATGAAACGTGAAACGAGATGCGTAAAAAAATGAGCAATCCAGCAAATGAGCGAATACGATGGAGTTGGGAAAATCGTGTCAGCACTTGCTTGTAAAAGGCACCCCAAGGTGTAGGCCTCAAGATATCCTCTGGGTTTTGGGTTATATCATATCACCATCGACATCGGTTGTCAACCCTGGTAGTTCCAGGTTTTAATTGACAACGTGTTTTTTCTCAGATAAAATATCATGACCATCCGCCATAGAAAAAGGCCCGCACACTTCGTTTCGACTGAACCCATTCAATAGAGGGACAGCATGAATTCCGTTCAAAACACGCCAACTTTTTCCGTCGATGGCACGTATATCCGGGAGTGGCTTATCTTGGGGCCACTTCCTTCCAATGACATGGATGTGGATTTCCTCACCCCCGCCGGCAGCGAGGAACATATCTCTCCCAAAGCAGGGGATACCATCGTTACGTCCGGGGCTTCCCTAACGTGGCAGCGGTACCAGACCAGGGGCAACATCGTCGACCTGCAACACCATTTCCGCGACGCTTTAAACGAGTACAACGCGATTGGGTATCTATTTTGCCTGCTGGAAACTGAGGGCGAGGGGGCGGCCGAGTTCTATTTCGCCACGAGTGGACATGCAATCGTTTGGCTCAATGGCAAAGTGGTGCATCGGCGGACATCGAACCGCCGTTTCACCCTTGATGCCGACAGATTTGAGGTCACCCTCCAGCCCGGCAGGAATCGCTTTCTGATTAAAGTGTCGCAAGGGGAGCAGACCTGGCTGGTCTCTTTGCGAGCAAAGAAGTTGCCCTCTGACCGCGCCGTGATTTCAGGCATCGTCGCCACCGAAGCCGGAACACCCATCGCTAACGCTGAAGTCTGCCTGGAAAGGAACGGAATCGCGCCCTTCAGGAGCCGCACCGACGCATCGGGATGGTATCGCATCAGCATATCGCCCGTAGACGGCAAGTATGAACTCTCTGCTACCTGGGGCGACCTGGGTGACCGCCAATCTGATATTCAACTCCGCCCGGGAGAACGACGGATAAGGGCACCCCCCTCAAAAATATTGACTTCCGATTCGCTCCGTTCAAACAAGGGGCGTGGAGAAATTACACCCGCTTTGACGGTTTAGCGCATAACTACACCAGCGCAATCTGTCGGAGCCGGGATGGGACGATGTGGTTCGGGACAGCAAGCGGCCTCTCTCGCTACGACGGGGTGACGTTCATCAACCTCACGAGGGCGGATGGATTGGTACATCACGCGATGACTGCTCTGTATGAAACAACCGACGGAACCCTCTGGGTTGGGACAACGCGCGGCGTCTCCCGCTATGACGGGGAAACATGGGGCAATTTCACAGCGTCGGATGGGTTGGCGAACGCCCCTGTGCTTGCGATTGACGCTGACATCAGCGGTGCCGTGTGGTTTGCGACAGAATGGGCGGGTGTTTCACGTTACGATGGCAACGGTTTCACGACCTTTACGACCGAGGATGGATTAGCAAGTAACAGTGTAATCGATATCTACTGCGCTCCCGACGGTGCCGTGTGGTTTGCGACCGGTAGCGGCGTCTCGCGCTACGATGGAGCCGCGTTCACCAACCTGACGGTCAAAGATGGCTTAGAAAACAACGAGGTCAACGTCATCTGCCGGGACCGGGATGGAGCGATGTGGTTCGGCACGCACGGCGGCGGCGTCTCTCGATATAATGGAGCAACGTTTGTCAACTTCACCACAAGGGACGGGCTGGTCAATGATTGGGTCCAGTCAATCCATTGCGCTGCGGATGGGGCGCTCTGGTTTGGAACGGAGGGAGGTGTGTCACGTTATCACCCCAACGAGGGTCAGTTCATCAATTTCACGGTCGAAGACGGTTTGGTGTGTAACCAGGTCAGGGCAATCCATTGTGACGCTGATGGTGCCTTGTGGTTTGGCACACCATGCGGTGTCTCTCGATACGAGGCGGCAAACTCGGAAAGCCCAACGGGATTCGTCAATTTCACTGTCAAAGATGGCCTGCCAGATAACGGGGTTCATGTCGTCTATCGTGATTCCAACGGCTCCCGGTGGATCGGGACGCACAAAGGCGGCGTCTCTTACACCCAAACAGATGGATTGGTGGATAATCGCATCGAAGCCATCTATGAAGAGCCCAATGGCGTCTTATGGTTTGGGACACAGGGCGGTGTCTCTCGATATGACTCCCCGTGCTCAGAGGGTGCCCACCCCCTTGCGAAAGAGGGAAGCAAAGGAGGATTTGTCAATTTTACCACCGAGGACGGATTGGCGGATAATTATGTCATTGCCATCTATCGCGACGCTTCGGGCGTGATGCGGTTCGGAACGTTGGATGGCGGGGTTTTGTGTTACGATGGGGTCGTATGGGCGTCACTGGATGCCCGAGACGGGCTAGGGGGTAACAACGTGACCTCGATTCACCAAGACTCAGACGGCAGCTTATGGTTTGGGACAGGGGGCGGTTTGACACATTATCGAAGATATAAAAACGCTCCTCGCGCTCGCATCGTCGCTGTCACGACCGACCAGCGTTACACCGACTTCAACGCCCTTGAACCCGCCAGTGTTGGAACCCGCGTCACCTTCGAGTATACGTCGATCGATTTTAAGACCTATCCCACCAAACGGCAATATCGGGTGCAAATCCACAAACTGACCAACGACGAACGACCAACGACCGATGAAGACAATTCTCCTTCGTCCTTCGTCGTTTGTCGTTCGTCAACTTTCGACTGGACGCCCGAAAAACCTGGAAAATACCGCTTCGAGGTTCAGGCGATTGACCGTGATCTGAATTATTCTGACCCAGCGAGTCTGACATTGACTGTTGTACCGGCACCACACTTTGAAGCCTTACAGCAAACCCGCGAAGAACTGGAAACTGCCTATCGCGACCTCGCTGAAAAAAACGCTCAATTGGAAGCTGCGAAGGAAGCCGCAGAAGCCGCCAATCGAGCGAAGAGTACCTTCCTCGCCAACGTATCGCACGAGATTCGCACCCCCTTGAACGCAGTGCTTGGCTACGCGCAACTCTTGAATCGGGATGCCGAACTACAGCCTTCACATCGAGAAAGTGTGCAAACCATTGAGAGAAGTGGGAACCACCTCTTATCCCTGATTAACGAGATCCTAGACCTGTCTCGTATTGAGGCGGGGCGAATCGACCCGCAGGAGGCGGACTTTGACCTCGCCGCCTTGATTGGGGAACTTTCGGTCATGTTTCAGCTCCGTTGCGACCAAGAGAAATTGACATGGCGAGTGGAAGGGCCGGGTACAGCTCCCCTCTTTGTCCACGGGGATGAAGGCAAGTTGAGACAGGTGCTCATCAACCTGCTTTCCAACGCCGTGAAATTCACCGAATCGGGGCAGGTGATGTTAAGGGTGAGCGAGTGTGAAATGGAGGGGGAATCGCAAGCCGCCGACTCTCCTGTACGCTCGCGCCTTTTCCGATTTGAAGTCATGGACACCGGTGTGGGGATACCCCCTGCCAATCAGGGCACGATTTTTGAACCGTTTCAACGGGGCGAATCCAGTCCCACAAAAGAGGGCACTGGGCTCGGTTTGGCGATTGCTAAAAAACTCGTTGAAGTGATGGGAGGGGAAATCGGCGTGGAATCTCCGCCCCTATTTTCTCCTCCCATTTGGGAGGAAAGAGAGGGGAGCAAAGGTTCGCGCTTCTTTTTCACTCTCCCCCTGTCGCCCGCCACCGGAGAGATGTACCCGCGCACGGCGGATACGAGTCCACAGGTGGCTCGTCTGGCAGAAGGATACAGTGTCAAGGCACTGGTCGTTGATGACAATGTAGACAATCGCCATGTATTGTCCCAAATGCTATCCAATATTGGCTGTGAAGTGCTGATGGCAGAGAGTGGAGAACAGGCGATTCAATCGGTTCGCGCCAATCGACCAGAAATTGTGTTCATGGACATCCGCATGCCGGGGATGGATGGATTGGAAGTAGCCCAAAGCCTTGTGAGGGAATATGGACGACAGGCGATGAAACTGGTGGCAGTTTCTGCCTCCGGAGCGGTTCACGACCAGCAAAGATATTTGAAAGCCGGTTTCGACGTTTTTATCGGTAAGCCCTTCCGATCCGAAGAGATTTACGAACGCTTGGCACAACTTTTGCCCATCCAATACCAATATAGAGAAGTGGATGCAACATCCGCCTTGCCGCCGGATGTGTCGAAAATCAAACTCCCAGATCATCTCTTATCGCGCTTGCAGCGTGCCGCAGAATCGCGGAACATCACCGCCCTGCGGGAATGCCTCAAGGAGATGGCGGAGCTCGGATCCGCTGAACAGAAACTGGCGGAACTGCTGCATCGTTGGCGATTTGATTTCAACAGAATTTTAGATCTCCTGGGACACATTTATTATAACTAATGTGCAACACCTTGTAAGGGCGAAGCATTCACTGGGAGGTGAGAATGACAGTTACACATCGGGCCTGTGAATGCTTCGCCCCTACTATTCATCATGACCCACGAGCACCTTTACCCAATGAAAGTCAAGATTCTAATCGTTGATGACCAGCCTGCCAATCTGGGCATTTTGATTGATGCGCTGGAGTCTCAAGGCTACCATCTCTTTATTGCCCAGAGCGGAGAGGAAGCAGTGGAAATCGCCCTCCGCGAGCACCCGGATGTCATCCTGCTGGATATTCTGATGCCGCAAATGGACGGCTTTGAGACCTGCTGTCACCTCAAAAAGCATGAATCCACGAAGGATACGCCTGTCATCTTCATCACTGCGAAGGTCGAGACGGAAAACATAGTTGGGGGCTTTGAGTTGGGTGGAGCCGATTATATCGTCAAACCCTTTCAGATCGCCGAAGTTCTCGTCCGGGTCGAAAACCAGTTAAAAATCAGCCGTCTCACACAAGCGCTCATCAGCAAAAACAGAGAACTGGCCGCGGCGAACCAGCGGCTCAAACGCGAAATCGCCATCCGCGAACGGGTGGAAGAGGAGCGGGAGGTGGTTAAAGACCACCTCAAGAGAGCTGATGAACACCTCGCAGTCATCTCCGAGCAGGAGGCGAAACGGTGGGGGATTCCCGGCTTCATTAGTGCGAGCGCGACAATTGGGAAAATCTTAAAAGATGTCCGGCGTCTTCACAAAATGGGAATTGTCAATGTTCTCATCACTGGTGAAAGCGGAACTGGCAAAGAGCTGATTGCTCGCGCCATCCATTTTGGCGGCCCCCGAGCGAAATCGCCGTTTATTCCTGTCAATTGCACCACCGTTCCAAAAGAATTGGCGGAATCCCACTTTTTCGGCCATCAGCGCGGCGCGTTCACCGGCGCCATCGCCAATCGGAAGGGCTGCTTTGAACTCGCTGATGGCGGGACGTTGTTTCTCGACGAAATCGGTGACATGCCCGCGGATTTACAGGCGAAACTCCTGCGCGTCCTTGAAGATGGGAAGGTAACCCCGGTAGGCGGAACCCGTGAGAAACAGGTGGACGTGCGGATTATTGCCGCCACCCACTACGACCTTCAATCCGAAATTACCGGTGGGAGGTTCCGTGAAGACCTCTACTTCCGGCTCTCTCAGTTCCCCGTCACCGTTCCGCCGCTCAAGGAACGCCGGGAGGACATCCCACTGCTTGCCCACTACTTTCTCAAGCACTTCGCCGACGAGATACACATCGACCAACCCGCTATCAGCATTAAGGCGCTATCAGCATTGGAAGCCCACCATTTTCCCGGCAACGTTCGAGAATTGAGAAACATCATCGCTCGCGCCCTTATCGAAAGCGAAGGCGGCGTTATTCAGCCAGAGCACCTCCATTTCCCAGAGCACCTCCATTTCATTGCTATGGCTCGCCACAATTCCCCCCCACCTGCACCTGACGAAAAACAGGCGCAGATGGCGCAGATTCTCGCCTACATGAACACACACGGGAGCATTACCAACGAGACATGCCAACGGTTGCTTGGCATCAGTCACCGTCGTGCATCCTTTCTTCTCAACGAGAATATGTACAAACAGGGGCTGCTTGCGCGCAAAGGCACAGGCCGCTGGACGGAATACACCCTCCCTTAGCTATAAACAATTTCGACCCTGTATAAACAATTTGTTCATAACTTGTTCGTAGATTGTTCATTGGCCGGTTGTATCCAACCCATCCGTTTTGTTTTCCTCTACACTCCATCCCGCATCTTTCCTCACTTTGCTTTCCTTGTATCCCCCCGCTGATTCAATAATAGCCGTGGCATAGCATTTGCCTATATCATTCTTGAAACCTTTTTGTTATTTTGAGATATGACTTGGAGGGTTGTGAACACGCATCCGTATCGGACTTTCTGAGCCGTATAGATGGAGTCGTGTTCCATCCCACTTTTTAGCCCACCAATAATAGAAGGAGGTTTGAATCATGTATCTGATGGGAAAACAGCATGAGAGTTTAGCTTGACTTTGGTAAATTGGCTGACTTTGATCCGTTCGTTTCCCAAAATGACGTTCACGCGGATTTATCCGCTAGCAACAGATCCGTTCGCATGGGGTTTCTGGCTAACGGATTTTTGGGCTAACGGATGAAAAAGCGGATCCCTTGCGTCAGACGAAGCCGCACTGGGACTCTATTTACCAAAGTCAAGTGCGCTTTGACAGAGAGTCATGCAATTTTGGTTTAATTCCAAATGGGCGAACCATCCGCCCAAGTCTGACCTTAACTGCGTCACCCCGCTATGCGGGACTCAAAGCAGCCTTACAAGGTGATGTGGAAAGCAAAGGGAAATAGCGCATAGCCCGACTCTAGGTGTCTGAGTTAAGTTGCTACGTTCGACTACGATGATATGGTTAAAGGAAACTTGAAGTATTGCACAAAGCCTCGTAAGGTAAGACACAGGAAAGCACCTGTTACCTGTGGTTGCCGTCTTTTAGAAGCCAACGCCGTCTTAGGTTCTAAAGACGGCTAAGACGGCGTTATCCCTAGTCCT
Source organism: uncultured bacterium (assembly GCA_964577695.1). Classification (GTDB taxonomy): domain Bacteria; phylum Poribacteria; class WGA-4E; order WGA-4E; family PCPOR2b; genus CAZOAL01. The sequence goes on along the minus strand of CAZOAL010000029.1, from coordinate 20,268 downwards.
GAATTCTTTGACTTAATTCAGGTGATGGTCAAATAGGGGTCGGGGTATAGATACAACCTAAGTCATCGGTTTCGTGCATGACCCAAGAGTCAGAGAATCCCTAAATCTTTCCGATTGGGAAGATATGGGAGAGGAGGTCAGGTAGCCAGTTGGCGAGGTCTTACAAGTGAGCGAGTGCGTGAGTAGGCGAGTGGACCCGTATAGTCATCAGGTTCTTACTCGCCTACACGCCTACACGCCTACACGCCTACTCGATTCTGGCAAGTCTGACTAGCGTCAATACGCTGTGACTGAATTCCAAAGAATCTCAGCTTATGGTGTGAATATCGTACATCAAATCCCGTCAGGTCTTAACGGAAGCAGCGGTAGATTGTATGTCAACTACATGAGGAAAGCCTCTCTCTCGATTCAAGTAGAACTCAAGCAGCGTGGTTGCCACGAACCTTAAACGAGAACCAACGATTCGGGACAAACAAGTCAAGCAACCTACAACTTGCCATCAGAATCGGAGGTCTCTCGGTTCGTGTTGACGGTGAAAGCCGTGTGCGGTTTAAGTCGCAACGTTGTCTTAGGTTTCTAAAAGACAACACGCACGGTTTGGAGGGGGGGGAAATTCCGTGAGGAATCTACCTATCCCTACATTAGTAATCCTGTTAATTAATTTGTAATTACTCGCCCAAAAGTTCGCCAGTCTGTTCCCAAACAGCCAAATCAGTCCATAATTTCCGTATGTTACACAAGGAGGAAGAGAAAATGAAACATGCAGCAATCTTCATCGTCCTTTTTATAACCCTAGTCACAGGTTGTGGGACTGGCCCTTTGACAATAGAGGCTTCGGATGTCATTAATCCAGTTCTCATGAATGTTACTTCGGAGGAAGAAAGTAAAAATCTAAAAAAGATCGGCTTCATGAGTGCTATGGCACGCACTGAGCATTCCCTGATGTTCATGTACGCTATTAGCGCAGCAGGCCATCGTTACGAGAAGAACAGGGAGAACAACCTCAACGCCGCTATTCTCAATGCAACCCACGGCTCACACCAGCGGGCTATCGAAGGTTTAGAAATCGAACTCGAACTCAAGCACGAGCGTACTTTCTTTATTTTCTATAACCGCTTTCGTAGCAGACTTAAGAGCTACATTCATGGAGAAGTCATCGAAGTTGTGGAAGGAGGCCAAGTCAATGATCACTAAAAAGCTGACTCCACTCCTTTTTGTCATGATTTTCGTAGTCTTCTTCTCAGGGTGTGCGTCGTCTGCTAAGGTCATCCTGAAAGCCGAACAGTCAAGCGTGCCAATCTCGCTCTCTGAAGGATATTACGATAAGCAAAATCATTTACTGCTAAAAGAACATTATCAGGTCGTTCATCATTTTGCAATCGTATACCACAAGTTTTCACTAAGTCGTTTCTCCGGGGCCAAACAGGTTCATTTAGAACAGAAACTCTTGCCCCTTGTGCAAGAACACAATGGAGATGCTATTGTGAATCTGAGGGTCAGAGCTGATCCGGCAGATGAACACCTGGAAGGATTACGTCTGTTGACGGGATGGGTTACGTTTAGCTTAGTCATGCCATCGCGCATTCGGGTTACGGTAACCGGCGACATCGTCAAGAAAAACTTGCCGTCAGTCAGTGTTTCCAACAGTCAAAGCGACAGTAGATAGCGGCCTGAAAAGTGATAACTGAAATTTAGTTACGTTAACATCTGCAAATGGTAAAAAACAACAGCATATCTATTTTTCTTATCTTGTTAGTAGTAGGTTGTTCATCTGGTCCAGCTACCATTAGTAATAGACATGGGCAAGCAATTCATGTAGTGGAATGGAAAACCCTCTCCGACGATTCAGTGAATCACGTTTTCGATATTGCTTTTAGCCCGGATGGGAAAACTTTAGCCAGTGCTGTCTACCGAAATCCTATTGATGAAAACAACATTACTCTATGGTCGATCGAGACAGGAGAGAAAATCCAGAGGGTCCTCGGAGAACACGCTGTCGCTTTCAGCCCTGACGGAGAAACGCTGGCAAGTGGTTCCCGGTACGGAATTGTCAGGCTTCATTCCGTAGCAACCAGAAAACTAATCCGAATGCTTCGGGGAGACGAGATGTATTTCTCCATAGCATTCAGTCCGGATGGGCAAATGCTGGCTGGGGGCGGATCTCGCGGGACGATTACACTTTGGGCGGTGGAAACTGGATCCCGGGTTCGAGCACTTACCGGGCACTCCCACCAAATAATGTCTATTGCCTTCAGCCCGGATGGAAAATTGCTGGCGAGTGTTTCTGGTGATGGGACGATAAAATTGTGATCAGTGGAAACAGGAGAAGAACTCAGAACACTTTCCGGGCGTGCTATTGCCTTCAGCCCTGATGGGGAAATGTTGGCAACTAGCGCTGGTGCCGGGTCAATCGTTTTTTGGTCAGTGAAAGCAGGAGCAAGGCTCCGCACACTCAAAATAGGAATAGGAAATCTCATCTCAAGTATGGCTTTTAGTCCCGATGGACGGTTTTTGGCGAGCAACGGCGGAAGAGGTTCTGTAAAGCTCTGGTCGGTACAAGACGGACACCAAGTTCAATTGCTTTCTGGCCCAATGGCTTCAGTCACTTCTCTTACCTTTAGCATGAATGGCAAGATGTTAGCTGCCTGTGGGTATGATCCATCTATTGAGATCTGGAAACTGGAGGAGAATTGAAAGAATCAAATTCTTCCCAGTGTTGACCCACCGAATAATTGAGCTGCCAACTCACTCTACAGCGAGCACGCTGATCGCTCTATTTTCAATAGCGTAACTCCTATGCTTTTTCAAGTAAATGTTGCCATGTTAAAATCTTTGCGAAATTGGCTAAAATTCCCTGACATTGGCAATTTCGCGTTTTGTTTTTGCTGGTGTTCTTTTTTTGAAACAGCATAAGACTTCCTAAAAGTTGCTGAAGGAAAAAAATATGAGAACTATGTGCTTTACTCTTTTGATGATGCTTTGCCTGGGGGCATGCGCCACCAAGGTTTCAGAACCACCTGGAATGGTGATTGATCCACAAACACTGAAACAGGCCAAGCGCTTGGGAGTCCTTGCAGGAGACACTATTTCCTCCTGTACCGTGCCCATGATACAAACTCTAATTGCGCAACTAAATACGTCATTCTTTGAAGTGCCAACATACCGGGAGGCGCTCGTTCATCTGCCGGAAGGCATATTTGTTTCATTATCTGTTCCTATCCTACCATCGTGGCATAACCAAATGGATGCTATCCCACTATCGTGGCATAACCAAATGGATGCGGCTCTTGCCCAATCCATAGGTGAGAGATTGAAGGTGGATGCACTGTGTGTGGTGTGGATGCCAATCTGCGGTGCAAAGACTGGCGACTTACTGCTAATACAGATTTTTTCTACACATAACGGGAAAGCACTCGTGACTTATCTCACATATCGTCCAGGACTGGAAACACAAGGTTTGTATTCTTTTACCGAAAATGCGTGGTCTATGGCAAAGGAATTCAAAGAATTTTTGACTAACTCGCTTCCTGTAGTGATTGTGGGGCCGCTCAATGAGCAATCGGGAAAATCCGAACGAGAGTTCTTCCTCGCCCCCTTTTCCTCGGTCTATCACGTAAATCACGATTTCCGTGATGTCGCCTTTGACGGTTTCAATCGTGAAAACAACCTGGTTGGCGTCAGGTTCAATATGACGAAGATAATCCGAGAAAACTTGGGTATGAGCTACGATGTGAGTTGGCACGTTGGCCGCACGACATACAGCCTTGTTCATATTCGCGACGAAGAGGAATGTGAAGGTGTCGGCAATAAACCTATACAGTCGCTTACGTTGCTCGCTGGACCCCGTGTCTACCGCCCGCTTGGAAAGGTTACCTTATTCGCTCACGCCCAAGCTGGCGTTCAGTGGTTGAAAATCAGCGGCGAAGAGGGTTACATAATTCAAAAACTCCGCATGAGTGATGTTTGGGGACAACCCACTTCGATAGATGAGGCGCTTTTATGGGATGCCATAGACCGAAGCCGAAAACCCATCGCCTGTCCGGGGATTGGTCCTTTCAGCAACACCCGGGCCGCTTTCGGGAGCGGAGTAGGAGCGGACATTCGGAGTTTCCGATTCCAGATGGATTACCTGCCGACTTACTTCGACAGTCGGTTGCAACATAATTTTCGACTTGGCATTGGTTTCGTTGGTCAGGATTGGTAATAGAGGGCCGTCTGGTTAAGAAAAATCTATCATCGATTAACCTGCCTGTTGAGTTCGATTGTACGGAGCCCAGAGCAATGGATGTTCCGGATGAAAACATCCAGACAACCTTTCACCCCAACTTTGATAAGGAGGATTGAATCATGTATCTGATAGGAAAACTACAGACAGGTTTTGTCACCCTGTTGGTGTTATGCTGTCTCTGTTTGGTATTTCTAACCGAGCTCAATGCGTATGCCGAACCCGCCCAAAATGCAAGCACCCAAGAGGCAACGGGTAAGTTTCTTAACCCTGCTGACCAGATTTTTGTATCGAATCGTGCATCGGACGAGGAAATCCCATTTCCTGAACGTAGTCCCATAGACCACAGTCTCGCTCCTCATTGGCTTGGTGCCGGACCGAACCTTCGGAAGGCTGCCATGTTGCGATATTGGAGTACGGGATTAGGCTTGGCAGCTACCGCTGCACCGCTTTTCGGGGACTCCGATAGCGCCGACCAAGCTGCTATCGCTTTAAGTATCGCGAGTATCGGTGTTGGACTTTTCGCTCCTCATTACATCGGAGAAGCGGGTGAGGAGCTCGGATGGGCGGGTCCTGCGCTTAAAAAATATCGCTCCTCTTTCTACGGCGGACTGAAATGGACGTTGCTGGGGGTTGGCGCAACAGTTGGCGGCGTCCGCATCAATGTCCCAGTCGTTGCGTTCGGAGGGCTGCTGGTCACAGCAGGTGCTGGCCTATATACCGGGCTCGTGCCTCCGTACTATATCGGATCAGCGGGGAACCACCTGCGTCCATTAGATGGTCTCTCACCAGAGATGAACCGTAAAATCGATCAAGCGGGCTCGCATTTGCGGCGGTCGTGTTTATTCACCTACACCAGCATTGCCGCAAGCGTTGTCGGGGGTGTTTTGCTCGCGGCGGGCATCGAAGAAGAAAATAATTCAACAATCGCGCTCGGCGTCGCCGCAGGAATTGTCGGAACAGGGCTTGGTGTGCTTTCAAGTGTGGAGATCGATCTGGCGGGCAGAAGGTTGGAAGAAATTCGGAGTGTACCTCGTCCACGACCTTGAAGGGTGAGCGCGTGGTGAGCGGCGTCTATTTTTACACGCTGCAAGCCGGCGATTTCACCGCAACACGGAAGATGCTAATGTTAAAGTAGAATTTGATAGCAGATCTTCGTCGGATCTGGTTGCTATCCCCAGCTACATGAGATGGGATAGCAACTCCATCCGACGACAAATCACGAATGCCCTTAAAACGGGTAAGGAGGATTGAACCATGTATCTCATTAGAAAGCTACACCAGGGGTTAGGACCCCTGTTCGTATGTTTATGGGCGTTGATTGCTCCTGCGGCCACCTCTGCTCAAGACCTTGAGCAGTGTGTGTCAATTAACTTTGGTGACCTTCTCGAGGGCGAGATTAGTCAAATTGGGGAACTCGACCTTTTCTGCTTTGAGGCAAACACGGGAGATGTCGTTGTTATTGTGATGAGTAAAATCGATGGGACCTTAGATCCATTCCTTGAGCTTTATGACCCGGATGGCAATCTTGTCGATTCAGACAATGATTCTGGGGTGTTTCCTAATGCTCGGATAGATGCCCCACTTCCTCTCACTGGAACCTATACCATCATTGCCAGAGACTTACGGAACAACGCTACTGGCGGCTATCACCTGAACTTGGATAGAGTTTCTACCACCCTTGCTGAAATCTGTGGAGTCGTTACAGATCCGGAAGGCAATCCACTCAACGGGGTATCGGTTATCGCAACCAATATCGGCACCCAGGAGAAAACGCGCGTTAAAACTGCTGATGATGGTTCTTATGCCATCTTCAATTTAGATCCAGGGACATATCGACTGCTTTGCATCAAGCAGGGGTATAAACTGGCTGTCAAGAAAGTTGAAGCCCCACCGAATGAGAAAACAATCATCGATTTTGTGCTTGAACTCAAATAATTCGGCTCATACGGGGAAATCGGTGATGGGGTTTCTAACCTTCGGAAGGTTCTGAACCTTCCGAAGGTTTCAATCTATGTTTCACCGAAATTCCCACATGAGCCAATAGACTAAACGTCCTGTAGAATTTGGACAGCGAAGCGCAGGATGGCGAATTGGCTTAATAGCACGGATCAACAGGATGAACGGATCAAAAAATCCGTCTATTCTGGGGATGCGTGCTATCAAGGATTGACTCACTCACACATTCCAAATTTTCCAATGCGGTTCGTCTCATTCATCGCGCCCATGTTTCAACAAAAGGAGGATACAAAAATGAAGCAAACATGGTTTTCGATTGTGGCTCTCTTTTGGCTTGCCGGGCAGTGCCTGGCAGTAACGTCAGCCATCCCCGTCAGTCAGGGAGAGCAAGTCACGCTGACCATCAAGTTGATTAACGTGAGCGACGCTGGATTGCGTGACGTCCACGTCGAACTGGATGCGCAAACAACCCCAAACTGGATTCAGCCCGACGCCCAAAGACATCAAGCGGTGAATGTGCTAGGGGAGCTTGCGGCGAATGGACGCCCAAGCGCAGCCGTCCCCCTCACCTTTGCCGTGAGTCAGGACGCCCCTGAAGACGCAGAGGCATCCATCCCCTTGTTGATTCGCGATGGCGAGGGGCATGTCTGGACGAAGGCCGTTCCGCTGAAAGTCTTACCGCGCCCCAAGCCAGAGGCGTCACAACTGCTGCAAAATTATCCCAACCCGTTCAATCCGGAAACGTGGATGCCCTATCAATTGGCGAAACCCGCTTATATGAGGATTCGCATCTACGACCCCTCTGGGAGGTTGGTGCGGACGTTAGATCTCGGCTATCGGGGTGCGGGGTTCTACACCTCCCACACGGAAGCCGCCTATTGGGACGGGCGAAACGAAACCGGCGAACGGGTTTCCAGCGGGTTATACTTTTATCAACTGCAAACCGATCACTTTTCCGCCATGCGGCGGATGGTAATTTTGAAATGATTCAAACAAAGGAGGAACAAAAAATGAAAAGACGTGGTGTTAAGTTGCTTTCTATGTTGTCCGTGATTTGCTTTGTGTTGATTGGTTTATTGTTGTATCAGACGCAAGCTCAACAACCGAAACCGGGGAAAGAAAGAGAAGTAGAGGTTGAAATCGGCGCTGATGGCAAGGTTGACGCGCAGTTCACCATTAACCGCGATGTCATCTTTAATGGCAAGGCGACCTTTAATCAAGATGTGTTCGCAAATGCCAAAGTTGGCATCGGGACAACAAGCCCGGGGGCAACGCTAGATATTAACGGTAATATCAGAATCCCCAATAACCAGTCAATCGCAGGAAACTCATGGAATGGGATTGGCTACCTTGACATTGCTAAGGTTGGCGGCCTTGGGAATGAGCTTATAATCGGAGATGGAAACAACCATAATTTGCACTTCGTCACTGGCGGGACTGCCGGGGCTACAAGCATGTTTATTGCCAATGGGGGCAACATCGGCATCGGGACGACAGCGCCAGAGGCAAAACTGGATGTCGCCGGAACGATTTTTGTGTCAGACAACCTCACGATCGGCACCAAAGCGACAGGCCCCGGCATGGAGGACCTGGTGCTTCACAAGGACAAGGCCGGAGGTTTTACGCAGATTGTCAGCCGCAATACCAACAGCAGTGGTTACGCCGAGCTCGTTGTCAACTGTCCCTCTCAAAACACAGGGAGTGCTGCGGCTCCTATGGCGCGTTTCGGTGGAGATTGGACGGGAATCAGCCAGGCGGGCAATCCATTGGCTGGGAACACTTTATTCGCTGCGGGCGGGGTGCACACCAGTTTCATCTTTAACCCTGGAATCGATTATCGGTTTGAAATCGGACCTGCTGAAGTCATGCGGATTGCGCAAAGTGGCAACGTCGGCATCGGGACGACGAATCCAAACCACCCCCTTGAAATGGCAAGTGGGGCTCATGTCACAGCAGGAGGCGTGTGGACCAACGCTTCGGACAGAAATCTGAAAGAGAACTTCGTCCCCGTTGACGGCAAGGCGCTCTTGGAGAAGATTGACCAACTCCCCATCTCAATGTGGAACTACAAGGCGGAGGGCGTAGCGGTCAAACATATCGGCCCGACAGCGCAGGACTTTCAGGCGATCTTTGGGTTAGGAAGCGATGATAAAACGATTTCCACAATCGACCCCGCCGGCGTTGCACTGGCAGCGATTCAGGAACTGAAGAAACAGAAGGACTCGCTTGCAGCAGAGAACCAAGCCCTCGCGGCAAAGAATGAGGAACTCAGCGCGCGGCTGGCAAAACTGGAAGCGGCGGTGGAGTCGTTGATGGAAAAGTAATGCCGTTCCCGAAAACAAAAAAGGCGTTTGGGAGATATTTCCCAAACGCCTTCGTCAAAACTGAGCGGTTTATTCGCCGCCCGTTGTGCTTCGTTGGATTTTTTGCTCCTTCATGTAAGTCGTGATCGAAGAGATCTGATTCTGCGCCAGCCTCAACGCCTGGCTGACCTGTGTATCCACAGGCGGCTCTTTTTCGTATTTGCTCCACAGCTTATCATACGCGTTCAGGGCGTCGTTGTAATATTTCTCATCCTTATCCGCCAGTGTCACGTACGCTTCGCCCATCTGCACATAAGAGAGGTCTGCGTATTTGGTATTGGGATAAGCTTTGATGAGGTCTCGAAATTCAGCAATGACGCTCTCAAGGGCAGGTTTTTGGGCACTACCAATTGTCAATTTTGCCCTATCCAGGTGATCGCTCGCCTGGATGTAAATGTCAGCAGCAAGCGCGTTTTCCGTATCACGCAGATAGAGCTCTGCGGTACCTTTGGAGCTCGCATTGATACCTGATACCTTCAGTGCACTGTGATAGTTTTCGACAGCCAATTTGTAAAGACGGATGCGTTCCGCCGGTTTAACTTCTGCGGCAGCGCCCTGGTTATAGTAATTATTGCCAACGTTGATGAGGGCTTCAGCCGCAAAAGGACTGTTCGGATACTCTTGTGCGAGGATCTTATTGGTGTCAAACACTTTTGCAAGCCACTTGTCTTTAGTGGCGTCATCCTTCGCTTCTTCTGCCAGGAACGTATAGCAAGTGGAAATCGCTGAAAGCGATTCCGCTGCGCTCTCATGCTTCGGGCCTAAAGCGCGGACTTTCTCATATTCAGCAATCGCTTTTGGGTACTTCCGCGCGGCGTAATAGGATTCTCCTGCCTGATACTGCCACAGCGGAGCATCCTTCTCCTTAGGGTAGCGTCGAGCGAGATCGCTGAATACCTCTGCTGCCTGTTCAAAGAAGCCTGTCACCTTGTCAGTGAACTGCTCATTATCGAAACCGAGTTGCACACGACCCAGTTCAAAGTAAGCAGAACCCAAATATGTCAATACGGTGACAAGGTTCTTGCTCAAATCCGCTGAAGCCGGGAAAACTTTGTTATCCGCGTATTTCACAAACTGCTTCAGCGTTGAGGCGGTGTTGTTCAGGTCTTCTGGGAACTTCATTCCTGTACCGAGCGAATAGTAGATCTGCCCCGCTTGAAACAGCGCATTCTGAACAAATGGGATGACCGATTTATCGACACGCTCGATTGGCGTAGCGATATTGCTCACTTCAAGGTAGGCTCTCGCCGACTGTCGGCTTGCATCAATATACGGTTTCAAATCGGTTCCGGGTTTATCTGAAAAGAGCGAACGCGCTTTATCGAAGTACAGGAAACCGAGATTATACTGTGCTTGCACTTTTTGGGCAACGGTTGAAGTCGTATTTTGCTTCGTCATATCATTTGCAGAAACTGCCTGAACCAGTGCTTCATCCAAACGCCCTAATTTGACGTAGAGGTCAGACTTGCGAATTCCAGCGTCAGCGACCATCGCCTGAATATTTGGGTTTGATTGACTTGCATAGTCAGCAGCCAGGGTCTCATAAGCCTTTAATGCGTTGTCCGGCTCATTCAGCTTGGTTTCATAAATCAAGCCCATACGATAATAGGACTGTGCTTTAATGACCGCATCCTTGACAAACTGAAGGGAGTTCTGGTAGTTGAGCAGCGCATCGCCATACTTTTTCAGGTACTCATCAAGCGCATAACCCATTGCAAAATAGGAACGGCCCTTGAGATCGGCATCTTCCGTATGCTGGACGATGTATTGATACTCCTGCACGGCTGCCGCGTGATTTCCAACTGTAGAATTCAACTCTGCAAGGCGAGAGTGCGCTTGATAGATTAAGCCCTGACGCGCTTTATCCTCCGTCTGTCCCTCGTAGGAAGTTGTCTTACGGAAAGCATCAATTGTGCCCGCATTGTCATTCAAACTGTACTTCGCCAGTCCCAATGTGTAGTAAGCACTGACCATGGTATCAACATCTGGTTTTTTCGTAACAACCTGCATTGCAGCATCTGCGGATTTCTGGAACGCACTCTGTTTCGCACCCGCGTCCGTCGCATTCTGTCCTATTTGATAGTAACACACAGAGACCTGGTATAACGCATTGGTTGCGAGATCGCTGTTGGGGAACGTCTTAAGGAACGCTTGATACTCAGAGAGGGCTTTTTCATACTCATTCACCCCATAAAGCAGGTGACCGATTTTCAACTGCGCCCGTGAGCGGGCGTCTTCTAGGGCACCGGTATTATCCACAATGCGCTTCAGACTCGCAATGAGTTCTGCTCGCTTTTCTTCGGAGTCCACCCCCTGCTTTTCGAGGGCAGTGGCTTTGACAAGATCGATGTGTCCCAGTGTCAACTTGATTTTCTTGTCTGAGCTACTCCCGTATTTTTCCATAGCGAGATCGGCAGTTCCCAACACGTTTGCCCATTGAGATGCGTCACCACCCTGCGCCATGTCTCGATAGGCAAGCGCAAGGCCGTAATACGCTTCAACGACATTCGGGCTACTGCTATATTGGTCGATCACCTTTTGGAAAGCAGGAACCGATTTTGCCATAAGCGAGGGGTCCTTCTCCGCCGCTTTGTAGTAACACAGCCCAACCAGATACTGGGCGTCACCCGCATACTCGCCCGTCGGGTTGCTTGCGACGACCTGTTCATATTGAGTGGCCGCTTCAGCAAACCGTTCGTCGGAGCGTAACAGGTCTGCGAGCTTAATCTGTGCCAGTGACCGGTTATCCTTGCTTAACGTACTCATGATCGATTGGTAAACGGTCACCGCTTGCGCCGTATTCCCTTGCTTGACATGGCTTTGTGCGACCAGGAGTTGAGCGCGTTCGTAATTCTCGCTCGACTTAGGGATGGCAGCGTAGAGGCTACGGGCTTTATCCCATTGATTGAGTTTTTCATAAGCCAGCGCTTGATTCATCGTACACGCTTCAACCTGCCGGGGGCGTTCAGCAAAGTCATCATAGCGACTCTCTCTGACGCCAGTGAGGAAGGCTGAATCTTTGAACATGTCGACCGCTTGTTGATAAGCGTTCACTGACTTCTGAAGCAGCGCCTCGTTCAAGACAGCATTGGAATCGCCTTCACGGTAATTCGCGGGTTTAGCGGCTTCATAGTACGCCCGCCCTTCCTGGAATTTCCCAATCAATTTAATGAGATGGAATTTGGGCAATTTGGGATAATCCCACAGTTGCGCATATTCTGCCGCCGCTTCCGCATACTGCTCAAAGTCATTAAACTTTATATCCGCAAATTTCAATTGCACTTCCGCCGCGAGGATATCAAACTGCGGGTCGTTGCGATTCTTGTCAATGAACTGTTTCGCGACCTTTTCGAGCTCATCCTTCCGCCCGAGATCGTTCAATGCCCAGATAGCCCCATAGAGTGCATGAGGCGCAATGGCATCCACTGGGAATTGGTCGATTGCCTTTTGATACCACCCGAGAGCGGTCTCAAACTCCGCTTTGGCTTCATCCGTTTTGCCGCTATCCTTCAGATTGGACCCCAACTTGTAGTGGGATTCTCCCATCTGGTAGGTGACGTAAGGAATAAAATCGGTCTGCTCCGCATGTTCATCGAGGAGGCGTTGATACGCAGCCGATGCTTCACTCCAATTCTTCAACTTGAAGTAGCTATCCGCAACGCCCAGTTTGGATTCAGCAATATATTTGCTGTTCGGATACTCCTCAAGCAGCTTGTTAAACGCAACAATTGCGTTCTGATAATCCTGTTGATCATAGTAAGTGCGGCCAATCGTGGTTTGGATTTCCGCCTTCAGATCTTGATCATTTGTGTTCTGCAAGGCGAGCTCATAGTTCGCCCGCGCGTTGTCATAGTCTTTCTGCTTGGCGTAGATTGTCCCCGTATCAAAGTAAGCCGCAGTCACGTATTCACTGGTCGGGAATTTCGTGATAAACGTGGCATAGCGTTCGATAGCCTCTTGATCGCGGGCAAGTTGGTTCAAACAGAAAGCCGCTTTATACATTGCCTCCGCTTGCAGGTCTGGATAGGTCTTAAACTCTTCGGTTGCCAGTTTGTCGAATTCCAGATTAGCTTGCTCGTAATTTTGCTCATTGAGGAAGGATTGAGCAATGAGGTGCTGGGCGTCATCTTTGAACTCTGAGTTTGGGAACCCATCCAGTATTGCCTTAAATGCGCGACGAGATTGATCAAACTTTTGCAACTTGTAGTTGAGTTGGCCAACTGCATACCAGGCATTTTCAACAAACAAGCTGTTCGGGAAGTTTTCAATCAAGGCTTGAAACTTAGGTTCTGCGAGCTCGTATTTCTCTTGCTTGTAGAGAACGTGCCCCCAGAGATAAGTCAAACCCTCCTGGTGTTTGGGAACTATCGCTTTCGGTGCGACTTTTTCAATATACTGAAGCGCGGTGTCGTAGATGCTGATATCACCGGACTGTTCGGCGAGCTTCGAGTAATTGACAGCGATTTGGTAGTTTGCAAGTGTCTTGAAATCCTTATCAATTACTTCGGTTTTAACGCCCCACTTGTCGCCTTCTACAAGGGCTGCTTCATATTTTTTAATTGCGCCTTCGTAATCATTTTGACCATACAACTCTAGCGCTTCATTGTATAGCCGTTCTACCTTTTTGGAACTGCCTGATGGCCAAAACAGAACAGCAGCTAAGGCAATTCCGCCAAGGATGCCTAAAAGTTTGGGATTCATAAAAAAATCTCCTTTCGTGAAATAGGTGTTAGGTTGTTAGGTTTAGATATTAAGGTTAGCACTACAATGTCAGCCTGAAGGAAGCGAAGGATCTCAAGACCGCGAGATTCTTCGCTTCGCTCAGAATGACAGGTTCAAAGGGCTTGCACTACAGTTTGGAAATTTCTAGCTCTGCTCCTGCTACTATTTGATCAACAGCATTTTCAGAGTCTCGCTAAAATCTCCTGCCTGGAGGGTATAGAAATAGACACCCGTAGCGACTTTCTCTCCTCGGTCATTTTTCCCATCCCAATAGGCAGTTTTTTCCTTCGTGAGGTATTTCCCTTTGCGCTTTTCTCCGAGCTCCAAAGTTCGCACCACTTGACCGGCGGCGTTGCTGATGCGTATAGTTATAGAACTATCTTCTGCAAGGATATAAGGAATCCAGGTATCAGGGTTGAACGGATTGGGCATGTTTTGAAGCAATTGGGTTTGAAGCAATTGAGAGAAGTTTTCACTTTCTTCAGCTTCTCCAAGAGCAGTCGGCATGACGGATATGGGGGGAGCCATGGGGACATATTGGCTTGAATAGATGTACCACTTCCCCCACTGGTCGATCCAGGTAAGCTGACGCCTGAAGGTACTGTACCACTCTGCCTTATAATACATGACCGTCTCGATGAACTCGTCACAGCCGCCATTATACCACTTGAGCTTATTTGCCTCCGATGGTGGCAGGTCCGATTCGGCAAGGTCATAGAGCTCCAACCAGTGACCGAACTCATGGAGCACGACGGTCTGGACATCGTACCTTCCAGGATACGGTTGGTCATCCCAGCCGTAATAGGTATTCAGGACCGTATCGACCTCTTCGATTCGATCAGGACGAGGAAAAATGCCCCCCTGAGTCTTCTTAATCTTCGTGACACCAAGAGGTCTGTGCCCACCAGCGCTTTCATACGTCTGAAAGGCAACTACACTGTACCCATCGGAAGGAATATCAGGGTGTGCCCATCTGTCAGTAGTACTCTGATAGACGAAATTGAAATCGTCCCTTCCATTGTATACCGAATTTGACCAGGTATTTGCTGCTGCATTGATTTCGCCTACAGGATTGGCAACTGGAGCTGGAGCCTGAAGCTTGTTAATCCAATACTTAGCCTGCTTATCCTTCCAATGTTTGACCTGAGTTTCCCCTCCCGTGAAGAAGAACTTCAAGTTCTGAAAGGTCCCACTATTAGGATTGGTAGATTCGGACTGCACAAGACCGCAGTTGTCGGCTGCCACAAACACAGCACTGCATGTCAGTATGGCAATTACCAGGATTAGCAGAAAAACGGACTTCCCGTTCATTTTCGATCTCCTTTCCCAGGTTTAGGAAGTAGAGGGAGCTTCAACTCTCTTTCAATAGCAGAAATCTCGTTGAATGCGAGATCCATTTTCGCATCCGGAGCCATGACCAGCTTCCCCATTACGACTCTATGAGTCCCCTTGATAGCATTGATATGCTTCTCCAGAGACTCCATCCTCTCAGGTGCTTTCAGTATGGCACGAGTGATGCGAGCTACCTGAGAAACAGTCAGGTGAAGCCCGCCCCACCAGAACTGGACCAACGGGTCGTCCGGGGCTTCAGGGTTAGGGTGAACTCGACTTCCGCCTCCTCCCCACCAATCGACGATTAGATCGTATACTTGACCGTTAACCTTGACGGGGTGCTTGGCCGGAGTTATCGCCATGAACCTTCTGTCACCCATTTTGAGTACCGGAAGGCCTACCAGCTCCGTCTCATAACCGTCCACGGTAGGACCTCCCTCCTGGAAAAAGGCTACGGTCTTCATCTCCTTGTCGTCCTTATCACCCCTGTCAGTCTCACCTGAGTCGGAACGCCTTATCTCTTCAAGAACATCTCGCTCCACTCCAACAGTAACCAGAGAGTGAGAGTTATCTAACGGTTCTACCTTGATTACCTTTCCAAGAACAATATATTTCGACTTCAACGTAGTCTCGGCCGTCGTCGGGAACTTATAATCTGCAGGCCAGGTTACAGCGATAGCTGAAAATGCAAGCAAAGTAAAGCTGAAAATCATGAACACTAGAAAAGCCCTCATGGTTAATCTCCTTTTCTTAAATAGGGTCATTATTTACGCCAACGTGTACTAGGGGTCAACCACACGGAACTTGATGGATGCCGAAACTCGTTTCGGACAATTGCCCGAACCAGTTCGGGCTTCCAGACATCCATCATCATCGCTGTGGTTGACCACTAGGGTTTTTGAGAACTTGGCAAGGGGAGCAAAATCGAGTCAGTTCGGTATAGACAGATCTTGTTCCGCAATCACCAATACAGCACCGAACACATCATACTCATACCCCCCAGGGCATGCTACCACTTTCCATCCTGCACTGACAACATAAAGGCTTCTGGCGCAAAAACCGAAATGGCATCAATAAACAGGTCGGGAACAAGTTTGGGAGGTGGGTCTATTTCAGGGATATCAATCACTAAACCCGGGACATCCTGACAAAAAATAGCTTCCTCGGCTTCATCGTAAAAAAGCCTCGGTTCAATCTCCAGTGCCACTTTGACAGGCATACCAACATATATCTTCCCCCAAAGCTTCCCTGAATATCCACGACAAGCTAACAATTTGAAAACTTTACCGTTTCGGACATCGATAGCCGCCTCAATTTCTCCGCCACCCAAGCGATAACGCACCTCAAAAGGAGAAGCCAAATAATAGAAATCCCGTTGTGTAAACCATGGGAATCCCTCTATGTCCTCAAGTTCGGAAAAATGGATTCTGAGTTTGAGCCCACCGAGTCCCTCACTGGGCAATATATCTGCATTCAGATCTAACCTTGGGGTGTCCATTCATCATTCCTTTCATCATCAAACTGCGGCCCAATCCGAATCGTGCCACCTTTAGGAGAACTTACTTTGTAATACGGTTGAGGGCCATGATGCCCACCCCCTGGGTGCCACTGAATCATCCTGCCCGTTGGTTTACCATCCTCGCCAATTTCACGAAGAATGTCTCCCTGTCCGGCATGTCTCCCTTGTCCAAGTCGTTCGCGTTTCCAACCTGACGACTTTTCGAGTGTATCCATAACCTTCCTGGCATCGGCTTCGTGCTCTAGCCCTCTCAGTGACTCTGGATGATTGAAAACATCTTCTACACTAAAGTTTGGGAAATTTCCTCTGAAGTGAATTGTTGATGTTTTCCTTTCACTTCGTTTACAGTTTAATCGAATCGTAAACGGCTGTAATGGATAAACTGGGTAACGGCACATTCGTCAGCATCTCAACGAAGCGGTTTGAGCGGCGATTGTACCTTTCAACTTTAACCTCAGAAGGAAGTTTCACACCGCCCAAAGGGCGTGAGAAATCCTCTTTCGCCCCGATCGATTCAGGACTTGATAATTGAGCGAAAGCCAAAAAATCAGAAGACACATCGCGAGTGGTCACTGCCTTGAGTGCATCGCCATCGCTGACCAGGCGGGAAATGTAGCCTTCCCATTCCAGGGATCCTGTCAGTTCAACAGCTTCAAGCGCTCTGCTCAAGGTTTTGCGGGTTGCATCGGCGGGGACCTCGCGCTCCCACTGTTCAGGAATAAATTGCGAAACCATGGTGATTCTCTCACGGTTCTGAATCAGTTCCCGATTTTCCCCCCCCCCGATAGCTCTGGGTATGAAATGAAATGGGTCTGCCCTCAAGGAATGTTGTAAGATGGTGGAGTCAAGCAAATGCTTCTCCTGAGGCTGAAGGAATTGATATGCCAATAGACTAGCACATGTTGCGCAGAGGACCCATACATAAACGGGAGCGTATCTCACCCTACTGCAAACCCATTGGATAGGGGGTCTAATGTGTTGATCTGAAAAACCAGCAAAGTGATCTAAGACCTCCTGACATCTCCATGCAAATACCTGCCACAGCACAATGGCTTCCCACCAGATCGGGCGATGAGATTTCTCGATTGCACGCTGCAGTTGATGCCAAAATAGACCATCATAAAAATCGGGAAGACTGGGCTGGGTATATAAATTCAGCAATGTCTTTGTCCGTTTCAAAGATTCCACTTCCCGTTGGCAAACCCGACAAGATCGCAGATGATGAGCGACAATGACAGTTTGCCGACCTGAAAGCGTGTAATCTATATAATCAGACAAATGATGTTGAATAGAACGACATCTCGGTTTCATGCGTTCCCCATTTCTTTGGGTTCTGTTAGTTTCAATCCTCACTCCCCCCGAAGGGAGAGTGCTACATTTCATAAGTCCGTATAGGGTTTTATCCTTCCGAAGGGCCTGCCACTTCGTTACATTCAGTGCAAGCTCTGAGCGAAGTCGAAGGGTTTCAAACCTTCGGAAGGTTAGTGAATCCGAACCCCTAGCCGAAATTAAAAAACGAACCACTTAGTTCGGCCAGAAATCATCATCACGGATCTGGTCCAACGAGAAAGGACACTGTTCGGGAAAACGCCCCTTGTCTAGACCAGTCTCTCGCGCGGCCTGTAACACAGCATTCGTATAAGCCTTTGCAAGTCGATCTTCTATATTTAGTTCATGACGCAGACTCGGGCTATCTTCAAGTAAGTCTGTGACAGCGCTCCGCTGTTCCTCAATCGTGTACTTCCAACTGTTGGAACGAAGTTCGGGCTGAAACAACCATTTCAGAAGATGGCTCATTAACACGGACAAACGACTCATCAGTTCTCGTCTTTCACTTTTGCCCATACTTTCCAATTCCTCTGCAATGTGCTCAACGTCAATTTCTGAGAGGCGACCTTGACGGAGAAGTTGGGCATTTTGCATCGCCCAGGCATAGAAATCCTGGTTATAAATTTCCTCGAATCGCGGCAATGAATTTCTCCTTTCGCTTTCACAAACCTATTGTCTAAAGTCAATTTCTTGTTTTGAATAATCAATAGTGATGGTAAATCGACTTAATATATCATTGCCTATAAATCCATTAATTCCCCAATCCGCACGAATATCTCCAAATTCAATTTCAATATCCTTTAACTCCGTTTGGTCAATTGTTACTTTGTCAACCTTTTGAGCAATGACTTCTTGAGTGCCGCCCCCTATCCCAAATAACCGCTGAATCGTAGCAGGTAAACGGAACATTTTCAACGATGAATTCTTCAGGGGTTGTAGGAAGCGAATATAAAACATTCATACCTTTCTGTTTGTATTGCTGGTAAACTTTCCTGATTTCTTTTCCATCATCACTAATTTTCAAAATCTTCCCTTCGATAATTTTAGATTGGGTACCCGAAATCTTTTCTTCTATGAAGCCTCCAATCAAAATAAATTTATCGGGATGTTGTTTTCGTATTTCTGACCACTTCATATCGTTTCCTTTGGATCTGAAGAAATATCAGCCTCTTTTCATACGAATCATTTTTCATATCTCATAAGCTGAAATAAGTTGCCCTAAGAAGCCTAACGACCGGGCATTAGTGACGTGCGGAGCGTGTCCGCTGCATGCCGTTGTTAGGCGTTTTCTCTGTAATCGGAATAATCGTTTTGAGAACGATTTCCGTTTCTGACTCTACATAGGGGACCAAATAGGCATAGCCTTCGATGAGTACCACGGAAAGGCGTTGTCCCAGATATCGTTCCTGGTTTGGATGCTCAAAAGCGTCTACTTCGTCCCCATGTTCAATATGGAAGACGATCTCTTCAAATGAGATGTTTCGTTCGGCTTTGAGTTTCTCATTCTTGTCGGGGTCCCAGTTATAATATTTCATGGGCTAATGATGGCACAACATCTACCGGATATACTTGGGTTATATACCTAACGACCCAAGTTCAGCCGCGGCGGGGGTTTTACCGAAAAACGTCCGACCAACCAAAACCCACCGCAAACCACAAAACATTAATAAAACCGCAGCTCCCCGTGCTCGTCCGATCTATCGGACCGTCAACTGCAACGGCGGATTAGGCTCATGCAACTTCATAATAGCCCCACAAACTCGTCCACACCGAGACCTGCTTGCCGAATAATGGCACGCAAGGTTCCTCTGTCTAGTTCCTTATGGTTAGGGACAACGACCTGAGCAAAGGGATTGTCTCGACGCAAAATCATATGGCTTCCGTGCTGTCGCTTCAGGTAAAACCCAATTTTGCCGAGTGCTTTAACGCAGTCGCCCCCTGAAATCCTCGGTAATCGGCTCATACGGCTACCACCAATGCCTCAAAGTGTTCGTCAGGAACGGGTAGCCCATCTTCCTCAAGAGAAACAATATATCCCTCAATCGCCTCTTTGATATTAGCGATCGCTTCTTGTTTCGTTTTGCCTTGACTGATGCAACCGAGCAAGCTAGGGCATTCAGCAACCCAATAGCCATCTTCGCCCGGATAAATAACTACCTGTCTCATTGTTTCACCTCCGTTTCTTCCTTCAGCCTCACGACCGGCGGTTCAGCCGCGCGCGGTAGCGCGTCGGCTGCAACCGCGTGTTAGGCTCGTTCACCTTTAACCACCCCTTGAGGATACCGCTTGCCTTTAAGAACTAAGAAGATCACGGCACCCCGAGGGGCTCGAAAATTCCAAGCGCTGGCAAGAACACCACCTTCTCCGCCGTTGGCCCAGTTCGCCCAAATCGCACAACTTCCTCCGCTGTCCAGCAACACTGCCTCCTGTGCGCCCAGTGTTCTCAGTTCGTCCGCCATGTCTGGTATCGTGGCAATTCGGTGAACCAAGATGAGTTCGCCTTCTGAGATTCCGAGGGCTGCATGGTACCCGGTCTCCGGCGACGTGGGATTAGCCAATTTCTGACAGATCGTCTCACACCATTTTTTCCAGTCCGGAAATGACGACTGGTGATAGTCCAGTGAAAGCTTTATCATGTGTATATGCCTCCTGAATGATTGAGCCCAACTTATAATTAGACGTCCCAATAGCTGTCTTGTACATTTTACGGCGATATGAACGCCTAATCTGATAAATACACCTCATTAGGGCGTGTTGACGAACTATTTCGCAATCTAACTGTAGCCCAAGATTCTATCTTGGTTGGGGACGAGGTGCCA
>CAZOAL010000028.1:0-94944 GCA_964577695.1 uncultured bacterium | reverse complement strand
CCGCTCAAAAACCAAGATAGAATCTTGGGCTACGGGTCAATCTAACAAAGTCAAGGTAAAATGATGTGTCGATTCGCTTGAGTTGGTCATACGTGTGACACAGTCGAAAGTACACCTATTTTAGCATAAGCGCACCAAAATTGAACCCCAAAATTTTCTGTTCATTTAATACAGATTGTGCTAAAATAGTGTGCACTGTTGAGAATACATGCCTTACGGAGAAAGGAATGGTTCATTTTCCGCGGAAGTTGGGTTGACACGTTTCAAAACGATCGAAAATGGTTCATTCTTCCTTTTCTTCCCTTCCTTCCCGTTTCATTGCCGGGCATTTGGCCCGACAGCGCGTGTTGAAAGTGTTACCCTATTTTTGAACCATCCTCTCATCCCATCACCAGGAGGTCGTTATCATGCGAAACATAAATGAATTAATGAGTCCACATGTCGAACAGTTTAGCAAATACCTGAAAAGCAAAAGATTAAAGTTCACCTCTGAACGGCTGGCCATCCTCGAACAGGTCTTCGTTTACGACGATCACTTTCAAGCAGAAGATCTGTTAGTTCGCATGCGACAGAAGGGGTATGGAGTTTCTCGAGCGACGATTTATCGAACGCTACCCCTTCTCGTCAAAAGCGGCCTTCTGACGGAAGTCATTGATGCGCAAAACCATTCCCATTATGAACACATCCATGCTCTCCAACAGCATGCTCACCTCATCTGCCTTCGGTGTGGCAAAATCATTGAATTCAAGGATCCAGAAATCGAAGTGCTCCAGACAGCGGTTTGTCAAACGCACCAGTTTAAGCCGATCAAATACAGGAACGAGATTTTGGGATACTGCTTCGAGTGCCAGGCGGACGGAATATAACTCACGTTCAATGTTAACATTTGTCTTTTGAATCGACGCGATGGGGAGGAAGATTGGAAGAAAGGGAAGGAAGGGAAGCAATACCTTTCTTCCATCCTTCCTTTCCTTCCATTCCTTCCCGTGCATGTCAAGTTTATTTTTGAAAATTAGTAAAATGAGTCACCAACTGCTGCACCGCGACATGATATTCAATTGAAGGAGGCATAAAATTCTATGAGTCAGTCCAATGCGTTGAATCGCAAGAAAACCGCTCTGATTACCGGGGCATCCAGTGGAATTGGTTACGAATTGGCACAGTTATTTGCCCATGATGGTTACGATCTGGTGTTGGTCGCGAGAGGTCAGCAAAAACTCGATCAGATAGCGGGTGAATTTCAAGGAAAAATTAACGTCTCCGTGAAGGTCATTTCAAAGGATTTATCCCTACCTGCATCTCCAGAGGAGATTTTTACCTTACTTCAACGAGAATCCATTCAGGTTGATGTTCTGGTGAACAATGCTGGATTTGCAAATTATGGATTATTTTCTGAAACTGACCTTGCCGTTGAACTGAACATGATACAGTTGAATATGATGTCTCTCACGCACCTCACGAAGTTATTTTTGAATGAAATGCTAAAAAGCGGGGGGGGGAAAATATTGAACATCGCCTCAACAGCGGCTTTTCAACCCGGTCCGCTGATGGCAGTCTATTACGCGACCAAAGCTTATGTGCTCTCCTTTTCTGAGGCAATCGCGAATGAACTGCGGGGTTCGAGTGTAACGGTGACCGCACTCTGCCCGGGACCGACAGAAACAGGCTTTCAGAAAAGAGCGACAATAGAAGATTCAAAGCTGGTCAGCGGCAAGAAAATTATGGATGCCGCAACTGTAGCAAAAATTGGGTATCGTGGGTTGATGAAGGGGAAAACGGTCGTCATCCCTGGAGTGAAGAATAAAATCCTCGCCTGGTCTGTTCGATTTACGCCAAGAAATATGGTGACGCAAATCGTGAGAGGGATGCAGGAGAGAGTAAATTGAAAGGAAAAAATGTTATGAATATGGCTATGACCTCCTTGAGTCAGTTAGCAAAACTGGGAAGGGGAGTGAAATCACGGCGTTGGTCTTCGTATGATACAACCGGCGGAAACGCTGACAACTGGCCGATTCCGAAAGGTGAAACAGTTGTATTGGGCGAGATGGAAGGCGCAGGGTGTGTCAAGCACATCTGGATGACAACTGGCGAAGATAACAACAACCTGCGTCGCCTGGTTTTGCGGATGTACTGGGATGGCGAAGAGACGCCATCCGTCCTATGTCCATTAGGCGATTTCTTCGGGCTTGGGCACGCCAAAGCGACCTATTTCCAGTCGCTACCGTTGCAAGCGTTTTATCTGGGGTTGAACTGCTGGTTCCCCATGCCTTATGCCAAAGGTGCCAGGATTACCGTCACGAACGATTCCGATGTGGACAGCTTCCTCTATTTCTATATCGACTATCAGGAGTGGGATGCCGAACCCGATCCGATGGGGCGATTTCACGCACACTGGCGTCGGAAACTGGTGGTCAAGAAAGATGAGCAGGTCGGTCCCAACGCACGCGGTCATGTCCAGCGGCTCAATACAACGGGGGATGAGAATTATCTTGTTCTGGATGTTCAGGGGGTGGGGCATTATGTTGGCTGCTGTTTGCACATTGATACCAATGAGCCGGGGTGGTGGGGCGAAGGCGACGATATGTTCTTTGTAGATGGTGAGAAATGGCCTCCACACCTTCACGGCACAGGCACCGAGGATTATTTCTGCGGGGCGTGGAACTACAAACAGCTCGATCAGCCCTACTGCACGCCCTACTACGGCTATCATTTCAAAGGGAATTCCGACTACACCGGCAAGCACTCTCAGTACCGCTTTCATATTGAAGACCCCGTGTATTTTGAACATTCGTTGCGTTTCTCCATTGAGCACGGTCACGCCAACGACAGGCAGGGTGACTGGTCGAGTACGGCATACTGGTATCAGATGAACCGCACACACCCCTTGCCAGAAATTGGCTCTTTTGATGAGCGGATTCCTTATGCCTTCGGCGGGTTGGAGCGATGGCCGGGGAAAGATCGGAAGGGATTGCCCGGGTAGCCTTATACCCTTTTGATTTGAACCTAACCTATAAACCCTGACGGAAAGGAAAGGAGGGAAAGGAGGGGAAGAAAAGAGCATGTTTCAAATTTCTGAAAAAATGTGTTTACACTTTGCATGGAAGAATGGAAGAATGAGAGCAGGAAACCTGCACGATGAGCGACAGCCACCCATCCTTCCAACCTTCCATCCTTCCACTCCCAAAACGTGTCAAGAAGTTTCTGAAACATGCCGGCTTTGGGCGAATTCCGCAACATCTCCCGCTCGGCGTCCGTGATGGCCCTGCGGTGGCTGCCGGGAACGATGTAAAGCGTTTCGTCGTCGTACAACGCGCCGTTCAGTTGGACATGGCTTCGGAGCCTTGCCATCAGTTGTTCGAGCTCAATCTCACCATCTCTGGCTGAATCCCGATGCCAGTTGATGTGATACGGCTTTCGTTCTGAACTCACCAGAAGCGTACACAGGTGATAGAGCAACCGCGCCCCGATGAGCGCTTCGATGACGTCCAAAATCTGCGGGTGCCCAAGGGATTCGACGAGGGCCCCCGCCCTGATGTTCGGGTGAAAGATATGGTTCACGCCCCAGATGTCATCCTTCTCGCCATCAACATAGCGCAAGTGCGGATGCACCTTCTCAACGCGGCATTTGTACAGGACGCGCTCCACGGCGGCGCGGTAGGTCTCAATGTCCGCTTGAGATAACGCCCCTTCGCGAATAACGTAACCGTTTTCCAGAAACGATTCAATCTCTGAATGATTTAGCATATTGTCCCTCCAGCAAAATTTGTTCACTCTGACAAAATCTGGGATATTTATGTTTTCGTCCCCCCAAATATCCTTGAAAAGGTTCGCAACCTTTTCAAGGATCTGAACCCATATTTCTGCCGTGCTGCACCATGTTTCCGGATAGGGACTTACCCCTTGTTAATGACCTCATCCAGATTTAGGATGAGATTCGTCACCATCGTCCAGGCGGCGAGTTCGGCTGGAGCGAGGGTTGCGTCCGGCGCGGATTCCCCGACCGCGATGAGTTTTTTCGCTGCATCGGGGTCAGCTTTGAATTCCTCCAGATTCCCCTGAAAGGCGTTCAGGAGGGTGTGGGCTTCCTCAACGTCGGGGAGTCGCGCTGTGGCGATTTCAAAGGCGTAAGCGACCCGTTCCTCTGGCGTGCTTCCGCCCTCCTTGATAGTGCGCTCGGCAAACACCCGGGCCGCCTCGAAATACTGCGGGTCATTCATGAGCATCAACGCTTGTATGGGCGTGTTCGTCCGTTCGCGCCGAATCGTGCAGGACTCCCGTGAGGGTGCATCGAGGATACCCATCTGGGGTGGCGGGGCAGTGCGCTTGATGAAGGTGTAGAGGGTACGGCGATGAACCTTCTCATGCCCTGTATCAGCAACAAATTCCGCTGTGTTACTTGATGTATAGCCAACTGCCTCCCACAGGCCCACCGGCTGCGGGGGCTTCACGCTTGGACCACCGACGATGGGGCAAAGCAACCCACCTACTGCCAACGCCTGATCGCGCAACATCTCGGCATCGAGACGGAAGCGTGGTCCACGGGCAAGCAATCGATTTCTGGGGTCACGCTGAATCAGCTCCGGCGTCACTCTCGAAGTCTGGCGATAGGTCGCGGAGGTGACCATCAACTTCATCATGTACTTCATATCCCAGCCGGAACGGATAAATTCGGTCGCAAGCCAGTCCAGAAGCTCGGGATGGCTAGGGCGTTCCCCCTGGCTGCCAAAATCTTCCGCGGTCTTGACGATGCCCGTCCCAAAAACCTGTTGCCAAAAACGGTTGACTGCGACTCGGCTGGTCAAGGGGTGTGAAGGGTCTACCATCCAACGCGCGAAGCCAAGTCGATTCGCCGGAGCATCCTTGAGCATCGGTGGCAAAACGGCAGGTGTCCCCGGGGACACCTGCTCCAACCGCTGGTCGTATTGCCCTCGTTTGAGTATATACGCCCCACGGGGTTCCTTCCGCTCCTCCATCACAAGTGTGGTCGTTAGCGAATTGTCCAGGTCTGTGCGCTTTTTTCGGACATCCACCAGTTCACTCTGGAACTGCTTCAGTTCCGGGTCCGTCGATACCGCTTGGCGGAAGTAATCCCGGATGGTCCGCTGCTGTTCCAAGCTCCGATTTGTGCGGTCTAGCACGGCGATGTCAACCACATTGGCGGGGGCCATCGCCGGGTCTGATTTCAGCGTGAAGGTGAAGCCATATCGACCCGAGTAGTTGACCACCTTCAGCACCAGCTCGTTATTGCCAGGTTTCAGTTCGACCTGAATCTTTTCCTGGGCGGGTTCCGCCTCACGCACGATGTTTCTGACAAGCACCTCCTGTTGATTGACCCACACCTTAATCGCATCATCGCTGCCGATGAAAAGGGTCACGCGCTGTTTCGTCTCCGAGTAGATGTTCCGATAGAGGTACGTTGCGCAATTTTCACCGACCAGGTCGTAGTGTACCGGTCCGTCAATCCAATCCTTCCGCTCCGTCCATTTCAGTGTCTGATCGCCGACTTTGAACTCCTGTCCCCGGTTGATCGGTTTCCCTTCGGGTTCGTACTTCTGATGGTAGGCAAGATTTCCATCATACGCCTGGAAGGGCCCAACCGAATACCACCCGTCGAGCGTCACAGGCGAACCTATCCCGGAAAGTCCTTTCGCTTGAGTTACTGCCAGACGGATGCGACCAAACTGGTGTTGCTTGTGCTGTGATTCATGCTTGAGCCGGATTTTCAACTGGTATCCATTTGGGCCTCCGAAGGGCTTTTCTGCCAGAAAAATCGCTTGACGGTCCTCCCGCCTCCGGTTTCCTTCTGTCGCCCAACCGGTGTCCGGTTTCCCATCGATGGCGTTGGCGATTTCAAAGTCGCCGGGCTGTTCGTAGTCCGCCCAGGCGTGGACGAAGCGAATTGGTTCCCAGTTCGAGGGTCGGTTCAGGAAGCAGGTCTCCGGCGAGCTGTTCAATGGTAAACTGGTCATACGGCATATTCTTGTTGAATGCGTCGATAACCCAGTTGCGATATGGCCATATCTCACGGTAATTGTCCAAGTGCAAGCCGTGGGTATCGCCGTAACGTGCGATATCTAACCAGAAACGCGCTCGATGCTCCCCATATTGCGGCTTGGCGAGCAACCGATCGACCAGTTTTTCGTAGGCATCTGGGCTATTATCTGCAAGAAACTCCCTGATTTCCAAGCGTGTGGGAGGAAGTCCGGTCAAATCCAAGGCGGCACGACGGATGAGCGTTCGCTTATCCGCCTCTTCAGAGGGGGCCAATCCCTCCGCCTCGAGTCTAGCGAGGATGAAATTGTCGATGGGATTCTTCACCTTGTCTTGATTTTTGACCACTGGCGGGGTCGGACGAGTAAGCGGCACAAAAGACCAGTGTTCTTCCCAAGGAGCTCCCTCCCGAATCCAGCGGGTCAAGTGCTCAATTTGCTCTTGGTTGAGTGTTTTGCCAGATTCTGCCAGCGGCATACGCTCTTCGTCGTTGTCGGTGGTTATTCGGTGATACAGTTCGCTCTCTTCCGGTTTGCCGGGGACAATGACGGGATACCCCTTGGGAGCAGAGAAAGCCCCCGCCTTGGTGTCCAGACGCAGTTCCCCCTTGCGATTTTGCGCATCGGGGCCGTGGCAGGCGTAGCAGTTCTCCGAGAGGATGGGGCGGATATCGCGGTTGAAATTAATCTGTCCGGCCCTATCATCATTTGAGTGGGCAACGGGCAGGAACATTGTCGCCAGCAGTACAACCAGAACCGCGAAGCCAGTGTGCTGGAATCTGCTATGGCTACTGAATGAAGAGGCAATTCTATCTGTCGATTTTTTCTGAATCATGTCGAATCTATTTCTCCTTCTTAGACTTCCCAGACTTCCGAAGTTTTAACAGACGAGGTGAACTGATACAATGCGAAACCTTGAAGGAAGCGTCCCGCGCAGGTTGGGTGTCAAACTTCGGAAGTCTAAGCGAAAAACTCGTATAATCAGGCTGACCAACGAGACTGTAACAATCATTGTGCATGAAGGGAGCGAGGCCCAAAATATGAAACAGACTGAACATCGCTATGAATACCTCTACGGAGATGAACTCTTCGATTTAATCCAGGAGCGTCCGCTGGCTTGGCTGCCGCTGGGCATCCTTGAAAAACACGGCGGGCACCTGCCGTGGGGACTTGATGGACTCAAGGCTCATGCGGTCTGTCTGAGGCTCGCAAAAAGACTTGGAGGCGTGGTCTTGCCGGCAACCCATCTGACTGGTATCCACGGGGACTGCCGCGAAGCCGATGAAAGCAAGTTCCGAAGTCGCCACGCTACAATTGGCGATTTTCTCTATCGAGAGGAAACCTTCCGCACCTTCCTCACCGAAACTTTCGACAGCCTTGCCAATATCGGTTTTCGGGTGATCGTGGCTTACACGGGGCACTATCCCGATATTCAGACCCGTATCCTGAAGGAAGCGGCAGAAACCTTCACCGCAACACCCCGCCTCTATCCCCCCTTCAAAGACGGAATAGAGGCGGGTGGTCAGGCTGTGGTCATCCCATTTTGGGAACCGCTTGCCTGCGGCGAAGGCGACCACGCCGGCAAGTGGGAAACATCGCTCTACCTCGCCCTTGCCCCCGATGCGGTGAGACTCGACGCCATTGCGGACGAACGCACCGGACAGGCGGGATATTACCGCGGCCAAGACGTGCGCACCCACACCTCAAAAGCGTTTGGGGAGAAGGCCCTGGCACAGGTTGAAGCCTACCTGATTGAGGCAGTTGAACGGGCGTTTGAATCCACGCGACTGGCATGAATGATTCCCTAGGTCAGGAGCATGGGCCATTACCACATAAAAAAAGCCCCGATCTCAAGGTTTCGACGAGCTCAACCCGGCGGATCGGGGCTTATAGCTGAAGTCGGTTCAAACCGACTTGGGGTTGTTCCCAGTGGACGTCAGCCATGTCATTATTATCATTTCAAAGGTTATCTGAACGCTTTGATCTCTCCCCAACGAGTCGCCAGTTTACCAGCAGGAGCGACAGCCAATCCTTTGGCTTGGAAACTCTGTTTGACCTCTTTAGCAGATAGCGCTTTGCTGTAAATGGCGACTTCATCGATTAAGCCGACGAAACCACCATCCCCAGCATGACCGATTTCGGTTTCAGAACTATCGCCAACCATAGGGCCTGCATATGGCATTTCTAGCAGGAATTCACCATCGACATAGAGCAATAACTTCGTGCGATCTACGACCCCTGTAAGATGGTGCCATTCTCCTTTCTTAAAGCGTGGAGCACCAAAACCTCCATCGCCCTGCCAACCCGGTTGTACAATGAATTCAATTTCTTGGCCTGGATTTCGACCATCATATCTGAGTGCCCATCCATTGGCGTCTCTTTGGGCAACAATCGTGCCACAACACCCAGCGACAACACCTTGAACCGGCTCATCACTGCCAGCATTAACCCATGCCATCACTGTCATCGCTTCTTTTTTTGCAAAGTTCAATGATTTTGTGCCAGGTATATCTACCGAATCACCCCCACCAACCTTCAGGGCCCCACCGACTTTGCCACCCTCCACTTTGGGGTTACCCGCCAGGGTTCCATCATTTTCACCCCAAACGTCTTTTACAGTCTTACCTTGAACCGTATCCTGATCGAGGGGCCAGTAGCTAATGAGCCCATCTGTTACAAGCTGGGCTTTCGCCGCATTGGCAGACATAAAGGTTACGATAAATACAAGAACCGCAATATGAGTTAAAGTCCTTACCAACATGGTTTTTAGCCTCCTTTTCTTTATTTAGGTTTAAGTCATCTTTTGCAACAACAGTCACTATGCAAAATGGTTCAAACTTGATAGTTTCGGTGCCGGCTCTAATGCCGGCGCTGAACATTAATATATTAAGACGAGAACCTCAGGTTTTTGGATTAGGAAAAATCGCCGATAACTTTAATTTGACTTTGGTAGGACTTACGCACTTCGTTTGCACCTCGTCGTATTGCGTATTCCGTGTTGCGTATCGGGGCTGTCTACGCAATACGCAGTATCACGGCTCGCGGCATGTCAACTGCGTAAGTCCTATTTGGTAAATTATCCGAAAAACAGGGCAGAGATCAGAATTCGGTTCAGCCTGAACTCCCCGCGTTGCGGGACAGGCTGGCGAGTTCAGCTACCCAAATAATTCTGTCTGACTACTTACCATAACGCAACGCTTCGGGCGCATCCTCAGAAACCCATGGCGGGGCAGGATTCAGCGTCTCCAACTTCAATAGTTCAAGCTTCAATAGTTCAAGTATAAGTTCCTCAAGTTGATACCCACGCTCCTGTGAGGCATCATCTTTTGAACCCGCTGACTGTCAATCATCATCTTGACCATTACATTTTTTATCAGAATTGGTATAATCTTGGGCACCGGCCCCAACGGCCACAGGCGTTGTGACGAGCAAAACTAATGCCTTTTGCATCCCCCCACAATCTCCACCGTCTTGGCAACAATCATCTCCTCTACCCCCTTCACAAAGGGCGCGGGACGCAAGAAGTAGAAATGTGAGCCGTCTACCTCGTACCCTCCGAGGTCGTAAGTTTCCACGCTTGGGACATAAGCGATCAAACCGTTGCTGTACGCCACAGTCATGGTTGTCGAAGGCTGAAGTGCTTTTTTGATGTGCATGCCGATCTCGGTCAGAACCTCACCGCCGAGAAAGACGGCTCGCAGGTTCTCATTGAATTGCACGACTTGAATCTCTTGCGGACAACAACTCGGCAAGCCCCCCGCTTCAGCCAGCTTGACCATCTCTGACGCCCAGAGCCGGATGAGCGGATTGGGATGATTGTCTGCCCTGTCGGAAAGCGTAGCGGCGTCAGGAAGTTCTGTGTATGGTAGTTGATGAAATTCGTCCGCAACGCGCAGCCCTTCAGCATCAATTGCGATCATATTCTGTTGGGACTGAATTACCTCGTCAGCCATTTGGCGCGATGCCACTTCAAGTTCTTCGAGCCTCGGTCTACCGAAGCCGCTATCTTCGCCCTTAAACCAGGGACGGATGTTCCCCGCACAGCCCGTTGCAAAAAAGGCTGGGGCTTCCGTGTGGGGGCTCAACGCCCGGCACAGAAAGCCGGGGTAATCTCCGCCAATCAGGTAATCTCCCAGACTCGTAGGATGGCACCCGAAAATCGTCAGGCTACCGATGAACTTCCCCGCGACGTTTCTAAACCAGAGGGTGTCCAGATCGCGGTCTATCGCCCCGTCTGGATTCGGAGCGAATCGGATGCCACCCTTTCCGTCAGGCAGACGCCGGCTGACGCCAAATCCCGACCTGCCTCGCGAAAACGCCATCTCACCTTCGACCTGTCGATTTTTCGCTTCAACTGCAATGTGAACCAGCCTATCCTGGAGAAATTCGGCATACACCTTCTCAACCTCACCGGGCATAGCCATCGGGTAGAAGTACGGGGCACAGTGCGTGTGTGTCGCTGTCAAAACAATCTGATGCGGCAACAGCCCCGTGGCCTCTGCAATCCGAAGCTTTGTCGCTGCTGCATAAGCCAGGTCATAGCCGATGACATCCGCCGTCAGGATTAACGCATCGTCTGCTGTGCCAGTGATCGAAATGGCACCGGCATTGAGTGGCTGGTAGACCCCTTCCGATTTCCGATTCCGCGAGCCATATCCGGTCAGCCAGACACTGGATTGCGGGGTTATATCGGTGCTTGCAATACCAATCTGAATCATGAGACCTCCCTTCTTACAGACTTCGGAAGTCT
Organism: uncultured bacterium; assembly: GCA_964577695.1. Classification (GTDB taxonomy): domain Bacteria; phylum Poribacteria; class WGA-4E; order WGA-4E; family PCPOR2b; genus CAZOAL01. The sequence goes on along the minus strand of CAZOAL010000028.1, from coordinate 84,204 downwards.
TGGAGACTTCGGAAGTCTTGGAGACTTCGGAAGTCTAACCGCCTCCTCTTTAGTGTCCACCCACTGCACCCACTTCGATCTGAATCTCGTCTCTATTTCGGATGCGTTCGACCATGCCATCACGAATCTCAACGATTCGGTCAGAAACATCAAGCATCTTTAAGTCGTGGGTAGCGGAAATCACCGTCACTTTCTGCTCGACGTTCAATTTTTTGATGAGATCGATGATTTCACGCCCGGTGACCGTATCGAGGTTAGCTGTCGGTTCATCCGCCAGAATGATGCTTGGATCATTGGCTAACGCTCTCGCGATCGCCACGCGCTGACGCTGCCCTCCAGACAGTTCATCAGGTCTGTGATAAATCCGATCTCCTAATCCAACCAACTTGAGAAGGTCAGCCCCTTTTTCGTTTCGCTCCTTTGCGGACAATCCCGCAAAAATCATCGGCAAGGTCACATTTTCCAGCGCTGTCATGACGTGTAGCAGATTGTAGCTCTGGAAAATGTAACCCACTTTATGACAGCGGAACCAAGCAATTTGGGACTGACTGAGCTTGGACATATCTTGACCGTCAATGTAGACCTTGCCGGACGTTGGCAGGTCTAAAGCGCCGATCATGTTGAAAAGGGTCGATTTCCCTGACCCTGAGGGCCCCATCAATGAGATGTACTCTCCGCGTTCGATTTCCAAATCAATTCCATTGAGTGCTCTCAGCACATTGGTGCCCATCCGATATTCTTTGACGACCTTTTCGGTACTGACAACCATTTCTGCCATTGAATTCTCCTCTTATTAAACTTCAGTCCGCATCGCTTCAGCCGGGGGAAGCTTTGCGGCACGCCACGCTGGAAACGCTGCGCCAATCACCGCTAATACCATGCCGAGCAAGCAGCCAATGAGAATAATCTGCAACACCGGCAGCACCGGGAAGAAAAAGAACAGATCCAATCCGTAATTTTTGAGGTTCAGAAGAATGGATGCGAGACACCCGATTAGGGACCCAATGAGTGCGCCGGCTAAACCCTGGAACCCCGATTCTAACAGGAATAGCCTGACAACGAAGCGGTCCAAAGCACCGAGGCACTTCATAGTGCCGATTTCTCGAAAACGTTCTGTGACTGCCATCAGCATCGAATTGGCAATCCCCACCACGCAGACAATCAAGGACATAATAATCAGCCATACATCTTTCGTGGAAACCCCTTGCGGCTCCTCTTCATCAAAGCCGGCAATCTGCTGTTTCCCACTGCTTTCTTGCATCGCTATGCTGATTTTGTTGTTCGCCCACACGGAGACGAGAAATGCGATCCCTAGCGTAATTCCCGCGGTCGTGATGACGGAACGCCAGAAACGAATCATTAAACTTTGAAAACTAATCCGTACCGACTCCATAAAGGGGAGTTCGATTTGTTGCCCAATCTGACCTTGTTTTTGCTGTTCCAATGATGTTCCTCCTGATTCTTAAAAGTTTATTCTCATTTTAGCATGTTCGTGAAATAAAGTCAAGTGACGAATCTCCTGTAAATCTCCTGTTAGGAAGTTTGCAAATTTCCAGATTGTGTGCTATTATATATCCTTCAGAGTTCGCCACGATTGACTGATGCTTAATTAACTAATTTTGAAAAATAAACTATACATCAGACTTCCGAAGTCTCCAAGACTTCGGAAGTCTAAAATGTAAACTTTAATGAAAGTTAGTTAAAGATAAAGATGAAAATAAAAAATCATTTCAAGAACAAATTACTGGCCGGTATCCTGATTGTGACGCCGTTGGGCATCACTTTTTTTGTGCTGAGATTTCTTTTTACCACCATTGATGGTTGGTTCGCCCCAATTATGAAGGGAGTCATGGGCGAAAGATATTACCAAATCGGTATGGGGTTGTTGGCGACGGTTCTGTTTGTCTACCTCATTGGTTTGATTGTCTCCAATATTGTTGGCAGAAAGTTGGTCGGGGTAGGCGATCAGATTTTAACTAAAATTCCGCTGGTGCGTGAGGTCTACGCCCCCGTCAAACAGCTCGTGCAAATGCTTTTGATGCCATCAAATCACAACACTTTTAAGAAAGCTGTTGTCATTAAACCCGCAGGGACTTCCATACGTGTCATCGGCTTCATCACCGGAGAGGTGCGAGAGGATGGAAATCCCGTTCCACTCCTTTCGGTTTTTGTTCCCACAACCCCAAACCCAACCACGGGATTTCTTCTGCTCTGCGATCCGGATATTGTTTATGAAACGAACATGAGAATGGAAACTGCAATGAAACTGATTGTTTCAGGAGGGCTTGTGAGTTCTCACGATTTCATCATTCAGCAAGGGTTCCAGCAGGTGCCCCATATCAATTCAAAATTGTAATCGAAGGGAGTAAATCTCATGCAAAGACAATTTCCAGGCATATTCAGTTTCATCACCCTGTGCATCTTTCTGCTCGGGAATCTCCAGGAGGGCCAGGCGAAGGTAAAAATTAGTTTAATCTACGATACCGGCGGCCGAGGCGATCTCTCGTTCTGCGACGCCTCCTACGCCGGTGCAAAGAAGGCGACGGAGGAGTGGAAACTCGAACTCAAAGAAATTACGCCCGGGCAAAGTACCGACATTGAGTTGGCGTTGAGACAACTGGCTCGCTTGAAGTATGACCTCATCATTGGGGTTGGCTTTCTCTTTCAAGAACCGATGAGCCGAGTTGCCGCAGAATTTCCGAACATCAAGTTCGCGGTTGTCGATGTTGAAGCCAAGGGAGCGAATATCGCTTCCCTGGTCTTCAAGGCGCATGAGGGAACCTACCTCGTCGGCGCAATCGCTGCGCTGAAAACTAGGACGAATCAGATCGGGTTCATCGGTGGGATGAACATCCCCCTACTGCACAGTTTTGAGGCGGGTTATCGCGCAGGCGCAAAAGCGATTAACCCAGAGGTTAAAGTGTACGCTGATTATGCAGGCGTCACCCCGCAAGCCTTCAGCGACCCCGCGAAAGGTAAAGAACTCGCGCTGGCTCAATACAACAAAGGTGCCGACGTCATCCTCGCAGCGGCGGGCTCAACAAGTTTAGGAATCCTTGAAGCCGCGAAAGAAAAGAAGAAATATATCATCTGGGTGGACGCGAATGGAAACCATCTCGCCCCGGGACTTGTCCTGACAAGCATGATCAAAGGCGTTGAGTTTTCAGTGTATCAGACGATTCGGAGCGTCGTTGATGGCAATTTTACCGGCGGAACAAAGGTATACGGGCTCAAGGAGGGTGGGGTTGAATACATTGTTGACAACGACAATCGGGAACTCTTGCCAGCGGAGATACTGAAACGGGTTGAGGCGCTCAAGGAGAAGATTATCGCGGGCGAGATCGTTGTACCGTCACAGAGGGAATAAACGTGAAACGTGAAACGTGAAACGTAATGCGTAATGCGTAAAACGTGAACCCCTTTACGAATTACGTTTCATGAGTAATTATGAATAAAGATCGTTCACTTTCCCCCTCACCCCGGCCCTCTCCCACCAGGGGGAGAGGGAACTGTCCTCTCCTCTCCCTCGACGGGAGAGGGGCCGGGGGTGAGGGTGATTGTGTTCAGGGAATTTATAGTTACTTGAACCAATGAACTCATCACCGATTGCCTGTCGTCTCATCATCCTATAGTCCCTTTTCCTCACGTCATGACTCATCCTTCACCACTCATCATCATGCGCGGCATCACCAAACGCTTCGGGGGTGTCGTTGCCAACGACCGTATGGATTTTTCCCTCCAAAGCGGTGATATCCATGCGATTGTTGGCGAAAATGGCGCGGGCAAATCGACATTGATGAAAATCCTTTACGGACTTTATCAGCCAGATGCAGGGGAGGTCTTCATCCGCAACCAGCCGGTTCGCATCAATAGCCCTCGCACAGCGCTCCAACTCGGCATCGGTATGGTGCAACAGCATTTCACCCTCATCCCGGCGTTGACGGTGCTCGAAAATATTGTCCTGGCGAAAGAGCCGCGTCGATTCAAACTCTTCCTCGATTACGCAAAAGCCCATCGCACCATTACAGCCCTCGCCGAACAACTGCATTTTGACCTTGAACTTCAGGCAAAGGTTGAATCCCTCCCGATCGGCCAACAACAGTATGCAGAGATTCTCAAAGCCCTCTATCACGGGGCAGAGATCCTGATCCTTGATGAGCCGACAGCGGTGCTGACGCCGCAGGAGGTCGCGGGGCTATTCAATTGTCTACGCGGATTGAAAGGCGAGGGGAAAAGCGTCATCCTGATTACCCACAAACTCCGCGAGGTCATGGAGATTGCTGATTCGATTACCGTGATGCGCGGCGGCAAATCGATTGCGTCATTCCCGAAGAATCAAACCCATCCCGCCCACTTGTCTGAGTTGATGATTGGGGATTTAACCTCTCCCCCGGCCCCTCTCCCACCTTCCCCCCGACCCCTCTCCCCAATTGACAATCGACCATCGCAAACAACAGACAATTCAAGGGACAGGGGGCTAGGTCAACCGCTGTTGCGCTTGCAGGGTGTCACGCTCCGTGCAAAGAATGGCCGACCGCTGCTGAAGGGCATCCAACTTGAAATCTTCGGGGGGGAGATTGTGGGAATTGCGGGGGTGGAGGGAAACGGGCAGAGCGAACTGATTGAGGTACTGACGGGGTTGCGGAAGATTGACAGCGGAACCATCACATTGAGTGGAGTGCCGATTGCGAATCGCTCCCCGGCTGAGATTCGACGACTGCGCGTGGCGCACCTTCCCGCGGATCGACATCGCCACGGTATTAGCCTCGCGGAGCGAATCGATGAGAACTTGATTATCGGATATCACCATCGCCCTCCATTTTGCCGCCACGGACTGCTTCAGGGGAAAGCCATCCAGGGCTTTGCAAACCATGCGATCGAAAAGTACAACATCCGGGCTGAAGGTGTCCAACTCCCCATCCGCACGCTCTCCGGCGGAAATCAACAGAAGATCGTCGTGGCACGCGAATTGGAAAGTGGCCCGGAGTTGATTATTGCCGCGCACCCGACACGAGGATTAGACATCAACGCTGCCCAGTTTGTGCATCAACAACTCATCAACGCACGCAACCGTTCCAAGGGCATTCTGTTAATCTCCGCAGATTTAGAGGAGCTCTTGAGCCTGAGCGATCGGATTGCGGTCATGTATGGGGGAGCGCTCGTCGGTGTGGTGCGCCCATCGGAGACGAACGAAGCGCAACTTGGGGCGTTAATGCTTGGCGTCGGACGTGAAACTTAAATAGGACTTACGCAGTGACAACGAGAAATAGGCGTCTCTCCCCGATGGATCGGGGCAGGCTCTGCATCTTGAATCCTGCCTCCTGAATCCGATTCAAGATGCAGGATTCAGGAGGCAACAGACATTGGGAACATTGAATGCGTAAGTCCTGTTAAATTTCGATTCACCACCGCCATTCCTTGGGACGCCATAGCTGCTCTTCACTGACGCCTAACTCCTTTAAGATCGGTTCTAGCACCGATAGCCCGCCCAATTCCTCATAGCGATGCGCATCGCTACCGATGAGCAGTTTCACCCCTCGCTCCAAACACAACTGATAAAACTCAACCAGATGTCTCTGGTTGTAGTAAATGAATTTAGGACTGATCTCTATGCCAATGCTGCGTTGAGATGCGAGGTCTAGCTGATGGATTAAGCGTTTTTTATCAACGTATCGCATCATTTCTTGCCCGAATGCCGACAACTCTTCTCTGGACAGACGAAAGACATTGGGCATCAAGACGAATGGGTGAGCAACGGCATCGGTCAGTGGACACGCAACCGCTGCCTCAAACATATACATCTCATGAATACCAACCTTCCCCGGATGGCCCAGATCTGTTGGGAGCGAAACACCCCGTAAATGATAATGGTTCGGTGCCATTAAAACATAGTCAAAGTGTGCTGCCAGTGAAATATTGATTGATGGCACCCGATATTCCAATATATGCGATTCAACACCCAGATGAACAGAAATCGACGGGTTACACTGCTTAATGGCTTTTCTAGCGGTTTCAATGTTCTTAATTTTATAACCGTAGCTGTAATCGTGATCGGTAATACCGATTTCCTTCATCCCTTGTTCTTGTTGAATTGGGATAATTTTCTCTATATCAAAATCCCTGGCAGCGCAGGGGGAAAGTTTGGTATGGATGTGATAATCACAGTTGAACATTTTTCACTCCTTAGAAAAACAGCTTCGACGAATGCTTGACGATGAATGATCGCAGTCGATTGATTTTGTACTTCTCTATGATTTCGGCATGTTTCAAATTTACGAAAAAGGTGTTGACACGGTTTTGTAAAACGTAAAGGGAGCTCTTCTTACGTTTTACGTTTCACGTTTTACGCCTCACGCATCATGTTTTTGAAGTGTCAATCGTTTTCTGAAACATGCCGATAATTATGACAGATCTGGAAAATGATTGCAAGCAAAAAAGGGGCTCGGTAGAAAGCAAATGAGCAAATAAACGCGCGGGAATTGCAAAAACACTGAAGTCCCCTTGACAAACGAAGGATTATAGCTTAAAATTTCGCGCAAACAATTCAGTTGCCCTGCGATGCGGGGCATAAGGGGGAAGTCGTGAGGTGTGTTGCATTTGCTCGCATCCCCTCCATGACTCACCCATTTCCCATGTATACCACGAAAGGTCATAACTGACACTCGTTCACTCTGTATCTTGCATCTTGAATCCTGTATCAATGCCAGATGCTAGATTCAGGATTCAAGATACAAAGGCGTCTTATGTGACCGTCCGCAGTATATCAAACAAGAGGAGGTAACAATGAGAAGGCATTGGATTATGAGTTTTTGCTGGCTTGTATGCTTGGGTGTCATCTTGAGCACGCATACAGCAAACGCAGAACGCTTTGAGTTCAAAAATGAGAAGGAAATCGCCGATTGGGAACTTGGCCCTCAAGTGACGGCGAAAGTTAAGGATGGCATGCTTGAACTGACCGTCGGAGGCGGTAAGGATTCAGGAATCTATTTTGGCGACCCCAACTGGACCGATTATGTCATGGAAGTTCGGGCACGCAAGACCGTTGGTCCTTACTTCCACCTGTTTGTGCGGGTTCAAAAGCCAGCCCTCGATTTCTATTTTATGGAGATTAGCTACAATTCCAACACGACGTCCCTATACCAGTTTGCCGGAGGAACTGGCGTTGAGATTACCCCCGGCGGCAATGCAGCGCGTCCCAAACGTCCAGAATCAAAGGACACGAAAGGGGGCGATGCCTACACGCTGACCTTCGAGGTCAAAGGGGAAACGCTCAAAACCTTTATTGATGGCAAATTGATGATTGAGCAAAAGGACAAAACGTATGCCAAAGGTCGTCCCGGCTTAGGGGGTCGGGACTCAACGGTGCTTTACGAATATGTCGATATCAATGGCACGGGCATCAAACCGTCCGCTGTTGAGAGTGCCGGAAAACTTGCCGTCAGATGGGGGCAATTGAAAAGCCGTTAGGCGGGTGGGCAAAAATAGTGACCGCATCGGTTCATGTTAAGAACTTGTGTAAAGAAACCGAGTTTCTCGGAGAAACTCGGTTTCTCTTCGCTCCTTTATGGACTTACGAAATGAAGCACTAGCGAAAGGAGATTGCCATGCGAAAGCAAAAAGCAAACTTGCATCAGCGAGCAATGGAATTAGTCCAACAATTATCAACAGAAAAGCTCAAGGTGGCGATGGATTACCTCATGTATCTTCAAGATAAGGAAGCATGGGAAGCGACTCGCGAATTGGCAAGCCATCCAGAAATTGTGGAGAGCTTGGAACGTGCAGAAGCAGACGTGAAAGCCGGAAGGCTCAAGAGTTGGCGAGATGTTAGACGCAACTTTTGAAGTACAATTCACCGATGAAGCAGATCAGCTCAAGCTGTGGATTTTATGAAGGTGAGTCATTAAAAAAGAAAGCAGGATAGTCATTGAAAATTCTATTCATTGGGGACATCGTTGGAAGCCCAGGACGTAAAGCTGTTTCGACACTTCTGCCCATTTTGTCTGACGAGTATGGCCCGTTCGATTTTGTGATTGTCAACGGTGAAAATGCGGCAGGGGGTAAGGGGCTCACCCAACCGGTTGTCGATGACATCCTGAGTTGCGGTGTTGATGTCATTACGACTGGCAACCATGTCTGGGCCCAGCGTGAAATTTTTGATTTCATTGAGACCGTGCCGAATCTCATCCGTCCTGCCAATTTTCCCAAGGGTGCCCCTGGGCGAGGTTGGTGCATTGTCTCAACTGCTTCCGGTGCGACAGTCGGCGTGATGAATATCGCGGGTCAAGTCTTCATGGATAACTACGACAACCCGTTTCACTCCTTCAATGCAATTCTACCCCAAATCCGAGAGCAGACCCATTTCATCCTTCTCGATTTCCATGCGGAGGCAACAGCGGAGAAAATCGCAATGGGTTGGTATGCCGATGGGCGAGTCAGTGCGGTTGTCGGTACGCACACCCACATCCAGACCGCCGATGAACAGATCCTGCCTCAAGGCACTGCTTACATCACGGATGTCGGCATGACAGGCCCCTACAACTCCGTAATCGGTGTCAGAAAAGAGGGTGCCATCCGCCGCTTTTTGACGATGTTGCCGGTCCGTCACGAAGTCGCCAAGGGGAATGTCATCCTGTGCGCGGTTGCCCTTGAATTGGATGAGGAAACGGGCAAGGCCCGCTCGATTCAACGAGTTCGTCTTCCTTTAAGTGAAATGGTCAGCTAATATTGGAGCATCTCATCATGAAAATCCTGGAAACCGAACGACTGATTTTACGGCACTTTGAGGAGGAAGACATAGCGGAAGTGTATCGCCTCCTCTTCGCCGATCCAGAGGTCAAATCCGCCTGGTCTGGGCGCAAGGGTACACCCGATGAAATCAAATCGAGTTTCATGAGGGACTGGTTTTACCCAAAGGACGAATTGGGTCTTCGAGCCCTCGCTCTCAAAGCGGGCGATCAACTCATCGGTCTGATGGGTTTTCAACGCCACGCTCCGGAAGAAGGCGAGGGTGTCGGTTACTTGTTGTCTGAAAACGAGCCCAACCGGAAAGTGGGATGCGATCCAACCTTTATTGAGGTGGAGCTGACCTACGCGCTGGGGCGAGCCTATTGGAAAACGCCAGACTTCCGAAGTCTCAGAGACTTCGGAAGTCTGAAATGAAAACGGCTTATTTGACCAGTCGTCCATCAACTCGGAGGGTAACTATATGGAAGCAGTAAAAATATTGAAAAAACCGGCGGCTATCGATTGGGATTACGATGAAGAGGCAGATGTGCTTTATCTCTCTGTTGGAGAGCCGCAACCGGCTGTTGGTATAGATGTTGGCGATGGAGTGATTTTACGCTATGACGAGACCCGGGGAGTCGTCGTAGGGCTTACATTGATTGGACTACGCTCACGGCTGCTTAAGGGTTTGTTGAGCAACCATTGAATGCCTTGCTGCATTATAAAAAATGATTCATCCCACTAAAAGGGAGTTGAATGCGATGCCACTCTACGACTTAACAAGGCTACAGTTTCCAGGGGACGATTCAATCTATCACCATTTTCATGCGAGTTGGTTGATTGCGTTGGCAGACGCATTGAATCGTACCTTTCCAGAAGAATCCGGCTTTGAAGCCATTTTTGAGAAAAAAGTCAATCCCCTCGAAGCGGATGTCGTCACGATCGATAGTTTAGCGGAGGGGGTTAGGAAGCAGTTTGTTGTTCAGTGGCATCGCTCGCAACTTCCATCTCCCGCGGTTTCTTTTATCAACCCAACATTTCCTGATGACGCAAAAGATCTGACCATCCGCACGGCGTCAGGGAAGGTCGTCAGCGTGATTGAACTTACATCGCCGGGAAACAAAGATGCACAGAAAAAAGCCGATGCCTACGCCATCAATTCGGTATCATATCTGCAACGGGGAATAAACTACCTTGTGATTGATGTGCTGCCCCCAACGAACTTCGTCGATACATTTCATAACTCAATCGCGGCTTTGTTAGAAGGAGATCGATTAACTCCTCCGGGAGGGCGGCCGTTTTACATTATCAGTTACAACGTTCGGATTGTCGCCGGAGATGTGCGGATGGAGGTCTATCCGCATTGGTTGAGACTCGGTGAAATCTTGCCTCAAGTTCCCCTGTTTTTAATTGACGACCTTTACATTAAAGTCGATTTGGAGTCAACATTTATGGAGGCGGTTGAAAGATTGCCGCCACGCCACCGCCGGAGGTTATGTGAAAATCCCCGCCCCGATGCATCCAACATATAAAATCTACAGCGTCCGCGAAATTACACAAATCTTTCGTGCCATCTTGGAAGCCGAACCAATGCTTCAGGATGTCTGGGTCGAAGGCGAGATTTCAAACTTTGCACGTCCCTCTTCAGGGCATCTCTACTTTACGCTCAAGGGTGACGATAGCCAAATTAAGGGTGCAATCTTTCGCCCCGCCGCGGATCGCTTTCGCTATCTGCTGAAAAATGGGGATGCCGTTCTGGTGCATGGGCGGCTCAATATCTACGAGGGACGTAGCGAGTATCAAATTGTCGCCGATCGCGTGGTGGCCGCCGGTGCCGGCGCGCTCCAGTTGGCTTTCGAGCGACTCAAGGAGCAACTCGCCGCCGAAGGGCTGTTTGATCCGCTCTATAAAAAGCCGCTTCCGAAGTTTCCTCAAAAAATCGGGGTTGTCACCTCAGCAACGGGGGCAGCCATCCGCGATATTCTCAGGTTACTGCAAAAGCGTTATCCCGCCGTAGAAGTCCTTCTGTTTCCAACCCTTGTGCAGGGCGAAGGCGCGGCAGAAGATATCGCCCACGCCATCGCGTGTCTGAATCGCCTGCCGGACATTGACCTTCTAATTGTGGGCAGAGGCGGTGGGTCAATCGAGGATCTCTGGGCTTTTAACGAGGAGATTGTCGCGCGCGCGATTTTTGCCTCGCGCATTCCGGTGGTATCCGCTGTTGGTCACGAAACCGACGTTACCATTGCAGATTTCGTCGCCGATTATCGCGCACCAACGCCTTCCGCCGCGGTGGAGCACATTGTCCCGGACCAGGGTGAACTTCGACGCCGGATTGCCGCTCTGGAAGCCCGCTTAAAGCGAAGCATAGCGGGACAGCTCGATTTAGCGCGAACCCGGCTGGTCAATACCCGGAACCGCATATCGCCTGCGCGTCAGGTTGATTCCCTCAATCGCGTCCAGCAGACGATCGATCAGCTTGAGATTCGTAGTCAACGGGCGATGACGCAACAGCTCGCGCATCAGTGCCAGCGCCTGGAGCGGTCGAATGCCGACCTGGTCCATCTCAATCCAACCTCCCGCATCCACGATTTGAGGGCGCGGATTGACCCGTTGGCAAATACCTGTCAATTGCTGGTTAAGCAGCGAATCGGCGAGAAAATGCAGGCGTGGCAAGTCGCCTCTGCCCGGTTGGACGCCTTGAGCCCCCTGGCAACGTTGGCGCGGGGATATAGTGTCTGCAAAGATTCAAATGGAGAAATGGTTACAGATGCCTCACACGTTCGCACGGGCGATGAGATTGAGATTCAACTCTCGCGTGGGGCGTTAGCGTGTCGCGTATTAAAAGGAGAAATCGATGTCTGAAGGGATGAGTTTTGAGGAGACCTTAGCCAAACTTGAGGAAGTGGTTGACCGCCTTGAACAGGGGGTTGCATTGACCTTGGATGGGTCACTGCAAGCTTTCGAGGAAGGCATCCGCCTGGCACGGCTCTGTCGGCAGAAACTTGATAAAGCAGAATTGCGGGTGCAGCAACTGATTGAGATAGACGAGGACACGTTCGCAACGGTGCCGTTTGAAGGGGAGCAAGAAGATGATTCGTAGTAAAAATGGGGGCATGTTTCAAATTTCCGAAAAAAGGTGTTGACACTTTTTCGTAAAACGTAAAACGTAAAACGTAATGGAGGCTGTTCTTCTTACGTTTTACGTTTCACGTTTTACGTGTTCTCGAAGTGTAAACTGTTTTCTGAAACATGCCGTATTTATGACTCAAAGTTGGAGATGAATGTACCAGGAGGAAAAATTATGCTCAATGAAACAAAATGGTTTACCACCAAAGAGGCAGCAGAACAGTTGGGCTGCCAGCCGGTGACCGTTCGCAAGGCAATTGATAAAGGACAGTTAAACGCCCAAAAGAGAGGGCGTGACTGGGTGGTATATGTGGACGAAAAGTTTGTCCAGTTTACGCTCAAACCGGGTAGGCGTGGGCAGCGCAAGCATGAGGGCAACGGCGCTCTGGCAGACTATCAGCGGCGTCTGCGACAAGCACTGGCACTGGCAGAGGAGCTGGACCCCATCATTGAGGCAGGTACGTTGGGACCAGTGGATGCCACAGAAGAGCTCCACGCCCTGCGTAAGGAAAGGGGGAGAGAATTGAATGACAGGCAATGAAGCTGTGATAGATGCCAATATAGCCATTCGCTTCGCTATCAAGGGTGAACCCTATCGACAGAAGGTGCGACGCTTCGTTACCGACTGCGCGACAGCAGGTTTTGTTCTCATTGCCCCACCTCTCTATGAGAGCGAGGCAGATGGCGTGATACGTCGCCGTGTCCACGAAGGGAAAATGACCTCCACAGCAGGTAACGCCGCGCAAGCGATTCTGAACGCCCTTCCCATCGTCATCATCTACGACCCGAATGTGCGAGCACAGGCGCGGAAAATTGCTGAACAGTTCAACCAGGAGCGGGTTTATGATTCAACATACGCTGCACTGGCAGAGCGGCGCGGCTGTGACTTTTGGACGGCTGACAAAGCGTTTTACGACGCCGTGAAAGGAACGCTGACTTTTGTCAAATATATCGGCGATTACAGCGGATTGACATTGACCCCTTGACGGAGGTCAGGGATGATCTGCGTCCTACAAAGTCAAGATAGAACCAAGAGAAATATGGGAGCACATATTAGAAAAGCAACCCCTGATGATGCAAAAGCAGTCGCAGGTGTTCTAAATTCGGTTATCCATGAACGTCAGGGCATGTTTCAAATTTTCCAGAAAATGACTTGACACTTTGGAAGAGCCTGTCCTGAGTGAAACGAAGGAATGGAAGGAAGCACTTCCAATCTTCCATCCGTGCAGGTTTCCTGCTCTCAACCACAAAGCGTGTCAAGTTGAGCGAAGCGAAATCCCGCAAAGCGGGGAGGTTTCTGAAACATGCCACTTTTCAAAGGGTCAAGCACTTTATATTAAAAAGTGCTTGACAACATAAAAATGGTAGTGTATTCTATACCTCATCTGAGTTGTATGAATTTCGGTTTGGAATTAAGATGTTCCATCATCAATGCTAAAAACAGACTTCAAACGGTCACAAATGACGCTTTTTGAGTTGCCGTTTATGTCCGTGCGAAATACAGGTCGAGGAGTCCGATAATGTACTTGGAAAAAATTGACAGTCCCAAAGACTTAAAAGCTCTGAATCTCGCTGAACTCACAGACCTCGCCGAAGAGATGCGCGGATACCTGATTTCGGTCATATCAGAGAATCCGGGGCACTTTGCGCCGAACCTGGGAACGGTTGAGCTTGCCATCGCGCTTCACTCTATTTTTGACACGCCGCATGACAAGGTTATCTGGGATATTGGGCATCAAGCTTATCCCCACAAAATCTTGACAGGGCGCCGAGACCGATTTCCGACGCTTCGTCAGTATGGCGGCATCAGTGGTTTCCTCAGCCGCGCGGAAAGCGAGTACGATGTGTTCGGCGCGGGTCACTCGAGTACATCTCTGGCGGCGGCGTTAGGTATTGCGGCAGCCCGCGATCTTAAGAATGAAGATTACAAAGTGATCGCTGTCATTGGGGATGGCGGCCTAACCGGAGGAATCGCCTTTGAAGCCCTGAATGCGGCTGGTGATTTCAGGAAAGACATAATTGTTGTACTCAACGATAATCAAATGTCGATTTCCGCGACGGTCGGGGCGTTTTCAAAGTATTTCAATCGAATCGTGACGAACCGCGCTTATAATCTCATCCGCTCTGGGGCAAAGGAATTGATTAATCTCATCTCACCTGAAGCCAAACAGGTCGCCAGCAAAATTGAGGCCGCCCTCAAGCCGGGAACGCTGTTTGAGGAATTTGGTTTCCGCTATTTCGGCCCGCTCGATGGCCATGACCTTGAGGCGCTGTTGCAAGTGTTTGAAGGTGTTAAAGCGATGCGCCAACCGATTCTCGTCCATATTATTACCCGGAAGGGCAAAGGGTATATCCACGCCGAAGCGGACCCCGTCTCCTTCTACAGTACCAGCGGCAAGCTGGACCTCGAAACTGGAAAGGTACTTGGAGCGAAATCATCGGTGCCGAAATATACCGATGTGTTCAGTCACACCTTAATTGAGCTCGCCAGGCACGATTCAAGAATCGTCGGTATCACCGCAGCGATGCCCAACGGCACGGGACTTGACAAATTTCAACAAGTTTTCCCCAATCGTTTCTTTGACGTGGGGTTAGCGGAACAGTGCGCCGTCACCTTCGCCGCGGGGCTGGCAACCCAAGGTATGAAGCCCGTTGTGGCGATCTATTCCACCTTCTTACAGCGTAGCTATGACCAGTTAGTTCACGATGTTTGCATTCAAAACCTCCCGGTGGTCTTCGCCTTAGACCGTGCCGGGCTTGTCGGTGCAGATGGACCGACCCATCACGGCGTTTTCGATTTCGCTTACCTGCGCCACCTGCCGAACATGGTTGTGATGGCACCGAAGGATGAAAATGAATTGCAACTGATGGTGAAAACCGCCGTTGAGTACGAAAAGGGGCCCATCGCCTTCCGCTATCCCCGGGGGTCGGGCCTCGGCGTGCCGATGGCGGATGAACTGCAATCCTTGCCGATTGGGAAAGGGGAGGTCCTCCGTAAGGGCGAGGACCTGCTTCTCCTCGCAATCGGGAATCGCGTTCACCCTGCGCTGGAAGCCGCTGAAATATTGGCGGAATCAGGGGTTTCTGCAACGGTGGTGAACGCTCGGTTCGTAAAGCCACTCGACGAAGAGCTCATCATTACCCTGGCAGAGCAGATTGGAAAGGTTATCACGATTGAAGACCATGTGTTGATGGGCGGATTTGGGAGTGCAGTATTAGAGCTATTCGCAGACCGCGGATTAACGGGTGTTCGGGTCAAACGGCTCGGTATCCCCGATCATTTTGTTGAACACGGGGAGGTAAAAACCTTGTATCACCTCTGTGGCTACGACGAAGACGCCATTGTCCGCGAGGGGCTAAGACTTGCCAAGGAGTGATGGGTTGGAAGGAAGGGAAGAATGGAAGGACGGAAGGAGGAAGGGGTCAAGCATCACACATCACGCAATCAAAACAAACAACGGTTGGATACGCTGATGGTTGAACGCGGATTTGCTGAAAGCCGTGAGCGGGCGAAACGGTTGATTCTCGCTGGCGAGGTTCTGGTTGAGGGGAGCTCGACCGTCAAGCCGGGACAACTCATTCCTACGGATGCGACGATAGCAGTTAAAAGTCAGTTGAAGTATGTGAGTCGGGGCGGATTGAAGTTAGAAAAGGCGTTGCAGGTTTTTCCAATCAATGTTCGCGGAAGGGTTGCGATTGATGTTGGCGCATCGACGGGTGGCTTTACCGATTGTTTGCTCCAACACGGGGCGAAGTTCGTATATGCAGTGGATGTGGGCTATGGGCAGTTGGCATGGCGACTTCGCCAGGACCCACGGGTTGGTGTCATTGAGCGAACAAACATCCGCATGATTGACGTAAACCTTTTTGAGTTGCCCATTGAAATCGGGGTAGTCGATGTCTCCTTTATCTCCCTTCAGAAAGTTTTGCCGGTTGTGGTACAAATTGTTGAACCCACCGGCGATCTTGTTGCGTTAATCAAACCGCAGTTTGAAGCAGGACGTGAATATGTCAGTAAAGGGGGGGTGGTTCGGGAGGCGCACATCCACGTTCAAGTGATTGATGCTCTCATCCAATTTGTTCAGGGGTTAGATCTCGCCCTCATGGATATATGTCATTCGCCGATTCGGGGGCCCGCTGGAAACATCGAATACCTGGTTTGGATAAAGCGGGATGCTGGAACTTCTCCGTCTGACTGGGATGAGCGCGTTGCGCAGGTTGTTCAGGGTGCCCACGAGGAATTGGTGAATCGGCGAATCATCAAATCACGCAATACGCAATATTTGTGAGAAAGGAGCATTGGATATGCTAAAGATCATTCCAGCTATTTATAAAGAAGGACGCCTTGACTTACTCGAATCCCCACCAGAAGGGAGTTCGGAGCGTGTCATGGTCGTTTTTGAAGTCTCCGAGAAAAAGAAAACCAAAAAGCCGAGGAAACCGAAAGTTCGCTTGTCGGAGATGGAGGCGTGCGGCATGTGGGCAGGTCGGACAGATTGGCCGGATCACCCTGCCTACCGGCACCTGCGACAAATGAGTGAGGAGAAAAAGGATGGTGGAAGCAGCACTGATAGATAGTGCCATAATCATTGATTATCAACGTAGATTTCAACCGGCAATCACCTACATGGATGAAATGCAGGAAGATGGTTTGGCGCGTTGTTCAGTTGTGACCTACGCGGAACTATTGGTTGGTTGTAGGAATAAAAAAGAACAACGAATAGTTGAACGACTCCTTTCAAAATTCACGATTGAACCCATCACGATCGAAGATTCCTTAAACGCATTAGAGTTATTAAAACGACATCAACTCAGCGGTCGCATCGGCTTTATGGATGCTTTAATCGCAGCAACGGCATTGCGATTGTATCTTCCTGTAGCGACGCGCAACGTAAAGCATTTTCGACGGGTTGAAGGGCTGCAAATCGTGATTCCGTATTGAAATGGGGCCATGCAGTGAACTCGGACAAATATGAAGATTTAATCGTGGCTTATGAAACAGACGTTGACTTTCCCGATGTCAGTGGCATGGAACATCTGGATATGTTGATGAACCGGAGCGAAATTGCACGCGGTGAAAATCACCTGACCGATGAACAAAGAGTTCGTCTTGATCTTGCAGACCAAAAATTGCTGCAAAAAGCCCATCAATTTTACCATGCGATTTGTTCCATTGCGGATTTGACTGCGTGGCGTCGAACCCGTAAAATTCCAGCAGAAGAGTGGTGGTGGTATCTGGATGTTATTGTTCAACTCCCGATTGAATCTATGCGTGTACAGGAAGCCCACCCCACAGCTCCGATAAGTCCTGTTTACGAAAGGCGCGTTGAAGATGCTAAAGATCATTCCAGCCATTTATAAAGAAGGACGCCTTGACTTACTCGAATCCCCACCAGAAGGGAGTTCGGAGCGTGTCATGTGCGAAATGGCGAATCTGCGAATCTGCGCCCATTCACTCATTCGCCATTTCGCTCATTGGCCGACTGACCTTTTATTTCACGAAATCTGCGCCAGAATCTTGAAATTAGACCACCAATTGATCGGTGGGTTATAATTTGACTTCGTTAAATTAGAAATGGATGCTCTTGTAGCCCAACTTTCTAAGTTGTTGTCTTTTAGAAACCTAAGACAACGTTGGCCTCTCCGCTCAAAAACCAAGATAGAATCTTGGGCTACAGAGCCTGCCCCCCGAGGGATCGGGGCAGGCCGATCTATCGGGGGAAATCTAACAAAGTCAAGATAAGGAGTCAGTTTATGACCGACTTTTCCAAATTTGTTCGAGATATTCCTGACTTTCCAAAACCGGGAATTGTTTTCAAAGATATTACGCCACTTCTCAAAGAACCATCAATTTTCCGCGATGCGATTGATGCCATTGCCGCCCACTACGAACCGAAAAATATTGACGTCGTTGTTGGGATTGATGCCCGGGGCTTCATCTTCGGTAGTGCCCTTGCGTACCGTTTGGGGACGGGTTTCGTTCCCATCCGCAAAAGGGGAAAACTCCCTTACCATACTTATGAAGCCAGTTATGACCTCGAATACGGGACCGACACCCTCGCGATTCACCAGGATGCCTTTCCACCGGGAAGTCGTGTGGTGATTTGTGATGATGTTATTGCGACCGGTGGAACCATCGCGGCTTCCATTGAGCTGGTTGAGAAGCTAGGCGGTCACATGGTCGGGATTGCTGTATTGATTGAGCTCACCTTCCTCAAAGGACGCGAGAAATTTGCAGACCATGAAATCTTTTCTCTAATTGAATTTTAAAATCCGATATGCTATACTATACCTTCATTATTCAGGTGGTGGCCTGGGTGCAGAAAACCTTGAAAAGGTTTCAACCCTTTTCAGGGCTCTGAAATGCCTACGGATTTCCACCGTGATGCACTAGCCCTACAATGTCACGTAAAAAAGAGAATACGCTCGTAGCCCAACTTTCTAAGTTGGAAAGGTCAACCGGAAATCGGACGAAGCCAAGATAGAATCTTGGGCTACAAATGAGGATGACATTGTAGTGCTAGGCCAGGCAAAAAATGTGCGCCTGTAGCTCAGAGGATAGAGCAGGGGCTTCCTAAGCCTTGTGTCGGGGGTTCGACTCCTCCCAGGCGCACCATCTATTTTTAGGAGAAATTGATGTACAGATTTAGCGTATGGAAGCTCGTTTTAATCATCACTGTATTGGTGTTTTCAGCATTGTACCTTATTCCCACCCCGGATAGTCTCTACAATCCTTTATATGGAAACCTGCCGCTTTGGGTGCAAGAGCAACTCAAATTTGGGGCGACCGAAGAAAACGCATTAAAAGTCAGCCTCCAAAATGTGCAATACCCGGAAGGCATCAACCTTCAAGAAGCGACGACTCAACTCTCAGATACCTTGAGGGTACAGTTGGGTAAAAATGGGTTTGAGGAGGGGAAGGATTATCAATTCAAGACAACAGAGGCGCACGAGTTCCTCGTCCATTTCTCGTCCGGGAAGAACAAAGCGGAGTTAGAAAAAATTTTAGCAAACCTCCATCTTTACGGCAGCATTCCCTCAATTGTGCGTCGGCTGATACCAGATGATCGCTTAAAACTGGGGCTAGACCTGAAGGGGGGCGTTCATCTGGTTCTCGAAGTCGATTTGGAAGAATCGAAAATCGAATTGCTCAAGGAACGCGCTTCTTCGATTCCCGATCAGATGCGCGATGAAAAGATTTATTGCAAAGTAGACCCCGTCGCAGACCAGAATGCTTTGAGAGCCATTGTGAGCATCCCTAAGCGCATAACAGACACACATGAACGGCAGGAGTATCTGAAAAAGGCTGAGAAAATTCTTCGGGATGTGGAGTTTTTTGATAATCCCAAGGAACTTTCCCATACCGATGCCGAAGTCACATATCAGATTCGTCTTGATGAATCGGGACTGGAGAAGTACAGTGAACAAGCTATTGAACAGGTCTTAGTGGTTTTGCGAAACCGTGTCGATGCGTTTGGCGTCGCCGAGCCGTCGATTCGACGTGAAGCCAACCGACCGAGGATTATTATTGAATTGCCCGGTGCCAAGGATTCTTCAAAGCCACTCCAAATTGTCAAAACAATGGGACGGTTAGAATTCAAACTCGTTGCGAAGAATCCAAGTGGCGGAAACTTCTGGTATGGCCCCGCGAATACTCCGCCCCCAGATAATATTCCTGAAGGCACAGAAGTTCATCGTCACTATGACACAGGGGATTGGTATGTTTTGGAGAGCCCCGTTTTACTTACGGGTGATCGAATCAGTGACGCCCGCCCCACCGCTGGCAACACCAGCTTCGAGATCTTTGTGTCGATGAGCTTTGATGCCCAGGGGCGGCGAAAATTCGCTGAAATTACCGGTAACCATGTGAGTGAACATTTAGCGATTCTGCTGGATGGAAAGGTGCAATCCGCCCCTGTCATTCGGGATAAAATTGTTGGGAACGCCCAGATTGAGGGGAACTTTACTTTTGATGAAGCCAATTATTTAGCAAACATCCTCAAGTCCGGTGCTTTTCCGGTTGGAGTGAAAATTGCGGAAGAACGAACGGTTGGTCCAACACTCGGCCAGGAAGCCATTCAAAGAGGAATCCTTGCCGCGGTTGTGGGTACGGCTGCTGTCGTCATCTTCATGGTGGTCTATTATAAGCTATCAGGCATCATCGCGATTATCGCGCTGATTTTGGGTATGCTGATGATTGTGGCAGCCCTTGCGGGATTTGGCGCGTCTTTGACGTTGCCCGGAATTGCCGGACTGGTCTTGAACATCGGTATGGGTGTCGATGCGAACGTGCTGATTTTGGAGCGCATCCGTGAGGAGTTGCGGACTGGTAAGACGGTCTGGTCTTCCATTGTGAGCGGCTACCAAAGGGCGTTTTGGACCATCTTCGATTCCAATTTAACGACGTTAGCCGCCGCGTTGGTCCTCTACCATTTTGGGACGGGTTCCATCAAAGGCTTTGCCGTCACACTCAGTATCGGTATCGTTGCCACGATGTTTACTGCAATTGTGGTCACGCGGGAAATGTACGGTTGGATCCTTGGCAATCGTTCGGTGAAGACATTAAGCATTTAGAAATTGATAACAAAAGGGAGATAATGGGTTGATAGAATTATTAAAGGACACGAATTTCGATTTTATCGGTAAACGTTGGGTGGGGATTTCTGCATCAATGGTTATCATCCTCATTGGCGTGGCCTCGCTGATCTTTCATAAGGGCCCCAATTACGGGATTGATTTTCGCGGCGGCGTCAGAATCTATGCGAAATTCAATCGTGTTGTGACCCAAGCGGAACTCAAATCCAAGCTGACGCCGCTCGGCTATGAAGATGTGAAAATTCAGGTTGATTCCGCGAGACAAGAGGCATCGCTTGATGCTGCTAAAATGCCAGCGGACAGTGGTCGAATAATCGCTGACGCCTTGCTGACAGGAGAGGGAGATTGGCATGCCATGCCGGCGGGTGTTAATGTTTCTGCGGTTGGGCCGAGCGTCGGTAAAGACCTCAAATGGGCAGCTTTATGGTCTATTATCTGGTCGCTGGTTCTATTGTTGGCATATATTTCCTATCGTTTTGAATTTCGCTTTGCTATTGGTGCCATCATTCCCCTTATCCACGATGTGACGGTGACATTAACCTTCTTTTCACTGTTGTCAAAGGAGGTTAATATGCCAACAGTGGCAGCGTTTCTGACAATCGTCGGTTATTCCCTGAACGATACGATTGTGGTGTTTGATCGCATCCGCGAAAATACGAAACTGCTTAAAGGGTGGGATTATGGGGAGTTGCTCAATAAAAGCATCAATCAAACGTTGAGCCGTACCATCATCACTTCCTTGACCGTCTTCATGGTTGTCCTCGCGCTTTTCTTCCTGACGCGCTCTGGTGAAGAGATTAACACCTTTGCATTTGCAATGGTTATTGGAACGATTGCCGGAAGTTACTCAACTATTTTTATTGCGAGTCCGATTTTATATATGTGGCATCTCAGAGATCAAAAAAAAGCGGCTTCACCCGCCTAATGGGTGGGGATGGCGGACCGGGTAGTAATTCGCTGGGTCTAATTGCCAAAAGGCAGTTCCGCATAACACCCGATATGGATGCAGTTTAGGGGCGTTATACGAATTTGCATTCTATAAAGTAACGTGATAAACTTCCGAAGTCTCAAAGACTTCGGAAGTTTGGTAACAATCTTACTTTTTGAAACGCAAATTGGTATTATACCCCATTTTAAGATCGCTGTAAAATCTCCTCACAGCGATACAGCATAACAAAGTTCAATCACAGAGACGAGAAGCGTTATGGACGGTCAAAGCCTTGATGTTACCGCCGAGAAGATAGCCCAACTGCGCGCCATCTTCCCCGAAGTGTTTTCGGAAAATAAGATTGACTTCGCCCGCTTGAAAGCTATTTTGGGCGAAAGCGTTGTTTTCCCCAACGAACACTACGAACTGAATTGGGCGGGCAAAGCCGAAGCCCGCAAGGAAATACAAAAGCAGACTACCGCCACGCTGATTCCCGATAAAGGGAACAGCGTTGATTTTGACGCGGCGGGCAACATCTTTATCGAAGGCGAGAACTTAGAAGTCTTGCGGGTTCTACAAAAATCTTATTTCGGCAAGGTCAAGATGATTTACATTGACCCGCCGTACAACACCGGCAACGACAGTTTTGTTTATCCCGATGACTACGCGGAGCGACAGGTGGATTACAACAAGCGTACAGGCATCACCAACGGGGACGGCGATTTGAACAGGCAAGACCTGTGGCGCAAGAACACCCGCGAGAATGGGCAATTTCATTCCGTTTGGCTTTCGATGATGTATCCGCGCCTGTACCTTGCCCGCAACTTGCTCCGCGAAGATGGCGTGATTTTTGTGAGTTGTGATGATAACGAGCAGACGAATTTGAAACAGTTAATGGATGAGATTTTCGGAGAAGAAAACTTTGTAGCCGTTTTCCCGTGGAGAAAGAGAACTGCTAAAAGCGATGTGCCATTTGGAGTTTCACAAGATTATGAATGGATATTGAGTTACACGCGGGGCGGCTTTGGGGCAGGCATTGGGCACGAAAGAAAGTATAACCATGAAATATCGTATCACTTTTCGGTATGAAAATGGGGGCATGATTCGTCTGCGCAAAATCGGCACACACAACCTTTTGAGGAACCCTTAATCTGATGGAATTTGCAGGAAAACAGATCACCGTTTTTGGACTCCACCGGAGTGGGGTCGCAGTCGCAAAACTGCTGGACGACCTCGGGGCAAGGGTGCTGGTCACAGACCCGAAACCCGCCGCTGAACTCCGGGCGGATGTAGACGCCCTGAATGATCGCGCGATTGACTTTATACTCGGTGGGCACGAGCACCGCTGCATTGAGAAGGCGGAGTGGATTGTTGTCTCACCGGGTGTGCCGCTGGACATCCCAATCTTACTGGAAGCACGCGCAATGGGCATCCCAATCGTGAGTGAGCTGGAAGTTGCGGCAAGCCTGTGCCCCGCGCCGATTGTTGCCATTACAGGGACAAAAGGCAAGTCAACAACAACAACGCTCACTGCCTTGATTCTTCAAGGTCGAAGACTCACGGGACGGAGTGGAAATGTCCGCAAAGTTTGTATTGCGGGTAACATCGGCGTTCCGCTGTCGAGTGAAGTCCAAAATCTAACGGCTGATGATCTCGTGGTTGTGGAGGTCAGCAGTTTTCAACTGGAAACCACCTTCACATTTCGACCGGCGGTGAGCGTCGTCTTAAATCTGTCTCGGGATCATTTAGACCGGCATCTAACCATGGAAGCCTATCGGGCTGCCAAACTGAAGAGCTGTACAAATCAAACACCGGCGGATTGGATTGTTTTGAATGCGGAAGATGCGGTCGTCGCGGGGTTTGCGAAAGAGACGCAGGCGAAAGCGGTCTATTTTACGGATGTCTCCATCCCCGAAAGGGGGACTTATGTGCAAGACGGTCAGGTTTTTGCCAACTGGGGTGGCAGTTCTCATTGTATCCTCGCTACGGCGGACATCCCGCTGTTGGGGCGGCACAACCTTCAGAATGTTCTCGCAGCAACGGCTGTCGGACAAATTTTCGACATTCCATCCGATTCGATGCGAGCGGCAATCCGTCGTTTCACCCCTGCGGAATATCCCGCACTCGAACATGCCTTCGAGCTCGTCAAAACGGTTCAGGGGGTGCGATTCATCAATGATTCCAAAGCGACAAATGTAGCTGCGGTCAAAGCCGCGCTTGAATCGTTGCCAGAGCCAATTCTGTTAATCATGGGAGGATATGATAAAGGCAACGACTATGAACCGTTGGTCGAGCTCGTCAAAACGAAAGTCAAAGGACTTATTTTGTTAGGTATACATACACAAATCATACGGAACGCCCTCGCACCGCATGTCGTTACATGGAACGCACATACAATGGAGGAGGCTGTCAAAATTGCGCACGCTTCTGCAACACGGGGTGATATTGTGCTTTTGTCCCCTGCAAATGCAAGTTTTGATATGTTCTCTGATTATAAAGCGCGGGGGTGTGCTTTTCGGGAGGCAGTGAATCAACTTGAACCGACTCATACAACGCATACACGCATCCACTGAAGAACTGTATCCGCTGCATAAGCGGAGAATCGATCATTTTCTGTTTTTCACTACGCTGTGCCTGGTTGCAATCGGGTTTGTGATGGTCTACAGTGCGAGCAGTAAGCTCTCTTATGAATTATATAACGAAAACAGCTATCGCTATCTGAAGGTCCAACTCGTTGCCTGTGCGCTTGGACTGGTTAGCATGATCGCGGCTTCATACTTTCCATACCGATATTATGAGAAGTATGCCAAACAGATTCTACTTTTTTCTATCTTCGCCTTGTTACTGGTTTACACACCGCTTGGGTATAGTGTGCGCTCTGAGACAGGCAAGCAATTTCATCGATGGATACGGATTGCTGGAGTGCAATTTCAACCGGTTGAATTCGTCAAAATTGGACTGGTGATTTATGTCTCTCATTTTCTCAGCCACAAACAGGACAAAAAAATCCGTAGCCTCACGAAAGGCATGCTTCCCAACATGCTTATTCTTTTTGTCGTATTTGTTCTTTTATACAAGCAGCCCGATTTTGGATCTGCGGTGTTACTCAGTTCGGCTGTCGTTGTGCTTCTGTTCGTGGGAGGCGCGCGTCCATCACAGATTATCTTGCTCATGAGCATCGCCTGTTTCTTTATCTATGTTTCGATTCAAGGCGATGCCTACAAAATGCAGCGCGTTCAAGATTTTATGGCATCGATGAAGTCTTCTTCTTATGAAGCGAACCATCAGGTCACCCGGTCCCTAAATGCGTTAGCGCTTGGCGGATTATTGGGTGCCGGAATCGGCAATAGCATCTACAAACTCTTTTATCTCCCTTATCCGCATACAGATTTTATCTTCGCAATTCTCGGCGAAGAGCTCGGTTTCATCGGTGGAGTCGGCGTGATTGTCCTTTTTATGTTGCTCATCTGGCGTGGCATCCATATTGCGTTGCACGTGACAGATAGCTTTGCAAGCCTCCTTGCTGTTGGAATCACGATGCTGATTGGTCTGCAAACCGTCGTCAATATCGGCGTTGTAACCGGCATGCTACCCACGAAAGGTATCACCTTGCCTTTCATCAGCTATGGGGGGTCGTCACTCCTCTTTAGTCTGGTAAATATTGGCATCCTGCTGAATATTTCGCGCGGGAGAAGTCAGGAGCTCTGTAGCAGCTTCAAAAAATCATAGTTTTTCTATGTTTTCTTGAGGTTTTCTACATAGCTTCGAGCCTAAGTAGGGAATTAAGCTGTGTTCGACATTGAGTAGTGGGAACACGGTCAACTGTTCTGAAATGTAAGGATAATCCTACTACGTGTTTTGTTTGTCTGAAAAGACGGTCACCCTTGAGTGTGTCCAGCTTGAGGCTCTGATGGTTGATGAGAAGGCTCGATTCAACTTACATAGACAACAGACGCACTTTGGCGAGGATAACAATCTCCCATAATGGGAGATGTCTTAAATGACAGTTCGTTAGCCCTCAGAAATGGGGGCTAATCGAATATCTTAAAAAAGAAAGGCTGGTGAAAAACCTGGTTTTTTTTTAAGCGTAAAAACAAATAGAAACACTTAGAAAAAAAGAACCAGGTTAAGTGATGTCACAGCAGCACCGGAAGGGTGAGGCTCTCGCTGAACCTCATGTCCGCATCATCATTTCAGGCGGCGGCACCGGCGGACATATCTATCCGGCGATCGGGATTGCCAAAGAGCTGGTTCAGCTCGCCCCTGAAATTGAAATTGTATTCATTGGGGGGCGGGAGCGCCTTGAATCAACGATTATTCCGCAACACGGGTTTCGCTTTCTACCCATCTCCGTTGCAGGTTTTCCGCGCAAACTGACATGGCGGTGGTTGCCTGTTATCAGTCAGGTTTTTTCTGGCTTCGTCCGTTCGCTATGGCTCCTCAGAAAACTGAAGCCCGGCGTTGTCGTGGGGACCGGGGGCTATGTTTCCGGACCGGTACTCTTTGCTGCAAAGTTGATGGGCATCCCAATCATGATACAGGAGCAGAATGCGTACCCTGGACTCACAAACCGCATCCTGGCGCGTTGGGCAAAAGCGGCTTACCTCGCGTTTGAAACGGCTGTGGCACACCTTCCCGCTCACATTGCGAAAGTTACGGGCAACCCCATCCGTCGGACAATCGGTGCTGTGAAGCGCGAAAGGGCAACTTATGAAAAATGGGGGCTGCACCCAGAGCGGAAAACCGTCTTTGTCATGGGCGGCAGTCAGGGGGCGCACGCCATCAATCAAGCTGTCATGGACGCCCTTGGGCATTTAAAACCTTTGCATCAACAGTTGCAGCTTGTTCATCAAACAGGACAGACAGATTACAAAGAGGTCAATGAACGTTATCGTTCTTCGCTATTGAGGCATCTCGTTCAACCCTATTTTGACCCGATTGAGGAAGTTTATAGCATCGCCGATTTGATGGTCTGCCGAGCGGGGGGGATGACTATCTCCGAAATCACGGCCTGCGGCATTCCAGCGCTCTTCATCCCTTTGCCCAAAGGCGGCGGCGATCAAAAATGGAACGCCCAAGCTGTAGCAGATAAGGGAGCAGGTATTGTGTTGAACCAGGCAACCTTGACCGGAAACGTGCTCGCAGAACAGGTCGTTCAACTCATCACCAACCCGACAAAACTTGGGCAGATGGCGGATGCCAGCCGTCAATTGGGAAGGCCGAATGCCGGCGAAGAAATCGCAAAATCGATTTACGCCCTTGTAAAACAGAATGGAAATGAGAGCATGTGGAAATATACTGCGAACGGTCACAAATGACGCTTTTGTATCTTGAATCCTGAATCTTGTATCTAGCGTCGATACAGGATTCAAGATGCAAGATGCAGGAGGGTAGAGCTGCCAGTTATGACCTATCGTGGTATAGTTACCTTATTTGAAAAACCTGCCGATCAGCCATAAAACGAGGCTCAATATAATGCTGATGAGAATCATGGTCGTTATCGGCGCATAGAAGCGGAACCGTGGCCGCTCGATCTTGATGTCGCCTGGCAGATTGCCGAACCAATTCAGCTTATCCCCTAAGAGCCACATAAAGAGCCCGATAAGGACCAGAAGGCATCCAATGCCGATAATCAGTTTGCCTACACTTGCCATTATTGCTTGCCTCCGCAACAGGAGCATAATGAGTCGGTGTTAGGTGTTGGGGGGTAGATATGGGGCTAAACCTGACGCCTCATACCGGCCCCATCACTGCCTTTGAGACATTGACATTTCTCCGTAGGGCATGAGGTGTGATGCAACGAACCTATCAATAACGATAGCGGCTTGATAAAATAGGGCCGTCTCTGATGAAAAATAGGGCCTGCATCCGATTCCATTTCAGCAGAAGTTAGGCGATAATATTAGCGTGCCAATGTTACGTTTCTAAACGCTGACAGAAAATGAATCGTTCAAGGAGGAGAAAGTCATGTCTATCTGGAGTGAAACGCGATTTCAATGCAAGACTCAAGGATTTGAGGATGGATTAAACGACGCACGCCGGAACACAGTGAATCCGATTGCCTATCAAATTTATGTCGAGTATCGAAAAGGGGTTGATATTGCTCGCCAATTAACGGCAGTTCTGGAAGCCGCACAGCGTGAGATACAAAAAAGACCGGTAAATCGAACAGATCTCACCGCTCACCTGAGCCCTCAAGAAAGTGCTTTAGGGTTTGTTTAGGAGTTAAACCTCCCAGGCGCAACATGCTTGGCACCGGTTGCTATCGCTGCAAGCAAGCCGCCTATGTCCCCCCCTCCCAGACTTCCGAAGTCTCCAAGACTTCGGAAGTCTGAAAGTGTAAACTTTGTTTTTGAAAGTGAATTACAAATTCGCCTTCAGGTATTCGTAGCACTTCTGCTGTCCCGTACCTTTGTTTTCACGCCCTTCGTATTCGCAGCACCACACACCATCGTAGCCAGCCGCTTTGAGACAGCGGATGGCTTTCTCGAGATCGATTTCCCCCTCGCCAAGCGCCTCACCGCGGTAGTTACCACGCGCCCCTGTGCCGTCTTTGAGGTGCGTATGCAGCGTATAAGGGGCAACAATCTCGTAATACCTTCCGACCACTTCCAGACTGTGCCCAAACCAACGGTAGTTCATCGTATCAAGGTTCGCCCCGACACGTTTGGATGCGACGCGCTCAAATAGCTCGACCTGGAGGTCCCCATCGTTCGTCACAACGCCGTGGTTATCAACAGCGAGGTAGATGTCGTCCTTCTCAGCGAATTCGAGGCAACGACTCAAGCATCCTGCCATTGCCTCGACCCATCGATTCTGTGGAACTTCCGTTTTGGGGGAACCGCCTTCCGTGCGAATCACTGAACTCCCCAGGATTTTGGCAAGCCCACTGATTCGGCGCATCCGGTCCACTTGCGCTTGGACGGCTGCCGGAGCGAGGACGACGAAATCGTTCCCCGCAGCAAAGGCGGAAATCTGTAAGCCGTAAGATTCGACCTGTTTGCGCACCGTTTCAGCATTTTTCTCTGGATGATCGATTCCCTGATGCCAGACATCGCCGGCCTGAAGTTCGACATAGCTGAAACCGGTGTCACTGACGAATTTGAGAAAGTCATCAAGTGATGGACTTGCAAAGTTGTAATGGACGATACCGAATTTTGACATAATTTAGCCTCTTCAAAATAGAATGTGATGCGTAAGACGTAAAACGTAAAGCGTAAAACGTAAGAAGAGCCCCCTTTACGTTTTACGTTTTACGAAACAGTGTCAACTTTCATCAACCCGGATGAGCTGGCCGGTCTCCACCGATTTCGAGGCGGCAAGGGTGATTTTCAATGCCGCCCTTCCCTCTTCGCCGGTGATGAGGGGCGTTTGGCCCTCACGGATGCACTCGATAAAGTGGGCAACGGCGAGTTTCACGGAGTCTCGGCCAGTCCTCCCTTCAAAACGCGTGCGCTCTGATTTCAGCAAGGGTTCCCGCTCACAGAGTTGTTCCGTCGTCAGCATTTCCCCGCGCTCCTCATACGTCAGCTTGTCATTCATGATTCGGAGCGTTCCCTTGGTCCCACAGAGCTTGAATGGCTCAATCGGCACCCGATTTCGCGCTGCCCATGTGCAGGTGAGTTGCCCCAAAGCGCCGTTGTGAAAGCGCAAGGTAATCGCTGCGGTGTCCTCCCCCTCCATTGTCTTATTGAGAACGTTGCTGCCGTAGCCAACCACTGACTCCACATCGCCAATGAGCCAGCGGAAGAGGTCGATCCAATGAAAGCCGGAATCCAGCAGGGCTCCACCCCCCGCGCGTTCTCTGGACAGACGGAACCCACTCGCTTCAAAAAAGTGATGAAATCCGGCGGTACACAGGAATACGTCGCCGATGAGCCCCGCGGCGATTGCCTTCTGGGCGAGCCAGTGCCCTTCAACAAAGCGCTGGTTGTGAGAGACCATCAGGGTCACACCGGCATCTCTGGCGGCGTCGATCATCGCATCGGCTTCCTGAAGTGACAGCGCGATCGGCTTTTCGCAGAGGATATGCTTCCCCGCCCGAGCGGCTTCAATCGCCATCGGGGCGTGGAGGTCATGCGGCACACACAGGTGAACCGCATCGACATCATCTCGCGCTAAGATTGCTGCATAATGGGTCGTCCACACGGGGACCTCCCATTTCTCTGCAAACTGTCGAGCGCTTTCTGCCGTCTGCGTGCAGACAGCGACCATCCGCGCACGACCTGGAATCTCCGCAATCCCTTCGGCGTGACGATTTCCAATTTTTGACCCAATAATCGCGACGCCTGTTGGTTGAGCCGTCTTATCCATTTTTTCACCTCGTTTGGGTAATTTTTCACTTGATTCTTGACCGCTGTATCTTGTATCCTCTATCTTGCTTCCTGCATCTTGCATCCTGTATCCTGCATCCTGCATCCTGCATCTTGCATCTTGCATCTTGCATCCTGTATCCTGCATCTTGCATCCTGCATCTTGTATAAGGAGATAGATTTTGACATCCACCCAAACCGCAAAGCAGACCGATGAATATCGCCATCTGATGGAAATGATTAATCAGTTGGACCCCAACGGCAAGCCGCAGATTCGCTGGGTTTACCGTGCCTCCAAACACATTGAGGCGCGTGGAAAAAGGCTCGGTGTTTTCTCCGGTTCCTTCAATCCGCTCACAGCGGCTCATATCAAAATGATCGAAGAAGCGCAGGCAAATTTTGAGCTGGATGAGATTCTTCTGGTTTTGGCGAAGGCAAATGTCGATAAAGGGGTGTTCGGGCTTTCTTTAGCGGAGCGGCTGTTGATGCTCAAACGGTATGCCATGAACCGGGACGATTTCTCGGTAGCAGCTTGCAGTCACGGTCGGTTCATCGAGAAGATTGAAGCGTTGAAGGCTGTGTATCCTCCCGGCACTCAATTTTCTTTCATCCTCGGCTACGATACGCTGGTCCGAATCTTTGACCCCCAATATTATACCGATTTTCATGGCGCATTGACAGCCCTTTTTGATCAGTGTCGCCTCATCGTTGCCAACCGCAAAGAACACGATGCGGATTCCGTGAGACAATTCCTCGCGAGTGCGGGGCATCAGCGTTATGAAAACTGCATAGATCTGATTGAATTGTCCCATTTTTATGCCGGGGTGTCCTCGACAGAGATTCGCGCACGGCTCGATCGCGGACTTTCAATCGATCATCTCGTTCCCCCTGTGATACAGGAATTCCTCAGTGCGACTGGTGCGTAACGGCATGCCCCAAGCAAGGTATTTATTCATTTCAAATTACTGAAAATATAGGAGGTGCGACTGATGAGCGCATTAATTGTAGAAGTTTGCGAAGTGCTTGCCGTCGAAAAGCACCCGAATGCGGATCGGCTGGCCATTGCCACCGTGAAGGGATGGAAGACGTGCATTCAATATGACCCTGAAACAGGGGAGGCGCAGTTTAAGCCGGGGGACCAATGTATTTACCTCCCGCCCGATAGCGTCATGCCGGTTGAACTGTCAGACCGTCTCAACATCACGAAATACCTTGCGCCGTTGCCCAAAGGGCTTGACGGCAAACGGCCGCCACGCAATCGCGTCCGCGCCGCCCGACTGCGCGGCGTCGCTAGTTTCGGCGTGATTATGGCGGCGACCGATAACCCGAATTGGCAGGTTGGAGATAATGTTAGCGAGTTCTACGGGATTACCAAATGGGAGCCGCCGGAACCATCCGTCGATGGGGATTCCGAGCGGCCGCACCCTCTTTTCCACACCTACACCGAAATCGAGAATTGGCGGAACTTTCCCAACATCTTTCAGGAAGGCGAGGAAGTGGTGATCACCGAGAAAGTTCACGGCAAGAACTGTCGAAATGGTTACATCGGGACAACCGACAAGAACGGCGTGACCGTATGGGAATTCATGTCCGGGAGCCACGGGATTCGACGGAAAGAGATTGACGCCCATGGCCGGGAATCGGATTTCTGGAAGGTTTTAACTGATGAACTCAAGGCTTTGTTGAAGTCTGTCAGTCAGGATGAGAAAAACGTCGTTGCATTTGGCGAAATCTACGGCTCCGGCGTGCAGGATATGACTTATGGACTCGAACACGGCCACCACAGTTACCGACTGTTTGATATCGCCGTCGATGGCAAGTATATGGACTATGACGATAAGGTTACGTTAAGTCAACGCTTGGGCATTGAGATGGTTCCCACCTTATATCGCGGCCCCTACAGCCCGCAGATTGTTGAGGAATTGACCGACGGCCCGACAACGGTGTGCGACCCGGACAAAACCGGCCCCTTCAAAGGCCGTGAAGGCGTCGTGATTTCGCCCGTTGTGGAACGCTTCTCGGCTGACATCGGCGGCGAGGGACGCGTCACCCTCAAATCGATCAGCGTCGATTATCTCGCCCGCAAAGGCGGGACGGACGCACAATAAGGCGAGTGACTAAAGTGCACTAAAGTGCCTAAAGTTAGAAAATATGGCCGAAATGCGTACAACGTACTGCGTACAACGTACTGCGTACAACGTACTGCGTACTGCGTATTGCGTAATGAGGAAATGGGTAATACGCAACACGCAATACGCAATACGTTTCACGTTTTACGTTATCATTTGACTTTTCTGTTTCCCTTATGATACCCTTACTGTGCTTTGAGAAGGCTATCATCAAAAAGGAGGAGTCCATTATGCAGGCGCAAGTCTCTTTGAAAGAATCTGTCATCAAGGTTTTAGATAACTTGCCCGAAACTGAAATCGTTCAGGTTTTAGAATTCGCTTTGTTCATCGAGTCAAAAAAGCAGAAGGCGCATCAAATTGTTCTCAAGAGAGGGTCTTTCGAGGAATTTGAAGCACTTTCTGGAATTGTGAGCCTTGGGGGGGATGCTGTCGTTGACTCCGAAAATTACTGGGCTTAAAGATGTTGCCGTTGACACCAATGCCCTGGTGGCACAAGTTGATGCGCGTGACAAGTGGCATGCGAAAGTGCATGGGATTTCATCAAAACTCAGGGCTTCCGGATATACTTCAGTCTACTTTGATTGCGTTATCAACGAGACGATTAGTATTTTAGGGCGAAGGACTGAAGAACAGGGGAGACCTCATGATTTTATTTCCACCCTTTCAAACTTGCAGAACAAAGTCCCGAAACTGCGCCCACGCGAAACTGGAAGGCCACCGAAAGCGGAGAGAGTGGTGGCAACGATGGAAAAAAACATGAGTTTGACCGTTTCACGTAAGACCGGCAAAACCATGCCCAAAACCATCGGATAACTTCGCGTCTCAATCACTGACCAAGACTCGACTTGTTGTCATCTGCATAAGACTACAACAATCCCTTCTCACCACACCCCAAAACCCCAGTGTTTATGCCACTGGGGTTTTTTGCTATTGCGTCAGGGTGTCACAACGTGGTATGATGTAGAAGAGGCCAAGTAACGACTCATATCGACTCAGATTTGAAATTTCCCATTTCGCGGGAGGGTGAGGCTCCTGCCGAACCCAAAGGGCTGGCTTTTCGGTGCGAAGAAGAGCCATTCATCAACGAACATTCATTGAAAAAAATGTCTGTCACGCAAATTATCCGCCGAATCAATGAGGTAATCAAAGAGGCCCGGAAGCCTCGGCAAACGAAGGTTGAAATCTTACAGCATCTCGCTCTGACATGCTGGCGAGAGGTCATTCCAGAGTATGGCACTGAGACCTTTAAAAGGCTCGAATTAGATGAAATACGGAGACGTTGGTCTATGGTACATCATGAAGTTAAGAAATACAAGACGAAGGACCAGATTTTGTATGTTCTTGACTGGCCAGCCTCCGGTGGTAATTTCTACTGGGTCAAATGAGGCTTGGTCATAATTCGCCGGCGGTTGAGTTGTAGCCTAAGATTCTATCTTGGCCCCTGGTGCCATGGCCAAGATAGAATCTTGGGCTACGACTGCCTCCCCTGGGAATTATGACCAGCCCTTGATTAAATGACTATCGTTGGGGGAGAGGGCAACGCCCCAATAATCTCCCGGTATCACGAATATTACGCATAGAAAGGACAAACAGATGGCAAATAACGGCATTCAGCTAAAGTGTAGCTACAACACAGGCGCGCCAAACTGGTTTCGTGGCAACCTGCACACCCACACCACCCGGAGCGATGGCTCCCGTCCACCGGAGCAAGTGATCGCTGATTACGAGGCGAGGGGCTACGACTTCCTCGTGATATCTGACCACGATGTGTTGGTTGAGCTCGATGGCTATCAAAAGGACACGTCGATGACGCTCATCCACGGTGTTGAAGTCTCTGCGCGGGGACCGCACATCCAACAGGTCAACGCGACCGCCCGGATCGAACCCAACGCGGATCGGCAGTGGGTGGTTGACGAGATTAACAAGCAAGAGGCAGTTTGCGTGCTGAATCACCCCAACTGGCAATCACACTTCAACCACTTCCCTCAGGAGTTGATGGAATCCCTCGAAGGGTATCACGGGATTGAGATTTATAACGGCGTGATTGAACGTCTGCCCGGTGCCGCGTTAGCCACCGATCGGTGGGAGCGGTTGCTTGCGAAAGGACGGGTCGTCTGGGGCTTTGCCAACGACGACTCGCATCTTCCGCTGGATGTTGAGCTGGCCTGGAACGTTGTGCAGACAGAAAATTGCACAGTGGACGAAATCGTGACGGCCCTCAAAACGGGGCGCTTTTACGGTTCAACCGGTGTCACGATTACCCGTGTGGAAACCGAAGGGGCGACGATTCGTGTGAAGACGAAGGATGCGCAACGCATTCGCTTTATCAGCAATTCTGGAATTATCAGATCCACGGTTGATGCGGCCGAAGCGACATACACGCTCCCTGAAAATCCGAACGATGCCCTGAAACTCGGGTATGTCCGTGCGGAATGCTACGGCACGGGTGGGCGCGTTGCCTGGACGCAGCCGATCTTTATTCAAAGTCAAACCTAACTCGCCAATGTCACATTTCTCTGTAGCCCAAGATTCTATCTTGGTTCCCGCAGAGGATGTCCTCGGTAGGCCAACTTAGAAAGTTGGGCTACGACGAGATCTCATTTCTAACGTGACATTGGCGAACTAAACTGACACGGAAAGGAGGGATAAAATATGGGTGAAGTCAGAGTCGAACTAGAACTTGAAAATGCAGTAGACCGAGAGATGGTGCACCTCGGATACATCAAAGCGAACCAACTCAGGTCACTGAAGGTTCAGGCCGTGGCAGATACCGGTGCAGTGATGTTAGTTCTGCCCCAAGACCAGGTGGAAGCATTGGGGATACGTGAGATGAGCAAAGTTATTGTGACTTATGCCGATGAGCGGAAGGAAGAACGTCCACTTGCCGGACCTGTGACAGTGAGAGTAGGCAACCGGACAGCGCATGTCAGTTGTGTCGTTGGTCCGCCGGCGAGCGAGCCGTTGTTAGGCCAGGTGGTGTTAGAAATCATGGATCTGCTCGTCGATTGCGCCCGAGGGAAACTGGTGCCACGTCCTGAATCCCCCTTGCTGCCCTTACTGAAACTGAAGTAACCAGAGGGCCGCTGAATAGGGCCAGGAACAAGTGAAGTGAAGCATCTCGCCTGTTCTTGAGATTTACGCTTTCAGGTAAGTTGCACACGGATTTGTAGGATGAAGCGGATTCAGCCTGGGAATGAAGAGGTGAATCCGCGCTATCCTACCCATCCGTTTTAGCGTCAAGCGGTTACGAAAGGAGCATCAAACTTCTAAAGGAACTGGAATACTGCCAAGCGAAAAACCAAAAGGAGGTTCAAACCATGGATACCAAAGTTGAGAAAACTATGCAAAATGAGGAGCTCGAAAGGCGTCAAGCTGCTAGAGAACTTCTCGAATTGTGGAAGGAAGCGTCGGAAACTGGAAGGTTTGCTTATGAGATTGCTATTCTTGAACAGGAAGAAAAGGCGCGTGAGGAACGCTACCGGAAACGGAAGGAGTTTGAGCAATGGGAGAAGGAAAGGCTGAAGGCACTGGCGGATCGCCAAGCGAACAATTGAACGGAGTGATCATTGAATCAAATATCGTTTTCGATCTGGGATTGGGTCGAGATCGAAATGTTGCCCATCTCGTTGAACTTGCAGAAGCCACCCACATAGAACTGATTATCCCTGAGTATGCGTTGGTTGAAGCTGATGGGCAATCTGTGTCAATCATCAATAGCAGAAAAAATAAGATTAAGGAATTTGATCAATTTCTTGCTCAACTTGGACGCGGCGCGCTGTATCAATCAATCGTGCCAGCGTTAAGGGAACAACTCGACGCATTGCTCTCAAACTGTAATCAAGATCGGTTAACGTTCATCAAAGCACTTGAGAGGTTGAGACGAATCTGCACCGTCATTCCACAAACGCCCCAAGCGCACGTCATGGGTGAGCTCCGGTTTAAGAGTGCGCTTCCTCCGTTCAAGCCCGAAGATTGCCAAATTTACGAGGCAATTTTAGAGTTCGTTCGGACGCATAGTTCTAACTACCAATCGATGTTTTTTCTGACGAAAGACCGAGAGGATTTTGATTGGGAAGAGATTCATCATGAGTTGACCGCTCTTGGGGTCGAAATCCTCTTTTCTTCAGGAGAGTGTGTCCGCCATCTGCGCGAACTGTCGCCGGAACTGACGATGCCATCCCCATCAGAAGACTCCTGAAGATTTTCGCAGTCGCGTGTTAATATTCAGCAATTCAAATGCCAATGAATGGGTAGCCATCGCATGAAAACCCACTGGAAAAGGAGAATCAAAGCATGGTTGACGTTGCCTCATTAAGATTCGATGTCATTTTCAAGAAAGCCTTCAGCCACCCTGACGTGTTCTGCCAATTCGTCCACGATGTCCTGGGAATCTCAATCCATGTAGACCGGGTGATTCAAAACTACAAGTATCCCGAACAGGTTGGGTATGTCGGTATTGAGTACGACCTGTTTGCCGAAGATATCACCAATCGGGCGATCGTCGAAATTCAGCACGTTCAAGAGGTGGATTTCTTTGACCGATTCTTGTACTATCACCTGATCGGTATCGTCCAACAGGTGAAAACCCACACCGATTACCGATTCCCAAAAGCGGTTTACACGGTGGTTGTCCTGACGGGTGGGACACGTTCCCGTAACGGACAGGTTCCCCCCTTTAGTGTTGCCACAAGCCGAATGGAGGCGTTCAATGAGTATGACCGACCAATGGGGGTTTACCCGCATCGGTTGGTGTTCCTGAACCCCCAGTTCCGGAATGAGAGGACGCCGGAAAGCATCTGGGCGTGGCTGGAGCTGATTGATGACTCGTTGGACGAGCAGGTGGATGAGAGCCGGTATCGCCCTCCCATCTTTCAGCGGGTGATTGAGGAAATCAAAAGAGATAATGTTTCCCCAGAGGAGCTGAAGCGCATCAAGGATGAGGCGGTTGTGGAACACTTCCACCGAGAGGCCTTTGAGGAGGGGCGCAATGAGGAAAAAAAGGCGATCGCCCGGTCCATGTTAGGGCGTGGCATGGATGTAACTTTTATTGCTGAAATAACAGGACTTTCTCCCGAGGAGATCACAAACCTCGGTAGTGAATGAAACCTTCGGAAGGTTCTGAACTCCGATCAAAGACCGGGGTTAGAAACCCATTTCACCGATTTTCCAATATGAGCCAACGTTGAAAAGTCTGGTGGGACGCTTTACTCGATTCCGATTGTCGGTCCGTAGCACCCACCTGACGGAACTGAAAGCACGTTGAAAGGAGCATCAAATCATGATCGATATTGCCTCATTAAAATTCAGCGTCATTTTCAAGAAGGCCTTTAGTCAACCCGATGTGTTTTGCCAATTGGTCCACGACGTTTTGGGAACCTCTATCCAAGTAGACCACGTCAGCCAGGGATACAGGTATCCAGAGCAGGTCGGCCATATTGATATTGAGCTGGACCTTTTTGCAGAAGATGTCAACAATCGAGTGATTGTTCAAATCGTGAACGCTCGAGAGGTGTATTCCCTGAATCGTTTTCTTTACTGCCACGCCATCGGTCTGCTTCAGCAGATGAAAAGCTACAGAGATGTCGGATTCCATAAAGATCTGAACTATTCCTTTGATAGGACCGTTCACACGGTGGTCATCCTGACCGGTGTTCCCTGTCCGGAGGAAGAGGCGATTCGTTTCAGTGTCGCCACGGTTCACCCGGACCCGATTAGCGAATTTGGCAGGAAGGTCGGGTTCTATCCACATCGGCTTGTGTTATTAAACCCACGCATCCGAAATGAGGGGACTCCGGAAAGCGTCAGACCGTGGCTTGAACTGATTTATGACTCGTTAGGCGAGTGGGTGGATGAGACCCGGTATCGCTCGCCCATCTTCCAGAAGGTGATCGAAACAATCAGGAAAGATAAGATGACCCCATGGGAGCTCGCACAGATCAAGGATGAAAGGGCTACATCCAGAGGATTGACGATTTGATTCCTGTCAAAAGTAAGTACAAATTTGCTGGCAGAAACCGAGTTTTTCAGAAAAACTCGGTTTCTTTGCACGACGTTTCTCGTTTCACGAAATTATGCAAGCCATTCAATACATCAAAAGTGTGCCACGCTACCTGATTGTGCGCCTTCTGGGAAAACGCTGGAACTGGCTTTACACGTCTGGTGCTGCGTGTATCCGCCTGTCCGAGCTCGATGAGCCGAAACTTCCCACGCCGGATTGGGTGAAGCTTAAAACGCGCTTCAGCGGAATCTGCGGCTCAGACCTTGCCACGATCACCGCGAAAGGGAGTCCGTATTTTTCACCGTTTACCTCGTCCCCGTTCGTGCTTGGACACGAAGTGGTCGGCGAAATCGCCGAGGTCGGTTCTCGCGTCGAAGGGTATGAGGTCGGCGAGCGCGTCGTCATTGAGCCGGTGCTTTCGTGCGCGATCAGGGGCATTAAGTCGCTGTGTTATCAGTGCCAGCGTGGGCAGTTTGCGAATTGCGAGAACATCACGCGCGGGAATATTTCTGCTGGTATTCAGACGGGTTACTGTCGAGACACGGGGGGTGGCTGGAGTCCGTACTTTTTGGCACACCGAAATCAGCTCCATCGTGTGCCAGATGACCTCTCGGATGAGATCGCCGTGCTGATCGAACCGTTTGCGTGCGCTTTACATGCTGTCTTGAAAGCCGAGCTCCAGGAGGCGGATGAGATCTTAATTATCGGTGCGGGAACGATGGGATTGCTGACCATCGCGGCGATCCGAGGGCTCGGAAAGGCGAACCGAATCCTCGTTGTTGCGAAATATGCGCATCAACAGAAACTCGCACGCGAGCTCGGTGCGGACGGGATGCTTTCACACGGAAAAGAGCTATACGCTCACTTTTGCCGATTGACTCAAGCGGAAAGCTATCAGCCAGAGCTCGGCAAACCGGTCCTACTCGGCGGCGTTCATGTCACGTTCGACTGTGTGGCATCTGACAGCACCATCGACGATGCCCTCCGTTTGACGCGAGCGGGTGGACGCGTCATGCTCGTCGGTATGCCAGCCATTCCGAAAAACATCGATTGGACCTCCATCTGGTACAAGGAATTGAAAGTCATGGGGACGTATACTTACGGACTGGAAACATACAAAGGCGAGCAGATTCGCACTTTCGCCCTTGGGATTCGGCTCCTGCAACAGATGGGAGAGCGACTGCTTCCCTTAATCGGTGAGCGATTCTCGCTGACGGATTATCGCCGTGCTATTCAAGCGGCGTTGCATACGGGGAAATCAGGCTCGGTTAAAACGGTATTTAATCTGCGGGGGTGAAACTGAAACGTACCCCATACGCATCAACTTAGGGACGCGGAGCGTCCAAACCCCAATAGATCGGGGCAGGCTCTGCATTCCCACGCGGTAGCGTGGGAACGAGACAATCACCATCTCCGTCACTTCTTGGATATTCTTTAATGCTTCCGCTTTCGTATAACCCCAACTCGCCGCTCCTTTATTTTCCAACGCAGGAATATAAGCCCGCCAGACTGCCTTCTCGTCTGGCTCATCGGGCCACTTGTCTCTCTCAAGCACCACATGAAACGCGTATGTTTTCATCTGTTCCTCCACCAAAAAAGCACCGATAGCAAGCTACCGGTGCTTTGGATTGTCCAGACGGTTATTTAATAGCCTAACTTCAATTGCCCCCAGACCGTGCTTGCCTTACCTGCTGGATTGACAGCTTTTGCCTCTATAAAACGGTTGCTAATCAGTTCAGCGTATTCTACGGCCATGCGGTCATTGGGCGGAACAGCCGTGCCACAGCACGATGTGTGAAAATTGATAAACCACCCCTTCATGTCCTTGGTTCGGTAAGCAATGGGATCCGCATTGGTCCCATCATCGGCGTAGCTTTCAAATTCAAAACCGTTGTTCTGTAGGACAGGAATCCCCGCTGGACGATTCGTCGCCCATTTTTCGAGAGAAGGGATGTATTTTTTCCCAAGTGCTGTGGGGCTGACTTGCGAGACAGTTCCATTGGTCACAGTGAACCCAAATATCTTTTGTTGGCCACCACCTCCCGCTACGTTATTGGTATTATCCCAATAGTAAAACGGATAATCGCCAACGAATCCACCGATTCCCCCGTCTCTTAACCAGGAATAAACGGGATCTTTCTTCCCTTGATTGGCAAAGATTGTCCCCGGAAAGATGCCCTGGCTAATGAGAAAAATCCCCTTCGGGTTGGCTTTCAGATAATCAGCCAAGCCGACACTATCTACGATTCCGGCTGTTATCTTTTTATTTTTGAGTTCCTTTACAAGCAAATTTGCGAATCCCGGTCCATCGTTAATACCTAATATCGGGAGATTCGCGTCATAAAAGATAGCGACATCCTGCGCCATCGTGTTATTTGCCAAAAGCAGGCAAATGGCTGTTGTCAAAACAAGCAATTGTTTCATTGGGTTGCTCCTTCAAATGAGTTGAAAATAACTTGACTTTGTTAGATTTCCCTGTAGCCCAAGATTCTATCTTGGTTTTTGAGCGGAGAGGCCAACGTTGTCTTAGGTTTCTAAAAGACAACAACTTAGAAAGTTGGGCTACAAGAGCATCCATTTATCGTCAAGACCATTAGTCAAAACCAATAAATAATAACACTTAAACAAGCCCCATCACAAGGCTAAATTGGCACCTGCTGGTTCTATAAAAAGAGTTGCACATTAGGTATGTGTTATTTTTCCGCGGCATCCATCGCCCCTGCCCCGATGATTTTAATCGCAATCGTTGGACTGTCCTGCTCCACTTGCTGCCCGTTGATTGTTGCCCTGCCGGTGAACTTGATATTGTAGGTATCCGGTTTGGTATTGTGAGCGACCATGAGCGTAATCTTCGCCTCGGTCTCATGGTCGGGGATACTCGCTTTAGCTGCGCGAAACCCTTCTGGCAAATCTACTGGGACGATATCAACTTTGTCCGTGAACCCCCCCTGGCGGGTCACGTTGAGGGTAATCATCGCCTCCTCCGCTTTCTTCTCCGGCACATTCTCAGTGGGTGTATCGTTGCCTTTAGACGCAACCACAGGTTCACTTTGGGCAGCCTCGGTCAGCCGGACCGGCGATGCCGGTAAAAGGATGCTCAATCGAACTGGCGTGATGGATAGCACGAAGGGGGCTTCAGTAATCGTGAGCGGCAAAGCAGACGCCGATTGCGTAACGGATTCGTTGTTGACCGTTGCAGTTCCGTTCACCACAATATATTGCGTTCCCACCGGTGGCAAAACGGGGATGAGCTCCCGCCCCGCAAAACTTCCTGCATCTATCGTAAGGGTTGCTTCGTTCTGACCTTCGGGGATGGTTGCCCCGGATGCCGTGGCGCGTGGCGGTAATCCGACCACCGAAAGCGCAATCAGCCTGGCGAACCCCTCCCTTCGAGTTGCGGTCACACGAAGCGTTACCGACCGGGTCTGCATCACGCTGAAGCTCACCTGGGCGACCTCTAAAAGAAATTGAGGGGCTTCCATTACGGTGAGAAGCATCGCATCCGGTTGTGCTTTTCGTTCGGCACGTTGGCCCTCGATTGCCCCGATTCCCACCACCGAGATTGGGAGCAGCCCCAGGGGCGCATCCATCGGGGCCGTCAACGTAATCAGCGTTTGCGTTTGATTCGGTGCAAGAACCACTGGGCTCAGGGCGAAATCCTTGGGCAGATTGGGGAAGGCGAAACGGAGCGCCCCATCGTAGCCGTTCAACCGGTTGACCGTGACGGTGAGAGCGGTGCACCCACCGCGGTTGACCCTCGGGTTATCGGGAGCGACGGTGAGGCTGAAATCCGGCTGAGGTGGAGTGATGCTGAGACGATAGGTAAAATCAGCCCCGCCTCGATTGTTCAAGTCCCGAACCGCGATTGAATAGTCTCTCGCTTCCTGAAAGTTAAAATCGATTCGAGCTTCCGCCCCAATCGCATCATCGTTGATCATTAACTCTTTGCCGTTTGCATCGAAGAGGATTAACACGGCGTCTAGCTTTGATCCAAGGCGGTTGGCATTCACCTCAAAGGCCAGCCGCTGACCTTTCTCTGCTTTGAAAGCGAACCCATCCCTATCTCCAGCGGGGTTGATTTGTCCGTTGATCGTGACCGGCAGCATCACTGCGTTTGCATTTTCCCGCATGTTGTTCGGCTCCGTTTCCACAAACTCGGGGAGGTCACCGATGACGAAAAGGTGTGGATTCGTAGAAAGCCCGGCGGGTGTCATCACCCGCACCTCCTGGCTCCCCAATGGGGCGTCGGGGGCAAGTGACACCTTGATCGAACTCACATTCGCCAGATTGCGTCCACTAACTGAAATCGTGGTTTCTGTTCCTCGCCTCCCTCCCAGCGGAAAGATTGAATCGAGGTGTGGCAATTCACCGATGCTCAATCGGTAGACGAATTGAGGGCCACCTTTGTACCTGACATCCCGAATCTGAAGCGTGTAATCCCCCGTCGCTGGAACGGTATAATCAATCAACGCATCAAGCCCGTTGGCGAAGTCATCGCTTGCGACCTCTTTTCCCATAGCGTCAAAAAGGGTCAGGAGTGAGTCCAGCGGCGAGCCCATCCGGGAAGCGTTCACCTCACATATCAAACGACGTCCCTTCTCGACGGAAAAGCGGAAGAAATCCAGGTCATCGACGGACTCAAGATGCCCGCTGATTGTGACAGGTAGAGTCACCCGGTTTGCCTGGTCAGGCTTAGAATTTGGTTCCGTTTCCATCATTTCAGGGAGGTCTCCGACGATGAAGCGTTGCCCATTGGAAACCCCTTTGGGAGTGACCACCCGCAATTCTCGCATCCCCAAGGGGGCATCAGGGGCTATTGTCACCTGGGCAACCCAACGGTTATCACTAGAGATCTGACCTGACACGCCACTGCCGCTAAAAATCACAGCCGCTTGACGTTCCATCTCTTTGAGCTCCCCAGAAACGCCGGCTCCGCTGAATCGGAGGGCCGTTGCCTCGCTGATGTTCTTCGCCTGCAAGGTAATCTTTACGGTTGTTCCGCGAGGTCCGCCTTGGGGAGAAATTGAAGTCAACTCAGGAATCGCCTGGGCTTCAACCCAACCTACCGATATGAGGACCCATAACAGGACGAGAATGGCGCGTGAAACGTGATAAGCTTGCCTCCCGATCCGATCGGGACGAAGAGTGAAACGTGAAACGTGAAACGTGAAACGTAATGCGTGTTCAAAGATACAAGAGGCAGGATTCAATGTATCTTGTATCCCGGATTTTGTATCCTGAATCCTGAATCCTGAATCCTGTATTCCTGAACTCATAAACGCATGAACTCCCCCTTTCTTTCCTTCCATTCCTCTCATTTTTGCCTCCTTCCCATTTCCTTCGTTGTAAGTGGTGTATAACCGGACATAAGTTTTTGTGGCTTAGTTCTACAATGTCACATGAAATACGAAGTCCGCTTGTAGCCCAACTTTCTAAGTTGGAACGCCTCGTTCAGATTCGGCTCAAACCAAGATAGAATCTTGGGCTACAGAGGATGGTGACATTGTAGTATTAGAAACCGAGTTTTTCTGAAAAGCTTTATTCCTTATGCGAAAGCACCTTTCCTGTGGCAGCATATCCTCATCGGAGTCTCTTGGCCTGCCATGTTTCCCAGGATTCGACAGATTCTGGACGCTCCCGGCTGCGCGCGATGAAACCGGGCCATTTTTTGTAAAACCATTCCAAGGGGCTGCCAGTCGGGCTATAACGCAGGTCAATACTCCAACGGATTCCATCGCTGTTGTTTTCTAAGGACCGGTGAAAGGTGAGATTGCTGAACACGAGCAGATCACCGACTTTCATCCGCACGGTCTCAATCCTTCCGAAGTCCTCGACATCCTCCACAGGCACAAGACGCCCATGTTCATCACGGCGGGGGGGTCGAAGGCCATAGTGGTGACTGCCGGACACAACCTGTAAACAGCCGTTATGCTCATCAACGTCAACGAGCGGAATCCACACCGTCAAGATCTGGCTTTCCTCCGATGGGCGAACTTTCTGCCCCGGTTCGATGTTGCCGTTATAGTAGATGCTGTCTTGATGCCACGGAAAGACCGATTGTTTGCCGGTCGGCGGCTTGAAGCGAAGCCAGTAATCCCCATTGACGGTGATCTCCGGCCCAATTAACGACTCGACAATATCCAGGTTTTTCGGATGAGCCGACAGTTCGTACACTTCCCGGCTGAAGACTTCCCGATTCCAGAGCCACCCCATGACGGGGCCTTTCTCGGATTCCTCGAAGACCCGCATCAGTCGCTGATTGAAGGGCACGTCCTCGTAAAGCTTCGAGATTCTGCCTTCGTGATAGCGTTGTTTGGCGAATCGGTCAACCGCCGATGCAACCACGCCACGGAGCGGCGCAAAAGTCTCGTCGTCGAACACCCCGCGAACCAATAAGTATCCCTGCTCATCAAAAAATGCCTTCTGTTGTTCAGAATTCAGATTCCCCATAAAATTCCTCCTATTTGCCGGTGACAACCACTGTCCTCAATACACGACGGCAGAAGTTCGTGGGCAGATGGGTAACGACCGGATGCTTGAAAAAGTTCAAAACCTTTTCAAGCATCCGAGTTTTTCAGTTATCCCCCGATCGCTGTCAGACCTAACCCCCCGGCCCCCTTCCCGCCCCTACCCCACTCCCTCCCCGTGGACGGGGAGGGAGTGGAGGGAAGGGGGAGTTTCTCCCCTCTCCGCATCGGAGAGGGGCCGGGGGAGAGGTTTTGAAATCAGCCCTGAGTAAAAAAGTCGTATCAAGGTTACTTGCCCCGTTCACTTTCCCACCAG
Organism: uncultured bacterium; assembly: GCA_964577695.1. Taxonomy (GTDB): domain Bacteria; phylum Poribacteria; class WGA-4E; order WGA-4E; family PCPOR2b; genus CAZOAL01. Next base: position 39,606 of record CAZOAL010000028.1, on the reverse strand, counting down.
TTCCTCTCCCATGCGCTTGAGTCCGGCAGTGAGTCCGCCATCGACGACAAGGTTGGTGCCGGTAATAAAGGACGCTTCATCCGACGCAAGGAAGAGCACCGCGGCAGCAACCTCCTCTGGCTGCCCGATACGCTTGAGTGGATACCACTTCGCCAACCGCTCAAAGAGATCCGGGTCTTTGGCAAGGACCGGTATCCATGTCGGCGTTTGAATTGAACCCGGACAGATCGCGTTAGCGCGGATGCCATGCTCCCCGTAACGAACAGCGATGTTTTGCGTCAGAGAAATAATACCGGCTTTCGCGGCGCTATATCCTTCCTCACCGAGCCCGAGCAGTGCATTCACCGAGGCAATGTTGACAATCGCCCCTCTGCCCTGGGTGACCATCTGCAGCAACACCGCTTTGCAACAGAGGAAGGTGCTGTTGAGACAGCCTCGTATATTTTTGTCCCATAGTGCCTCATCAACCGTGAGAATATCATCCCCATCGCAGAACATGGCGTTGTTGACCAAAATATCGATTCCGCCATAAGCTGCGAGCGTCTGACGCACGAGCGTCTCAACTTCAGCGGCAACTGTCACATCGGTATGCACGAAAAGCCCAGCTCCACCTTCCGCTTCGATATGCTGGACAGTTTCCATGCCGCCTGCATCGTTGATGTCCACCACAACAACTTTGGCACCCTCGCTGGCAAATCGGAAGGCGGTTGCATGTCCGATGCCCGACGCAGCGCCTGTGATAATAGCGATTCGATTGAATAATTGCACGGCTTTACCCCTCCTTATACCAATTCTGATTAACAGCCAAGCATTATCGGATTCAGGATTCAAGATGCAAGATGCAGTTGAATCCTGAATCCTGAATCTTGAATTCAATACCATCATGCTTTATCCTCAATCAGAAATAGTATTACAGTTAATTGGCATATTTCAGCACATAGATTTGATGCTGATTGGGTAGCTTTGACTGGCTGAACTCAATCTTCGAGCGATTCACATAATGGACAATCTCCGCCGATTTGAAAATTAGTTAGCCGATTTGAAAATTAGTTAAGGGATTTCCAAGAAATAAAACCTCCATTGGCTCGCTCTGGATTGCCAAATCCAGAGCCGTTGGATTTGGCAATCCAACGGGAGCTTATGGGAGAATTATTTTCTTGGATGTTAACTTTCAATATTAAAGTTTACATTTTAGACTTCCGAAGTCTTGGAGACTTCGGAAGTCTGATGTATAGTTTATTTTTCAAAATTAGTTAAAGATGTTGCGCTGAATCTTTATACATATCTTATCAAATCCCACAGGCGAGGTCAATCCCAAAGTTAGAAATTTGCAATCAAGCAATCAAACATAAGCCAATCGACTGATGTATCCGATTCTCATTTAATCACCGCAATCTTTCCGATCTTTTTCAGAGCCCCAAATTCCATCGCGTAGATGTAGATACCGCTCGCCACCTCTGCCATCCTGTTGCTCAACAGGAGCCATTCTTTCCGCCCGCGATCTGCTTCTGTCACCGTCAATATCTCAAGCCGCTCGCCGTTGGGGGTATAAATCTCAATGGTCGTGCCAGTTGGGAGGCGGTCAAACGTGACCGCCCCTTTGTGAAATTCGTTCGGGCGGACCGGATTCGGATAAACGATTGCTTGAGTGAAATCCTTTACATCGGCGAGATTTTTCTCGGCGGGGGCGTTGAACGCTTGAGTTGACGCCCGCAGATCGATAGGGTTTCGATCCATGTCCCGCACGTTGGCAACTGTGATTTCATACGTCCGTCCGGGGATGAGGTCACCCGCTCGGAAGGTGAGAATGGCCCGGGTGCCCATTTCATCTCGAATCGCGGACATCGGATGGACGCCGACGAGTTGCTCCGGCTCGCGTAACTGATAGCGTCTTTCATCCCCCGTCGAAATCCCCATCCATCTGTCAAAAATAACGGCGACCTGATTCGGTTGGATATATGCCACGGAGATCAGCTTGGGCGGGGTGCGAGGCGTCACGGAAACCGCCGCTGTCCGCTCCGTTTCAGCCCCCGCCTCATTCTTCGCGGCGACGGCATACCAGTAGGTTGTATCCTTTGTGACCTGCCGGTCAAGGAAGCTGGCCCCATCCAGTTCGGTGGCAATGGCTTCAAATTCAGAGGGTTGAGGCGGGGAACCCCCTGACGTGCCGACTGCCCGATAAAGAGTGAAGTGTATCGCGCCACTTGGAGCTTCCCAATCCAATCGAACCGCACGTTCACTGAACGGCGTAACGGATAATCCCCACGGCTGAACGTCCACAACAGTTTTTGGATTTCTGGCGCGGGTATGCTCGAACGTCAGGAGGTTTTCTCGATCATTGAAGTAAAGTTCGTTGAAGCCATTCTGATTGACATCGGCGAGAAGCAGGCGCGGCGTTTCCCCCGCGTTGTGGTGCCAGATCGGGGTGAACCTAACCCCCCTGCCCCCTTCCCTAAAAGGGAAGGGGGTATTTTCCCCCTCCCCTCCCCTCGTAGGGGAGGGGTCGGGGGAGAGGTCAGGGAGCGGTTTGAAAATATAGATATTCGGATTTGCCAGAATCACCAGCTCGTTCTCCGAATCCCCGTCAACATCGCCGATGGCGACGCTGTTTCCCCTTAAGCGAAACGGGATAATCTCCTGTGACCACAAGGCTGCATATTGATTGTTCCCCGTGGCCGTAAAGACACGGTATTCCCACCATGGCGCAAGCGAAGGGAGGTCTGCTTCTGATACAATGCCACCGACAACGAACTCTGGAATCCCATCACCCGTGAGATCGCCCGCTGCCAGTTGATACGCATCCGCAACATTCAGTTTATCTCGCCATGTCTCTACCAGCAAATCATTCCCGATCGATTCGTAGACGAATAACTCGCCCTCACTATCCCCCACGACTAGCTCCATCCTGCCATCGCCGTCAAAATCCCCAATCGCAAACTGCTCCCCGAAAGCATTCGAGCCCTTTGTTTCATTTTTGAGGCTGATAATCTGCTCATAAGTATCATTGCCGCGATTCTCGAAGATGAGAATCTCACTACCGTTATTGTTGGGTCCGATAATCTCTTTCCGTCCATCACCGTCGAGGTCGGCGAGCTGCCCGGAGGAGATGAGCGGCGATTCCCAGATAATCCTTTCTGGATAGCCGTCTCGCGTCACGCTCTCAACGAGGAAGGTCAGATCTTTCGCACTTCCCAAAATTTCCAACAGACCATCGCTATCGGTATCGTCAACCGTCCACGGCTTAAAAGCCATTTTGCCGGCAGGGGTTTGATTTACCGCCCCCTTCCGTTGATAGGTGCCTGCCGAGGTTCGCTCATAAATTTCGACCCCGGAGGTGGGCGGTGGATTCATTAAATCCTCCAACGGGGCACCGACGATTTCGGGCAGACCGTTCCGATCAAAATCGGCAGTGACACTGGCAAAGTGCATGGGCTTCACCCCCCCTTGTCCCCCCGCGGGCGAAGAGGGGGTAAATCCATTCGGTGAAATCGAACCACCGATAACCTCCGCTCGGTAGAATTTGCCGTTATTATCATCGACCGTTTCCAACCCTGCGGCGTTGCGGGAGGTAATGAAGAAGTCATACTCCCCAGAGCCCTGCGCAGCAGGTTGGAGTGAAAAGATATGCTCCTTGCTGGTCGAGCTTTCCTCAAGCGGCACAAATGGGGCAAGCGCTTCGCGGGCCCGTTGGCTTAACGTGTTAATTGTGAAATCATCCGTTGACCAGGTGATGACCGTAATAAAGCCGTCCCCGTTTATCCACTTTCGTGCCTTCACATTCTGGACCTTAGGGGGTGTGCGATCAATGGACACGACGACTTCATCACGCACGACCCCTCTACTCCCCCCCGCCCGCGGGGGGGACAGGGGGGAGGAAGCCACACCAACAACTTCAAGACGAATCGTGTAAATCCCCTCTGGCACGGAGGAGGTATCCCAAACGAGCACCGTTTCATTCGCCTTTTGCCGCCGGTTTGGCGCATTGATGGGTAGCCATGCCGTCGGCGCAGTTGATTTCCCATACAGCAACTGCCATGTATCAAACTTAAATCCTCCGGCAGCACCAATGATTTCGATGGCGTTTGACCCCCCGCTGTTGGTTTCTGGCGAAAGGATGCGCGCCAGTAACGCGCCACTTGCCATCAACGCCCGTTCCGCGTTCAGATGTCCTGCCCCGACGAGGTCTGGGCTTTCCGTGATCGGATCGGCGGTGGCGACGAGAATCTGCCGGACCTCCTCAAGCGTGAGGTTCGGACGCTTCGACATAACCAGCGCAGCAACGCCTGCGACATGCGGCGTTGCCATTGATGTGCCGGTGAGGAGGCGGTACTTGTTGTTAATCTGGGTGCTTAGAATCACGTTGCCCGGCGCACCGATGTCGATTGACGCGCCGGCGTTGGATTGGTAGAACTTCTGTTTGTGCTGCTCCGTCGCGGCGACGGCGATGACCTTGCGATAGCCAGCGGGAAAGATGACCTCATTCCGGGAATCGTTTCCTGCTGCGGCAACCAGAAGGACACCCCGCGCATAAGCGTAATCAATCGCATCACGAATCACAAACGAGTTTTGGCTGCTTCCCCAACTCATGTTGATGACGCTTGCACCGTTGTCAGCGGCATAGACGAGGGCTGCTGCAGAATCGTCGTCTTGCATACTGGTGCCACCTCCAAGCGACATGCCTGCGCGGACAGGCATCAGCTTGCAATTCCACGCGACGCCGGCAACACCGATTCCGTTGTTCACCGCCGCGCCGGCGATCCCTGCGACATGCGTGCCGTGCCCCGATTCGTCCATCGGGTCATTATCACCTTCCAGGAAATCCCCTGCTCCCGCCATATTGGGGGCATCCGTGAAATCCCAACCTCGCACATCATCGACATAACCATTGCCATCGTCATCGATGCCGTTGTCAGGAATCTCGCCCGCGTTGGTCCACATCTTCGAGGCGAGGTCTTCGTGTTTGTAATCGACGCCTGTATCCACGATGGCGATGACGACATTCGGATCTCCCTTCTCAATCGCCCACGCTTGGGGCATGTTGATGGTCGGAAGGTTCCACTGCTCCTTAAACCGTGGATCGTTGGGAATGATTTCGGACGCTTGCGTTGGACGAAGGTAGTTGAATTCTACCGCCTCAATGAACGGCTGCTTCGCGTAGGCAGCTTTCAAGGCGTGCATATCCGCAGCTATCGGGAAGCGCAGGAGATAGATGCGCTCCAGATTCGGATTGAGTTCAGGGCGAGCGACATGCGAAAAGGCACGGTGGATAGATTGAACCCGCATCTGGTCATGGAATTTTTGTAAGGAGGCTTTGGCGTGCAGACGCTCCAATTCTGCCTGTGCTTCGGGCGTCACACGAATCAGAAGCTCTCCGGGCGTCACTTGGGGAACCTCATCCCTTGGGATGGCGGATTCATTTGGTGCCCCGACAGCCGTTGAGATGGGTTGGAAAAGGATACAGAACAAGGATACAAGGATACAAAGATACCAGTAATTCAAGTCGTAACGTCCTCCTTGAACGGGAAGAAACCGAGTTTTTCAGAAGAACTCGGTTTCTAGACGATTCAGATTTTTACCTTTGCATAAATGAGCGCGTCGATTCGTTTCATTTCATATTGATCTTGAAGGTCAAAACAACTGGTCCAAATGTCTTGGGAAAGATGCAACCATGTCGCAATTGGAAAGAGATCTTCAACGATTTTATCAAAGCGTGCGCGTTCAATGCTAGAGATGGTATCAAGTTCTTCAAGTTCTATTTCAAGGGATGTGACTCGGGATTGATACAACGGATTTCGACTCCGACTAAATTCGCGCCGTTCTTTGTCCAGTTGCTCGACCGTGATATCTCGTTGAGCATTCCGCCGATCCACTTTGTGGTTTCCCTCCCACACGATTACTTCAGGGAGGCAGAGAGCTATCTTTCGATCTTGAGCAAGCGAAAGAACAAAAGAAGAAGCAGCAAACCGCTCCTGTTGAAAGATTAGATCAAGCAACCAATTGGTTTCAGCATAAACTCTCATTCTTCGCGATTCCTTTCCACAAGACCGTATTTAAGTTTTTCTACCACCCCTAGCTTCTTGAGTTCTTCCTTATAAGGTACTTGCTCCTCATTTAAGGAGAAAATAATTTGATTCAACCAATAGTGCGTTAAACACTCCAAGCCGTGGTGGCTTAATTTCTCGACCGGTCCCCATTTCTGGCTATAAGGTCCGAGTGCGGCCGCCGTATCAAACATTGCAATCGGCTGCTCTGCATGCGAATCCCACAGCTCCATTTGGAATGGTGACACGACGAGCACATAGTCCGCATTCAGGCGTTTGGCGTATCCTTGCGCCTGCTGAAAGTAGTCGATGCGTCGCTCGTCTGTGAATCGATCCACGCGAATCACTCTGACGAACATGACCGGAAAATCCTCTTTGTCTAAAACCCGGAGATCGTACTTATTCGGAACCATTTTTTTCATACCTCCTTATCGTGGAACGTGATGGGGTTCCTACGGGACTGAGCATCGAAAGGCAAACTCTAGCCGTCCCGTAGGGACGGGGCGACCCTAGCCGTGTGGTTGATCACGGGGACTAAAAGAAAGGATTGTGCGCTTTCTCTTCACCAACCGTCGTGGCGGGGCCGTGTCCGGGGAAGAGCTTCACATCGTCGGGGAGTGAGAGCAGATTATCCCGAACGCTGGTCAGCAGGTCGGTGTACGAAATATTCGCGCCACCTGCCGAACCGGCGAAGATAGCATCACCGACGATCGCTGTCGAACGAGTGTAGAAGCTGCAACCGCCGGGCGTGTGTCCGGGGGTATCAAGCGTTTTCACCCTCAATTTGCCAACGGACACTTCATCCCCGTGTTTAAGGGTTCGGAGTTTCTGGTGACTGCGCGGTTGAGGTTCAGCGGCGTGGATATATGTCGGGCAACCCGTTGCCTTTTCAAGGTCGGGCAAACCATCGGCATGGTCGCTGTGCGCATGCGTCAAAAGAATCACGGTTGGCTTGACGCCGATTGCCTTAATCTGTTTGAGAATCGCGTCCGGATGGGCAGCGGTGTCGATGATCGCAGCCTCGGAGGTCTCCTTGCAAACGAGCAGGTAAGCGTGGACCGGATAGCCGCCCACCTTCTCGGTGATGGTGACGACTTCCAAAGCTTTATCATACCCGGCCTGGACCGGTTTGGGCCCCCAGCGTTCCATCGCAATGTCAACCAATTTTGCGCCGTTGAGGTGTAACGCCTGTGCGATTTGGTGGACCTGATTTTCTGTCGGTTTCAGGGCATAACTTTCCATCTGCGACAGTTGGGCTTCCGTGATACCCGCTTTGCTGGCAACTTGACCGAGACTCAAACCTTGTCCGCGTCTCGCTTTGCCGATGATGTCTCCAAATGCGTCTTCAAGTGCATAAGCCATAATTCGTATTTCTCCTTTGTTTTTGATTTGATTGATGTGTCAATGGATGAGCAAATCTGCGAATCTGCGAATGTGCGAACCGAAACATCGGATGTTATTCACCCATTCGCCATGTCGCTCATTCGCAATTTCGCTCATTTGCTCATTTGCATATTTGCTCATTTGCATATCTGAGCCTACTCATACCGAATCCTCGGATCGACCCACGCCAGGGCGATATCCGCCAGCAGGTTTCCAATCACCAAAAGGAGACTGAGCATCATGATGAGGGTGCCAGCGAGATAGATATCTTCATTGATAAGACTGCGCAGGAGAATCGGCCCCACCGTGGGCAATCCGAGCACAATCTCCACGATGGTTGCCCCGGAGATAATCATTGGCAGGCTCATCCCGAGGATGCTGATTAAGGGATTGATCGCGATGCGTACCGCATGTTTGACCACCACAACTGACTCCTTGAGTCCCTTCGCCCGCGCTGTCTGCACGAAGGGCTGCCCGAGCACATCTAACAGATTCCCGCGCATGATGCGCATCAACCCGGCGGTGCCGTTCAATCCCACCACAATCACAGGAATCCACAGGTGTTCGAGCAAGTCGCCTAATTTTCCCCATGTCCAGGGAGCACCTTCATAGTAAGCGGAGAATAGCCCAAACAACGGCACACGGAACACCTCAAACACAAACACCATCAGTGCGAGCGCGACCAGAAATGCGGGCAGTGACATCCCCACAAAGCTGAGAAAGGTAAGGAAATGGTCTGACCACTTGTACTGATGCGTCGCCGAATAGATGCCCAATGGAATCGCGACCACATAAGTGAAGACCAGCGAACCGATGGAGATGAGCACTGTAAAGGCGAAGCGGTCCCAGATGAGTTCGCTGACTTCGCGTTCATATTCAAATGATTCCCCAAAGTCCCCCCGGACGAATCCAGAAATCCACTTGAGATAGCGCATCCACATCGGTTTATCCAGTCCATACCGTGCCCGCAATTCATCGACCCGTGCGAGGGAGCTGCTATCGCCGAACTCCTGTTCCAATTGCTGAATCTTGCGGTCAAGATAATCCCCTTGCGGCAATTGAATGATGATAAACGAAATGATGGAAATCGCCAACAGGGTCGGGAAAGCCATGAGACAGCGACGGATGATGTAGGTGATCATTGTTTGACCTCTAACCACTGCATATTATTATTGACTTTACCTGCCTGATTGTGAGAGAATAGCTTAACTTTCTGGTTTTGAAAAGAACGGAAATCCACGGAACCGGACAGAACGGTCCTGAGTTCTTTTTTTTCGTGACAGGACTTTAGTATAGTTCCTAAATCGATTGAAAAATCTTCTCTTTCAATGGACATGGAACTAACAGTGGGCTCATGACAACTGGTGATGAGCAGAAGTTAGACAGGTCATCACACCAACAGATGTGGTTCCAGTCGGTCGCTCTGTGGTCTGGTATTAAGGGTAACCGAAAGGTGAAAGTGTGCCAGATGTCAAAAGCCTGTTTAACACTCACGAGGAGCATTTCACTCCACCTCACAGGAGGTCTTAACGGACATGATGTGAGGAATGGCTCGCTGTTGCGAGCCATTTCATCATTTCCAAGATTTTACACGATTTTTCTATAAAAAACAGATTCGCTTATTATACCAAATTGAAAGAGAGAAGGCAACTCGAATGATACAGGAAAAATTCCGTCTAACACCATATCAGATTGTGTTAGCCGGAAAAAAAATCTGCCTAATCACAAGTTAGACATTGGAGGCATGTCATGAACGAGACGATCTGTGATGTTCGCTGGGAGGGGCCCTACGCTTGGGAAGAGCGTAGCGATCCTGCGAAGAGCCATCATGTACTCTACGCGATCTTCTGCACCCATCACCTCTACGGCCAGAATGCCCTGCTCTATATCGGCATGACCGCGGATATGCCCGATAGACTTGCAGGTCATGGTGGGTGGATCAGGGGTGAATACGACAAGGCAACATTCAAGGTTGCTTCCGTGGGTGTCTTCCCCAGCATCAAAGCGTGGTGGAAGGCTTGGAATCCCGACAAGCCATACGGCCCAGCGGATGCCAAGCTTGTCAAGGCCATTGAGAGCCTTCTGATCTACACCCATCAGCCTGCGTACAACACGCAGGGGAAGAACGAAGTTGATACGAGCGCCGGTGCGTTGCGGGTGTTCAATACCGGAAGATGCGGCCAGCTCCACCCCGAGATCAGCACGGCCTACTATGAAGAATAGTCAGGCCGATGAACTCCTATATGCAGCCGATGGCGGGCGGCAGGCTCGCCTTGGCCTCGCGGCCGCGCTCGCCCGCCGCGGCTGATACAGATCGTTAGGCGCAGCGAAATCCTGAAAGCAAGTCAAGTATAAAGACGGAGGCAAAATATGGTCGATTTTGTAGTGATTCCCAAGCGCACCGCGCTGATCAATGTAGACATGCAGAATTGCTTCGTTCACGGTTCCCCAATCTCAGCACCGGACGGACTGGCCGTGCAGGACCGCATCAACCGCGTAGCGGAGGCATGTCGCGGCGTCGGCATTCTCGTCATCCACACCAGCCATGTGCTCCGTCCGGACGGTTCAAATACTGGTGTCCTTGGCGAGACAGCCCCGATTGTCAAACAAGGCATCATCAACAAGGGTTCGGAGTCGGCGGTGCTCCACAAAGGGCTAGTCGTAGACGCGCAGGACATTCTGCTCGACAAGCCGCGTTTCGGGTCTTTTCATGGCACCGATCTTGAATTGATCCTCCGCGCGGCATTGATACCATCATCATTACCGGCATCGCGACCAACGTCTGTTGCGAAACAACTGCACGCGAGGCCATGGTCCGCGATTTTCGCGTATTCTTCCTAAGCGACGGCACTGCAACCTTCGCTATCGGAGACGTCTCGGCGGCTGATCTGCAGAAGGCGACCTGCGCCACTCTCGGCGCGGTGTTTGCTCAAGTGTTAACGGTTGATGAGATGATCAGAAAGATCGTCGGCACCGCACAGACGGACGCGACTCAGGGCTAGCAAGCGTTCGGCAAACCGGATGTTTGCGATCTTTGGCAGCCGCGCCTAACCAGGCGATGCATCCGAGCGCGCGGGTGCAGTTCATTGTGGCTCGCCATTGCCGTTCGCGCGCCGGCTGAACTTGGGCGTTAGGCGTACTATAAGTTAATTTTGTACAGATGTTTTTGCAGTGGTTAGATATTTGCGGTCATTATCGACTACTGAATCGCATTGAAGTAATGTGCTTCAGACACAAGGGGAAATCACCATGCCATACACAAATTATACGCCTAAGGAAGTTGAAACTCGAGGCGAAGCGATTTACGGGCAACAGATACGAACCAAAGTTGAGGCAAAGAATACGGGCAAGTTTTTGGTCATTGACATCGAAACAGGCGAATACGAAATCGACCCTGACGATTTAATGGCAACGAAACGTCTGCTTGCAAAACGTCCCAATGCTGTCTTGTACGGGCTGCGAATTGGATTCCCAACCGCCTACCGAATTGGCGGGCATTTTTCGGTAAAAACCCAATGATAACTGGAAAAGTCACATCCAATCGAGAAGCTGTCATCGAATTGCAGCTTGTCGGCTCAAATCGAAGGAAAGAAAAAGTTGAGGCGGTAATTGATACAGGCTTCAATGGTTATCTAACGCTACCGAGCGATTTAATCAACCGTCTCAAACTTCAACTGGCTGGCAATCGACGCGCAACTCTCGGTGATGGGAATGTGGTTGTATTGGACGTGTATCTTGCGAAAGTGTTGTGGCATGGACAGGAATGGGAAGTACTTGCTCTGCAAGCAGACGGAGGTCCGTTGGTTGGTATGTCACTGCTTTACGGAAGTCGTGTGATGTTAGAGGTTGTAGACAACGGCGATGTAACTATTGATCCATTGCCGTAAATCAAGCAAGTTTCCGTTAAGATCCTAACCAATGGGGCGCGAATCTGGAGAATGCGCGGCACCTCCTAGCAAGTGCTTTAGGGGACATGGCAGAAACCAACTTGATTCAGGGCGAACCACTTCCTCAACCGGATGCGACCAGCACCGACCCCGACGCTGATTTGGAAGAACCGATTCACCTATTACTCAAAGCTGCCGCTCGTGTCGTCTTGGTCCCACAGGAGGCAATTCCATGAAACGGCGTGACCTCGGCGAGATGTTTGGCCTAACCAGATAAAATCTTTTCCTCAATCATCATCGTTTGACCTCCTGGATAAAGCACTGTTCAGGATAGCTTGTCGCGGGGGTCACGATGGCCCAGGGCCCCAGGATGCCATCGTTGGGGACGTTATGAAAATGATTGGCGACGATGACAAGTGAGGGCGAACGCGCCGCTGTACCGAGATGGAACGGTCCCTCTTCAATGTGGATACGCACGGCGTCGCGCACGTACCCATGCCGCTTCTGGAGGTCTTCCTCATTCTTGATTGCATCGTACAGGTCAAGCAATTTCTTTAACGGCCCCGTCGGTGGTTCCCCCTCTTTGCCCCCCGTCTCATACCATTTGCCCACCTTGGGGTGCCAATACTTGGCGGAGGTGGGGAAGACCCAATCGGGATACGTGAACAAATCCATTTCCGCCTCGCCGTGCATACTGATGGTAAACTCGCCCAGCGTGCGACGTAGGCTCAGTTCGGCACCGGGGGGCGTATAGAGCACCGCATCAATCCCCATCTCGCGCCACCCATCGGCAATGATGAGCCCAATATCATTCTCCTGACTGTTCAGGTTGGAACTCGGAACATCCATGACAAGGGTGAGGCGTTTTCCATCGGGACGCAGGCGATACCCTTCCTTATCCCGTTGCGTCAGTCCCATCTCATCCAGCAGCGCATTCCCCCTCTGGAGGTCGAAATCGGCATCGGCGCGCTTCCACGCCTCGAACAACACCTGCCCTTCCGAATCGGCGAAGTGCCACCCCTCCTGACTCACCGTCGCCGCTTGAGGCTGAAGCAGACCGCGCCAGGCGATCTCGTTGCATTTTTCGCGGTCAACCCCCAGCGCAAGTGCCTTTCGGAAACGCTGATCGCGGATAAGCTGACGCAACACTGGATCGGGTGCTGTCCAGTTGATGAGGATAGCCGGTTCCGCTCCGGCGGTGCTCTTCCATCTGCGAACCTGATAGTCTCCCGGCCCCTGCCCTTTCAAATACAGCGCCAGATCGCGCAACTCCATCCCCCGATACTGACAATCCACCTCGCCTGCCAAAATCTTCAGCACGCGCACCTGTGGGTCAGGAATCAGGCTGGTCTTAACGTAATCAATATACGGCAGTTGACGCCCGAGATCGTCCACCACATAGTAATACGGGTTCCGTTCAAAGAGAACACGGAATCCTCCCTTTTCGTACTTCACGATACGCCAGGGCCAGAGGGTGGGGCGTTCTGGATTCTGGTGGGGCAGATTCTTGCGCTCAAATTCGATGAAGTCCTTGTATTTCGAGTTGTAGTCGGGGTGAAACTGAATCATGTAATGTTTGGGGATATTGTAGATGTCACACCACCAGAAACCGGTCGCCAACCAGAGAGGGACCAGCCAGTTGGGGCCAGCAAACTTCATCACAATCGTATAATCATCTGGCGTCTCCACTGTCATCGGTTTACCATTCACCAGACACCACACCGGCGGGTTGTATTGATGCCGCTTATCAAGGCAAAGTTCGTAATAAAATGCGAAAGACTCGGATGTGAAGGGATGTCCATCCGACCATTTCACGCCCTTTCGCAAATGTAACGTGAGCACGCTGCCGTCTTTGTTGAATTCCCACGATTCAGCCAGCCCCGGTTCCAAGCCAGAGCAATCGAATCTCCAGCGTATCAAAGGGGAATAGCCGGCGACCATCTTCCAGGTGCCCAGCCCCGGATCGGTATGGAAACGATGCCAGGTGCCGCCATAGACCCCCGGACCTTCATATCCGTCAAAAGCGTGTTTGGCAACCAGCGGGTGTTCAGGAAGGCGTCCCTCCACTGGAGGCAGTTTCCCGTCTGCTACAAGCTTCGCCAGCATCGGGGCCTCTTTAGCCTCCAGGCCGTTCGGGTAATTGGTGAGGCGACGCTCGGTCTTTGGATTACCTGAACAGGCGGCTAACAAGAGAATACCCCAGATGAGAAGTGTTCGTGAAACGTGAAACGTGAAACGTGAAGTGATTTCTTTCTTTTTTTCCATTTTTCTTATGAATCCTTTTTGTCTTCTTTTCAAGAGTGCGTGTGTAGTTTGTTTCCTTTGGAGGCAAAAAAACAAGCGAGCCGCATGTTCTACTCCTGATATTTCAACCTCGTGACATGGACCAAAATACGGCAATTAGCTTGGGCAGATGCACCCCGCAAGAACCTGGCATCGCTAGAACAAGGTGAGCGGTTTTATCTCCGTTTCGCCTTTTTCATAAGCCGTATCAACAGCTAAATTGTTTTGGCGGGCGGCTTTCGTTGATAACCCATCCGCGAGTTCGTTTTCGGGGTGGCCTGCATGACCTTCCACCCAGATAAATTCAACTTCATGCTGCTCACAGCGCTCAAGCAGTCGCTTCCACAAATCAGCATTTGCTCTAGTTCCCCAGGCGTTGGCTCGCCATTTCCGCGCCCACCCTTTCGACATGCTATTCACTAATATCCGCGAGTCAGAGCACACGGTGACACGACACTTTGTCTTGAGCGCTTCCAAACCAGCGATGGCTGCCATAATTTCCATACGGACGCTGGTGGTCAGTCGAAACCCACCGGACAGTTCCTTTCTGTGCTTGCCACAGATTAAGACCGCACCGTAGCCACCAGGGCCAGGATTTCCACTGCAAGCCCCATCCGTGTAAATCGCAACTTTTTTAAGTTCTGTCTTGTCTTCGCTCATATTACACCGTTTTTAAATGAAAATACAGGCATGTTTCAAAATTGTGTACATTTCAGAGAACCCGTAAAACGTAATTCAGCCCGCTTTACGTTTTACGTTTTACGCATTACGGCAAAGTATTACACCCCCTGCAACGACAATTCCTCACTCAGGTGGCAGGCGACCTGCACGCCCGGAGCCACCTCCTTGAGTTCAGGTTCTGCCTGCTTGCAGATGTCTTTGGCATAACGACAGCGGGGATGAAAGTGACACCCCCTCGGCGGAGAGGCGGGGTCTGGCACGTCCCCCTCAAGGCGGATGCGCTGTCGCTTGCGTTGTAGCCGCGGGTCTGCCAATGGCACCGCGGAAATCAACGCCTCGGTGTAAGGGTGTCTCGGACGCTGATAAAGCGTCTCGGCGTCGCTGAGTTCCACAATCCGTCCCAGATACATCACAGCCACTCGATCACTGATATGTTCAACCACGCTCAGATTATGTGCGATAAAGAGGTACGAGAGCTGAAAACGCTCACGTAATTCCGCCAGCAAATTGAGAATCTGCGCCTGTACCGATACGTCCAGGGCAGACACCGGTTCGTCGGCAACAATCAATTCCGGCTGGAGCGCCAGGGCGCGGGCGATTCCGATTCTCTGACGTTGCCCACCGCTGAACGCATGCGGGTAGCGGCGCATATCGTGGCGTTTCAAGCCCACCGATTCAAGCAGCCTGGCGACCCGCTCTTCGAGCGCCGAGCCCTTGGCGATCCGATTCACTTTGAGCGGCTCCCCCACAATCTCTCCAACCGTCATCCGCGGGTTCAGTGAGGCGTGTGGGTCTTGAAAGATTATCTGCATGTGGCGGCGATAGGGTTTCAACTCATGAAGCGTTAGGGCACACACATCCATCCCATCTTCTCCGAAAAGGATGCGTCCCTCGGTCGGTTCAATGAGACGCAACAAACAGCGTCCCGCGGTGGTTTTACCGCATCCGCTTTCTCCGACCAGCCCGAGCGTCTCTCCACGACGCATAGCGAAACTCACGCCATCCACTGCCTTGACATGGCCCACGGTGCGCCGCAACAACCCCTTTCGGATGGGGAAATACTTTTTCAGATTCTTGACTTCGAGGATAGTGCTCATGGTTTAACTCGATTTGTTAATTGGCGTGTGAAACGTGATGTGTGAAACGTGAAACGTGATGCGTGAAACGAATCCATCCCTTCCTCCCATTCTTCCTCACTCCCCCTTCTCATAAAGCCAGCACCGTGTGGCGTGCCCCTCCTGAACCTCTTTCAATTCCGGCATTTCCATACACGCGGGCAGTCGCTCTGGACAACGGGGACGGAATGAACACCCTTGGGGCAAAACGAGGGGATGGGGAACTGTTCCGGGGATGGAGCGCAACGAACCCCCGGTACGCTTTCCAAGCAAGGGAATGGAGGCCAGCAGACCGCGGGTGTACGGGTGCAGCGGTTCGTAGAAAATCGCATCCAGACTCCCCTTTTCCACGACACGCCCCGCATACATCACCACCACTTCATCAGCCATATCCGCGATGACCCCCAGATCGTGGGTAATCATCATAATCGCCATCCCCATCTCCTCTTGCAACCCGCGCATCAGATCAAGCACCTGCGCCTGGATAGTCACATCAAGGGCAGTCGTGGGGTCATCGGCAATGAGTAGCGTGGGATGACAGCAGAGCGCCATCGCAATCATGGCACGCTGACGCATGCCGCCCGAAAGTTGATGCGGATATCCATCGACACGCTGTTGAGGCCCCGGAATGCCCACCCGGGCAAGCATCTCGATTGCGCGTTTGCGGGCTTCTTTCTTGTCAACGCCCTGATGCAGGGTAATCGATTCCATAATCTGGTTGCCGATGGTATATACCGGATTGAGCGAGGTCATCGGCTCCTGAAAAATCATCGCGATTTCGTTGCCCCGGATGGAACGCATCAGCTCACTCCGCGGCGGCAGTTTCGCGATGTCAATCGGCTTCTCCTCGCCCTCCCGGTGATAGAGAATCTGCCCCTGTTCGATCCGCCCCGGGGGTGGAACCAGTTGGAGGATGGAGAGCCCCGTGACACTCTTGCCACAGCCGCTCTCGCCGACAACACCAAGGGTCTGACCGCGTGCGATAGAGAAACTCACATCATTAACGGCACGCACGGTGCCATCATCGGTAGGGAATACGGTGTTGAGCCCTGAGATCTCAAGCAATGGTTGGGTCAAATGGGGAATCCTTTCCAAAGTAAAGTATTTCGCCAATGTCACATTTCACCGTAGCCCAAGATTCTATCTTGGTTTGAACTAATCATCGGTTCTGCCGGCCAACTTAGAAAGTTGGGCTACAATTGGATCGAATGTCTAATGTGACATTGGCGATGTATGAGTGGCTATCATATTCACGCTTCACGCTTCACGTTTTATCCCGCCGTATACCCCCCGTCAATCGGCAGAGCGATGCCTGTCACGAAGGCGGATTCGTCGGAGGCCAGATACAACGCCCCGTAGGCAACGTCCATCGGTGTGCCGAGGCGTCCCATCGGGTGCGTGCTCACGAGGGCTTGATACTCCTCTTGACTTTTCACGACGCCTTTGAAAAGCGGGGTTTCGACAAAACCCGGGCAGATGCAGTTGACGCGAATCTGATAGGGAGCATAGTCCAGCGCCATGCTTCGCGTCAGATTGACAACGCCCCCTTTGGAGGCGGCATAAGCGGCGCGCGTCCTCGCCCCGACGATGCCGAAGATTGACGCCATATTGATAATCGAGCCCCCGCCATTGTTGATCATTTCAGGGATTGCGTACTTGGAGCTAAGGTAGACCCCTTTCAGGTTGATGTCGATGCAGCGGTCCCAATCCGCCTCCGGCAGCTCGACGACAGGGAGACGCATCGCAATTCCGGCGTTGTTGAACAGCACATCTAGCTTATCGTAGGCGTCAATCGTCGATTTCACCATTGCTTCCGCATCTTTGGCGGAAGTCACATCGGCGCGGACAAAGGTTGCCTCACCACCGGCGGAGCGAATCTGGTCAACCGTTTCAACCCCACCGGTCTCATTCACATCCGCCACAACAACCCTCGCCCCTTCCGTCGCAAATACGAGCGCCGTCGCTCGTCCAAGTCCGGAGGCAGCGCCGGTGATAATTGCCACTTTATTCGCAAGTCTCATCATTTCTCCTTCCATGCCGCAGGGTTTTTCTCCTTCTCTCCGATCCGATTTCGGAGCACCCCAATCTTTTCGACCTCCAGCTCAATGACATCGCCCGGCTGAATCCACCGATCTAGCTCCCAACCGCAGCCTTTGCCAACTGTGCCAGAGCCAAGGAAATCACCGGGATAAAGGGTTTCGCTCTGTGAAACGAACGAGATCATCTCCGCAAATGTGTAATACATATCCGCTGTACTACCGTCCGCCCAGACCTCGCCATTGACTCGCGCTATCATCCGCAGGTTGTAAGGATTATCGATTTCATCGGGCGTTACGAGACAAGGCCCCATGATATTGCTGTTGTCGAAATCCTTCCCCTTGGCGGGGCCGAGTGCAAGCGTCATGTGGCGAAACTGGATGTCACGGGCGCTGATGTCGTTATAGAGCGTGTAGCCAGCGATGTAGTTCGGTGCCTCTTCAATCGAGATATTTCGCCCCTCTTTGCTGATATAAACGCCCCACTCCAATTCAAAATCGAGTTTGTCCGTATAGTTCGGCCAGGTGACGAGTGCCTCATGCCCTGCAATCGAAGCGGGACTGGTACTGCCGCGATAGTAGTTTGGCAACTGATACCACACGGGGGAGATCTCCTTGCCGGTGATCTTCGCGGCAGCCTGCATGTGCGTGAGAAACACACCGAAATCTCGCAAACTGGCAGGGCGCGGGAAAGGCGCAAGTAGCTTCACTTGATTCACGGCATAAATCACCTGTTCACCGCGCGCCCCGGTCACACTGCCTCCATGCGGGAAGCGTTCCTGGATGTATTTGAGGCTATCCTGCGCCGCCCCGCTCGAAGTATCGCCCCGCTCGAAGTATTGAAGCATGTCTGGCGGTAATATGGCATCCGCCAGTCGATACGCAGCGGATGGTTCTGTCATCTTTGACAGATAAAGGGCGTAGGCGAAATTGAGATCGATGATCCGCTCCCCTTCAATCCATGCCCCGAGCCGACGCTGTTTCCCAAGCTGTGTTAAAACTTCAAAAGTCACTAATTTCATATTGACCTCCTTAATGCCCAATAACAAACCCATTTTCCCTGACAGCCCGCCCATAGATTTCCTCGTCCAGTTTGAGGCCAAAACCGGGCAGATTGGAAACGTTGACATAACCTTCCGAGAGCGAATATTCCGAAGCGTCCAAACCGGGCGTTTCGGCTTCGTCCCATTCGATGAATTGAAATCGCTGAATCCCGGCGGCGAGGTGGCACGACGCATAATTGCCATAATGCCCGCCGTAATGGTGCGGTGCCGAACGCACGTTCCATTCATCAAGTTGAGGCCCAAGCTCAAGCCAGCGGGTGAAGCCGGGGTGAAAAATATCATACTGAACCACATCAATTAATCCCTGTCGCGCCCAATCGAGTAGATGACGCGAGGCATCCCCTTCTCCGTCAGCGATCAACGTTTCCAAGCCCTCTGAATGGAGCCATTCTTTCAGATTGGCGTACAGCCTTGCATCCTCGTGAAACGCTTCTTCCATCCAGTACACCTCCACATCGGCGGTTTCACCCAACACCCGCTTGGTCAAGTTCAAATTGTATCCGTTGTTGGCATCTAACAAAATCTTGGCTTCACGTCCAACCGCTTCTCGAACCGCGTGGATGACGCGGATGTCTCGGCGCGTTCCTTCTTCAACAGGCTGATGCATCGCGCCCCGCCCCACTTTAATCTTGAATGCTTTATGTCCACGCGCGACACCTTCCAACGCCTCAGATGCAATCAACGCAGCCGCTTCGTCGTCATTCTCCAGATGCAGGTCGTCGATGTACAACGAGGTATCGTAGCAGGGCACGCGATAAACCCCGTCATCATCGGCCTGACCGCCAATTAACGCATACACCGGCTTTTCAGCAAGCTGTCCTGCGACATCCCAAATTGGAAATTCGAGCGAGCGGAATGGCTCATTGACACCGTTTTCCAAACTGAATGCGTCACTCAGTCGAAAGCCGGCGAGCGCTTCAGCTTGCTCCCGCGTGATGCGCGACCAACCGAAGCCCGTAGCGCCATCCTCGGTCGTAATCCGCGCAATGGCTGGATTGACGCTTTGCCCATGTTCCCCAAGACGCGAATTACACCCGGCTTTTCGCGGCCTTTGACCGGAGAGACGCGCCCATTCAATACGCCGTATTTTTGTGTCTTTCATGTTTTCCTTCTCTTCTGACTGTTTTGGCTTTCCTTGAATCGATTGGGCACATCCAAGAAAATAATTCTCCCATAAGCTCCCGTTGGATTGCCAAATCCAACGGCTCTGGATTTGGCAATCCAGAGCGAGCCAATGGAGGTTTTATTTCTTGGAAATCCCTTATACCCAAACCTCAACTATCATAGCAAAATCGATTTTCCATGTATTGACGGAGAACAGATTGCCAGTGATACCAATCAGGGTACACAGGCCACATCGCTCTACTTTTCCCTGGGCAGGCCGTGGATGGAGACCCGATCTGGGAAATATGGAGAAATATGGTTAGATAAAATTACTGTTGATAGTTCCATTCCCATCCCCGAACCTTCCAGCCTGCTCCTCTTTGGCGTCGGTATCCTCGGCCTCCTCGGCTACGGCTGGCGACGCCGCAACTCCCCAGGACATGGGCATCTGTAGGGTGTCATACAAATTCCCCTCAGTTGGTTCCATCCAGCCCCATCTCCGCCAGTGAGGCGGCGTGGACGACCTGGCGAAGCAATTGACGCAAATCATTGATGGACGAGATGGTCTCAACCTGTTGAACAGCAGTTTGGGGAAGGGATCCGAATTTTTCCTGCAAGAGATCCAGCAGTGCTTCCTGCCTGGAGCGCACGGCTTCTTCAGCACGCCCTTGTTCAATGCCTTGTTCAATGCCTTTTCGTTCCCATGACGTAATGAATTGCATGACTGTCACCTCCTCTCGTTGGATGAGTTCTTCAAATTCCTCCGCCTCCGCCGGCGTGAGCGGGAGGTAAACCTCGACAAAGTGAGCCAATAACGCGGCTTGGGCTTGCGTGATGTCGCTGGATGCAATCCCGTTGAGACAGATCACTTTCAAGCGGGGATTGCTGATGTCGCCCCGTATCATTAACGGTGCCAGCCCATAAGCCACCGGATTTTTCGTCGCTAGGTACACCGATACCTCCAGAGAGCCCAGATGGACGCACCAATAACGAAAGGGCAAAAACGTTTCCCCGAATACCGTTTCGGTGTCGGTTTTCTCTTTTCTCCCAATCCTGCTTCGCCGCGTGGCATATACACGACAATCTGCCAGATGAGCGTATCCCCTCTCAAGCGAAGTTGGCTGAAGTACCGAAACATCCGCAACGGGAAGCCGCTCTTTCGTGACGATTGAAATTCGAGATGGAGCAGTATCGCTTGTCCATCCAGCGTCTTCATCGCCACGAGCGTATCAATGTAACGATGTTCCCCACTGGGGTAGTCGGTCAGCCGTTCCTGTTCAAGGAAAGTGATATCCGAAAAGTCCAGTTGTGTTGCTTGCTGTGGGTAAAAGAGACGTAAAAAGAGCTCAAAGCACTGATGCAGCAGCTCTTTGAACAAACCATCGTGGTCAATCGAATCAGCACTCGTTTGAATCTCTTCAGCCATCGTTGCCTCCTCGGTACCGTTATTTTCTCAGTTGAATTCACCGCATCGTGCCAAATGGATCAGATGAACAAAACTGCTTCAATAAGAATATCATCTGGGAAAGAAGAAAGTCAAATGATTTGCATGACGTTTTACGCATGACGCCCTGCGTTTCACGCAATCGGAGGTTTATCATGAATGAATCACACTTTTAGAATGTGTCTGCTTGGATCGCTGTTAATGGCTCTGTTTGTGGATGCAGCAACCCGGCCGTGGAATTTACGCTTGAGGGGGCATCTGGCAGAACGGGCGAAACCGTTTCAGCCCCTAAACCCAAAAACCGTAAGTTGGTATTCCCGCGATAATCCCGATGATCGTCCAGATACTGCCGACCGTAAACTCCCCTAGAATCAGCCCCAGAAAAAACGGCGCGGCTTTCCGGTGCATGCCAATCCCGCCGTGTCGCAAGAGAATCCATTTAATCAGCCAACTCATAAACAGACAGCTCCACGTCACATTCATCCCCCAACTCGTTGAGATGGCAAAGCCAGCAGGGTGAAATGGCCACCACACGAACTGCATCCGAAAGAGCATGAGCAAACTGGTGAGCAGGAAACCTAAGCCCATGAAAGCCGTCTCTGCCACCGATGTGTCGGTTGGTGAACTCAACCAGCCATCCAACCGTCGATACGGTTCAATGCCGAATGCACTCAAGGATGGCCAATAGGCCCGCACTTCCATCCCCAATCGATACCCGCGGTCAATCAATGCCCAAAATCCTGCCAGTGAACCCAAAAATGCCGCTAACATCAACGCGAAAACTATACGACGCGGATTGGTATGGATTCGCTCTGCCATTTTGAAGCCTTCCAATTGGTGGGGCATCGGGTGGCTGCGGTACGCGCGATTGATGAACCAAAACATGGAGAACATCACTAAGTTCCCTCTCCCCAACCTGCGGGTGCCAATCGCTCGGGTTAAGATTTCGTCGGGGCCGGAATCGTGCAAGTCGTGGACGGGCGTCCCCAACTCCGCGCGCATGCGGGTAATCGCAATCGAGATGGCGTAATAGAGGGCGAAAAAGGCGAACGCCACTTTCACCGATGCGCCGCCTCGATAGCAGAAAAAGACGAGAAACGCCATGACACCGATGAGTCCGAATACCGCCGTTCGATAGCGCATCGGTTCGTCCGAGTCGTCAAGGTTGGTTTCCCTGCCGAAGGCATTTTTCATCACCTGAAGCAGATGGCTCCGGCTCGCCCAGAGCGCGATGACACAGAGCGCAATATAGCCCCCCGAGGCCTGCTCATTCATGTAAGGAAAACTGGGCAAACTCCTCAATCCCATCGCCGCGCCCGACACACGCATCAGCCGCCAAAACCAGAAGAAGAACCAGCAGGAAAACGACAGGTCTAGCGGAATAAAAAAACCGAGTCCAATCGCGAAGGGATAGAATGAGACCGGTATACTGCCCATCGCATTCCACGGACTTTCAGTAAAGATCTGAAAGGATTGGATGCGGGTGCGCAACTCTGGCACCACAGGAAAAATGAAGTGAAGTCCGTTCAGAATTGTCAGCCCACCGGCAATGCCGAATCCGAGCCACATAATCCGGTTCCCAAAAAACGCGCCGCTCTCCGTCTCTGTCATCTGAAGCGGCAGTTGAATGATCGGGTAGCTGAGTTTCTCCTGCTCGATCCACCGCCTGCGAATGATTACGTTAATGCAGAGCATGCCAAAAATGAGCATGAAGATAAATCCCGTCCACCACAAAACCGGCGAGGCCCAACCGAGAAGTTGCTCGCGGGTATATAAACTCACTTCCCCTTCATAATACCCCTGTAACACCTTGCTATCGCTGACGGTGAGCCAGCGTGGCAGGTAGGGAAGAAAGAGCTCGCGCCATTCGTTTTCCGGGGTTGCGAAGCGGAAAGCGTGCCCTAGCATGGGGACAAGGATCTCGAGCATGTCATGTCCGGTGATGCCCGAGGCGATGGAAACCATCAGGTAAACGACCACCAACTCGCTTTGATTCAAAGCAAATCCTGGGGAGATGCGTTTGAGGAGTTGGTTGACGCCAATCAGCAAAAAGAGGCTGAAAATCACATTGAAAAAGAGGGAGATGGTAACAGGGTGCCCGGAGTAGCGGATGACCTCCATCTCAATCACCCAATAACAGTTGATCGGGATGAGGATAACCGCAATGATGACGGACTTGAAGGTGACGCCTTGGGTGAGTTGGTGCTTAACCTTTTGGGGAAAGTAATCTTGACCGGTCATAATCTTGTTTTGTTGTTAAGAGAATCGACGAATCGGCGAATCAGAAAAAGGAAGTTCTAGGGCGAACGATGGCAGACATAAAAAAAGCACCGATAGCAAAGAACTACCGATGCCTCCTTGGGACTCCCCCTGCCATGGGGGCTGATGACCTACTGCCATCGACGTTTTATATCGGTTGTAAAATCATCATAAGCACGTACCGGCAGGACTTCCTCGACCTCATGAAATCACAGACATTGTACCATAAATCTCCGATATGTCAACAAAAAATTGAAGAAAATCTGTGAACCTCATGAGCCGAATTTTTCTACTCTTGAAAGGACAAATCTATGTTATAATAGAGTTGACATATCCTAAAAGGTGTCCACTTATGATGCGATTCAATGAAATCAAAACCACTGAATATTTTGAAAAGAGCGTCATGGCCAGACGCCCTTACATTCGTCGTGAGTGGTGCGAGCAGATACGACTTCACCCAATACGACGGAGACGACAGAAGGATGGTCGAATCCGTCATTGGGGTTACGTTCCAGAGTTGGGGGTGTGCCTCCGGGTGATAACCGAGCCGGACGGTGTGACCATTCACAACGCAATACCGGATAGAGATTTTACCCGAAGGTGGAGACAAAGCCCCGGAGGGTATCGCAGCTAACTGAATCCCCCTTCGGTGGGGAAATTCATAAAACACATAGACCAAAAAGAGAAGGACAGTAATTATGCAATTTCACTACTACCCCGAAACTGATTCGCTGTATATTCAGCTCTCCGACAAAACAAGCGTAGATTCACTTGAAATTATCGATGAAAAAATGGTATTAGACTTTGATGAGAAAGGGCGTGTGATTGGAATTGACGTATATGGGCACGCCAGCGAAATTCTGGATTTGCCTTATTTGGAGAGTGCAGGCATGTTGGTCAAGATACGGCCGAATTCTTCAGGTGAAGATGCCGCACATCGTCAAAGCGCAACGGCGGATTAAAAGGTTGCCCCTTCATGCTATCCTTTTGTATTTGCTGACATTCTAACTTCTCGCCTTCGCTCGTCTTTTGGCTTCCAGCAAGCGGCCCGTATTCATCCCGATTCCTGGCTGAAACGCTTGGGCTGAAGCCACCTTCTCCCGTCCATACGCCGGTCTCGTGGGAACCGCATCGGCAGAGCCTGCTCCGACTTGTCGGAGAGCCTCGTGTTCCCGTCGTTGCGGGGTGAATCCCGTTCGGGTTGCGCGGGCTAGAACGGCTTTCTTTTCGCTCAACCGTGTCAATGTTGATGAGGGCGCACCCTCCCCTCGCCTGCGGAGTGACGCCAATTGCGCACGGAGTTCTGACAGGTAGCCGCTCGCAAGACTGAGACGGCGAAAGAACATCTCAAGAACGAACAGGAAAACGCTCACCGCAAGCAATATGCCCGATAGCGGTTTCAGACGTTCAATCGCCTTCCCGGAATGATGCGCGATCTGTTCTGGCGATGGTTCGTAAATCCCGTTGGTTCGACTGGCGAGTTCATTGAGCAGTCCTCGGTTCACCGTAAATTCGGCGAACTCTGCGGGGTACGAAACCACAAGGTTTGCACGCCTCAAGTTCCGATGCGCGGAATCCTCAACGATGCCGGGACCTTCGATTTTTCCGACCCGCTTTTCCTGCGCGGTGACGAGGTAGACACCGGGCTCACGGATGGGAAAGTCCCCTTGATACCGAGTCGGCGTGACGCGCTGCAATTCAACTGATTCTCCCTCACCGTCTGGTCGTGCAATGCGGACATCGAACGTTTCCTCGTTTTCAAATTCCCACCTAACCCCCCGGCCCCCTTCCCTGGAGGGAAGGGGGGGGATTCTCCCCTCCCCTCCAGGGGAGGGGCCGGGGGAGAGGTCGGATGGGGAAGAACGTTCAATGACGACCTGCCCCCTGCCGTTGCGGTGAGAAACGGTGAGGTCGAAATCCGCGTTTCCGTCCGCACTCGGTAACACCGAATTGACCACCTGGCCCCAAAACTTCCCGAATTTTTCCCACGCAATCCAATCGGCACCCCACCCCGGCTTGACATCGGAGGTAAACGCAACAGCCCGACCTAGCCCATAATTCCAGGCAGCGAGGATGGGGTGTTCTTCGGGAGAACGGAGATAAACCTCCGCATGCTCCTTTTCCGATGTCGCAATGTAGCCGTAGAGTGTCGGCAACTGCGCTATTCCTGCTAAAATTGCCCCTCCCCCCTCGCTGATAACGGGCTGAAACGGTTCTTGAATCATATACTTCTGCGTCTGTCGAACCTCATTGGCAAAGACACGCGGCAATTGACTCACGTTCTGGACATAAGTGTAATTCCCTTCCCCGGCATCGGCAATCGCTTTCATCAACTCTTGTGTTGCATCCCCAATGGCGATCGCCGTTACAGTGATTTTATCCGCTGCAATCTGTTTCGCTAACGGGATGAAATCACCGTCTGATTTGCCGTCTGACAGGAGAACGATATGCTTCTGTTTGGCATCGACACCCTTGAGTAACTCATAAGCCCTTTTCAGTGCAGGATACATCTTCGTGCCGCCGCCGGGGGTTAACTCCCCAACCTTGTGAAGGAGCGACGCGTGATCGATCCGGGGCGGAACCTCCATCTTAATCTTCGCATCGAACCCAATCACGCCGACCTGGTCTTCATCCTTGAGTGCACGAATCGCCGCGCGAACCCCTTCAATCGCCAACTGAATTTTCTGATCACTGCCCACATAGTTTGCCATGCTCCCGGAAGCGTCGATGACCAGCATGAGCGCGAGGGATTCCTTCTGCTGGCGCGGGGTCATGTCAAGGGGCAATACACGTTCCAGCGGCGTATCTTGATAGCCACCCATGCCGAAAGCGTGCCCGCCGCCGATGACGACCAGCCCTTTCCCCACATCACGGACGTAACTTTCGATCATTTCCATCTGCGATTCGGAAAGCGCATCGGCAGGAACATCGCTCATGACCACGACATCACTGTTTTGAAGCCCAACGGGATGGGTTGGAAATTCGGAGGGCGAAATAACTTGGACAGCAAAACGATTGGCTTCGAGGACAGTCTTTAACGGGGCGGCATATTCGGGCGCATCCTCGATATACAAAATGTGAGGCCGTCCATGGACGCGCGTGAAGCCGTAAGCGGTGTTGTTTTCAGAAATCGAATCGGCGACGAAGCGCTTATCCGAAAACCCATCCCCCGGACTGACCTCTCCCCGGGCCCCTCCCCTACGAGGGGAGGGGAGTTCTCCCCCTTCCTTCGCAGGGAAGGGGGGAGGGGGGTTAGGTTCTACGAAGAGCTTGAGCTGATATTCATAATTTCCTTCGTCGAAGAGCTGTTGCGGAAAATCGACGGTCTGTTTGCCCGGCTTCAGCGAGAGTGGCTGCGCCGGAATGACGAGTACACGGTTGCGATACAGTTGTGCGGTGACTTGTGCCTCCACCGCGCTTTCGATGATGGCGCGGACACGGAAGGTTTCACCGGAGCGCACTTGTGGTGGCAGTTGTAAATCACGCACCCAGACCTCATTTCCCCGCTCAGAATTCAGGGGAATCGTGAAGAGCTCGATTTCGCTTGCCCGAACGAGGTCTAATATCTCCGACGCTTCACCGACATTTTGTACGCCATCGCTCAATAACACCATCCGCTTCTGTCGCTCTTCCGGGAAGATGTTCATCGCCAGTTGAATCGCACTCGCGAGGTTGGTCGCATCTCGATTAAACGCCGTGTCGGATAAAATGTCCGGCGTTAAATGGCCCTGTTCGGCTTTCGGTTGCATCGGTAAACGGATCGAAGCCTGCCCCGCGAAAAGGAGCACGCTAAACGCATCAATGGGCTTCAGCGCATCGACGGCTGTGTGGATGCGTTCAATTCCCTTGACCTGCTGTGAAAGGGGAACGCTGTCAGAGACATCAAGCAGAAACACGACGGAGAGAAGGTCCTCTCGCTCCCTCTGCTGGGTGCCGACTAATGCGAGGATGAGGCAGAGGACAGCACCAAGCCGCAAAACAAGCGTTGTCACTCTCCGCCAGCGCGCCGCCTCAACTCGCGTGCCGTGATTGATGAGCAGGATGAGCGGAATCAAACCAAGTAGTAGAAACAAGAGTGGATTGCTGAATTGGAATATCATGTCGTACCATATTATACATCAACACAATTAAGGTAGACTACCCTTTTCCAAAATGAATATGATACCTTTTTTCTGTACTTTCTTCCAGAGTTGTGATAAACTCTCATTATATCTGGGACGTTTCAGAAAACAGTTGACACTTCAAGATTTCGGTAAACTCAATCCGGCGGAACACGTAAAACGTAAAAGGTAATGAGGCCCTCTTTACGTTTTACGCATTACGCAACGTATCAACTTTTCGGAAATTTGAAACATGCCTTATCTCATATCCGTTTGTATTTTGAACTGGGATGAAGATGACGAATCTTCAAAAGATTGCGGAGGAAAACATGGCAAATTACAAAATAGGCGTTGTGGGCGTAGGTCGGATGGGAAGCAACATTGCCCGCAACTTGAAGGACAAAGGCTTTTCAGTTGTCGTGGTATATGACGTTGCCGCGGAGCGTGCAAAGGAACTCGGTGCAGAGATCGGCGCAGAGGCAACGAATCGACTGGCGCGAGTGACGGAACTGGCTGATTACATCATCACCGTTGTCACCGACGATAACGCCATGCGACAGGTCTTTTCGGAGACTGCCGGAGATAGTCTGCTCAAAGGCGCAAAGGGCAAGCTATTTATCAATTGTGCGACCATTACCCCGCAAGTGCATGTCGATATCGAAAAACTTGTGGAGACGCATGGCGCGCAAAGTATTGAAGGCTGTATGGCAAGCAGTATCACGCAAGCCCGTCAAGGGACATTGTATCTCATGTGTGGTGGGAAAGAAGACGTATTCAACAAAGCAAAGCCCATCCTTGACTCAATGAGTATCTCTCTCCGCTATGTCGGTGAGGCGGGGCGAGCGGCACAGGTCAAAGCCCTTGTGAATATGGTCATGAATATCAACACCGCGGGGCTTGCTGAGGGACTGGGATTGGGTGCAGCACTCGGCCTTGACCTGACAATGTTGCGAGAGGTCTTCGCCCAAACAGGTGCAAATTCCCGCGTGCTGGAAACGGATGGCGCGGATATGCAGAATCGGGAACACGACTGCTATTTCTCTGCGGCACATGCGGCAAAGGATTCAGGGATTGCGCTCGCGCTTGCGAAGGCGGGTGGCTTAAACCTGCCTCTCGCCCAAGCGACAAAGCAGCAGTATGACAAAATGATCGCGATCGGCAAAGGGGAATTGGATAAATCTGGCATCGCTGAACTCACGTTCCCCGGCAGAGGGTAATGGGTCAACGAGTAAAATAGGTCATACGCATCAACTTAAGGGACGCAGAGCGTCCAGAGCAGCATTCCCACGCAGAGCGTGGGAACGAGAAAACATCTTCTTTCATCTCAATGAGGGGGCTTTCTAGTCCGGTTCTTTAGGAATTTCGTAGAACTTCACTTCACGAATCATCGGCCCTTTGAGCGGGATCCGGGTGACATCTGTTTTGTATTTATCAACGACGGTTGCTCTTTCGGCGCTTGAAGTTTCCTCAATCGCGTCTGTCATCAGGCGCAGACCGAGAATTTCCCGGCCAATCCGAAATCTTTGGACTTTTCCCGCTTTAATCGGTTTGCCAATCTGCCGATCGCTAATGCGAACAAATGGCACGGCATCCGACTTTGATTTTTCAGTAACAACATCTATTATCGGCTCGGTAATCATTGAATCGGTATAGATTTCGATGTAACTGATATACATCGGTGCCTTCAAGACGATGAGCGCCCCTGCGCGTTTGGTGCCGACGATTTCCCGGCTATTCACATAGACTTTACCCAACCGGAAATCCGCAGCGAATCGTTTTTCAACAAAGCCATCGGTCTTTAGGGATCCGGCGGTTTCAAGATTGCCATCAACAATCTCCGGGGTATCGGGACTTGCGAGGTGCGAGGGGGGCACTTCAATTGCTGGCGGTTGTCGAATCGCTGCACAGCCAGAGAAAACTAGCCCCACAACGATAATGAAGCCGATTATTTTGAATGTCATTGATTTTCACTCCTTAGCATCTTACCGTATATTGAGACATTGACTGGATTCAAGCCGTTTTTGGAGATGTACCGGTAATTGAGCTTATCAGATATGTCGCTGGATTAGTCCATTGCTGCAACGGCTTCAGATGGAAGGGGTTCTACTGACAATCGAAAACCAAGTGCGTGAAGGATTGCTCCGACCGTCTCCAGTCGTGGGTTGCCCTCCTCGGATAAGGCTTTGTAGAGATTCTGCTCCGTTCCGAGAGTCTTCGACCTGTTGAGGTATGTTCGTTGGGAGAGTTTTGTGAGTCCTCCTTGTGCCTCTGCCACATCTCTGATGGCGAGAAGAAAATCGTCGATGTCTTTCTCCTTTTCGTAATCCTCAAGTGCGAGCGCAAGATAAGCCCGTGCTTCTTCAGGGTCTTTGAGTTGCTCCAGATGATAATCTTTGAAATGTCGATACTGTCTCATAATTTAACGACTCCTCTGATGTTCTTCCCAGTATTGTTTGGCTTTTTGTATATCTCTCGTTTGAGTGCTTTTATCCCCGCCAACCAGTAAAAGAAGGGTCTCGTCATCAAGATACCCATAATAAACACGATAGCCCGTGCCGAAGTGCAACCTTAATTCAAACACGCCATCACCCACTGACGCAAAATCACCGAGATTATTGTATCATTTCCTCGCCATCAAAAACCAGTGATTAGGGCGTGTTGACGAACTCGTGAAAATGCGCTCGTAGCCCAAGTTTCTAACTTGGTTACTCGTTCTCAACCAAGATAGAATCTTGGGCTACAGTTGGATTGCGAAACAGTTCGTCAACACGCCCTAGTATTTCCAAATCTCCAGCGCCTCCGGCAAACTCCCTGCACGCTTCAAATTGCCCGGCTGCCCGTGGAGATTGTAAATGTCGCGCGTATCGTCAAATCCCGGCGGGAAGTCACTCAAAAAAATCAACGGCCGCGGGGCAAACGCGCCCGCCACCTCCGGGGTGTCGGAAATCCGCAGGACATTGAGCAGCGCCGGCCCCTGCCAGTGAGATGCGGGGGGGTCACTGAGAATCACTTGATTAATCCGTTCATCAAACAGTCCGGCATAGAGGGCGAGAACCCCCATCTCCCCCTTCCCATAAATGGTAATCGAGGCGGGTGAAATCTTTTCCTCTTCGATCGCCCACTTGACGGCGCGTAAAATATCCCACACCTGCATCGCGGCGACGGTGCGCCCTATCCAGGCGGTCGTCCGTTCGATCTCTGTAAACTCACGAGCGGTCACAGTGCCTTCCGTCAGACGCGGATTGAGGATAAGGACGATGTAACGCCCCAGCACCGGCAAAAGTTCATCGAAGTCGGAAAAGTACATCGAATCCCCCGGACGCTTGACGTAAATGAGCACGGGTGTCTCTGGCGAAGGCGTTTTGGGTTGCAGCAGTTGGGCGAGAATCGGCACGCCGGTTTCGCTTTGAAACACAACCGCTTTGTAATCGGCGTACTGAGCCACCCATCCACCGGTATTGCCGCTGACCTGAGTTTCAAAGGGGATTGCCCCTTGAGGAAACCACCGGAAGACTTTATCTTTCAATTCACCGATCAAGGTTTCTCGGCGGACACCCCACGCTTCCAAAGACGTCCGCTTCTCGAAACGTGCGGTGGGAACGAACCGGTTGTGAATTTTGTAGTTGACGGCGTCGGCGGGCAGTTTGGACAAACAGGCGAGATTTTCGGCGGTTTCCCGTTTTTCCTCTGGAATCGGCTCAATTTCCAACGGGGTCATCTCGTTTTTCAGCCAGCGATTCATCCATTCCCGGGCTTCTTTGCGAAAGAGCGGCGTATCGCTATGGCCGACATCCTCATCAACCTCTTTGATCCGATCCGATTCGCTCTCGTTCCCGGCATAGAGGTCATAAATTCTCTTGACCTGGCGAAAGGCATCGTGGTAGCCATCGGGCGGGAAGATGCTATCCTTCATGCCACTGCAAATCAGGATGGGACGCGGAGCGATCAACGCCCCCACGGTCGTCAGGTCTTGCTGGAACGTATTGTGAAAGTAGATGCAGTCGCACTGCCCCGACGCAATCCAGTGCGCGGCTTGTGAACCGAAGGTATACGTCGAGCAGACCGGCACCGCCGCGGCGATCCGCTCGTCCACCGCTGCTGTAAACCAGGTGACCGCCCCACCGCCGGAGATTCCGGTCATGCCGATGTGACCTGCATCCACTTCGGGTCGGGATTCCAGATAGTCCAGCGCGCGAATGGCGTTCCACACCTCAACCCCCAGCGGTGTGTATCCGAGCGACAACCAGTTCCATAAGTTTAAGTCGTGGGTGCCGTGATGGATGCCCGCCACTTCGCCGAACTCCAACGTGTCCAGAATCAAACACACATAGCCGTGGTCGACAAACCAATCGACGCGGTCTTGATACTGGAACTTGGCACCCAATGGGTGCGGCGAATGCCCACAGACATAGAGAATCGTCGGCAGAGGGCCTGAGGGCTGATGAGGGATGTACAGACTTCCGGTGACATACAGCCCCGGCATGCTTTGAAAGACAACCTTTTCAATGCGGTAGTTCGGACGTTGAAGCGTTCCGGTGATTTGGACGTTGAGCGACGTGCGTTCCGGCAGCGGGTCAAGCCCTAGCATGTAGCGCAACTCGCGTCCAATGGTAGGGCGTTTCTCCTGCCAATCTTCCAGGCGCTGAATGGGTGACAACGATTGGGCGGAAATTTCCGCCGCTGTCGTTTTGATGAAATCGATGAAGCGTTCATGTCTAGCCTCGGCGTTATCCTGCCCAACGGCGGAAGTCGCGGAGAACAGAACCAACCCGATATACAAATCAAGCGAAAATCGGTGTGTCATTTGTTAAACCTCCAGATTGTCATTACACGAGTTTTTCAATGAGACTTCCGAAGTTTGGCACAAAACTTTGATCTTTCAGTTTCCGTAAGGATTACATCGTATCGGAATCAACGGGTCTATTGAAACTTCGGAAGTCTGGGTCTCACTTGTGCTGCATAACTGAAAAGATCTGATTATTATGCAAAACGGGATAGGACTATATTATATTGGACTTACGCATTTATGGGCAAGGGGCGTGTAGAGTGGGCAGCTTGCCCACTTCAGCAGCGGGCAGGCTGCCCGCTCTACGAGAGAGGTCCCTTCCATCACTGCGTAAGTCCTATATTATCACAAACACGATGGGAGAGCTATCAAAATGTGTTCCTGCCCCCAGGATTTAAATTAACGAGGAGAACCCAGAGACGAACACCGAAACCCCATGGAGAGGCTACTGCTGACGGGGGAGGCGCTGTAGCGATTGGCAACGCGCACAGTGCTCGGGACATAACGCCACGACCCACCGCGCAACACCCGCCGAGTGCCGCTTGCAGGTCCTGGAGGATTGTGGGATGGGGCATTGCGGTAGTAATTGTCATCGTACCAGTCTGCGCACCATTCCCACACATTGCCTGCCATATCCATGACCCCATAAGGGCTGGCCCCAAGTGGGTAACGGCCGACAGGGGTTGTTTTGCCTACAGTACCAACGCTGTTGCACTTGTGGTTATCCCATTCATTCCCCCAGGGCCACAGCCTACTATCTGTGCCTCGCGCCGCCTTCTCCCACTGCGCTTCCGTCGGCAACTCCACCCCCGCCCATTGACTATACGCGGCGGCGTCATGCCATCTGACGTTGACAATCGGGTGGTCATCTTCCCAGCCATCTGGAGGCACTTCTAGCATCCGGTGCCCAGTCTCCTGACAAAATTGGCGGTATTGCGCGACAGTGACTTCGTGTTTGTAAATCCTGTAGCCGTCCAGATACACAGTGTGTTGGGGTTTTTCACTATCGAACCACGAACGGCGCAAACTGGGAAATCGCCCAATCAAGACATCGATTTGTTCGTCGGAGGTGCCCATGATAAACTCACCAGCGGGGATATAGACCATCACAGCGCCATCTTTGGGATTGATGCGTTCGTTTACCGGTGCCGTTTGCGATGAAGTGGATTCTTGGCTGGTGATTTGGCGAAAGACTGCCCGCGCTGCATCCGCCCCACTTCCACTTTGCTTTTGTGGCAAACGCTTCTCCACCCGCTCCTCATCTTTCGTCAAAATTAACACGATGGGTAGCTCCGCTTCACGAACTTCATAATATGCCATTGCTTGGTTTGTCTTTTCCTCTCCCCGTGCAAGAAGCGCAAATTTGAACCCTTTGCCGTCTTTGCGCAAGAGGTCTGTTAATGTCTGCTGGAACTCCTGGTCAAAATTTACATCACGGTCAAAAAAGAGCAGTAACGGCGTACTTTGGGCCCAGGCGGGTAAAGTCATGAGCCATCCCAAAGCAAGCAACGATAGGCTCATAAGGAATGCGACCTGTATCCATTGCTTCATCGATAGCGTGCTCCTTCCTCAAAGATGAGATTCGGCTTTTGTGCACCCCCACCTTTCTTAAAATCGAGGGTAGGTTTTTGCCGTTGGGGTTGAACAAGCGTTGGGGGCAACAGTTCATTTTCTTCCGTAACTTTTTTTGCTTCAGGTTGTCCATGCTTCTGTGTCAGTATTTCAGGTTCTCCATCTGGTTGCGTGTTCTGATTCGGTTGCGTAGGCGTTGTTGTTGGCGACAGTTCCTCCTCTGGTGTCGCGCGCGATGTCGGTTGAGTCACCGGCGGCGTCGAAGGGGCGGACGAAGGCTCGGCCGGAGCCTTGCCATCCCCTACTGCGCCATTGGGATTTGGCCTTGAGGTGGTCGCCGGTAGCATCGAACGCGGGGTGAGGTTAAGAACCTCATGCGAGTATAGGAACAGGGCTACCATCAAGGCCCCCAACCCGATTGCGGAACCTGCCATCCATCTGTCGCGCCCTGCGACATCGCGTACGAAATACCAGCCGAGGCTGCCGCAGACCACCGCTCCCATCCCCGCCCACAGACGCAACACAGGTACGAACGCCAGCAACGCGAACGCCACCCCTGCTGCCGTAATATAGCCTACGGGTGGGGCAAAGCCACCACTCCCTCCAGTGGCCGTCTGCGTTTCTACAGGTGACAACGGCGTTTGCGTGGGCGCAACGGGTTGCTGGTATTGACCACGTTGCCCCGCTTGTTGCGAGGGAAATGGATCGAGTCCGCCGAGTTGCGCCGCACGTTCACACCACGGGCAGGCGTTCAGATGGTTGCCGTAGCGATGCTGCTCCTTGACGGAACAGGTGATGAGGGCTTCTTCCGCTTCATCCAACGCGCTCTGCCAGGTCTGTGCATCGGGTCGCACGTGTGGGTTGGTGTGCCCATCCTCGAGACAACGCACAAACAAGTCCCTCAAGAGGGGATGCAGAATGTCAAAGGAAAGCGCAAGCGGTGGGGGATGATAAGGCACACGCTCCCCTTTGCTGTAGGGAAAATGCCCTGCCGAGATGCGCTCCGCGCAGGAGAGTGAATCCCCTCTGCCCTGAAAAATGCCTTCGAACGGGTGCCGCCCTTCCATCAACAGTTGGAAAATCAGAACCGCCAATCCAAACAGGTCGTGTTCGGGCACACGGTCTATGTCGGCAAAATTCACACCCTGAAGTTCGGGTGGGGTAAATTCAGGCTTACCAACAGGGCAACGGTAAACCTCGCCGTTCTGCGGGTCGCGCACCTGAAAAGAATCGGTGCCTACCAGCGTCACCAGCCCCGTGTCGTTGACAAGGATGTTGGACTCGTTCACATCACCGATGACATAGCCACTGGCGTGAAGGGCGTGCACGGCGGCGGCGAGGTTGCGCGCGGTACAGTGGAGGTCGAAATAGTTGAACAGCGGACACCGCTGGCGGCGAGTTTTGGGGGTGTAGAAGTCAATGACGGGACGCATTCCGGTCACACGCGGCATCAAGAAGCCAACGATCTGTCCATTATCGTCTACCGTGCGCAACAGGTCAAAAGGCCAGGCGATGGAGACGTGCTCCTGCATTGCCATTGGGTCCTGCGGTGGATTGGCGAACATGGCGGTGAGTTTGCGCCCGTGCGCGTCCGTCGGGTGGTGATAGACCTTTGCCACCACCGGCCTAACTTCTTGTGGGGAGGCTTGCACCACTGTATAGATGCGCCCTTCTTCCCCGGTACTCAGTTCTGATGTGGGGTCTAAAGTGATAAGTTGTTTATTCGATTGACGTTGGAGTTGCATAAGCAAATTTACCTCACCAGGGTCGCTAACAGGAGCGTCAAATTGCATATTGGCTGGAAGCCAGATAGAAATTCAGTTTTCAGTATCCTTTGAATAAATCCGAGTCTGTCAGGATAAGGTCACTTCACCCCTCCTCAAACTACGCAGGGAAGAAACGCTCAACGATAGATTGGCATGCGTGATTTGTGATTTTTAGAGGGGCGCAGTTGATACAATCTGAAGAATACGCCGAGCGGCTTTCAAAGCTACCTGTGCCTCATCGCTGGAAAATGTGTCTGCTGGAATCTCGATTCGATTCCGTGATGGGATAAGGAAGGGGTATTCCGTATTTTTTCCAGTGAGCAAATAAGAATACCGTCCATCCCGTCCTTGTACTTCAACGCTGGGTGCATAACGTTCGGTTAACAGGGCATTTTGAAATAGTACCGTCCCAAGCTGCCGTCCTAAAAGGGCACGAACCGATCTCGCCGATCGAGTTTCATAACACCACTTGAGGATGTGATGCGTAAACGGAAACACAATTCCCTTCTTGATTAAGAAGCCCTTGATGGCTTTTTCAATCGCTTGCTGCGAATAGGCCATCGTTCCACAGAAAAAGGGATGAGAATTATCTCTCATCTTGCCACTGCTATCTTGATAGATATGGGTTGCGAATTGGAGATCGGCTTGTGCTTGTAAAAAGAATGCCGAGGCATGCTCGATTCGCAATCTTCTAGGAGACATTTTTCATGCTTTCCCATAGTTTTTCCCCTTTCCGATTTACAAAGAGAATTTCTGGTTGATCTGAAACAACTTCTGTGAGCAGGGGGTCTTTACGCTGAATCGCATTTTCAACGTCCCCTGGGGCAACTACAATCGCTGACAGATAGATCGGAAAAGTCTTAGAAGGGGGATATAAGATTGGTTCCAGTTTACCCTCTAAAGATTCGGGTAAGCTGTCAATGACTTCAAACAAATGAATATGAGTCGTTTGCTCTTTTTCGCCGTACCAGATTGCCAAATTCACACTTTTTAAGCCGAATCTTCTGTGTTCGTCCACTAATTGATGCACCAACTTCTTTAGATGTTTCGCCGATATTTTTCCTGGCATTTCAATTTCCTTAGTTGTCATTTTGTCGGTGATTTGAAACATGCCTGACTTCAAGGCATGTTCAATCCCCTTCACCTGCGGAGTTCCGCACCCACCCCGCGCTCCAATGCTTCCACGATCTCCCCATGAACCCTATCGACGATCGCATCAGTGAGGGTTTCCGTTTTCGAGTGGTATTCGATTGCATAAGCGAGGCTTTTCTTCCCATCGGGGATTGGCTCGCCCGCGTACACATCGAACAAGCGAACCGATTTGACTAACTCGCCGCCAGCCGATTGAATGATTTCGGTCGGTTGGCTGGAGGGAACATCCGCATTGAGGACGACGGCCAGATCGCGGTTGACACTGGGATAGATGGGGAGCGGTTCAAATCTCTTCGTCACTTCTGCCGCCTCGACCAATCTATCGAAATCGAGCTCAAACAGATACGCTTTGTACGGAAGGTCATAATTTTCCAGCACCTCTGGGTGGACTTCACCCAAAATGCAGAGATGCTCCCCTTTCACACGAATCTCTGCGCTCTGCCCCGGATGGAAGGTTGGGTGGTCAGTTCGATCTATGGCATAATCAGAAACGCCACATTCATCCAGCAACCCCTCGACAATCCCTTTGATGTCGAAGAAATCTGCTGGACGCGAGGCATCCCCATACACCCCAGAGCCAAGAGCGCCGGCGATGATACCTGCCACGCGCTCAGGTTCGTTCGGTAGTTTCTGGCCGACCTCTCCCCTGGCCCCCTTCTCACCCCCACCCCGGCCCTCCCTTCTGTCCCCCGTCCACTCCTGTCCCCCCGTCCGCGGGGGGACCATAGGGGGGGAAAGACCACAGGGGGGAACGGAGAGGGAGTGGAGGGAAGGGGGTGACGGACTCTCTCCCCTCTCTGTTTCGCCTCTCTCCCCTCTCTTGGTAGGAGAGGGGGTGGGGTTGAGGTCGGGTTGAGGCGGGGTTAATATGAAAACTTTGGAGACCTCGAAGAGCGACACATCGTTCACCTGACGATTTCGATTCCGTTGCGCGTTCTCCAACAAACTGGGCAGTAAAGTGGTTCGCATCACCGAAAAATCTTCACTGATTGGATTCCGAACCTGAACGGTTTGCCTAAGCGGGTCAACGGAGTGGAGTCGTATCCGATCGAAAACGTTGGGGTGATAGAATGCGTAGTTAATCGCCTCCATCATTCCGCATTCCACAAGATAGGTTTTCACCTGTTCGCGTAAAGTCGCTTTTGCATCTACCGTCGGGATGGGGATGTCACCCCTCGGAAGCGCGACTGGGATGTTGTCATAGCCGTAGACACGGGCGATCTCCTCAATCAGGTCGATCTCCCGCTCTACATCCGGACGAAAGGTCGGAACCGTGACTTCACATCCATCAGACACAATGAAACCGAGATGGGTGAGAATGTCACGCATCTGATTGGGGGCTATTTCGGTCCCCAAGACAAAATTGACCCGTTCCGGGCGTAGCCGAATCTGGAGGGCACCCCGCCTCCCCGGATAAACATCGATAATTCCCGCACAGACCTCCCCACCGGCAATCTCCGCGATGAGTTGTGCGGCGCGATGGAGCGCCGGGATGACGCCTTCTACATCTGCCCCTCGCTCAAACCGATGAGAGGCTTCGGTGTGCATACCCAACGCCTTGGACGTTTTGCGGATGCTTGGCGGATGGAAGTACGCGCTTTCGAGCAGCACATCGACAGTCTCAGCCGTAATTTCCGAATCGAATCCGCCCATCACGCCAGCCAGGGCGACGGGCTTCTCCGCATCGGCGATGACGAGCATATCAGCGGTCAGGGACCGTTCCTCCCCGTCGATCGTCTTCAGGGTTTCGCCCGACCTGGCACGACGCACAACGATCCGATTCTCTGCGAGCCGATGATAATCGAAGGCGTGCAGCGGGTGCCCGTATTCCATCAAGACGAAGTTGGTAATATCAACGACGTTGTTAATCGCCCCGACGCCGATCACTTCGAGCCGATGCTGTAGCCAAGTCGGAGAAGGGGCGATCTTGACCCCTCGAATGACTCGGGCCGCGTAGCGCGGGCAGAGGTCCGGGGCTTCAATTGTTACGCTGGTGAACTCTCGGAGATTCGCTGTTCCCTCTTTCACGTTGACCTGCGGGAGTCTTAATGGATTTCCCGTTATCACACGAATCTCCCGTGCAATCCCGATCATGCTAAGGCAGTCCGGTCGATTGGGCGTAATCTCCAGTTCCATCACCACATCGTCCAGCCCCAATGCCTCTGCCAGCGGTGTTCCCACCCGCAGATTGGCGGGGAGCTCCATCAAGCCAGTCGCTTCGTCAGAGAACGCCAACTCTTTTTCCGAGCAGAGCATCCCCTGCGATTCCTCACCGCGAAGTGTTGCGGCTTTGATCGTCAACCCGTTAGGTAACTGTGCGCCCACGAGAGCGACGGGGGCAACCAAACCGTCGCGTGCATTTGGCGCACCGCAGACGATCTGCAAGTCAGCCCCTGTGCCGACATCGACATCGCATAAAACGAGTTTGTCCGCTTTCGGGTGCTGCCTGACTGCCTTAATTTTACCAACGACGACTCGCTTCAGTCCTTCCCCTAGCCGTTTCATCGCTTTGGCTTCGACGCCGAGCATCAGCAAGCGATCGGCAAGTTCCTCTGGGGACAGATCGAAATCAACATATTCCTTTAACCATTTTGTGCTTATATTCATGAGTTATTTTTCTCCATTTTGGATTTCGGATTGCGAACCAAAACGTAAAACGTAATAATTTCACGTTTTACGTTTTACGCATTACGTTTTACGTTTCACTTCAGCACCATTAGCTTCCGCGTTTCGGTGAATGTGCCAGCAGTGAAGGTGTAGAAATACACGCCGCTGGCAACCGGTTCGCCGCGCCCATTCCGGCCGTCCCAGTAGGCGGCGCGTTCGCGTGTGAGGTAGGAACCGGCAGGGCGTTGTCCCAAAGCGAGGGTGCGAATCTGTTGCCCTTTGGCGTCGTAGATCTCGATAGTGACATCGGCAACCGCCGCCAACTC
>CAZOAL010000027.1:0-96339 GCA_964577695.1 uncultured bacterium | reverse complement strand
TTTATAAAGGGATCGGGGTATAGATACAACCTAAATCATCGGTTCAGTACATGACTGGAGAGTCAAAGAAAGCCTAAGTCAACTCCAGTAGTTGATATGGCTGAGGAGATAAGGTAGATATTCCGATGAACGTGCTAAGGAATATCGAGTATTATCAGAGTCAATGCTTGGGAAAATGTTTTTAAGAATCTAATTTGTATGGAGTGCGAAATCAGAGGCGAAAAACTCTCTGCCAACCTACAGATAATATACGAAAGTATGTTACGATTCAATGGAAACTGGACAAAGCGGTTGCGAATGATGATTGCGTGAATATCAAGTAGAGGGTGGAGAGGTAAGTTAAGCAACCTTACTCCCAGAAACGCCTCCCCCATGGAGGCGTTTCTGGGAGTAAAACTTTCCCACATAACCTGTATAAGACCTTCACGCCATAACGTCGTCTTAGGTTTCTAAAAGACGACAAAGGAGAAGGATGAAACCTTCCTAAATCATCATCTTGACTTGGAAAGCTGTATGCGGTGAAAGTCGCCCCGAAACGGGATCTCGCTTCGCTAGAGACACGCACGGTTTGGGGGGGGGGAAAATTCCGAATAAGGAATCTACCTATCTCTACTTACGAGGGGTGACAGAAAAAGTAAAACATGCCGTGCTCGTCCGAGAATCGGACTGGCTTGTTCATCCGTGATTTAAACAAGCGAGCCGCATGTTCTACGAAGGTTTCAAACCTTCGGAAGGATTAAAACCCAAATTCTGAAAGGAGTCGCACTATGCTTTTCAACAAAGCCCGAGCAGCGGAGTACATGCGCCGTTGCGGTGTGGATGTTCTGGTGGCAACCTCACCGGTCAACATCACCTATTTTTCGGATTATTTCTGTTGGATCGACCCACAGTTCAAAATGTATATGATGACGCCGGGGGCATCAAGCGACCTTGATTCGACGGGGGCATACGCCGTCTTTCCCCTTGAGGGCGAACCTGCGCTCGTTATCAACCCGCTGTTTGCGGTGAACGCCGCCGATCTGTGGGTGCGTGACCTGCATATCTTCGGTGCCCCCAGCCTAGACGACTCACTGACGCCCACCACACCCGCCAACCCTTACCAATACATCTCCAATCTGCTCCATGCGCCGCAAC
This sequence comes from uncultured bacterium, assembly GCA_964577695.1. Lineage (GTDB taxonomy): Bacteria > Poribacteria > WGA-4E > WGA-4E > PCPOR2b > CAZOAL01. The sequence continues at coordinate 95,205 of CAZOAL010000027.1, read as the reverse complement.
GGAATGCCACACCGACTGACGCCCTTTTGAGCATTCTCAAGGCAAGGCGTCTGACGGATGCGCGGATTGGATTGGAGATGGAAGGGCTAACCCCAACCTCGAAAGCGGCAATCGCGCAAGCGTTTCCGAAGGCAAGGATCAAGGATTGCTCGAATCTCATTCGCCTTATTCGGATGGTCAAGAGCGAAGATGAGCTATCTCGACTGACACGCGCTGCCGAAATCAGTGAGCAGGCGGCGATGGAAAGCCTTGCCCTGGCTCGGCCGGGTCACCCGATTGCGGAGCTCGTCCGGCACTATCGCACAAGGATAGCCGAGCAAGGCGCGGATTTCGATCATTTTGCATTCGGCATGCGTGGCCTGGGCATCGCCACAGAGCCGAACTATGTCCTGACCGACGACGATCTGCTCTACGTGGATTTTGGCTGCATTTATCAGCATTGCTTCTCGGACAGCGGCACCACATTGGCCATGCGTGAACCGTCGGCGACTCTGCTCGACAGGCATGCTGCGCTTCGTGACTGCGTTGCTTCAGGAGTGCAGGCGCTCCGGCCCGGCGTGAAGGCGTCGGAGGTCCAAGCTGCTATGTGGAAAATCCTCCATGCGCACGGCATCACCGCCTCGTTTCCGCACGGACACGGTTTGGGTCTGGAAGTTCGCGATTACCCGATCATCGTTGCGGACAACGGACGGCGCATCCGCGACGATTGCGTGGACGTGCCATCAGACCTGCCGCTTGAAACGAACATGGTCATCAATCTGGAGGCGATGACCTGTATGCCAAGCATCGCCTCGCTACATACCGAGAGTTCATTTGTCGTTACGGCCGATGGCAGCCGGCCCCTCGTGCCGCAAAATCGAACGCGACCGGTGCAACCGGAGGCAAGAAACTAAACTCACCCAGGTTGCCACTTCTCCCGATTTCGTTTTGCTAGTCTGGAAGGAGAGGAAGACTATTTTTTCGTTGCCAGAAAACGTCGGGTATGCTATAATGGCTCGACTCTTAGGACACGTTTTTCCGTTCTTGAGACTCGACAAGCAACGGTAGAAGGCGGCTTGGCAGCAGTGGCAGCCTCAATAAGTTGCCGAAAACGTCCGATAAGGGAAGTTATTGGTACTCAGTACACAGGATTTTATTTACACTTTTACAAGAGGGATAGAAAATGGATTCTCTAAATGAAATGCACTTGGATAAAGTCTTTGAACCAGAAAAAGCTAAAGAATATGAAGCGCGGTTTCAGGTGATTTGGGACGTTATTGTCAACACTAACACGAGCATGTTTATTGTTGAGAAGGTTAAAGATTTTCCAATTGACCTATTATTCAGTCCATTGGAATATCGAATATTTCTGAACAGAGTTGAAAATAATTTTGTTGGATATATTGCGCTGATGGTCATAAACTTGTTTCTTGATGAAGATAAGAGGAACGTAACTTTTGAAACTTTTACAAAATGGATTAAAGAAAACACTTGCGGAGAAATTTCCAGTACGGTTTCCGATTGTTTGGATAAAATAAACCGCTCTGAACAAGTCAAATCCATTGAAACACGACTTCACCGAATGCGTCACAAATTGCTCGCTCATTTGGATTGGGAGCATATGCTCAACCCCCGCGAGTTAGAAAAGTCTCAAATTACTTATGAAGAACTTCGGACATTAGTCGATGATGCAGGGAAAATTGTCTACAAACTCAGCATAGGAGGCGGAGTAGGCTTGCTTCCTCCTGAATACGATGAAATCCTTTTTCATGACGCTAACCCAGATATTGTGAAAATACTTGATTTAATTGCAACGGACAGTTCTTTCCTAAAACTTCCAGAGGAGCAACCTTACCTCTGGAAGGGTTGGTCTGACAATTGGACTGACGAACGAAAGGAAACCTTTAATTATTGGAGGCAACGGATTGGAAGAGATAAAATAGCCTTTGGCTAACTAAGAAATTCCATAGTAAGTAACACCGAAATACGATACTTAGAATGGAGAAAAAGTCAGATTTTCCGAGAGTAGACTTTATGGGGAAAACGTCTAATTTCCAATTTCGGCGAGTGAAACGAAATGGATTTCACTCGCCTTTTCTGTGCCAAAATTTGCCCCAAAGGAGTTGTTACGATGGCAACAAGTGTTAAGATTACGATGATCGGTGCGGGCAGCGCCAGTTTTGCCGCCGGTGTGGTCCGTGACCTGTGCGTCAATAAGGGGCTACACGGCAGCCACGTCACGTTGATGGATATTGACGCCCATCGGCTGAAAATGATTCACCGTCTCGCAGAACGTTTGTCGAGTGAGCTCAATGCGGGGCTCAGTTTCTCCACGACCACCGATCGCGAATCCGCCCTGCACGGAGCGGATTTCGTGCTCAATACCGCCCAGGTGGGAGGCCACGACTGGACAGAGGCACAGCGTAGCATGGCGGAAAAGCATGGCTACTACCGCGGCGCTCGACTGCACGATTTCGGTCAGGCGGCTTTCTTCCTCGAAGTGGCGCGCGATATCGAACGCATCTGCCCAAACGCCTGGCTCATCCAGTCCGCCAACCCCGTTTTTGAGGGTTGTACGTTGATGACGCGGGAAACGAAAACTAAGGTGGTGGGTTTGTGCCATGGCCACTATGGCTATCGCGGTATCGCGAGGGTGCTAGGATTAGAGCTGGAGCATGTCTCGGCGCTGACGGCTGGCCTCAATCACTGGGTCTGGCTGACCGATTTCCGCTACAAAGGGAAGGACGCTTATCCGTTGATTGATGAATGGATTGAGACCAGGGCGGAAGCGTATTGGGCGAAAGATGACCGTAGTTTCGGGGACACCCAGATGTCTCGCGCTGCCATCCACCAGTATCAGCTCTTTGGTCTGATGCCCATTGGGGACACTCCCCGTTTTGCCGGTTGGTGGTATCACACGGACATGAAAACGAAGCAACACTGGTACGGGCACCACGGCGGCTTTGATTCGGAGATTGGATGGGGACAATATCTGGAAGGAGTCCGTCGAAGCGCGGAGCGAGTCGAGAAGGTCGCCCTGGATGAAACCAAGCCGGTTACGGATACCTTCAAGCCATTGCAGAGCGGCGAACAGATTGTGCCCATCATCAACGCCATTGCCAACGATGTTGAAGGCATCTATCAGGTGAACATACCGAACCACGGCCCAATCATCAAAGGGTTTCCTGAAGACCTCGACGTCGAGTGTCAGGGGGTGGTCAACGGTGCAGGTATCCGTGGGGTGACTGTACCGCCACTGCCGCGTAAACTGATGCTTGGAGTCATGATTCCGCGCTGGCGCAAAGCGGAGCTCTTGGTCGAAGCATTGCGAAGCCGTGACCGCGATCTGTTGCTACATTATCTGCTGGAAGACCAACGCACGCGCAGTCTGGAGCAAGCTGAAGGGCTGCTGGATGAATGGCTGGCAGACCCACGTAACGAGCGTATCGCATGTCTTTTTGGAGCGGTAGTCGCATAAGTCTCCTTGTGATTTATTCAGAAATGGTATAATCTCGCCAATGTCACCTTAGGAATCGGATCGGTAGTGGTCAACCACAGGGATTCTGATAGATGGTATTGACGACTGTTTATCAACTGAAAAAAGCGACTGAAGTCGCCACTACAGGATACATCAAACTTAGCGTGGTTGACCACTACCCTTGTGGGCGTTAGCATTTCGATGACGCCCACAAGGGGCTAGTACAGGCGTATCCGCCCTTTTGTAAAGCCCGTTTGACAGTATCGTGGTAAATATCCCGTCGTGCCATAGTATCCTTAGGTGGCCGACCCGACTTGCCCTATCTTAAATCGCACGGCGAGTTGATGCCTGCCCACGGCTCTTAGCGAGAACACCTTGTATCTCATGACCGAATGGAAGAGAGCCCGCTAGCGTTATCAGCCACTCTTCAAGATGATGGACGTCTTCATAGTAACGAATATTTCCTTCGCTGTCCGTCATGGATATGCAGCGGCGGTAAACGTGCCCCCACTGTGGCAAGCCAGGTAATCCCGCGGGGTTTGCCAAGTAGAATCCTTGATAGCCTGCCCCTGGAACGACTTCCGTTCCACGTTCTGGCAAATCAATTAATTTGGCCTGTAGTGTCTCCAGGTCTTTTCCCTCCAGTTGCCAGTTCGGGTCTTCCCGCCCAGAGTAGAGCCCTACGTAGATTGTTACTGCATTCATTGGCATACGCTCCTTTTCATACCAGATACTCAAGAGGCCCGGCGGTAATTCTATCTTCACGCCTGGAGCCTCCAATAAGCCCTTTTCCGTCAAGGTTATGGTAGCAAACGGACCTGGCCGTCCGGGGAGAGTGGCCATAACCACATCCACCTGGTCTGGGCACACGCAGAAGTAACCGCAGAAATCACTGTAGCGACCCGGAGCAGCTGTCTCAGGATTGTCGATCGCTTTAGGCGGGTCGTCAAAATCCATGTTTGTAGCCCTGCCCCAGCCAGGCTTGTGTGACCACTTTCCGTTATCATCCTGCCGGTACCAGTGATAATCGCTGGATTCCGTCTCCGTCGTTCCACTTCTGAGGTTCAAAACTCGGCATGTTATCCTCCTAACACCCCAAGTTCAGTTGTCCGCTGCAACGTTCTAAAACCTGATACAATATACCATATCCTATAAACCGGGTCAAGCGTAAAGAAATCGATGGATTGAGGAAAGAGATGGAGCATCGTCCAAAGAAACTTCTCGACCAGGTCCGAGATGTCATTCGGTTGAAACATGACTCCATTCGGACGGAGGAAGCCTGCGTCAACGGGATTCGACGCTACTTCACGAGCCAGAGAAACACCCTTCTGTATATCCCACCTTGCGCCCGGTTATGGATGCCCTGGCTTTTGATGCGCACGGCGATGTGGTTGGTCTGTCCCGGACGAACATGCCCGGTCACATCAACGTCGAAGGGGCGTTGCGATGATGCCCCCTTGCTGACGTAGACCAGCAGCCCATTGAGCCACACCCAGAGCTCCTGATGGTACACGCCCCCAAATGTCAATTTCAGCGAGCGAGACCCCCCCCTCCAGGGGGGGGACCCAAGGGATAATCCTTCGGTCCCCCCCGTGGACGGGGGGTTGGCGGCTGACGCTGGAGCATCAAACGCCGTTCGATACCACGCAAAGCCAACGTAGCCGTGCCCCAATTCGTCCTGATACCCCTGGTTTTCCCAATACAAAGTGGTTTTGATTTTATCCCACCCCTCGCCTCGATTGGGGAGATACCATTGACGAATCAGCCCGTCGTCGAAGGGGTCGGTCCTAAATTCCCACACCTCCGGGAGCATGACGACCAACTCACCGAGCGGTCCGCCTGCGCGGTCGGCGAGGCTCTGATAGAGATTTCTCATCCCCTCAAGCGAGGTGATGTTGCTTTTCGCCACCCAATCCGGCGTGGTCGGCAGCAGGGCGGGATAGATGTCCGCCATTCCATCCCTCGCCTCCTGTGCGCGGTCTGCCCAGAGGAGCGCTTGCCCATAGTCCGCAGCATCGCCCGCTTGCTGCATATTCAGGAAGGCGATCAGGTGTTCATGCGAAATCTGGAGTGCCTTCATGTGCAATTGGTGTTCCGGCGTTTTGGCGAGCTGCGCTGCCTCTGTCAGAGAGCCATGGAGTTCTTCGACAAAGGACCCTGGGAAAATGAGCCCCCACGGAATCTGATCGCTTCCCCGCCAGTAGGCGTGCACTTTCGTTTTGTCAACAGCACCCTCCAACGCCCAGATGTAACGCTCAATCGCCTCTGCCGCTCGCCCGTAAAAAGTCTCACAGTAATCGCGAACCAGCGCATCGACATCTTCGCCCACTTTCCACATCAGTTTGGCACGGATGTAGTAGTTCAGATGGGTTCGCAGCCACGTATTCTGCCCTTCCGTCCAGAATCCCCAAACGCCACGCTCCTTGAAGAGAAGCATGTCATGCCGCAGATTGTGCAATGCCGGAAAGGGCAGATTCTCCAACCCCACGCCGGGGTCATAATCGTAAATGATGACCGGACACAGGTCTGTCCACCGTTTCAGAATCTCCGCGTAGTCCTGCCGCTGCCAGCAGCCTGGGTCTCCGATGCGGTGCAGCGTGCAGCATTGTAAAAAGGCGAATTGGATTCCGATATTGTCAGAGAAATCTGCAATCCCCTCCGGCGGATAAACGCGGTTGGCGTAGCCGTTCGTGAGCAACCACCGGTCCGGAAATTCCCGCTTCACTGCTTTCGCAATCTCGTTGACGAAGTGGAACCAGGTATCGCTCAAGCTGGGCCTCCCAAGGTGTTTTGCCGTAATGCCGTGCAGCCGCCCCTGACACCGTTCACAGTGACACATCGGTGTCCCATCCGGCGGCGCGAAACCGAATGTGAACATCATCGGGTCTGCGCGGAAAGCGTCGGTGATTGTCCTGACGGCAATCTGCACCGTCTCCGGCTCCGAGAGACAGAGCATCTCACGACTGCGCTCGCCGTTTGCGTCTACAGCGTAAATCTCCCGGTGGCTGTCGAAATAACGCTCCGGCGGGGCGAGACGAATAATGCTGCCGTCGCCGGGCGTACTGATATACATCGGGTGCGCCTTGTTGCAGTCGTACCACTTCCTGAGTGCCGCGTGGTCGGTAGCGGTGCTGGGCATCCATCCGCTGTACCAGATGTTTCGCATGCGGAAACTGGGGCGTTCTTCGATGTTGAGGGCTGACACGGTGATGGTGGGCATCCTGGGCACAACCTCTCCATAGGAGCCGGGGAAGAACCAGCGACACCCCAAGAGTTCCAGAAAATGATACACGCTGTACACCGTGCCCCTGTAATGCCAATCTTCGTTGCCGGCGAGCACAAGGTCATTGCCCACGCCCTGAATCACAAACCCTTCCTCGTTCATCTGGCTGGTGACACCCGATGGCGGGGTAACGCCCAATGCCTTCACCGCCGCGCTATGACCGACGAGGATGCGCGCACCGATGGTCGCCTCATTTTCCGTGCAGATAGGCAATTCCGCTCCCGTGATACGCTCAACATAAGTTCGCAAGATTTCCGCCGCCTCTTTTGCCTGATCGGTCGCCTGCTCCGCGATGACGATGGTCGCCTGCGGCCTGCCTCTTTCGACAAGCACGAGCGGCGCTTCGCTTGTCGAAGTTTCAGCAAAAATGGGGGCAACGATTTTTAGAAAGCCATGAATCATGGTAATCAAAAACTCCTTAACTAACTGAGGTTTGGTCATAATTCGCCGGCGGTTGAGCGGTAGCCCAAGATTCTATCTTGGCCCCTGGCGCACGGGCCAAGTTAGAAACTTGGGCTACGACTGCCTCCTGAACGGTTACTATTTCGGCGACTCAATCTCGTAAACAACATTCACTGTCACCGTTACCTGAAGTTGTCCGGTTTCGATGGGGGTTGTAGCCAGCGCTGCATCGAAGCTGCCTCTAGCCGCGACGGGAAACGGCGACGAACTGCTCGACTCAGAGATAGAAATTGGCTTTCCGAGCATCACGCCGCCTTCCTCTGCTAACGTCTTTGCCTTCGCCTGCGCATCCTGCATCGCTTTTACGCGCGCTTGAACCTGTAATTCTTTGGAGTCGTCGATGGCGAATTGGATCGACTGCACCTGTACCAGATCGCCGCCGGCTTCTGCCGCGTCATCAATCACTTGACCAATCCCGTCCAGGTTACGGACCTTGGCGGAGGCCGTGTTGGTGACACGGTACCCCCGGAACTCCCGCCGACCATTGACAAAATCGAATTCCTGTTGGATACTGAACTGTTGGGTCTGAATGTCCTTTCCAAGAACGCCGTTATTTTTTAGCGTATCAAGGACCTTCTGCATCGCCTGAGCCGCTTCCTCCCGGGCTTCCTTCACAGAACCTTTTTGTACAGAAACACCGAGATTCAATATGACAATATCTGGCTCTCCGAAGGCAGAGCCATTCCCTGTGACCTGAATCGTGGGGGTCGTGGCATCGCTATTGATGATTCTCAGGACCGCTCCCTCTTTGAGGTCGCCTTGAACGCCAACTTCGATGTCCTCACCAAAGTGCTGTGCCACCATCATTAAATCCAATACGTCTATCTTTCCATCCTGATTTACATCCCAAGGGGCCTCAGCAAATTGGCGCCCGGCTTGAGTATTTAGAAACGCAGTGAGTTCAGGGGAGGTGGGATGCAACGTATCTTCAGGTTCAGTTGGTTTTTCTCCACCACACCCCCAAAGCAATACCATAAGGAAAACAACGGCAAGCAAAAATTTAGCTTTCATAATAGAACTCCTTGATAATACAGTTTGAATCCTCTACAATTTGAACGAGGAGATTTGAAAGGGCAAGCGCCAGGGCTGCAAGCCCATGGTCATCCAGTAAGTGAGCACTCTCTTTCCTGGCTTTACGAACGGTTTCGACAAAATCTATATCTCGCAACTGTTTCGCCTGGGCTTCTGTGAGTTTCATGGGAAATCACCTTTCTTGAGGTTGCTTTTCAGTGACGAACTGGTCTAATTTTCAAAAATAAAGTTTATATTTGAATGGCAGAACAATCAGGGATGACGCGGTTCCCTTCAATCCAAAATCCGAAATTTAGTTGTTAAGGCACAGGGGATTCTAAAAACAGTGTCCCTAAATCGCTCGGAGGCACGGGCTCTGTCCCGGGCATCGGCTCCGCCCAGTAAACGGGTTGATCATTGGATCGATGAATGACAAAGTTAAATCCGATCCGGTTATTCCGTTTGGTTTTCAAGGGGTCAAAGCCACGAAGGACGGGGAAAAAGGGGATGCGTGCCTCAATGACATAGAAATTGGATTCCAACCTTACGGCGACCTCCAGATTCGTCGCTTCGTAGTTGTAGATGCGTTCTGGCACCCATTGTCCGACATACGGCTGATCGCCACCAAAGCCACCGCCTTTCGGGCAAATCCAGATGATATAGCGGTTGGGCTCGCTTTCGGTTTGTAAGTAGGTCGGTTTTCCCCCCTCGCTCGGTTGCAAATTAAAGTGCAACTCAAGCGCGTCCGCCCCTTGATAATATTGGGTCGCATCCGGCACAACCACGTTATCGTCATAAATTTGCGCCAGCAGGTAAAGCGCATCTTTGTCCCATTGCAACCAGAGCAGCCCTTCGTCTTGAGGGGTTCGGAGTCCCTTTTCCAGGGGCCATCTGTCATCAAGTCCATCGATCAGAAGGGGCTTGCTCGTATACGGTGCCCAGGCAATCAAGTTTGCCCGGCAGCTCGCGCTGATCTCTACATTTGTTTCTCCTGTGTCAATCAGCGCATCTGCATAAGTTGCCGTCACAATTTCCCCGCCAACTAATCCTATGTAGGCTCCCCTCTCTCCAAGCTGTGGGAGAGAGGAGGAGCGCCCGTATTGAGTTAAAATCGATCCCTTAAAGATGTGTGAGTTTGCGTTTTCTTCATAGAGTGTGATCACTGTGGGGGCTTCTGGGGTGTTCGTTTTTACCGTGATGTTTGCGGATTCGACGACGAAGGGGTCACGATTTAGGTCTGGGTCTTCCAGCCGAAAGTACAGCGGGATGCCGATATTAAAGTTATGAATGATGGTGCCATCTGGCTGGACAATCGCAAGGCGTCCAGTAACTCCCGCCTTGACGTAAGTGTGGTCTTCGACAGGCTGGGTGTTGACACCTTCAAAATCAGGGGTGTAGATTGCACGGACTTCCTCGCCACCTTGCACATCAAGCGTCCCATCTGCGATGGGTGTCGTACCGTACCGCGTCGGGACGGATGCGACAAAAATCCCTTCCGTCTCCGCTTTTTTCCGGAGGGTCACTTTGACTTCATCCTTCGTCTTGTCACCTGTGACGGTAATCCTGACTCGATCTGTCTTGACAACCGTGCTTAAAAGCAAATCTTCTAACCAGAAGTAGATGGTTTCGCCGGCGTTGAAACTTCCCAACTCATGGTCAACCACAAGGTCGGCGTCTAAATTATTGGCATCGACGATTCGCAACACGCCCGCGCTACTACTCAATACAACAGCCTGGATTTGGGGCCGAACCTCTGTTTCGCCGGTAGCCGTAATCTCATCGGTATAGGCGATCCGGATCACTTCCTTATCTGTCACTTGGAGAATATCATCCTCCAGGACAGCTTGTTCCCCCCCGATGCTCGGAATCTCACCCCGGTTCGCAGGCTCTCGTTGCGTTAGAGACTTCTGCTCAACCCCGCTATGCGGGATTTCGCTTCGCTCAACTTGTTGCGTCTGCAAGTCCCCTTCAAAAATGGCACTGTTTGGCCCGGTCTCACGGAGAATGAACAGAACTTCGTCGGCGAGCCCGTTGTTCTCCATATATGCAATGATTTTTGCCGTGTCAATCTCCGTTGGAGAAACGTTCAGATCTTTATCCCTTAACTGAATCCGTAATCTTTCACCGGCATTGAAACTGCCGGTGCCAACATCGGACCGGCTGATGAGCTTAAGACTGGCGGCACCGTAGATGGCTAATTCCCCTGTATCGCCTGTTTCGACAGAGAGCTCGACATGGATTGGCACCTGAGTTCTCCCCGTATCTTGCAGGGCATCGATATAAGTGAAGGTAACGATTCCTGCTCCCTGCACCTGCAAGATGTCATCGTTTGGGATGGACGTTTCCCCATAGCTAGTTTTAATTTCGCCGCGAAAGACGCCTGCGCTTCCCGCGACTTCGGTCATCAAAACACGGATATTATCCCGCACCGTGTTTTCGACCCAATCGGTTTCAAACAGTTGTGCCACCGCGTTGGTCGTATTCAGGTCTGCGTCCCGAATTTCCAAAATGAGCGTATCACCTGCACGGAATTTCGATATTCCAACGTTCTCATCCGAATCTGGTAGGAAATGGAGCTGATTGTAAACTTTGAGTGAACCGGTGGTCCCAACGTTTGCAACACAGGTATCGGAAACCTCGACATTGGTTTCACCCGTCGCTCTCAACGCATCAATATAAATCGCGCGAATCTGCTCGCCACCCTGCACTTGTAGCTTGCCATCGTCTGCCCTTCGCGTTCCGTAAACCGTGTCAATCGAGCCGGTGAAGGTCGCAACTTCACTGGATTGGAAAAGGTGCACCCTCTCTTGATCGTTCAGCACATTCCCAGTAACCAGGGTGTCGACAGCTTCACCGACGATGTCTGCATCACGGAGCCGGAAATAGAGCTTGTCCCCGGCATTGAATAGCTCCAGGTCTGTGAAATAATTCGACTTAACAATCTGGAGTGTGCCATCTTCTCCAGACCTCACATAAGCCTCATCCGTAACAAGCACGTTTGGCTCGCCGGACCCTTGTAGTGCATCGATAAAACTGAGTGTCACGACCTCTTTGCCTGTGACTTGTAGGGGCGGGGTTTGCCCCGCCTCATCATTGGAGGAATCCCCCCCTGTCCACGGGGGGGCCTCTGTTGCATATTGGGTTGGGCATGTCCCCGTAAAATCCCCAGAATCTCCGGTCGTCTCTGTCAGCCGTATCTGGCGTTGATCGCCAAGGAGGCTGCCACTCAAGGTGACCTCAACGGTGTCCTGAAGGTTATCATCTCGATTCAAATCGGTGTCGTGCATCAGAATGGAAAGCGAATCGCCTGCTTTGAAAAACTTACGATTGTTGAGAACAAACTGCTCACCTTGGGGAATGAATTCAAGTCGGGCTGTATCACCAATTTTTACCCGAGTCTCTGCACGCACCAGGACGTTTGTCTCGCCGGTTGTCTGGATGCGGTCTAAGTAAATTGCCCACACAACTTGCAGCCCAACCACCTGCAAGACACCATCACTCGGCTGCGGGGTTTCGCTATAAACGGTCGCGATGGATGCAACATAACGCTTGTTCTCCGGCTGATACGTCATCTTGGCGGGCTCAATCTCCTTCGTTTCAGGGATGACCAGATTGACCTCTATCTCAGGTTGGTGAGTGCTAGTGGAAGGTTGGATGGATGGAAGGTTGGAAGATTGGGGGCTTAAAGTTTCGCTCTTCTCTCCTTCCATTCTTCCATTCTTCCATTCTTCCTCTTGTTTAGAATTCGTATGGGAGTTTAACTCTCGCACATCAGCACCATTCGTACCGGCAGGCAGGTCTGCGTCTTCGACCTGTATATAAATTCTATCGCCAGCCTGAAACTCTTCAAGTGGCTCGCCAGTCTCAGTTGTTATCGAAATCGTCCCCGTCGCACCTGTATTTACCGTTGCAGAGGCACTCACAGAGCGGTCTCGTTGGGTACTACTGTAGTAAGCATCCATGTATGTCAAGGAAATTTTATCCTTCCCCCGAACGATGAGCGGTGACTGGTGATTGGTGACTGGTGATTGGTGATTGGTGATTGGTGTCGCCTCCTCGCTCCCTGGTTCCCTCGTCCCCTCGCCTTCGCGCTCCCTCGCTTCCCCGTAGGCGGTGGGAATTTTGGCAGCGAAGAGGGAACTGTTCGTTGTAAAATCGTTATCGGGGTTGTCATCCGCGAGCGCAGTGAAGTCTGCCTCACGCAAGAGGACGGTTCGTGACTCACCTGTTGTGTCATTTCGCAACTCTGCTTCAATCGATTCAGACTGGTGGCGGTCCGTATTACGTTCCGCATCCCAAACACAGAGGGTCAGAATGTCTCCGGCGTTAAAGGATGGAATCGGATGGCTGACGTGCGCATCCATCAAAACGACCTGTCCGCGGATCTGGTTCAGGAGCTCGACTTCATTCCATCGATTGGGTGACGCATTGGGATTATCCGTCGCATAAGCGAACCAGCCAAATCGGCCGTTCGTAAGCTGGAGATTTGTCATGATGTAGTTAAGACCGATGGATTTACCGATCGCCGGCTGAAATGCTTTCAGCACGAGATTTTTAGGTATCCTCGCCTCAAGAACATATCCAAGCCCCGCTCTCCTGACTTTTGCTTCAATGTCCTTACGGTAGTCAATATTTTTAGGAATCGAATCGAGATGATGGTGAATTTGTGAGGGCAACACCTGGGGTTGGGGGCCCTGTGGATTGAAAATCGTGAAGACAAAATGGTGGTCGCCTGCTTTGTACATCCCTGGGGAGCGGTTTAAGTCGGCATCAACAAACAGGTGCAATGCCTCGCTATCGCCCAATCCCTTTCGCTCACGATAAGCCGCTTCGTTTAATACCCGTACTTGCCGATTGATCACTGCGGCAACGTAAAGGTTATCATCGTCCCATTGTGTGTAAAGCCCCACGGGAGAATCCACGAGCGATTTGTAGTTCTGGGGAAGCATCGGGTAGAGCAGGGGCCATTCATCGATCTTCCCATCAATCACAACCTTTTCGCTCATGCGGATGGCTCGTCCGACCTCTCCCCCTTCCCCTCCCCTAGAGGGGAGGGGAGAGAGGGGAGAGGTCGGGTACGCCTCTAAGATAAAAACTTCCGAAACGGCTGCGTTCGGTCCCGCCAAACGGTTGAAGTTCAGCGTGATTTCGCCATCGGCATAAGCCTCGCGCGGAATCGGGTATGTGTATAATTTCGCTTTGCCTTGGGGGAGTCGGATTGCATCGTGCAGGAGGAACCCATCGACATTGAAATTTTGTATCCGCATTCCCCCTTTTTCTTGCAAGTAGCTCACTTGTACCCAGTACAAGAGCTCGGGACTTAACCCTGTATATTTTATCTTTACCGTATCATAGTGATATGCGAAACTCTTCTGGCTTGGCGTGTTGCCCACATCCACTTTGCCCGCATCATCGCCTTCCGGCAGAAAATAGCGGTTTCCATCACCCGTGTCCCTGTCAAACGCAAAGCCTTGAATCAGATGAGGCGCAAAGGCATTGGCAGATTCCCCCAGATTTTCATATTGCATCTGCACCGCGTTATAATCATTCAACTGATAGTCAACAGGCGGTGGCAGCCGATAGTTGTCTGTGAAAACCTCAAATTCCCGGAGTTCAGGATATTCTCCGTACCAATCGCCAGACTCCATCCGCAGGCGAACAAAACGCGCCGAAGTGGGGGAATCCAGAAGATGGAGGTCGGTTACGGTTTCATCGGGAAGGGTGTCAGATACATAGAGCGCCGTGTAACGTTGTCCATCGGCACTGATTAAAATCTGATAACGCTTGAGGTTATTTCCAGGGCCATCCGTTGTGACGCGAACCCCGTAAATTTTCTGGAGCGTTCCCAACTCTACCGTTACTTCAATGGCACCTGATGGGGGCCTGTAAGTAATCTCCTTTTCTGTTCCCTTATCCCCCTTCACTGTTCTCTCTATCCGTTGAGCGCCAACCCATTTCGATTCTTCAAAGGGAATAAGGTCTATCAATTTCTGCAACGCTACGTTTGAGGAATTGGAGTTCGCCGTAATGCCTATTATTGGACTGTGGGATTGATAGCGCACGCCAACGCGAAATTCCTCCGCTTTCAATTTCGGTCTGTTGCTGAACCAATCGTTAATCACAACTTGCATCCAACGCGCCTCCATCGGTACAGCGAAAGACTGCAAGGGATACGTGTACTCCCGCGAATTACCGGTGTAGGAGAAGGCGCGGATAAAACGCTGACTGGTACGGTCGGTGTGAATCAGCAGGTCATACTGTTTGGGGCCGCTCTCCTCGGGATTATCAAAGCGGATCTCTGCCTTGTCAATCCTATAAACAAAGCCTAAATCATAAGTCGTTACGCTTGGATCTGCTCGCAGAATATCGGTGTAATGGAGCGGTTCGTTATCGAGTCGGCGGACCGGTTGAATCAGTTGTTGGTCGCCCACTACCTGAGTGACCTCCCCACGCGGATAAAAGAGAAATCCAAGTAATAAGGCGCTGCCCCCGAGGATGAGGTATTTCAAGGTCATCGCTGAAAACACTTCCTCACTTTACGGATTTACGCTTGACAGGATTTACATAGTGGTGATAGAATCATCCTGTTTTCTATTTTATCAGGTTTCGGAAATGGATTCAAGCAGAATGAGACGGGAAAAAGATGAGACAGAATTTTTTCTGTCTCATCACAAGTTAGCCCGCTCTCTTGCATTGTCGCGCCGATTGGGCAAGGCATCAGGCACATAACAAAGTTAGGGAGCACATCTGGTTCAATCAAGAAAGAAGGAACATCTAATGTCAGCAATCGTTGCCGTGTTTGATATACCCGGAATGACATCTGGGCAGTATAATCAAGTCATCAAGGACTTGGAAGCAGTAGGTGAAGGCAGCCCTAAGGGGCGTCTCTATCATGTGGCTGCCTCTAAAGCAGGCGGATGGTTCGTGGTAGATGTGTGGGAGTCGGCCGATTTACTTGACCGCTTTGCCCAGGCGCTAATGCCCATTCTTCAAAGGAATGGTGTGACGCCGCCACAACCTCAAATTTGTCATGTTCACAACATAATCAAGTGAT
The DNA here is from genome assembly GCA_964577695.1 of uncultured bacterium. GTDB lineage: Bacteria > Poribacteria > WGA-4E > WGA-4E > PCPOR2b > CAZOAL01. The sequence goes on along the minus strand of CAZOAL010000027.1, from coordinate 79,938 downwards.
AAGACGCGTATAACCGTTCTGCCACAGTTCGTAGGTTGGGTTGAGGAACGAAACCCATACGTATGGGTTTCACCTTTGTTCAACCCAACCTACGCCACTGCGGCTCTCGGCAGCGGCTGAAGCCTGCCGTTAGGCGACATTCGCATGATTGGAGGTGCAAGATGCCTAACGAATTCATGGCCATTATTGAGCGAGATGAAGAGTGGTTTATAGCTTATTGTCCAGAGATTCCCGGTGCTAATGGACAAGGACGCACCCTGGAAGAATGTAAGCGAAGCCTTGCAGAAGCCATAGCTCTCATTCTTGAGGAGCGGCGGGAGGATACGCTACAATCGGCAGAAAGTCTACATTCGTTCCGTGCTCACGCACGACGAGTATGATAAAGGGAAATGGAAGGAGTAAACCATGGTGTCGGAAGTACAAACGGCTCAACACGTCTGGCCAATGCTAGAACCCGTCGTATTTGTTCCCCATCTGGAGAGCGAGTATCAACGGCTTGTGGCTGTGCTGGACGCTTTGATTGACGTGGTGGGCGAGAATGAAAATCATCCTTTAGCCTCATTGATGGAAGTCATTGGTGTGCTGATTGAGAAATATGAGGATGAACACGTTCCAGAATTGACAGAGATATAGCCGTTGAATGAAAGTCATTCATAAGGAAACTGTGCCTAACCAATTGTTAGGCTCTCAGGTTGACGATTCTGAAGGAGGAGAATCAAAATGAACAACGATGTGCGGATTGAGGAAAGACCTGTTTTTCCTCGCCTCCTGGCCCCCTCGCTTCCTCTCTCCCTCGCCTCCTCGTTCCCTCGATTCCAGCATTGTCCCCCTCTTCAATGTTCCTTGGAGATCCGCTCCACATGCTCAAGGACGATGGGTTCCGGGGAGAGTTTGATGAACAGCCAGGCACCGGGGAATAAAATCAGGAAGATTCCGATGAGAAGGTCATCTATCCTTCCGACGATCGGGAGGAAATCGAAATCAAGGGGGTACACGAAGTAAGCGACAGCAAACGCAATAGCGATTAACTCGAAGACCACGAGGATGGCTTTTCGATAGATGGGAACGCGAGGGTCCCAAAACAGCCGCCAGGTCAGTTTGGCGAAATTCGGGAGATGATAAAGCCAGCGTAAAATTCGCAATGTTCTGGGAGTTTTTCCACCCCCAAAAGGAGAGCGCATCAGAGCATCACATCACTTTGAAAAGAATTTAAGTACCTGAAACCAATAGAAGAAACCGAGTTTTTTAGAAAAACTCGGTTTCTAAGCTTCCACGCATCACGCATCGTGAGTTCTCCCAACTATTGATTATATCAAAATTGCCATGTCGAATCAACCAAAATCCTTGGATTGCGCTTGTCAAAATGAACCATTCGATGCTTGCAGTCGTTGAGCGTCTCTGGTATAATACCGAAAAGAAACCGAGTTTTTCAGAAAAACTCGGTTTCTGGATAACCAATTCCAAGCCAGGAGACTTCATTGTGCCTTACTCAAAATTAGATCGAACGCAGTTAAAAATTTTGCCCCTAGCGGCGCGTGAACATAAAATGACTGTCGCAGACATCTATCCGTTGGATGCGGAGGCCCCGCCTTATGAGAACGATAATTTGTCAATTGTCGCGAATCAAATCGTGCAAGCCTATCGTGGGGGGAAACAGGTCATCTGGATGATGGGTGCACACGTCATGCGCCGCGGCAATTCGCGCTACATGATTGACTTGATGGAACGCGGCATCCTCACGCATATCGCGACCAACGGTGCCTGCGCCATCCACGACTTTGAACTCGCCCTGATCGGCGCGACATTAGAGGATGTCGAACGGTACATCTGGGATGGAAAGTTCGGAAACTGGGAGGAGACAGGGTGTTACATCAACGAAGCGATCATTCGCGGCTATCACGACCAGATTGGCTATGGCGAAGCAATCGGCCGGTTCATTCAAGAGGGCGAGGGCGACATCAGATTCCCCTACCGCGAGATTAGCATGTTCGCGGCGGCATATCGGCTGGATGTCCCAATGACCGTCCATAAAGGAATCGGCTACGACATTATCGACCAGCACCCGGCGGCGGATTATGCGGCAATGGGATACACAACGGGGGAGGATTTCCTGCGCTTTGCCCATAGCATCTCGAAGTTGGAGGGAGGCGTGTTTCTCAACCTGGGGTCTGCGGTGATGGGGCCAGAGGTTTACCTCAAGAGTTTGTCGATGGCGCGAAACATCGCCGCCCAACGTGGGGAGGAGATTCGTCATTTCACCACTGCTAACTTTGATCTCATCGACTTCCCGGATTTTCGTGAGGAGGGGCGTCCGACCGAAGCGCACTACTACCATCGCCCCAAGAAAACCATCCTCGTTCGCACCGTCAAAGACGGAGGCGAAAGCTACCACATCTCAGGGGATTTTGACCGCACGGTGCCGAAACTATACCGTCTTGTGACGAAAGCATTGCAAGACGTAGGTTGGGTTGAGGCACGAAACCCAACTCACTTTGCCTAACCAGTCGTTGCAGATAGCAAGACCAAGTCCGTATCAGACACGGAACAGAGGTATAAAGTGAATATTGACGACATCATTAATGCAATACGCCATAATCGAATACGGATCACCGACCACGCTGATGAAGAAGCTCAAGCAGACCACCTATCCTTCGATGAGATCTTCATCAGCGTCTTTCAAGGTGAGATCATCGAAGACTATCCTGATGATAAACCCTATCCCAGTTGCCTGATTTATGGAAACACCTTTAGTCAAGAGCCAGTACATAGCGTTTGGGCTTACAATCAGAAAAACCGGTGGGCAGTAGTGATTACCGTTGACCGTCCTGACCCACAGCGTTGGATTGACTGGCGTACAAGGAGGCCAAAAGATGATGCCATTCAGTAAATGTCCAGTATGTGGTGGTGAAATGGTTGAGAAGGAAGTTGAGAAACTGTTGCGCGGAGGGAGGCATATTGCAGCCGTGACAGTCCGTGCTGAGGTTTGTCTCCATTGTGGAGAACGACTGTACTCGAAAGAAACTGTCAGCCGCTTTGAGCAAATTCGCACCAAGCTAGCATGCCAAGAGGTAGCAAGTTTTCAGGCTTTGGGACAGTCATTCCATATTGCCGTTTAATCGCTCCTAACCAGCCGTTGCAGTTGACAGCGGGGAGCCTGAACTTATCACACAAGGCATTAATTCTACAATGTCACGTTCGGATGAGGATACGCTTGTAGCCCAACTTTAACGTTGTCTTAGGTTTCTAAAAGACAACCTAAGTTGGAAAATGAAACGGATGATTGCCATGAACCAAGATAGAATCTTGGGCTACAGGAAACGTGACATTGTAGTGTTAAACAGTAGGTGCAATTAATATTGCTTTTTCCAAGCACCTGAACGGCAGTGATAGAATAAGAACATGGCGTATACCATTGAATTTGCCGAATCCGTCAGGGCGCAATTGCGAGCATTGTCTGCTCGCCAGCGTTCTACGATATTGGATTCCATAGAAAGACACCTGGTACACGAACCGCTCGTTGAGACGAGAAGCAGAAAGCCGCTTCGACCCAATCCCGTTGCGCCTTGGGAACTCTGTATAGGTGATTTACGAGTGTTTTATGAAGTGGCATCGGATCAACTGGATACAGTTAGGATTCTGGCAGTGGGTCAGAAAAGAGGGAACAAACTCTATATTGCGGGCAAGGAGATAGCGTTATGAAAACAATCGAGATTTCGGATGCATCGGGGTCGTTATCGGATTATGCAAAGGCGTTAGGTGAAGAGATCATTGTTGTAACCTCCAAAAAGAAGCCGATAGCGGCACTTGTGTCGTTGAAGAATGTGGACAGAGAATCGTTAGCATTGAGTACAAGTCCCGAATTTATAGCGGTCATCCAGGCGGCGAGAGTGGAATTTAAATCCGGCAAAAAGTTATCACTCGCGGAAATGAAGCAAGAGGTGTTGGAATCGGTTGACGCCTAACCAGCCGTTGCAAGGATTCGGGAGGGTGAGGCGCCTGCCGAATCCATTTTGAGGCGCGGCAGGCACCTCGCCCTCCCTGACTGACCCTATTATTCGACCTTCTCATCCGGGTCTTCGGCGGAGAGGTCTTCGCCGCGATGGAGACGCAACGCTAGATTCGCCGTCTGCCGCAGGGCGCGGGCAGTGGGCGCGTGTGCCGCTAAGTACCGCGCAGCAGCAACGAGTGTCATCTGAGCGCGTTCCTCATCTAGCTCGTCTGCCTGATGGAAGGCGGCTTCAAGCATCTGGAAGGAATGGAACTCTGCGTCCTCGCGCAACAGGACATGCCCCAATTGCTGAAGGAGGACTTCGCGGGGATAGCCTAACGAAAGATAGCGATAGGCGTACATTGCCGCCTCATCCACCTGGGCTTGGGTATCCAGGAGGTTCACAAACCCATCAAGCAATTCGCCCGCATCTGTCGGGAGCGTATGGGTCTCGCGCCGATGTTGCGGTAGACGTGCAGCCGGCATGTTGAACCAGCGGTCAAAATAGATGGCCACCGCCCCATGAAAGATGCCACGGGCGAGTTCCAACGACGGCGCACGCTTGGCGCACTGATAGAGGGCATTGGTGTAAGTATAGGTGTGCAGCACGGCTATCCAGTCGCCAAACTCGTTTTTCGTGTGGAAGCGGGCAATCCGCATGGCAGCCGCGTAAGCAAGGGTCTGCGTGAGCTCCGTCAAGGTTGCGCCCTCTTTGAATGCCCCTTTGAGAGCGTCCACTGTTGCATGCGGGTCATCCCCAAGCAAAACCTCCGTCAAAGCCTCGGTACCGTGCCAGGTCTTACCTGCCCCCAGTTCGACAAGCGACTCCAATTCCTCAAACGCCCCCTTGAGAAGGGGAACGAAATCTATCGGACTCCGCCACCGGTTTTGTTCTTCACTTCGTGAAGAATTGGCTATCATTCCGACGAGCGTCGGCAGCACCTCGTTCGCCTTATCCCAACCGATATGCTCCAGAAGTTCAAAGCCCTTGTTGATGAAATCGATGGTGTGTCCACCGTTACGATAGAAATGGTCCGTCGCAGCAGCGACCATCATGTCACAGACCTGCGCCGGCGTTGCATCTAACGAAAGCGCTGTCAGGAGCGTCCGTTCTGCGCCATCAGCGTTCCGAACCTCAATGAAATATCGAAACCACTCTTTCAAGCGCTCCAGCGTCAGTTCCTCCGTCTCTAACGGGGTGAGTGCGACACGCGGCGGGGAAGCCGAAGTCTCCTGTGAGACATGGAGCAACCCCTGATAGAGCGCAAGCACTGTGTCGGCGTCCGTAAGTTTCGGGACAACGTTCGTCATCGCTGTAAGGATGGTCATGCCGGGGCCCCAGCCTGCGCGGCGTCCATTCGCCCCATACAGCGCACCTACCTCAACGATTTCATTGATTGGGGTACGTTGTGTACGAAGGGCAATCACTGCCTTCGCAAGAATCAGGTTGATGTTCTGTTCCAACCCTTCGCGCATACGTCGCTTCCAGTGAGCAACAACGTTATGTCCGTTTGCGTCGACATTTACGAGGACGAGCCCATCCCGCACCTCGACAGGATAGGGGCGCACATCGTCCGCGAACGGATCGAACGTGCAACCGCTGACTAAATCAAACCGCGCATGGTGCCAATGGCAAATCAAAATTCCGTTGTGAATGGTTCCGCGATTCAGCGGATACCCCATGTGTGGACAGCGATTATCCACCGCACGAATCTGGCCCTCGCTATTCGCCAGAGCAATCGAATGCCCTTTGACATTGACCGCGATAATCGAACCTTCAGGGATGTCCTCGACGCAAGCGCACTGAACAAAGCCAGTAGCCATTTTAATTCCTCCTTGGTGGTTGGTAGGGAACTTGCCAGTTTTGACGTTACCAATGAAACAAAACTGCTTCGATTGTTTGAATCATGATGTTAATGTTACCATCACATGCGTGAAAAGTCAAGAAAACCTCCGCATTTCTTGGTTGAAAGAAGAGTAAGTAGCCACTTGGGCTACTGATGCAGTTTATCTGAGAGTTTCAGTATCAATGCTTTCATGCTATGAAGCCGATTCTCTGCCTGCTCAAACACAACTGACCGGGGGTCGTCAACGATATCTCCGGAAATCTCGTAGCCTCGGTGAGCGGGTAGACAGTGCATCACCAGAACATCCTGTCCTTCCAAGAGTGCTTTATTTAACTGATAGGGCGCAAACTGCTCAATACGTCGTTCCTTTTCCGCCTCGAAAACCGGGTCGAGGAAAAACTCCATATCAATCCAGGTATCTGTATAAACGACATCGCTTTTTGCGACGGCGTCCTGAATCTGATTTGAAACTTTGTATAATCCCGCCCGGCGCGCTGCCTCAAATAATTCTGCATCAACCGCTGCCGGATTCATCTCCGGCGCGACGACGGTCACTTCCATGCCCACCTTAAGTCCTGCCGCAATCAGCGAATTACACACATTATTATGCACGCCTACATAAGTAAGCTTGACACCTTCCAAACGCCCCAATTTTTCCTGCATGGTGATCAGGTCACCCAAAGCCTGCGTCGGATGATAGCGGTCACAACAGCCATTGATGATAGGAACGGACGAACTCTCGGCGGCACGTAATACGTCCGCATGTTTTAAGAAACGTACCATAATCAGGTCAACATAAGAAGACAGCACACGGATCTCGTCCCGTAAATCCGCAAGGCTAAAGTTGGTTGCTCGCCAGTCCAGGTAAAGCGCATGTCCACCCAACTGTGTCATGCCCACTTCCCCGGCGCAGCGCGTCCGAGTTGAAGTTTTCTGGAAGAGTAAAGTGAGGCTACGCCCGCTCATGGAACTTGCATATCGCTCGGGGTGTTTCTTAATCCCGATGCCACCCTCTACAACCTCAATCACATCCGCCGTGGACCAATCTTTAAGCGAAATTAGATGCATGATGGCTCTCCAAGAAGAAGTTGCTGAGTTTGATTGAATTTTACCCGCGTCATCACGGTGTGAAAATTAATGATTATATTATATTATTGCTGCCTTGTCAAGAAGGGAATTCTGTAATTTTAGGGTCATTTAATGGTTGTTTCTCATCCAATTTCAGGATATAATTTTTTGGACTCAAGCTTGCATCTTAATCCGTGGAGACAACAGGCTAATTATAAATTCAAGAGATTGAAGTGAGCAATACAAGCGACATATTCACATTCAAGGAGAAAAATATGCCGGTTTTAAGTGCAGAAGATCAAACTTTTTGGGAAGAGAATGGTTACGTGGTTATTCACAACGCGGTGCCGCCGGAAAATGTCAAGGCGGCTGAGAAGGCGGTTTGGGAGTTCCTTGAGATGGACCCCAACGCTCCCGATAGTTGGTATCCCGAGCCACCTCGGCGGGGTATCATGGTAGAGATTTATCAGCATCAAGCCTTGTGGGATAACCGTCAGTATCCGCGCATCCACCAGGCATTTGCCGAAATCTGGGGAACCGAGAAGCTATGGGTCAGCTTTGACCGCGGCAGCATGAACCCGCCGGAGCGCCCCGACTGGAAATTCCCCGGACCTTATCTCCACTGGGATATGTCGTTAGAACTTCCGATTCGGCTGAAGGTGCAAGGGGTGCTCTACCTGGGTGATACCGAAGCCAACCAGGGCGCATTCACCTGTGTGCCGGGATTTCATCGGCAGATTGAGGCGTGGCTTCGGAACCTGCCGCTGGACACCGATCCCCGGAAGCTGGTCAGGGAAAACTTCGAGGGGCAACCGATCACGGGTAAGGCTGGCGATTTGATTATCTGGCACAGTGCGTTGCCACACGGGAGCAGCCCGAACACCGCCGACCAGCCTCGGGTGGTGCAATACATCACCATGTCCCCGACGCGCGAAGACAACGAAGAGGCGCGTCAACGCCGGATCAACGGTTGGCGCGAGCGTCTGACGGGTCTGGGCAAAGAGCAGAAAGAGAAAGAACATTTCTACGGTAAGACCGCAGAATTGACACCGCTGGGACGCAAGCTATTGGGAATGGAGCGGTGGGACAACTGAAGCCGATAGATAGCGGTAAAACGAGGTTTTTTTCAAATAACAAATCAACCTACCAGGCAGCATATCGTCTCAGATGCCGGGCTTACTATCTATTACAACTTTACGTACCTGATTATAGAAACCGAGTTTCTCTTAAGAAACTCGGTTTCTTTGTGCTCCCCCAACAAACCCATTCGGATTGTTCAGCCTGAACTCGCGAGCCTGTCCCGCAACGCGGGGAGTTCCGGCTGAACCGAATTCTGGCGAATTCGGCTACGAGTTTAATTTTGTCCAGGTACTTACCCCGCTGAAGAATCCGCTGCTGAGTGCGCGGGGACAACTTGCCGAAACAAATCAGGTACGGCTTCGTCCACCATCAAGTCCCATCTCATCCAGGCTGTTCGCTGTCAAGACCCGGATACTCAACCGATCCAGTTCACTTTCGCCAGCGATTGTGCGGATGTGCTCTTGCACAGGGAGAGGGATGTCTCCAAATTTCGCTTTTAGTAATTGGAGAAGTGTTGACCGCTTCCCTTGCTGGAGTCCTTGCTGAAGCCCTTGCTGAAGTCCTTGCTGAAGTCCTTGCTGAAGTCCTTGCTGAAGTCCTTGCTGAAGTCCTTGCTGCTTCCCTTGCTGCTTCCCTTGCTGAAGCCCTTGCTGAAGTCCTTGCTGCTTCCCTTGCTGAAGTCCTTGCTGAAGTCCTTGCTGGAGTCCTTGCTGAAGTCCTTGCTGAAGTCCTTGCTGAAGTCCTTGCTGGAGTCCTTCTTCAATCCAATCGGTGATAAAACCTGACTGATGCATCTGTTCCACCTCCTCTTTGAAAAATTCCCATAACCAATTCAGATCAAAATAACGTGACGCAATCATGACTGCGGTTGCCAGCGAATCCGCTCGTTTCCGCGGATGGCTCTCCTGTAAAATCAACTCCCGCTCCCGATGCAGAACCGCCTCGGTTTTCTCCTTTGCCACCATCACCAGCAGCGGCGCAAATTCCCGCAATTCTCCCGAACGCATCCGCTCCTCGTACTCCCACAGCTTGAAGACAGGATAGGTGAACCGATGGATGACCACTTCGCCGATCTGGACGAGGTATTCAGCCGGAATGTCTGACTCCCGCCGTTCCAAATACAACACAATGGAGATGACCGGTTTTTTATGCTGGTCTGTCAGTTCACCCGAATAGATAAACACATCTCGAGGATAATCGGTTTTGTGCTCAAACTGAAATTCAAAATGCAGCAGATACTCTTGATTGCCGGCTTTGACTCGATGCAAAAAGTCAATGCGGCGATCCGGCAGTGTAAGTTCGACGTTTTCAAGCGTCCCGACCAATTGGAGGTCGGAATTGGGAAAGGCGAGCCTCAGAAACGCCTCTGCATAATGCCGTCCCAAGATTTTGAGAACGCGATCAAAAAGATTGATGTTTGCCAACAGTGACCTCCCTTTATGTGTCGCCCATGAAGCGCATCCGCGCCACAAGGACAGGCGGAATCTCTGAGTAATTTGACCAACTAAACGCCCGGCTTGCATCAGCCATCGGCTCAAACGCAGGTTCTTCGATGCCGTCCATGACAAACCCCGCGCGAAAGCAGGTATTGAAGAGCACGCTAATCGGCCGATCAAAATAGTAGTGGGGGGCGGGTTGACCGATAATCCCCAAACCTTTCTTCGTCGATGGTCGAATATATTCCGACACCTTGACAGAATAGACTGTAATGAGTTCTCCGTCCCTGTCCTCCTCCTCCACAACTCTCTTACCCCCTGTAGAGTTAAAGCATGGGTGTGTTACCGAGAAAACAAAACGCCCACTTCCCTTCAACAATTGGCGCAGCGCGGAAATCAATGGCTCAATCGTTGACATATCCATGAGCGCCATGGTGCAGACGGCAGCATCAAATCGTCCTTTCCCCAATGTCATCAGTTGACCTGCCTCCGTCGCGTCGATCACCCGGTACTCAATTCGCTCCGCATTTTCGGTCGTATGCGCCTTCGCCCTTTCGATGAACTTCTCACTGAAGTCAAACGCAACGACCCGCGCGCCGAGTTGTGCCAGCCGTCTGGAAAACTGACCATTTCCACAGGCGACATCTAAAACGAGCTCGTTGGGCCATAAATTCAGCAAACGTTCCGTAGCCGGCGCAACCAGGGTTCGATGAAAATCGTTCCCGTCAGGTCCTATGTATTCATCCCACCATTCCGCGTTTTGATTCCAGATATTTTGCGCCTCTTGATTCAAGGTTTTGGGCACTTTCTGGGGACTCTCTTCGCTCATTTTAACCTCTCTTTGTCGTAATGAAACTGGCTCTTTCGTGCGACAGCGTTCGGACGTTTTCTGCTACAGCCAGCCAGTGCATACGAAGCAACATGGGCAAAAACTTCTGTGATGCCGGCAATTATATCAGAGAAACCTTCTTGTGCCAACAGAAAAATTATCGCTTGTAAGCCGCTTGGATATATGCTAAACTAATGCAACAGGAGCTTGCTTTGGGCGCTGCCTGCTGATGCGATTGCCTTTGTCGTGGCACGCGCCTTCTTCCGCTTCCAGCGAAGCGACACGGATTCATCCCTGCGCTCAGAAGAGCTGCTTTTCCAGCGGGCAACCGTCATCGTTCCCCTTTCACATACCACGATGGGCAAAGTGCGTGCGCAGGTGGGTATGAATGTGACTGAACAATACGCCCTTGCGACTGAAACGGGTGCCCAGTTTAAGAAAGGGGAGACCGTTTGGATTACCAATGTTACCGAAGAATGCGTTTATGTGGAGGACGAAATTACCAATAGGAATGAGCACAAATGAGGCATCTTGTGAAATACGATCGACATGATATGCGCTTTTGTTACTTTGCTTTATTATGCTTCATGATTACGACAGTGATGATGGGTTGCGATAATGCTGATGACAATAACACATCGCCCCCACCGAAAAAGCCTCTCGTTGTGGTAACAGACCCGAAGTCGGCGGAAGAGGTGGTCTTCTCGGCAACGAATGCTGTCCGTTCACAACACGGAAAACCGCCTCTCAAACATGATGATCGCTTGAGTGAACTGGCACGCGCCTATAGCCAGTTGATGTTAGAGAACAACTTTTTCGCCCATCTGACGCCTGATGGAAAAACGTTGAGTGATCGGTTTGCGGCTTTTCAGATTCGATACCATGCCATCGCCGAAAACATCGCTCGTTACGAGGGGGTTTTTCAGACGATACCGACCCATGAGGTCGTTGAAGGGTGGTTGAATAGCCCGGGACATCGCGTCAATCTGCTTGACGAAGAAGGCGTTGGGTACACGCATCTCGGCATCGGAATTGCGATAGGCAAATCCAAGTCATCCTCCCAACCGGTGTATTACTACACGCAACTCTTTTGGCTGCCGTAATCTCCCATCATACGAGTAGGGGCAGGTTTCAAACCTGCTCCTCGGATTGGAGGAATGATGTAAATTAGATTGAATATCATTCCTTCTGCTGTTGTTCAAGGTAAGCGGTCAGATTTTCGACATACCGCTTCCCGTAATCAATAAGCAAGCGAGCAGTGTGGAAAACGATCCGATGGTTCACCTGCTCATAAACATGCACCAATCGGTTTCGGAACCCCACGAACGACTCATGAAATCGGCGCAGGGTGTCAGAATCTATGATTCCTAATTGATGGGCGACTTCAAAGGATTCGCGCGCTGATTCAGGAGGGGCTTTTCCGATGATACTAATCAGCATGCTGTTTGCATCAATCGTGCACTCAATCGCTATCTGACAGGTGCGCTCAACCCCCCTTTTATACATGAGTTCTGCGCTCAGATAGTCCGCTTCGTAGAGGGGAAGATTGCCACCTAATTCATCCAAATATCCCAACAGGCTTTTCAATTTTCGACGAACCGGGTCAAACTGATCGTTCTCCAATTTTGCATCTCCTTTTCAAATATTCCCAGCCCCACTGTCGAAACTTGGCATCGTCATAAAATCGCCGCGCCGCGTAGGAACGGAATTGATGGAAATCTGTCGGCTCTCGCTGATAGATGGGGATGCCATAAGCGGAAACTTCATAGAGCAGCGTTGCAGAATCTACCTGGTTCAGAATCACCAGATCTATCCCTTCTGGCGCGGGGATGACCCTTGACAGGTCAGCAATCAGATTTATTTCCCAGAAAGCTTCGCTGGAAGGATTGCCCTGTCCAAAACCGTTCTGTGTCGTGTGAACAGCAATGTCCATGTCGCTGCCACGGCGCGCTCTCCCCTTGGCATAAGATCCAAAAAGCACGATAAGATCGAGTTCATATCGCTCGGTAACTTGACACAATTTGGACGAATCAATCTGGGGGAGTTCTAGGGATATTATTCTTGTCATTGCTTCGGCTCCTATAGTTTCCTCAACTGCTCAATAATCTTGGCAGGGTCTATACGCCCCCCCGTCCGAACATCCAGAAATTTCCAGCGAATCACGCCGGTCTCGTCGATGATGTAATACTGAGGCCGCGCGATACCTGGGTTCAGGGGATCGGTTGCGTTATAAGCGGCAATCGCCTGTTTCTTTGTATCCGAGAGCAGTGGGAAGCTGGCTTTAATCTGTTGCGCGGTCTGTTTGGTAGCCGCTTGTGTATCGGAACTAATTGAGAGAATTTCCGTACCTTCATCGCGAATCTCTTTGTAAACATTCTGCAACTTTCCAAGTTGCTCTACACAAAATCCTCACCATTGCCCTCGATCAAAGACCAACAGAACCTTCTGTCCGGCGTAATCTGCGAGGGCGTGAATCTTCCCGTCTCCATCGGGCAGGCTGAAATCCGGGGCTTTCGTGCCGACGGTCAAGCCATCCCCGACCGGCAACTCATCCCGCTGGACCGGCACCAGTTCGATAGTGAGCTTTGCGGTCTCATCCGCAGCGATTGGGTCAACTTTAATTTCTTGCCGCTCGTATGTGTCGTGCGCGACGATGAGGGTAAATTGCCGATGTGCAGGGACGTTTTCAAATTCAAAGCCGCCCGTCGCCGACGTCAGGGTGTCACGGATATTCCCGAATTCATCGATGAGTTGAACGCGAACGTCTTTGAGGGCTTTCTTTGTGGCTTGATCGGATAAAAACCCACGAATGTTGGCAACGAGGATGCCTAACGCCTTGAGCCCCACCTTATCCAGTGATGTCACTTGATTGGCGATAATCTGCACCGTCAGGTCAGTGGTTTCATAACCTTTCGCGGTGATTTTAACGGTGTAAGTCCCCGGTTCAATTTTGTCAATCTGATAATTTCCAGCGGCGTCGGCTTGAGTGGAAGCGATCACTTTGCCATCTTGCAGGACGCGGATAGAGATCTCAATTCCATCAATCTTTCCCACTTGCCCACTCAAGCGACCGGTCGGTATCGCTGCGGGGGAATCGCCGGTTTCCGGGTCTGTAGGGGTATCGCCGCTCCCACAACCTGCCCCAATCACCAGAGCCACTCCCAGTAGCAGCATGGCTAATATTTTGCCAGACTTCCGAAGTCTCAAAGACTTCCGAAGTCTATCATTATCGGTAAGTTTCATTGTCATAGTAACTTCTTTAGCTCCTTTTCATAAGTTGATTTTGCGCCCTGTGCGCCGTGAAACGCTTTCACGATTTTTCCACTGCGGTCAATGAGGAACGCAGAAGGCATCACAGGGACGTTATATTTTTGAAGCAGTTCAGGTTCTCCAAGTAGAATCGTGTAGTTGACTTTGAGTTCCTTGATGAAGGGCTCGACGACTTTCAATCGCTCGTCGTCCATTGAGATGCCGATCATCTCAAACCCCTGGGCGCGATACTGGTCGTAAAGGTCGATGAAAATCGGAATCTCTTCCCGACATGGCTTACACCACGTCGCCCAAAAATCCAAAAGGACCACTTTGCCCTGATAGTCCGTGAGACTTACTTCCTCAAGTTCCGTGTTCAGGAGCGTAAAGTTCGACGCAAGCAGCGCAGGTTCATCGTTCTTCATCGTTGTCATTTTGTCGCCAGCGTCGTCCGAACACCCCCAAAACGCTAAAGTACAGGCGATCAGGCTTAAAAAGCCAAACTGTCTCCAACCCATAGATGCCTCCTGATGCGTAATGCGTGAAACGTGATAGGTATTAGGTGTTAGGTGTTAATATCTGGATTTGATTTTTCCCCACAGCGTGGCGAGTTTCCCTTTCGCTTTGACCGCTAAATCTCTAAATCCCGTGTCATATTCTTCCACGGTCGCAAGCACCATACGACCGTTAGAACCTCCAATGGCATAGATCTTCCCATTGGCTACGCTGGCGGATAACCATGCTCTTGCGGTTGGCATACTGGCTTTCTTTGTCCATGTATCCGTCGATGGGTCATATTCTTCGACGGTCGAAAAGAACTTATCCATTCCATCCCAACCCCCAACGACATAAATCTTCCCATTCACCACGCTGGTGGAAAGATACCCTCTTCTTGTTGGTATGTCGGCTTTATTGGTCCATTTATCTGTTGATGGATTGTATTCGTTTACTGTTACGAATTTTGCGCTCCCACCGATGGTATAAATTTTTCCATTCACCATACTGGCGGATAATCCCGATCTTGGCGGTGGCATGTCGGCTTTCTTGGTCCATTTGTTTGTCACCGGATCGTATTCTTCTACAGTTGGCACAACTAAGCCAAACCCACCTGCTACCCTTTCACCTCCCATGGCATAAATTTTCCCGTTCACCGCGCTGGTGGATAACCATGCACGTGGGGTTGGCATGTTGGCTTTCTTGGTCCATTTGTCCGTCACCGGATCATATTCTTCTACCGTCGAAACAGTTTCCCCTTTTACCATACCCCCTATAGCATAAATCTTCCCATTCACGGCGCTGGCAGAGAAAGCACTTCTTGCCGTTGGCACGCTGGCTTTCTTGGTCCATATATCCGTGACCGGATCATATTCCTCCACTATCGAGGGGATTTCCCCCCCTCCAATGGCATAAATCTTCCCATTCACCACGCATGTCGATAACCCCGATCTGGGTGTTGGCATATCCGCTTTCTTAGCCCACTTTCCTTCTTCGGCAAGGCTCATTGAAGATATCCCCAACAGCCCCATGAGCATTGAACCGACTAATATCCAAATCAAATACCGGTTCATGAGAGTCACCTCCAGCTTGACAAAATTACGTATTTACGGAAAGTTTAATTGCCTCGCTTCCTTTTCAGTTGTCCGTTTTGAGTTTTCCCCACAGCGTGGCGATTTTCCCTTTCGCTTTGACCGCTAAATCTCTAAATCCCGTGTCATATTCTTCCACCGTTGAAAGCGTCACAAAATCAGGGCCAAATCCCCCAATGGCATAAATCTTTCCACTCACGGCACTGGTGGAGAAATAGACTCTTGGGGTTGGCATATCAGTTTTCTTCGTCCATTTGTCTGTCATTGGATCATATTCTTCTACGGTCGAAAGAAGCACAGGCCATATCTGTGACCCCCCAATGGCGTAAATCTTTCCATTCACGGCACTGGTAGATAAATGCACTCTTGGGGTTGGCATGTCCGCTTTCCTTGTCCATTTGTTCGTTTTCGGGTCGTATTCTTCGACGGTGCCCCCAGCACTACCCCCGATGGCATAAATTTTTCCACTCACGGCACTGGTGGATAAACCGAACCTGGGGGTTGGCATATTGGCTCTCTTTGTCCAGGTGTCTGTCTTGGGAGCGTACTCTTCGACGGTCGAGAGCCCACCCGCCCCCCCAATGGCATAGATTTTCCCATCCACCACACTGGTGGAGAGATTCGTTCTTGGGGTTGGCATGTCCGCTTTCTTCGTCCAGGTGTCCGTTGCAGGATCGTATTCTTCGACGGTCGAAAGGGGCCCAAAGTTATGTCCCCCAATGGCATAAATCTTCCCATTCACTACACTGGTAGATAAACCAAATCTAGGGGTTGGCATGACGGCTTTCTTTGAAGTCCATTTATCCGTCGCGGGGTCGTATTCGTCGACGGTTAAAGCCACTCGCGCATCTACCAACTCGCCCCCAATGACATAAATCTTTCCGTTCACGACGCTGGTAGAGACTTCCGATCTTGCAGTTGGCATGTCCGCTTTTTTTGTCCACTTCCCGTCTTCTGCGAAGCTCGTTGAAAAGAGGGCCAACAGCCCCATTAGCATCGCACCGACGAATATCCCCTCAAAATACCGATTCATGAGAGTCACCTCCAGCTTTAGATAGCATTCTTATGGAGAGTTTGATGGTAAAGATAACTGTCAGTCCTAATACCTGAACCTAATACCTGAACCCTACTGTGCCTGCTGAATTGCGTCGAGCAGGACATTGATGGGGGGCAGGTCATCTGGATTCCAGTTGCTGAAAACTCGGGAGCGCCAGCGGATGACGCCCTCTTTGTCGATCACGAAGAACGTAATCTGGGCGATGTTAATTGCGCCATCGACAGCATCATACGCTTTGATGGTGGAGCGGGCCGGATCTGACAGTGAAGGAAATTCGAGCTTGTGTTGTTGCGCAAGCCTTTTGTTGACATCGATGGGTTCGTGGCTGATTGTAATCACTTCGGCACCGAGCGCCTTGATTGCATTGTAGTTTCCTTGTAGCAGTTTACCTAACTGCGTTGGGCACACCGGTCAGAATTGGCCCCGATTGAAGTTGAGGAGAATAATCTTCTTACCGCGGTAGTCACTCAGGGTAATCGGATTTCCATTGATGTCAGATAACGAGAAATCTGGCGATTTGTCACCCACTTTTGATCCAACAGCATCCCCTTTTGGGCCTTCGGGGCGCGCAACCATATCAATCTGCCGCTTCACCGTCTCACCGGGTCGAATCGCATCCACCTTGAGTGTTTGCTCCTCCATCCCTTCCGCTTTTACGGTCACGGTAATCTCCACATCTACCCAGATCTCCTCGAAAGTGAATACCCCAAACCGATCCGTCTCTTGAATCTTTTCCCCTGCTTTGCTTTTGGCCGTCACGACGGCACCTTCAATCCAACTCCCATCCGGAGCGACGACAATCCCTGTTAGTTTCGTCACAAGCCGTTCGAGCGCGAAATTCTTCGTGACGGTTTGACCCACAATCACAACGACGGCCTCTGGCGAAAGCGATTTATACCCATCTGCGACAACGATAATTTCATAAGCGCCGGGTTCTACGTCCGCAAACACATAGTTTCCATTCGCATCGGGTTTCGTCGTGGCGATTTGCTGTCCGTTTTTGAAAAGCCGCACCTCGGCGTTAGGGGCGGCAGGGGCAATTGCGCCACGAATGCTCCCAACCCTTTTGCTGCTGGGCTCGTCGGTGGTTTTGATGTCCTCGCCACCGCCGCAGCCAGCGATCACCAGATAAGAGAACGTCATGAGCAGGATACTCACGACGATGAATTCCCATCGATTGGGTTGTTTCGTCATGGTTGATACCTCCGATTTTATTTGCTAATTTGTTTGATTCTCCCCCACAGCGTCAATTGCCCTCTAGCAGGAGAGACAGCACGTGCAAAGGCGGGGTCAAACCATGAGGGGTGGCTATCTATCGCGGGATGGTGGGTCAGGTTAAGGGGATTCTTCCCATTAGCATCCATCACATAGATTTCATTCCCCTCCGTACCTTGTGCACGTCCGAGAGACATAAAAACAATCTTCTGACCGTCAGGCGACCACGCGGGCTCAAGGTCCTGCCCGGGATGATCTGTCAGGTTGCGGAGATTATTCCCGTTGACATCTATCACATAGATTTCAACATTCAGATCTCCATTAATCCCAGCGCCTTCGGTATAAACAAAGGCAATCTTTCGACCATCGGGAGACCAAGCAGGGTTATAACAGCCTCTTAGAAGATGCGTCAGGCGTCGAGGGTTCGCCCCATCGTCATCCATGATGTAGATTTCCGCGTCTCCATCTCGATAGGACGCGAAAGCGATCTGCCGACCATCAGGCGACCAACTGCAGGTAAAATTTCCAGCAGGATGATGGGTCAGGTTGCGGAGGTTCGTCCCATCCGCGTCCATCACATAGATGTCCTCCTCCCCATCTCGTTTTGACGTGAAGGCAATCCTTCGACCATCAGGTGACCAAGCAGGATGCACATCATGCGTAGGATGGTTGGTCAAGTTGCGGGGATTTTTTCCATCGGCATCCATCACGTAAATCTCTAAATTTTTATCTCGATCGGACACAAAGGCAATCTTTTGACCAGTCGGGGACCATGCGGGATACCGATCCTGTGCGGGATGATGGATCAAGTTGCGGGGATTTTTTCCATCGGCGTCCATCACGTAGATTTCATCGTTATCGATCCACTTCCCATCCCACTTTGAATCGCGACTGGACATAAAGACGATTTGTCCTCGTTGTAAGGTTTGTGCGCGAAGGGTTGTCAAAGAGGGAATGCTGCTCAACAGTCCAAATAGGCTGATCGTGACGCCTAAAAACTTTATTCGACTCATCTTTTGCTCCTTTCTGCGCTAAACGTTTGAGCGACTTTCATCGAGTTGTGTAACCGTTCAGGCGGGAGGGTAAGGCTCCTGCCGAACCTTTCGCTCCGCGGGAGCGTCGCCCTCCCAGGGGGTAGCAGATCACCCATCTTCAGATCTGTTCCATAGACCCCCTGAACGGTTACGGAGTTGTTAGGAGTTAAAGCATTTTTAATGCCATGATAGCCGGAACCTCACCTTACAATAGAACTGTCCTCAATCGCGAGTCAGAGTTGCCCTTTCAGCACATTTTGGTGAGTTCATCGTCATTTGATTGCCCCATCTCGTGCAATCTAACCCAGACGTAAAATGGTGCCTTTCGCCCCCACAATCCAACCGCGATCTTTATACAGATAGATACCCAAAAGGTTTTGCTTGGACCCGCTCGGTTGTAACCCCCAGGTTTGCCCACCATCGGTGGTACGAAGAATTAAGCCATCTTCGCCGATTGCCCACCCCTGCTGTGTGTTGAGAAATGCGACGCCGCGCAAGGTTTTATTGGTATTGCTAGTTTGTGGCTTCCAGTTCGCGCCGCCATCGGTTGTATGCAAAATGAGCCCATTGACGCCGACCACCCAGCCGTTTTGCAAATCCGTGAAATAAACCCCCAGCAACGGTTGGTCTGTAGCGCTCGACTGTTCAAGCCAACGTTTGCCCCCGTCTTGGGTCCTGAAGAGCTTTCCCTCCTCTCCGGCAGCCCAACCGTTCCGGGCGTCAACAAAGTGAACAGCCCATAAGTGATTGGCAAATGGCTCCTGTTGAATCTCCCATCGCCCCCCCCCACTATTTGTATGAAGGATGACCCCGGAACCTCCGACCGCCCACCCTTCTGTCGGGCTGACAAAATAGAGGTCAAGCAATCCCTTTTGAGTGCCGCTGTCTTGCCGAGTCCATGATTTGCCGCCGCTTCCAGTATAGTAAATTTGCCCCATACGACTCACCGCCCAGCCGTGGGTTAAGGTAGGGAAATAAACCTTGTTGAGCGCATCAGTCGAGAGCGTGTTTTTCTGCGATTGGATATCCCACTTTGAACCGCCATCCTTTGTTCTCAAAACCACGCTATTCGCGCCAACTGCCCACCCGTGTTTAGCGTCAACGAAATGGACACTGTATAAGTGAGCGTCTGTTCCTGAATGGATCAGTTTCCAACTCAGCTTCGTTGTGTCTCGGGTGCACCCCAAATAGCCAATGATGCCGATGAGCATCGTCATTGCCTTAACATATCTCTTCAAATTTCATTCCCTCCTGGCTTATACCAATTTGCAATCTAAAAAGTAACGATTGCTCCCGATGGATTGTCAAATCCATCGGATGTGGGCTTGGATTTGGCAATCCAAGCCGAGCAGACAGATTACTTTCTGAAACGCAATTTGGTATTAGGTGTCTGGTATCAGGTGTTGGGTATTAGCTAACCCCTAACCCTTGACATCCAATAATGATAGAAAGTTCGCAGTATTCATTAACACGCCGCTTCGTCTCGTGTGAACAGCGAATCCGAGTCCTCCCGTCAGAATCACAAAAATGGACATGGCCAAGGTACCCGGCAATTTTTGTGACAGCTCCCCGTGCAGCCTCCGTAAGCATCAGGTGCTCTGTGAAATAAGTTGTGACCCAATCCCCCAACCCCCTTCCCCCCCACCCCGGCCCTCCCTTCTGTCCCCCGTCCACTCCTGTCCCCCCGTCCGCGGGGGGACCATAGGGGGGGAAAGACCACAGGGGGGAACGGGGAGGGAGTGGAGGGAAGGGGGAGCATCTCCCCTCTCCGTTTCGGAGAGGGGCCGGGGGAGAGGTCGCTTCAGCGTCATTTGACTCATATTACCAAAAGTCGCGCTCAATTGCAAGGGAAATACTGTTTTTTTCGTGTTGACTCCGCATCTAAATTTGTGCTAAAATGCTTGAGTCGTTGGAATGGAGAGACGCGGCATATATTGGAAATCCGAGAATGTGAATTGGTAACGACAAAAAATTTCAACTATGTTCAAGCATAAGGATAGAAACGTCATCATCATCGGCGCAGGCCCCGCGGGTCTGACCGCCGCATATCAACTGTGCAAGGCTGGTATCCCTTCGACGGTCCTTGAGAAAGATCGGACTGTCGGCGGGCTTGCCAGAACGGTGAATTATAAAGGCTACCGTTTCGACATTGGCGGGCACCGTTTCTTTACCAAAGTTGGCGTGGTCGAGGCGATGTGGCATGAAGTGTTAGGGGCGGACTTTCTGCATCGAAAGCGGCTTTCGCGCATTTACTACAACAAACGGTTCTTCTTCTATCCGCTTCAGGCTTCTAATGCCTTATTCAGTCTCGGACTCTGGAATAGCCTTCTGATTCTTCTGAGCTACCTCAAAGCCCAACTCTTTCCACAACTGCCGGAAGAAACATTTGAGCAATGGGTCTCTAACCGTTTCGGAAGGCGTCTTTACGAAATCTTCTTCAAAACCTATACCGAAAAGGTCTGGGGTATCCCGTGTAGCGAAATTACAGCGGAATGGGCGGCGCAACGGATTAAAGGATTGTCGCTCTTGACGGCGCTGAAAAACGCGCTCATCGGGCAAAACACCAGAGATAAAGGCGGCGTGATTAAAACGCTGATTGACGCCTTTGATTATCCGAGGCTTGGTCCAGGCATGATGTGGGAGACGGTGGCTCAGACCGTTGAACGGAAAGGCGGCGCAATTTACCGGGGAGCGGAAGTTGAAAAAATCCTCTGGACGGATAATCGGGTTGAAGCGGTGGAGGTCGAGCGGGATGGCAAGCGGGAGTTGGTCTCTGGCACTGATTTTATCAGCAGCATGCCGATACGGGAATTGATTCAAAAATTCTCCCCTGCTGCCCCTCAGAAAGTTTTGCAAGCGGCGATGAATCTGAATTACAGGGATTTCCTGACGGTTGCGCTGATTATTGACCAACCGGATCTGTTCCCCGATAACTGGGTCTATATTCATGACCCCGACGTTAAAGTGGGGAGAATTCAGAACTTCAAGAACTGGAGTCCCGACATGGTTCCTGATTCGAGCAAAACCTGTTTGGGGATGGAGTATTTCTGTTTCGAGGGGGATGGACTGTGGACGATGTCCGATGAGGATTTAATTGCGCTTGCAAAAAGAGAAGTGGAGGCGTTGGGGCTTTGCCAGGCCGCCGACGTTGTAGACGGCACCGTTGTGCGCATGCCCAAAGCCTATCCGGTTTACGATTCCACCTATCGGGGTTCGCTGGAAGTCATCCGTCAATTCATTAATGGGATTGAAAACCTGCAACTGGTGGGCCGCAACGGGATGCACAAATACAACAATCAAGACCACTCCATGCTGACAGCGATGCTGGCGGTGGAGAATATCATGGGGGCCAAGTATGATCTGTGGCAGGTGAACGTCGAGAAGGAATATCACGAAGAGATCAAGGTCGGCGAGGAAACAGCGGCGGATGAATTGAGACAACTTGCCGCAACACAGCCCCGCGTTCCCGTGCAAATCGCCGCACAGCAAGCGCAGATACAGACTGCTTCTGATGAAGCCCTTAAACGCGCCTTTGCCAGAATGGACAAGTTCGGCTTTGCAACCGCCCTAGGGACAGTCTGTGGTCTTGCTATGTTTCTGGCGACGCTCTGGTTGGTTTTAAGCGGCAACGATGCCGATACCTCAAAATTTCAATTGCTCGGACAATACTTTATTGGGTATACTATTACGTTGAGAGGTGCCGTTATCGGATTGGGTTATGGTCTGTTTTGGGGCTTTATATGGGGGTGGCTGTTTGCGTACCTGTGGAACTTCTTTCTCGGGCTTTTCATCTACATCGTCAAAAAGCGGGCGCAGTTGGTTTCCTTGAGCGACTTTTTGGATCGACTTTGATGATTAGACTTCTGAATCGACTGTTTCAAAGAGGCTGTCGAACATGAACTGACGCGCCTGCTTGTCGAGCAGAGTGTGCCGCTGTCACTGGTTCAGGGGGGGTGAAATCCCATACCCGGATGGTGGGGACTTTGACGTGGCCCCAGGTTCAAAACCCGAAGTCATCGGTGCCCAGGTGGCGCAGATTTATGGAGGGATGACCAAATGGGCACCTGTTGCCTGTCAAATTATGCCTTCGGTTCAAACCATATATGGATATCCACGAACCCTCCGACAAGTCAGGAGGCTGTGGCAGAGGCATGGCTCAATGTTGGACGCACGATCAAAGAACTTGCGACAGTGACTTTCATTGTTCTGATGGCGCGGGCAGTCGGCGAGCAAGTTCGTGGGAACACAATAGTTGTTGCAAGACATCTTGCCCGACTGCTGGGTGAGCCGGTTGGTGGCTACCAGCCCGATGAGCCCCGAGACCCGAGAAATTTCCGTCACTGGTGGCGTGAGATTAAGACACACCTAAAAAACATCAGAGATAAAAGCTTGAGCCCTAAGCAGTTGAGGCGTGAATTGCGGAAGAGATTCACCGAAGAGCAGATCCAATCCATAAAAGATGCACTCCGTAGCGCAACTGAACAAATGCAGGAAGAACCCCCGGAATTTCTTTAGGGAGGGAGATGACGATGACATCAGACTACACAGCGTTTTTCCATCGTAAAGTTCAAATCGAACAACTTCGTGAGCCGTTGAGTAATCGAATAGGCACCACGGCTGCCGATGAGGTTCTGTTTCATCTATCTGAGATTCTTACGGAATTTAATAGCCTGCAGGACGAAGCCCTGACAATAGCGAACGAGATGTCTAGCCGATCAGATCCGGTGGATTCATTCGTTTCCCAGATGGTGAGTTGGTTTGAAGCCTTGCACGCGGGTTGGACACCGCATTGGCAGGAGCATGCGACCCAGGCACTCAAACTCCTGAAGCGCAAGGACAAACGGAAATGCTGTTAAGGCATTTCAATTCGCAAAATCCTAACCAGAAATTACTGCTTTGACAGGAGAAAATGAGGCGGTTCAGTGGACAAAAGTGAGGCACTTACGAAAATTGATGTGATGCACCTCTGACGAAAGTCTACTCGTTTCATAGTTGACGCCGAATTCAATGAGGTAGAAAAATGACACATAACCTCAAAACCCCCGATGAAGAGAAACTTTTCGACGCCATCCTTCGCTTTAAGATCAAAGTGCTTGGATTGACGGCTGGTATCCTGCTGGGACTGGTCATTTTCATCGCAACCAACTGGCTCGTCATCAAGGGCGGTCATATCACGCCAGATGGGAGATATGTCGTCGGTCCCCATCTCCAACTCCTGAGTCAGTTCTTTATCGGATACCGGGTTTCGTTGCTGGGGAGCATCATCGGGTTTGCCTACGGCTTTGCGATCGGAACGCTCGGTGGGGCATTGCTAGGTTGGATTTATAATAAGATTGTGGATTTCAGGAACTGAAATGAATAAAAAACACAAGATGCCACTACTCAAAGTCGGGCTAATCGGCTGCGGACGCATTGCCCAGTTGGTCCATCTGAACATCTTGACAAACCTCCCCGGCGCTGAACTGGTTGCGCTGGCGGAACCGGACCCGCAACGACGGGAGGAAGCCAACCGCCGTGCGCCGTGGGCTGTCGCTGTCGCCGATTATCCGAAACTTCTGGCGATGCCGGCGGTGGAGGCGGTGGTGGTCTGCCTGCCAACAGGTTTACATGCGGAAGTTGCGATAGCGGCATTTGAAAGCGGAAAGCACGTCTATCTGGAGAAACCGCTGGCGGCGAATCTGGATGAGGGACGAAAGGTGCTGGAGGCGTGGCAGCGTGCAGGGCGGGTTGGGATGATTGGGTTCAATTATCGGTTCAATGCGTTGTACCAGAATCTCAAGCGAGAGATTCAATCGCGCAGAATTGGAGAATTGGTTGGCATCCGCTCCGTATTCTCTGCACCGATGCTGAATCTGCCGGTCTGGAAGCAAACCCGACAAAGCGGCGGCGGTGTGCTGCTGGATTTGGCTTCGCACCACATCGACCTGGTCCATTTTTTATTTGAAGAAAAGGTTTGCGAAGTATCAGCGGTGATTCAGTCTCTGCGTAGCGAGGACGATAGCGCAATGCTAACTTTGAGGCTTGAAAGCGGCGTGATGGTTCAGTCCTTCTTTTCGATGAACACCGTTGATGCGGATTGCTTCGAGATTTACGGCGAGGCGGGAAAATTGACCGTAGATCGGTATCATTCGTCGGATGTTGAGCTCACTCAGCCGAGCCGCGATTCGGGTCGTCTGAAATGGCTGTGGCAGCGGATGAAGTCTTTCGGCGGTAGCCGCTACTTCCTGAAGAAACTCCTTGTGCCTGGCTGGGAGCCGTCCTACGAAGCCGCGCTCAAGCGATTTGTGGGCGCTGTACAAGGAAATCCAGTGGTCCAACCGGACCTACAGGATGGATACCGTAGCCTGGTCGTTATTGAATCAGCCGAGGAATCGGCAAGAACGGGTTGTGTTGTTTCCCTTCCGGAGCTGCTTGATGAAAATTCTACTCGTTAACGATTATGCAACACCGACGGGGGGGGCAGAACTTCTGACGCTTGCCCTGAGAGAGGGGCTACGAGCGCGTGGACACGATGCCCGAATTTTTGCCAGTAGTGCCCGACCCGGCGCGGGCGAAAGCCATGCGGATTACGAATGCTTTGGCACAACATCGCGTTTCCGCACATTACTCCAGTCGGCGAATCCGTGGGCTTTCTGGCAATTCCGGCGAGTTCTGGCGGGATTCAAGCCCGATGTTGTCCATGTGACGCTCTTTCTGACCCAACTTTCGCCTTTGATTCTGCCTTTACTCCGGAAGGTGCCAAGCCTTTACTATGTGGTTTGGTATCGACCAATCTGCCCGCTGGGCACCAAGATGCTACCCGACGGGACAGCTTGCCAAAGTCGAAGCGGAGCAATCTGCTATCACAATCGCTGCTTGCCGCTTCGGGACTGGCTCCCGCTGATGCTCCAGATGAAACTCTGGCGACGATGGCGACCTGCTTTCAATAGGATTGTGGCTGGCAGCGAAGCCGTTAGAGCGGGTTTGATGGCGGATGGCATTGCGCCAGTTGAGGTCATTTGGCACGGTGTGCCTGCTCGATCGCCGCGTCCACCTTTGATACCACCGCCGACGGTAGCATTTGCCGGACGTTTGGTCCGGGAAAAAGGGGCGGATGTGTTGATACGTGCGTTTGCGAAAGTCGTGGCGCAGATTCCAGAGGCGAAGCTGATTCTGCTAGGGAAAGGCCCTGAAGAAGAAGCCCTGAAAAGAGAGATGGCGGCTCTAGGCTTGTCCTCGAATATTTCTATGCCCGGATACCTTCCGCGAACTGAGATGGAACGACTCTTTTCAACTGCCTGGGTACAGGCCATCCCTTCCCGGTGGGCAGAGCCTTTCGGCCTCGTTGCCGTGGACGCGATGATGCGAGGAACTGCGGTGGTTGCCAGTGCTTCAGGCGGGGTCATTGAAATTGTTCAAGATAGTCGGACCGGCTTTCTGGTTCCACCGGGCGATGTTGATGCCCTGGCTGAAGCCCTGTTGCGGCTTTTGAGGAAGCGTGAATTGGCGGAACAGATGGGAAAAGCGGGACGTGAAGTTGCACTGGCACAATTTAGTGAAGATGCTTTTGTGGACAGATTTGTCCAGTTGTATCAGACGATTTGTCAGAATAAGGAAAACCGAAATGGTAATTGATACGAAGACATCACCGCTTGTCATTTTCGGTCTCGACGCTGGGGATGCTGATTTGATCCAAAGCTGGGTGCGAGAAGGTCACTTGCCGACAATTGCCTCAATCATGAAACGCGGCTGCTGGGGTAAAACCGCTGGTCCGGAACTGATTAGCGAACATGGGGTATGGGTATCGCTATTCAGCGGTATCTCGCGTAGCCAGCACGGTTATTACTATTTCCGTCAACTCAAACCTGGGACTTATGACCTGAAAACCGTTACTGGCCTTGATGTAGATGCACCTCCTTTCTGGTCGTATTTGCGTGGACGGGATAAAAAGGTCGCTATTATTGACGTGCCCGACAGCGAGCCGCTGTCCGGGCTACCAGGAATTCAGCTTGCAAACTGGGCGACCCATAATAACTGGGACCCGCATTATTTCCGTACCGCTTCAGAGCCGCCTGAACTCCTGAAAGAGATCCAGCGTGATTTTGGTCCGAAGCTCACCGTCCTTGAAAAGCATGAGAGCACTTTTAAGGAGGACTTGCAGCTCTATCGCCACTTGTTGAATCATGTTGAGAAAAAAGGGGCGTTGTGTCGTCACCTGCTCAAAGGAGACCCTTTCGACCTTGTTGTGATTGTCTTCTCCGAATCGCATGCGGCAAACCATCAATTCTGGCAATACTGTCCGCAAGTCCAGGACAGTGAAAAGAGAGCGGAGAACGAACTGACTCACGCCATCCGGGGTGTTTACCGGGCAATCGACCATGAGATGGGGCAACTGCTGGCGCAATTGCCTCGTGAATCAAACGTTTTCATTGTGTCTTCGGTGGGCATGACAGACGAGTATCCAACGACGGGCCTCATCGAAGCCTTCTTTCGACAATTGGGCTATCAGGCCCCCCCTGAATCCAACAAAGTTTCGTTGAGACCGATAGACCTGGTACGCCGTATACTGCCGGAGCCATGGCGTATTGCGTTGAGTCGCCATTTGCCGCGAGAAAAACGGGAACGTTTGCTGGCAGACCAGTTTCGGAACGGGACCAACTGGCGCAAGACGACGGCCTTTGCTATCCCGGCTCCCTATATGAGCCTCGTGTGTGTTAATCTGAGAGGACGGGAACCGGAGGGTATCGTTGCCCCCGGTGCCGAATATGAGGCTTTGCTAGACCGTATTGAGGCAGACCTCAAACAACTCGTTGACCCACAGACCCATACGCCTGCGGTGGCACGGGTTTCAAAGACCGTCGAGTTATTTCGGTGTGCCCCGCCGACCGTTCTTCCCGATCTATTTGTGGAGTGGAAACCCGGTCGCTTTATGGAACGTGTCGTGCATCCCAAGGCAGAATTGGTGCAGCGGAAACCCGACTTTTATCGTCGGAGCGACCACTCGACAAACGGTTTCTTTGCTGCTGCTGGTCCATTCATCTGGAATCGAGAGGCATTCGATGAAGTTCAGGTCCTGGACTTGGTACCGACATTTCTTTCTTTGATGGGCGAACCCATTCCCGAACTGATGAAGGGGCATGTGATTCAGGAGATGATTCATGGCTGAATCGGTTAATCTGTCAGATTCGCTACACCCCCCGGATCTGTCCGTCGTGATAGTTACCCCCACTCACTATGCGGCGATTCGCAAAACAATGCAGCATCTCCGCGCACAGACGGTCAGTGATCGGCTTGAAATCGTAATTGTTGCGCCCGCGAAAGATCGGCTTAAGCTTGATGAATCGGCGTTGGGAGATTTTCAAAGTGTGCGCGTTATTGAAGTCGGCGAGATCCGAAAAAAAGCCTCCGCCATCGCCGCCGGGGTTCAGCAAGCGACCGCGCCGGTGGTCGCTTTTGCTGAAGACCACTCCTATCCTGCTTCCGATTGGGCAGAAGCCTTGATTAAGGCGCACCAACAGCCCTGGGCGGCGGTCGGCCCAGTGATGACCAACGCCAATCCGAATGGAATGATTAGCTGGACAAATTTCTTAATGGACTACGGTCGCTGGGGGGAATCCACAGTGGGTGGCGTAACTGACGAAGTGCCCGGACACAACAGTTCCTACAAACGCAAAATTCTTATCGACTACGGCCCTGAACTTGAAGCGATACTGGAAACAGAAAGCGTTCTGCATCAAGACTTACGAAACAAGGGTTATCAGCTTTACCTGGAACCTGCGGCGAAGGCATCCCACATCAACGTTTCGCGGTTTTCGTCTTTCATTTCGTTGCGATTCAATTTTGGACAGGTGCTGGCGGCGTCTCGCGTGCAGAACGAAGGCTGGTCATTGTTCCGACGGTTGCTGTACACGGGCGGAGGTGCTCTGATTCCGCTGATGTATCTTCGCCCTATGCTGGAAAGGCTAGGCCGATGCAATCAGCGCAAACTCCTGCCACGTATCCTACCAGCGTTAATTGTCGGGATAATAGCGCACAGTATCGGCGAAATGGCGGGTTACGCCTTCGGGGTTGGTGATGCAGGACAGCGGATGCTTAACTTTGAATTACATCGACATCGGCATTTGACAGAGCAGGATAGCCAATCGGAAATCCAATGACTTGTCTGTAGGAGACTCCATCTGCCAACGGGGAACAGTTGACGACGTTCCGCTATTAGACCTGGCACCGACGTTTCTTTCACTGCTTGGGGAGCAAATTCCAGATCAACTTCGCGGTAACGTCCTCAAACAGGTCATGAAAATCCCCCGTATGTCCTAATCTCCCACGATTCGGGCTGCAATGGTCCGTGCCGAAGATAAGACGCCCATGAGACCAAGAGAGGGAAATCTGCCAAACCTGATGATCATCGGCGCTCAAAAATGCGGCACAACAAATCTGCATAACCGTCTGAGCCTTTACCCGCGGATCGCATTGAAAGATTCAAAGACGGATGAGATGACCCATGAATGAACTGTATCGAAAGTGCAAAATTGTCTGGCAGTTAGCAAGAGATTATCCAATCTCTGCGCTCGGTGGTTGGAAACATCAAAGGTTGTTTGAAGGTGTTGAGACCTTTTGTCTGTTCATCGGTTACCCGAGAAGCGGCCATAGCTTCATCGGGGCATTGCTCGACGCACATCCAAATATCGTCATCGCCCACGAATTAGACGTCCTCAAATATGTCTATTCTCGGTACAGTAGAGGACAAATTTACTCGCTTCTACTTGAAAGATCTCGATTATACGCCGAAGGCAAACGTAGGCGAGGTGGGTATGTTTACGATGTGCCTTCGCCTTGGAAGGGAAAGTTTGAGAAATTAAAAGTCATCGGAGATAAACACGGCGAAAGCACAACCTTGAGATTGCAGGCCAACCCTGAACTTATCGGATGTCTACAGGACACCATTGATGTCCCCATTAAGTTCATCCATGTAGTCAGAAACCCATACGACAACATCAGCACCATCTCTCAGAAAACCAAAAGGGCAGGGCGTAGCCTTAATCTCAGAGAGAGTATCGATTACTATTTTTTCCTGTGCGAAGCGGTCACGGAGATCAAGAAACACATCCCAGACGGAGATCTGTTTGAACTCCAACATGAGTCATTTGTTGATGCGCCTAAAAAATATCTGAAGGGGCTCTGTCAATTCCTGGGTGTTGAGACACTGGATGATTATTTGAACGATTGTGCGAGTGTTGTTTTTCAGTCGCCTCGTCGGAGCTGAGATACAATCGAGTGGAATTGTGATTTGATAAACCTGGTAAAAAACGAGATGGATCGATTTCCCTTTTTGCGCGGCTATTCCTATGAAGCATGAGACATTTGAGCCAGAGACCTTTCATGCCCGTCACATCGCTGTCGGTACACTGCAAGGCTTCATCGCCGCGGCATTGAGTCTGCCGACCGGTCTACTGACCGCAGGTTTTCTCACCCGCAAACTGGGACCAGAAGGCTATGGTCTGCTAACCGTCACGTCCAGCATCGTCGTCTTTATTGAGATCGTCATCACTATGGGATTTAGCCGTGCCACCGTGAAGTTTGTCGCCGAAGCCGCAGATGGGGAAGGGGTGGCGTCAAGGATTTTGCTGGTTCAACTTGGGGTCAGCCTGGGCGCGGTCGCGCTGCTGGTCGCGGTTGCCCCGGTTCTGGCATCGTGGCTTTCTGAACCTAAACTGGCGACCTATTTGCGCATTTTGGTATTGGATATTCCCGTTTTTGCCCTGGGGCAGCTCCATCAGTCAATTCTGGTTGGGCGGGGGGATTTTGGGCGACGGGCAATTTTGACAGCGAGTTACTGGTTAAGCCGACTGGTCTTGATCTTTCTGCTGGTTGGTCTGGGGCTTTCCATCACCGGGGCAATTCTAGCAAGTATCGGAGCCTCCGTTGTGATGCTGATGATAGCCCGTCTCTTTGTGCAGCCCCCCTTGTCGAGTCACTCGACTTTGCCAATTCGCCGTTTGTGGAACTACACCATGCCGCTCTCCCTCTATACCCTGGGACAGAATCTGTTCAGCAGGCTTGATCTGTGGTTTGTTAAGGCGTTAAGCGGAACTCCCCAAGCGGTGGGCTTCTACGGGGCGGCGCAAAATCTGACCTTTGCGGTTAACATTCTAGCGCAGTCACTTTCGCCAGTGTTGCTATCGAAATTGAGCCGGTTATCCGGGGAGGGGCAGGAAGCGATCGCTCAAACGATGAGCAGACAGCCGATACGTCTGATATTTTGTGTATTGCCGTTTGCAGCGATGACGGCTGGCACCGCAAAAGAGATCGTCGTCGTCATTTACGGCGATGCTTTCATCACCGCTTCCCCTCTCCTGGCAAACCTCGTCTTCGGGGCTTTGGCATCCACCATGATTGCTGTTACGGCATCAATGCTCATCGCTGCCGGTCGGCCTGGATTGCCCTTTGCCTTGACTGGGCCCCTCGTGCCGCTGGCCCTGGTTGGGCATCTGATACTTGTTCCACGCTTTGGGGCAATCGGCGCAGCGGCAACAACCACTGTTCTGGCCTGGGTGGGTGCAAGCGCATTCATGTTCGCCGCTTGCAAAATCTGGCGAGTTCAGCCGCCCGTAGCGACACTGTTGCGGAGTATACTGCTCTGTGGACCGGCATACGGACTGGCAATCCTCTGGCCGACGCCGGGATTTTTGGTTTTGTTGAAGTTGCTGATAGTCAGTCTCATCATCCCGGCGGGATTCCTCTTGCTTGGTGAATTCAGTTCCGATGAGATTGCCTTTATCCGTTCGATTCTCCACCGGTGATGCCGGTGACATTCAGGTTGATTTTCTGTGGTCAATTGTGATATTCTAAAATGGCTATGATCTTATGGCATCGTTTGTTTGGTATCGCATTAACGGATCTCTTCACCGGCGCCCCATTTACCGTCGAGTTGGAAAAGGACCTGTCCCTCAAGCAACAGCGGCTTGACATGGTGATTATCCGGAAAGCAGAAGTTCAGTTTGAGGGAAAACTCCCCGATGGGCTGGAGAACCTGGTCGAACACAACCTGCTCTCTTACAAATCCATGCAGGAGCCATTCGACGATTGGGTTGTTGATGAACTGATTGGGCATTATGTCAATTATCGCAAACAGGTGAGTCCCGATTTGCACAACCTTTTGCCCAAGGAGATGTTTCGACTCTATGGGGTATCTACCCGCTTTCCACAGAATTTGGCAGACGTTGTACCGCTTTTGCCGTTGCAAGAAGGCGTCTATCAGATGATATGGGGAACGCATCAGATTCGTTTGCTTGTCCTTTCCGAAATGCCAGAGACCGAATCGAACGCCATCTGGAATCTCTTCAGTTCCGTGCCGGAAAAGTTTACATCCGGTGCAACACAGTATCGAAACCGCACGACAGATATGAGTTCGCTTATCAACAAGTTGTTTGAGAAATATCGATTGGAGGGATTAATCATGCCTTACACCATGGAAGACTTTCGACGAGAGGTTGCCAGAGAGTATTTGGAGACCTTGACAGTTGATGAAGTCTTACAACTGCTGACAACGGATGATCGCTTGCGTGGGCTGTCGACGGATGATCGCTTGCGTGGGCTGTCACTTGAACAAATTCGCACATACCTCGAAAAGCTGGAGAAGCAACGTGAGCCTTAGACGCTGTTTGCTTTGTTCCCACAAAATGCCGAAACCGCCCCTTTTTTCGATCATTATACCGACCTACGGTCGCCCCCAGAAACTGGCGGTCTGTCTTGATGCCCTTGTTCGCTTAAAATATCCCCGTGACCGTTTCGAGGTCATCGTCGTTGATGACGGCAGTCAAACGCCGCCAAAAACTGTTGTTACCCCATACGAAAATCAAATCGATATCAGGTTGGTTACACAATTTCACGCAGGACCAGCAACTGTACGCAATACCGGAGCGGAACACGCCCAAGGCGAGTATCTCGCTTTCACCGACGATGATTGTGCGCCGGCTACAAACTGGCTCTCTGCCCTGACGGACCAGTTTTCCGTCACGCCAGATGCGGCGATTGGTGGTCGGACGATCAACGCCCTTGCTGACAATCTGTATTCAACGGCGAGTCAGTGGCTCATTGATTATCTTTATACTTACTACAACGCTGACCCGAATCAGGCGCAATTCTTCACTTCCAACAACATCGCTCTACCGGCGGATGGCTTCCGCGCCATCGGTGGCTTTGACACCACCTTTCCACTTGCGGCAGCGGAGGACCGGGAACTGTGTAATCGATGGCTCCACCACGGCTATCGGTTGGCTTATGCGCCGGAGGCGGTAGTCTACCATGCGCACCCACTGACGTTGCGCACGTTCTTCAGGCAGCATTTTAACTACGGTCGCGGGGCTTACCATTACCATCAGGTGCGTGCGCAACGAAATCAGGGACCAATCCGACTTGAACCGAAATCGTTCTATCTGAACTTGCTACGGTATCCGTTTTCGCAGATTCAGGGACGACGCGCCTTCCAATTGGCGGGGTTGCTGATGCTGTCGCAGATTGCTAACGCCGCGGGATTTTACCGGGGAAGATTGGCGAGGTGATTCGGTGAAAGCAGAGCACTTCAGCGTCCTTCGGAAAATGATTCGCTCCTATCCAGGAATATCGGCACTCTTGGTCGGCGGCGTTTTCGCTTTCATCATGTTATGTTGTGCTGAAGGCGGATTTTATCTTCTCAATCAACAAGAGAGGCTTGAAGAACACAACACCGATGGACTGTTTCAATCTGACAAACTCCTGGGCTACAAGCCAAAACCAAACACACAGCTCACTTCAAAGAAAATCAGGAAAAAAGAGCGCAAACAGGTCTACGATGTCGTCTATTCAACCGATGCCTACAGCCGTCGGATAACCCCTATCAAAGATTCAGATCGGCAGTCGGTGGGATTTATCCTCTATTTTGGATGTTCGTTTACTTTTGGCGAGGGCGTTAATGACGATGAAACCATGCCATTTTATGTCTCACAACTTGCCCCCGAATATCAGCCGTACAATTATGGATTTCGAGGTTATGGCCCACAGCAGATGTTAGCCAAACTCCAGAGCGACGAGATTACCGAAGAAGTGGATCAAGCCGGGCACGGGGTATCGGTCTATACCTTCATTGATGGTCATGTGCCTCGCGTGATTGGTTCGATGCGGGCCCTATATTTTGTGCGTTATCATCCCTATTATACCCTTGACCGAGATGATAGGCTTGTGAGGAGGGGGAGTTTTACATCAGGCAGACCGATTTTAACTCGTCTCTATTGGCTCATCAGCAAAAGCCAGACACTCAAATACTTCCGTATCGATTGGCCGAGAGTGAATGAAAATCACATTCGACTGACGGCCCGAATCATTTCTGAATCCCGTCGCCTTTTTCGGGAGAAATTTGGCAGCGATGCTTTCTATGTCCTGATTTACCCTGGAGCGATTTATTATGGGAAGCGGCTCATCCCCTATCTGGAACAGGCTGACATCAAATATCTGGATTATTCGGATTTACCCTCTGAGAAAATCCCGTATGACGGGCACCCGACGGCGAAAGCGCATCAAGCTGTGGCGAAAAGGCTTGTCAAGTACCTTGGCATCTTTGATGCCCATTAGTTGTGAGAAAACTCCAATCAACATGTTTAGATTGTTCCTATGAATAAAAGACCGTGGGAAGTCAGAATCGGAGTGATTGGTTGTGGAGACATCGCGCAATCAGTGCATTTACCGATATTAAAAAAGCTAGGCGGAGCCAGGGTTGTTGCGTTATGTGACGTAGACAGTTTTCAATTGAATCGAGCCAACCAATTCATATCCAACGCCTCATGTTTCCAGGATTATCATGAATTATTAGCATTAGCGGATGTAGATGCTGTCATTATTTGTACGCCCAGTCAAACTCACGCGCAGATTGCCATAGCGACAGCGATTGCCGATAAACACGTCTATTTAGAAAAACCGATAGCAACCCATTTAAGAGATGCCCAAGATGTTATCAAAGCCTGGCAAGGAAAGAATCGAGTCGCGATGTTAGGCTTCAACTTCCGATCGAATCCCCTTTATCAACAGGCGAGAAAATATATCCATGATGGGCTTATTGGCCCCGTTGTGAGCATACGTTCTGTCTTTTCTACAGTTTCGCATTCACGTCCCAGGTGGGCGGAAATCCCGGGAGAGGGCGGAGGAGCTCTATTGGAATTGGCCTCCCATGACATTGATCTCATACGTTTTATGTGTGGGAGGGAAATTACAGCGGTATTTGCCGACATCCGCAACATCAATTCTCAGGGCGACACCGCTGTATTGCAAATGCAACTCGACAACGGCACAACCGTCCAATCTCAATTTTCAATCAGTTGTATTGAAGAAGCCAGTTTAGAGATTTATGGCCAAAACGGCAAAATCTCATTGGATAGGTATCGCTCGCTGTATGCACGCCTCACCCAACCAGTGACAGGCGGTGTTTGGGGGCAATTCTTAGATCAACTCAGAGAATTTGCCCATCTCTCATTTTTATGGAAAAAATTAACTTCACCTGCAAACGAGCCATCTTATGTTTATGCGCTGACGCTATTTATCGAATGTGTGCGGCATAACACCCCCACTTCGCCTGATTTCAAGGACGGTTTTCAATCGTTAGCGGTCATCGCAGCTGCGGAAGAATCTTTTCAGAAAAACAGACCGATTGCCCCAGTTCAATTAGAGGACTTCCACATTGCAACTTCAAGCGCGGTCAATGGGTGAAAGGAGAATTTTATGTTGAAAAGCCCTCTCTATCAAAATCATTCCCGTTTTGAAACTCAAAATTTTGAATCACCGGAAGTTCTGCTGGAAAAGGCGCTGGAAATTGCTCTGCCAGACCGGCCGGTGAAACGCATTATACCGCAAAAGACGAAGGAACGCCGCATCACTCGCCGCGGAATCTTATGGATTGGACAGACCTGTAACCTTCGCTGCCACTTCTGTTATTATTTAGATCGCATAGAGGACAAAAACCATCCGGAGCATGCCTTTATGTCTCTTGAAAAGGTAAAGCAGATTTGCAAGACTCTGGTCGATGTATACGGCAATAATTCTGTCGATATTCAGGGCGGTGAACCGACGCTATGGAAACCTATCTATGATTTGGTCAGATATTGCAACGAGATTGGCCTGGCTCCAACGATCATCACCAACGCTCAAGTTTTAGATAATATGGAACGAGTCCTACAATTTAAGGAAGCAGGGCTTCGCGACTTTATTGTGAGCGTACAGGGATTGGGCCCCGTCTATGATGTGATTGTGCAGAAACCCGGTGCCCATGTCAAACAGATGGAGGCATTGCGAAATATTCAAGAAGCTGAGATTCCATTTCGTATCAACTGTGTTATGTCAAGGGCAGTTGTGCCTCAACTTCCTCAAATTGCTGAACTCGGTGTGCGTACAGGTGCTTTCGTTGTGAATTTCCTTGCATTCAACCCATTCGATGACCAGCGCACGGGCAAACGGAGTGCAGAAAATGTACCGACATATCGTGAAATAGGCGATTCTTTGAATCAAGCACTGGATACCCTTGAAAAAGCAAAAGTTGAAGGCAATGTTCGGTACTTTCCCATCTGCATGGTTGCCGAAAGACATCGGAAGTCCGTTTACAACTTTCAACAGTTGCCCTACGATGTCCACGAAAATGACTTTGCAAGTTGGTCATGGACAGGGCAGCAACCTCAACGAACAAAGTTAGGAGCGACTACGCCGCCACCACAATTTGGCCCGAGAGTCAGGTTGAGCGTATTGCGAGACCCACTGCGTCAACTTGGTAAAATTCCAAAAGTGGGTAGAAAGTTGAGGCACCTTAAAGATAGGCTCGACTCTTGGTCAAGTGCCATGATGAACGCTGTCGCGTCTCAAAAGTGCTTGGAAGATAAGTACCGGGAGGAGTCAAAACTTCGAGCAGAGGAACATTGTGGATACACACATGGCAAAGCGTGCTCAACATGCGACGCTCGCGAAATTTGTGACGGATTTCATGGCGACTACGCAAAGGTATTTGGTATGGAGGAAGCCCGTTCCATTCAATTAGGGAAGAAGGTCAATGAGCCGCAATTTTTTATCAAAGACCAGGACAAAGCATTGTTGGACGAAGACATGAAGTGGGTACTGGGGGTCGGCGAAAAAGCGTGAAATATCTACCCGGTTCTATGAAGCAGAAATAAATGATGGACGATATGTTACCCAACTTGGTTATCATCGGTGCAATGAAATGTGGAACGACAAGCCTCTATTACTACCTGCGCGACCATCCACAGATTTTTATGTCGTGTATAAAGGAGTTGAATTTTTTCTCCGATCAGCATAACTGGTCGAAGGGTTTTTCATGGTACGAATCCCACTTTCACAGCAATGCCGACGTTCGCGGCGAGTGCTCGCATCTATACACCAATTTCCCTTGTATCCTTCATGTGCCTCAACGAATTTTTCACGCGATTCCCGATGTCAAGCTGATTTATATCGTCGGAGACCCCATCAAACGAATCATTTCTCAATATGTGCATTATTATTCCAAGAGGTTAGAAGACCGCCCCATTGATGAGGTCTTAAAGAACCCGGTGAACGGTGACTATGTAAACAGAAGCCGCTACTTCATGCAACTCCAACAGTATTTTGAATATTTCCCCAGGCAGCAAATTCTCATTGTCAATCAGGATGATCTGTATCTCAAACGACGGGATACATTAAAAGGCATTTTTCAGTTTCTCAATGTTGACGAAAACTTCTGGTCTCGCAAATATCAGATCATCAGAAATCCTTCAAAGCAGAAGCGGCGTAAGACCGGGTTGGGGAATTTCTTGGCGGGGAAATTCGGCGATAAAATACAGGGGCAATTCTCTCCCGAATGGGGCTACAAATTTGAACGAATCTTTTACTTCCCCTTCTCTCACAAGGTCCACAAACCTGTGTTGAGCGAAAACTTGCAAAACTCGTTGATTGGTTATCTGAGAGAAGACATCAATTGCCTGCGAAAGTATACAGGTTGCAAATTTGCCCAGTGGAGTGTCTGATGAACGCAAGACCGCTCATATCCGTCATCGTTCCTGTACACAACGGCAGTCAATATCTCAATCAGTGCCTGGATGCTTTGGGGGCATCTGCCTCTCGATCATTCGAGGTGATCGTTGTCGATGACGCTTCAAACGATGAGAGTGCGGAGATTGCCCGGAGAAAATGGACAACCGTGTTTCAATTACCGAAGCAGTCAGGGCCAGCGGCGGCGCGAAATCATGGGGCGAGGCAGGCTCGCGGGGAGATTCTTTTCTTCGTCGATGCCGATGTCGTCGTTCAGCCGGAGACCATCGGGCGAGTGATCGCTGGCTTTCAACAGAATCCTGACGTAGTGGCCATATTCGGCTCTTATGATGACGCGCCCGCTGAACGGAACTTCTGTTCCCAATATAAAAACCTCTATCACCATTTCGTCCACCAGCAATCCAACTGTGAGGCGGCCACCTTCTGGGCAGGCTGCGGGGCGATTCGGCGTGAAGTCTTTCATGCTGTCGGCGGATTCGATCAGCAGCGGTATCCAAAGCCTTCCATCGAAGACATTGAGTTGGGCTATCGTCTGAGGACAGATGGGTATCGCATCCTGCTCGACAAGGAGTTGCTGGTCAAACACCTCAAGCGATGGACGTTTGGTGGCTTACTTCGCACCGATATTTTCCATCGTGCAATCCCCTGGTCGAAATTGATGCTGGAAAATCAGCAATTGGTCAACGACCTCAACCTGAAAACCGCCGATCGCGTCAGTGCTGGCCTGGTGGGGTTGTCGGTGGGATTACTCCCTTGTTCAATCTTTAGTCTCTGGTGGCTATCTCCCATCCCCCTTTTCCTCGCCATTGTCCTGGGCTTCAATCAGAGATTGTACGCTTTCTTCCTTCAGCAAAGAGGATTTTTATTTGCCGTTCTTGCCTTTCCAATGCAACTCCTCTATTACCTCTACAGCGGAGTCACCTTCCTGCTGTGCTGGTGTGACCATCATTGGTTCACAATCACTCGCCGATAACCATGTCGATTTTTAATGTGACCCCAATACCTGCCTTCATCAGGAAACACCGGTCTGCCATCTACCTATCACTGGTGGGAATTGTCAGTCTGATTCTCTCGACACAAAGCATTCGGGATGAGCGCGTCATTGCACCTGGCGATGATATGCCTCGATACATGATGAATGGCGTCTACTTTTACGACCTCATCAGAGATTTTCCGATTTCTCACCCGATGAAATACACCTATCAATATTTTGCCAGATACCCCGCGCTCTCGTTGGGGCATCATCCCCTGCTTCCTGGGGTGGCTCAGGTGCCCTTCTATGCAATATTCGGCATCTCCGTTTTTTCCGCGAGATTGATGACGGTCAGCTTTATGCTGCTGGCTGGAATGGCGTGGTTTCTGCTCATTCGGTCGGTATACGATGAGGAGGCGGCTTTTCTGTCGGCGATTCTGTTTGTCACGACACCATTCATCGTCGAGTATTCACAGATGGTTATGTCCGAAATCCCCGCCCTGTCGCTGATTATTACTTCGACCTTTTACTTTTACCAATACTGCCATAAAAATAAAAACAGATACGGCTATGCGTTTGCAGGATTTCTGGTTCTGAGTCTGTTTGCCAGACAACAGTTGGTTTTTATGCTGCCGGTGTTTTTGATTTATTTTCTCATTGCCAAACGGCCGAAAGTTCAGCTCACAAAGAAGGTCACAATTTCAGGTCTCATTCTCGCATTGCTGTTGTTGCCCCTTGTTTTGATTACCCTGAAATATTCACAGACGAATGTCGGTTGGATTTTCCACAAAAGCCTGGCCTCGCGGCTGTCGCCAAACAACCTGTTATACTATCCGAAAATCCTCTGGAAAGTCCATTTGACGCCCCCGGTCTTCATTTTGAGCCTTGTCTCAATGGGTATGTCCGTATACCGCAGGGACAAACGACCGCTCCTCTTTCTGCTCTGGATACTGATCTACTACCTGCTCATTACCCTTACAGGCGCAACGGCCCCTCGATACGCCATCTACTGGATACCGCCGTTTTGCCTCTTTGCCGCGGCAATCGTGAGTTTCTTGGCGTCCCGAACGTCGAAAGTCTTGCTTTCATCTGTGCTCCTGGTCATCGCTGGCTATCAGTTTTTCATCGCGTTTCAATCACAACCCAGTTACGCGGACGGTTACGAGCAAGCGGCACAGTATATCCTTGAAAATAAGAAGGGGGAGAGTGTCCTGTTTAGCGCGAACGTCGATACAGGCTATTTCGTTTTTTTCGTGCGGAAACACGACCCCCAACGAGAGGCGATTGTCCTTCGAGCAGATAAACTGCTGGTGACTTCAAGAATACGCTGGATTGTCGAGGAACGAATTTCCGATCGTCAGCAGATTTATGAGATTCTTCGAGATTTCGGGGTCGGTTATGTTGTCATTGAAGACCAACCCTTTAAGTCCCCTCCGCTGGAATGGCTCAGGGAGGAAGTGAAATCGGACAAGTTCATTTTGCGGCAAAGCATCCCCATCCGCACAAACATAAGGAAATTGCGCGATGTGCCCCTGGCTATCTACGAATATAAAGAATATACGCCGCCTCAAGCCGGAAAGGTGCTGGACATGCGCATCCCGCTGATGGGGGATTCTATACAGGTTCAATTCGATGAGTTGCTCAAGAAAAATTATCATGATAGCTCGTCTTTTAACAAAAGCCACCTCTTGCCGGAGTGATGTCCTTGACGAGCTCCACAGAAATAAACTTTCATTTTACACTTTACCCCAGCGCATGGGTATAAATTTTGTGGTTGATAGGGAAGCCGAATTTGTGCTAAAATGCTAGTGGGCTGTCAACCGTGAATTGATGGGTGGTCAAACCTTCCGAAGGTTTGAAACCTTCGGAAGGTTACCCCTCACTTCAGCCTTGACAGTGTGCTAGTCTGATTATGGAGGGAGGTGACAAACATGGAAATCCGAGAATGTGAGTTTTGTCATAGTCGCGAGATTATTCGCACTGTTGTTAATGAAGTCTATCCTTCCAACGGCGAATACCTCTTGATTGAAGATATTCCTGTTTGGCGATGCACCCAATGCGGAGAAAAATATTATGAGGCTGAAGTCCTCATCAACATTGAGAGATTGCTAGAGAAACGTGTCCCGGTTCTTCGCACGGTCCAAATGCCTGTACTAGGGCGTGTTGACGAACTGTTTCGCAATCTAACTGTAGCCCAAGATTCTATCTTGGTTGGGGACGAGGTGCCAAGTTAGAAACTTGGGCTACGAGCGCATTTGCCCGAGTTCGTCAACACGCCCTAGCGTATAACTACTTGAGGCCTTGACACCAGAGGAAATTTTACCAATTTTGTAGTGGTCCAACTGCAATCATAAGGAGAACAAAATGGCAAATTTAGCAATTAACGGTGGTACACCGGTCCGAACCAAACCTTTTCCGTCATGGCCCACGTATGATGCGAACGACCTCAAGGCGTTTGAGGAGATCTATCATAGTGGCCAGTGGGGAACCGGTGGGTCAAAAGTCCCTGAGTTTGAAAAGCGTTTCGCCGAATTTCAAGGCGCAAAATATGGTGTCTGCGTGAATAGCGGGACAGCGGCTTTATATGTCGCGATCAAGACAGCAGGGGTTGGGCTAGGCGACGAAGTCATTACGCCCCCTTACACCTTTCAAGCGACAGTCGTCGCTATCCTGATGGCCAATGGGACACCTGTTTTCGTCGATACGTTGCCCGATGGCTTTAATATCGACCCGTCGAAGATCGAGGCGGCGCTCACCCCTCAGACGAAAGCCATTCTACCGGTTCACATCGCTGGCTACCCCGCCGATATGGACGCGATTATGGAGATTGCCAATCGTCGCAATCTGGTTGTGATTGAGGACTGCGCGCAGGCGCACGGCGCGGAATGGCGCGGCAGAGGGGTCGGCAGTTGGGGACATCTGGGTTGCTTCAGCTTTCAGTCATCCAAAAACCTCTGCGCAGGTGAAGGCGGGATTGTCCTCGCCAACGATCGGAAATTGTATGAACGCGCCTGGGCGATTCACAACTGTGGGCGGCCCCCTGCTGAAGCGGAATTTGAGCCGGAACCATTGGGTGGGAATTTCCGGATGACGGAATGGCAGGGGGGACTCCTGCTCTCACGCCTGGACCGGCTTGAAGCGGAGACCAACCTTCGCAATATGAACATGCGGCTTTTAGACCAGGGGTTTGGGGAGATTCCCGGCATCAAGGTGGTGCCGCTCGACCCACGCGCCACCCGCGGGGGGTGTCACGGTTACAAGGCGATTTTCGATTCGGAGGAGTTTGAAGGTATCTCACGCGCAGACTTCCTCAAGGCGATGCGAGCAGAAGGTATCCCTTTGGGGCACTGGTACACGGAGCCGATGTATCGCCAGCCGTTTATGAACTCAGACCTCCTGAGCGCCAAACTCGATTACTCCGCGGTCTCCTGCCCAGAGACGGAAAAACTGTGTGTAAACGGTTTGGCGATGGGTCAGAGCGTTTTGATGGGAACCCCGGAAGATATGGAGGACA
Organism: uncultured bacterium; assembly: GCA_964577695.1. GTDB lineage: Bacteria > Poribacteria > WGA-4E > WGA-4E > PCPOR2b > CAZOAL01. The sequence goes on along the minus strand of CAZOAL010000027.1, from coordinate 38,030 downwards.
TCATTACGGCAGCGATTAAGGTCCGTCGCAATGTGGGTGAGTTGAAGAGTTAATACTGATTAAGGTTTGACTTTTCCCAAAAGGTTTATTTGAGGGAAGGAATGGAAGAATGGAAGAATGGAAGGATGGAAGAAATGCCTGTCCTTCCCTCCGTGCAGGTTCCCTGCTCTCATTCCTTCCGCTCATCTGGAAATCACAAGCCTAAATCGGTATAACGGGATAACTCCCGGAAAGCCTGAAAATTGCGCACGAATCCAAGAAAACGATTGAGACACCATAACTCGCCAATGTCACATTCGGAATCAGGATGCTTTCGTAGAACATGCGGCTCGCTTGTTCCAACCCCCATCGAACGAGCCGTGCTCGTCACTTCGCAAGCTCAGTGCAGGCTCGAGAATCGGACACGTTCTACGGGGCGATCGGCCCCCTAATGTGACATTGGCAAAATAAGCCGTTCAAAGGAGAGCACCTGTGAACACAAACCTGAACGAAATCGAACGTAGACTATGGAGTGCGGCTGACGAACTGAGAGCCAACTCGCGGCTCAGGGCATCTGAGTATTCAACGCCGGTGCTGGGTCTCATCTTTCTGCGATATGCAGACCATCGGTTTACGCAGGCAGAAAAGGAAGTCAGCAGTAAGACAACCACCGGAGGACGGAGACGAACAGACCCGAAGACGGAATATCAAGCTCGTGGTGTGTTCTATCTGCCGGAAGAAGCCCGATTTAAGCACTTGCTCAACTTGCCAGAGAGTGCGAATATCGGTCAGGCGATCACTGATGCGATAAAGGCAATCGAGGCAGAGAACACACAGCTTGATGGGGTCTTGCCCAAGACCTACAATCGATTGGAAAAGAACACCCTGATCGAACTGCTTCGTATCATGGAACAGATTCCGATGGACATCGAAGGTGATGCCTTTGGCAAGGTCTACGAATACTTCTTGGGCAACTTTGCCATGACCGAAGGGCAACGGGGCGGCGAGTTTTTTACACCGACTTCAATCGTCAAGTTGATCGTGGAAATTCTCGAACCGTTTCAAGGGCGGATTCTTGACCCGGCGTGTGGCTCGGGCGGAATGTTTGTTCAGAGTGCGGACTTCATACACAACCACAAGAAGAACGGCAACGGTCAGATCAGCATTCACGGTATCGAACAAGTCTCAGAGACCATTCGGCTGTGCAAGATGAACCTCGCCGTGCATGGACTCGAAGGCGATGTCCGACAAGCCAACAGCTACTACGAAGACCCGCATCGGTGCCTGGGCAGATTCGACTTCGTGATGGCGAATCCACCCTTCAACGTGGATCGGGTAGATCGAGAACGCATTAAAGATGACCCTCGATTCCCGTTTGGTATGCCCCGTGTGGACAATGCCAACTACCTCTGGATTCAGTTGTTCTACAGTTCCCTTTCGGAGTTCGGACGGGCTGGCTTTGTCATGGCGAACTCTGCCGCCGATGCCCGCGCCTCTGAACTGGAAATCCGCAAGGGGATTATCGAATCTCGCGCGGTTGATGTGATGGTCAGCATTTCATCAAACTTCTTCTACACCGTGACACTGCCGTGTACCCTCTGGTTTTTCGATAAGAGCAAACGACAAGGGGAACGTGGAAACAAGGTGCTGTTTATTGATGCTCGTCATATTTACCAGCAGGTGAACAGGGCGCAGAGGGAGTTCACGCCACAGCAGATAGAGTTCCTGTCCAACATTGCCAGACTTTACCGGGACGAAGCACCAGAGAACCGACACGACAGTGCGGAACTCATGGCTGAGAACTTCCCCGATGGAAAATACGTGGACGTACCCGGACTCTGCAAAGTTGCCACGATTGCGGAATTCGAGGCGCAGGGGTGGAGTCTGAATCCGGGGCGTTATGTCGGTGTCGCAGATCGAGAAGTTGATGATTTTGACTTTGCAGGACGGTTAGAAGAACTCAATGAGGAACTGGAGGTGCTCAACGCTGAAGCGCATGAATTGGAGGCGCGGATTGCTGAGAATGTGGGGAAACTATTGGAGCAACATCATGAAGCGTAACTAATTTTTAAGGCTTCGCAGACTTCCGAAGTCTCCGAGACTTCGGAAGTCTGATGTAAACTTTATTTTTAAGAGTAGTTAAAGGCGATTTACCTGAACAGACCGCATCATTAAAGGAATGATGAACTTGCTAATTCTAAAGTGACAAGGTACTACAGAAAGGGAGAGTGTGACCAAATGAGCACGTTGATACCTAATGATTACATGGCACTCCTTGGCGACATCAAACAACGCATTCGTTCTGCCCAATACGAGGCACTGAAAGCAGTCAATACAGAATTGATCTCGCTTTATTGGGACATTGGGCGGATGATTGTCGAACGACAGCAAGGAGGCACCTGGGGCAAGTCAGTGGTAGAAAACCTGGCCAAAGACCTACAGGCAGAGTTTCCCGGCATCAGTGGCTTTTCTGCTGCAAATCTTTGGCGTATGAAGCTTTTCTACGAAACCTATGCCCAAAATGAAAAACTCGCACCATTGGTGCGAGAAATTAGCTGGTCAAAGAACGTGGTCATCATGGAGAAATCCAAGGACAACCTTGAGCGCGAGTTCTATATTCGTATGACCAAGAAGTTTGGTTGTTAGACTTCCGAAGTTTGATGAAAGACCGTTGATGTTTCGGTGCCCTCAAGAGTTCGCATCGTTTTCGTTCCGTTCCCGTGTTGAAACTTCGGAAGTCTGGGGCGCGCTTTTCATGAAGTGTAAATGAAAAACTCGCACCATTGGTGAGAGAAATGTTGAATGATAAATAAAGGCGCATGAATTAGAGGCGCGGATTGCGGAGAATGTAACGAGGATTTTGGAGGGGATGTGATGTCAGTAGGGGAGTGGAATCATGTTATTCTTCGTGATATTTGTGCTCTTGTGAACTATGGTTACACTGCAAGTGCGAAGACAGACTCGATCGGCCCTCAATTTCTCAGAATTACAGACATCGTGCCAGATCGAATTGATTGGTTGTCAGTTCCATATTGCGAGATAGACGAAAACGATCTAAGCAAGTACCTGCTAGAAAAGGGCGATATTGTAATTGCTAGGACGGGGGAAACAACAGGCTATGCCAAGAGAATCAGAGCTAATCATCGAGCAGTCTTTGCCTCTTACTTGGTAAGAATTAGGATAAATCCTGAACATGACAATCGATATGTTGGATTTGTCGTTGAATCAGATGAATATAAACGATTTATTCAGCAGAATCTCAGTGGTACAGCCCAACCTCAAGCCAATGCTCAAGTTCTGACTTCGTTTCCAATTCCACTACCCCCTCTCCCCCCCCAACGCAAAATCGCCGCTGTCCTCGGTGCCTACGACGACCTCATCGAGAACAACACGCGGCGCATCCAGATTCTGGAGGACATGGCGCAGGCGATTTACCGAGAATGGTTCGTCCACTTCCGATTTCCGGGACATGAGCAGGTGAAGATGGTGGATTCTGAGTTGGGGACGATACCGGAGGGGTGGGAGGTAGTGAAGACCGAACAAATTGTAAAACGAGTTCCATCAGGCAAAAAGTATAGTCAGAAGACAGTTGAGCAGGCAGGAAGTGTGCCAGTGTTAGATCAGGGAAAATCGGGCATTATTGGCTATCATAATGATTTTCCCGGTGTGATTGCAAGTGAAGATGAGCCAATCATAGTTTTTGCAAACCATACCTGTTACCAACGAATAATCCAGTTTCCCTTTTCTGGGATACAGAATGTGCTTCCATTTCTGCCACACCATGAAAAGCACCGAAACATCTATTGGCTTCACTGGGCAACCAAAGATTTAGTTGAGTTTAATGATTACAAGGGACACTGGCCCGAATTTATGAGCAAAGAACTTTCCTTGCCTCCTATTGCAATCTGTGAACAATTTGGTGAACTTATCAAACCGATGGTGCAACTTATCCACAAATTTGACAGGCGAAATCAAAACCTCCGCCAAACCCGTGACCTCCTTCTCCCCAAACTCATCTCCGGCGAACTCGACGTATCCGAACTCGACATCGCCACGGATTGAAAGGATGTGATTCCGATGCTGCACGTTGAAATCCACTCGCCAGCCCTCGAAAAAGAGATTAACGTCCTGATAGACGTTGGGCTCTATGCAGACCTCAAGGCGTTGATGACCGACGCTCTCGAAAAGTTAGTCAACACGAAAAAGGAATCCCGGCTTGACGCTGCGATTTTGCTCTATCGCTCCGGTGAAGTGGCGCTTGCCAGAGCCGCTGAATTGGCTGGCGTCCATCGTTTTGAATTTGAAGCGGCTTTGAAAGCGAAAGGCATCTCGAAGCTGGTCGAAGTCGAATCAGCGGAAGCGTTGCAAGCGGGTGTTTCGCTCGTCAAGCGACTTCATCAAGCCAGCGACAGAACAGACGGGGTGTGAGTATGGCCTTCTTTGATACCGATGTGAGGAAGGTCATCGCCGAGATCGAGACGAAAGACAACCTCAAATTCCGAACAACTGACCCAATTTTCAAATGAACCCATACAGTGAAGACCAACTCATTGAACAACCCGCAATCGCCCTGTTAGCAGAAATGGGGTGGGAGACGATGGACTGTTTCCACGAGTTCGAGCAGACTGGTGGAAGTCCACTCGGCAGAGAGAACAAAGGCGAAGTGGTTCTCACAAAGAAACTCCGTCCAGCCCTTGAGAAACTCAATCTCAATGTGTCCAGTGATGCGATTGATTTGGCGATTGAAGAACTCATGAGAACACGGGCTGTCATGAGCCTTGTGGAAGCCAACCGGGAGATTTACGGTCTGTTGAAAGATGGCGTGAAGGTCACAATGACTGACCCTGACGGTAAAGCAGAAATCGACGAAGTGATTCAAGTGATCGACTGGTCAAATCCAGAGAACAACGATTTCTTTCTGGCGTCTCAGTTCTGGATTGCTGGAGAAATGTACCTGAGAAGACCTGACGCGGTCGGCTTTATAAACGGTCTACCATTGGTGCTAATCGAATTCAAACGGATTGACGAGAGCATCTACTCTGCCTACCATGATAATCTCCGGGACTACAAGGACACAATCCCGCATCTTTTCTGGTATAACGCCTTGATTCTTCTATCCAACGGTTCAGATAGCAAAGTGGGTAGCCTCACTGCCAGTTGGGAGCACTTCGCCGAATGGAAACGCATCAGCAGTGAAAACGAAGGGGGCGTGGTCTCACTGGACACCATCTTGAGAGGCATCTGTGCGCATCACCGACTACTGGATATTGTCGAGAACTTCATACTGTTCACGGAAGTACAGGGCGGACTCATCAAGATTCTCTCCAAGAACCACCAGTATCTCGGCGTGAACAATGCGATCGAAGCCCTAAAGCAAATCGAATCGAATCAAGGGAAACTCGGCGTGTTCTGGCACACACAGGGGAGTGGAAAGAGCATCTCCATGATCTTCTTTGCCCAAAAGGTTTTGAGAAGGATGCTGGGACACTGGACATTCGTTGTGGTAACGGACCGCACAGAACTCGATGACCAGATCTATAAGAACTTCGCCAGCAGCAGTGGTGTTGTGATCCAGGAAGAGGTTCATGCGGAGCGTGTCGAGCATCTCCGACAACTCTTGAGAGAAGACCAACGCACCATCGCGGAGCAACTGTCTGAGGAAGAATTGACGGTGTTTGACCTCTTGACCCGACCGGAAATCGACTTGACCCAAGCGGAAAAGGACGCAGTGAAAGCCGTTGCTCAAAAGCTACTTGAAACCCTCAAACGGGAGAAGTTCGTCCTGGATTGGCGTAAGCAGGAACGACTACGAGCAGCCGTCAAACTGACAGTGGAGGAAATCCTTGACGACGGACTCCCCAAATGTTACACGGAGAACATCTTCCATCAGAAGTGCGAGATTGTCTATCAGCACATCTATGATTCTTACTATGGTGCAGGAAGCAGTGTATTTGCAGCTTGAATGCCTGATTGCCTGACAAAACTCAGGTCCCGTAGCATAGCCCCTTGTGGGCGTTTTAACGGGGACAAGCCCCTAGACTACGGTGGTATGAGAAAAGTAATTCCTAAATCGGTATGAACCGCGCCAACCGGAATGGGCTGATGTCAAAACGCGTTCCGCCTTTGAGTGCCATTTCTGACAGCATCCTCCCGACAAGACTACAGAATTTGAATCCGTGCCCAGAGAACCCAGCCGCAAGAAAAATATCGGGACAGTGCGGATGGGCGTCAATAATAAAATTTTCGTCAGGGGTTTCTGTGTAGAGGCAAACGTGGGCGTGAAGGGCTTCGCCGGCGGCATTGGGGATGCGCTCTCTCAAAAAGAGGCGCAGATGCTCGATATATTCGGGGTCGGGCGTGCGGTCACACGTATCGGGCGACACCTGCCCCCCCATGCCGTGCCGTGCGACCTTCACCCCTTCACGCCCGAAGACTGGGAACCCATAGATAAATTCGCCCCATGTTACATCAATGAAGATCGGAAACCGGTTCGGCTGAAACAGGCTTGCATCCGTCGGACGATAATAGGCCACCTGTTGCCGTGTCACGGTCAAGGGCAAGCGCAATTCTGTGAGAAGTTGCCTTGCCCATGGCCCCGCGGTCACGATCACCTTCCTGCCTCGGAGGCGTTCCCCTTTTGCGATGACTTCGGGGACGTCGCCCTGCCAGTCGATGGCAGTGACAGGCGTTTCCTCTCTCACTTCAGCCCCGTGCCCTTCAGCCAATTGCAAATGCGTCAAAACACACGCGGAAGCATAGAGGAAGCCCGTATCCTTTTGCCAGAGGACGCTCATGCCGTCCTTGATTCTGAATTGAGGGAAGCGTGCGGCAAGCTGCCCCTGACTCCACCACTCTGATTCGATACCCAATGCGTCCAAGCTGGCACGCACACTGATGGCGTAATCGTGTCCTTCGGGGGCGATGATCACGCTGCCGGTTGTGAATAGCAACTGCTTCCCCGACGCTGCTTCCAGCGCACGCCATTCGGGGTATGCGGATTTCATCAACTCGGTGTAGAACTTCTTATGGTAGAACAGGCGGATGATGCGGCTATCCCCATGCGAACTGCCGAAGGAGTGTCCTCGAGAGAATTGTTCCAATACCAGCGTTTTTGCCCCAGAGCGGGCAAGGTGATACGCCGCCGCGCTCCCCATGCCCCCCGCGCCGATGACAATGGCGTCATACATTTTTTCACTCAAGATAACTCCTCCTAACGCTGTGATGCGTAAAAGGTAAAACGTGAAACGTGAAACGTAAAACGTGAAAGGTGTTAGGTATTAGGGCGTGTTGATGAACTATCCGTGTGGTAGCCGAATTCGCCAGAATTCCGGGAAAAAGATACGACTTTTTCGGTTAGCACCTCATTTTGCAACATAAGGAGAGGTCTCCTTTCCCTCTCTCACGAGGGGCGAGGGAACAAAGCGAAAAACTCGTAAAAAAGACAGAAATCCCTGTGCTAGAAGCCCAATCCTTTAGGTTTGGGAGTCGTCACGCTTCTCCTTTCTCAATATCGATACGCAACGGACAGGAACACCCGATTGGAGGTTTGCTTCTTTGACAGCGAATCGTCCGATTGCTTCCACGACCCCCGCATGTAGGCGGCATCCACTTTGATGACCTGGTCGAAAATTTTACCGATACCAATCGTCAGAAAATCTCGATCATTGTCGATCGTATTCCCCTTGAATGGAATTGGATCGCGGAAGTAGCCGAGGCGCACACTGGTTTCAATCTCGGGTATACGATATTCAGCACCAGCGCGGATTTGAACGACACGTTTGTAAAATCGCTCGAAGTTGTCTGCGGAGACATCTGCTGCCGGAGAAATACTATATTCCGTTTGCGTCCAGTCTGTGAACTGAAAATCTGCCGCAAGGGTCAGGCGTTTTTCCAGGAGCTTGACAGCAACACCGCCCCCAAACTCAAATGGGCGCTCAAGGTCGAATAAGATTGACCCTTCATCGGCATCCCGTTCCTCTTCACCATCATCAAAAACGGCAATTGTTTCTTGACGAAAACGCTCGTCAATTTCCAGATTCATCGGGAGAACTGCCGTTAGCCCAAGCGTGACGTTATCTCCGGCATGAGCGAGGATACCCACTCTCCCACTGAATCCGGTATATTCCCGATCAATTGTGTCATGGAAAGAAAAATGTGCGAGCTCTGGGTCGATTTTATTCACATCCGTCGCGACACTATCCAGTTCGTCAAAACTGGTTCCATGCCAGAAATCGAGTGCCCCGCCTAGCAGGATATTCTTTGATATAAAAACGCCTGCTCCAAAACTCCAGATGCCAATCCCGCCTTTGTCGCTAGTTGTTTGCTCCACATCAAGTCCGCCAAACACCGTGTCATTAGAGGGATCGACCCCTTTGATGGTAATACGCGAATCAAAATTCTGGGGGCGATTATATCCGAGCCCCAACGCGAAGCCGCCACGGGTTGCGTATAAAGGATAAACGAAGCCAATCGAACCTGGACGGGTTTTAGACCTGTCGGCTTGAGTAACGTCTCCACCTGTGAACTGCGTTTCAGCATCCATTTGGCTGTGCGACAAACTGCCAAGTAACTCGAACTTTTTAATCTGGGCAAGCCCGGCCGGATTCCAGTAGAGTGCTGTGAAATCATCTGCAATGCCCAGAAACGCACCCCCCATCCCCATCGCCCGTGCCCCAACGCCGAAGGTATTGCCGACAGAAATTTCTTCCATCTGCGCCATCCCAACCGTCCCCCCGAAAATGAGGCAGAAGACCGTACATATCAAAGGTTGGGTGAAGGAGGAGCTTAGATTTTTTATCCATCTTCTCATCTGATTAACGCCTCCTCTCCGATCTCGGCGACCTACGGTATCGTGAATCCGATGAATCTGATGAATTGTGTGCAGGAGCGTTATTGGATTTCTCGTTGATCGAATCTCGTCTGGGGCGTTCCAATGATGGACGCGGCGAATCGACTCCACGATAGCTTTGTGAACGCTGCCTGTCGTGATGAAAATCGCTGTTCCGGTAGTCGTGACGTGGGTAGCCGTGATATGAATCGTAATAACGGTAGCGCCCATAATACCCATAATAGGGACCACCATAGTAATCATCATAAGGATAGAATGGATGATACCCTCCATAGTACGGGTAGGGCGGATAGTATTCACGATAATAGGAGTCAGGATAGATGTCGTAGTCATAAGGAACATAATCATCGTAGGTCGGTTTGTGCCGCCCGTAATATTCCTCATCTTCCTCTATTTCCCTTTCCTCCGCTCTGTTTTCCGTTTCAACTGCCTGGTTTTCCTCTTGCGTGCGCTCGGTTGCATTGTCTCGCTCTTGGCGATAGTTGGACACTCGATGAGCGGGACGCGGCGCTTCATAGTAACCACCGAACTGGGTGTAACACCCAACGAACATAAATCCGATGAATAGCAATGCGCTTGTCATAGTTAGCCGTTTCATGGTTCTCATCCCCTTTCATAAAATGACTGTTACGGTAAAGTAAACGCAATTCTAAAGTATACCATTATTTGAGAGTATACCACAGGAAAAATTCGGATGCCAAGTTAAAAATCAAAATTCTGATAATCAGTCGTCCGCAGGGTGTCATTCTGAATGACGGGAGGTGTCAAATCGCGGACGATTGAGCATGCGATGTTATAAAATTTTTTCTTGACAACATATTTAGAGGATGGTAAAATTTGATAAATTTGTACTTCTGGATAAAAAAATAGGGTTCATGTTTTTCATCTTTCGGAGGGGCAGAATGGACTCATCTAGGGACGTTCGATTTCAGTCTGACATTTTATCCGTGAATAAGAGCCCCGAAAACCCGCGCCAACTGGACTTGCAGGCAGGCAGGCAGGCAGGCAGGCAGGGGAGAGCACGTTCCACCCATGCGGGGATTTTTTTGTTCCGGTTTCATTGAAGTGTTCCATCCGCCGTTATTTTTTCAAGGCGTCTTCAAAGGGGTGATTTTGCCACTTTGAGGACGCCTTTTTTGTTTCCGTTGTGAAGCGGCAAAGGAAAGAGAAAAATGACAAAAAGGTATCTGCTTCTGATGCTGCTGATCACCGCCGTTGTGGTCGGCCCCTTTGCTTATCAGCGATGGAGCGAAGCCCGTCGATTAGAAGAGATTCGACAAGCCAAACAACAAGCCGCTCAAATCGACGCTACTCCTCTGGCGGATTTCATGAAGGCGTTGGAACAAACTTCGCCGGAGAAAACGCTGCTGGTGTTGTATACCGGTAACACGCAAGCCCACCTTGAGCCGTGCGGCTGCTTTATCGGTCAATCCGGAGGGCTGCCCAGGCGTGCCACCGCCGTTTCGCGCATTCAAGCGGTGGGTTTCTTACCCCTGCTGGTAGACCTTGGCGGCATTCTCCCTTCCGAGTTTACCCGTATGCAGCCCGGCACCTTCTAGGAAATCGCCCTTGTCAACGAAGGGGTTGAGACGTTACCTGACAACGCGATCCGTTCATTGGACCGATTGCGGGCGCAAACGGCACTTTCGGCGATGGTAGAAATGGGGTATGAGGCACTGGTGCCCGGCCAAGCGGAGGCGAACTTCGGGGTGAGTTTTGTCACGGATGTTCTGACTCACCAACCCTTCCCCCTCTTCGCCGCTAACCTTGAAACCCCTGCGTCCAATGTTCAACCGTTTCTGCTGAAAACCGTCGGTGGCAAAACGGTTGCCCTGATTGGGCTTTCAGGGTTGGAAGAGCCGTCACTGCCCCTTTGGAAAACAAAGCCTGCCTTCGATGTCCTTGACCGTCTCTTACCCCAGGTTCAAAGCCAGGTCGAAGACTCTCGGTCAAAGACCGGAGCGGATTTCGTCGTAATTCTGAGCAACCTTTCAAAAGAGCAGAACCGCGAGATTGCCAGTAAATACCCAAACCTTTCAGCGATTTTAAGCTCTGAAACTGGGGAAGCGGAGCAAGTCGGCAGCGTGCTTCTGGCTTATAGCAGTGCCAGGGGGAAGACGTTGGGGGCGCTGACACTGAGTCACGCCGGCGAGGGAGCGAACGTCTCGGCGCAACAAATCGCCCTCACCGAGGAGGTGGCGGATGACCCGGACATCAGAAAACTGTTGACTGACTTCTACGAGCAAGTCGCCAATACCCCCCACTTACAGGCAGGCGGCAAGCCACTCTTTTTCGACGAGCCCCTTGAGCGAGAGGCACAGAATGTTTATGTGGGCTCTCAGGCGTGCAAGGAGTGTCACCAGAAGGAGTTCGAGCAATGGTCACATACCTCTCACGCTGCCACCTTCAACACGTTGCTGACTGTAGGGCGACACTTTTATCCCGACTGTGTCTCCTGCCATGTCACCGGATTTGGGTATTCAAGTGGATACCAGATCGGCAACTCAGAGAGAAAACAGTTGGCGGAAGTGGGGTGCGAGACCTGCCATGGCCCCGGCAAAGGACATACCTACACCCCGCTGAAAACGAACATCCGCGGGAGGGTGGAAGCGCGGATTTGCATGGAATGTCATACGCCGGAGCATTCACCGGGATTTAATGAGATTGTCCAAAAGGTGATGCCGGAGGTTGACCATAGCCGCGAGAATCCAAGCCTGAAACAGATCTTGGAGCAGCGGACGCGAGGTCCGATGAAGCCGCAAGTGGAGTTGTTCGTCATGTCGTACTGTCCCTTTGGGACGGCGGCGGAGAAGGAGTTGCTTCCGTTCCTGAAGAAGTATGGGGAGACCATTGATTTCAAACTGCGGTTTATTGCGAATGAGAAAGAGAAGTCGGAGGGAAAAGCCGCTGGAGAGCTTCAGTTCACCAGCTTGCACGGTGAGACGGAAGTGATTGAAGATCTGCGTCAGATGGTGATTGCCGAACTGTATCCTGAGAGGTTCTTTGATTACCTGCTCTGTCGTGCCGATCACCTCAAGGAGGCGTGGACGAAGTGTGCCCAGAAGGTAGGGCTGGATATTGGCAGAATTGCCCGGGAGATTGAGACGGAGCAGACTAAACAGCGATTCTTGCAGGATGTTCGCCGCACAGAGGAACTGGGTATTCAAGGGTCGCCGACTTTGGTCATTGATGGACGAGAGATTTCTGGCCGCTTCTGGCAGGGAAAAGTCAAGGAAACCTGCCGCTAAAAGCGAAAGTTATCAGAGGCATGAGAAAGGGGTTGAGCCGATGCTTGGGTGTCCAAAACGATCTCATCCCATCCACAAATTCAAGAAGAATGGGAAATTGTACGTCGCGGATCTTTTAGAATGTCAGGTTTTAGAAATTGATGAACTGACATGGGATATTTTGGAGTTGTGTTCCTTTTGGAACGATGAACAAATTATTTCTCATCTGAAACTCAGCTATTCTGAGGCTGACATCCTGGACGCGCTTGACGCCTTGAAAGCCTTGGAAGAGGAGGGACTGCTGTTTCACCGTTCTGCTTCGGGTGCGTCAAAGCCAATAAACCGGCCGAAAATCTTCGCTCCGAAAATGCAGACGTTCGGTTCTGACATGACCTGGACGGCGATCGGTGCCCCGCTCTCGCATCGCCAATTGTTGCAGGCGGTGTCTCAATATGCGGACGTTTACATCACTCACGAAGCGGAAAGGTGGGACGGGGCTTTTGTGATGGATTTTCAGCCCGGAGAGACAGCTTCCAAACTGAAGGCTCTCCAAATGGACTTTTCAGGCGTTATGCTCTGGTTCCCATTTGAAACGGCTTACCTGTCGCTTTTGGATTACCTCCCTGTGCCGGTGGTGATGCCCATCCGTGAGGAAAGGGGAGAGGCCGGAGCCATGATGAATCTCATCTTTCAATGGTATGCCGCCATGCGGGATTACGACGCCTTTATGGTGCTGACCGAATCGACCAAGGCGTTCTATTCGCAGTTTCTTCTGGACGATTCCTTATTTCATATCATTGAAAACGGCGTGGACACCGAACACTTCAAGCCGATGGATAAAGCCGTAGCCAAGAGCGAAGTGGCACAGATGCTCAACAGTCCGGAAATGATGCACAGGAAAGTGGTTGGCTTTCTGTCACGTTTTGACCCGGAAAAGGGAGCGGGCATTTACATTCAACTGGCTGAGAGACACCCGGAATACATCTTCCTCGTCATTGTTCCATCTTTGGGCCACTATGCTCATTGCGAACTTCCCAGCAACGTGGTCTATGCGGGGAAACAACCGCAAGAGAAATTACCCTTATTTTACAACGCCTTTGATGTGCACTGTTTTCCATCCCTGTTGGCTGAAACCTTCGGGCGTGTGGTGTTAGAAGCCATGGCGTGTGGCACGCCGCCGATCGTGCCAAACATACACAGCCTCCCTCATGTTGTTGGCGATGCTGGGGTTGTGGTGCCTGCAGAGGCTTTTACCCATGAATTGGGCAGCTTTGCTGGCTGTGTCTCTCCACAAGCCTTGTCCGAAGGGATTCAGTTGCTTCTCTCAGACGACGCACAAAGACAGCAAAAATCATTGACAGCGAGAAAGCGAGCCATGCGGTTTTCTTGGGATGCCAGCACCAGAAAACTTTTGAATTTGTTTCAACAATTGAATCTGAAAAAACACGCCGTGCGACGGAGACGGCATTTTCCAATATCCTTTGGGCAAGTCTATGCCCCCACTCAACAGGATTCAAGCTATCGTGCGATTTTGCTGAATCTTACAGAGCATCAAGAAATGCCGTTGCACAAAACTGCCTATGTCCAGTCTATGGAAGATGGCCTGGCTTTGAGCCTGCTGAAGCGGCATACGCTCAGAGAAGTTGAGGCGGTCCTGTTCCATTTTTGTCAAGATAAAGCCCAAGTCGTGAACACTATCAGACGGGTGTGCGCCTTTATGAATGCCATGTCTTAGAGGAGTTGGCTATGGTCGATTTTCCCCAAACATTACATGCGTTTCATCACTTTGAGGTCGAAGGACGACAATATATCGCAGACCTTGATGTGGGGTGTGTGACGGAAGTCGATGAAGCAACGGCTAACGCCATTGATTTATGTACCTCCCTCGATATGGCTCATTTAACAAAGGCGTTAGAGACGAAAAATGGTCTCTCGACAACAATGAAAACGATGCGGCGATTACAGGTTTTCGCCCGACTCAACTTGTTTTTTGCGGGACAGAAACGACCACTCAACCGAACTCTATGTGAAGGAGACCTGCATATCTTCGTTTCTCCCTTCTTCCTGGATGAGCAAGGCACAGCCAGCTTTATCAGCAAAATTGATACCTATCAGCTCTTAGCCGCCCTCGCCAAGCAAGCCAAGGTCTCCTTAGGATTTCCCGTTGTTCAGGAAGGTGAGCAGGAGTCGGTTCCTTTTTTTGAAGTCGAGGGTATTCAAAAAGTCAGGTTTGAGAAAAACACCGCATTCTCGTTGGTCCGATTCATCCCAGAAAACTGCAATGGGGTCTTGCTCTTATCGTCTTTTTCCCACGAAGAGCTGGTTTTATTCAAAGGCATGTTCCCTGTTGTTTCAAGAATAATCAGCGACGAATTGCGCAAAGATCAGATGATTCAGCCCACGCTTGACCGGTATTTCCTTCTGCGTGATTACGATGCGCTTTGCCCCGACGCTTCGTGGACAAAAAATGCCCTCGCTGGCCTTTCTTTAGAGATGGAATACCTCCAGACGATTCCGCCGGGCGTGAACCACGATGTATTTCGTCCACGAAATCGTCAACAGGCGAAAGCGAATATCGCCCAAGCCTTTGCCAACGCCGACCTTTTGGAAAAGCCCATTGTGGTCATCTTCCCAGGGGTTTATCCAGAAACGGGAATCCCCTTTATTGAAACGCTCTCTTCCCTTCATCGGGAGCTCATGTTTCTGATTGTCGATGCCGCTATGGAGCAGTATATTCAAACGAAGCCGGACAACGTCGAGTTTTATGAAGTGACAGATGCACAGGACAGCGATGCGCTTTCGGCGATCTTCAACGCGGCTGACATCGCCTTTTTCCCCGCGATGTTGGGAGTGTCTCCATCGTATGTCTTGAGCGCGATGGCGTGTGGCGTACCGATGTTAGTCGCCTCTGAGCGGATGCCTGAAGAAGTTGGAGATGGGGGGCTGCTCATTCAGGCAGACCGTGACAGCTATGGAGATGTGTTAATACCGGTAGAACCATTGTCCCAAAAACTTCGATTTCTGCTGACGCATGAAGCGGAACGTCAGATGTTAAGCACCAATGCCCAAAAGCACGCAACGGCCTTCAGATGGGAAGCGACAGCGGCGAAACTGGGGGCTCTGTTTCTTTCCCTCAACGAGCGAAAGTTATCCCAACCCCCAATCGATTCCCGTTTCCCTGTGCGGTTTCTGTATGCTTACAACCGCGAAAAGGGGTGCGTCCAACCTCATGCGATTTCTTTACCGAGCCTCAGAAAACCCCCCATGGAAGAGGCTTTGGCAAGGACACTTCTGATTGACCATACCCCTCAAGCAGTTGAAGCGGTGTTGACCTATTTCTGCGAAGACAGAACGAAAGCCAAAACTATTTTGGAAAGGTTTATTTCACCATGACATACCAAAACGTAACCATCGGTATTGCCCTCTGTTTTTGCGCCTATGCGACTTATACCGATCTGAAAACAGGCAAAATCAAAAATAGCTGTTCCTTTTTACTCATCTATGCCGGTCTCCTGGCGCAAGGGGTCTATCTTTTTTCCGGTTCGACCACACCCATCTCCGTCTTCAGCGTGATATTCGGGGGTGCTCTCCTTGCCTTTGCCCTGTATTGGTTTGGCACGGTGGGAGCAGGGGATGCCAAGCTGCTGTGGGGACTTTCGATGGTATTGCCGCCATCCCTGTTTGCAAACTTCGGGAGCCGGGCGATGACGTTCCCCCCTGCCGTTTTGCTCCTTAACATCCTGGTGGTTTATTTTTGGTTCGTGCTCTTCTATGTGATTCAAAAAAGTTCCTTTGCCCAAAAAAAGTCCGTGCTGCATGCCATGGTCAAACATGGGGTATGGAAAGCACTTTATACCTATCTGCTCGATTTGTTATACTTTATGGCGTTCGCCTCCTGGGTCTATACGCTCCTGTTTTATGTTCAACTGCAATTAGGTCAATTCTCCCGCTTGATTTTGGTGATTCTGTTCTTCTACGCTTTCAATAAAATCCTCCAAAAATTTCGCCTGAAAAGACACTGGGTTTATCTCCCTATGTTTTCAGCGACCGTTTTGATGGGTTTGATCTCGTCCGGTTCGTTTATTCCCTTTTTGCGTTCGCTGGTGTTCTTAATCGTTGTTTACTCTTTATTCAATTTTTTCATCCAATCGGTGGTTCTTTACCTGGATAGCATGGTCATGAGCCGGGAAGTTGCAATCGCCGACTTACAACCGGGGATGATTCCTGCGGAACGCCTGCTTCAGGTCCAAGATGAAACTGGTGTTCGGTATGAAAAAGAACTGTCATCTTCCCCCAACTGGCTGGATGCCAATGTCATCGTTTCACCCGCGCCTGAAGGGCTTTCCGCCCAAAAGATTCAAGAATTACAGCAACTGGCTGCCGCTGGTCATTTTCAAAGCTTTGGCGATCAATTGATGATTCAACACGCTTTCCACTTCGCCCCGGTGATCTCCGCAGGAACTCTCCTGACCCTTGTGTGTCAAGGACCGTTGTATAGCGTGTTTCTCAGATAAAAAAACGAAGTCTCAAAATCAAGGAGCCTTATCACGTATGGTTGTGAGTGTACTCAAGCTTCAGATTAAATTCGGCAGTGAAAAGTCATTTGAGCGTTTTGTGCAGGATGAACTTCGACCTGCCTACCTGAATTCGGGCTGCCATGAGTTCAAACTGTATCGACAGAAGGACAGTTCTTTCGATTACCTGTGGGTCGAAACCTGGACAAACGAAGAGCATATTGACCGTGCCCATCAAAAGCACCAGATCGGTTCAGAAGCGCCCTTCGCAAAAACGCTTCAGCAGTTTGTTCAGCAAATTTTCCATGTGGGACGATTCACCCCAATTTTGTAAACGACATACACATCGGCGACTCTCCTACTACAGTAGGGGAGTCCGTCGCATGCCCATCTGCATGGGGGCATGACTCCAGAGGAAAGGAGGCGAAACCAGATGACAGGACATGTGAAAGCCATCGTCAGGCGGAAGGTTTCTGATTTTATCCGTCTGGAAGATGGTCAGGTCGGCAACCGAAGCACATTCACGGCCGCGGCGTTGGCAACGGCTTCCTCGTTGGCATTTCTGCTGCTGACACCTTCAGCTAATGCAGTGGATTGCGGTGGTCAAGTGTGTTGTGGGGCTATCATGTACTGCTGTAATAAGAACGTATATCAGTGGAAGTGTGTCCCCCATGGAGACCCAGCATGGACGTGCTGGTACGCTGGCCCTTGTTAAAACGCTCATACTGGCAATCAATGCTCGTGCCAAGCCCAGCTATTGCTGGACTTGGCACGAGCATCGATTGCTGACAAAGCCATTCAAATCATCACACCTGGGCATCAGTCGTTATTGCAGGGATGCGTTGTTCAGAGGAGGAAAAATCAACATGAAATTCCATTGTTTTTCAATTCTATTTGTCCTCATGGCATCGTTTTTACTCGGAATCGTCTTTGCTGACCAACAATGGCAATTCGTCGAATCTCTTGAAAATCCAATCTCCTTTCAGGACATTCACTTCTTTGATAGAAACACGGGCTTGGCGGTCAATACGACCTCAGAGGTGTATAAAACCGAAGATGGAGGACGCTCCTGGAAACAGCCGTTTGACCTTGAGCCCCTGTTGATTACCATCTTCAACCGAATTCGACTCCGGTTTGTCTCCCAGAAAACGGGCTTTCTCGTCCCCTTCAGAGGGTCTCGTTATTACAAGACGACGGATGGCGGCGAGACCTGGAAAGAAAACAGGGAGGACCGTGTCGCCACTATTGATGTGTCGTTCCTCAATGACCAGAAGGGCTGGCTCTTGCAATATGACGTGAAGGGGCGGAAGGGGAAGGTGCTTTCCACCGACAATGGAGGGGAGACCTGGACAACATATCGCCTCCCCGTGGAAAACATCGAATTCCTGGAAGCGATCCAGTTCTCAACGGAAAAAGAGGGGTGGATTGTTGGCAAGGACGCGACCCTCTTTCACACCCAAAATGGCGGTCAAACCTGGGGAGACGTCTCCAGGCGCATTCGACCCCTCGTTGAGCGGGTCGAAGCCGCGAAGCTGACTGACATCTACTTCCGTGATCCCAGGACAGGGTGGCTGATCGGGGAGGCTGGTACTATTCTTCACACGCGAGACGGTGGGGCAAGTTGGCGATTCATCCAACCCCAAGGCATCGTGAACCTGAACGCCGTAGTCTGGACAGACATCGCCTTCATCAATGACCAGACCGGATTTCTGGTGGGCGGTCCACCAGGGGAGTCGAACCTGATTCTTCACACCCGTGATGGCGGAGTGACCTGGGAGGTAATGCGCTATCGCATGCCGCTCGTAAGCCTCTTTTTCATCTCAGACCAGGTCGGGTGGATAGCGGGCGCGGGGAACACTCTCCTTCAGACGCAGGACGGGGGGATTACCTGGACACCGCTGTTGCCGGTCAATTTCGACTACAAAGATATCTCGTTCTATGCTCCCAAACACGGTTATATTGTCGGCAGCGGGCATTGGACAGATGTTCCTGAAGTCGGTGTTTCCGAACTGCGGCACACAACGGGGGCAGGAACATGGGAACCACCGATTGCCATTGATGTCCCTCTGCGGCGCGTGGCGTTCATCACAACGGACATCGGGTGGGGGGTCAGCGACTATCCGTGGCAACTGTGGTACACGACGAACGTGAGTCAATGGCAACAGATTCACCCGCAACGGGTCTACGCTTTGGATTTTGCGGATGCTTCACACGGCGTTGCGGGAGGACGTGACCACGTTCTCCGCACCGCGGATGCCAAACGGTGGGAGGTCATCAACCTCGGTGATGTCAGCATCTGGTCGGTCTTCATGCTTGATGACCAACAGGCCTGGCTGGCTGGAGCAGTGGGCAATGGCAACGGTCCGGTCATCTTCCACTCGACGGATGGCGGCAAGACCTGGGAATCTCAACTCCGACCAGGGCAATTTGTAGAAAGCATCGTTGATATCACGTTTGCCGATGCGCATCACGGCTGGGCCCTTTCCGGTGGCTTGCCCATCTTTACCACGACCGATGGTGGGAAGCATTGGGAGAAGCAATTTATCCCCATCTACGGATGGGGTGCTTTGATGTTGAGTCCGCAAGAAGGTTGGATTGTTGGAACTGCGAAAGGGAAAGGTGCAATTCTTCATACGACCAATGGGGGACAAAGCTGGGAGGAGATGGTGGTTGAAACCCCCAATGAGCTATTGGCAATCGCCTACGATGGAGATAACCGCCTGGTCGCTGTTGGGGAGAATCGAACGCTTTTGGAATATGTCGATGATGACTTGAAAAAATATGCCGGTTCTTTTGCCGTCAATCCAAAGGGGTTGCGTCTGAGCACCTGGGGCAAACAGAAACTGCAACTGCTCCCCATCTATCCTAATCCCGCCAACCCCGAAGCCTGGATTCCTTATCGACTTCCAAAAGCGGCTCAAGTGGTTCTCACAATCACGGATATTAGCGGTCAGTTGGTCCGAGAGCTCCGTCTCGGACACCAGGCCGCTGGGGTATACGACTCCAAAGCGAACGCCCTGTATTGGGACGGAAAGACCGATGGGGGCGAAGCGGTGGCATCTGGCATCTACTTCTGCACGGTCCAAGTCGGTGACCAAACGGCCACGCGAAAGGTCGTGATTCTCAAGTAGCCTACCCTATCCTACTCCCTCATTGAAGAAATGGCTTTGACTTTTTGAGTTCCATATTTTTGACAAGGGGCTGTGATCTAAGATGATGTCCCAGAGAATCAAAAAAATAGGGGCAGATTTGGCTCTCTTTTTAGGGGCTCTGCTTTTGATAGGGCTCGTGCTTGAAATTGTCGTCCGAGTTTTTTATGGCGATCCGTCTCCGAGAACTCACCGATTATTGACGGAATATGATTCACTGCTCGGCTGGAGAAAAATCCCTCACGTCACTGGAGAGCATGTGACGTCCGAATATGCTATCTCTGAAAAGATGAATTCCAAAGGGATTCGTGGGCCAGAATATTCTTATGAAAAACATCCCAATGAATACAGAATTCTTGTCTTAGGTGACTCCTTTGCTGAAGGGTATACCGTTGAGTTTCATGAACTCTTCTCTGAGGTCCTCAAGGCGAAATTGAATGAGAACAAAAGCAGTAGATATTATGAAGTCATCAATATAGGGACAGGGGGTTACAGTACGGACCAGGAGTTTTTGCTATTCCAAACGGAGGGAAAAAAGTACGCTCCGGATCTCACGATTCTGATGTTCTATGACAACGACGTTTGGTACAACAATCAAGCAAGATATTGGCGGGGATATAAACCGCGCTTTCAACTGAACGCTGATGGGACGATTTTCCTCACAAAGGTGCCGGTCCCAAAACCCGACCGCGCCTCAAAACAACATCTCCCAGAAATTCCGCTCCTCAATTCAGCAACCACCTGGCTTTCTAGCCACTTATATTTATTCAGGTTCGTCCAGAGTCGGGTTCAAAATCCCCCCCACCCGGACACGAATACCACGCCATACGACCTGCCATCGACAACTCATGCGGACCAGGGAATCTCCTCTATTCCCTCAGAATTTCGGGTTTATAAGAAACAGGTGAATGCTGATGTCGCTTTAGCTTGGAAAATTACTGAAGCAATCCTTCTGAACCTGCGGGAAGAGATGACTTCTATCCGAAGCGAATTGCTGGTTTTTTATGTTCCGATACGAGCCAGTGTTTACCTTGAGGAATGGAACAAAATGAAGAAGCAATATGGTCTTTCAGATGAGGACTGGACTATAGAACAGGTCAACAATGAACTGAGTGCCATCTGTCAAAGAAACCATATTGAGGGTGTCTTCCCGCTTGGGGCGTTCAGAGCCGAAGCGAATAAACTTCGGACAGCAGGCAAAAGACTCTATTTCGTCACTGACGACCACTGGAATGCCGATGGACATCGATGTGTGGGTGAGATGCTGGCACGATTAATCCGTGACACATACCTGGTGGATGCGCCCAATGATAAACCTGAATATGCCGAAGCACCGGAGGCTATTAAACCTTGAATCGCTGACCCCATTTCAACTCCTGGCAATTGAAGGTCACACTGATGGAAGCTACATTGCAGGAGCATTCACCGTTCACCTATTTACAGATAACTTACGACAGGTGATGGGCAGTCTGTATGTAGGCAAGCCCCTGTGCGCCCGCGCCCCCACCCGCATCGATTTCGCCGGCGGCTGGACGGATCTGATTCCCTTCGCTTCCGAGACAGAAGGTGCCGTGTTGAATGCGGCGATAGATCTGTCTGTCCACGCTTCCCTCACGCCCAAGGCCCAAGACGCGGTCAGTCTCTACAGCCTTGACCTCCAGCGTCAGTTTGAGGTTCTGTCCCTTTCCACTTCGATTCTGGCGGGCTTTCCATCGGGTCGCTCTCGGAGGTATAGGAACACTAGCCCCCATTGCCATTCTCTCCACCAGACCCCGATGATGATGTTTTGAAGACACAAGCGAGCGATCTCATAGCCCCCCACCCAACGACAAAACCCACCGTTGAAAGTAGACAATACCCCTCCGACTGACGTCCAACCTCACAGAAACATCTATCAAATTGTGATTGACAGATTCTTAAACCTATCCTAAAATAGTTAGGTGTTAGGTTTCACGCATCTCACCACACCAACAACGTCTCATAATACGACTTTTTCGGTTATAGGCAAAAGTGAGACCCAGACTTCCGAAGTTTTAAGAGACGAGGTGAGCCGATAAAATGCGAAACCTTGAAGGAACTGTCCCGCACAGGTTTTGTGTCAAACTTCGGAAGTCTAAGCGAAAAACTCGTATCGTAAGGAGGATATAATGAGGAGAGAAGTCCGCTGGGAACGAATGTTTCCCGATGAATTAGAAGCCACTTTTCAGGAATGTCCGGTTGTTTATTTCTGCTATGGTCTGTGCGAGCCACACGGCCCCCAGAACGCCGTTGGGCTTGATGCTTTGAAAGCGCATGCGATTGCGTGCCGCGCTGCCCGCGAGCACGGTGGCATTGTTGCGCCGCTCGATTACTGGCATATCCACGAACACGGTGGTTATGCGATTTGGGCCCATCGGAGCGTCGGAGAAGTCCGGCCGTGGCTGACGGCGATGCCAGCGTGGATGCACTTCAAGAACATCTGCTATCACATCCGCGCTGCGGACGCGCTGGGGTTTCACGCCGCAATCTTTTTGACGGGGCACTATGGCCCAAACTGGAAAGACCTCAAAACCTTGCTTGGGATTCTTCAACCGCATTTTGGTACGCGGCTGTACGGTCTGCCAGACTTTGAGGCAAACCAGCCCGGTTTCGATGGCGGCGGCAAAGGCACAGGCGACCACGCCGGCAAAGTTGAGACGTCGCTGTTATGGGCGCTGGAGCCGGATTGCGTCGATGTCTCTCGCATACCGGAACCGGATGCGCCGGGCCCGCATTTTGCCATGGGGGGTAACGCACGGGAGGCGAATCGCAAGGTCGGCGAGCGAATGGTTGCCGATGAGGTACGTTGGCTCGGTGCCAAGGCGAAAGAACTTCTCGATGAGTACGCGAAATTAAAGCCGTCTCGTCAACCTCTCACGTTCGATCAGATTGAAACGCTCTGGGAGCAAGAGGTTCGTCCACAACTGAAAACCTTTGAGTCCATGCAAGACCGCTGGGGAACACAAGAACCGCCCCCGCAGGACTCCCGCTGGTACGCCCAATGGCGTGTGCCGGACCGGGGATAAATACGAAATTGACAATTGACGATTGACAATCCAAGAAAGGAGCAGCAAATGTCACTTACCAAACAGCAAATCAAGGCTTATGAAACGGAAGGATTCCTGTTGGGAATTCGGGTTGTTGACGAAGGGAAAGCCTGGTGGTATCAGAAAAAATTTGACGAACTGGAAGCGAAGGAAGGACGTGAGAAATGTCAGATCGGGGTAATCGATCGGCATTTCGACCAGGAATTTATCTGGGAGTTGGCGACGAATCCTAAAATTCTGGATTGCATCGAATCCTTGATAG
Source organism: uncultured bacterium (assembly GCA_964577695.1). Lineage (GTDB taxonomy): Bacteria > Poribacteria > WGA-4E > WGA-4E > PCPOR2b > CAZOAL01. The sequence continues at coordinate 14,986 of CAZOAL010000027.1, read as the reverse complement.
GGCCGAATATTCTGTTGCTGGCGACGCATGCCTTTTGCAAATATGGGCCCCAGGAGAAGTTCGTTGCGTGGCATCAGGATTTGACATACTGGGGACTCGAACCTCCCTCCGCCATCACCGCCTGGTATGCCATCGACGACAGCGATTGCGAGAATGGGTGTATGCGCGTGATTCCCGGTACGCACCGGCGCGGCATTTTGGAGCATGGCAAATCCCAAAAAGTGGGGAATTTGTTGAGCATCAATCAGGAAGTCGCGGTCAGCGAGGAGGACGGAAAACGCGCCGTGGATCTGATTCTGAAAGCCGGTGAAATCTCGATTCACGATGGCGAATTGATTCACGGCAGCCTGCCCAATCGATCTACGCGGCGGCGTTGCGGAATGACCATTCGCTATGTTCCGCCCTGGGTCAAACCGGTCAGAAAAAACTCAATGGGACGAACCTGGTCTGCGATTTTGTTGCGCGGTGAGGATAATGAGAAGCATTTTGAGGAACGCCCAAAGCCATTTCCGGGTTAGGTGTTAGGTGTTAGGCACTAATGGCCCTTGGGAAACGAAGCGACGGGTGGCGATTGACTTCCCCCTCGAATACAACCCTGATGAGAACGGGAATCGTCGCCCAATTGAGAAAGAAAAATTAGCCCAGACTCAGAAAGAACTATGGGAGGAATTTCGTGGGGTGACGATAGCTCCCGAATCGGAACATCAAGCGCTCAAGGGATTCTGGTTAGATGAATCAGATCAACTTTCCATGGACAAAGTGCTCCCAGCCATTGTCTATGTAACTGACATCAACAAGGCTGACCATATTCTTTCGGCAAGCAATCACTATCTATAAAGAAAGATTTCAACAGAAAGAAATCTTCATTCTGTCATGGATTGTGGAGAGAATAGAATGAGAGGTCTGAAAAAATGTGTTGACACTTTGGATTCAGAATTCAACTGCATCTTGAATCTTGAATCTTGTATCAATAGAAGTGTCAACAGTTTTCTGAAACATGCCATGAGGGCATACAAATTCTCATTCTCTCAGGGTTCTCTTTTGAGCCTCATGAGGCACATAACGGGTGGCAGGGTACCAACCCCAAACTATTATCAGGGCATCACACTATAATTGGGGGCTTCTTCGGTAATTGCAATATCATGGGGATGACTTTCACGGTAGCCACTGCTCGACATCCGAATGAATTGGCTTTCAGTACGCAACGTTTCAATGTTTGGTGCCCCACAATATCCCATCGCTGTACGGAGCCCACCGACCAATTGATAGACAAAATCACTTAATTTGCCCTTATATGGCACTCTGCCTTCAATTCCTTCGGATACGAGTTTTGACAGAATCTGCTCCCCTTGGAAATATCGTTCTCGTGCGCCGCGTTCTTTCATCGCAGCTAAAGACCCCATGCCTCTGTAAACTTTGAAGGTGCGTCCCTGAAAAATAACGGTTTCGCCAGGGCTTTCCTCCGTTCCTGCAAAGAGGCTTCCTATCATGACCGAGTTTGCCCCCGCACCAATTGCCTTCGCGATATCCCCCGAATATCGGATGCCGCCATCCGCGATGACCGGGATGCCATCTCTGTCTGCCTCCTGGGCGCAATCGTAAATGGCTGTAATCTGAGGGACGCCAATTCCGGAGATGACTCGCGTGGTACATATCGAAGCAGGACCAATGCCAACTTTGATTGCGTCGGCACCGGCATCAATTAGTCGGCGAGTTGCCTCGGCGGTCGCCACATTGCCAGCAACCAAGGCGACGTCAGGAAATTCCAATTTAATCCGCTGGGTCGCCTGAATCACATTCTTTGAATGCCCATGGGCGGTATCGATGACGAGGACATCAACAGCCGCATCGACCAGCATCCCCACCTCTTCCATGGTGGATGAGGGACCAATGGCCGCTCCCACTCTCAGCCTCCCAGATGAATCCTTGCAAGCCAGTGGATACTGCTGCACTTTGTCAATATCTTTGATTGTGATTAACCCGCATAGCCGAAAGTTCTCATCGACAATCGGTAGCTTTTCCTTACGGATTTGATGGAGAATCTGCTTCGCTTTTTCAAGCGTGATGCCCGGTGAAGCGGTGACTAACTGTTCACTTGGCGTCATCAGTTCAGTCACCGGAAGGTCAAGGTCTTCTTCGTATTTCAGGTCTCGGTTCGTAATCATTCCAACGAGGTATCCTTCTTTAGTAACAATCGGGATACCCCCGATGCGGTAACGCGCAGTGACCTCCAAGGCATCACGGACGGTTTTATCAGGGGTCAGCGTGTATGGGTCGGTGATCATTCCGCTTTCAGAGCGCTTGACCACATCGACTTCATGGACCTGCTGCTCGATTGAGCAGTTGCGGTGGATGATTCCGATTCCCCCCTCCCGCGCAATCGCAATCGCAAGCGCAGATTCCGTCACTGTATCCATGGCGGCGCTACAGATAGGAATATTGAGGCGAATATGACGAGTCAACCAGGTGCTGGTGTCAACTTTATTGGGGAGCACATTCGATTCAGCAGGAATTAACAACACATCATCGAATGTCAATCCTATCTTGGAAAATTTTGGGTGCATTGGCTCTGCAAATTTCGTGTCCATTGGGATTGCCTCCTTTGAAATCGGGTGAACCATGCAGGAAAATGACGGGTAGGCATATAAAAAACAGGGAAGATATTAAGTGGGAATAATACCACATTCAAGGCGCATTGTCAAAAAATTTCTCACAGATTCGTTGTTGCGCGATTCCCCAAACTTGGGTATAATAATACCCTCGGCCCCGACAACTTGATATATTTCAACAACCCGGCGTCGGTAAGGAGTATCATCATGTTATTTCGGCGCAAACGACAAACAGAACCTGAACCCACTTCTACACTTCCCCAGGAAGATGCCGCCCGCATCCGGCTCTATGCTCACAAATATAGTATTCAGTTTGATATTCTGCCCAGAATCTCCTATCTGAATGAACAACTGTGCCGATTGATTGCGGAATTTTTACCACTATGCAAAGGGTTTCCTGAAGGGGTGTGGTTGTCGCAGCAGGGCGTTGAAGAAGGGCTTGATTTCTGTACCATTAACTTTTGGGCTGTCTCTGAAGAACCGGAGGCGATTAAGGAATTTTCGATCTGGTTTGGGGCATTTTTTAGGGAGGAATCCGTTTCCGACCTGTTGGAACGTTTCGTGCGGCATTCGCTCGAAAAGCCTGGAGAGGTGGAAGTCTCTCTTGCGAATTGGTCAAGGAGCCATGTAACAGAAGCGGAAATCCAGGAAATTGTCCAGCGGGAAATGGTAGCAAGAACAGAAGCGTCGTCGGATGGAGGCTAAAAACGGCGTTGACAAACTAGAGTGCAAGTGCTATACTCCTATTGTCATTTTATACAAGGGAGGTTCAACTATGATGAAGAATGGAGCGTTTATAGCAATTGGCGTTGGAATTGGGCTCATGGTCTTTTGGTTCATGCTCATCAACTATCACCCGGCAGAAGGCGTATCTCAAGTGCAGCCCTCCGTGGAGGAACAGGAGAATCGAATCGGCTTCCTTGAACAGACGCTGGAACAATTGCAAGACCAGGTTGCTTCACTTAGCGGACAGCTTCAGGAGCAACAACAGCACATCCAAAAACTGCAGCAACAGATTACGCAACAAAAGGCGGAATTGTACCGGCAAGGTCAGCAACTCAAGGAAGCGGAACAACTGATTTTGCAACAGCGAACGTTGATTGACACCTATCAGACGACCCAGAATCTCTGGCAGGAGCAACAGAGGATCCAACAAGCCTTACTCCAATTACAATCTCAGTCATTGTCTCAGTCGGCTCTCACCAATTCAGCCGGATCTCAATATCTCACCCCAAACCCAAATTTCACTCAAACGCAATCACTGACAGGGCAACCGGTCACGCAATGGGGCTCAAGTCCTCTACCACCACAAGGGGCTTCGGAATCGGCGGTATCGCGTCAGGAGTACCAGAGGCATCTGTTCAATTATCAGACAGACCTCCAGAACCAGCGCACCCGTCAGGATACGCAGCAATTGGAACAAACACGACAGGACCAAACGGATCGGATGCAAAGGATTAGACAACGATAGGCTGAAGGCGAAAATCATCACTTGAATACATTGGAAGGAGGGGTTTAGCGTGTATATGAAACGACTTTGTTTTGGCTTCATGATTACATTTTTGTTGGTTATGGGTGTGCAATGGGCACCTGCTTCTTATACGGTTGATGAGATTTTTCAAAACTTTAAGAAGGCTTACGAGAAATCCAAAAACTTCAGTGCTGACTTTGAGGAAACAACGTTTCGCTCCGGCAATAAAAGCCGTGCGAAGGGACGGTTGGTGTTTGGCAAACCCAATTTGCTGCGGAAGGAATATGTCAATCAAAGAGACCCGACGCAACTGGCACAGCTCATCATTCTCGATGGCGAATACTCCTGGTCGTATACCCCCATCCTCAATCAGGTCAATAAGATGAGATGGAACAACGCAAATCGCAAAGAATTATTGCCGGGGAGTGGGGCTTCGTTAGAGGACATCCAGAAGAATTATGACATGAAACTCGTCCCGGACCCCATCGCCAACGCGAAAGGCGTCTATCAAATTGAGTTGAACCCTAAACCCCATATATTGCCAAAGCCAGCGGATGGGAGCAAACCCCCTCGTGAAATTCTTGAGATTTGGGTACAGTCAGAGGAATGGCTGCCAGTGCAGTTCGGTTATAGGACGGAAAGTGCCGACGGAAATAACGTCAACGTCATCGTTTCACTCACGAATATTCAGCGGGATAGGGAATTAGCCCCTGATACATTTAAGTTCGTCATCCCCAAGGGGGTCGAAGTGATCGATATTTCAGCGGAGCGATGAGGTCTATTGAAAGGATTTTTTACGGTGCAAGGGAAAGTCTCCCTTCTTCTGGGCTGAAGGTGCAGGGCGTAAGCACCTCATAAATCTCATCGGGAACAGCGGATTCGGGAATGAGTGGCAAGATCAATTTCGCGGGTGGCTTGAGGTGGCCAAAACGCCGGCGGAAACCGATAAGCGTATAGCCAACGAGTTGGTCGGTATTCGCGTCTAGTCGAAGTACAATACCTTCATCCGGCTCAACGCAAACCACTTCTTGCGGCTTCTGCCACCAAACGTAGAGAATGTCGGAATTGGTATCATAGTGTGTGGTTATAAACTTGTTTTTATCCATAGCAGCTTACCTCCTGTCAATTGGGAAGAGAAAAATGCTGTTTTGATAAAGGCAGGGGATTGTTCATATCCAACAACAACTTTCAGGTACAAGTGATGGTATCTCCCCTGGGTGATGCCGCGCTTGTAAAACAGTTTCACATCAGGTTCGTATTGGCTGGCAAGGATACAATCCGGGGATTCGATACATTGCCGGATCTCATCCAGATAGGGCTTAACTTCGTCATGCCCTACAAGAATATGCTGGTTCCATTGATCGACAGTCAATTGCACGGAATTCCCAAACGGGTCTTTCGTCGAGAACACAATCTGGCTCATCTTGCAGTGCTCTTGTAATAAAGGATTGGGCTCATTCATTTTACCATGTCGAAACGTGCATGGCAAGGGGAATATACCACTCCATGATGAATATCCACAGCCTCATGCGCCTGGCAAATTACTTAACGATTGCGCGTATCCTTCTGATTCCCCTCTTGATGCTCTCCTTTCGCTATGAGCGCATGCTTCCGGGTCTTGCTGTTTTTGGCGTTGCAGCGATTACCGATTACTTTGACGGGCGAATTGCTCGCAAACAGGGGATTACCAGCTTTGGGAAATTTATGGATCCCCTTGCGGATAAGTTGCTCGTCGGTGCCGCGTTAATCTGTTTGACCCGCTTTAAGGGTGGGTTGATTCCGGGCTGGATGGTTTTAACAATCATTGGGCGTGAATTTGTTGTCACGGGATTGCGTGTTGTTTTCGTTGCCGCTTACGGTTCTGTGGTTTCAGCAACTATGTGGGGGAAATATAAAACGTCCTCTCAAATGACCGTCATTACGATTAGCCTGGTTTTACTCGTGCTTCATGAATATCGAGGTTCATGGAGTTCGTATGATATGGGGTTTATTATTTACCCGCAGGGGCCCATCTACTTTATGATGTACCTCCCTCTCGTTTTAACGGTTGTGTCCGGCTTGGAGTTTTTGTACAACAACCGCAAATCGTTATATGAACTGATGCGCTCTCCGGATTCATACAGAGATGATGATCTCTAAGAGCGTGTCTGAAAATTCGCTTGTAATCAGGCACAGAACACAATTAAAGGAGGCAATAACCAATGGCAATCGCAACTACCCTCTCCCCTAAGTTGTCTTATGAAGAATATAACCAACAGTTTGAGATTCAATGCGCTCTCTTTGAGCAGATGCGTAATCAGTTCTTGGAAAAATATGAAGGTAAATACGTCGCATTTTACGAAGGGGAGGTCCTCGACCTTGATGATGATGAGCGTGAATTAGCAATACGGATCTTCGACACGTATGGATACGATCTGCCAATTTACATTCAGCAGGTCTTGAAGGATGGCATCCCGGTTGTAGATGTGCCGGGAATGGACATAGACTAAATTATGCTGACTTTTCCATATAACACAAACCAGCGCCCTCCGGCTCCATACATAACCCTTCAACTAAAACCTTCTCGGCAGGTGGGTGTATCAATCACTTGCGAGGCAAAATTGGATTCGGGAGCCTCTTTGACAGTGATCCCGTCAGATTTTGTACAACGATGGAGATTACGGCAGAAGGGCACAGTACGTCTCCGTGCTTACAATGGTCATGTCTCAAGATGCCCAATCTACTGGGTAGATCTCATCATCGGAACCTGGCATTTCCCAATGGTCCGAGTGATTGCTACCAAACGAGCTAACGTATTGCTAGGAAGAGATGTTCTGAATCAGATGCGTATTGTTCACGATGGTCCACGACAAATTGTAGAAATAATCAGCCGATCTTAACGGCTATAGTGGTCATAACGCAAATGGAAAATACAACACAACGCATTCGGTGTTTCGTCGCCATTGAGATACCACGGTTCATCCAGGAGCGACTTGCTCACATCCAGGACACGCTCAAGAAACAAATCAGCCAAGTCTCATGGGTCAAATCCGACAACATACACATGACGCTAAAATTTATAGGCGAGGTGGAGCAAAATCAACTTTCGGTGATTGAGCCAGCGATAGAGCAGGTGATTCAGCGTTATCCTCCTTTTGCATTGCAGGTTGGCGGCATCGGCACATTCCCGAATCTAAAACGTCCACGAGTCATTTGGGTTGGCGTAAAAGTTGGGAGTGCCGAGGTGTCCGCACTCGCCCGGGGGATAAACCTCGAACTGAATCAGCATGGATACCCCTTTGATGAGGGGACGTTTCATTCCCATTTAACGCTCGCTCGGATAAAAAATCGGATAGATCTGAGACCTTTTGTTGATATATTTCGTCAATATAATGAGATTGAAAATGCCTCAATGACGGTTAATGAAATTGCGCTGGTTCGCAGTCAACTGCATCCGAAAGGGGCCATTTATACAATCTTAAAATCTTATGCACTCGTATCATAAAGTGTAGCACTTACGCAGGTACAACGCGACATGAGCGTCTCTCCCTGATGCCGGGGCAGGCTCTGCATCTTGAATTTTGAATGTCCGCTATGCGAGACTCTTCGACCTGAATCCGATGCAAGATGCAAGTCGAGCGAAGCGAAGAGCCCGATCCATCGGGGATACAACGGGCGTTGGGAGATGATTGGGCACACTGAAATGCGTAAGTCCTAAAGCAATCCAATCTAAGGAGATTCAATCATGAGTAAAGACGAAAAGAACAGAGCAATCGATCTTGCGATTTCGCAGATTGAGCGGCAGTACGGGAAGGGCGCGATTATGCGTTTTGGCGGTAGCGACATTGTGCCTGTTGACGCGATTCCAACAGGGTCTCTCGCGCTGGACATTGCCCTCGGTGTTGGCGGCATCCCCCGCGGCCGAATCATTGAAATCTACGGCCATGAATCCACTGGCAAAACAACCCTCGTGCTCCATATCATCGCCGAAGCACAGAAGCGGGGAGGTGTCGCAGCGTTTATCGATGTTGAACATGCGATGGATCCAATGTATGCCAAGCGCATCGGTGTGAACATGGAGAACTTGCTCATCTCTCAACCGGATACGGGTGAACAGGCATTAGAAATTGTTGAAACCCTGGTTCGTAGCGGAGCAATCGACCTTGTCGTGGTTGACTCGGTCGCGGCGCTGGCACCTCAAGCCGAAATTGAGGGAGATATGGCAGATGCCCATGTCGGTTTATTGCCGCGTTTAATGTCCAAAGCCCTGCGAAAGCTTTCGGGTGTCACAAGTAAATCGAAAGCGTGCGTTATTTTTACCAACCAGATTCGCCAAAAAATTGGCGTCATGTTTGGCAACCCGGAGACAACCCCCGGTGGACTTGCACTCAAATTCCACGCCTCGGTACGGCTTGAGATGCGTCGTGTTGAAACCCTCAAAGACGGAAACGAGATGATTGGAAACCGAGTCCGTGTCAAGGTTGCCAAGAACAAAGTAGCACCCCCATTCCTTCAGGCTGAATTTGATCTGACCTTTGGGGAAGGGATTTCCAAGCTAGGGGACCTGCTGGATGTGGCGGTCGATCGGGAGATTATCCAGAAAAGCGGTTCATGGTTTTCCTATAATGACGAGCGGCTTGGACAGGGCAGAAATAACGTCAAAGCGTACCTGAAAGAGCACCCCGAGATGATGGCTGAGGTCGAAGCAAGAATTCGGGAGAACCTCGGAATTTATGCACAGTCATCCGCCGCTTCAATCAGTGCAGATGCGGTTGATGAGATTGAAGGGGGCCTTGATGAGGAGCCAGAAGCATAATGCCGCACACATTTGAAGCGTTCGATAACTGAAAGATTGGTAAGTGCCGTTCTGATAGCCCGTGATGGACACCTTGTCCGCGACGGGCTTTTTCGTTATGGGCTTTCGGGAGGGTTTATTTTCCGCAAGAGAGGATTTAACCTTGCGAAGGTTTGAAACCTTCGCAAGGTTAGATTCATCGGACTGCTCCGAGCAGAGTGCGATCACCGGCGAATTATGACCAGCCTTCGCTCAATTCAGGTCAATTTCGGGCGTCGAGCGGCGCGTCCTTGGGGTAGGCATCGAGGTATCGCTGGATAAACGTTCGGGTCCGTAGCGGCATCCGCTCCAAGTGACCGGGGCTGAGCATGGCATCACGCTGCCCGTATTCATGCTGCCACACCGGCAGGTCTGACCGCCAGAACGCTGTATGCATCGACCAACGCAACACCCCATCAGGATTCAGCCCACGATGCCAGAGGTTCGCATTGTAGTACACAATATCGCCCGGCTCTAATTCGACGGTCATCTGCCCCGGCATTTCGCCGTTGGGGTTATTGGTGTAGACAGCCATCTCCGTCTCAGTCGCAGGGCGGGCGTGGCTGCCGGGGATAATTTGCAGAAAACGGTCACCGGGTTTTAAGGGGGCATTGAATTGGCAGTGCCGCAACAGTTCACGCTTCAGGACAGCAGCCTCGTTTGGCCCCCCCGGTCGGCAGAGGTCGCGGTGCCACACCGTGCTATAAGGACGTCCGCCGCCCGAAGCCAGCATTCCGAACAGGCTATGACGCCCGGGCCCATCGAATATTGCTTCGACTGTCGGTATGATGTCTGCGTCAAGCCACTCCGCGAAAGCGAAATCGTATTTATCTGGGTGGAGCATGTGACCGATCCGATTCGGCAAGCGGTGCTCCCGATCAATCCACCCGATCTCACACGCGCCAGCCAGGGCGCGCTCTATCAACCGCTCGACCCCATCGTTCACCAACTGCACACGATTGGTGTCGTAGGCGGAGCGGAAAATCAAGTACCCTTCTTCACGATATGCCCGTCGCTGGGCATCACGCAATGTAAAGGTGGTTGTACTCATGGTTTCTCCTCTGGAATGATGTTGCCCAAGTAGAACAAGCTGGTCACTGGTTCAAAGTCGTTTGTGAATACGAGTTTTTCGCTTAGACTTCCGAAGTTTGACACCCAACCTGCGCGGGACAGTTCCTTCAATGTTTCGCATTGTACCGGCTCACCTCGTCTTTTAAAACTTCGGAAGTCTGGGTCTCATTTTTGCTGATAACCGAAAAACTCGTATGTGAACAAGCTGGCAGCTTGTTCTACAATCGACCTCTCAAAATCTCCTTCAGCCGTTGCGCAATGCGCCCCTCTTCCCCAGGGGCGAGGGTTTGTGGATTGATATAAACTCCCTTTTGCCCTGCTCCCGCAATGTCAATCGACGGCTCGCCATCCCTTAACTGCTGGAGGATGCGATCGCGAGTGACGCCGAGCCGTCCTTCGTCGAAGATGATTTCCGTCCGAGGCATCGGCTGCCCCGCTTCACTCGGAAAACTGCGCCGTACTTCAACACCGGCAACTCCCGAAAACTGATCGGCGAAGTAAACCACCTGCTCTTCGTAGGTCTGCATCAATTTCTCGTGGTCCTGGTTCAGATAACATTTGACGGCGGCGAGCAGTCCAACCATCTCCTCCTTGCCGACCTTCATCCCTCTCCCGATGAACGGATTGGGCGGGCCATTAAACGCAATCGCCTCGATCAGTTCTTTCCGACCAACAATCAATCCACTGCTCTGAGGCCCACACAATCCCTTGCCGCCACTAAACATGACAAGGTCTGCCCCCATCTGCGTAAACCGCCAGAGGTTCTCCGGATGGGGCAATTGTGCGGCGGCATCAACGATGAGGGGGACGCCGTGTTTTTTGGCAATTTCGATGGCTGTTTCATAAGGCAGCCACAGCCGCTCACGACTCGGATTGGCGAAGTAAAAGATCGCGGCTGTCTTTTCGTTGATGGCAGCTTCGAGGTCTTCTGGCTTGGTACCATCGGCATCCCCAATCTCAACCAGTTTGACGCCAACCTGTCTCACGGCAAAATCGTAGCCGACACGCCCATATTTGTGGACGATGACCTCGGACTTCATTGTGTCATCAAGATTGGGCAACTTTTCCCGTTTGACCGGGTCAAGCCCTGTAATACAAGCCGCCGTGCTCAAGGTCAGCGCCGCCGCTGCACCGCAAGAGACGTAAGCCGCCTCGTTATGCGTCAGCTTTGCGATTTCCTCACCGACCCGTTTTTGCAATTCGATGATGTCCACAAAAGCGCGCGAGGCTTCGACCATCGCCTCGATAACTTCCATCGGCATAATCGACCCACCGAGCCTTGTGAGTGTCGCATTGCCGTTGATGACGGTGCGAATGCCCAGTTCTTCGTAAATGCCCATATTTTCTCCTTTTGGGGTTTAGGTCTTAGTGGTTCATTTCACAAGTCCGTATAGGGTTTTTCATAGACTTCCGAAGTCTCAAAGACTTCGGAAGTCTGAAGGGTTAAACCCTAGCCGAATTTAAGAAGTGAATCACTTAGCTAACTGAGGGTTGGTCATAATTCAGAACCCATGCGTCTGTAGTCTAGCAAGTTACACCCTATCACTCACCTTATAGATTGTTCCGGTCTCCACGGATTGGTAAGCGCCGAAGACCAATTCGAGGGTCCGCAGGCTATCCCGACCCAATGTTTCCGGGGGGCGATTCTCGCGCAGGCAATCGACCCAATGTTGCTCAATGGCAATCACGCTGTCCTGGATAACCTCCCAAGGGGATATCATCCAGGGGAACGATCGCGGAGTCGCAGTCTGATGCGTCACTTGCGAATCTTTCACCACCGTGAGGGCATAGTGCGGCCCCAGCGTCGCCGATCCGTGCGCTCCCTCGAGATGAACCAGTGTTTGGGGGCAAAGCTCCTCTTCTAACTTTGAGGCGTAGCTGACTTCAACCAGGCAGGTCGCGCCATTGACCATTTTGAGCATGACAGTTGCGACATCCTCCCCTTTAATCCCGGGTTTGACAGACGTCGTCTGACAGTACAGGCCCTCAACTTCCCCCATAAAGAAGCGGGCAAGGTCTAGCAAGTGCACCCCCAAATCGGCGATGATTAAACGCTTTTCCTCCGCCAGATAAGGTTGGTTGGCGTACACGTTAAAAGCCGTGCGGAAGCTGATTCTCCCGAAAAACAGTTCGCCCAGATTTCCCGTGGCGTCCTTCAGGGCTCGCATGGGCGTCTGCCAGCGAAAGTTCTCGTGAATCATAAACTGGATGCCCGCCGATTGACAGGTGTTTACCATCGCCTTCGCATCCTCCAGTGTAGGGGCCATCGGCTTCTGACAAATCACATGCAGGTTGTGAACGGCTGAAGCCTCCACCAGGTGGCGATGCGTTGTGTGTTGAGTCACTATATCCACAAAATCGAGTGGTTCGGCATGAAACATTGCCTCAACGTCAGTGTAGCGGCTTTTGATACCAAATTCCCGCGCATAAGCTGTCGCGCGATTTCCATCCAGATCGCACACCGCTACGATTTGCGCCCCTTGAACCTCTTTCCAGGCATTGAGGTGGTTGCGAGCAAAGTAGCCGCAGCCAACAAGACCTCCCTTGAGCATACTCACAGTTGACCTCCATTTTAGGACTTTCCAGTTTTTTCATCCGTCCGATTTTCGCATTGCGTGGTTTGCAATCTTGGCAGCACCTGAGTGGCGCAAGCCAGTTAATACAACCAACGGTTCATCGCTCGTTACAGTGAGGGAGTGATAGGTGTTTGCGGGAATATCAAGGCGGTCCCCGCTTTGCACCTGCCCCGTTTGATTTTCGACTTTCGCCTCTGCTTCGCCCGACAAGACACAAACGACCTCATCATTGGCGTGAATGTAGTTCAAATAAGCCGCCCCGGGCGCGCCTTTCCATTGATAGACATCGAACCCCTCGACTTGTAACTGATTTTTCAAAGCCTCAACGTCAACGGTTTCACCCGGTTTAATCCAGCGTGACATCCATTTCATAATTGTCCTCCTCCGTTCACGGCTGAAGTAGGGAAAAGCATTCAGTCGACGGTTCAAGGAAATGCTTCAAACACACCACACGACTTGCTACTTGCTTGAGGTACAGGTGCTTTCCACAGGGCCACCCGTGTCACCCACGGGAGATAGGAGGGTCAGTTCAGACTCCTGGTTTCCACCGTGTCAGAAAACCGACACGGTCAAAGTCAGTGTCGTTACTGGCAATGTGCGAGAGGTTCATCACCTTGCAGACGAGAACGTGCGCCGCATCCCTGAGAATCAACTGATACCTTTTACCCAGTTCCACGATCTGGCGTGCGTGCGAGGAATCGACCTCAAAGAGCGTCAGGGTTGTCCCGCGCAACGCATCAAGGAGATTCAGAAACTCCTCGGCTGCCTGCCAGCACGCTTGAGCAAATGTCGCATTGGAGACAATTTGAGCGTGAATCCGCGAACGGTCAGAAGTGCCTAACAGCAATTCGCCCTGGTGCATCTGAAGATAGTACATCCCTTCTTGCTGCACAATGTTAGATGTGACACCCTGAACCAATGCGTTCTCAATCTTTTTGAGAAAATCGGTGCAATCGCGTCCAAAGCGCGGGTGATTGGCATGGTGATAATCGAAGATGTTAGCATCAACGAAAATGGGGTCCTCCAGCATAAAGTCACTCAGTTTCTCGGCCATGGTCATCCCACATCCCCCCTAACTCAATTTCTTCGAGGAGTTTGTCCGTCACTGCTGCATTTGAAGCCACAATGCCACATGTGGCTTCGACCATGCTTTGAGGGCGGATGACAATCTGTCTGCCGCGCTTCTCTAGCACCACATTGCCTAACCACGCTAACTCTTCTTTGGGAATCAGCAGTCCCTGTTCTGTCATGATGCCTTGCATTGTCAATACCTCCTTGGGTTCATCTCTCACTTTTTCACCAGCGAATGCTTCACCCTTATAGTCTATCAGAAAATCGCCATAATATCCACAACTTTTAGCAGCACCCATTTTTCCCTCTTGAGACAATCTGAAAATTCTGCTATAATGAAGCCACAATACAAAAAAGAGGCGCGATATTATCAACCTCAACAGGTGTCAACGCAAAAATCTGTCATTGATACCTGAATTATCGGAGCGAATGATGAAACTATTGGAAATTGCTGATTTGCCCACAATTGCCGAACCATGGCGTGAAGGAGACAATATCCCGTGGTATGACCCAGGATTCAGCCAGCGGATGCTCGACGAACATCTACGACAGGACCATGATGCGGCTTCTCGTCGCTTTGAAAAAATTGACGAGCATGTCTGTTGGATTCAGCAGTTGTTGGATGGGCAACCGGGGAAAATTCTGGACCTTTGTTGCGGTCCCGGATTGTATACCCACCGGCTGGCTCGACTCGGAAATTGTTGCGTCGGGATTGATTATTCGCCAGCTTCGATGGCTTACGCCAGAAAAATTGCCCAATCCGAAAATCTGGATTGCACTTATTTTCAGCACGATATTCGGATGGCAGAATATGGCACAGATTTTCGATTGGTCCTGTTAATCTTTGGTGAACTCAATGTCTTCTGCCCCAACGATGCAAAAGCCATTCTCCGAAAAGCGCATCAGGCGCTGATTAAGGGCGGAATTCTTCTGCTTGAGCCACATACCTTTACTGCGGTTCAAAAGAAGGGAGAAAAGAAGCCATCGTGGTATTTCGCCGAGTCGGGTCTGTTTTCAGACCAGCCCCATCTATGTCTCGAGCAACACTTTTGGGATGGTGAGCAAGCTGTTGCGACGACTCGGTATCTGATTATTGATGCCAAAACTGGAGCCGTAACGCCGCACGCATTGAGCGTCCAAGCTTATACCCATGCCCAATACCATCAACTGTTGACCGAATGTGGTTTTTCTGGTGTCCAGTTTTTTCCGGCACTCATCGGCACTGAAGACACAACTCAGCCGGATATGATGGGAATTGTTGCGAAAAAAGCATGGTAGACTGGCTTCTAATACGAATTTGCATTCTATAAAGTCAGTTTGATAAACTTCCGAAGTCTTTGAGACTTCGGAAGTTTGGTGACTCTCTTATTACTTT
>CAZOAL010000026.1:78030-97212 GCA_964577695.1 uncultured bacterium | reverse complement strand
GATACCATCCTATCCCAAAAAAGTGCAAGGAATTTTTTGGAACTTACTTAAGTAAGTTTGAAAAATAAACTATACATCAGACTTCCGAAGTCTCCAAGACTTCGGAAGTCTAAAATGTAAACTTTAATATTAAAAGTTAGTTAATTGCGTTCGTTCTATAACTTAAAACCGCCCGTCCCGCACCTCAAAGTGGGTGGGTTTATTCAAAGTGGCACCGCTAATTCGCACCCAATGGGCAACCCAACTCACCATCTGCCCTAACGAGATTCGCGGATAACCGAAGAGTTGATGGCCACGGGAGGCGTTACTGAGGAGCGCGGTCTCCGTCTCTTCACCCTCAAAGATAGGTTCCTTTTCAAAGAGTGCCCCAAACTGCGCTGCCAGCCAACGGATCGAAACCGTTTCTGGCCCTGCCAGATTGAGAATCGTCGGCGGGCTCTGGCACAGCGGGAATGCACACAAGAAGACGGCGTTCGCATCCCTCTGCCAGATCACGTTGACGTCGCCCATCGTCAGATTCACAGGGGCACCACGGTAGACCCTCTCCGCGATGTCAAGCAGAATGCCGTATCGCAGATCGATGGCGTAGTTTAAGCGGATGATGGCGACGAGGGTGCCCAACCGCTCTGAGAAATACGCGAACATTCGCTCGCGCCCAAGGCACGATTGCGCGTATTCACCCATCGGATTCACCGGGTCTGTTTCCGTCGCTCCGCCGTGGGCAATGGGCGTGAGTGGGTAAACGTTCCCCGTCGAAAAGACAACAATTCGGGAATCGCGATACTTCTGAGCCACCCGTCCGGGAAGGTAGGTATTCATCGCCCATGTCAGCGACTCATCCCCAGTAGAGCCAAACTTCCGGCCCGCCATGAAGATGACGTTAGGGATATGGGGCAACTGTTCCAATTCCGCCTCGTTGAGCAGGTCGCACGGGATGGTTTCGATACCAGATCGATTCAGATCAGCACCTAACCCCGGCAATGAAAAACGGGACACCCCAATCACCTTTTTCCCAGAGCCTGTTTCGTCTATGGCGCGCTTTGCCAGCTTGGCGAGCGTGGGCCCCATCTTCCCACCCACGCCGAGGATGAGGAGGTCCCCTTCCATCTCCGCCATCGCCTGAACCACCTCCGGCGTAGGTCTGGACATGACTTCCTCAAGCTGCTCCACTGTCTCAATGAGTGGAACCGTTTTTGGATTCAAGGGTTGTAAGCAAATAGACATAATTATTTTCCCGGGATGCGTGTTACGTAATGCGTGAAGATAACTCCTGATAGCGTTCTACAGATTGACTTATGAATGCTAATGAGCTCGTCACAATGGATGCTGCTGTCGTGCTTGAGACCTTCGTCAGTACCAACAGTGACCTGGGTCGGAAGTCCATGATAAGCTGAGTAAATGGGAGCGCAGATAACTGTCGAGAAGCGGGAGTCGATGAGAATTTGACGGCTGACGATGACAAAGACACGCGACCGTCTGGGGTCACGAACAGAAGGTTTGTGTACGCGATAGAGGTCTCCTCGTTTCACCATTCCACCTGATAGGATAGGACATCCGTGGCTTCCTCGTTCAATTCGTCAGCATGCCGATTGAGAATCTCAAGTTCCTTTGCCGCATCGATCTGTCGCGCGCGTGTTGCCAAAACGTCGCGCAAAACCTGTTCCACAAACGCTGACCGATTTCTGGATTGCCCCAACAGTTTGTCTAGTTCTTGAATGAGGTCTTTAGATAAGGTTATGGATGTTCTGACTTTCATAAGGTTCAGTATAGCGTATCAAATTCTGGATTGTCAAACCTTTTTGATCGAAAGTAACCAACCCGAGCGGGCCAAAGCGTCTCCCCCGCCGGAAAGCTCCCCACGACATGGGGAGAGGTCAAAGCGCACAATTGACCCACCGCTACCGATGCTCAACCCCGTGTGACAACCGTTGCACGGGGTTTTTTGTTTCTCCACCACGGCTCGCAGATTGTATCAAACTGGGGTGTCAGATGACTTCTGAACCATGACACCATCACACTTGCGAAAATGTAGCGGAGGCGTTATAATAAAAGCATGGATGAAAGACGCATACCTCTAAGAATACTGAGGTGGGTTGGGGATTCGAGGGAACGGCTTCAGGAATTCCCCAAGCAGGTTAAGAAAGACATTGGTGATGCGCTGTTTACGGTGCAAGCTGGAAGAACGCCTCGATCTGCCAAGCCATTACGGGGCGTTGGTTCAGGAGTCTTCGAGATTGTAGACGACTACGATACCAACACATACCGCGCTGTTTACGCTGTGAAGGTGGGTCAGCACATTTATGTGCTTCACATCTTTCAGAAGAAATCAAAGCGATGGATAAAAACGCCTAAGCAGGAAATTGACCTAATCAAGCGACGGTTACAGCGAGCGAAAGAAATGGCTCAACAGGAGGAAGAAAATGAGCGAGGTGATTAAAATTGAAGAAAGTTCTGGAAATATCTTCAAAGACTTGGGCTTTTCCGATGAAGAAGCTGAAGAGGAAATGCTGAAGGCAGAGCTTGGTGTTCAAATTCTCCGTATTTTAGAGGAACGTGGACTGACGCAAGCGGAGGCAGCTAAGATTTTGGGCGTGAAATCGACTGAAATTTCTCGGCTCGAGCACGCGAAATTTTCCTATTACACCATCGATCAACTGATGCGGTTCCTGAACCGCTTGAACCGCGATATTGAGATTCGCATCACTCCTTCGGGCAATCGAGAGGGACATCGGCAGGTCGTTGCTGTTTAGCACTTCCGATATAGCATACAAATCCCTGAAATTAAAGCGTCACCCCTGCCGGTAAACTCCCCGGCGATGTGGGGAGAGGTCAAAGTGGCGCAGTAGTTCCATTCAGCATTGTCCAACAGCATGCCCCGGAACTGGCTTGATTTCGCAGGTTTCGGGGCATTTTTTTATTGACGGCGCGTTTCACAGGCTGTATAATTGCGGGGCTCATGTAAATATTCATATTCCATCATTTGAAAGGATTGACCCGAATGAATGTTATCGTCATCTGTTGTGACACACTCAGGGCAGACGTGGTTGACCATACATGGGAGGATTACGTCGATACGCCGAACCTTGATGAATTAAGAAAAACCAGCGCCGTTTTTAGCAATGCGTGGGGAGAAGGTGAACCGACCATCCCAATGCGACGCGGCTTTTTCACGGGCATGCGATCGTACCCATGGCGTTTCCAGCTCGATGACCGGGGTTCTGTCCCGAACCTGCACGGCTGGCACGCCATTCCGACAGAACACACGACGACCGCGGAGTATCTGCTGCTCAATGGGGTGGCGACGGGGTTGGTCAGCGATGTCTACCACATGTTCAAGCCGACGATAAACTTCACTCGCGGCTTTATGAGTTACGATTACATTCGTGGGCAGGAATCGGACCGGGTGCGGAGTGGGCCACTGTCGGCAATTGATATGAAGCCATACTTGCCCGACGAAATCGCCAACCCTAAAGAGAGCCCCGGATTGGCTCAATATCTGCTGAACATGCTAGACCGGCAGTGGGAGGAGGACTACCTTGCGCCGCGGGTCTTCCGCAGCGCCGCGCAGTGGATACAGGACAATTATGAAAATCAGCCCTTTTTCCTGTGGGTTGATAGCTTCACGCCGCACGAATGCTGGGACCCACCCAAGCACTTTGCGGACAGGTATTTCAAGGCAGATGGCGTCAAGGATTACATCTATCCGCAGATGGTGCAGCGTTACAAGCCATTCACCGACGACGAGATTCGCCGCACGAAAGCCCTCTACTACGGCTATGTCACGTTCGTCGATAAATGGATCGGCTACCTGCTGAACGTCATCACCGATCTACGGCTCTGGGATGACACGGTGATTTTCTTTGTCTCCGACCATGGCACAGAGCTGATGGACAAGACGATGTTCGGCAAAAGCCCGGGCGCAATGCACCCCTACAACTTCCGCCTGAATTTCTGGATTCGCCACCCGGATGCGGCGCATCACGGAAAAACCATTGATGCTTACGTTCAGAATACGGATGTTCTTCCGACAATCCTTTCAATTTTGAGTGTCGGACATGAGCCCGTTGATGGCTATAATCTACTGCCGATTATGTCCGGCAAACAAGACCCACCGCGCAATCACATCATCACCGGTTGGGGGGGGATTGCCGCTGTTCGTACCCCTGAATGGAATCTCATCCTGAATACCGTCAACGCGGATTCCAACCCGCGTCTGTTCAATACGGTCACGGATGCGAAGGAGGAGACAAACGTCGCCGCTGACCATCCGAGCGTCGTTGGTGAGTTACAGTCAAAGCTGGAGGAACTGATCGGTGGTTCGCTACCGACAACCTACGCCCATCAGCCGACAAGTCAATACAACGCGACATTTAATCAATGGGCTCAAAGCAATCTGGCGAGGTGACGCGTAAGCCAACCGAATAATCGGCTATGAAGTAATCAGAAGGTCTGAATTTCTTCTTGATTCATATCAAACAGAAGTGCATGATTTCTTAACACGAGCCCGGGGCGATACATCATGTTGCAGTTCTGGTTTGGGTATGCTATAATCGGAGTAAAATTTTAAGGAGTGTGTGGTCATGCAGATTAACCTTCATAAGTCTGATAGCTGCTTATCGCAACTGATTGAGCGCGTCATAGCCGGTGAGGAAATTATCATCGGGAGTGACGCGGGTGAACCTATGGCAAAGATTGTTCCATACCAACAAAAGAACCCCCCGCGCCGTATATTGGGTGTTTGGAAAGGCAAAGTCAAAATTGCTGATGATTTTGACGAGATACCGGCGGAAATCGCAGAAGCCTTTGGGATAAACAACAAATGAGCGGCTATTTACTCGATACCCACGCCCTGTTATGGGCATTCGATGATAATCCGACGCTTTCTGATAATGCGCGTGAAGCGATTGCCGGAGGGGATATAGTTTATGCGAGTGTTGCATCGGTATGGGAGATTGTGATTAAGAAAGCACTTGGCAAGATGGAAGCACCGGACGATATTGAGGGAGCAATAACCAAAACTGGACTGATGCCACTTCCTATCACCGTTGCTCATGCACTGGCAGTCGGAACACTTCCCTTATATCCCCACCACAAAGACCCGTTTGACCGTCTATTGGTAGCACAGGCAAAAGTTGAGGGGCTGACGCTGATAACCCGTGATGTGCATCTGGGAATGTACGGCGTACCTATCATCGCTGCTTGAAACGGAATAGGTAATTCGATTTCAACGACATGATATAATGCAAACGTTGGTTTACTTCATATCAGAAGCTTCAGGACAACCCCTTATCTTTTTTGCGTAGACTTCGCTCTGAATGATACTGTTACCAATTATGTTTTATGGATTCCTCAAATAGAAGGGCTGTCCTGATTTTGCTCAATTGGTTGTAACAGAACGTGTTATAGTGTTTCAGCAGATTCAACGAAAAACGGCTCAAATCCGGTGTTTGTATGGATTTGAGCCGTTTTTTGGAATATCTTAGGACAACTCGCTCTAATTTATTACTTTGTATCCAACTTGTTTGATTACCCGCCTTAACAATTTCTCATTATTCGCTAAGACTTCTTTATCAGCCCTTGCCGCAATTTCCCTGTTTACTCGACGAACCCAATTCACGTTTTGCAACTTATGAGATTCTATTTCACTACCTTTCTCAAAAATCAGCAAACAACATTTAGGAGTTAATGGTAGTCCTTTAGCCAAGTCTTCATTTCCTATACCTCCTCGACTAAAATTGGTGTGAGCTTTATATCCTAAGTTGGTCTTGTCATTTAAAAAGAAAGGATTATCTGATGTTATAAAGGCTCTGTCTTTAGAAGCAAAGGTAAACTGCCAATTCATCTTCACTAAAACTTCTTCTGCAAACTTTTTATAGCGGGGTACACCGTCCTGAAACTCACCTGTTACCCACTCTATGAAGTCGTTTTCAGAAGGTGAATGCCCTGCGTTTGCGAATATATTTTCCCATTTTTCCCAAAACAGTTCTCTAAAGCCTCTCGATCTGACTACAAAGGAACAAATAAATTCAGCAAGTATCTTTTTTTCTTGTAGATTAAGCGCAATTTTTCTGTCAGGTTTCCATTCACATAGTCCTTTTTCAACAATAATAGCTTTGGCTTCACCTTCAAGGCGTGAAAACAAGGGATTCTCTAGCGGCTTGGGGTCTTTGCTACCGTCTGGCAGAGTTTTAGAGTAAAAATCTTCCTCTATAGCTATATGTTTTGGATATTCTTCCCTACATTTTTCTGATATTTTGTCATAGTAGTGAACTTTTCCTTTGTCATTACGGAAAAACCATTGATAGCTTCTGTCTGGGATTATGTGTTGCTTCATGTAGCATCATCTCCTTTATAAAATTCTTGGCTACTCTCTAAACCCAAGATTACCATTTCGCTTCAGTTTATTGTACTATTTCGGCAGAAGCAAAGGCACTCGTTAGAGCGCACGAAACAAAATCACCCATAGTGTTTCAAATTCCCGCCCATTTCCTGAAAACTGACCCCGCGAACGCCGAATTTTAAGGGTGACGCGGGTATTGGGGGCGGAAGTCGCGACCAGTTTTTTCAACTCAAGAAAGGTACGGATAGGGGCATCCGTTCCCTAATATCCGTATTTCGTCAGTTTTCTGCTCTGCGGCAAGACGAAGCCCAGAACCACCTGATCTCTGGGAATCCCCATTTCAATCAATTCCTCTGCCACCTCTTGATTCGTCGCGTTCTGTTGCAGCCAGACCTTGCCATCTTTGATGTCAATGTGAATCAGGGTGTGATGCACCCTTCTTGTCCCCTTCCATCCAAGGCTCAGAAGTTCGTAATGCCCTCTTTCCTCGTCAAAAACGACTTCTCTATTGATATCCCCATAAGCGGGTTTGATTTTCCCATAATCCAGAAGGAATTGTTTTACGATTGCTTTGTATTCTTCTCGTCTATCCATTGTGTAATCTTTTCCTCCAGTTCGTTAAAAACAATCATTTGCATGTTCTGGCTTCTAATAAATGAATCGATAATCAGTTTGGAGAAAAACCTGTAATAAGCTGTCTCTGGAATCGCAAGATATAATTCCCGATCCGGTTCTTCTCTCGCTAAAATAAAGAGATATAACAGATACTGACCGGTCGCTTTTTCAAGCTCATTCATGTCAGAAGTTCCCACAAAACTTTTAATTTCAACTGCTATCTTCTTTCCATCTTTTTCAGCAGCGATGGGTTGCTGCTCTGCACCCAAGTCAATTTCAATATCAACCTCAACCACATCTAAACTCAAAGGGTCATGGGTAATGGTCCAGCCATCTTTTTCCAGTGCCCTTTTTACGGCATCATGATAAGCATCTTTACGTGCCATTGACACTCTCCTCCATCATGCTTCACGTCCTCTAAATCAAGCAAAAAATGAAAAGTGACAAGTGAAAGGCCATTCCGAAGGATTTCTGTGGGGCTATTGAATCTCGCCAAGCACCACATCGCGTGGGAGTATCCGTTTCCCTCGGCGAATTTTCAGGGTGACGCGGGTATTGGGGGCGGAAGTCGCGACGAGTTTTTTCAACTCAAGGAATGTACGGATAGGGGCGTTATTGAATTCAACGATACTGTCCTGGGGAAGGATGCCCGCCTTTTGAGCGGGGCTATTTTCAAACACTTCTACGACACGGACGCCGGCAGTGGTTGTTCGTTCATTCGCTCCGTTCTGAGAGTCTTCGACTTGCTCGAGCCGAACACCAAGCCACCCCCGAGACACTTTGCCATATCGGATAATCTGCTCCGCGATTTTTTGAACTGTTCTGATTGGAATGGCAAAGCTGATTTCGTTCCCCATCCAAATCTGCTCTGGTCGCGCCGCGGCACGCGGAGCAGAGGGAACGCGAGGGGCTTCACTTTCGCGGCGTTGATTTTGTGACGCTTCCGACGTCAAATTCTTAGATTTAGCGGATGAAACTCGCTGCTTTTGAAAGGCAAGCGCTGCTGAATCTGACAAAGCCGTATTGGAATCAAGTATGCGGGGCAATGGCATGAAATGCGGTTCAGCTAAGGTGGCTACGATGAGACCAACAATCTCACCGGATGTGTTGACCACAGCGCCGCCACTATTGCCGGGGTTCACAGGGGCATTGATTTTAATCGCATCGTAGAAGGGACGGTTGGGTAAAATCTCTAAGCCGCTCACAATCCCGAAAGCCAGCGTTGGAGAATGACCATAAGAACTGCCAACCGTGACAATCCAGGACCCCATCCCAATCTGATCAGAATCCCCTAACTGTGTCTGCGGATGGTTATCGCCCTCGACAGCAAGCACGGCGATATCTGTTAAAGGGTCAATGCCAAGCCGTTTCGCACGACTGCGGCGCCCATCTGCGAAAACAACTTCAATCTTATCTGCGTCTTCAACAACAGCGCCGGTCGTAACAACGTGTCCGGCTGAATCGATAATAATGCCAGAACCGATGTTCTGATAATGCTGGATAGCGGTGACATCATCAACAACCAGTTTATCGCCCACTTTCCGGATGCTTTGAACAGGAACCGTGTATGTTGCGATGACCTCGACGACTGAGGGTTTCACAGATTTGACAATCGCTTGAAACTCGCTTTCCATCAATTGCAACACACTCTTCTCTGCGTATGCAGGGAAGACGCCAATCGAAAGCATAACAATACCGAGAATGATTAACCATTGAAAGATGCGTGAAACGTGAAACGTGAAACGTGAAACGTAATGCGTAATGCGTAATGCGTAATGCGTAATGCGTATTGCGTGAAACCCCATTTCCTCATTTGCACATTTGCATATTTGCATATTTCCTTCCTTCCTTTTCTTCCATTCTTTCTTTCCTTCTCAGTATCTTGCTCCCTCGTCCGCGCTATAAGCCGCCACCGGTGGGTGCATCTGTGTAGCTGACCGTCTGCAAAATGTAATTCCGTTCTATGCGTCGTGGCTGCTGTTCCTCACGCACCTCGGTCTCATCAAACACTGGGAGCTTGATCGGGCGTTGCGTGTTGAGATGAGGGACAGCTAAAGGAAGTCTCTCCTGACGCCCGAGTTCATCTGGAAGCACATAGCGTCGGATGACGGTTGGATCCTTCGGTCCCGAAGCCACTTCAACCCGAGGCGATTGGACAAAAGCATTTGGGTAAAAATAAATGCCGACCAGCACTACAAGCACAATCATTGCAAAACCACTCAATGCCCAAACAGGTCGAATCGGTACTGCCCTAAAAGCACGACGCCATAAAGGAGAGATTGGCTTCGCTTGCGTATTTGCAAGGCGGATTCGCAAGGCGACATCGAAGTGTGCTGAAGGTTCAATCGGCGGCAATTGATGGAGTAGATTAATCGATTCTCGGAAGAATTTAAATTCATGATGACACGATTCGCAACCGGCGATATGCCTCTCAAATGCCTTTATGGCAGGATAATCTAATTCATCTTCAAAATATGCAGAGAACTGTTCTTCAGCCTTTAAGCAGTTCATAATGACTCCACGAAGTTTTTCAATTTATCTTTGAGCATCAGCCGCGCGCGGTTGATACGCGATTTCGTTGTACCCAGCGGGAGGTCCAAAATTTCGCTAATTTCTTCATAACTGCGGTCTTGCAGGTCACGAAGGAGCAGCGGTAACCGATACCGTTCTGGTAATCCTGAGACCGCACGTTGCACAACGCGTTCTCGTTCCTTCCGTTCCAGTTGGTTTTCAGGTTGTAAAGAGACATCAGCGGGAGCAGTCGAGATCAGATCTTCATCGGTCTCCAGTCCTTTACTGGAATTTTCTCCGATGCTCACACTATCGACAAAGAAGCGACCTCGCCGCCCCCGATTTCGTAGTTCATTTCTGCACAGATTGGAGGCAATATGATACATCCAGGTGGTGAATTTTGCTGTCCCTGCTCTGTATCGTTTCGCAGCTTTGAACATACGAACCAATGTCTCTTGTGCCAAGTCCTCAGCGGAGTCCCGATCGCCTAAGAACCGGGCGATGAAATTGACCAAAGGGGTTCGGTTTCGACGCACGATCAGATCAAACGCTTCAACTTCCCCCTGTTGGAATCGTTTCATTAATTCATCGTCCAGCTCTGGCATCATCAGTCCTCCACGGGTGCTTATTGAGATACACACCTGTTGATGGATTAAGTTGCAATTTTTATTTCAAACCTTGCGAAGGTTTGAAACCTTCGCAAGGATGCCATCAGCAATCTCACTTCCGTTACGATGCGTTCGCCGATGTCTCTTTCGCTCTCACGATAGACGCAATCTGGTTGGCAATCGCTTGTTGGGCATCGTTATCTTTCCAGCCAACCCACCAGAACGCCGCGCCGACTTCATACACACCACCATGAGTCTGATGACACCAAACCACCTTGGCAAGCACCAAGATAGGAGCTGGAAACGGTTCTGATTCCATTTCGAGACTCACCATTGTATTCGGTTGAATCGCCTCGTCAGATGTAAAACAGATTCCGCCACCGCTAATATTGACGGTGTACTGAAGGATGGGGTCTTTCAACCGCTCCTGATTTAGCACCCGATAGGTAACCTTCCATTTTCCGTCGACTCGAGGAAACTTCCGTTGATCTGTCATAAAAACCTCCTAAATCAAGTGAAACGTGAAACGTGAAACGTGAGAGGTGGTTGGGGTTCACAACCATCAGCCGACAAGCCAAATATATCGAACTACAAAGAGCACAGCAAAGAGATAGATGAGCCAATGCACCTGTTTTCCTTTACCACTTACCAGTTTCAGGAGTGCATAAGAGATGAACCCAAACGCGATCCCCTCCGTGATGCTGAAAGTGAGGGGCATCATCAATAACGTCAGAAAAGCAGGGATGGATTCCGTCGCATCGTCCCAATCGATATGTATCACATTTTTGAGCATCAGGCTTCCAACGATAATGAGCGCGGGGGCGATAATTGGACAGAGAAACGTATTGTCGCCGATCCGGTAGCCTGCCCCGACCATGAGTTCGGGTAGAGGCGGACTCGTGTATCTCAATTCTCCAAGCAGATTGTCTAACCCTTGAGCCACTTACGGGCTCTTCTCTTTTTTGATTCCATGAGTTTCCGCTTGATTCGACGTTCTCTCATACGAGCTATTTCAGCATCGTCTTTTTTTAACTCGGATTCGACCCACTCTAGCAGCTCTTCTTGACCAACTTTGATAAATTCAAACCACTGGGTCAATGCCTTTTCAAACTCAAACAAGGGGATTTCACAGGTAATGAGTGGTTCAGAATATTCATCCTCAAGAAGGACTTTGTCGCCTGTTATCGTGATTGTATAAGCATTTCCAGTTCCACTAAATTCAGACTCAACTCCGGCTTTCACCTTTTCAATTTCTGAAAAAAGGAGTTTGCAATGGTAAATACTTCCTTGAACATTCTCTTCAAAGAACCAACCTACCATCTCATAAGGTGAATCCACCTCGGCTCGCCGGAAGCCATGTTCATCAATATAACATTTCACAATCATCAGACACCCTTTCCTTTAATAATGGGATAAGCCGTATTTATATTTCCAGCGTTATCAAGACGACCCCCAATTCTTATCCCGCCTGGCGAAATTCCTTCCCAATAGTTACCTCTCGTGAATGTTCGATTCTGAAATGCCCTCCTGATTTCATCCAGAACCTGAGCCCGAGACCATGAATCCGGGAAAAATGTAGAAGGGATCTGCTTTGTTATCCATCTCCCACGCCTCGGGTCGTAGATTTCCACGTCCGCCTCATACACTCCCTGTGCATTTGGTGACTTGGTGATGCTTTTAATCCTCGAATGCCTTTGATGACCGATTGACCCGCTGTGATGAAACCCAACAGCCCTCCCGCTTGGATTGATTTCACCGTGGAAAATATGTTTGATATTCATCAGTTTCCGTTTCGTATGATGGGGGAAGGGAAGAAAGGCTGAAGGGTATGTAGGACAAGTTACCAACCCTACGATGTGGGATTTCGCTTCGCTCAACTTGCCTCACTGAAAAACTCGTCTTACGAGATCTCTTTGAAGACTCGTCCAAGCGATTCGCCGGTGACATGGAGCGAAAATTCGTGGAGATAACCAAACGGTGTCATTTCGACGGTAAAACCGATATGTGTCAAACGACGCCTGGCATCGATCAGGATTTGGTGGGCAAACTCAGGAGGGGATTTACTCGTGGCGAGGTGGGAAAAGGAGTGTAGCACAACACTTTTGCAGGCGAACTTGCCCGCAAGCCATTTGATGTTTTTGACCATCTTTGTCAAAATTTTGCTTGCATTTGCCTCATCTTCCGCTTCGGCGTGAACGAAAACGACGACCGTATCCCGAACACGCTGTTCACATTCGGTGTCTTCAGCGGTTTCAAGCACTTTGTATGTCGTTTTGAACCAAAACTCAGGTGCGTAAAACATCAACAGTTTCAAGCCTGTTCCTCCCCTTGATAGGTCGAGATTGTGCTTGGCGCCATCTGTCACAACTCTGCTTCCAACTGCCTCAAGCAGTCTCGCCAATATTCGATAGCGTATTTTTTGACTTCATTCGGCCGCTGTGCCAAATCAAGATAGTGACCTATCCAGCCGAGGAGTTGGTCCTGAAAAGCTTTTTTGATTGCACCTTGTTCTCCATCATAAGCGATATCACGAAAGTTGTCTAAATCTTTCGGGTCAAGGCGAAAATCAATCTCCCGATACAAAATTAAGTTCACCATCAATGCAGTCGTGAGCTGTCGGACGGTGTCATCATCCATGCCGGGAGGGTATTCGGCATCGAAAACTTTCTCTTGGGGCAATGCCTGCAAATAGCTCAATCGATAGTCGAGATAATCCAACTGTTGATTGGCGATTGCTATGTCGGCCAGGCGGGTCAAGGGGCGAGGCGGGGCACCCTGATGAAGTGCAATCTGTGCTGTGTCAATCACGAGTTTCCCCTCAGAAACCAACTCCAGAAATTGGCGTTCCCACCCGTTATAAACAGGGATGTCTTCCCGCCCAATCAGTGGCAACAGTGGTGTTTCAGGTGAAAGCAATATAGCCTTCTCAAGGGTATTTTGAGAACGCGCCACCAATTTATCAAGGAGGGTATTGCCGATTTGAAAAAACTTAATGACGCGGTTTTTATTCAACAAGCGAACCGCCTTATCGAGATCTCCCTGGCTGCCATACTCTAAGCCTAAACTGGTCAACACAAATGCCTCCTGGATTCGTTCTCGGAGCTCGGATTGTGAGGAGAGATCTTCCACTTTAATCGTAATCAGCTTATGGGCAAGGGCGGCAATGTCCCCATGAATCTCCTCTGCTTTTTCAGGAGCGATTTTCCCCGTTTCTTGCCCGCGAGCGAGGGTTTGTGCGAAAAACAGCCGCTTGTCATAGTATACAAGCGCGTCAGCTTCAAACATCTTCCCATTCCCCTTCATCGTCTGTGCCATATTCGTCGGATTCATCACCCTCTAAATCCAGGTCATCAAGATCAACCTTCTCGAAGATCTCATCCTCGGTGATATCGATGCCGGCAGCGATATCGCGTTCCCGGACTCGTGCATCTCGCATCTCTTTGGCGCGTTCGCGAGCCACCTCGAGCTCGCGTTCCTCTACGCGCTCCGCCGTGTCACTTTCTTCATCCAAAGCGAAGAGCTCATACAGTAGGCGTGTGAAAAGGTCTGCGTCAACTTCCCAGATTGCTTCCATGACTGCCCTTGCCCATTCGTCTGTATACTCGATGGGAAAGTTAGCGCCGCCGTCACCGGCACCTGCCCCTGACGGGTCAACCAAGCCCGCTTCGATAAACAGGGCTTTGAAGTCTGTTTTCATCTGAATCCGACCGTGCAGCAGATTGGCAATCACGCTTATATCAATTTGAGAGAGAAACTGACCGAGTTCATCTCGCTCACATTCGGACAACTCAAAAAGCCAGAAGTTGAGTGTTTTCTCATCGATCTTGCCGTTACGCCATATCGCTATATCCATTATCTCTTCAAACTGCTCTGGTGCAAGACACGGCAATAGCGCCGATGTTGCCCCGGTTCCCAGCATCGTATCCAGAATTTGCAATACATCTTCCGTCGGACTTCTCTGGATGAGTCCCGTGCAGTCAGGGACCAGGTAATATAACTCCTCACGATCTCTCGGGTTTCGCGTGGATGAAATGAGCTCTAGTTGCTGCTCCGTTGTATAGCTTTGAAACAACGCTTCCGCTTCCCGCGTGGGCATTGCCAGCAATTTTTGAGCTTCTCGATGTGGGTCAATGAGTTTAACTTCGCTCACCCCGCCGTCCCTCCAATTGTTTGAATGTCGTATAATGGATGCCAAGATGATAATGGGTTGTAACGTCTGATAAACCGTATCAGCGCATTAGGGCTGACGAGGAGAAATCTCTTGCCAGGGTTTCGCTTCAACAAAAAGTGATAGATGTCCAACATTTTCCGTTGCAACGATAGCTCCCGCCTGTAGAGCTTGCGCCGCCAAGATTACGTCAATGTCCAACTCTTTTGGATCAGCAGTGGGTCGTCCGGCTTTCCTTGCATCTGCCCATAATTCTGCTGCCTTTAACATAACTGAAGTTGTCAGGGGTAGGTAGATAAGTACTCGCTTTAGTTCGTCAAGACGCCTAATTGACCTGGTTGAACCTATACGTAATAGTTCACGGCGTAGCTCATAGTCAATGATTTCTGGAAGGACAACATTGATACCAAATTCGCGGAGTTCCTCAATCCAAGCAACAATTTCTGGATTTGGCCGAGGGTGTGCAATGCGTCCTAAAGGTCCTGAGTCCAAGGCAACGCCCCTAATCATTAAATAAACTCCTGTTAGAAGGGTGGTCTCGATCCAATTCTTTCTGCAATATGGGCCAAACGGCTTCATCATATCCGGACTCGTCAGCCATCCATTCTTTCAACAAACACATCAAGCCTTCATAGTCTGTTCGCTGAATATTCCTATCTGCTTGTAAATCAACGCTTTTACCAACTTTGCTATTTTTAATTGCTCTATGTGTCTTTTTCGCTGACATATTATCACCGCCTGGGAAAGCGTTACTATCGTTGAAAACGGGGTTAATAGTTATTCCTAACAAAAGCAAGATTCTTCGCCGCAGAAGTGATCGCGTCCTCCTTCGAGGGTGTCTCCAGAACGAACCAGCCATTATAGCCAACTGCATGGGTGGCTTCAATGACAGCCGGAAAATCAACGCCACCTTCGCCTGCATGGTTGCCGCCGGTATCTTTAATGTGCATTTGCACAATGGCGTTGCCAAGCTGCCGAATCTCTTTGGCGGAGTCATACCCGAAACCCGTGGCATTGCCCATATCGTAGTATACACCGACGGCCGTCGCCCCGACCTGATCGATAATCTGCTGGTGTTCGTCAGCGTTTAACGTCGATTCAAGGGCAAGGAAAACGTTATATTTCTCAGCCGTCTCCGCCGCCGCTTTCAACCCATCGATAAAACGCGATGCCGTAATATGCTCCTGTTGAATCTTGCCGTCACCGAAAAACGGGACCAGAATCACCTTCGCTCCCAATGTGGGGCAAATTGCCGCGAGATGCTGCAACATCGCAATCCCTTCGGCGCGTTTTTCATCGTCTGGGTGGGCAAACGTGTAGGAGGTGAAACCGCCCGGCGAGAGCGAAGGCGTTTCAATGCCAACCTTTTCGGATAACGCCTCGATTTCATCAATCCCGGCATCACTCCAGAGCCGGTGTTCACGATAATTTCCACCAATGCAGATTTCAACACCGTCAAAACCGATCTCTTTCGCTTTGCTGAACGTTTCTTCAAACGGTAAGCGTAACATACCGTCTCGGATGCCAACTTTCATTTTTTTCCCTTTTTAAGTGCTAAAAGTCATCAGACTCAATGTCTAAAGTTTTTGTCTCTCGCTTCAACAACTGAATTTGAGCCAAAACCGGCACGTCGAAAGACAAAGGCTTGCTTTTTGCTCCAGTGAACCGCTTGCGAAAATGCAGGATGGTTAAACCAACTATTTCGTATGTCTCTAAATCAAGTCTCAGATAAATCTCGTCTGCAATCTCCTTTGAAATACATGGGCGTGGTTCGCCACAGTGAACATTCAACTCATCGCTGGGCGGATAGTACGAAAACCTTAGGGCTTTTTCCATAACAACTTCCCTTCTTTAGAAAGATCGTCTACAAGGAATGCAGTTTGGACATATCCTTTCCGAGTTCGCTGGCGAATCGTCACCACTTCGAGCACAGATGCTGCGCCAAAAGAGCTATGACCAACTTCCAGAAAGTAGAGATGACTTGATGGCCTGTGCTTGCTTTCATAAATATAATCAGGCGTCTCAATGGCTTGTCTGAGCCCGTTTACCCGATCTCTCATTTCAGGGTGCTCAACCACAATGTGATTATACCAGCACTCATTGGTCAATCGAACTTCGTACCCTCGCGGGTCAGTCGCAACAAAAATCATCAGGATGGCTCCACTGAGATTAGATATCCCCTCAAAAGTCGCGAGATTATAACATTTTTGAATGAAGGGTGTCAAGCAGGTTAAACCATCTTCCACACGATACTCAGCACCTTCATTGAAGATTCCTTCGACTTACAGCAACGAATGCCTTGCGAATAGAAATTCTGTAATGTAAAATATACCGTCATCATTTGATGTATCGCATCTGTAATCGGAGTTATACGGGTTTGAAAATATTAACCAAATATACCCTCAAGGAATTCCTGCCCCCCTTCTGTTTAGCACTGCTGTGCTTTACTTCTATCCTGCTACTTGACGAAATCTTCAGACTGATTAAGCTTTTTGTGACGAAGGGAATCAGCCCCTATTATCTAATTAAACTTCTCATCTATGTTTTGCCAGCGACACTCGTTGTGACCATCCCGATGGCCACGCTCGTGGGAATCTTGCTGGCTCTGGGGCGGCTCTCGACAGATAACGAAATTATGGCGATGAAAGCGCACGGCATCGGTTTCCATCGCATCCTGTTTCCGCTTCTGATTGTTTCTGGGCTCATTAGCCTCTTCGATTTTTTTTTCATGGACTTCGCTTTACCACATGGCAATGTCGCTTATGCGGCGTTGAAGCGCGACATTAGCATGCGAAATTCTGCCTTTGTTTTAGAAGAAGGGGTGGTCATGAAGGAGTTAGAGCATGAAGGGAAACTCTGGATGTACGAATCAACAGACGCAAAGACAGGGCGTTTGCAGAGGGTTAAAGTGTGGGATTCGATATGGTCGGGACAGCCACGCTTCATTTATGCAAAGGAAGCGTCTGTCGGATTTGAAAACGGACAGGCCTGGTTGAGGCTCTATGATGGGGCAACTTATGAGCAGATTCCAGACCAATCGAACGGTTTTCGTGTGACAACTTTTGCAGAAGATCGAATTGCGCTCGATTTCACCGAAACCTTGGAGCGAACGCAATATGAATCTCAGAGTCCGCGAAGTATGTCGCTGTCCAACCTCAAAACCTATATCGCAGATTTAGAAAGCCGTATGAATCAAACGAAAGAGCGAAATTACCTCATCGATCAATTACGATACGCCCTTGTTGAATATTACAAGAAATTTTCAATCCCCTTTGCCTGTCTCGCATTCGGTTTAATCGGCGTGCCACTCGGGTTGATGGTGAGGCGCAGCGGCAAAATGGTAGGCTTTGGTATCGGACTTGGACTCATTCTCGTCTATTATCTGCTGCTCCAATTCGGACAAGACGCAGGGCGAAGGGGGCTCTTTCCGCCGGGGCTCTCGATCTGGTTGCCCAACATTGCCATCGGAGCGATTGGAGTGGGATTTGCGATACGCGCTATCCTAGAAGGGAGACTGGAAGCCCGACGAAATCGGGATAAAAAGCCACCCGCTGTTTTTAAGGCGAAAGCAAAACAGGTTGGAGAATCGGATTGAGAACGCTAGATCGATATATCTTAACTGAATATCTGCGCTCATTCGGAATCGCCCTTGCTTTTTTCATTGCGCTCGTCATTACCGTTCGCTTACTTGATAAAGACCTCAAGAATTTTGATGACGATGTTCCATACAGCACAGCGATTCTGATTGTTCTATACCAGGCACCACGCCGAATCATGGAGGTGGTTCCAGTCGCCAGCTTTCTTGCCGCCTTTTTTGTTTTGGGGCGGTTCGTGCGAAACAATGAACTGGCGGCGATGCAGACGGCTGGCGTCAGCGTTTATCGCATCATTACGCCTATTCTCGTGTCTACATTCTTGATTTGCGGCATTTTTTTGATTTTTTATGACCAGGTCTCTTCACGCGCCATCTACCGTGCAGACCAGTTGCAAAAGAAAATTCCCTTACGTCGAAGCCGGAATGTGGTATTCAGGGGCAAAGACAACCGGTTGTTCTATATAAAAAATCTAGACCTCGATGAGAAAACCATTGATAAGATCACCATTTACGAGTTTGATTCAAGTGGAAATCTCGCAGAAATCGTCTCCGCAGATTCCGCTACATGGTCTTGGAACCAATGGAATCTTGTGAAGGGTTTCATCCGTCTTTTTGATAAAGATGTTGAAGTCTCTTTTAAGCCGTTTTCGACTCGGCAAATCGATCGCGCAGAAGAACCCGAACGGTTTGCCGAGAACGATAAGGGCCTCCAAGCGATGACATTCAAGGAATTGTGGAAGCAGATCGAGTATAAGCGCGGTGCGGGTCAAGCGTCAAGAAGTGAGCAAATCCGGGTACAGCACAAGATGGCTTACCCGTTTGCGGCGTTCGTTGTGGTCTTAATCGGTGCGCCGATTTCCATTCGTTTTGGCAGGGCTGGATTTTTCGCGGGGCTGGTGATTGCTTTCTTTCTCAGTTTTCTCTATTGGGGAATTTCATTCGCCACACTTGAAGGCTTCGGCGAAAATGGCAAGCTTTCACCCGTTGTGGCGTGTTGGGGAGCCAATGTGATTTACACAGCGATCGGGGGAATTCTGCTCTGGAAAACGCCCAAGTGAAAATGGGACGATACGACAAGGAAATGAGAACAGCGAAGCGCAGGAGCGGAAATGGAAGGAAGGGAAGAATGGAAGGGGTAGAACAGGCGGCTCGCCCGTTTGAAAAGGAAGGAAGAAGGGGAAGAATGGAAGGGGTAGAGCGGGCAGCTTGCCCGTTTGAAAAGGAAGGAAGAAGGGGAAGAATGGAAGGGGTAGAGCGGGCGGCTCGCCCGTTTGAAAAGGAAGGAAGAAGGGGAAGAATGGAAGGGGTAGAACAGGCGGCTCGCCCGTTTGAAAAGGAAGGAAGA
>CAZOAL010000026.1:0-77930 GCA_964577695.1 uncultured bacterium | reverse complement strand
CTCGCCCGTTTGAAAAGGAAGGAAGAAGGGGAAGAATGGAAGGGGTAGAGCGGGCGGCTCGCCCGTTTGAAAAGGAAGGAAGAAGGGGAAGAATGGAAGGGGTAGAGCGGGCGGCTCGCCCGTTTGAAAAGGAAGGAAGAAGGGGAAGAATGGAAGGGGTAGAGCGGGCGGCTCGCCCGTTTGAAAAGGAAGGAAGAAGGGGAAGAATGGAAGGGGTAGAGCGGGCGGCTCGCCCGTTTGAAAAGGAAGGAAGAAGGGGAAGAATGGAAGGGGTAGAGCGGGCGGCTCGCCCGTTTGAAAAGGAAGGAAGAAGGGGAAGAATGGAAGGGGTAGAGCGGGCGGCTCGCCCGTTTGAAAAGGGAGGAAAGGAAGGAACAGAAGAATGGAAGGATGGAAGAAAGCAGATTATCAAGGTGGGTGATTGTTTGAGGCGGGCTCCTTCACGTTTCACGTTTCAAAGCACCAAAACGATGGGGCGTCTTCTCTTTCGGCTGCGCAGCCTCACACCCCTTCCATTCATTCTCGTCCTGATCTATTTTGCCCATCCCACCTTCACTTCGACACGGGTCGGCATGCCCCTTTTAATCCTCGGCGAGTGGTTACGCTTGTGGGCGGTGGGTTATGCCGGCGGCGCAACCCGCTCTCGAACTGTGGGCGCGGCACGAGGGCTTGTTACCGCTGGTCCCTACGCGCATGTCCGAAATCCGCTTTATCTAGGAAATCTGCTCCTCAGCGTCGGTGTCTGTATTATCGCCAACGTCTACTGGATGATTGCCGTGCTTCTCATTGGCTATTTTGTCCAATATACCCCGATCATTACTTCGGAGGAAGCATACCTGCGTCAATCTCATGGCTCTGCTTACGAAGCCTACTATACGGCTGTTCCCCGATTCCTGCCTCGAATTCGTCGCTACTCCCATCCCTCCTCACACGATTTTTCCCTTTCTCGCGCCTTTAGGAGTGAAAAACGGACGCTGACCGCCGTTGTTTGTTTGATGACCCTGATTGCGGGGAGATTATTTTTCTAAACCGAAAAGCAATTGCAATTTTCCCCGTTCTGTGTTAAACTATAATCGCTTTTCAAAGCATGTTAGACTGTTCATGGCGTTATCCACCAATGCTGACAACTAACGAAAAAAGGAGTAAAAAAATGAAGTCCCAAAAGTTTTGGGGGATTCTTATCCTCATTATCGCAATCAGCATTTTGGTGGGCTGTGGCCCAAAGCCGTATACAGAGATTTATATGGAACCTGTCACCGGTAAAGAAAACGCGCAGGTTGATGCAAAGACAGGTTCGATTACGATAGAACAGAAGGGTGTTCGGATGACGCTTGAACCGCTTGATGAGGTGAAGTTGTTCAATCTGACGAAAGACCCTGGGATCAATCCTTATCTGACGGTGAGCCATTGGCGGAATGTCGAACCGCTGTATACCGTCTTCGAGATTCGCGTCCAGAACACGGATAATCCGCGAGTCGTGGTCGATTCAACGGCAATTTTAGTTGATGAAAATGGCGAACAGTACGCCTCGCTGCCTTACGATTATTTCAAAGACCTTTATGACAATGCCAGGCCGCGAACCGTCGCCTTTCGCGACATCGGGTATCGGTATTCTTATCCGTACCCCCGCTCCTACTACTACAGCCCATACCGCTACTATTATGGTTCCCCGTACCGCTATCGTTATTCCCCATACTACCGGGTATACGATTCCTATCCAGACCCGTACGCTGTGAATAATGCCCGTATGGTGGCTCGTGAGACTGTGTTTGATGGCAGTAAGCTTTTTTCGGGGGCAAAACGGCATGGGCTGCTGGTGTTTGATCGGCTTGATGTCGGAGCAACCGATGTGAAAGTCATTGTTCCCCAAGTCCTCATCATCGATAAGAATGAACAGAAATCAAAAGTCGATTTCGAGTTTGATTTTCGGCAAGTGGTTTCCGTAAAAGAATAGTTTTGTTCATTTGTTACCTATTGCCAGCAATCAAAGGTTAATCTTAACCTCGTTGCTGGCAATTTTTGTATAAACAGGGGGTGTGAAAGGGACTTCTTTCTAACCTTCGGAAGGTTACAAAGCCGATTGGTAGCAATTTTGGGGATGAAACGGTCCTATCTTTCCACGTAAAAATGAACCTTCCGAAGGTTTCGTTGGACTTCTCACACACCCTCTAAATGTGCAAATGATACCTAACACTACAATGTCATTACCCCTGTAGCCCAAGATTCTATCTTGGTTTCGGACGCGGCTTTCCAACTTAGAAAGTTGGGCTACAACTGAATCCAATTCTTCATGTGACATTGTAGGACTAACACCTAACACCTGATACCTAACACCTAATGGAGGAAAAAATGAAAATGAAAAACAAAAGCCAACTTATCACGCTTTCTCTTGTCACCATCGTAGCCGTTCTCGGTTTTAGCCTCGCTGGTTATAGTGGCAAGGAGATTAAAGTTGCTGTGGCAGGTCCCTTCACTGGGAATATTGCCGCTTTCGGGGAAATGATTAAACGCGGGGCAGAGCTCCAAGCGAAAGAGATTAACGCCGCTGGGGGTGTCAAC
Source organism: uncultured bacterium (assembly GCA_964577695.1). Classification (GTDB taxonomy): domain Bacteria; phylum Poribacteria; class WGA-4E; order WGA-4E; family PCPOR2b; genus CAZOAL01. The sequence goes on along the minus strand of CAZOAL010000026.1, from coordinate 75,371 downwards.
GGCAAGAAACTAACGTTGGTCTTTGAAGACGATACGGGGAAAGACAGGGAGGCAAGTTTAGTCGCCACGCGAATTGCGACCAACCGAGACATCCTTGCGGTCATCGGGCATTTCAATAGTTCCTGCTCGTTAGCGGGGAAACCGATTTACAAACGGGCAGGGATCGTAGAGTTTTCACCGGGCTCTACCAATGTTCGGGTGACGGAGGTGATGGAGGGAATTGCGTGGACGTTCAGGAATATCTACCGTGATGATTTTCAGGGAGAGTTTGGGGCAAAGTATATCAAAAATGTCTTGAAAAACATTAAAACGGTCGCGGTTTTCTTTGATAATGATGATTACGGACGTGGTCTCAAAGACGGTTTCACAAAATCCGCACAGAAACTTGGGCTTCAGATTGTTGCAACGGAAGCGTATGATCGAGACAATACCGACTTCAAGGCGCAGTTGACAAGCATTAAGGCGAAAAACCCCGATCTCATCTTTATCGCCGGGTTGTACAGCCAGGCGGGTTTGATCGTCTCGCAAGCGCGGGAGACGGGAATCACTTCGCAATTCTTCGGGGCAGACGGGGTGGATTCACCCGATTTTCTCAAGATTGCCGGTGCGGCTGCTGAAGGCATGCACATCACAACGCCGTTTGTGTTTGAACTCGGAGGGCCCGAAGCCCAAAGGGTGGCTCAGGCGTTCGAGAATGATTACGGGACAGCGCCGGACACCTGGGCGGCATTGACTTATGACGCGCTCGGGATGATCGTCGAAGCCATTGAAAAGGGAGGCGAGAATCGCAAAGCCATCCGCGACTATTTGGCTTCAATAGACAAACCCGAAAAGGGGTACAAAGGGATTACTGGCTTAACCTATTTCGATAAGAACGGCGATTGCATCAAGCCCGCTTACGTCAAGGTTGTGCGGAACGGCAAGTTTGTTCCCGCTGAGAAGCAGATTCTTGAGACGGGGATGTAGGAGTAGGGGCACGGCGTGCCACGCTGTATAGACTTCCGAAGTCTTTGAGACTTCGGAAGTCTAATCCGCGTAGCGGCCAACGAGTAAACGGAGATCGAACATACTATGGCTAAATACGACATCACCTCAAAGGTGCTCTTCCAGGACTACGAACGAGATTTCATTGCCTTAGCGCTGGGCAGTTATGATTTTGAGATTCTGGGGCCAATCCCAATCGAGTTTCCGTCGGTTCAGATGCGGATGACGGATGCTCCGATGAAAGTCCGTCTGAGCGATGGGACAGAAGCCATCGTCCATATCGAGTTTCAAACCGAGACGAGCGCCGACCCGATGGAGTTTCGTATCGCGGAATACATCGGACGCATCCTCCACGAATACCGCCTCCCCGTATACGTCACGGTGATTTATTTGTCACCATCGGCAGGGGTCAACGATCCGGGGGGATATGGGTACAATCGGGATGACACCTTTGCCTACGCGCTCCGTTATCAAGTCATCCGAATTGCTGAGATGGATGGACAGACCCTTTTAGAGCGGAAGTCACCGATTGGTTTGCTTCCATTGACGCCTCTGATGAAACGCCCCGAAGAGGTCTCGAAAGCGGAATGGTTGGATCGATGCATCCAAACGGTTTTGGAGATTCCATTGGAATCGGAGGAAAAGAAACGGGATTACATTGCCTGTTTCTGTGTTCTTTCTAATTTGGTTTATGAAATGGATCTGGTTCAAAGATTGATGAAGGAGGTACAGACCATGATTGATTTTGAAAACATACCACTTATCAAGATGTTTACCGAAAAGGCACGCTTAGAAGAACGTGAAAAGGCACTGGAAGAACTTCGAGAAGCAGAAGCGAAGGCATACGCGGATGCCCTCCTTCGGGTCATCGACCAAGAATTTGGAAAGCGGGGAGTGGAGGAATTAGAACCCCAAATTCGTGCGATTGAAGATGGGCAAAAGTTGGCGAGCCTGATCGCTCCTGCCGTTCGTTCTCATTCGATAGATGAATTCAAGAGAATTCTGGAGCAAAATGGATTAGGTAAAAATTAGTCAAGGCGGTGCAGGTCATGATCGATTTTGAAAACATACCGCTCATCAAGATGTTTATCGAAAAGGCACGACAAGAAGCCGAAGTGGAGGCCTATACAGATGTCCTCCTCCAAATCATCAATTGGGAATTTGGAAAGCGAGGGGTGGAGGAATTGGAACCCCGCGTTCGTGCCATCGAAGATGGACAAACATTGGCGAGCCTGATCGCTCCTGCCGTTCGTTCTCATTCGATAGATGAATTCAAAAGGGCTCTTGATACGACTTTTTCAGTTATGAAGCACAAGTGAGACCCAGACTTCCGAAGTTTCAACGCACGAGGTAATCCGAGACGATACGAACCCTTGAAGAACTGTCCGGCACAGGTTTTGTCTCAAACTTCGGAAGTCTATTCTGGTTCAGGTCTGATTCATTTTGCTATCAAAGTGGAGATTATGATGAACAAAACGAAAACACCAAACATAAAATTCCGTCATCAAATCATTGACCCCAATCCCCCCGGGGCGCATCACGACATTACGCTGATCGCCGACGTCAATGGCGATGGGCAGCAGGACATCATCATCGGGTGTAAGCAGGGGGACTTCCATCTCTTCTGGTATGAGAATCCGACATGGGAATGTCATGTCATGGCCACAGCACCGAATCTGGAAGCCGGGGGCGTCGTGCTGGATATTAACGGGGATGGCCGTCCGGATGTGGTCGCCGGGATGCAGTGGGGCGGTAACGAACTCTACTGGTTCGAGAATCCGCCGGACCCGCGGGGGCCATGGACAAAGCATATCATTGAAGACCGGTTCAAAAAGTATCACGACCAGACAGCGGGGGATATTGACGGAGATGGCGAGCCGGAGCTCCTCATCGCTTCGCAACAGAGCGGGGTCGTTGCGTATTACGATATACCAGCAGACCCGCGTGTGTCCCCATGGCCCCGCGAGTGCTGCCACATCATCGCTGAAGACATGCAAAATGTGGAGGGGTTGGCAATCGTCGATATTGACGGTGACGGCTGTACCGAGGTTCTTGCGGGGCCAAACATTTTTCGTCCCACCGAAGGCCCGCACAAGCCATGGCACAAAACCCCCTTCGCGCCGGGGTTCGTGATGACCCGCGTCGCCGTAGCAGATCTGGACGGAGACGGAGTGCTGGAAATCGTCCTGAGCGAAGGCGAAAGCCACCCCGGCCGGTTAGCGCTCTGCAAGCCGCCATCCTGGGAACCCCACATTTTGATTGACGACCTGTTCCACCCCCACAGCTTGGAAATCGCTGACTTTAACGGCGATGGGCTGCCGGATATTTTCGTCGCCGAGATGGGATTGGGAAGGAATCCAGACCCGCGGATGATGATTCTGGTCAATCAGGGGAATGCGCAGTTTGAGCCCGTCATCTTTCAACGAGGCATCCCCACGCATGAAGCGAAGGTTGCCGATCTGACGGGCGACGGCCGCCCGGATATTGTCGGTAAGCCGTACCACCCTGAACAGCATATTGATGTCTGGTTCAATGAGATCTTGTGAATCATCGAATGAGCGAATGGGTTTATGAATTCAGCGGGTAAATGAGTAAATGTGTACAAAAAATTTTATAAAAAGGGGGGATGGATACTACATCGCTCCCGATGTCGAACAGTGGGTTTCTAAAGGTGGGAATTTAATCTATTCGTATCAAAAAATTGAATCCATCGACAAAGGAGAATAACTCAAATTTCATGGCACAACTGTTGGAACAACTCATTAACGGCCTCGTGCTCGGCAGCATCTACGCCCTGATCGCTGTGGGCTACACGATGGTCTATGGAATCATCCAACTCATTAACTTTGCTCACGGCGAGATCTTTATGTTCGGTGCGTACTTTGCCTTCTTATGCGTCACGGTTTTTAAGCTTTCATTTTGGCTTGCTTTACCGATCAGCATGCTCTTGTGTGCTTTGATGGGGATGCTCATTGATTTCATCGCCTATCGCCCACTCCGTAACGCGCCCCGTCTATCCGCGCTCATCACCGCAATCGGGGTGTCCCTTGTGCTGCAAAACCTCGCCCGGATGATTTGGGGAGCAAAATGGCGCCCATTTCCTGACGAAGCGAAGCCCAGCTTCTTGACGGCGAACGCAATCTCTTTGCCCGGCGGCGCACACCTCTCGTTCCTGGATCTTTTTATTATCGTGCTGGCAGTGGGCTTAATGATCGGCTTAAACCGGATGATCTATTTGACGAAAATCGGCAAAGCGATGCGGGCTTGTGCCCAAAATAAAGTTGCCGCCAATCTGATGGGGATTAACACGAATCGCGTGATTTCTGTGACTTTCGCCATAGGTTCTGCGCTCGGTGCGGTTGCGGGCGTTATGGTAGGCTTGCGCGAAGTGATTGAACCCACGATGGGCTACTACAAGGGGGTCGCCGCATTTGCTGCGGCTGTACTTGGCGGGATTGGCAATATGACAGGGGCGATGCTCGGTGGCATCGTGCTTGGAATTGCTGAAGCGCTCGGGGCAGGCTACATCTCTTCGGAGTACCGCGTTGCGATTTCTTACATCATCATGATCCTTGTGATTATTTTCCGCCCGTCCGGTTTGCTTGGCAAGTCAACTGCGACGCGGGCATAGTAGAAATTTGCACATGAGCAAAATTGCTTCTTTACAGATTTCAATCTGCTTAGATGAAATCGACTCAACAGTAAACTTGTTTGTAAATTTATACAGGCATAACAGAGCGGATTGCGGATTGTTTTTTAATCCGAAATCCGCAATCCGCAATTCTTAATAGGAGGTATTACTTATGGATACGATGACGATTCTGCCGACTTTGCAAGAGGTAGAAAAGAAACTGGGACGGACGTTTACGCCCGAACAGACAGCCGCCCTAGTGGATGTGCTGGATCCGTTCCGGCAGATGGGAATCCAACGGGCGGCTGACACCAGAGAGTTGAAACAAGGACTAGCGGGGCTGACAGAGGAAGTGAGAAAGCTAACTGTTGCCCAGGCTCGCACGGAACAGCGGGTTGACCGGCTGGAGGCGGTTATGGAACGGCTGGAAGTGGCCGTGGAACGGTTAATTGAGGTGCAGACTCGCACCGAACAGCGTGTCGACCGGCTGGAAGCGGCTGTGGAACGGTTAATTGAGGCGCAGGCCCGTACCGAGCAGCAGATGGAAAAGTTGGTCCAAGCTCAAGACCGTACCGAGCAGCAGATGGAAAAGTTGGTCCAAGCTCAAGACCGCACCGAGCAGCAGATGGAGAAGTTGACCCTGGCGCAAGCCCGCACTGAACATCAGATGAATCAAATGGCTACGACTCTGGAAGAAATCGCCACCCGTGTCGGCGAGCTCAAAGGCTGGCAATTGGAACTCAAGTACCAGAGACGCGCCGGGGCTTACTTCGGCCCACTTTTGCGGCACCTCAAGGTGCTGTTACCTTATGAGATACCTCCTGAGATGGGAGATGAATTGGATGCACGTCTCACGCCGGAAGAGCTTGAAGATGTCTTTCGGCTGGATCTGCTGATAGAGGGACGACTCCGGCACCGTCCGGATGCACCGCGCATCTGGCTGGCGATCGAGATTTCGTCGGTGGTTGATTTGCACGATGTAAAGCGTGCGCAGCGCCGCGCGGATGCCCTGCGGCGGGCTGGCTATCGGGCTATCCCCACTGTCGCCGGCGAGCGGGCAACGGTGGACGGTGAAAAGGCTGCAAGCGCAAGCAATGTTTTGCTCATCCGGGATGGGCAAGCGCGCTTCTGGGAAGATGCCTTGAAGGCTGCCATGGCATACTGATTGCTGATGTACAGAACAATTTTGATACAATCGGGGGATAGAAATGACTTTACATTATCTGATTGAAAAAGATGATGATTTGTATTCTGCAATATGTCTTGAACTGAACGTTGCCTCACAAGGTGTAACCATTGATGAAGCAAAGAAAAATTTGCAAGAAGCAGTTGAGTTATATCTGGAGGTCGTATATGAGGCGGGAGATGAAGAGGAATTTATTCCCCGCCCGGCTCCCAGAGAAGAGTGGCTTAAATTCTTTGAAGCGGAGGCAACACGATTAAAATCAGAGATGTTGAATCGGAATGTGAGGAATCAGCTTAAATTTGAGGGGGCCGTTTATGAATCAACGGCTTAAGTCGCTTTCGAGTAAAGAGGTTGAAGATATTCTACGGAAACGAGGATTCACTTTTTTACGGCAGAAAGGAAGCCATCGACAATATGTTGGCTTTGTTGGAGGTAGGAAACAACAAGTGACTGTCATTGCAGGGCAAAAGCGATTTGCCCTGGGAACGTTAAAATCGATGATTGATCAATCAGGCCTTTCTGAACAAGAGTGGGCCGATTCTCTATAACTGTCCGCACAAACCATCCGATGAATTACGATGCCCAATAAACTATCACTCAAAACAGCGATTCCAATTCTTGCAATTATATGCCTGATTCCGTTGGTGACGAACTTTTTGCCAAGTGGTGACTACTACCTGCGCATCATCGTTCAGGCCTATCTCTACATACTCCTCGCTTTGGGACTCAACATCGTACCGGGGTTCACAGGGCTACTCGACCTCGGATACGTTGGATTTTACCTTGTCGGCGGATATACGGCGGGGCTATTGATGGCGCGGCTGGGTTGGAGTTACTGGATTGCCCTGCCGATTGCTGCCCTCAACGGCGCAATTTGGGGCTTGCTGCGCGGGGCACCTACTTTGCGGCTTACCGGGGATTACTTTGCCATTGTGACCTTTGGATTCTCGGAGCTCCTTTTTCGCATCGTGAAAAATGAGGAGTGGCTGATTGGGGGGCCCAACGGGTTTGTGACGAACATCCCCGCTCCGACCCTCTTCGGTCATGAACTTTACCAATACTGGCAACAGTATTACCATATCCTGATATTGTTAATCCTTACGATTGTCGTCGTCTATCGTTTGCAGAATTCGCGGGTGGGAAGGGCGTGGGCGGCCATCCGCGAAGATGAGCGGGCGGCGGAGTGCATGGGGATTAACTTACGCGAGTATAAGTCCCTTGCCTTCGCCATCAGCGCGGCGATTGGCGCGATCGGTGGTGCGTTCTTCGCGCAATTTCAGGTCAACATCAGTGCAGGGGCGTTTGAGTTCTGGGAATCCATCCTCATTCTTTGTATGATTGTGCTTGGCGGAATGGGAAGCATCAAAGGAGCTATCGTCGGCGCAGCGATCTTAGGTTCATTAGGTGAAATCTTACGCGATGTCTTGCAACGGCTTCAACTTGGAGGCGCACGTTACCTTATTTTTGGAATCATCTTGATCCTTATGATGCGCTTTCGTCCAGCAGGATTGTTATCAATGAAGAAACGAGCATAGGTATTTATGAAAAGGGAGGAAAATCATCATGCTAAGTGTCGAAGAAGCCCGTCAACGGATACTTGACTCAATTACGGTTTTATCCCCGGAAACACGGGGACTTTTAGACTGCCGGGGGTATGTCCTCGCTGCAGATGTTTATGCCAGCGAAGACGTACCCCCGTTCCACAATTCGGCGATGGACGGTTACGCGGTGATCGCTGATGATGTGCACGGTGCAATCAAAGATAATCCAATCCGCCTCTCCATCACCGAAACCATACCAGCGGGATATGCCCCAACGAAGCGCGTTCAACGAGGGCAGGCTGCGCGTATCATGACAGGCTCAATGATGCCTGAAGGCGCAGATGCCGTCGTGATAGTAGAAGAGACGCAATCCGATGGGAATCATGTCGCGATCTTGGGCAGCGTGAAAAAGGATGAAAATGTCCGCTTCGCGGGGGAGAGCGTCAAATGTGGTGCTCTGGTCATGTCCAGGGGAAAGCTTATCCGCCCTCAAGAGGTCTCAATGCTGGCTTCGCTGAACCGATCAACAGTGGTGGTTTATCGGCGTCCGAAAGTGGCGGTGCTTTCCACGGGAGATGAGCTAACCCCCCTGGGTGAGGCGCTCAAACCGGGCAAGATTCGGGACAGCAACCGTTACGGCCTCTACGCACAGATTGAGGAGCTCGGTTGCCAGCCAATCGATCTGGGAATTGCCGTCGATGATGCGGTCCAGCTTGAGCGCAAGCTCCGCGATGGGCTGAATCGTGCAGATGCCATCATCACCAGCGGCGGCGTCTCTGTTGGGGAATACGACGTCGTCAAGACGGTGCTCTCCAAGCTCGGTGAGATTGATTTCTGGAGGGTGGCGATGAAGCCGGGCAAACCGCAAGCGTATGGGCTTGCGAATGGCAAACCAATTTTCGGGTTACCCGGGAACCCGGTGTCCTCACTTGTTGTGTTTGAGCTATTTGTTCGTCCAGCGCTTCTCAAGATGGCAGGTCATTCCACTTTGCTTCGTCCAACGTTCAAATCTATCTTGGAGGATAACTCAGTCACCAACAGAGATGGACGGGTCAGTTACATGCGGGCGATTATCACACAGCGTGATGGAACGTATTACGCCAGGACAACGGGACCCCAGGGCTCAGGCATCCTTTACTCGCTCGTCTTAGCGAACGGGTTTATTATTATTCCGTCGGGTATGACGATAAAGGCTGGCGAGGCAGTGGAAGCACAGTTTTTGGGGGAAGCGTGAAAGGCAATAGTGGCAAGCGGCCCCCCTACTTCATTTCATGCTCCAGGAACAAGCAGCCAACATCAACATTATATTCAAAATCATCTGCCGACCAGGGACTGTTGTATCCGATGATCGGGATGTAACTTTCGTAGCGCGAACCATGGGAGCGAAGGGAAACGGAGGTTTCGGTTTCCGTGAGTTCTCCGAAAACCGTATCGCGGTCCGCGAGGATAAAAATATCCCCAATCCGCTCCGGATGGAGTCTAAATTGGGTCGCTGCCTCTTCTGCAGTGTAGACCTCTTCAACGCCCGGTGCCTTCAGAAGCATTTCGATCGCTTTCAGGAGGTCTGCGCGGTTTCGCAGGAAAAGATACGCCGCTCCCCCCAGATTGCCGTGATGGGCAACATAGCGATCCTTGATGATCGGGATTGCACTGGACGGGATGCCGCGTTCGGTGAGCCAACGTCCTGGGTCTATAGCGTGGGACTTGGGCAGCATGCCGTGGTCGGCGGTGATGTAGATTTCGCGTTCTGGCTGACCGTGAACAATCTCCCCAATGATGCGATCCAGTTCAGCGATATGCTCCAGCGAGCGCGATTCCTCTGGGGCGTACTTGTGCTGTACCCAATCCGTTGTCGAGCAGTAGGCGAGGTCCGGGTCTTCATCACGTAAGACTTTACGGAGCGCACGTAACAGCCACCAGTTAATCTCTAAAGAATAGATTGGCTCGGCTGGCCCGATAGCCGCTATATACTCACCGGATGGCTCTTCAGCAGCGATAGCAATATCTGCCCCGCCTGCCAGCATACGCAACAGCTTTTTTTTTGTCACGAGCAACGCCGTTTTCTCAGCAAGCCGGGCAGCTTTCGCACGCTCAAACAGTGTCGGTGCCAGCAAGAAGCGGTTATCTTCGATGAACTCTCCTTTTCCGGTCACGCGGTCAACGTGGTAGTTTGTGGTGATGCCGTGAGTTTCCGGGAATGTCCCCGTTGCGATACTCACGTTGTTCACGTTCGTGACGGAGGGGATGACTGAGTTTGCGTGTTTATAAAATCCCCCCTCTGCCAGTTTTCGGATATTCGGAATTTCGCCTGCCGCCAGGTAGTCATGCCCACCGGCATCAATACATAAAATCAGAATTTTTCGTCTGTTCATAAGCTGTCCTCAAAAAAGTGGTGTGTAAAGCGTTCGTTTTATGTGGACGCTTGATAAGCATATTCTCGTATGGAATTTCGGAGCGCTTTGTCAATCTCTGGACAGGATAGCATATTGTTGAAAGTCTGTCAATGGGGAGCGATATGTTGTCGAAATTTGCCAAGGAAATAGCGCTCGCAACACGGGCATAGAGCTGGCATCAATTTTGCTTTTACAAGATAGAGAAAAAAAGGGGATGATTGTTATGGAATACGCGATGTGGGGAATTGTTTTTTTCTTCTTCCTTTGGATTGCTATGGGAATCATCAGTTTAATCCTGTTCAAACCTTAGGTTTGTCGATTGTCAATTGTCAATTGTCGATTTCCAAAGAATCGTCATATCTGGAAATCCAAATGGTATCAGATGCGTCCACCTGTCTTAATGTGACTGAGCTCCTGAGACATATTGTCTCAGAGTGTGTATGAGAAGTTCGACGAAACCCTGAAGGAGCAGAGTCAGTTGTTGGTATTAAAATTGCTCTCTACCGGATTGATACAAGTGTCGATGAAATCTATTTTTTTAAGGGGATGATTATCCCGAAGGAGGGTCTCGAAATGTTACGATTTACACGTTTTAATGTGGCTAAAGAAGGTATCGCGCGCGCGAGAGATTGGCTCGCCGGCTTAAAAGGTAATGATAACGGAAGTTCCGTCATCTTTGCGATGGTCTTGGTTTTCGTGTTGACACTTTTGGGCGGTTCGGTTGCTAACATCGTCATCTTTGAATCTCGCGATAGCTACCGGCAACTCTATTTGACACAAGCGTTTTATGTGGCGGAGGCAGGGATAGCGCGGGCTTGGCAGGAGTTCAACAACGGAGCGACTGATTTAGGCTCGCTTTTGAAAGGTGCCGATGGGGTAGCGAATACAGCAGATGATGGACTCTTAAGTTTTGGCCCAAGTGTTCATTTGGGAAACGGCACTTACAACGTCGTCGTTGCCGATAATGATGATGGAGATGGGAATGTTTATCAAGATACAGATTCTGTCATCCAAGTGGCTTCAACGGGAAAGATACCTACCGCCCCCAGCATAGCCAAAACAGTTCGGGTTTATCTGAAAGTGTTTCCGCAACCGACGATGAACCTTCAAAGTGCTATTGCCTCGGTGGGGCGGGTTGAAACCTTGGGGAGTCTCACTGTGGACGGACGCAACCGTGACCTCAACGTCAATATAATATCAAATAGCGGTACGCTTGGCATCAGCACAGTGGCCCCAATCTTCCAACAGTCAGGTGGTTCCAAAGTGGGTGGAACGGTCAATGGGATAGATTATTTCCCGAAAAATAACAAATCCGTCAATCCTGCGGTGATTCAGACGAACGCGAGCTGGAGTTTTAGAACGCCGGATCAAGTGGTGCTATTCGCGGAAGGCACTTTAAAAATAATCGCTCAGAGTGGCAGGAAGGGAAGCCAGTATGTGACTGACCCAAGCAAGCTGACCTTTCCACTTTCCGGTATCACTTATGTGGAACTTGCCCCCGGCGCAGTCTGGGGAAACACCGCAGGGATTGACTTCGGCAGCAGTTCGGGTATCTTAGTCGTTCATAACGCCGTAACCAATGCTATCATCAAGAACCTGAACACGGGCACTTTTAAGGGGGTCATCATTGCGGATGATCTGGTACATATCCACAATCTAATCCTTGGGGGAATCGTTACCCTAACCCCTACACCGTCAGAAGGAAACTGCATTGGGAACGGCACGGGCAACGTCTTCTATAGCAGCCAGGCAGTAGCCGCCGCTGCAGTGGGGGTTGGTCCGACGATCTTGCAGCAGTCGTGGTTCTAGTGCTGATTTAGCCTAAATTTTCTCATCGGTTCGCGACCTCTCCCCCGGCCTCCCGATCTTCAGATCGGGACGAGGGGAGACCGGTTCCTCCCTGTTCCCTGTGATAAAGTAGGGAAGGGGGCCGGGGGGTTAGGTTGATTTAGGCAGATTAATCCGCTTGGCTTGTCACCATCGCACTCGCTAAGATTTCTTGAATGAGTTCATCATAAGAGATTCCCACTGCCGCCGCTTGGGCGGGGAGGTCGCTGAGTTCAGTCAATCCCGGGAGCGTGTTAATCTCCGTCACATAAGGCTGTCCATCGGCATCGATCATCATATCGACCCGTGAGACTCCCCAGCAGCCGATCGCTTTGTGCGTATTGAGGGCGATCTCCTGCACCCGGCGGGTCAACGGATCGGATAAACGTGCGGGAACGAAGAATTCCGTCATTCCTTCCGTGTACTTTGCCTCGTAATCGTAGAACTCTCGTTTGGGAACCAATTCCAGCACGGGCAGAGCGCGGAGATTCGTTTTTACGCCCAGCAAGCCCACAGTGACCTCTGTTCCTCGGATATACTGCTCAAAAAAGATTTCCCCGAACTCATATTGCGTTTTACGGGCAATCCGTTTCAACTCCGGTAGTTCCTTAACAATTGATACCCCAACGCTTGAGCCTTCTGATGTCGGCTTGAGCACAAGCGGCAATCCGAGGAGATCGACGGCCCCTTCGCACTGCGGGTCTAAGCTAAGGTCCGAGTCAACCGCAAGATAATGTGGGGTTGGAATATTCGTCGCGGCGAGCACTCGCTTCGTCATGACCTTATTCATAGCAAGGGCGCTTGCAAGCACCCCGGAACCGGTATACGCATATTCAAACGTTTCCAGAACCCCTTGGACGGTTCCATCCTCGCCCCCTTTTCCGTGCAATGCCCCCAGAAAGACGACCTCGATCGACGCTTCACGTACCTGCCCCATCCAATCCTCGTCAATCGGATCGATCGCCATCGCATCCGCCCCAAGCCTTTGCAGCGCGGCCATCACACGCGCCCCAGAACGCAACGACACCTGCCTTTCAACCGATTTTCCACCCATCAAAACTGCAATCCGTTTTTTAAGCAATTCTTCTTTTTCCATATCCAAGACATATTCCTCTGAAATGTGACATTGTCGAACAACTATCACTGAATGAAGCCAATTCGCCGCAGCTCCTGTAAGATAAACGGTTCGAGCTGCATCCGGTTATTAAAACGTACATAGGTAACGCCACGATTCAAGCAAAATCGTTTCAAGCCTTCGCAAAAAGCGTTAAACCGAACCCTATAGCCAACAAGTGCTTGCTCGTTAATCGTAATCTCTTTGGACTGGCCCGTTTCGGCATCCTCCAAACGTAATTCACCCGAAAGTCTTGGGTCTATCTCCTCATCGCTGAGGAGGTGGATGACCATCACATCAAAATTCCGAGCGAAAAGCAACTTCAGTCCCGGCTCATAGCCGTTCATATCTAAAAAATCTGAAATGATGAGGGCAACACCCGGTCTCCTAGTATTGGCTGCGAAGCGTTTCAAACTGGCTGTCAGATCTGTTTTTGCCTTCGCCGCAACGATTCTCTCAATCGCTTGAGACAGCTTTGCAAATTGTGTTTTGCCATACGTGAGGGGCACAATTGGGGTTGCCTGATTAGAGAGCGTATAGATAGAAACGCGATCTAAATCTGCCAAGCCAATATAACTCAAAGCTGCAGCAATCCGTTTCGCACACTCGAGTTTCGTGGGTTCTCCGAAATCCATCGACCTGCTATTATCAAGCAAAATATAGATTGGCAGGTCTTCCTCCGCTCTGAACAACTTGAGAAAGAGCCGATCTAACCGGGCATAAATATTCCAGTCAATGTAGCGGAGGTCATCCCCCAATTCGTAGAGACGGTAGTCTGCAAACTCAACGCTCGCGCCACGATTCAGGCTCCGGCGCTCACCTTTGAACTTCCCTCGAAAAATCTCTCGCGAACGGATTTGTAGTCGCTCCATCTGTTTGAGAAATTTAACCGTTAAAAGAGACATAGGCCCCCCTCACTACCCGGTCTGTTTTCCTGACACCGCGTTATTTTAGCAGACTTTCATCAAAATCGCCATGTATAATAGTTTAATTAGAAATTTACAAAACGGGCATTGACTGAAGAATTTCACACATGCGAATGAAAGCCCAAAACAAAAAAGCCCGTAGCAGACTGCTTATCCGCTACGGGCTTTTGATGTGTCATACCATTTTGTGTTTTGGGTGAGGAGATTGTGATGAATCTAACCTTGCGACCTGCATGTGACCGACTCCGGTAGAAGCCGGCGGCGCGTTGTCCTAAGTTGAGCGTACGAACCAGGCCACCCGTCGCATCGTAGATTCGGATGCTCACGTCCGCCGCCTCTTGAAGCTGGAACGGAATCCAGGTCTCCGGGTTAAACGGGTTCGGATAGTTTTGCAGAAGCAGGCTGCGATTCGGTTCTCCGACGTTCGTGAGCGTGACGGACAGGAACGCTTGGCGAAGCGTTTCCGGCGTTACCCTGACGTGTATCGGCTCCGAAACGAGTTCACCGGTGCCATCGATTACAGCGACTTCCAACTCGTCACCGACTTCGACGACGCTTTGCCGAGAGACATCCGCAAATGCCGCTGCGAAATACCCCGACCGGATGGCATGGGTGGCGAGAGCATTCGTCCGTCTGTTTCGGACGACCACCTGCAACGGCGCGACCACTTCGCCTTCAGCCGCCAATCTGCCACTGACGACGAACGCCCACCCACTGTTGGCACCCCGCTCCGCAATCGGCGGAGCAGCTTCGGGGGGCGGCGTGTTCGTCCATGCAGCGCCCACAAACGCGACCTGTTTTGCCTCTGACAGATTGACGATGTATCCCGCCCCGCCTTCGATGGGAAACCCATCATCGGGGGCGTCGAGCGTGAAGCCGACGAATCGCTGGCGTTCGACATCAAGCTGGATGACCACCGTCGCGCCGATTTCCTTCGCAAACGAGCGAGCGGTGTGTGGTGTTTGAGGCTTCAACGGAAGGGAGACCATGTTTAACCCCTCAGAGAGCGACATGAAGAAAACGTTGCTGAAGTCTTCGGACGGCTCCGGCGGCGATTCCCCCGAGGGGAGCAGACCGAGTTGTTGCGCAAAACCCAGACGGTCAGCCATGAACCAGCCCTCCTGAATTTTCCCGTCCGCCAGCCGGTGGATGTCTACTCCGGCGACTCGTACCCGTTTCCCGGTTGGGGGGAGGCCCTGGAATTCTCCCCGGTGTGTGTGCCTGTCACCACCCAGCGGGTGACCACTTTATCCCCTTCAGCGATCTGTTCCTCAACAGTGACATGGAAATCAGGGAAAGCGGTCAGGTGCAGCGACACGTTTTGCTTCAATGCTTCCAGGCTATTGAATTCAATGTAATGATTGACGTAACCCGGCGCATACACTTCATCCACGACGGCGAGGTTCCCCTGGTTCTGCAGCTCTTCAAAGGTACGGAAGACGATGGCTTCGTTCTGTTTTGGCGTCCCCGGATTGCCGGTCACGTTGAGCGGTTTGCCCCAGGTGTAATCGGGGGTGCCCGTCGTCGGAATCACGCCCAGTTGCTCCATCAACGCCCAAACATCCTCGAAATCCCAGGATTTATCAATCTTGCCGCCAACCAGGTGTTGGATGTCGATGCCTCGAATCGTCCACTTCACGCCGGTCGGCGGAATCCCCGCCCATTCCCCCCGGTGCGTTCCTGTGGCAGACCAGCGCGTTGCGACCAGTGCCCCTTCGGCAATCTGATCCTCTACCTTGATCTGAACATCTGGAGACGCTGCACGAAATCCGATTGTCATTAATCTAGCGGCTTCGGGGCCTTGGGCGCCGGGAACGGAGTCGCTCGTAAACGTGGGTGCGTATAATTCATCAGCGAGCTCTAACTTCCCTTGACTGATCAGTTCTTCCATCGCACGGCGGACGCCCACTTTGTTTGTCTCCGTATCGGCGAAGACTGTTTGGAATAGACTACTGATGACAAGAAACACAAAACAAACAAGTAAAAGCGTGGTGATTCGTTGAAACATGATAAAATTTCTCCTTTGGAGTTGTGGTTGTTTTCTGTCGGGTTTGGAAACCCGACCGACAAAAACTCGAAAATAGCTTTCACAAATAAGACTGGAAAATCACGAAAATCTGACACAAAAAAATGATGAGATAGTGCGTTTTTCGACATAAAAAAAGGGCGACGCATCATTATGCGTCACCCTCAACGAAAATTGTGCAATCTGTAGCCCCGTGATGAATCACCGGGCTACAATGCGGCGTTCGATGAATCGAACTAAAATCCGATTTATCGGGTGCCGTTTTCTAGCTCGGTGACTTCATCACCAAGCTTTAAAGACGCGGCCGCGAAAACCTCAGATCGTCCAGTGCCTTTCCTTCCCTATCCGTTACCCGCAATGTCAACCCCCAACCGTGCTCAAAATTGGTGACCCGTATCAAAACAAGATTGGTTCCGGGCTGGAGCGTTCCCTCAAACGTATGGTAGTCCCAGTATCCATCCGCAAAGCACAGAGCGCCGTTGAGCCAGACGCGAACACTGTCATCGTGATAGACGGAAAACAGGGCTCGCGTCTCCTTTGGTGAAATAATCGCTGTGCAAGCATAAGCAGAAACCGCAGCCGTCGTCTGGAAAATCTCCCGGCAATCGATATAGCCGTCGATGAGCGTGTCGGCGGTCTGCCATTTCAAGTTAGCAGAAGTGTTGAAAACCCCAGCCAAAATCTCCGCCTCCACTTCAGGAGAAACTTCAGCAGGTAGCTTTCTCTCAAATGTCCCCGTTATGGACCAGCACGGTTCGGGAACGATTCCAATGTTCCTCAAATGTCTCCCCACGTCATCCGTCTCGTGACGTTCCCGGAAGCTGGCTCGTAGCCATTCTAAGACGATTTTTTCACGAACGCTCGTTCCACTATGATTGCCAGACGCTTCACGATGAGAACCCTCAAGAATGTCTTTGAATATCGCTTCTAGCGTATCTCGGTCAAGTATGCGTGAAAGGTATGCCCAGGGTGCCGCATATTCATCCAATGCCTCCAACTGGCGTGCAAAAAGTCGCATCATCGCAACGCCTTCTTCGTGCGAACTTTCGACACTGCACGCCACATACTCCGCCGCTAGAATGGGGTGCAGCGCCTTCCAGCACACCATATCGTCCGGCGTTATGCCGCGTTTATAGAGGTGTGCAACTAACTGGCGGGCTCGCGCGATGGATTGGGGAATACCTTCCCACATCCAGCAATCGGCTTTATCTCCGTAACACATTGCGCCAACGGCCTCTTCTACCCCGCCGCCACGGTGCAAACTCATTCCCCGCTCCTCCATGGTATCAATCATCCGCCAGAAATAGTGATATGCCCCTTCCCAATCTCCGCGACAGGCGTATCCTTCAACAAGACTTGCGACGAGTCCCGCGTTGTGCCACCAATCGTCTCCTAACGGCTTTGCCTGTTCTCGCGCTTTCTCTAAGGCATCAATCATGGCTTCATACTGGCCTAAATGCCTGTAGATGTCCCCGAGATAACACCAGCTCGGGAAGTCGTTTATGTTTGCCTGTTGACTATGATGGAGCGCCCGATGCAGATGATCGACGGCTGCCGTCGATCGAAACCTAAAATGCGATTGGATGGCCTCACAGATTGGCTGGTGCGGTCGTCCGAGATTTGCCTTCCCCTCCAGCCAGATGGTCGGCTTCCCCTCACAACGTTTCCGCAAAGTACGCAACAAATGCGTTTTCCCGATTCCTGCGGCTCCGGTCAGTTGGATGATGCCGGATTGACCTGCAAGCAAATCCTTGATTGCACCCTCAAGTTGAGCAATTTCCGCATCTCGTCCAACCAGGGTGTCCGTGTTTCTGTCAGAAAGGTGAGTACGAATCAGCCTGTAAACTGGATGCGGAGAACCCGGTTGCTCAATCTTCACAAAACCGAATTCGCGGCGGAACAGCCATGCGATGGAACTATCAACAACAATGCCAGCCAACGCGCCGTTGATTTTCAACAAGGAGCGTAAGCACAAATCGATGTGTTCACGCGCCAAACCAACGGGTCGAGCAATCATCTGTCCCACACTGAGAGCGAACGCTCCAGCAGGACACTGTTGGTTACCAAGTTTCAACGCCGCTTCCACGGCGATTCGGGGGTCGTCCTCTCGAACGCGGTTGATTCCGTAACAGATTCCCATGCCTCCCCCGGGAAATACGTGATAGGCACCTCCCGTCAATTCTGCCAAAGATTTGACGCGGAATGCGCAGGTACAGCGCTCTGTTTTCGTATGGGCATCAGAAAATCGCAAGCCGACGCCGGTCAGCAATCGGTACGCCTGAATCTGCCGATATACAGTTTCTGAAAAATGATCGCTCAAGCGCGGAAATCCCTTTTCAAGCGCACTTAACACCCCATCCTGCACATCCTTTCGTGCTCGATACAGACGGGTATCCACAACGTCCCGAGGCAGGTCCAGGAAATCTGCAATTGGGGAATTGTTCAGTCCCTCCATCTTGAGGGTCATCACAAGACGGTTTGGCTCGGAAAGTGTCCCCATGACAGCAGAAAGCACTTTTTGAATTTCATCGCGTTCGAGGACATCTTCGATTGACGGTTGACTCGAGGGCAACAAAGTCGTCTCTTGATTCTGAGTGAAGTATCTCTTGCCCCATAACGAGGAGATTCTTCGCTACGCTCAGAATGACTTACGAGAAACTACCCACTATGAGTTCCCTCTCAAGTAACTCGCCAATGTCACATTAGACATTCGATCCAATTGTAGCCCAACTTTCTCAGTTGGTCGGCAGAACCAATGATTAGCTCAAACCAAGATAGAATCTTGGGCTACGGTGAAATGTGACATTGGCGAAGTAATTGGACTTTGGTCGAAACTTGGGTTATTTAGCTCGGAATTTCGCTTATCGGAATTTCGCTTGCAGATTCCTCGCGCAATATGCTAAACTTAACCTGTTGGCTCACGTAAACTTCCTGTGAAAGGCTCTGTTTAGATGCCTCAACTTGTTGAGGTGAATCCCCGAACAATTTCGGGCATCCAAAATCACATATCTTGACATGAGCCAACCTGTTGATGCTGTACCAGCAGTGGTGATCCATGCGATTTCGCCTCTTATTCCTCTCTCTTATTTTCGTTTCCTTGAGTGCCAGCGGATCGTTCGCCTTAATTGACCTCTCTATTATACACCCGACAACTGACTTTACGACGAATAACCAGGAATTACAGATTGAGGGAATGGTTGAATCCTCAATTCCATCACAAGTCATCGTTTCAACCAATACACCGGCTGGCGTCCGTAATCTCGCACAATTGGCACATTCCATCTACTCTATTGTCGTCGATCTCGGGAGTTCACAACAACTCCAGGCGATTCTGATTCGTCCCGTTGCGGTGCGTGAATTTACGTTTGGACCCAGGTTAGCGCGTATCGCTTTCTCTCAAGATGGTTCCAATTTTCCGGCGGGTCAACTCTTCAACGTACCATCCGGCGTGGATGCGGTTCTTCATCGTACGGTTGTCGATTTACTATCAACCATTTCCGCCCGGTTTGTTCAGATCGAGATGCTCGAAGGCTGGCAACGTAGGCAGATTTCGATCGAATCGGTTGAATTTTTAGACAAAAACAATCGAATTATCCAGGCGCGCATCCAATCTATTTCGATCTTACTCGACCTCACAGAAAAAAACAGGGCGATGTTTTCCATATCTGTCCTTCTCAAAGAGGGCGAGAACCGGATTTCACTTTTTGCAAAAGCCCTTTCGTCTGAAACAGTGGCTCGCGAGACCATTTCACTGTTCTATCTTTCGGAATTACGGCCCGAAGCGGCAGATAAGGGACGTTTTATATTGAGCGACGGGAACCGTGCGAAAATTGTGATCCCAGCCGATGCACTTGACGAGCGGATTAAAAAATTACAGTTCTTTTCCATTTCCCCGGATGAGGTAAATCCGCAGTCCTATTTGAGGAATACCCACATTGTGAAGGGAACCGCTCCGGTTGTCGTTTACCGTTTTGAAGCGCTCAGACAGGGAAGATTCGCAGCAGAGGCGACGAGCTTCCTGCCCGATCAACCCCCGGGACTTGCTGTTGATGGCATCTTGGAACCGCCGTCCACATGGATTACGAGTCTTGTCCCACTGCCGATTCGCCTGACGATCGATCTCGGGACACAGCAGGTGCTCAGTCGTCTGGTGGTGCATGCGAGAGTGGACAGTGGCAAATCCTTCGGTCCCCAAAGTGCTAAAATTCTCATTTCTAATGATAAGGAAAATTTTACCGAAATCCTTGAAGTCACAGGGTTTGATGATCGAACGACGCCCATTGAGTTGACCGCCCGGCCATCGGCGCGATATGTCCGTCTTGAGATTACCGAGAGCAAACAGGCCAATAACGTTCAACTGAATGAGGTTGAGTTTTTCGATGCTTCTGAGGCAAAGATTGTGCCATTTGACACGTTTGATCAGTTGCTACTTCAGCGGCCTGCGGTGTTGGAATTAAGCTACGATACGTCAGACCTAATTGCCGCGGGCGTTACGCGGGAAGCGGATTTGAAAATCTTCGCCTGGAATTCCTTCGCCCTAGAATGGCAACTGGCAGGCGGGGAAATCAACCCGAATCGACGGACGATTCGTTTGGAGCTGAACTATATCTCCCAGGTTGCGCTGTTTCAAGCGGTTCCCTCGCAGATTCAAGCCGCGTGGAGCTTTAACCCCTTCTCCCCTGATGGGAATGGAATTGCAGACACCACGCGATTAACAATCGTTAATCCCGAGGGAACGCCGCCCGGACAAACCGAACTTGTGGTTGAAATTTTCGACCTCCACAACAAACTGATCAGAACCTTGATCAATCGGACGGTCATGAGTGCTAACGTCATCAGTATCGAATGGGATGGCAGAAATCAAATCGGAGAGATTGTCAATATTGGCCCGTACATCTACCAGATCCAACTGGGCTCTCAAATCCGCAATGGCGTGATTGTGGTGGGAAAATGAGATAACAACGAATTGGAGGGATGAACCAAATTTTTTCGATAAATCTGTATTGGTCAACGTGATGGTTTACACATTTTAAGACTTCAGAAGTTTGGCGCGAAAAAGTCGAGGTGACTATCGTATGCAAAACTTCCTAAGTCTAACTGTCTACCATCATCCTGACTGTTACATTTTTTCGATAAATCCTTTAATTCGTTGTTATATTTCAGCTTCCAAACGACTTTGTCTATGACGACAAGTGAGGTAGAATATGTTAGAAGAAGGCTGGCCAAATGCTAAAGATCCATTACATAGCGGTCCTTATGTAAAAATTAGCAAGGACGGAAAGGTCACCCGAACCCCGTTGAAAGGGAATCCAGTGTTAAAATGAATGTTACAGGTTTGTTAGAACACATTTTGTGGTTGGCCATTGAAGATTATAGTGGTTTGTGGGAAGTTGTTTGGGAAGTCAATACTCGTTATCCTCAACTCTCGCCGACCCAAAAAAAGACCGCTGCATCACACGCAGTCAGAACGCTTTTGTCACGAAGATGGATTAAGTTATATCAATGTCAAGAGCCTTATGGTACACTCACTCCTCTTCGTTCAGAGGAATATGAGGAGGCTCTTTCTGAAACAGCAAATTGGGCTGAACCCGGTGAGGATGCAGTGTCGATACGAATTGGAGCCACAGAAGAAGGAGAGCGGGCTTACCAGGCTACGGATTGGGGACAGGGAGCCTTGCCCCAAAGCATGGCTCTATAATACCAAGACGGGGGGGATTCAAAGATGAGAGATCGACCTTATAAAATCTTGATTGTTGATGACGAACGGGACATCGTTGACTTTATCAGCGATTATCTGACCGGAGAAGGGTATCGCATCATTAAAGCCTACGATGGGGCGGAAGCCCTTGAAAAACTGCATCTCGAACGCCCGGATCTCATCCTCCTGGACATCATGATGCCACGGTTAGATGGCTTTGAAGTTTGCAAACAGATACGAACGGAATCCCCTGTGCCCATCTTGATGGTAACGGCAAAGAGTAATGATGTGGATAAAATCGTCGGTTTGGAAATTGGCGCAGATGATTATATCTCGAAGCCCTTCAATCCGCGTGAGTTAATTGCGCGCGTCAAAGCCATCTTACGGCGAACCTATCGCCAGGATTACCAACCGCAAAGCCAAACGGAGACACTGAGGTATAAAGATTTGTTCATTGATATTGCACGTCGCAGGGCGACCATCCGAAATAAGGACTTAGAGCTTACCATGAAGGAGTTCGATCTGTTGCTGTTTCTGATGCAAAACCCAGGGCGAGTCTATTCACGAGATAGTCTGCTCGATTATGTGTGGGGGCCGGACTGTTTTGTTGGTGGTCGGACTGTCGATGTCCATATTCGACGAGTCCGAGAACAGATTGAGGCGGATGCGAGCCAACCGGAATATATTAAAACCGTTTGGGGGGTTGGCTATAAATTTACGGACGAATAGAAATTTGCTGTACTATCACTAACTACGTGGGAAGATTTGTCTCATGAGAGAGACTCACCTCACGACGTCGCATCTGAAACGTAAAACGTAAAACGTGAAAGGCGAGTTTTTTACGTTTTACGTTTCACGTTTTACGAATGGATTCAGTCACCACGCAGTTTCTCACGAATTAAGTGATAGTACAGTCAACCCATAGAGGATGGGTGACCATGACGCAATTAACCATAGAGTTATCTGATGCCGACTATCAACGTCTTGAACAGTTGGCGCAACGTATCGGAAAGGCGGTTCAAACTTTGGCGCAGGAATGGATTCAGCAACTTTTGCCGGAGTTGGACGAAACTTATGATGTGACCCAAGATTCAGTATATCAGATGGAAGGCTATGATTCCGAGGCACCAAGTGATTTATCAGTTCATTTAGACCAATACCTTTATGGACAGGACTTATGCACGTCAGGGGGCAAAATCATATCCGAACGCCCATTGCATCTTGAATCCCTTCGCTACGCTCAGGGCAGGCTCTGAATCTGGAATGCAAGATGCAAGTTGAGCAAAGCGAAATCCCGCAAAGCGGGGATGCAAGATTCAGAGCACCTCTCTGTCACTCACTGCGTAAGTCCTAATGGATTTGAGCAGATGGGATTTACGATTTTGTTAAAAGGATGAAAGAATGGAAGATATACAAGATTTACCCCTCTTCTTACCTCCCATCCTTCTCACTTTCCAACCCTCCAACCTTTCAATCCAATCTTTCAGCCTCAGTAGTTCACATTTTCCCCATCGCTCCCGACGGATTGACAAATCAGTCGGCTTGAGGCTTGGATTTGTCAATCCAAGCCGAGCAAAGGGCCGAAAGAATTGTGAAGTACTGAGCCTTTCATTCTTCCTTGTCCACTTTCTATGGCTTGAATTGCTGTTTTTTCTTCTACTCATCATTGTGGGGCCGGTATGGTTCACTTCGACGAGTGACGCGGCGTTTGATGGTGAATTTATTGGCGCACGCGCATTCGCCATGGGGGGGGCGTTCACAGCGATTGCGGATGAGTCCGATGGGCTGCTGGTCAACCCTGCATCGATCTCAAATCTTCCCGCTCAACAGTTATCAGCGACCATGGCAATACTCCACGTTGGCTTGAGTGACGATACCTCTATCACGCAGCAGTTGATCAGCTACGCGAATTCCCAACCCACGAGGGGAGCGTTGGGCTTACTGTGGAAGCGATTGAGCGTCAGTCACCTCTATTCGGAGAATTATGTGGTCGCTGGAATCAGCAAAAGTTATGAACTCGGGACTGAGACCAAACATCGCCTTTCACTTGGGGCTTCCACCAAATTGTTGAATTGGGACACGGGGCCAACGGTGGGGGCCAATGGAACGATTGTTGAGGATTTGCCGGGGCGCAGCCGGTTGAGCTTTGACGCGGGACTCATTTTTCGCCCATCTCCCAACATTCCGATCGCCTTATCCCTTCAGAACCTGAATACGCCCAACATCGCCTCCACCCATTCGCGCCTTAAAGAAAATCTACCGCTACAAACGACGCTCGGCATCGGCATTTTGGGGCAGAAGTCCACATGGGGAATGGATCTGGTCTTCAAGGGAAATCAGATCGATGTCAAGGTCGGCATTGAGCAGAAATTTGACGATGGGAATCTGCTCCTGCGCGGCGGGTTTCGATTGGAAAATCTAGCATGGGGGACGAATCTGACGCTCGGCGGTGGGTATCGCCCCAGCGAAAGTGTCCGAATTGACTACGGCTTCGTTTACCCTATCGGTGGGATTGAGGGCACGTATGGCAGCCATCGGTTTAGTGTGGTGTATGATTTTTAAGGTTGGTGAGAAACCGAGTTTTTCAGAAGGCTCGGCAGGAGCCTCGCCCTCCCGGTTTCTGATTCCCATTTGAACCAATATGCGCAATTTGCGCAACACGCATCACGTATCACACATCATAGGAGGTGTGACGACAAATGGTCAAGAAGAAATATGATCTCATGGTTTTGGATAAAGAGGATTTCCCTGTCATGTTCGTCAGGGTAATCCGGGTGGATGGGTTCACGGACGAGCGGCGCATCTTCTACTTCCAGCAGGCGCAAGGTTACGCCAAACGCTTGAACGCGGACTATGTTATGGTCGTATCGCCATTCCAGATGGAGCTGTGGGATTCGCACACGGAGAAGCCGATCGCGACGTTTGACACGGCAACCGCGCTGGGCCCCTATAGCCACAACTGGGGACCCGTCGAGAAATTGAGCCACCACGGTTTGGAGTGTTTAACAGACTACTGGCTGAGTCAAATTATCTTCTCCTTGAATGATGATCAAGTGCCTTATAAGGAAGAATTGAGGAAGCTTGGGGTGGTTGAAAAACTTAAATATGGTATTGTACAAAGGAATCGTGAAGAATGAGAGTTTATGCCGAAACCAATTGGTTGCTTGATTTGGTCTTTCAACAGGAGCGATTTACTGCTTCTTCTTTTGTCCTCTCACTCGCTCAAGATCGCAAGATTGATCTCTGTCTCCCTGAAATCGTCGTGTGGGAGGGCAACCACAAAGTTGAGCGGCGAAATGCTCAACGAGATGTCATTATCAAGCAATTGAAGCAAGAAAAACGTGAATTCAGTCGGAGTCAGGATGCGTTGTATCAGTCTCGAGTTGCTTCGCTTGAAATAGAAATTCAGGAACTCGATAACATCTCTGCCATTGAACGCAAACGCTTCGATCTCATTATTGAAGAATTGCTCCCAATCGAGACATGGTTACACCTTTCCCAAGATATTTGGGCCAGTTGCCTTGACCTCCAAGATCAACATGAACTGAAACAAACTGATGCACTCATTTATGCGATCATCCGTGCCGATGCCGCTTTGCATCCAGATATAGCAAAATGCTTCATCGACTACGACAGGGCTTTTAGCGACCCAGCTCTCAAGCAGGACATGAGCGCACTTGGAATTACGCTGCTCGCATCTTCAGATGCCGTCACTGGATTTCTTCAAAGCCGATTGACGGTCACGTAAGAAATGAAAGGAAGGGAAGGAAGGGAAGGATGGAGGATACAGTTTACGCAATACACAATACGCAATACGCAATACGCATGACGCTCCACGTTTCACGTTTCACGTTTTGCGCACTACTGATTATCTCAACGTGCCTGGTACAATCTGGGTATCCCCAACAGACAGACCCGCTCGGCAATCCGGTATTTGATAAAAGCGGGAAGGAGCTCTATACCCTTCAGGCAACTTATGGCGTGTTAGAGGGCGGATCGCTCTTACGCCGTGACCAGGAATTTCGGAAGAAGACCAGCAACCGCAATTTTTTCACTTTTAATATCGCAGGTGGGAACGTTCAACATCAGTTGACCGTCGGTAACTTTCCGGCAAAATTTTCCAGCTTTACGCTCAATAAAGAATTATTTGATGCGGCACGCTGGAATATCACGATTCCAAAGGCGCGCGGAAGGGTTTCCGCTTTTGCAGGCCGGGTGACGAACAATGCCTTTTCGGTATCAGGGAACCGGGCGACCCCTATCGAAAACCGCGATATCGTGAGCAGTTCGGATTGGTTTATGGCAGGGTTGCGGGCGGAGGCGAATCTTGGGGCTTATGGGGTCCGATTGGGCTCGTTGCCAGAATTTATCCTGCCACTTCCACGATTGGGCATCAACTATGTCAATCGCTTTTTTACTAACTATGACCTCACCCGCACGACGAATCCCCTCCGAGGCGTCACGATTGCCAATCCCCCTCCAGAGTTATTCCTCCGTTTTACCGATGCGTCACCGGAAAACCCCGGCGGGGCAAAGGTATTCCGTACCCGCGTTTTTATCGACGATGCCCTTGAGTATGATGTGATCGGCGGTAAGGAACCCCCGGGGGTGCTGCTCCTGCCCAATAACAGCCAACGGGATGAACGCTCGCGCTGGGCGGATGGCCCAGCGACATTTACCTATCGATTCGCCCTCTTCAATCCACAAAACATCAACAGCGTCCGCTTTGAGGTTGATATTGCCAATGACTATCAGGTTGAACTTTCAACGAATAATCAAGACTTTCAGTTAGAACTCAGTGCGCCGGACAATGTTGTTGATGAGTCGAACCGTAAAGTGCATCGATTTTACTACGGCGAATTGACGGATGAGACAACGATGGGATTTGACATTCAAACGACACTGCTCGGATTTTCAATTGAAGCCGAACGCGCCTGGTATGCTCAGACGGTGCAGTATCCCCTTATCAGCGGCAAAAGGACGCAGCGCACCGCCGGCGCGTGGTTTATTGATGCGAATCGCAATTTTGGACCGATTACCTGGCGTAGCGAGTATACGCGGATTGACCCCTTTTATAGGGCGGAGAATTTCGTGGACGATAACGACAACGAGGACGCTTATGCGGATGCGCGTGAGCCAGAGATCTTGATTTCAGGGAATACACGGGATGACCTAGATGGGGATCGAATTAAGGATTGGGATGACGATTTTCTGCTCTTCTTTGCAGACCCGCCAAAGTTCCGCCTGGGACTCAATCGTGAGTCAATGGATTTCAATAACAACGGCATACCGGATAACCTTGAAGACAATACGAAGCCCAATTACCGTTTCGATTATGACGAAGCGACCTACGGCCACCATACCTATCTCAAAATTGACCTGCCATTTGCGGAGGGAATTTCGATCATCCCCGGATACTACGAGAAACATCTCATCCTTGACCACAAAGGTGCGAGGGGGTGGTATAATATCGTTGCTTATGCCCCCAAACCGATCCCTCACTTCGGGACAGTCCAATTCCGCCACACCTTTCGCCGATCGCGCGACATTATCCCTGATGATGTCATCGCGAACGGACAACTGACTAAGGACAATTTGGCACTCCAAAATTATCTCGGCAATATCTTCACGATGATCGCCGATTATCAGAACGTGAAAAACCTGACGATTCGCAGCAAGTTCAAGTATCAGCGCGATGCCTTATTCCACAGCCGGCAGCGGGTCATTGATACCGCCCTGATTAACCAGCTCCGCTACGACTATCGTGTCCGCGATGACCTCACGATTGCCCCTGCTTTCCGAAGTGATCGAACCATCGGTTATACGCTCCCTTTCGACAAACGAACGGCGGTTGATGTCCTCCGAAATGCCTACATTTTGACCTTAACCCATCAAGTCGCAGCTCAGTTGCAGTTAAGCGCCGGGTTGCAGTACCTCACCTGGCGCGACCTCAACGAAAAACAGCGGAATTTTAATCGCACGGTCGGTTTTTTGGAGTTAGTCTTGCAGGGAGATGCCTTTGGTCAGAAAATGGGACTCCTCATGACAGGGGATTATGTCATCCAGAGTTTTCTTGAACCGATCGGCGGCGGGGAAAAAAGGACGAACATTTCGGTGACGCTATTTTTGTTGTGATGGCGGTCTTGGAATTGTCGATTGTCGATTGTCGATTGTCGATGGCACCTTGACCGCAACCTCTTTCCCCTGCGCATGGGAGCGGAAGATGCCGTCCATAATCACATTCGTCAGGAAAACGCCCTCGGGCGGCAACGGCGAAGGCGAGTTTGCGTGGACAGCTTCACGGAACGCGATCATTTGTGCATCCCAGACATCGACGCTGGGAAATCCAGAAAAGCGAATGGTGGTCATCCCTTCGGGGGGATTGGGGGTCGCGGTGAGTCCCTCCGCTTGGGCAAGTTTCTTCAATTCCTCAGAGTACCGATCGGCGTAGACGACAGGCCCACCCATTGATAGCCCTGCCTGCTTCCCCAGAAAATAGGTGCCACCCAGCGAATCCTGATGAACCGCCCAGGAGATCTTAAAGACCATCGTGCCACCGTTTTCAAATCGCACCCAGGCTGCGCCAAATTCCTCGACATCCATCTGCTCCCAGCGGGGGTCCTGTCGGGCGAGATAATCTACTGTGATTGCCGAAACGCGCACCGGTTTGGGATACCCCATCACGAACAGCGTATCGTGCATATTGTAAACGCCGATGTCTACGATTGCTCCTGCGCCAGCGGTTTTCTGGTAGATGAAGGTGTGTCCGGGGATGCCACGCCGCCGGCAGCCTGATGTCTCCGCGTAGTAGATGTCCCCGAGAATGCCTTCATCCACGAGTTTCTTCGCAAAGCGGAGGTCGGGACGAAAACTGCTGTGAAGGCCGATTTGCAAAATCTTCCCAGACGCCTTCGCTTCCCTGACCATCGCGGTGGCATCTGCGAGGGTCGCCGCCATCGGCTTTTCGCAGAACACATGCTTCCCCGCTTTCAACGCCGCCACTGCCGGACGGCGATGCCCCTGATTGTAGGTGCAAACGCTGATAGTATCAATTTCGTCCATCTGGAGCATCTTGTTATAGCTTGTGAAAGCATGCTTCTTTGGAACGCCCCATTCTTCAGCGGCGCGGAGGGCTTTCTCTTTGACGATGTCGCACACCGCGACAATCTCGAAGCCCCCGACTTTCTGATACGTTTTTTGATGCTGCCGGGAGATTCCGCCTGTTCCAATAATACCCACTCTAATTTTCTTGTCCATAATGACTCCTGACCTCATGTACAGTTTATTGGTTGTTTGTGCGAAGTATTATAAGCTACAATTAAAGAAGTTCGCAAGCGAATTATACCATTTTGAGTTTTGAGTGAGGGAATTGGGGTGGATCTAACCCCGATCTTTGATCGGGGTTCCAAACCTTCGCAAGGTTAAATCCCCTCTTGAAAACTACAAACGGTATTAGAGGCCAATCGTGAGCCTGTACCTGAACCTCTTGCCACCAAACCCAGTGAGGTTTTACATGACACACCAAAAGTTCAAGCAATGGATGTTAGATGAAGTGAAGAACAGGCGAATGACAGAAGAGCAGATGACCGATCTGCTTGAACAGAAAACCTCGTTTGATGCCAATCGAACCAGAATTGAACGACAGTTCTGGGGTCAAGTCGTTGGTTTCGTGAGCGGTCAGATGCAGGTAGGCAGAACGGTACATGAGGTACTTGACAAAGCCAACGCTCACTTCCCAAACAGAATAGTCTATTTTGAGCCGATTGGCTTTGACATTTTGTAAGGGAGGCATTTGGTGAAATTTGAAACATGCCCCCCCATCCTTCCATCCTTCCATTCTTCCAACTCCAAAGAATATCAAGAGATTTCTGAAACATGCCTTATCCTCGCCCGATATACAGTTGTTCCACAGGCATCACGATTGCCTCGAGCATATTGACATGCGGCGGCAGGGTCGCCATGAGCACGGCGGCCTGGGCCAGTTCATCAACCGCCATCATCGGTTCAGCGGGTGGCTCCGGACGATTGCTGACGCGCTCGACAAGCGTGTTGCCCGGATGCAAGCAACTGGCGGCAATTCCGTATTGGCGTCCTTCCAGCGCAGTCACCTGGGTCAATCCCCAGATACCGAACTTGCTGGTGCTGTAAGGTGCCGAGTTGGGTCGGACCCGTTGGGCAGAGATGCTGCCGATGTTGATAATGCGTCCCCCGCCCTGCTTCTTCATGATACGCATCGCCGCGCGGGTACACAGAAATGGCCCCCGCAGATTGACGGCGATCACTTTGTCCCATGCCGCTGTCGAAAGTTCATCTATCGGGCCGCCATCGAACGCGCCGGCGTTGTTGAAGAGAATATCCAGTCGATTGAACCGTTCCATTGCGCGCTCAAACAGTGTTTCAACTTGCGCCTCGTCGGTGACATCGGTTGGCACTGCCAGCAGCGTTGCGCCGCTTGCCGTCAGCTCTTCGGCGGTCCGGTTCAAGGTTTCAACGTCTCGCGCGGCGAGGACAAGGCTCGCCCCTTCAGCGGCAAGCCCCCGCGCAATCCCTTTGCCAATTCCTCTGTTGCCTCCTGTGACGATGGCAACTTTACCATCTAACTTGCCCATTGGATTCTCCTTTTGTATCGCGTATTGCGTTTATATTTTAGACTTCCGAAGTCTCCAAGACTTCGGAAGTCTGACGTTCTACATTGTTACAACCACTCCGCCAGCTTGCGATCTGTTTGCGGGGCAGGATTTTTTTCCCCGGCGAGGCGCATCGCAAACAGGTGGTTGCGTAGCAGTTGCAAATCTGCGAATTTATCGACATCGTACCATGGCGGTAGCAATCCCAATCGCGCATTGGCTGACTGAACCTTTTCAAGCGTCTGCCGGAAAACGAGGTCGGTGCTCCATGCAATATCCTCAAAGATAGCGGGGATTGCTAACGCGGCCCCGCCAGCAGAAAAGCCGATCAGGTAATAGCCCCCATCCATGCTCGGGCCAATCACAACATCGCGCGAATCTAACAGATCGAGTGCACGTTCAACATACTGGATGGGAAGCGTTGGGCTATCCGAGCCCACAAATAGGAACTTCGTATAATTTTGCTCACACGCCCATTGTGCGGCAGAGATTAAGCGTTCCCCGAGATCCGCTCCGACCTGGGGGATATAAATTGCCTTCTGACCAATCAAGGTTTGTAAAGCACTGCGGCTGTTGGGGGGCGTATAAGCAATCACAAGGTGAACGGAAGGGTGAGATTGGGTGGGAGGGTGAGGCTCCCCGATGAATCGGGGCAGGCTCTGCCGAACCTCACTTTCCCGATGAACCGTGAGCGTGGAGAGTGCATCGCACCAATCAATAAGGAAGGCTTTATACAGGGATGCCGCCTGGTCGGCGGAGAGAAAAGGAATCAGCCGGGTTTTAACCTCGCTGGGAACTGGATTTTTGGCAAAGACAATGACACAATCAGCCACATTGAGCCTCTTGTTGTGTATCTATATCATATAGGACTTTACACAGGGCATGTTTCAGAAAACGGTTGACACTTCGAGAACGTAATGCGTAATGCGTAATACGTAAGAAGAACCTCTTAGTTACGCATTACGCATTACGCATTACGCCAAGTGTCAACACCTTTTTTCAGAAATTTGAAACATGCCCAATTTTTTCAAGGTTTTGCACTGTTTCGACTCAGGTGATGCCCCCAACCTTCCGAAGTCTGGGTCATGCGTTATAACTAAAAAGGTCGTACTATCCTAAGTCCTCACCCAATTCCAGCTCTGTGTAATCTTCGCTGGCCATGGGAAAGAGAAGGTAGGCAGGTTGGAGACCGACGGGTGAAGGTTGGTTTGAAGGACGTTGTTTCCACGTCATTGCAATCACAATGCAGGCAATAATGACAGCAAGAAAAGCGATTGGGCTACCTTTGAGATTCCCTTGACTGGCATTGATCCGGTATTTTGCCACAAATCCAGAGACAACGGTGAGAACGGATAGGGTCAGACTCGCGTACCACGGCAAATGAATGATGAGCGCAAAGAGAGAGACCAACGCCATCCACAGGCTGAATTTGGCAAGATTGCTCGTCCGGGCATCGGCGGCATTCGTTGAACGCGAGGGTTCGGGTGGGACCGATGTGTTTCGCTGTTGGTTGCGTGGACGCGGCGGAGGAACTTCGCGGTAGGTGGCTTCGACCAAACGGATAAACTCTGCCATCAACTTCTGCCCCTTGAGCCACTGAAAAAGGAGAGGGTACTCATGCTTGAGGAGGATTGCAAACTCTTGACGTTGGGCACTGAAATCCGTAAACTCTTCCCACCGATCTTCTTCGACGATGTAATACGGTTCTGGCCCAACTTGCAGTTCATAACCGCGCCCAACGTAATGAACAATTTTGCCAATTCCTTCACGCGCGGCAACCGTAACCTCTTCGAGTGCAGCCGGTATCGCTTTCGGAAGTCCGATTCCCTCTGAAACCGTGCGAGGGCTTGTTCTCTCGGTTTCTGCTTGTTCCCTTGTATATCGATCATCCGTAATCGCTAAACCGATGCGACTGACGATTTCCAGGGCTTCGACTTTATCCCCAGGGGCGACAAAGAGGGTGATGTGACGTTGCCTGTCAGGCCCCCGATCGTACTTGGGGCGACACCGGATCTGTTGATTGCCAAGCGTTGCCTGGATTAACTGTACTTCCCATTCGTCCGTCGTGCGATAGATTTCGACCCAATCGTCGGTACTGAAAAGCAAATCTGTATTTTGTGCCACCACTTTTCCTTTGCGGTACTGTGCCGTGAAACATCTGTATCAACATGCAGAATGCAAGATTCAAGATGCAGGATGCAAGGTTTCGACAGGCTCAACCCAGTGGATGCAGGATGCAAGATGCAGGATTCAGGATTCAGGATGCAAGGTTTCGACAGGCTCAACCTAGCGGATGCAGGATGCAGAGCCTGCCCTGAGTGTAACGAAGGGATGCAAGATGCAGGACTTGTTCAACCTGAAATGCGTAACTCCTAATCTTATTCAGTCTTAAGTTCAGGGACTGAGAGCTCGACAAACCATCCCCCGGACCGAACGTTCAAATTTTACCACGAGTCAATCGATTTGTCAATCAGCTAATACCAGTTTTAGAAATGGTGCATTGCCTAGCGCCCCTTCGCCCCGATCACAGATCAGTAGGGCACGCTTTCAGTCGCTGTCATAAGCGATTCAAATCGCCACTACGGTTTAATGCACAATCCTGAAATAGAACGAGTATAGGATGAATTTTCTTTGATGAGCAAAAAATTTCTCCTTCTTGCTTTTGATAGTTCATCGCATTTCTTCAATGAATGCTTCTTGATTTCATAAATGTTGTAACCTAAATCGGCAAGATAAGCCTCCATCTCTCTCAGGCAATCTCTATTCGCTTCACCAACGTCTTTCAACTCGGCCATAATGATCGGATGGTGTTCTTTGAAAAAGTGATACCCCCCCTGAAAAACCTCCATCTGATACCCTTCGACATCGATTTTGATAAAGGCCGGGGCTGGAAGTTCGTTTGAAAGCCGATCAATTGTATCGACATCGACCCATTCGGATTCTCCCTTTCCGGTCGCATATTTTAATGAGGCCGTTCCTTCCGTCAGATCCGAATGGCGATAATAAATTCGCCGCTTTTCTACTTGATCTCCTATCGCCTTCTGGATGACCGTGACGTTCGTGAAGTCGTTCAGCCGGACATTTTCAGCGAGGGAGTTGAAAGTTGTCGAAACGGGTTCAAAGGCGATCACGTTCCCATTTTCTCCAACAAGGGATGCAAACAGGCAGGTGTAAAAACCGATGTTCGCTCCGATATCCCAGCAGGTATCCCCTGCTCTGATGATTTTGAAGTACTTGTTGATCTCATACCGCTCATCATGGGTTCCATAAAAATAGAGACCGAGATGTTCAGGATTTCTTAAATTGGCTTTCAGGGAAAAATTGTATTTTGTGTTGAAAGCGATGAGAGGGTCATCGGGCGTAATCCAATTCCTCGTCAGTTTTAAGAGTTGACTTTTACCTTCTGTTATTGGAAACCTTCTGAGATAAAATCTGATAAGCTGATTTAATGGTTTAATCATGTGCTCCCTTCCACATACGGAAATACAGTTGATTCTCTCTGAACATGATAAATCCCCCTTTCAACGCGCCATCCAGCCGCCATCAACTGTCAAGATATGTCCATGAATATACTCCGCTGCCTCAGACGCGAGAAAGATCGCCGCGCCCACGAGGTCATCAGGTGTGCCAAACCGTCCGGCTGGGAGGCGCTCCATCAGTTGTGCGGAGCGCACCGGATCGGCGATGACTCCTGCTGACAGTTCCGTGTCGATGTACCCCGGCGCGATAGCGTTCACGTTGACGCCTTTTGACGCCCACTCATTGGCAAGGGCTTTCGTCAATTGTGCCACGCCGCCTTTGCTGGCAGCATACGCGGACGCACGGATGCCCCCTGAGAAACTCAGAAGCGATGCAATGTTAATAATCTTACCGCTGCCACGTTCGACCATTCCTCGACCAACGTTTTGGCAGAGCAGCCACACGGACTTGAGGTTGAGGGTAATCACCTCATCCCATCGCTCCTCCGGGAAGTCGATTGCATCGGCACGGTGCGTTGTGCCTGCGTTGTTGACGAGAATATCAATCCGCCCACAGGCCTCAACGACTTGTGCAACCCAATCGGGAATCCCGTCTGTTTGGCGGAGGTCATAAGGAAAAATCTCCGCTTTAGCCCCTATTGACTGCAACTCCCGCTGCACTTCGATGAGCTTTGATTCAGACCTTGCCACCAGTGCGAGGTCTGCTCCCGCTTGAGCAAACCCCATCGCAATTGCTTTGCCAATCCCCCGGCTTGCACCGGTGACGATTGCCACTTTTCCTCTCAATGAAAATAGCTTTGAAAATGTCATGCAATTCCTCCAGGTTGATTATAGATTGTAGGCTAAAATCACAGTTCCGTCAAGTATTTTCAGAGGCGAAGCTTCTCCGATTCTATACTCAACACCGCGTTAACTAATTTTCAAAAACAAACTTTACATTCTGTTCTGCCCCGTTTCACGGGATTCAAAGCAACTGGGGTTGTACCCCAGCATGTCAACCAGAAGGGGTACAACTCCGTCTTAGGTTCTAAAGACGGAAACCCCTTCTGAAACGTATCTTTAATACTGAAAATTAGTTAAATTGCGCTTTTGATATTTTGACTTTGGTAAATTCAAATAGGACGCTCTTGTAGCCCAACTTTCTAAGTTGGCACTCATCAGAAGAACCAAGATAGAATCTTGGGCTACGAGGTAATCTGCCAAAGTCAAGATATATACCTTCCCACGAAATAACCCCGATTACCGCCTGTAGGTCGAGATTCCAATCTCGACGCACGTTAATCCTCGGGAATGGAATCCCGACCTACGCGAAGAAATTCTGTGGAGCGGTATATCATGTCATTCTGAGCTTGCGAAGAATCTCAACGGTCAGATTCTTCGCAAGCTTCAGAATGACAAAAACGCAGTTTGTAGCGTTGCAAAGTATAAAAACAAACCTTATCGCAGTGATGTGCGTCATAATATAATAGACACCAACGAATTGTTACTGAATCGTTCGCAGAGATTCAAACCTCACCCAGAACTCATAAAGCAAGGAGACGTTATTACATTTTCAGACTTCCGAAGTCTCCAAGACTTCGGAAGTCTGAGGTATCGTTTATTTTTCCAATAAGGTAGTTAAAGAAAGGAAACGCTATGATTTGCAACAACCCCACGATGCGGAGCGCGATGATGGTCCTTACCCTTTTACTGGCGGTCTGCTGGATACGAAGTGCAAACGCTGTCATCGGGCTGCCCTTCGGAAACGTAAAGGTTGCTGAGAAGCTTGAAGCCGCCGGTCAATTTGCAAAAGCGCTCGAAGCGCGCGAGCTCGCCGCGGAATTTTGCGAATACTTCTCCATCCCGGAATTTGCGGATGACCTCGAATTTTTCCAAAAACGCGGCAACCTCAAGCAGGTCGAATACACGGAAGGGATGTTAAAACAGTTCCGCGAATGGGCAAAGGTGAGCCGTGAGAAGGCAGCAGCCAATAGTGTCAAAGCGGAGCTAACGCCCGCACAGCGCCAACGGTATCACCAACGCATCCGCCGACAATTGCTTGGGGCAGCGGAGTTTTATCCCGAAATTCATAACGGTCAACTCGGAATTCAAGTGTCAAACCTGGAACGCGATGGAATTGTAGCGTCCGATTTTGAAAAGGCGACGGAGGGGCGCGAACGCACGGCGCGACTTTACGAAGAGGTAAGCATTCCGTATGTTCTGCATGCTATAGCAGATGCCAAGTCGGAGGGTGACTCGAAAGCGGTTGAGAGACTGGAAGCCAAACTTGCCGAATACCGAGCCAAAGTCGCTGAGAATTCCCGGAAAGCGAAGGAGAATCAGGAGAGAGCGGCGGAACTCAGGAAGCTCAATCAACCAGCTAACCTTCGTGCGATGCTCGACCGGCCAGATGCGGAAGCGCGCCTCTCGGCAATCGAAGCCGCCGAGGCGTCAGGGACACTCGAAGTTTTGCGTGCGGGGCTATCGAATGATCAGCCTGCTATCCGCATGCGTGCGTATGAGGGGGTGGAGCGCAAGCTAGATATTCGCGGCCTCTTGTACGCGAAATTTTCCAACGATAAGGCGATTGCAGAACGCGCAACAAAAACCCTCGGACAGGATGATGAGTGGTTTCGCAGCGTCCTTGTAGAACGCCTGATCGACGCACTGAACGCTGAAAATCGCACGGTAGGAACGAATGCTTATCATGAACTGCTGGCATATACCGGCCCCCATTTCGATTGGTCCCCTGACAAATCACCAGAAGTTCGGCGGGCAATTGTCAAAGAATGGCAGAACTGGCTGAATAAGCAGCTTAAACCTGGATTGCTCGGTATCTACTACCAGGGAAAAGATTTCAATGCACAGAAGGCGTGGCGGGCTGATTCAAAACTTGACTTTCATTGGCGGGGGTCCCCACACCCTGATGTCACCAAGGATCGCTATTCCATCCGCTGGGTTGGCAAGCTGGAGGTGCCTGAATCACAAACCTACCGCATTTTCACCTTCAACGATGACGGCGTCCGGGTCTGGATTGACTATCGCAAGGTGATTGATGATTGGAACCAACACGCCCTCGTCCCACAGGAAGGAACCATCCACCTCAATGCGGGGCAACATGACCTTTTGATTGAGTTCTTCAACGAGGCAAACGATGCGACGATTCAGCTCTTATGGGCGACCGATAAGATGCCGCAAGCGATGATTCCACCGGAAAATCTCTGGCATTTTGACCCGGCATCGAAACGACCCTGATTGTTTATCAGATAAATAGAAACCGAGTTTTTTTGAAAAACTCGGTTTCTCAATAATTCTTTCAAGGACAGACCTAACCCCCCGGCCCCCTTCTCCGTTCCGAGAGTCTTCGACCCGACACAGGAAGGGGGAGCTTTCTCCCCTCTCCGCTTAGGGGAGGGGCCGGGGGAGGGGTACATTTCTTTCAAGGAGAAAACCATGAATACTTTGACTCGCGTTTACAAACTGACTGCTATGTTTCTCTTGATCGCGCTATTTGCGATTTTGACCTCAACCCCTGCCATAGCCAAAACCGGAGCGGATGTGGTGCCTGCCGATGCCTTTGGCTATGTACAACTATCGGATATTTATCAGGTTGTCGAAGCCGTGAACAAATCACCGGAATGGAAAGAGCTATCGCAAATCAAAAAGGTCCAAACAGCTTTGATGCAAATGAACCAGATCGTTCCTGTGGTGCAGATGATCACCGGGATGACATGGGAGGAGTTCGTCAAGATATTTGGACGTCAAATCACGTTTACCCTCTTAGGCATCTCCGAAAAGCCCAACATCGCCTTAATCTTTGAGGTCTCGGAATCAAAACAGCTTGCGGAAGATGCGCTGGACCAGTTCCTAATTCTCATGAACGCGGGCGCGGAGTCCAATGCCGCTCCGGAAACCCACGAATATTCCGGCGTGACCTTCAAAACGCTATCCTTTAAAGACGGCAATACGCTCCAGTATGGTTTCCTCGGCCCCTTCATGGTTCTGGCGTTGAACGACGGTTTCAAGCCGCTGGTCGATGTCTATCAGGGCGACGCCCCCGCTATCGCGACAACGCCCGAATTTCAAGACCTGATGAAAAAGGTTGAACCATCGGGCACCGCTTATGCGTATGTCAACCTGTTCCGCACAATTCCTGCGATTCGAGCCGCCGAAGCCGCCAAAAAAGGCGAGGCAGTCCAACCCCCTAAAGATGAGATGGAAGCGGCGATACTGAATACGCCGCAAGCGTTGGCGGTCAGGCTCAATCTGCTCGGCGATACCCATGAAGCATACGTGCGCCTGCGCCCGCAGGGGCCCGCGATGGTATTTGCGCCGCTCTTGTTGCGCGAGCACCCACGGCTGGCATCGATCGATTTTTTGCCAGCGATTAACGGGGCGTTCATCGGTTTACAGCTTGGCAATCCGGTTGAGACGTGGACGCAGTTGACGGGATTAGCAGCGATGATGGGTCACAACCTCAATGAAATGATGAACGGAATCGAGGCGAAGCTGGGATTCAATTTGAAAGATGATATCTTCGACGCTTTGACAGGCGAGATTGGGGTTGGGATTTCGTTGCCTGCAGGCGAGGTCAAACTCAAAGAGCGCCCGATTGACTTTGCCAAATTCCAGCCTGTCTTCGCGGTCGGTGTCAAAGACCGCCACAAATTTGAGTCGATTCCCGCCATCGTTGCACCGCTGGTTCAGATAGACCGCTTCGCTTCTTCGGCAGAGAAATCGGAGGGAATCCGTCGAGGTATCCTCACGATTGACGCTCTTGCCCCCGGTGTTGCGCTCGCACCGTGGTACACCTTCGCTGGGGGGCTGTTTGTCGCAAGCACCTCCAGAGCGCAGTTGGAAGCCATTGTGACACAGCTTGAAAACCCCTCCCCAACGGTTACAGAAATGCCTTCGGCCTCACCGTGGTTGCTTGGCTATATGAACGTGGGAAATATCGCCCAATTCCTGGTACAACAAAATCTGGGGGACAACCTGAAATTGCCGGAGCATGCCGTTGCGAAGTTGCCCAATATCAGCCCCATCCAGATTGCTTACGGCGCTGAACCTGAAGGCGTCAAGCTGACGCTGACCACGGCCCCCGGACAAACCTGGATTTCGAGCCTTCTCAGCGCACTGATGGTTGCTGTGTACGCGGATGGCACAGATTAGCAGGGTATTATTTCCTCACGAGCCGATTCGCCGATTCATCCCGCAGTTCTGCAATCGATTGCATGATCTGTTCTCCCATCCGCCGGTACAATTCGCGTCTGTCTGCAATTTGTCGGACTTCGTTGAAGTCGAGCGGTGAGCCAAAGGTCGCGGAAAGTTGGGTGGGGCGGATGCATTTGGCATTGCGAGGCAGTATGGTCCCCTTGAGAAAGACTGGAATCGTCGGAACATCGGCGCTATGAACAATGAAACTGGCGCCGTCGTGGGCTTTGCCCAACATACCATCGACGCTACGCGTGCCTTCGGGAAAAATCAGAACCACTTTTCCTGCCTTCAAGAGAGAGAGCGTGTGTTTGAGAGCCCCTCGATCCGCCGCTCCACGCCGCACCGGGTACGCATTGAGTGCAGCGATGAACTGGCGCAAGCCCGGAATCCGAAACACGTCATGCCTTGCCATATAATGGATTTCGCGATGTGCGACGGTTCCAATGATGAAGGGGTCCAGGTAGCTCACATGATTTGATAACAAGAGAACGCCGCCACGGCGGGGAATATTCTCGTTACCGTGTGATTCCAACTTTCCTAATGCGCCGAAAGTAACAGCGGTCATTCGTTGTGTCCAACGATAAAAGGGTTGTTCTGTCCAGAATCCGAACTTTTGGCGTCGCATGAACTCATTCTTTTTGTAAAGTGGCATTAGACTTCCGAAGTCTCAGAGACTTCGGAAGTCTGTGATTCCTAAATTTCTTAAATCTCTCGTATCCGTTCCATGATAAACTCGACGACCTGTTCAACGGTTTTATGGGTTGTGTCTATAATGATTGCGTCTTCGGCTGTTCTCAAGGGGCTGTGTTCACGAGAAGAATCCTTTTCATCCCGGAGGCGAATATCCCCTTCAACCTGCCCCCGTGTACAATCGATTCCCTTGGCTCTCAATTGCGCGAAGCGTCGCCTCGCACGTTCTTCGACGGAGGCATCAAGGTAAAACTTGGGGTGCGCATCCGGAAATACAACGGTCGTGACATCGCGACCTTCGGCGACAATGCCGCCCTTTTCTCCAATCCGACGCTGCTGCTTCACGATTTCGTGTCGCACTTGGGGGTATTTTGAAACGTCGGAAACTATCTTGTCTATCTCTGGTGTGCGGATGGCTTCCGACACATCTTCGCCGTTCAGCAACGTCATCCGACCATTATCGGCAAAATCGATTCGACAGGTTTGCGCCAGCCGGGTCAACGCGGGGACATCCGTCGGGGATATGCCCTTTCGGATGGATAGCAGGGTAATTGCACGGTACATTGCGCCGGAATCGAGGTAAAGATAGCCCAGTGCTTGGGCAACGCGCCTGGCAACCGTGCCTTTCCCGGAACCCGCGGGACCATCCATGGCAATCGTTAGACGTTTGTTCATCATTCACAGTACCTTTGAAGGACGCCTTTCTTCATCCTGATAAAAAGAAGGGAAAACTTCCATACTGACTTTTGGCAGTTCTTCGCCTAAAAAGAGCGACGCATCCAGAATTTCTAAACCCGCCAATTTTCCATCAGGGCTATAATTGGCGATGATATCTTCTGCTAACTCCCGCATTTGTGCTGTTCCTGACACTAACGGGAAAAATTCAATGTAAAGCGCATCGACTTTGGTATCATAGTAAATTTTCATTGGATTTTACTCCTTCAATTGTGGTAATACACTTTTACAGTTACGACAACAATTTCATTCGGCTCATCGGCAAAGATTACATCAACGGTTTTGAATTGATAGAATTGCTGATTGACTGGCGAAAGTTGGTTAAAATCAAACCGTAAGCACGCATGAAATTTACCGTATTTTGCTGGCTGCCATGCTGTTGAACGAATTGTGGTTATGGCTTCGTTTTCTTCGGTCCCTCGTAGCAACATTTGACGCTTGGCGTGTGAAGAAAAAATAATGGGTTTTGTCACTCGAACCCTCCATATAAAAACTCTAAAATCTGCTTAACCAGGTTCCAACGAGTCTCTTAGAATTTTTGAGTGCATCAGGGCGCGCGCAATCCCATCTGAATCTTGATTTTCGAGCAAGGTTCCGAATTGGGTGAGATTTTCAATCATGGCATCGATCAGCGGTAGCAACGCGGGGGCGTTCTGCATAAAGATTCCCGTCCAAATCTCCGGCGAACCCGCGGCAATGCGCGTGGTATCGCGGAAACCAGTTGCGGCGAAGTCCAACGTCCTCGCGGATGCACTTTCAATCTGTCCCACCGTATCGGTCAAAACGGAGGCCATTAAGTGAGGTAAGTGGCTTACACCTGCAATCAGAGCGTCATGTTGAACAGGGGAGAGGAGGTAGAGTTGGGCACCAACGAACCTCCAGAGCTCCATGACCAGCCGTAACGCGAGCGGGTGGGTCTTGTCCGTCGGAGTCACAATGCACCTCGCCCCAGCAAAAAGCTCCGCGCGCGCGGCTTCAACGCCAGTCTTTTCGGAACCTGCCATGGGGTGTGACCCCACAAAATGCAGATTTTGATGCGGATTTTGGGCGACGAGAAGACGCTCAATCACTTCGACAATCTGCCCCTTCACACTACCCACATCAGTCATCAGCAAAGGCGCGGAATCCGGTGCCCTGACCTCCCCAACGCGCTGGGCCATTGCGGGGATGAGGTCCACCGGTGTGCCGATGACAACCAGATCGGCGTCGCGGATTCCCACCTCAAAGTCCGTTGTCGCGCGGTCAATCGCGCGACGTTCGAGCGCAACTTCGAGCGTACTCATCCGTCTTCCGAGTCCAGTGAGCTCGCCTTGAAAGCCCTTCGCTTTTAACGCCAATCCGAGCGACCCGCCGATTAAGCCAACGCCTAAAATCGTAATCTTCCGAATCTGACTAAAGTCATCAATCATCTTGTTTACACACAGACAGCCCATCAAGGCAAGGGTAACCATTCAGGTGGGAGGGTGAGGCTGTCCGGTCTTTGACCGAGACTCTTCGACCCGCTGAACCATTTCAATGCCGGGATGGAAATGAAAATGTCGCGTCCCGTTTTTTGTAGACATTTTAAGGGGTGTCCGATTTTTTGTCAAGTTCTTTTTCAATGTTTCGGGAAGAAACCGAGTTTCTCTGAGAAACTCGGTTTCTTTGCACGATTTCTTAACATGAGCCAATTGAAAAATTTGATCAGGCATCTGATGATTTGTCCCCAATGTGCATCATATAGAGTAGAAGGCGATCGCAGATTCGTGTTCGCCATGTTATAGAACCATAACCTTGACATCGGGAGTTTGACAATGGCACACAGTGACGCTGAACTGATAAAACGCACATTAGATGGCGATGAGACCGCATTTGGCTTTCTGGTAGACAAGTACAAGGGAGCGGTCCACGCCCTGGCTTACCGTAAACTCGGTGACTTCCACACCGCCGAGGAGATCACGCAGGACACCTTCCTCAAGGCATACCAGAAATTAGCGACGCTCAAAGATTGGTCGCATTTCCCCGGCTGGCTCTACACCATTGCGGCGAGATTTTGCCTGATGTGGCAGCGCCAAAAGCGCCTTCCGACGCAGTCGCTCGACAGCGTAGAGACTGGTGAGATCGATTCGCTGGCTTATGCGAAGTATACTGACGAACGGGTGCACCAAGAGGTGCGTGATGCGCTTGAGTGCCTCCCTGAAAGTGAGCGGACGGTCTTGACGCTTTACTATCTAGGTGGACTGACGTGCGAAGAGATTGGACGGTTTATCGGCACGTCACGCGGCGCTGTCCGAGATCGACTCTATCGGGCCCGATGTCGCTTGAAAGAGGAGATGATTGACATGATGCAAGAAACGTTGGGGACTTTTCAACTGCCCCCCACTTTAACGCAACGGATTATGGAACAGATTCGCTATGTGAAGCCAACTGCCGCTTCGGATGGTAAACCCCTGGCACCTTGGATTGCAGCGACAACGGTCGCTGTGATGGCGCTGTTCATCGGCGTTGGCCTGATGCGGACGCAACGATTCCAGCGACCATACTCGCTCGACGCGCTCGAATCGGCAACGATGATCGAGTTGACCGACGCGCCGATCATTGACTTGCCGATTCAGAAACAATCCACTGCGAACCGCGTTGGGCAATCCAATGCGGGCAACGCTGGCAATGGCAACCTGTCGAGCGGTGATGTGTTAGCCCTCGCCGCTGACGCACAGGGCGACAAGAAATCTGGCGAAATCGTCTGGGCACCGACAAACGGTCCTTACGGCGGGGTTATTTGGAGCTTGCTCGCCGCACCGGAGGGAATTCTCTACGCAGGTGCTTCAGGGGGTGCTGTCTTCCGCTCGGAGGATAGGGGGAACTCCTGGACACAGCTTAACATCGGATTGACAAGCCGTGATGTTCGAGCGTTGGCTGTGTTGGGAAACTCCCTCTATGCAGGCACGGAGTGGGATGGTGTCTTCCGCTCAGATGATGGTGGCAATTCATGGATGTCAGTCGGATTAAGGACTTCAGTTGTCCAGTCGGTCATCCAGTCGTTGGCGGTAATGGGCACAACCCTCTATGCAGGGACATGGGGCGGTGGCGTCTTCCGCTCAGATGATGGCGGTGACTCTTGGATGCCGATCAACGCGGGATTGACGCATCCGTTTGTCCAGTCGTTGGTGGTAATGGGCACAACCCTCTATGGGGGGACAAGTGGCGGGGCGTCTTTCGTTTGGGGAACGGAAGCAACTCTTGGACCCAAGTCAACACAGGATTAACGAACCTTGACGTACTATCATTGGCGGTATCGGGAATGGCTCTCTATGCGGGCACCGAGCGAGGTGGTGTTTTCCAATCGAAGGATGGCGGCGACTCCTGGACGCAGATGGGATTGACGACTCACAGAACCCATTCATTGGCGGTAATAGGAACGACCCTCTATGCGGGAGGAATTGGCAGTGGCATCTCTCGTTTGGAGAACGGAGGCAACTCCTGGACGCCAATCAACACGGGATTAACAAACTCTGACATACTATCATTGGCAGTATTAGGAACAACCCTCTATAGCGGAACAAGTGGCAAAGGTATCTTCCGTTCGGATGACGATGGCAACTTCTGGACGCCGGTCAACACAGGATTAAAAAAGCTTGAGGTTGTGTCGCTGGCTGTGTCAGGAATGACTCTTTATGCAGGAACTAATGGCAATGGTATCTTTCGCTCGGATGACAGCGGCAACTTCTGGACAGAAGTCACAGGAGTGGATAATCCGGTTATCTTATCGCTGGCAGTGTCAGGGACAACTCTCTATGCAGGGACTAATGGCAATGGCGTCTTCCGTTCAGAGGATAGGGGGCTCTCATGGACTCAAACAGCATTAACGCATTCAGCCATCTTGTCATTGGCGGCATCGGGGACAACGGTCTATGCGAACATGGGTGCGAGCGTGGGTAATAGTATCTTCCGCTCGGAGAACTATGGCAACACCTGGACGGAAGTGGGATTAACGAACATCGACGCTTTATCGTTGGCGGTCATGGGGACGATTCTCTACGCATGGAAAAGTGGCGGTGGTCTCTTTCAATCGACGGATGGAGGCAATTCATGGACGCAAGTCAACACAGAATTGACGAATTTGTCTGTTGGCTCGTTGGCTGTTTCAGGGACAGCTCTCTAT
Source organism: uncultured bacterium (assembly GCA_964577695.1). GTDB lineage: Bacteria > Poribacteria > WGA-4E > WGA-4E > PCPOR2b > CAZOAL01. The sequence goes on along the minus strand of CAZOAL010000026.1, from coordinate 31,180 downwards.
GCAGGCACAGGGGACGGTGACATCTTTCGGTCAGAGGACAGAGGCAACTCATGGGCGCAAATTGCTACGCTAGTCAACACAGGATTGACGAACCTTGATTTCGAGTCGTTGGCAGTTTCGGGAACAACTCTCTATATGGGTACGCGCAAGGGCGTGTTCCGCGCCTCGCTTGCAAGGTAACATTTATTGGGAGGACAGAATCTCTGTTTCTGTCAGTCTTTGAATCGCGCCCCGGATGCCTTTGACAAATCGCCCTCCTTATGGTAGGATAATGGTTGAGAAAATTACAAAATACAGAGCGGCAGTTGGATGCTGATTTCCACTGTTGCTGATGTTCTAATACCATTCCTGAATGAAAATGTCGGTTCATGCTTGGTTTTTAGTCAGAATTAAAGGAGGATACGCATGCCCCATGTAAATGTCAAACTCTACCCTGGTCGCACGGAGGAGCAGAAACAAGCCCTCACGCAACGGATCATTGAAGCGATGGATGAAACACTCGGTGTCGCTTCCAAGTATGTCACCGTGGCGTTTGAGGAGGTCTCCCCTGAAGATTGGCACGACATTGTTGTCAAGCCTGAACTGGAAGAGAAAAAAGCATTGCTTTACAAACAGCCTGAATATCTCTAATACCGAATTAGGATTGCTTTTTCCCATTTGTTTTGGGCTCAAAGAGACCTTTTGGGAAAAGTCAAACCTAAATCGAATGTCACTCACTTAAGGGCGATTGGAGATTCTTCGCACCTCAGAATGACAGAATCATGTCATTCCTTCACTACGTTCAGGACAGGCTTTGAGCGTAGCGAAAGATCTCCTTCCACCGACCCATACTTTGACAGTCAGGAATGATGTTACAACAAGGCACACAACCCGCAAATCGTTATCAGATAGAACGTCTGCTCGCAACGGGAGGCACCGGTACTGTCTACAAAGCATTTGATACAAAGCTGAAGGGACCGGTTGCCATCAAGCTGTTTCGTACCGATTCCGAAACGTATGCGCGTGAAGCGGAGATTGCCGCCAGCCTCTCACACCCGAATATCGTCGCCTTGCACGATTTTGTCAGGTCTGAATCGCATGCGTATCTCATCATGGAATACATCGACGGGGAAACCCTGGCAGAGGTGTTAGCACAACGCGAACATCTCTCGATCGATGAACGATATCAAGTCTGCGACGGAGCTTCTGGAGGAACACCTGAGTGATGACCATCTTTTGCCCTTCCAAGCAGGTCACAAAGACTATCCCGGTTGGCAAAACGCCCGGAGGGCCTGCCGTCAACGAAAAAACGAACATGGCGATTGTTATCAACGAAGAGGCCCACACCGTGACCCTCGTTGACCTCACCACAGGCAGCGTCACGGCGACTATCCCAGTTGGACAGTTGCCGCAATGTGCTGGCGTTGACCCGGAGCACAACATCGCCGCTGTCGGTAACCTCGGAAGCGGCACCGTGTCTGTGATTGACCTTGCCGCAGCCAAAGTGATTCAGACCATTTCTGTGGGCAACGGACCATTCTGCATGCACGGAAGTCTTAACCCGAATAACAGCACCGCCGTTGTTGCCACAAGTGGCGATAATAACCTGATCGTGTTGGATTTGAAAAGTGGAAGCGTGTTGAAAAAAGTACCGGTGGGTGCCTTCCCAATCGGTCCCTCACTCAATCCCCTTACCAACATGGCAATCGTGCCCAACTCAAGCGATAATACCGCTTCGGTTGTCGATCTGAACGCGGGAGTGGTGGTGAATACCATTGCCGTTGGTGCAATGGCCCGTGTGCAGCGCAATCCATCCAGAGACGAACACCGCGCTGGTGAGCAACATGGGAGATAGTACGGTTTCTATCATCAATATGACGAACGGGACGTTGATCGCTACCGTGCCCGCAGGCACCAGTCCCTCCTGCATGGCGATCCATGCCAGGACGAATACCGCCCTGATTATGGATCACCTTGGCAGCGCCATCACGTTTCTTGACCTGACGCCTTACGTGGGAGACGTCGTAACCGCTGTGCAGCCACACGGCAAATTCCCCGTTGTCTGGGGAGAACTCAAACGGGATTAAGGAATGACGGAAGGCTCGGAAGAGGCGGAAAGTCACGCTGTATCCTCCGTGCCTTCCATGTTTTAAAAAACGAAAGGAGAGACAAATCATGAGAATCACAACGGTTGGTTTATGTTTGCTGCTGTTCCCTGTGACAACGTGGTGATCAGTGGCGATAACGTTCCCGATACTGGTCCCAGTGAGATCGAACCTGCTGGCAAACTGGCAACCCTCTGGGGCAAGTTGAAGGGGTTTTGAATCACGCAAGGCATGGAAGGCACGGAAGATACGGCAAGCCCATCTGTGTCTTCCGTGCCTTCCGTGTCTTTCGCGTTTTGGAGGTGGTAGGACATGTGTGGATAGGGAAGTTTCAATCCGGCGGTGGGTGCCAATCTCTTGCCATCCACAGGGTCCGGGCTTCAACCACATACTCGTTGTTGAGTTGCAAGGCAAGCACGGTGGCACGTCCGGTGGGTGTTAGGCCGACGATGTGTGTCCCGCCATTTGCCCAGGGAAAATGCTCATGCCAGCTTTGCTTGCGCGGATTGAAAAGCGGAACCAGTTCACCGGTGACAGGGTCTGTCGCGTGGGTTTTTGCGCTCTTAAACTCATTACAACGATAGCACGCAGCGGCCAGATTTTCCCTCTCATCACCACCACCTGCTGCCTGGGGAACAACATGATCAATGACCAGCGGCATGCCGATGAGTCGGCGGGAGGTGCGGCAGTATTCACAGCGGTGATCAGCTTCGGCGGAAACTTGCTGCCGAACGGTACGTGGGATTGAGGGCATGATTACTTGAGTGGGAGTTCGTCTAGTGCTGGCACAGGATAACCCCGCCAGCGTAAGAGTGCCCAGGCATAAGCTTTACGCAACATCAGTCTGTCAGCCGCAAGCCGTAGATTACCGAGTTCTCTCCGCTCCTCTGGCGAGATTGAGGTCGCACTGTTTTTCTCCAGCAATGCCAGAAGGCGTTGCTGTTTGATCGGTGAAAGTTGGCTGTGAGCGATTTTGAGTAGGGCGTGTTGACGAACTGTTTCGCAATCTAACTGTAGCCCAAGATTCTATCTTGGTTGGGGACGAGGTGCCAAGTTAGAAACTTGGGCTACGAGCGCATTTGCCCGAGTTCGTCAACACGCCCTAGTTCTTCAATTGAGAGCGTCTGCATGGCGAGCAGTTCCGTGTGCATTTGGCGCGGTGCGTTTTCAAAAGAGGGAGGTAAATTGCCCGCAATGCTTTGGGCGGCAAGCTATCACTCCATTTTAGGTTAAATTTGGAATCAACTGATATTTTCATTATAGTTATCCTTGAAGGTTTTGTCAAGGCGGAAAAGCCCTATTATCCGGGCAAACAAGAGGAGTAAACTGTAGGTCGATTTTCCCTGTCTGCCGACAGGCAGGCAAAATCGACTGTCGAGATATGAATCTCGACTGACGCGGATTATCTGATTACTTTGTCAAATGCCATCAGAGGATCGGTATCTGAGTGGATGCAGATGGTTGGGGCAATATCCGCCCCTGCTCGGTCGGAAAGGGAGATTCGACCGGACATTGTGTCACGATTGGGTTGGATACGGAGATCCGACCAGATTACAATGTAATTTCAATATTAAAGTTTACATTTTCAGACTTCCGAAGTCTCCAAGACTTCGGAAGTCTGATGTACCTCGTATCACACGAAAGGAGAACCTCCATGTTGAAATATTGCGTGACTCTTCTGAGCCTACTCTGGTTGGCGTTGCCACTCAACGCAGCCAATGTCCTCGTCGCGCCGGGCGAGAAGATTTCCGGCGACGTCGAGGGGACCGTTCTGCTTCTCGCAGGCGAACATCGTGTGCGTGAGACGGTCGAAATCACGAAATCACTCACCCTGACGGCGGAGCCCGGGGCCGTGTGGATTTCACATGCTAATCCAGCGATTGCGGTTCGCGCCAATGATGTAACCATTCAGAACCTCGTGCTGAAATCCGCGGAATCCACAGGGACAGCCATTGTCTCCAGCAGCCCTGTCACGCTCAAGCGACCAGCACATCGCTTCACCTGCGCCTCCAACAAGATCGAAGGATTTGCCGGTGGCATCATGCACGTTTACGGCAATGAATTTGTCGCACGAGACAACGAGGTTATCGGTGTTGAAGCCCCGGTAGATGCCAACGAACTGCTGACGGTTGGCATTTTGAACACGATGGGGCACGATGCCGTGATTGAGGAGAATCGTGTTTCACGGTTCGCTACAGGGATTTTTCTCTCCGGCGGTCATGGCCGCGTCGTGAAAAACACCCTTCAGCGGAACAACATCGGGGTGATTTTCTGAAACTGGTTTTTCCCGGTTCCGGGTGAACCGAATCTATACATCGATTTAGTTCCCAATAATTCCGCAAACTATTGGGATGTGCATAGCAACGAAATCACAGCGGGGATTTCGCTGCTCGTCGACCCTTGGGGCATGTGGACGCTGGATAACGCGAATCACAATCTTATTCAAGGGAATGTCATCGACAGCGGGATAAACGCCATCGGATTATTTGGTTCCGTTACGCCCTTGGGGCCTTTCCCGAAGAGCCATGAAAACGTCGTCGTTGCCAACCCCGGTCAGGTCACTGAGAACCTACCCGATGACCTCGACCCCACCTTTGGCAACGTGCTGATTGGCGTCAAACCGGTCGATGCAGCAGGGATGGCCCTGTGGCAGGACGTGCTCCTGAATGTGGGCCCACGTACGACAGACAGGGGGGAGGATTTCAGTCGCGTGTTCTTCACGCCGCTCTCCGCCGGTCTGAACATGGTTGACGTTCCGCTCAAGCCAATCACCCCCCACACCGCCCGCAGTCTTGCTGCGGCAATCGGGGCGACGGTTGTCATTCGCTTGAACGTCCCTCGACAACGGTTTGAAGGGTTCACCATCCGCGATGATGGCCCCGGCTTCCCGATCGAAGGCGGCAACGGCTACATCGTCAACGTCACGGAAGACAAAGTGTTCTCTTTTGTGGGGGCAGCGTGGACGAACACACCACCTGTCAAGGCGGCACCGTCTGCGACGGCTCGCACCTCCGCGTGGGCGTTCGTCGTCAGCGGCGTCGTGTCCGATACGCCCGGTGGCGTTGTGACCATCCGCAACCTGACGACTGGTGCTGTGGCGCGGAGTGCCATCCATCCGAGCACGGGCCACTTCTCCGCCGCCTGGGCAGACCTCAATCGTCAGAGCGTCGTTCAGGTGGGAGACACTTTGGAATTCGATTTCACCGATGGGTCAGGCGAGTTGATTGGCCGTGTCCGTCGCCATCTGGGGATGGATGACATCCAAAACGCCTACCTGCATCTGATGCTTCGGCCGGAAGAACTTCTGCCGACGCAAACGCGATTGATGCAGAACTACCCCAACCCCTTCAACCCCGAAACTTGGATTCCCTTCGCGTTGGCGGCGGATGCCCCGGTGACGATAACCATCTACGACACCGCTGGGGGGCTCGTCCGCCGTCTCAATCTGGGACAGCGAGAAGCGGGAGTTTACACCGCCCGTGAGCGCGCCCTCTACTGGGACGGCCGCAACGACGCCGGTGAGCGTGTGTCGAGTGGAACCTATTTCTACCAGCTTCGGGCGGGCGAGTTTACTGCCACGCGCAAGCTGGTGATTATGAAGTAATACCTGTACTGGCGGTGCCTTGTGCCCGCCCATACGGATCAAGTTAAGCACCCATTGGGCTGAAAATTGGACATCTGGTCTTGGGGAAGCGAAGCGGAGGGGCGGTGATGGGGTGTTAGGGGCAGAATGTTTCCCCACTTCCCCACTCCCCCAACACCCCAATACCTTGTTTCTCATGCGCATTGGTAGCCGATGGTTCGGCATCATTTGACAAATCGCCCTCCTTATGGTAGGATAATGGTTGAGAAAATTGCAAAAAATACAGAGCGGCAGTTGAATGCTGATTTCCACTGTTGCTGATTAAAGGAGTGAAAACGAATGATAGTTACAGCGAAAGCCCTTTATAAAGGAGGACGCTTAATTTTTTACGACACACCGGAAATCCCAGAAGATGGGACAGAAGTTATCGTCAATTTTGAGAAGCAGCCCCCAAAATCTGTGTCCTCGTTACGGGGGAGTTGGACGAAGTATTTTCCAAGTGATCTTGACATAGACGAACAATTACACCGTTTCCGCAAGGAATGGGAACAGGATAGAGGAACTCAAAAAATGTCAGATTCTCTTCTAACCCTCATCTTTCGATGTAATCTCGTAACACTTTCCTTTGTGGCAAACAATGACCCGGTTCCCGATCGCCAGGTATTTGCTTAACTCGGGTTGTTGGGCGATAAGGTCAAAATAGGCATCGCTGGCGTACTCAATCTTCTGGGTTTTCGTATCCTGCTGATATTCGCTATCCACCCAGACGCCGTCGCGGAGATAAAAGGTCTTGTCGCCGACACGCTTCATTGAGTCGGAATCTGTCCTCTCCCGGTCACTGAGTTTCAGCGCTTGCAGTTGGCTGCTCGCCCGCACCGCATCTGCTGCGGAACTTTCACCTACACCCTTGAGACTCTCGCTTTTCTTTTCAACACCCAAGTACCTTCCTGCCTCAGAACGCATCTGTATCGGCGCACCCGCAACGGGTCGATTATCTTCCTGTACCAGGAATGAGGTGTAGGGCGTCATAATGCCGTACTTTTTGCTGAGACGGACAATCTCATCAATCAACTCCTGATTTTCGCCGTTCAAACGCACCTCGTCAACGAGGTAAGCCACCTTGCGTTGCGCCCACAGGCGCGGCAAAAACTCGTGTTCACGTTCGCGTTGGGGAAAACTGGCTTTCTGAGAGAATTTCTGCACTTTGCCGCTGACCTCCCCGGTCAGCTTGAGCTGGGTATCGCCGGCGTCTTGATAGCGTCCGAGCAAGATTAACTGCGCCCCGCGAAACAGATCGGGGAGTTTTCTCGGATAGAGCTCCTTGGTTTTAATTGCTCCCGTGTCCAACGCCAGATTGATGAGAACCGGTTCGCTGACCTTTGCGTAAAACGACGAAACGGCGACTTCCAGATTCTCCCCCGGCTCGACATACTGGCGCGTCCCACGATTTTCCTCTGCCAATTTATCCAGCAGTTGGGTGTTGACATCGTACCCCACACCGAACACGAAGAGGCGGGCATTTCCATCATTCGCCGCCGCGACGTTCTTGATAATCTTTCCAACGTCCGTTTCGCCAACGGTGGGCATTCCATCCGTGAGAAAGATAACGATGCGCGGGCACTTCGGGTCAGGCCTATCCTTGAAGGCGGTCAGTAAGGCGTCGTTGATGTTCGTCCCGCCCAGGCTTTCGATCCGGTCGATAAACGCCAACGCCTTTTCGCGCCCCTGCTTGACATCGACAAGTACATCGGAAAAGGTCTCGACCTCCGTGCTGAACAGGACGATGTTAAATCGGTCGCCTTCGTTCAAGTTGTTGACACAGAACCGAAGGGCTTCCTTGGCTTGTTTGAGTTTCTCGCCGCGCATACTCCCCGACCTGTCCAGCACAAAAATAAAATCCTTGTCGATAATCTCTGACTTTGGCGTTTCGTACTTGGGGGAGACCAACAACATGAAGTAGCCATCTTCATCTTCATCTCCCCGATGGGCGATCAGGTCGATGCCGAAATCCTTGTCGGAGAGCGAATAGTAGCACACGAAATCCCGCTCCGGTTTGACGTTTTTACCTTCGTAGCCAATCGTCGCGCGGTGGTCGCCCTTTCGGACGATCTCCACATCGTGCGATGGCGAGTAGAGCGTCTTGATGGCGCGTTTGCACTCAAGCGTCATTGTGATCGCGAGGCTCTGGACGGGCTGATTGGTAAACTGGTCCGTGCGCAACGGATAACTGTACTTCGCCAGCCCCGCGTCCAGGTTGATTACCTGCGAATATTCGAGTTGAATCCGTTTTTCGCCATTGGCGGGGATGGGAAACACGCGCGCCTGAAACGCACGTCTGCCAATGTATTCTAACAGCGCGGGATCCCGAGACCGACGAACGATGCCTTCATAAATCTGCCGCGCTTTCTCCTTCGGCAGAAGTTCGCCCTTCACCCGTTCCCCGTCGATGTACATGGCGAAATCTGAGACAGCGGCATCATCGGGCAGTGGAAACAGGTACGTGCCCTCGAGTTGGAAGCGGTTCTTGTTGGCGAAGATTTGGTCTATCTTCGTCGTTGCGAGTTGGTTGTCGATTGTGATAGTAACGTGATGGCGTTCGATGGTCAGCGGCGTGAATTGAGGGGGTTGCGGTGGCGGGATAATGATGCCTTGCGCTTGGGCGAGATGGGCAAAGCCACTGAGAATCAAAATAAGCATTGCGATGCGTGTCGAGCGTTTCATAGCGGTATACCTCCGTTGAAATGGTGTTGTGTTAATAATACGACTTTTTCAGTTATAAGCAAAAGGGAGACCCAGACTTCCGAAGTTTCAACAGGCGAACTGCTAGACGATGCGACACCGTGAAAAACAGGTTCAGCACAGGTATTATATCAAACTTCGGAAGTCTCAATGAAAAACTCGTATTAATAGGATCTCCGGCCTGGTGTTGCGATAGCACGCCCTTTATGAATTTCACACTGCCGGCGCGATTTTGTTTCGCAATTCTGGCGATTGCGTTGACGGTGCGGGCCGTTTTTTTGAGATCAACCTACCCTCTCGTTTCACGTCTTACAAGTACCAATTAAGCATTTCATCCAATTTACCAAAGTCAAATTATTTTGCCAATGTCACATGAGAAATGAGATCTCGTCGTAGCCCAACTTTCTAAGTTGGCCAACCGAGGACATCCGCCGCGGGCCCCAAGATAGAATCTTGGGCTACAGAGAAATGTGACATTGGCGAGTTATACAAGGAGATAAAGATGTCTTTCAAACAGATTGGTTTCGCTATCTTGATTGTGCTTTGTACAATGGGGTCAATCGTGATGGAGGCCAGGGGAGCCGACCTGGTTGCACAATGGCCCTTCGATCAAGATGCCGGTAAGGAAGTTAAAGATGTGGTCGGCAATTACCCTGGCACATTGAAAGGGGGCAACGCAGCCTGGGTCCCCGGCAAATTTGGAAACGGCTTACAGATCAAAGGCCCCAATCAATATGTGGAAGTGGCAAAATCAAAGGCGTTGGAGTTGGACACCCTGACGCTTATCGCATGGGTCAATTTCACAGCGATTGGCGGCCGACAGGAGGTCGCCTCTTATGGGGATAACTATGGGATTTTCGCCGATGGCGTTTTTAAGGCACTCCTCTTCAATGGAGGGGGCTGGAATGTCGTGAACGGCGCCACGCCCATCAAACAAGACACCTGGTATCAAACGGCGTTGACCGTTGACAAAAAGGAGATCAAGATCTATGTGAACGGGAAAATGGAGGCCAAGCTCGCCACTCCGCCTATCGCTTATCAAAACTTCCCGATGTGGTTTGGGGGCGGTCCCGCGGACAACAGCTTCTGGATGACAGGAATCTTGGACGAAATCGAAATTTGGAATGGCGTCCTTTCAGACGCTGAGATCGCCCAACTGTTCACCTCGCCCCCGGTATTGGCGGTGGAGCCAACTTCCGATAAGGTCACAACGACCTGGGGGGCACTGAAATCGCGGTAACAATCTGAACATAGCGTATGAAACGGGGTGCATGAAGGGAAGGATGGAAGAAAAGGAAGAAGGGAAGGATGGGAAGAGGCAACCTACCATTCTTCCATCCTTTCATGATGCTTCACGTTTTACGTTTTACGCATCACGTTTCATATCTATAGGACTTACGCAAAATAGCAGTTTTCAAACCCCGGTGGTCTTTAGACACCGGGTGTTTGACCCCGAACACACCCGGCGTCGCAGCGACAGCCGGGGTGTAACTGCGTAAGTCCTAATCTATTGTAGTAGAATCGTCAGAGATTATCGTAAAATTAACCTGTAGATCGCACGCTCGTCTTATGATATAATAGGTGAAAAGGAGGGCATGATTATGGCGCTCTATTACCGCGAATCAGGTTTAACATGGTCACAATACCTGCAAGCTGAGTCTTTTGTAGGGGATATTACGGGTCAGGTTCAACAGATTTCGGGTGAAATTGCCGAACTCCGCGCGGCATTCAGCTACAACATGGGACTCGTGCTGGAGCAGTTGCGGATTCAGGGGCGAACGCTTGAGGGTATCCTTAACCAACTGGATGCGATTCATGAGACGTTAAAACACCCGCTCCTCACACAGGCGCGAGAGTTGTCTAAAATCGGCATGGAACGAATGTCAAAGGGATTGTTGGGAGAAGGGTTGGAAGCGTTGTTGGGTTCTGCTAAAAAGAACAGGACCGATTTTCTGGTGCAACTGCAAATCGGCAAACTGTACCTGTATGGGAAAAATCCCACCGATGATGTGACGGATTTACCGCGTGCCAAGGAACACCTGCTTCTGGCGGCTCGCTACGCGAACAGTGAAATCAACTCCCTGCCAGATGCTGCCAAATTCTGCGGGGAGGCGTTCCTGCACGCGGCGATTTCTTGCTACGCACAGGCTAATGAGATTTGGCTGAGTGGTGATAGTGACACAGCAAGGCGTTTTACCAAGGAAGCATTGGAACTTTCCCAAAATGCGACGAAAGTCTATCCACAATTAGCAGAGGCTTTTTACAATCACGCTAAGTTTGCCGCATTGCTCGGTGATGGGCAAACGGCCGTCAACAGCCTCAAGACAGCAATTCTGGCGGACCGAAACTACTGCCTTAAAGCGGATGCCGACAGGGATTTCGACGGTGTGAGGGAATATGTGCGCAACCTTTTTGAATCTTTGCGTCAGCAGGCTAAACAGGAAGCGACAAACGCTTTTGAACCTGCGAAAAAATTGTTGGAAGATTGGGTTTACCAAGATACAGCCGCTAAACGAGCCGAAGCTGAGGTCCGTAATTTGCTTCAACAAGCGGAATCGTTCTACCGCAAGGATACTTATTTCGATTACTTGGATGCACTCCCTTTGATGAAGGAAGCTCAGAACACCGCAGAAGAATCCGAACGCCGACGCGGGGAACAGGAATTGCGTGAGTATAGGCTGCAAAACAAGCTGTGTTTGTACTGTGGCGAAAAACTTGGTTTCTTTGGACGGGGGTATTGCAAGCGGCACCGGGGATGGGGCTAATGAGAATTAACGATTTTATCTGGTTACCGGATGTGGTGGACAAACTTCGTTGGAAACACGGCGTAGCCCCTTCCGAAGCCGAACCTTTAGCTCCGCGGGAGCGTCGCCCTCCCAAGAAGGAGCAGATCATCCCCCTTGACGCATATTCCGTAGACCACCTGAACGGTTACTGACAAACAAGGAAAGGAGAGCGTATGCCAAGAAATAAGAAGAAGCTTCCTGCTTTTAATTCTTATGAAGAAGCCGCGGAATTTTTTGACACCCACTCTATGTCGGACTACTGGGACGAAATGAAGGAAGTGACGATGGAACTTTCACCTGCTCTCAAGGAGAAATTAGAGCGAAAGCGGTTTTATCGCTGGCTTGGGCTCTCGGAGGAACAGATTCAGGCAATTGAACGAGAAGCCGAAGAAAGGGGATTATCTTCCCAGCAATTACTCTCTCAATGGGTGCGAGAGCATCTTCAACCCGTTTCGATTCAAACCGCTCATTGAGCGGTTTCCTGGACAACTATCCAAAATAGAAGGGAGGGGCAGGAAGCCAATGAAGAAAATTCAGGTGCCAACTGAATGGGGTGTCAAAGCGTTTGACGTGTTATTGCAGTACGGCATTGTACGTTCCGTTTTACCTCTTGAGCCATCAACTTATATTGTTTTTGATGAACAGATAGAAATGCTCAAAGCCGCAGGTATTCCATTTACGGTGATTGCACCCAAAGGAGGGAAGCGTGCTCCAAAACGCAAGAGAATATAAGGTCTATCTCCCGCTGACTTATCCTGACGGCAAGCCGGTAGAAGCAGAAAAGCTGTATGCGGTAAGAGCACGATTGTTAGAGCGCTTCGGGGGCGTAACAATCATCAGACAAGCCAATTACCTTGAAGGGTTTTGGTTGGCTGAAGAAGAAGTTATCCCCGATCAAATCGTCATCTATACGGCCGTTGATCTTCGTCATCCGGGGATGGAAAATGAAACCTTTATCCTGAAGTATAAAGCGGAGCTCAAGCGTGAGTTCCGTCAGCAAGAGGTGTTTATCACCGTTTCGGATTTGCAAATCATCTAAAGCCCATCCGTCAGTGAGAAATTTTCCCAGGCCCATCGTTTGTGTAGAAATGTCGCTGATTGGGTATAATAACGTATAAAGATATCAGGACCAACGAATATGGAAACCGAGACCCACAAAATCAAACTGACTCCCAATGGACTGATGGAACTTAAAGCGACATTTCCTTTCGTTTCCTTATTCCCTTACGCAATACGCATCACGCATTACGTTTCCCGTTTCACGCATGAAATCAAAAGGTGTCACATGGAAAGCAATTCTCATCGGGTTGTTGGCTATCCCCCTCAACTGCTATTGGATTGTGCGCAGTGAGACGGGGGGCGGCATTTTCTATTCGACAACCTCATCGCTGTTCTGCAATGTCGTTTTTACCCTCTTTGTCCTGACGTTGTTAAACGAGGCGGCAAAGCGGTGGATGCCATCGGGCTCGCTGACACAGGGTGAGTTGCTGGTTGTGTATTCGGGGGTTTCCGCCGCCTCCGCGCTTTCGGGTGAGAGCGTCGGGCAACAACTGGTCAGACAGTTAGGGACCCCGTTTTGGCTCGCAACGCCTGAAAATGAGTGGGCGACCCTGTTTCACCGTTACCTGCCCCGATGGTTGGTCGTTGAGGATAAACAGGTTCTCAAACCCTTCTTTGAGGGGATGGGCGATGCGTCGCTGCTCTACACTTCAGCGCATTTCATGACCTGGCTGCATCCCCTGTTGCCGTGGTGCGCGTTCATCATCCTGATTGTGTTCATCATGACCTGCATCAACGTCATCGTGCGGAAACAGTGGATTGAGCATGAAAGGCTGACCTATCCAGTCATCCAACTGCCGCTGGGGATGACAGAGAATGAGAGCAACCTTCTGAAAAATAGAAGGATGTGGGCTGGCTTTGGGATTGGCGCAGGCATCACGTTGATGAACGGTCTTCACTTCCTCTTTCCTGTCGTGCCGGGCATCCGCAACATTCACGACATGAGCAATCTGTTCGTCTCAAAACCGTGGGATGCGGTGCGCCCGATGGTGATTGCGTTTTATCCCTGTGCGATTGGGCTCGCCTACTTCATGCCGCTAGACCTTGCGTTTTCGACCTGGTTTTTCTTTCTGTTTTGGAAAGCGCAGTTGATATTTGGAGCGATTCTCGGTTTGCGAAGCCTGCCGGGCTTTCCATACGCGCAATGGCAACAGACCGGGGCATATCTTTCGGTCGGCGTGCTTGCCTTGTGGACCAGTCGGCGACAAATCCTCCGTGTGTTTCACGCGGCGTGGGAGCGGCCTCTTGGCCGCGATAATCGAGTGCAGGAGCACTCTCCCACATCTCCCACTGATGAGCCGATGAGCGCTCGGTTGGCCATCGTGGGGCTCGTCGGCGGATTTGCGTTACTGACGCTGGTTGGCATGCGGATGGGGATGATGGTTTGGGTTGCGGTCTCCTTTTTCGGCACCTATTTCATTTTATCCATGGCTGTGACGCGCATGCGTGCGGAGTTAGGTCCCCTTGTCCACGAGTTGTACTATAGCAACGCGGACCAGGTATTGACCGCCATCTCAGGTACGCACCGCATCCCGCCGAGCAGTCTGACCGCGATGTCGATGTTCTGGTGGCTGACGCGCAGCCAAAATTCGCACATCATGCCCCATCAATTGGAAGCCTTCAAGCTGTCCGAGCGAACTGGCATTGACACCCATCGGCTGTGGATTTTTATGCTGATTGCGGCGGTCTTGGGGGCATTCTTCTCCTCCTACGCCGTTCTTGATACGGGGTATCGCTTCGGTGGGAATGCCGGCTTCTCGACTGAAACGTATGAAAGGCTTCAAGCGTGGCTGAACAACCCACGCTCGCCGGATATAGCGGCGAGCGCGTTCATGGGGTTCGGTTTTCTGTTTGCCCTCTTTCTGTTGTGGATGAAGCGGCACTTTCTGTGGTGGCCGTTTCATCCACTCGGCTATGCGGTGACACAAGGCGATTGGGCGATTACCTACATCTGGTTCCCCATCTTCATCAGTTGGATGCTCAAATCGCTTATCTTAAAGTACGGAGGCATTCGGACCCACCGAAACGCCGTGCCAATCTTTCTTGGCTTAATCCTCGGCGATTTCATGATGGGAGCAATATGGGGCCTAATCGGTCTGGGGACAGGACTGCCAACGTATCAATTTAAGAATTGGTAACTGTTCATATGAATTCGCATTCCATAAAGGAAGTTCTAAACTTCCGAAGTCTTTGAGACTTCGGAAGTTTGGTTGTTATCTTACTTTTTGAAACGCAAATTGGTATCAGAAGACGGAAAACTGAATCTCCTTGTCCGTGATAAATTCCAGCAACGCTGGCACGCCTTCTTTTGTTTTCTGGATGCCTCGTTTAATCGCGGGGACAATCTCATCAGGGGTTTCCACACGTTCCCCGTAACCACCGAAAGCCTTTGCCATGTCCGCGTAGTTCCCGGAGATGTCTGTGCTACGGTATTTCTCTGTGGAAACCGGCATAATCGGCAACTCGATTGCCATGCAGAAGTTGTTGAACAGGATGGAAAGGATGGGGATTCGCTCCCTGACAGCGGTCTCAAAGTCCATCCCCGTGAATCCGATGGCGGCATCCCCCCAGACGTTGACGCACAGTTTGTCCGGCTTTGCCAGTTTTGCTCCCATCGCCAGCCCGAGTCCATAGCCCAACTGCGTGGTTTTGCCCCAACCGATGTAGGAAAGGGGAGTCACCGATTCCCAAAAGGGCGAGAGCTGATCGCGAGGGCTTCCGGCGTCATGGGTGATGATGGTGTTCGCCACATCCACGGTGTGCATCAGGTCCCAGATCACTCGGTAGGGGGTGAGGGGCACGGCGTTGGAGGTAAGCTTGGGCATCCATGCTGCCAGCCATTCCGCCTTGATGGTTTTAATCTCCTGTGCGACTTTCTCGGCGCGACCCCGGGGCTTCCCGCCCAGACGCTCACGGATTTCATCAACTAATGCTTCCAGCGTCAGGCGAGCGTCCCCGACCAGAGCGTGGTCCACCGGGACATCCTTGTTGATATCCGCCGAATCCAGCGTGGCGTGAATGATTGTTTTGCCCTTAGGTATGCGCACCCCAAAACTGGTGATGCTGAAGCTACACCCGATGCCGAAAATGACATCCGCGTTGTGCAGGAAATGATGCACCGTTTTGGGGATGGCTCTGCCACCGGAGCCAAGGGACAGGGGATGGCTCTCCGGGAAAGCACTCTTGCCGCCGAGGCTGGTAGTCACAGGTGCTTCCAGTAGTTCTGCGAGCTCGCGCAGTGCCTGCCAGCCCTGGGCGTAATGGACCCCCTGACCGGCGTAAATCACCGGACGTTCAGCATTCAGCAAAGCGGTGGCTACCGCTGGGATTTCATGTGCATCTGGCCCGGAACGCAAGGTGGGTGCGGGACGGTAGTTCAAGGGTTCGGGAACCTCTTCCCCAAACAGATCACCTGGGATTTCCACCAGCGCCGGCCGGGGGCGTCCGTTTCTCACCTGGGTAAAAGCGCGCCGCAAGGCATCCGGCACAGCTTCAGGCAGGATAACCTGTTCACAGGACTTGGTGACGTGGCGATAATTGAGGAAGGAATTGAAGTTGGGGGGCACGTTAGTCAGGGCCCGCGAATAGCCCATCGGCAACACGACGATGGGCGCAGATTCCCCATACGCCTGGGCCACGCCCCCGAAGGCGTTTTCCGAGCCCGGGCCGCTTTGCATGCAGAACACCCCGATGCGCTGTCCAGAAGTCATCCGGCCGAGGGCATCAGCCATGTGGATCCCGATGCGTTCCTGTCGAACGAGGATGGGGCGGATGTTTACTTTGGCGGCAGCCTCAATAATGTGATTGACGGGATAAGCGAACAGGTACTCCACACCCTCCGCCAGGAGAATTTGAGCGATAGCGTCAGCAACTTTCATCAGAACCTCCTTAAGGTGAAACGTGATGCGTAAAACGTGAAATGCAGCGATTATGATACATTTTTATTTCCCAATATACAAGTCGAAATGGGGCATAGAAATATGCAATCAAGCAAATGAGCAAATGAGCAAATGCGTCGACTCGGGGAGAATCGGGACGCGAATGTCCTTACTATAGCTATCAAGTTGAGGAACACGAAATGAAACTGACGAAAGCACAACTCAAGGAAATGTTAACCGTCGAGCGATTTCCGCTTTCCTCGAAATATGACCCGCAATGGGTTTTGGAAAATGAAATGGGCCCCAACGCCTTGTGGCTGACGGAGTGGCTATGTGAAGGGCTGGACCTCAAACCAGGGATGCGCGTCCTTGATATGGGCTGCGGCAAGGGGTTAAGTTCGATTTTCCTGGCGAAGGAATTTGGCGTGCAGGTCTGGGCGACGGATTTGTGGATTAACGCCACCGATAACTGGCAACGCATCCGTGAAGCCGGCGTCGCAGAAAATGTCTTCCCCATCCACGCCCAAGCGCACGCCTTGCCTTACGCGGCTGAGTTCTTCGATGCGATTGTGAGCGTCGATTCATACCATTATTACGGCACGGACGACCTGTATTTGAGGTCTTTTGCGAAGTTTGTCACATCCGGCGGACAACTCGGCATTGTGGTGCCCGGGCTGATGCAAGATTTTAAGGGCAAAGTCCCGGAGTACCTTAATCAATTCTGGGACCCTGGCGAATGCTTCAGCTTTCACACTGTCGAATGGTGGAGGCAACATTGGGCGCAAACCCAGATTGTAGACATTGAACGCGCTGACACCCTGCCGGACGGTTGGCGTCACTGGCTTCTATTCGAGGAGACCAAAGTCGCCGCCGGAACCAACCGCCACGATGACGAAGTTCCGGCCTT
The DNA here is from genome assembly GCA_964577695.1 of uncultured bacterium. Lineage (GTDB taxonomy): Bacteria > Poribacteria > WGA-4E > WGA-4E > PCPOR2b > CAZOAL01. The sequence goes on along the minus strand of CAZOAL010000026.1, from coordinate 14,144 downwards.
ACAGGCTGACCAGGGGCAGTACCTGGGCTTCGTGCGTATGATAGCCCGAAAACGATGAATTGCATCAACTCCGCATGCCCGACCTTGCGACCTTCCGCGCCCATTTCGCCGACGCCCTACAATCCGATCCAGAAACAAAAAAAGCCGCCATCCGAAGCCTAGTGAAATCGATCACCATTGCTCCAGACGCGGCTTTAAGCATCACCTACATAGTTCAAACCGGCATATATGTTGATAGCGCTACGGGGAATCGAACCCCGGTTTGATGGCTGAGAACCACCCGTCCTAACCCCTAGACGATAGCGCCATAAGAGGCTGGTTGCCGGGGAAGGACTCGAACCCTCGCAACATGGTCCAGAGCCATGCGTCCTACCACTAGACGACCCGGCAAAACCAGGCTAAATTATAACAGAAAATTCAATTTTTGTCAAGCCTTTAGCCCATAATTTTTCCGAGCGATACCTTCGACCATTCGTATAAAGGGGTCCAATAAAGGCCGAACAAAAGTGTAGGGATAACAAAAATGATAAGCAGTGCGAGGTTGCCTGCCGAAAAAGAAACCGGCGCAGTGTCATCGGATGTATCAAGGAACATCGCTTTGACAATTCGCACATAGTAATACAGCGATATGACGCTGTTGAGCAAGCCGATAATCGCTAACCAATAGATATGCTTTTCGATGACAGCCAAGAAAAGTAACCATTTGCCAGCAAACCCGGCAAAGGGAGGGAGGCCCGTCAATGAAAAGAGGAAGATTGCCATTGATACCGCTACCAGTGGTGCGCGGGAAAGGAGTCCACGATATCCGTCAATGGTTTCACTGCCGATTTCTCTCGCAATGAGAATGACGACAAAGAACGCCCCCAAATTCATAAACAGGTAGACTGCCAGATAAAATAGAATTGCTTGGAGACCTTCGGGGGTCAGCAGAACGCCTCCCATGAGAAGATAGCCACCGTGCGCGATACTGGAATAGGCAAGAAGCCGCTTGACGTTTCTTTGGGGAAGCGCCGAAAGGTTGCCAACTGTCATCGTTAATGCAGAGACAACTGCCAACATCAATGACCAATCAACAGATTCGTTTGCGGATGTAAGCCCTGAGTAGAAGAAACGAATGAACAACGCGAATCCGGCGGATTTAGAGGCGACAGAAAGGAACGCAGTGATTGGAATGGGCGCACCCTCGTAGACATCAGGCGACCACATGTGGAACGGGACAGAGGCGATTTTGTAGCCGACACCGACAAGGATAAACGTAATCGACAGCAACACCGCCAATGGGTTGACGTTTCCTGAACTGAACATCTCGGTCAGTCGATTACTAATTTGTATAATATCCCCTGTACCTGTCATGCCAAACAGGAGCGATAAACCGAATAGCATCGTACCGGAGGCAACCGCCCCGTAGATGATATACTTGAACGCGGCTTCGCTCGAACGCGGATTATGCGTCAAAAACCCCGCTAAAATATAAGAGGTCACGCTTACGGTTTCAAGGGAAAGGTAGACCATCAGCAGATTGGTTGATGACGCCATCAAAAACATGCCGAATGTCACTGCAAGCAGAAGCGCATAGTATTCCCCTTTGGTCCGTGGGTCGAGCTCCTCAGAGCGAATGGAGAACAGGATAGTGGCGGCGGTGGCGATTAAGATGATCACCTTGAAGAACACAGCGAAACTATCGAGTCGGATCATGCCTAAGAAAAGGGACCGGTCGGCCGATCCAACGGCAATTACCGCGATGAGCGTCGCAGCAAGTCCGATAAGTGAGAGGTAAGCCGCCCGCTCGATGTTTCTGTTCCTGACCACCAAATCAAACAGGATGACCCCCACCGAAAAAGCAACTAAAATCAACTCTGGGATAAAATAAGGAATGCTCTCAATATTTGTCAATGGATTCAAAGCCGCCTCCCTTATTGCACAAGCGGCAAGACATTCACCGCTTGGCTAAACATATCAATGGCAATCGACGGCCAGATACCTAGGACAATGGTTAAAATGCCTAGCGGTACCAGCGTTGCGATTTCGCGCCCACTAATCTCAGGCATGTCTGCGTATTTCGGATTCAGTTGTCCCAAAAAGACACGCTGTAATGTCCAGAGGAAGTAAGCCGCCCCCACAACAATACCGATTGTCGAAAGGATTGTTAGCGTTGGGAATTTACTGTACGCCCCAAGCAGAGACAGCGCCTCACCGACAAACCCACTGAGTCCGGGCAATCCCAGAGAAGCCATAAACGCCAGCGTTGTAATGCCTGTGTAGATTGGCATCTGAGCGCCTAATCCACCGAACCCGTTGATTTCCCGATGGTGCGCGCGATCATAAACGACACCCACCAAAAGGAACAACATCGCGCTAATCACGCCATGATTGAGCATCTGAAGGAGCGCCCCGTTCAACCCACTTTCATTGCGGGCGGCGAGACCTAAAATGACGAATCCCATGTGTCCAATGCTGGAGTAAGCGACGAGTTTCTTAAAATCCGTTTGCGCCAATGCGCAAAGCGAACCGTAGACAATGTTAATAAAGCCGAGCAGGGCTAAGGAATTCCCCCACCTTCCGACGCCGTTAGAGAAAAAGTCCATCCCTATCGGTAACAGGGCGAAGTTGATACGAACCAGACCGTAGGTTCCCATCTTCAAGAGGATGCCAGCCAGAATCACGCTAATCGCCGTTGGGGCTTCAACGTGCGCATCAGGAAGCCAGGTGTGGAACGGGAAGATTGGAACTTTGACTGCAAAGCCGATGAAGAAACCCAAGAACGCCCAAATCTGAAACGTGCGATCGGCGAGTGGATGCCCCGGTTGGTTCGTCAGTTGGATGAGCGCCGGAATATCAAAGGTTTTGCCCTTGATATAGACAGCAATCATGGCAACAAGCATCAGCACACTGCCGAAAAGCGTATACAAGAAAAACTTAATTGCCGCATATTCGCGCCGGGGACCGCCCCATATCCCGATCAGGAAGTACATCGGCAGCAACGTCAACTCGAAAAAGACATAGAACAGGAACAGATCCAAAGCGGCGAAAAAGCCAATCATTCCCGTTTCTAACAACAGAAACAGGGCGAGATACGCTTTGATACCTTTCTCAATCTTCCATGACGCGCCGATACAAATGGGCCCCAACAACGCTGTCAAAAGCAGTAACGTCACGCTCAACCCATCAATGCCAACGTGGTAGTAGATGTTGAACGAGCTAATCCACATCGCTTTTTGTTCAAACTGAAGCCCTGAAGCAGAGCGATCATATTGCGTGAAAAGAATCACTCCCAAAAGTAGCGGAATCAAGGTAAAACCAAGGGCCACCCGCTTCGTGAGTTCTTCCTGATCACGCGGAAGAAGCAATACGACAATCATCCCGAGCAACGGGATAAAAATCATCAACGACAGTAACATTCAGTGAAATCCTCCTATTAAAAATTACCTGAAGTTTCTACAATTCCTGTTGCGAATACATATAAGTCCAACGTGTATATAACCCATACAATCTGTCCTGCATTGGGCATTTTAGCGCAAGTGGTCAGATATGTCAAGGTCGAAATAATCAGATTTGATTCGTTTTGCGAAGATAGTCCTCAATCCCCTCGGAAAGAGCAATCTTGTCCAGCCCATCAAAAGTGGATATCGCGAAACGTGCCCGCTCCAGTATCGTTCGCCCACTTTCCACATCGAATGTGAGCGCAAGTTCATAGTCCGCTTTTCGCCGTTCATTGTTGAGGTCTTTCAGATTTCTGCTGAAAGTACTGACATCAGGGATTCCGGCGTTAAGTAGCGCCATCTGGATTTTGGCATGTCCTCGATCCTTGTAATCTGGAAATCGATCATGACCTTTCCACCATGACAGGATGTGGTGATATAACGCATAGTAGGAGCGGCTGATGGCACTGCGAGCGTCTGCTTCCGTTGCGCTCTCCGTTGAGATGAGTCTTGCGGCTGTATCCAGAAAATCAAGAGGGTTCATGAGCGATAAACCTCGGGGAAAGGCAAATATATTCTGTGCCCGGTATTTGAATCATGGTCTTATTGAATTCATCCAGCGCATTAAATACCTCGTCAACCGTCATGTTTGTTTCGATTACGAAATCAATCGCTGCCTCCTCCGGCTCATCGTCACGGTATGGCGGATAGAAGTCGATCTGAATTCCGTCTGTCAGAAAAAACTTCTGGGCGTAGTGGTAGCCGGCGGCAATCGCCTCGTAGAGATCGTGTTCTGCGCAAAATTGCTGCAATTCGGGATTGTCAATCGGTGGAAGTGGGAATAACACGATTTTTCACCTCGCTTGAGAATTAGATCTGGTTCGTTTTTCGCAGGTAGTTTGAACACCCTCGAACCGTCAATTGCAACGACGGGTTAAGCATCGTTTGCCTGTTGTGCTTCAGACATTGGCTGCATTTTCTTCCATTTTTCACTACTACATCTTCAAACGTTTAAATACCCACAATTCCTCAGTTGTAAAGCCTGCATAATCAGGACCGCCGCCATAAGTTCCTCCCATTGCAGGTCCTCCTAGTACACCACTTTTAGATGAGACGGCAACTAATTCCCAACCCTCTTCACCAAGTTGAGTAAGAGTATCACCCATATTTATTATGTCCCAATCCATAGCTTCCCAAAATGCTTTCTTTTTGTCAACTTTATGCCAACCACGTGTTCGCAAGATAGTTTTATATTCCCACTTTTGCATATCAGCCTCCATCTTGTTTGTATTGAAATAATCACTGAAACTGTTACATCGAATTTTGCGATGTCTTTTAACCGCCTAACGGATCCCGAGTTGAATATACGGAATTTTTCTGTATAAGACTGTAAGGGCCAATCTACAGCAAACGACGGAAAATTAAAATCAACAGCACGACGCCGCCCAAAATGATAAGCAGGTAATTTTGGATCATCCCTGTTTGCATGCGCCGGACTCTGCCGCCGATCAACCAGGTGAGTTGAGCGACCCCATTCACGATGCCGTCGATGAACGTATTATCGAACCACCCGATGAATGCAGAAAATAGGGCGCGTGTGACGAAGGCTACGCCGTTGACAATCCCATCGATGACGCGCAAATCGAAAGCGCCGAGGACTCTTGAGCCCGCAACAGTCAACGCGACAAGGACACCGTTGTAAAATTCATCAAAATAGTATTTGTTCCAAAACACCTTGTAGATAGGGCGGAATGTCGCCGCCACCGCCTCGGCGGAGAAGGTCTTCCAATAGTAGAAAAGCGCGGATAGACCAATGCCTGAAAGCGCAATGATGATGGATAAAACCATTGCGATGTTATGCGCGGGGCTGTGACCGTGAGCCGCTCCTTCCGCATGGGAATTGGCTGTCGTGTGTTCTTCCACCGCATCCGAGACGCCAGCTTCCGCCATCAGGATTGGCTCAACAGAGGCATTTCTCATGGCATGCCCAGATAAGCTACCGTGAGGCTGCTCCGGCGCTTTCACATAGCTTTCAAACGACCACTTGTTGACAATTGGAAAGCTGAGAATTGCCAGGATAATCAATGGAATCGCCATTGATTTCGGGGATTCATGGGCATGGTCGTACATCTCTTGATTGCGAGGCTGTCCCGTAAACGTCATGAAGATGAGGCGGAACATGTAAAATGCAGTGATTCCTGCCGCGAAGAGTGCCATGCCAAACAAGAGATAGTAGTGGATTGAGTTCCACTCCATCGCCCTCTCAAGAACCCCGCCCAAGATAGCATCTTTACTCCAGAACCCCGAAAACAGGAAAGGCACCCCCGAAATTGACAGCGTTGCGACCAACATCGTTATGAAAGTAATCGGCATCTTGTGCCGGAGCCCGCCCATGTGCCGCATATCCTGTTCGGCGGGGATGCCGAAGTTCTCAAACGACGCTTCGTGATTATGGTCATGGTTGTGGTCGTGGTCATGGTCATGATTGTGTGCATGAGAATCGTGGGGCTCATGCGCATGGTCGTCGACATGCGAATTGTGTTGGACATGCAAAGCGTGAATCACGCTGCCAGAACCCAGGAATAGCAAGGCTTTGAAGAAGGCGTGGGTGGTGAGATGGAAGAGCCCCGCAACATAACTTCCCGCCCCAATTGCGAGCATCATATAGCCGAGCTGGCTCACTGTCGAATACGCAAGGACGCGCTTGATGTCAAATTGAGTCATCGCGATGGTCGCTGCCAACAGCGCGGTGATGCCACCGATGTATGCAATGACCAGTGACGAGTTGGGCGTCAGAATCGGGAACATACGCGCGGTCAGGTACACGCCGGCAGCCACCATTGTCGCCGCGTGGATGAGTGCGCTCACGGGGGTAGGACCCTCCATCGCGTCAGGGAGCCAGGTGTGCAGCGGAACCTGTGCAGATTTACCGACGGCACCGCAGAAAATGAGAACACCCGCAATCGAAAGCCACGTCATATCACCGGTGGTTAAGTTGCTTGCCAGCGCGAAAATGCCGTCCTCGCCGTAAAGCGCCAGGGTGCGAAATTTGGCAAAAACCATCATCATGCCGATGAACATCCCAACGTCACCCACACGGGTGGTGAGGAACGCCTTTTTACACGCATTCGCCGCCGAGTCTTTCTCGAACCAGAATCCGATCAGCAGATAGGAACACAGCCCGACCAGCTCCCAGCCGATGTAAATGCCCAACAGGTTATCGGAGACCACCAGAAAAAGCATAGAGAAAGAGAACAGTGATAGAAAAGCGAAAAAGCGGGGATAGCGGGGGTCGCGTTGCATGTACCCGATCGAAAAGATATGGACCAGGCTGCTGACGATCGTGACAACGAGCAACATCGTCGCTGTCACGCTGTCAAAGAGGAACCCCATTGAAAAGTTCACATTTCCGAGGGGAAGCCATGTGAGCGAGTGGGTTTCTGCCCCCGCTGTTGCGTACAGCCCCGGATTGGCGATAACGTTTGTAAATAGAAAGAGGGAGCAGATGAATGCCACGAGCATTGCGGCTGTTGAAATGAGATCTTGACGGGCGATATTGCGTCCGGTCAGCGACAGGATTCCGAAAAGACCGAACGCGGCAAGGGGACAAAGCAAAATGATACTGATGAGAGGTATTACAGGCATAGCATTTTCTCCTTATACAACGGATGCGTATTGCGTATTGCGTATTACGTAAAAGTCCTTTCTGATTTTGCAGAAATGGTATCATCTCAATAGGGGAACAAGACTTCCGAAGTCTGCCGGAGACCAGTCAAACCCGGACCATGGCGTTAAGACTTCGGAAGTCTCCCCCATTTTTTGAGAAGATACGCAGAAATCATATTTTTCATTGTCACGGGGCTTTCAACTCAAAAGTCAGGTTCTTGCCATCCAGCGTAATAATGAAACGATTCAGCACATTGCGTCCCAGTAGCGTATTGGCGCGGTCAGCAGCAACGCAACGCACAGACGCAAGGTCGAAGCCCTCTACTATCAGCCGCACGTAATAGACTGGACGCCGTGAGTAGGTGCCGTCGTAGCTTCGCGTCCAGACATATCTCTTGGGGGTCATCCCCAATTGCGCCACAAGCCTGTCGGGAATAACCGTCACGTCTGCACCGCTATCCAACTTGCCGCGCAGGGGGCCACGACTCGCTCCGGTGGTTGGATGGGCAACGATTACATCAGCGACAGGCGCAGGCGGACTGAAAGTGGGGTCGTAAGCAGGCACAGTCAATGCACCACCTCTGGCGAGGGAAGTTCGTAAACCGTAGGCGCTTTCTCAACCCTAGCAATGTAGAACGGCACATCGCCCAATTTCTCAAACATCTGTCGCGCCAACTCTTCATCGTCCGTCCCATGACCGACCACGCGCCCCTGATAGAATACCACAAACTGTCCCCCGTAGTGCCGTAGCAATTGCGCTCGTTTCTGCCGAAACGCACGCTCCTCTGCTGCTAACGCATCCTCTGAAGATTCCCCCACCTTCTGCGTCTTTAAGGTAGCTATTCTGCTTCACCTCTTTAGCCTGCTATTTTCCTGACTCTCCCTCAACGTAGACATCAATGATATTCACAACTTTTTTGTCCGAGTTGGCAATACTGCTCTAAAAACACTTCGTGTTTGGTTTCTTCCAGTTCATTCATCAGTTCTTCTTCGGTCAGACCGCGTTTTTCCACTTCCTGCCCTAAACTTCGCGCAAACTTATTGAATGCGGCTAACCGCTCTTGAGCCATCAGCCGTTCGTATTCCGCAATCGGGAGTAAGACAGCGACGGGTGCGCCATTGCTCTGGATGATGGCATGTTCGCGTTCCTTGCAAAGTTGCTGGACGATTGCGCCGAAATGACGCCGCATTTCGGTTGCGGTGATTATCCTTTGGGGGTTACTATGTTGACTTGTCATTTTAGCCTCCGTCACGGTATTAGGCGATGCTTCGTTCAGTCTTTACCTTCTACCTTGCCATTGATGGTTCCGTCTACGGCATCAGTATCAGGCGGCACTTTGAATGTATAAACAAACAATTCTTCCTCCCCAACTTTCTCAATAGAATGCCAAAAATACCGATTGATCACAAAACAATCTCCAGCTTCCAAAATCGCTTCTTTACCTTTTTCCTGGCCTACTTTGCCCCAGTGGACTTTAAGCGATCCTCTAATTACTATGTAGAATTCTCTGCCTTTCAAATGATAGTGTTCGTCAGCCACTTCTGTTTTCGCGAAAGCAGCTAAAGTCAACAGGCCAATATTCGACTGAGTTTCCTCACGATCGCGCTCTTGAGTTGCTAGCAGTTTGATATCTCGGCGTCCGCGATCCCTCAAGAAACCTCCAAGCTCTTTACCTTTGAAAATCGTGGCTCCATCTTTGTCAAGTTCATATTGTATCGCTTCAATCATCGTATTCTTCCCTCTTTTGTATTGCGTCTCGGGCACTATGCTTCACACAGGGCTGCGCACTCAATAAAGCTTATTCAACCTCCGAGATAATCTGCTTGGGGTCACGCGGGCGCAACATCTGCGCCGTACAATCCACGACAAAATCAAGGTCTTCGAGGACAATCGCCCCGATGAGCGCAGAATTCCTGTTGGGCTCAACAATCGCGTTAAAAGTCGAATGGCGTCCCAAAAGGTCTACCCGAATCTCCTCGACCAGTTTGCGGGTTTCCCGGCGTCCATCGGCATAACGCACCCCTACATCACCGGCTTCAGGAGCACCCAATTGCACGGCCACACGTTCAGGAATGACCAGCCGCGTTGCGCCGGTGTCCACTACACCTTGCATTGTTACCTGACGCACCTGTTCAGGGGGGAGCAGGCCACGCCGCGCATCAGCAACGTCTATACTATTTGATAGCTTGAATTCGACAGCAAAGCGTCCCATTTTATCATTTCTCCTATTAAGATTGGCTAGATTTCTGAGGTAAGATACTTTGGATTACGCGGGCGCAACATCTGCGCCGTGCAATCCACAACTAAATCAAGTTCTTCAAGGACAATCGCGCCGATGAGGGCAGAATCCATGTGAGGCTCGACGAGCGCACTGAAAACGGATTCGCGCCCCAAAAGTTCTACCGAGATATCAGCGACCATCTTGCGTGTTGCCCGGCGTCCATCCGCATAGCGCACCTGGGTTTTACCAACCTCGCGAGCGCCTAACTGCGTTGCAACCTGCTCAGGAATGACCAGCCGCGTTGCACCGGTGTCCACTACGCCCTGAATTGTCGCTTGACGCACCTGTTCAGGAGGGAGTAGACCACGGCGCACAAGACCAGCATCTATACTATTTGATAGCTTGAATTCTACAGCAAAACGTCCCATTGTTTCACCTCCTGTTTCATATAATCAATAGGAGTTCAAGGGTTCAGAAGTTCAGGAGTTCAAATCCTATCTTGCATCTTGAATCCTGAATCCTGAATTTTGAATCTTGTAACCCATCACCCCTTCAGCGTATCCGTTTCATCCGGGCTAATGGTCCTGAACTCTCGATAGATTGCCAGAATGATCGCTAAGAATACAGCGGCTTCGGCAGCCGCGAGGACAATCCCAAAGAGCGCAATGATCTGCCCAGTGAGGTCATGGGGTGGGGTGACAAAACGGGAGAAGGCGGCAAAATTGAGGTTGCAGGCATTAAGAATCAGTTCGATTCCCATCAGGATGCTGATGGCGTTGCGCCGCGTCAAAACGGCAAAGATTCCGAGGGTAAACAAAATGGCACTGATGACGAGGTAGTGGTGTAAGGTCATTCTTCTTCTCTAACCTCCTTGCGCGAGATTAACGCCGCTCCAATTAACGCAACCAATAACAGCACCGAGGCGACCTCAAATGGAAGCAGGAACTCTCTCTTTAAGATCATTTCACCGATCCGGTGAGTTGTTGGCTCCAGCGAAGCCCCATCGTCTGCAACTTCCCACTGTGGCGTCTGTGTGATAACAGGCAACAGCAGCAGGAAGAGCAAGAGAGAAACAAGTCCGCCCCAGAAGAGTTGGCCGCGCTCCAACTTCAGTTTCATATCTAATTTGCCGCTGGTCATCATGACACCAAATAGAATCAAGACCAGAATTCCACCGACATAGATGATCACCTGTGTGGCGGCGAGGAAATCTGCCTGTAAAAACACGTAAAGCCCTGCAATGCCAAAAAGCGTCACCATCAGCGCAAAGGCGGCATGGACAATGTTTCTGACTGTCACCACCATGACCGCTGATCCGACCGTCAGCAGGGCAAAGATGTAGAACACGAACTGTTTGAGTTCCATAATTCAAAATTCCTCCAATGTAGAACTATAGGACGACAACAGGACCATGACGACTGGAAGGATGGAAGAAGTCAATCTTCCATCCTTCCTTTCCTTCCATCCTTCCCTTTTCCCTCTTAGCTTTCACGTTTCACGCCTTCATACATCTCCGGCTTTGCAAAATAGAAAATTAAGTCTGTGCGATCAAAGGTCGAATACTCAATACCTTTTAAAGAATCTATCATTGTCAAGCATTCCGTCGGGCACACTTCGGTGCAAAGCCCACAGTACATACAAAGGGACATATCAATGTCAAACTTGTCAAGGTAAAAGATCACCGGCTTCCGCTCGACAACACGGTCTATCTGTTCACTCGAAAGGGTCACAGTTCTCCCATCGCGTGTCTGAATCGTGGCTGTTGTGTTCGGAGCGATTTTTTCGTCTCCTTCAATGTTTCCGACAACCTCCGTTCTGTCCTTGAGATGGATGACGTTCATACTATCCCAAAGTCTTTCCCCCTTGGGGAGTTTTTCGGTGGTAATGGAAATACAATCGACGGGACAAATCAATTCGCATTTTTTGCAACCGATGCAGTCCTCCATCCGGTTATGCAACTGTCCTCGATACCCCTTGGGAATCTCACGCCTGTTTTTCTGCTCATAAGCATGTTCATAAGGGTATTGGTGTGTGACAGAAGGTTTTAGCATCTCCCGAAAGGTGATGCCCATGCCGATAAGAACCGTATAAACCCCCATATAGATGTTTGCGAAATACCGACGCATGATGAACCTCCCGTTATTATAGGAGTTACGCAGGGACCAAACGAAATGAGTGTCTCGCCTGCATCTTGCATCTTGAATTGAGTTCAGGATTCAGGATTCAAGATGCAATAGGCGTTCGTGGACGATTTGGCCCACTGAAGTGCGTAAGTCCTAATTATACTGAATTGTAACCGTCCAGATGATGAACGGTTCGACATGAATTTACTTGATAATCTGTACCGGTTTAGCCTCATTCAGAATGGACACGAGTTCCCTCGAAGTACATCAGAACAATATCGTTATCCTTCTCATCGACGACAGCCCGACCTCCGTGTTGTAGCTTTCCGAAAAGGATCTCTTCAGCCAGAGGCGCCTTTACTTTTTGCTGGAGCAACCGCGCCATGGGGCGTGCGCCATACAACAGATCAAAGCCTTGTTGGGCAAGCCATTTTCTCGCTGCCGGTGTTAATTCGAGCGCCACGTTCTTGTCTTCGAGTTGTACCTTCAGTTCGCCTGTAAACTTGTCTACAACACGTTCCACATCGGCTAAGGTCAGTTGATTAAACTGAATCCACGCATCAAGTCGATTGCGAAACTCAGGGTTAAAGGTGCGTTCTATCTCACCCTTCACTTTGCTTGCACCGGGGGTGAAACCGCTACTGCCTCTGGCTTGCATCGGGGCTGATTCAGCATGAAATCCTATCTCTGCATTGGTCATCTCGCGAGCGCCGGCGTTGGTGGTCATGATGAGGATGGCGTTGCGGAAATCCGCCTGCTTCCCATTATTGTCCGTCAGTGTGGCATGGTCCATCACTTGAAGCAGGATATTGAAAACGTCGGGATGCGCCTTCTCGATTTCGTCCAGCACCAGAACCGCATAAGGCGTTTTGTGAATCGCGTCCGTCAACAGTCCGCCTTGATCAAACCCGACATAGCCGGGCGGTGCGCCGATGAGGCGCGAAGCCGTGTGCTTTTCCATGTACTCGCTCATGTCGAAGCGCAGGAATTTCACCCCGAGCACACGCGCAAGTTGCTTGGTGAGTTCAGTTTTCCCCACGCCCGTCGGCCCGGAAAAAAGAAAGGACCCAATCGGCTTGGTGGGCTGGGCCAGCCCTGCGCGTGAGAGCTTAATCACCTTGACAAGCTGTTCGATGGCATGGTCTTGCCCGTAGATGACAGTTTTCAGCTCTGCCTCAAGGCTTTGTAGATGTGCTTTGTCCGACTGCGAAACGGATTTCTGTGGAATCTTCGCCATGCTAGATACCACAAGTTCTATGTCATAAGCGGTAATTTCGCGTGATGGACGCTCTTTCTCGGGCGTCAGTTTCACAGCAGCGCCAGCTTCGTCGATGACGTCGATTGCCTTGTCCGGCAGAAACCGGTCATTGATGTGTTTGGCGGACAACTCCGCCGCAGCCGCAATGGCTTCATCGCTGTAGGTCACGCCGTGATGCTCCTCGTAGTAGCACTTGAGTCCTTTGAGAATCGCTATGGTGTCCACGATAGTTGGTTCGTGAATCTCAATCTTTTGAAAACGCCGGGCAAGCGCCTTATCTCGCTCGAAGGATGCTTTGTATTCAGGATAGGTGGTCGAACCAATGCAGCGGAGTCCACCGCTTGCCAGGGCCGGCTTGAGAATATTCGAGGCATCCATCGTGCCGCCTTCAACTGCTCCGGCTCGCACAATAGTATGGATTTCGTCAATGAAGAGAATGGCCCCTGGCTTCTGTTGCAAGGCTTTGATAATGGCTTTGAGGCGTTGCTCGAACTGGCCGCGGTACTTTGTCCCGGCAATGAGCGCTCCCATGTCGAGCGCATACATCTCGACGTTTTTTAACGCTTCAGGCACCTCGCCGCGTTGAATCTGAAGCGCCAAGCCCTCGGCGATGGCAGTCTTGCCAACGCCCGGCTCACCGACATAGAGCGGGTTGTTTTTGAGTCTGCGGCACAACACCTGGATCGTCCGTTTGATCTCCGTTTCACGACCAATGAGCGAATCAATCTTGTTGTCTTTAGCACGTTCAATCAAGTTGACGGTGAATGAGGCGAGCGCATCGCGCACCGGCCGCTCACCTTCCGCATCTTCACCAGGGACAACAGGCGTAATCGTCTCATCGTCCTCGTCAACCTCAAGTTTCGATATGCCATGTGAGATATAGTTCAGGACGTCCAGCCTGCTGATTCCCTGCTTCTCCAACTGGTAGACCGCATAGGAACGCCGTTCGTGGAACATGGCAGCAAGGATGTTCCCCCCGTCGATCTTGGTCTGTCCCGCTCCTTGCGCTTGGATGCTCGCGTGATCAAGAACCCGCTCGAACGCTGCCGTATAGTCAGGTGTGTACTTGAGTCCCTCCGGTAGCGTCTCAATACTATCGGAAATAAACCGTTCCAGTTCGCGTTTGAGTGTTGTGATATTGCCGCCACAGTTCTGGATAACGTCCCTACCGGTTTTTTCGTTCAAAAGGTCATATAAGAGATGCTCCAGTGTCACGTATTCGTGACGCCGCTGCATCGCCTCATTGACGGCTCTGTTGATAGTTTGCTGTAATTCATGTGTCAGCATAGTTCGGAAACCCATGCGCAACTTCCGGTGGCCACGACGACTGCTCTGTAAAGGGGAAGTGGTGGGGGGGTCCTGACAGGACATTTGGAACATTGAATGTGTAAGTCCTGCCTATTTTAAGTAAGTTCCAAAAAATTCCTTGCACTTTTTTGGGATAGGATGGTATCCT
>CAZOAL010000025.1:0-99748 GCA_964577695.1 uncultured bacterium | reverse complement strand
GTCTGACCCAACTGGCCGCATAAAACTGATCCGAACTAACTTAAAGTTACTTACGATGTCCACGACACCCCCATCACGATGACCGACGCGGTCGGCAGTGTTGCGCTCTGTACTTATGACCTGCTCAACCGCCTGACGAACAAAGCCATCGCTCCGGGTTTAGGCGTGTCGAACGACACAACATTCGAGATTTACCAATATGATGGACGCTCACGCCTCGTTCACGCTCAAGACAACGATTCGTTGGTGACTCGCAGTTATGATTCGCTCTCAAGGGTCATCCGCGAGACACTTAACGGCCAGACGACCACTTCTGTCTATGACGGTGTCGAAAATATGCTGTTCTGCATCTATCCCGGCGGGCACCTGATCATCTGCGCCTACGACGAACTCAATCGAAAGAAGACTATCACCGATCAGGCGGGTTTGATAGCAACATACAACTACATCGGCCCCGAGCGTGTGGAACGTCGCCAATACGGTAACAACACGCAAACCCTTTATGAATACGATGGCGTCAAACGGATGACCCGAACGACCCACCTGCGCAGTTTGTCAACTGTCTTCGATGACCGCGCCTACACCTGGGATGCGATGTACAACAAGACCTCGCGGAGTGATCTCACCCCGGGCGGGTTGGCGCATACCTACACTTATGACTCCATCTATCGCCTCACCCGCTCGGTCAAGACGCCCCCAAGCGGCCCAGCAGAAGCGATTAACTACGCCCTTGACGGCGTAGGCAACCGCACCACGGTGACTGGTGGACCAGATGCGGGGCTCTATACGATGATTTCAACGTTACCTGAACCGGCGGACCCCCAGACCAACCAATACACGACGACGCCTTTTGACGGACGCCTGTACGACAAGAATGGCAACCTCACCACGATTGACAATGGACTACCGATGCAGAGGGACATCGCGTATGACTACCGCAACCGGATGGTGATACACATTGACCTCGCCGCCGGCATCGCTGCCACCTACGCCTATGACGCTCTTGGCCGCCGCATTGAAAAAGTTGTTGATGACGGCACACCACAAACCACACGCTACTTCTACAACGGCTGGCGCGCCATTGAGGAGCAGGACGCGGTTGGTATCACGCAAGCGACCTATGTTTACGGTCTCTACATCGACGAAGTTCTGAACATGCAACGTGGCGGGGTTGACTTCTTCTACCACGCTGACGAACTCTATAACGTGATGAAGGTGACCGATGCGGCTGGCAGTGTGGTGGAGGGGTATGATTATGAGGACTATGGGCAACCGTCGTTCTTCAATGCGGCAGGGAATCCGATTGCGGGTTCGGCGGTTGGGAATCCGTATCTGTTTACGGGGCGGCGGTTTGATGAAGAGAGTAGGTTCTATTATTACCGCAATCGGTATTTGGATTCACGTTCTGGACGATTTATCCAGCGAGATCCGAAGGGGTATGTGGATGGGATGGGGTTGTATGAGTATGTTCGTAGTAATCCAACGAATTTGACCGATCCATTTGGAGCAAGTATTGGGATAGCACCCACCAGGGATCCAATGATTTCTCCTACATGGCCTCCAGGGAGTCTTGCTGCCTCTGGTGGATACCCTCCTCCAGAACCGGATCCAAGCGATGCGTATGATACTTATAAGCGTGCCCGAGATTTCACGGAACAAATTCAGAAAAAGATATTGCAGGACAGAGAATCCTCAACTACCGATCTGCCATCCTATCGAGGACCTGGCATTGGTCCACCATCAGCTATGCCCAGAAGTGAAAGACGATTACCATGGAAACTAGGAGGAGAGCGGGAACAACAGGCACAAGAATGGGTGGACAAGATGAACGATATTTCCAAGAGTAGAGGTCCTGTCAAAGGCAGTTCCTGTCAACAGAATGGAAGTCCACAGGCCTTTCAACCACCCCTTGCCCCGCCCTCAGCCTTGCGGAAGGCCTTTCAACCACCCTTTGCCCCGCCTTCAGCCTTGCCGAGGGGGGAGGTTCATAGCCGGTTATGACCGGCCCTCAGCCAGAGCAATTTCCAAACCGTTCCCCGTGATAAATCACGGGGCTAGAGTCATCCCGTCCCTACGGGACGGGTGCGACCAAGTTCATGTCCCGTAGGGACATTTGATCATAGCCCACCGATTCATCGGTGGGTTCAAAACGATTCATCGGTGGGTTCAAAACGATTCATCGGTGGGGAATCACATCCGCTTTTGAAGTCAAAACACAACAGGGGAAATCAGATGAATTTACGTTTTACGTTTCACGCTTCACATTTTACGTTCAGCTTCATTCTGCTGTTTCTTGCAACCATCGCGTCCGCGCAGAATCAGAATCTGGAAACGCAAACCGGCCTCCACTACTACATCCTGCAAAACCTCGACACCAGCCAGATTGTCCGGCGTGGAACGACGGGGAATATCGGCGTCGCGTTCGACAACCTCATCCTCGCCCCCAATACGCGCTACCGGGCGTGGGTTCTTCAGGCGAAGACGCTGTGGGTCGGTTACACCGATTTTACGACGCCGGGCAGTGGGGGCAGGATTACGGTGCCTCAGATTCTGTTGGGGACTGCCTTGGGTGTGGACACGGACGGAGACGGTCTGGACGCAGACGGCGAGTTCATCATGGGCACCAACCCAAGCAATCCTGACACCGACGGCGACGGTGTCCTCGATGGCGCGGAGGTGCGGGAGGGGACTGACCCGCTGACTGGCACGCCTGCCCGGACCGGCATCATCGCCTCGGTGGACACGCCGGGGACAGCGGTGGATGTCTGTGCGCTCAATGACATCGCAGTGGTGGCGGATTCGGGGGCGGGCATTTCGGTTTTCAACGTTTTCACGGGCATGAATCCGGTCATCATCGCTCAAGTGGACACGCCGGGTACCGCACTGGCTGTCGCCTGCGCCGGGAGATGGATCGCTGTGGCAGATGGTTCAACTGGGCTGGCGATCATTGACATCAGCGACCCACCGGCAGCGCGGATTGTCCATCAGGTCAATCTCGGCGGTACGGCACAGGCAGTTACTGCCGGCGGTAATATCGCCTATTTTGGGACTTCAACGGGGCTACTCGCCGCAGTGGACCTGGCGAGCGGTATCGAGTTGGAGCGATTGACCATCTCTGGTCAGATTCATGATGTGGCACTGGCAGGAGATGAACTTTTTGTGCTCACAAATACTTCACTGTTGATTTATGGTTCACTGGCCGACGGGTTGCCCTTACTCGGTACTATCGCTGTTTCTGGTTCCCCCTCACCGTTGGAGGTTGGCAGGAAACTGTTCGTCGGAGGTGGGCTTGCTTATGTTGGCTATTTTACCGGGTATTCGGTCATTGATGTCAGCGATCCGAAAAATCCTGTTCTCATCGGTTCTCCGCCCACTACCCAAGCCGCGGTTCACGACATCACTGCCAATGGAGCGGGCCTCATTATTGCTACGACTAGCTTTGGTGGTACGGACACCTTAGCTGTCGAGCTCTACGACGGATCCGCCCCGACTGATGTGACTCGATTCCTCACCTCATTCGATACCCCTGGTGTCAGCCGAGCTGTCTCCCTTTATAATGGGCTCGCATACATCGCCGACAGCGCCGCCGGGATGCAGGTCATCAACTACCTTACGTATGACGCCCAGGGGGTGCCGCCAACCATCACCCTCTCGGCCAGTTTCCCGCTGAACCCGGCGAAAGCCGAGGAGGGAAAGCTGGTGCGTGTCACGGCGGACGTTACCGACGATGTGCAGGTGCGCAACGTCGAGTTCTATGTGGATGGGGTGAAGGTTGCCACCGATGGCAATTTCCCCTTCGAGCACCGTTTTACCACGCCGTTGCTTGCGGAGCGTTCTTCATTCACGCTCCGCGCCCGCGCCAGTGACACCGGCGGCAACGCGGCATGGACGGATGAGGTTGTCGTCACCCTCGCCTCTGACGCAACACCACCGCGTGTGACCGCTGTCTCCCCCGGAAACGGCGCGATCATCGGCAACATCAAGGCGCTTGCCGTCTTCTTCAATGAGCCGATTGAGCCCTCGACCCTCACCCCCGCTTCATTCTCGTTGACTGAAGCTGGACCAGACGGCAACTTCAATACCGCCGACGATGTAACCGTCACCAACGGGGCACTCCAATTTCGGGCTGATGTCCAGGGTGCCTTTATGAACTTCACGAACGGGCTGTCCCCTGGATACTACCATGCGCAAGTCACCACAGCCATCACCGACCTTGCCGGGAATCGGCTGGCTGGGGGCGTGGTCTGGGTGTTCCATATCTTTGACATCGCCGATGACCGCGATGGTGACGGCGTGCCTGATCTCGTTGAAGCCAGCCTTGGACTCAATCCTGATGCCCCGGACACGGATGGGGACGGGGTTCTTGACGGCGAAGAGGATAACGACAACGATGGTCTGGCGAACGCGGTGGAGGTCTTGCTTGGCACCGACCCAACCGACATGGACACCGACAACGATGGCATCCGCGACGGAGATGAGGATAACGATGCAGATGGTCTGCGCGATGGCCAGGAAGTTGTGCTCGGCACGGATGCGTTCAACTACGATACTGACAATGACGGTTTCGATGACGGTGAGGAAGTCGCTCATCAATCCGATCCGCTGGATGCAAAAGATATCCCCGTCCGTAATGTTTTTATCCAAGTTTCAATGTTCAATCAGGCGGCACCTGGCTTTTTTGAAGGTCAAATGACAAGCACAGCGATTTCGGTGGCCAACCGCGCCGCCCCTGGCTTCTTTGAAGGTGAATTCATCAGCACTGTTGTCTCGGTGGTGA
This sequence comes from uncultured bacterium, assembly GCA_964577695.1. Lineage (GTDB taxonomy): Bacteria > Poribacteria > WGA-4E > WGA-4E > PCPOR2b > CAZOAL01. The sequence continues at coordinate 94,971 of CAZOAL010000025.1, read as the reverse complement.
ACCAGGCGGCCCCTGGCTTCTTTGAAGGTAAATTCATCAGCACTGCTGTTTCGGTGGTGAACCAGGCGGCCCCTGGATTCTTTGAGGGCGAAGTCATCAGTACCGCTCTCTCGGTGCTCAACCGTGCGGCACCGGAGGCTATTGAAGGAAAAACGCAAGGGGGAGGCATCAGCGTCCAAAATCTAGCAGGACAGTAAAGCGTAACTAATTTGGGTAAAAAAGAAACTTTCGCTTGTAGTGGCGACTTCAGTCGCTTCCTGTTTTAGCGACTCAAGTTGCCACGACGGACTTAACAGGTCATTTCACATAAGGAGGTAACACACGTCATGAAGGAATTTCCTAAAATCGCAAACAAAATCAATCTTACCCCAAGCTTCTCACACTTCTGGATAATTCTGTGGTTGTCCACTGCTCTGACCCTACTTGGGAGTAGGGCCGTCAACGCACAGTTTAACAGCGGCTCCACCGGCGCAGATGGGGCGCTCGATCTTTCAGGCGCACAGCCAGGGATCATCATCTTCGATCCAAGGACCTTCACCCCGCTGCTGGACCCGGATGGTGACAATATCTACCACTTCACGACCATCACGATTCCCTCGGGTGTCACGGTTCGGCTCGGGGCCGAAGTGCTCGGTTCCGGACCACTGGTCTGGTTGGCTTCGGGGGCGGTTCAGATTGCCGGAACGCTTGACCTCAGCGGTCAGAATGGGCATTCGGGATTGGTCGCCCACGTCCCCTCCGTTGCAGGTGTAGGAGGCTTTGGAGGTGGCGTCGGTGCGAGCATCACACCTGTTCGGCCAGGAAATGGTCCCGGGGGAGGGACTGGTGGTGCTGCAACAAATGTTGGCGGTGGCGGTGGGGGTCACGCAGTGGCCGGCGGCAACAATTCATCAGGTAGCGGCGGTGGTTCAGCTTACGGCAACGACTTTCTACTGCCGTTGTTGGGTGGTTCAGGAGGAGGAGGAGGGGGAACTAACTCGACCAGTACCACCGGCGGCGGTGGCGGTGGTGCCGGGGGTGGTGCTCTGCTCATCGCCAGCTCGACCTCGATTAGTGTCACCGGTACTATCAACGCTAAGGGTGGCGATGGTGGCCCGGCCAATGGCGGCGTGGCCGGTGGTGGCGGTGGCAGCGGCGGCGCAATCCGCCTCATGGCATCCATCATCAGCGGAGCAGGAACGCTTAAAGCCGATGGAGGAACGAAGGGAAATAGTTACGCGGGTAACGGTTCATACGGTCGTATCCGCCTGGAGGCATTCCAACACAATTTCACCGGTAGCGCGAGTCCGCCCCCGTTTGTTGTCCACCCGGGTTTCATTTTCCTGCCCAATGGACCGGCACTCCGTGTTGTCTCAATAGGGAACGTTCCCGTACCGGCAAACCCGGCGGGGAGCTTCGTCAACCCTGACGTCACCATTGACTTGCCCACAGCGGTGACCCTGGTGCTTGAAGCGCATCACATTCCGCTCGGAACCGTGATTCATCTCAAGCTCATCCCCGAAACCGGTTCCTCGGTGAACGTGGACTCCACACCGCTTGCTGGGACGCTGGAGCAGTCAACCGCCACCGCGACGGCCACTTTTCCGCACGGGTTTACGTTGGTCTTCGTGCAGGCTTCCTGGACGCCATAGGTGGTTAAGCGACCTTATCCTTGAAAAGGTTTTGAACCTTTTCAAGGATGCGTCTACACATTTCATGCCAATTCCCTTCCCACGATCAAACGATACGCCTCCAGATATTTTTCGCTGGTCCGCCGGATGACTTCCTCTGGCAGCTCGGGGACAGGGGGCTGTTTGTTCCAACCGATCTCCACGAGGTAGTCGCGCACATACTGTTTGTCAAAACTGGGTTGGGACCTGCCAGGTTGGTATTCAGCCTTCGGCCAGAAACGAGATGAATCAGGTGTGAATGCCTCGTCAATGAGAAGAAGTTGACCATTGAGCAGACCAAACTCGAATTTCGTGTCGCAAAGAATCAGACCGACACTTTCGGCATGGCTGCTTGCCGCGCGAAACAGGTCAAAACTGGTACGGATAATTTTATCCGCTAACCCCTTCCCGATAACCTGTTCCATCTGAGCAACTGAGATATTCTCATCGTGACCGTGCTCCGCTTTCGTGGCGGGAGTAAAGATGAGCTCAGGGGTGCGATCCGATTCCTGTAACCCTTCAGGTAGCTTCGCACCACACACGGTCCCATCCTTTTGATACTCCGTCCATGCAGAGCCGGCGAGATACCCCCGCACCACGCATTCAATGTCAACTCGTTTGGCTTTACGAACAAGCATGGAGCGCCCTTTGAGCAGTTCCGCATCCGGTCGCAACACATCGGGATACTGCGCGACATCCGTCGTGAGCAGATGGTTATCGACAATGGAGCGGGTGTAATTGAACCAGAACTCAGAGAGCCCCGTTAAGATGCGCCCTTTGTAGGGGATGCCGTTCGGCAAAACGTAATCAAATGCTGAAATCCGATCCGTTGAGACGATCAGCAATTGATCTTCGAGATTATAAAGATCGCGTACTTTCCCTCTGTGGGAGGGAGTCAAGTTCGTCAGGTGGGTTTCTGTAATAACTTTCGGTGACATTCGTAACTCCAATATTGGACTTTATTAAATTCGGGGAACAGTCACCTCGTAGAGCCTGCCGCTGGCTGGTTCACCTCGTAGAGCCTGCCGCTGGCTGGTTCATCAGGGGATGGAACAAGCGAGCCGCATGTTCTACGACGGGTTCGCCAGTTTAATTTTAAAAGTCAAGTTAAAATTATCTTACGACGTGGCATCAATCCCACGGGAGCAGAACCCCGAGCCGCTGGCTCGCGGCGCGCGCCGACTCCTGCTCCGGCTCTCCGTAGCGGATGCCCTCACGACGGTGCATCTGAAGCCGCTCCTGCTCAATAGCTCCGGGGAGCAGGGCGCGGTCGTAGCCGGGCATCGGTTCGTAGCTTTCTCGCACGTCCCGCACCAGCCGATCCGTTTCCGCACGGAATACCGCCTCGGGCACCACAGATTCCACATGGATGGCGAGGACCATCCCTCCCATCCGCGCCCCTTGCCAGCCTTCCTTCTCAACAGGGAGGGTGAAGCCTGTCAACCCACCGCCGAGGAGGCTTGCGACGGCTGTATAACCCATGCTCTTGAAAAAGGCTGCCGGGATTTTGGTCAGGAGTTCATCGAACTTTGGGCCGCGCTGGTAGTCCGCCATGATACAGGTAGCGGCGTCGAGCACTACAGGGGGCTCACTCCCGGAGGGTACGGCGAAGCAGATGGGCGGATTGCCGAAGTAGCCGAGCTGCGGTTTGGGGTCGCGTCCCCTGGCATTCCCCTGCCCTTGATAGCCCTGGACCGAGAAGCCGATGCAACCCGCTTCCATGCACAACCGTGCGTAGTGGCCCGCCGAACCGTAGTGGCCGATATGGCGCACGAGTCCCATCCCAATCCCCACCTCCTTCGCCTTGGCGATCGCGTGTTCGGACGCACGGACCATGGGGAGATAACCGAGCGTGCCATCGCCATCCAAGACGACGGCGGTCGGGGTCTCATGCAGGAGCTGGACGTTGGGACGTGGGTTGAGATGTCCGCTCTCAAAGCCGCTACAGTAACCGTTGACCGTGCGTGTGCCGTGACTGCGGACGCCGCGGAGGTCTGAGTTGACGAGCAGGCGGCTGATGAGTGCCGCGTGGTCATGTTCCAGGCCTGCCTTCTCAAAGCAGGCAGTGGCAAAGTTAAGGAGGCGGTCCTCCGGGACATGAACAAACGTTTCTGGGGGTCGATTCATTGTGACTCCTTTCTTTCACCGAAATCTGATTCTTTGATGTTTAGCTTTGTATTGGTTCTAATGGGGATGGTTCATTTTTGTGACACTATTGCTTTGACTTTGTTAAATTAGAAACGGATGCCCTTGTAGCCCAACTTTCTAAGTTGGCCCTTTCGTTCACGAACCAAGATAGAATCCGCTGGATTGAGCTTGTCGAAATCTTGGGCTACCAAGAAATCTAACAAAGTCAAGTTGCTAATTCTGTCAAATTGCAGACAAACAAAACGTCTGGTAGCGCCTTATGATGAGACGAAATCTCCAGATGTTGGGTTTACGCAAAGAGGCAGACCATTTCTTCCTTTCCTTATCACCCTTCACGTTCCCCTTTTTGCAGATTCCAGAACCCAGAGATCATCGCCGTCATCGGGATGGTCAGTACGAGCCCAAGCGTCCCGACGAGTAAGCGCACGATCTCTGCGGAGGCGATGCCGATGCTCAAGAGCTCCACCGTGGGGGAGACAAAGAGCCCCAGGTTTGGAGCTGTCACTGCCATCACGAGTAGCAACCGCGTTCCTAGATAAACAAACAGCAGCGTATTTACCATCGTCCCGAGTATATCCGTACCCACGTTCATACCGGACGCAATCAATCGCCAGGTGGGCATGTAGGGGTTCGCCCGCCGAATCTCCTCCATCGACGAAGCCACCTCAATAGCGCCATCGACCGCCACACCGAGCAACCCCATCAACATCCCGGCGAGCAGCACCTGATGAAAGTCGAAAGGCGGTTTACGGATTGCTTCGACGATGTCCGCTGAAACTGCATTTTCCAAGCCGGAAAAATGGAGATAGTTTTGCGCGAAGATGAGAATCAACCCGGCGACAAGGATGCCTCCCATGGTGCCAAACACCGCTGAAAAGGTTTTTCGACTGGGGCCAATCACAAACACCAGGGAGACAAACGCAATTAAACCGGAGGTCAGGGTGACAATTATGACCGCATTTTTCCCCTGTGAAATCAAGGGGAGCATGAAGAAATAGATAATCAGCCCGGAGGCAATCAACGAACAGACCGTGCGAACGCCCTCGTTTCGCCCCACAAGGATGATGAGTATTAACATCAATCCGAACATCAAGAGTAGGAACCCATCCCGTCCATATTCCTGGACAATATTGACCAGGCTGATTTGCTCCGGCGTACCACCGACGCGGCAGAGGACAATATCTCCAGGTGTGGCGGGGATGCTCAGTAACGGCATGGCGCGATTGACGATGTTCCGCAGGACAAGGTGTTGTCCTTTATAGAGCCCGGAAAGAATTTTCACCTCAAGAATGTGGTGTTCGGTCGTCTCATTCGTCGCGTTTGCATCGAGGAGACGAACCACTTTGCCCTTGGCGTACTCAGACCTGGAGATCAGATTTCCGTTTGCGTCTCGCTGCTCGGCGATGGTTGCTGACGCATGGTTGACGCGATGGTAAAGGTATTGTGTCCCGAAGAAAACGACCATCAGCCCAATCGGCACCGCCCAACGGGCTCTGCCGGTTTCGCTGGCGCGGAAGCGTGCCTCAATCTCCTCTGCTGAGGGCAGGTCTTCATGGATGTCTGATGGTTGTATTTTCCTGTACCGGGTCAGGGTGCCGGCAATTATCGCAGCGATCGGGACGGTCAAAACTAACCCAATCGTTCCGACGATGGCTTGTATGATTGCGACAGCCTCCGCCTCATGATTGACCAGTTGAAGGAAAGGGTTGACCCTGCCAATCTCTGGGAAGTCAATTCGCGGAAGCAACATGATAATCATATCCGCACCGAGATAGGCGAAGATCAGCGTGTCCGCCATGGTCCCCATAACGTCTCTCCCCACGTTCAGCCCGGCGCGGATGGCTTGCCGCACGGTGATATTCGGATTCACCTGCTTGACCTCATAAACGGAAGAGGAGATGGACATCCCCACATCCATCATCGCGCCAACCGCTCCCAGGATGACCCCCGCCGATAGCAAACCGGCATAATTCCAGCCGTGTGCCCCTTCCGTTCGCCAGAGGGCAATGCCCAGTTCAAGGTAGCCGAATTCCTCCGCCAATCCTGTCAAGATCATCACCTTCTGGCTAATGACGGAAAGAATGCCAACGACTGCCAATCCGCCCAGCGTTCCGAGCACCCCGGAAACCACTTTGAAACTGAACCCGGTAATGATGACGAAGGTCGAGAGGGTCAGCAAACCCGCGATCAACAGGGCAACGGCGATGGGGTTATATCCTTTAAGCATCAGCGGAACCAGGACGAACAGAACGACAACCGCATCGACAAACAGCGTCAAAATCGCCCGCACCCCCTTCATCCCGCCGACATAAATCATCAAACACCCTAATAAGCCCGTGATGTAGAGAAGAAAAGGCGTTCGGAAATATTCGAGCATCCGCACCTCGTCGATGGTTGTTTGATTCTGGCGTCGAAGGGGGATTTCCAGGAAAAGCACATCCCCTTTCCGCAGTACGCGATCTCCAAATGCCTGTCCTGCCCAGATGTTGTTCACCGAAACGGTTTCCCCGCGGAATTGACCGGAGAGAACGCGAAAGGTCACAATCTGATCAACAGATTCGCTTGTATCCACTTTTATCACTCGCCCAAGGCAGAGCAGGGTTCGCAATGCGCCCTGATGAACAATCTCAGCGAACTGAAACAGTTTGATATGCAGGACGGCGACGACCACGAGAATCGTCAAGATACCAAATACTTTTAATTTCCATTCATTCATCAGCTTCCCTTCTTTTCTATGATGGATTGAAATGTGAAACGTAGTGCGTAATGCGTATTGCGTGAAACGTGAGGAACGGAGTTGCACCGCCGGGGACACTCCGATTGCCCGCTTAGGTGCTTTGCAGGATGCGTGCAAAAGTTGAAAGATAGAACATACTGCCAGCTTGTTCACAACCCATCTGGAACAAGCTGGCAGCGTATTGTACGCTGGCCGATTACAGGAAGTGCAATTTTGATACCTGTCATTAGGTTCAACTGACACAACAGCAAATCATAACTTTTAAAAATAAACGATACCTTTTTCGGGAAAGAATGGAAGAAATGCCTTCCTTCCCTTTCTTCCATTCTTCCACTCTTCCCGTACATCAAGTCGATTCAAGAGACAAACTTTAATATTGAAAGTTTAGTTACATTTGCTCATTTGTTCATTTTCTGGGCATTGTGGGCATACTTGACGACATGCACATCTTCAATCGTAATCAATCCTTCCGTCACCATTTCATCCAGCACCGGCAACAACTGGGTGATGCGCTCTGGAATGTCAACGACCTCAATTTTGATGGGTAAATCCTCAGAAAGGCGTAAAAGCCGCGCGGTGTGGATGCGGGAATTTGCGCCATAGCCTTCGATGCCACGGGTGACAGTCGCACCGGCAATCCCCATTTCGCGACACTGACGCACAATGGCAGCATACAGGGGGCGTCCATGCCATTGGTCGCTTTCGCCGATAAAGATCTTCACCAATTTGGCTTCACCTTCAATTTTCATTGCATTTTACCTCGTGGTTGATTACAAACTGACCTTACGGGAGGAGAGGAGACGAGGAGGCGAGGAAGCGAGGGAATGACCCCGCTCGCCCTTTGTTTAAGGTGAGTTGCCATTCTTTGCAACCCTTTCTTCAAGCAACTTCGATCTGCTCTCAAGTTGCTCCGCAATGGAGGCGAGCGTCTGCTTTTCGGATTGCAGGGATTCTGCCTTCTCTGACGTGACCTTGATTTCACGATGGAGTTTCTTGACAACGGAAACGTTATTGGGAGTATCCTGTGCCTCCTCGAAGAAAGCGAGGATCGTTTCATTAAATTCAATCTCTTTCCTGAATGAATCCAATTGTTGATCAATCTCCCCTTGCCGTTGTTCAATGAGGTCGATGTCATCTCGAATCAGCATGATTTTTTCCCTGACCTGCTTGGGATGGTCTTCCGCTTTGACGCGGAAATGCAAGAACCTCCTGTACTTGGCGGCTGGCTTTGAGAGCGTGGCTTCAAGACGTTTCTCTTCGGTGTGTAATCGCGTCGCTTCATCAACAAGGTGTTGGGCTGTTTCCAAATTCCCGCTTTGGGCGGACTGTATCGCTTCCTGTCGAAGCCTTTTCACTTCCTTTGCGAGCTGGTCCGCAAGTTCATCTTTGACGTCTTTTAATCTTTCGTCGATGTCCGCGATTTTTTCTTCCAGCCGAATCATCTCCTCCGCAAGTGTTCGCGCCTTTTTCAGTTTGTCAGAAAGCATAAAATACTTAAAGAAGTTATCATTTTTCTGGAAGTCGATTTTGTCTTGTTTGATTGTTTCTTTCAGTGCGATCAGGCGCGCTTCCCGCTTTTTCCGTTCTGCAAGAAGGGTTTTTTGTTCCGATTCTAATTCCCGAAGGGTATCTCGGAGTTTAGGAATAGAAGTGTTCGCTTGCGCCACGCGATGCGCCTCCTCCCGTTTTGGCCCCGCTTGGCGGCCCTCGACGAGGTTTGAAGCGATGAAATATAGCAGGAGTATGCATATAAAAATCATCATCGTTTTCATGATAATTCATACTTTTTGTAATGGTCCAAATGATGTTGCGCAATCTCTAAACCTCTCCCCCGGCCCCTCTCTCCGCTGTGCGAGAGTCCAAGACCTACGAGGAGAGGGGAAAAGCGACTCCCCCTTCCCGTGTCGGGAAGGGGGCCGGGGGGTTAGGTTAGTAAGTGTAACATCATCGTTTTCATGATAATCCATACTTTTGCAGTTTGTAGTGCAATGCAGTGCGCTGAATTCCCAACAATTGCGCGGCTTCCGCCTTGACGCTGTTTGCTTTCCACAACGCATGGATAATGAGTTGCTTCTCCAGGTTGTCTAAAATTTGCGGCAATGGAAGGTCTTCAGGAACTTTCAAGGGCGCATCGCCTGTCTCGGCGCGAATCTCAGGCGGGAGTTGTTCAACGATAATGCTGTCGGTAACCGCCAACACGACGCAGCGCTCAATGACGTTCTCCAACTCCCGCACGTTTCCGGGCCACGAGTAGTTGATGAGTAAATTCATCCCTTCCGGTTGAACTTTAGTCACCTGCTTATTGGTCTCCCGGCTATATTTTTTCAAAAACGCCTCGACCAGAAGTGGGATGTCCTCTTTGTGTTCGCGCAACGGTGGAATAGAGAGCGGAATGACATTGAGCCGATAAAAGAGGTCTTCCCGGAAGGTTCCTGCTTTGATGGCGGCTTCCAGCGCCCTGTGGGTCGCGGCAATCACACGGACATCCACTTGAATCGATCGGCTTGAGCCGACCCGTTCAAATTCCTGCTCTTGCAGAACCCGCAGGAGCTTCATCTGCGTCGATAGGGGGACGTCCCCAATTTCGTCCAGAAACAGCGTCCCGCCATCGGCGAGTTCAAACCGTCCAATTCGCTGCACCACCGCGTTGGTAAACGCTCCTTTCTCATGCCCGAACAACTCGCTCTCCAAAACGCCTTCCCCCAACGCCGCACAACTGACGCGAACATACGGTTTATCTCTCCGATTGCTGTGTTCATGAATCGCTCGAGCAATCAATTCTTTGCCCGTGCCGCTCTCGCCACGAATCAACACGGTGCTTTTGGTCGGGGCTACTTGCTGCACGGTGTTGAGCACCTGACGCATGTTCTCGCTCACCCCCACAATGTCCCAATCGGTTTGGGTGCCCACTTCTCGTCGAAGGTATTCATTTTCCCACGTCAGCCGCTGATTTTCCCAATTCAGACGTTGCGCTTCAAGGACACGCTTGACCTTAAACTCCATTTCATCAATGGTGAAGGGCTTCTGGATAAAATCGGACGCGCCTAGTTTCATGGCTTGCACAGCAGTCTCTACCGTCCCGTAGGCTGTGATCATGATCACAGCCGTCTCTGCGTTGACCTTTTTGAGCGCTTCAAGCACAGAAATGCCATCCCGCTTTGGCAATCTCAAGTCAAGAATCACGAGGTCAAAAATCGTCGTTCTGACGCGCTCAATCGCCTGTTCGCCATCAGCCGCTTCGTCAACCGGATAGCCGTTTTCTTTTAACATCTGACACAGGCTTTGTCGCATGCCCGGATGGTCTTCAACGACGAGAATTTTGCTCATTTCCCTCTCCTTTGGCAACGGGGAGTCGAATCCGAAAGGTGGTTCCCCTATCTTTGCCCTCGCTGTGAAATGTGATGGACGCCCCATGGGCTTCCAGGATACGATGAGCGATCGACAATCCCAACCCCGTTCCGGTATCCTTCGTAGTGAAGAATGGCGTGAACAGTTGCTCGCCAACCTCCGGCGCGATGCCGACCCCAGAATCCGTCAGGTCCACCTGCACCCACTGTGTCCCACCATTTTCGATGACCTGTGAAGCAATGACCAGTGTGCCGCCTTCGGGCATCGCTTCGATGGTGTTTTTGATGAGGTTGAGAAACACCCGTTGCAACTGTCCGACATCCCCCATCACGAACAACGACTGGCGCATCATCTCTTTTTTGATGATAATGTCGGGGCGTTCTGCCTGATCGCCTGTTGGGGATAACAGCAGCGCGTCGTCGATGATTTCGTTTACATCCACACGCATCATTTGTGGCGGCTGCGGATGGGCAAACTGCAAAAATTCGGTCACAATCTGGTTCAAGTTTTGGATCTCTTTTTCAATCTGCCCTGCCAGTTGCTTTTCCGCTTCATGATTTTCACGAAGCCTTCGCTGAAGAAGCCCGATGAACCCCTGCATCGCCCCCAACGGATTCCGTATCTCATGCGCCAAACCTGCCGACAGTTGAGCGAGGTCGGAAATTCGCTGTTCATACAATCGTTTCAACGTTTCGTCTCGCGCGTTCAACAACTCCGCCATCTCATCGAAAATCGCCCCCAGAAATCCGATTTCATCCCTGACCCGCAGGTTCGCTCTGGCAGAGAGGTCGCCCGCGCCGAGCGCTTTGGCGGATTGGACCAGCGTGCGAATCGGCTTGACCAGTGAACGGGCAAAGAACATGCTGATAGCCACCGCCGATAAAACGCTTAACGCCCCCATAACAAACATACCGCGACGCATCTGGCGGATGACGTCGAAGAAATGGGCGCTCGCATCTACCCCCACGACGGCAATCACAGCCTCCCCTTTTTCGTCCATGATCGGGGCGTAGCCCGACTTGTAGAACCTGCCGTCCGCGCCCTGATAGGTGACCGACGCGGCGGTGTTTCTGTTTCCAGCGTGAACGGAATCAATTTCTAACGTATCTAACATGACAATCGGGTTGCGAGCACCGATGGCATACTTCCCCGAAGCGTCTACCACATATCGATTGTGTCGGTCTAAAATGTAGATGTTTTCAACCTTCGTCAAACCACCCAGACGGCGTAATTCCGATTGGAAAAGGCGATATAAAACGGTCTCTTCATCGCCAGGCTCTAATTGGCTCAATCTTTCGGGGTCTATCAGCGTCGTCGCTGAAGCAGCGATTGCCATCAACCGCACTCCTAGTTCATCGTCAAGGTGCCGCTTCGTCATCTCATAGAAATACCATCCGACGAGGTTCAACGTTACCAGCAACAGCGGCACAAAAGCCAGTATCAATTTCACCAGAATGCGATGTCGGAATTCAGATTTGATTTCGTGTATCGATTGCATTTCTCATTATCGTACTATATTCCCAATTCAATTGCAACAAAAGAATGTGTGGGGTATCTGTATACCAATTTGGATTCAGTGAAGTCACTGGTAGCCAAATTGGCAAGAATTTGGGCCCGCTTCGCCCTAGGGACTCCGATAGATCGGCGCAGTCCCTGAAGTGTGGCGACTTCAACTACGACTTTTTCATCGTAAATTCGTGTTAGGTGAAGTGGAAATTCAAAAGGAACCAAAGGCAGGGAAGAAGGGGTTTGTGGTACGAGTGTGGCTGTGGATTGTCGAGCGAACCTTTGCCTGGTTTAGTTAAGCAAAGGCATGGTAGGTCAAGCTGTGGGCGAGTTCGTAAATCCGCTTTTGGTACTGTAGACGCCGTTGATTCGCGAGGGGGAACCTTCCAAAGGTTTAGAACCTTCGGAAGGTTTGACCGCTCGTAGCGCCTCAACACCGCATCTTCAACGGCGATGATGTTGGGTGTCCCTGCCGCTCTCTTGCTCTCCCTTTGGAGCTGTGGACATCTTCTTTGGAGTCTTGGACATCTTATTGAGGATAAGCTGCCCTGTTTGGCTGCTCACTTTGAGGGTTGCGGCTGATTTACCAGCGAGTGTAATATTGACATCATACGCCTTTCCATTCTTAGAAAGGGAGGCATCGCCAATCATAAGCTGACTGACATCAACAGCGCCCACGGCATGCTTTATCTCGAAGAGAGGTTGACCATCTTTTGATAGAATGATCACCTTTTTACCTTGAGTTTCTTCTTGCCAGGGCTGGGACGCTTTCACAGCATCAGTCGCTTGAGCGGCGGTAATTTTTGACGCTCCGGTTGCTTTTGCCTCTTTGGAAGGATGCGCTTTCATAGCATCAGTCGCTTGAGCGGCGGTAACTTTTGACGCTCCGGTTGCTTTTGCCTCTTTCGCACTTGCTGTCAATACCGCCAGACTGAACAGCAAAGATATGCTCATGAGGGTGAACATGATTTTTCGCATGGTGTTTATCTCCTTTGTTGGTTGTTTTGATCCTTGCAGATAAAACAAACGATAGCTTCGATAAGAAATTCTAACGCCATGAGTTAAAGCAACTTCTATGCCACACCATCCGCATGCCGCACAAACTGAATAAACACAGGCATGCGGTGCAACTTCCTTCACCAGGCCCGTGGCGTCTGATGTCAGAATTTTGACTGGATGAAGTATGGGAGAAATAAGGTGAGTGGGCGTAAAACGGGGAGATGTGGGCGTAAAAGGGGTGACAGATTTTTGACGTTTTCGGTGTCAAAAATTTGAATCCAATGAAACCCCCTGGGAAATGAACCCCTCCTATTTTATTTCATGGACTACAGGAAACGCGCCAACCGCGCTCCCAACCAAACCGCAACGAATCCAACAAACAGGCTTAAACCGACGTTCAACACGGCTTGAAAATAACTTCCCGTCTCCGCTAACGCAAAGGTTTCATATTCAAAGGTTGAAAAAGTGGTGTATGAGCCGATAAACCCGATGGCAATTAAAAGCCGCAGGTTGGGATTGGAAACGATGTAACGTTCGGTGATGAGGGCGACAAACAGCCCCAACAGGAAAGAGCCGGTTATATTCACAACGAACGTCGCATAAGGGAAAGTGGACCCCCAGCGTCCGTTGAGCCAGCCCCCCAGCCAATAACGGGCGTTAGCGCCCAAACACCCGCCAATGCCAATGTAAAGGCTCTTCGTTAAGATGGTGAGCCAGTGCTTATCCATTTCAGTCCTCCAATTATCCGTTTTTTATCACAGGAGTCATCAGCAGAGAAGCGGTTTTCCCTACAGGGGACGAGCGGACTCCATCGCTCACCATCTTTATGAATTTGTTTCAGTTTTCAACAATTTTACCTCCTTACGGAATTAAACAAGGCGTTGGGTCTCCTCCAACTTGCGCAGGATGCGTTCAATGACCTCTTGAAGATGTTCGCGTTCCTCTTGCGAATCGAATTCGCCAAACTGCCGCTCAAATCTTTCCGGGTGCAAATCTGCCATGTTGTCTCGCAATTGACCCAACAGGACCGACGCCCACATTTGGGTCGCAGAAACGCGCTGCTTTTTCGCCCGCGCTGTCAATTCATCGGCGACATAGCGCTGCGCCAAGGCTTCAAATTGGAATACAACCTCGTCCAAAGCGGCTAAGATGGCATCCTGTATCTCCTTCGGAAGCGGCGTCAAGGGTGTGCTTGTTCCTGTCGGTGTGCGCCCTTCGTAGATTAGGGCGCGGATTTCTTGAACGAACTTTTGGAGCGTGACGTAGCCAGATACCAGGTGATTTTTGTGTTTGAAATCCATGCCATCCTCACTTTCCCTTGGATTGAGTAACCCTTCGCTCGGTGGTTGAGTAGCGAAGCGTATCGAAACCCGCTCAAGGGTAAACTTCGCGTATCGAAATCTATTTCTGATACGGTTTTCCAACCCTCATCTCAATCGCCCAGCGGGGAGACATCGACTCTTCCCCTTTGGGCTCGTTCGCAAACCGATAGTCGTGCTTGCGGATGTACTCCTCTAGCCAAAAGGAGAGACGTTCCAGTTTGGCGCGTTGCACGTTCATCAAAAAGACTTTGAGGTTTTCATCATCTGTCGTCTCCAATGCCTTCCAGAAATGGGGGATGCATAGCCCAAAGGATGCCTCATATCGCTCTCGAAACTCTGCTTCCCCCAACGATTGAATGAAAGAGCCAATTCGATTGGTCTCCATCTCGTGTTGATACTCACAAGCAGGACATTCCTTTTTCGGGCAGAAATCCCCCCTTCCCCCCTTTGAAAAGGAGGGATAGAGGGGGGATTTGGACTTGAGCAGGTTGTGGAAGAATCCTCTTTTCGGTTTGAGAGAGGGCAGAGCCCGCTTCAAACCTTCCAACGTGCGCATCGCATCGCGGATTTGATCGCCATAGAGTATAGCCACATCCAGGCTATCGCTCCACTCGTCTCGCTCAATCTGATACAATTGCCACGCATGCGTCTTGCAAAAGCCTTTTGATTCCAGCAATCGTTTCCGACTGAGCACATCATTGACATTCTGGTACAGAAACCAGAACAGATGCTTGCGCATGCCAGCAACCAATAGCGTGCAGATGGGGCACCCATCTGACGAAAGGGCGTCTTTCTGTAGGGCATAATGCAGTCCGTGTTTCCATGCGCACACGCGATATTCCTCCTTCGATTTGGCAAATCTGCGATGACAATAAAAAAAACCCCTACCTGGACACGACGTCCTGGGTAGGGGTTATCAACTGAGATTCTCAGTGGTTTAGGGCGAACCCCATCGCCGAGCATTTTAGGGATTGAATCCGTTATTTTATTATATCATTAGACGGACTCAAAGACAAGATGATTATGTTCAGGAATTCAACTCATTCTTCAGGCGTGGGGAATTTCTACCGTCGAAAGATTGAATATGGGGTATCGCTTGTGATATACTCATAGAAACTGCTCCTTGCTTTATTGAAAATCACTTAACGGAGGCTTTTATGAAAGGGGTCGTCAAATATCAGCGTGGCGACGGGTTCACGGAACTCCGCGATGTCGAGGTTCGGAAGCCCAACGCCGATGAAGTCCTGTTGGATGTGCATAGCGCAGGCATCTGTGGGTCAGACCTGCACATCTATCATGACCACATCAAAATTCCGATGAAGCTACCGGTCGTCATCGTGCATGAATTCAGCGGCACAATCATTGAGTGCGGGTCAGAAGTCAAGAGCGTCAAAGTTGGGGAGCGCGTGACCGTCGAACCCGGCTTCTGGACATGTGGGCAGTGCGACTATTGCCGATCGGGATTTCATAATCTCTGTAATCAACGACAGGTGATCGGCTACTGGCATAACGGCGCATTTGCGAAGTATTGTACCGTTCCCGAACGCGGTTTGCACAAGCTCCCGCCGAACGTGGATTTCATTTCGGGTTCACTCACAGAGCCTCTCGCCTGTTGTGTTCACGGCGTCATCGAGCAAACGAAGATCTCTGCTGGAGACTTCGTCGCGATCACCGGGCCGGGAACCATTGGGCTTCTCAGCTTGCAATTGGCGAAAGCGGAGGGCGGCATCGTCGCTGTGTGCGGCACCTCCATTGACGAGAATCGGCTGAAACGTGCGCAGGAGCTCGGCGCAACGTTGACCATCAATGTTGAGAAGGACGACGCTGTGGAAATAATCAAAGCGCATACCAACGGCTACGGTGCCGATGTGGTGCTGGAATGTTCAGGGGCTGCGCCAGCAGCTCGGCTGGGACTCGAGTTAGTCCGCAAGCGCGGAAAGTACACGCAGATGGGCTTATTTGGGAATCCGATCAACATCGACTTTGAACGGATCGCCTTTAAGGAACTACAGGTGACAGGCTTCATTGCACAGAAGCGGACAGCGTGGGAACGCGCCCTCAAGCTGATGGAATACGGTATGGTTTCCACGAAAGCGTTGATCACCCATGAAATGTCGATTTCCGAATGGAAACAGGCATTTGATCTCTTTGAAAGTCGGGGTGGATTGAAGCTGATTTTACACCCTGAATAATAATGCGTAATACGTAATGCGTAAGAGGTACACTCACGTATTACGCATTACGTATTACTATCACACAACACGTTTTCAAAATGTAAACCGTTTTCTAAAACATGCCATTTTAACGGAGGTTACGATATGACTTACGGATTGCTCATCAAAGGCGGGACGCTGATTGACCCCGCACAAAATATCCATACAAAGATGGATGTGGCGTTTGCCGCCCCCCCGTCCACGGGGGGGACTAAGGACGTCTCCCTTGGCCCCCCCGCGGGCGGGGGGGGTGGCGTCGTCGCCGAAGTTGGAGCCGATTTGCCTAAGACAGGTGCCCGAGAGGTGTTGGACGCAAGCGGATGCCTTGTCACGCCGGGGATGATTGACCTGCACGTTCATGTGTTCTACGGCGTCAGTCACTTCGGCATTGAGCCGGACCCGACCTGCCTGGCGAAGGGCGCGACCACGGTGGTCGATGCCGGTTCGGCGGGCGCGGACACCTTTCCGGGATTTCGCAAGTATGTGATTGACGTGAGCGAAACGCGGATTTTGGCGCAACTCAACATCTCGTCGCAGGGGATGCTGACCCGCGAAATCGGCGAGTTTGAAATCCCAGAATATGCCAACGTCAGCAAGGCCTGCGAAATGATCGAGAAGCACCGCGACATCATCTTAGGGGTAAAGGTGCGACTGACGAAGAACAGCATCGTCAGCGAACGGTCAGGGATGCTGCCGTTGCATCGCGCACGCGAAGCCGCAGACGCAGCCCCCGCTTCGCTGCCCATCATGGTGCACCCACAAGATGCCTGGTGCGGTTCGATTGACGACATCTTAGCCGTCATGCGCGAACGCGACATCATGACCCATTGCTTCCACGGCATGCGGTGCGGCATCCTGGACGAAAGCGGAAAAGTGCACAAGTCGGTGCGTGAGGCGATGGAGCGCGGCGTCATCTTTGATGTCGGACACGGCGCTGGCTCATTCTCCTGGGATGTCGTTGAACGCGCGATGGCGCAAGGCGTCCAGCCACAGACAATTTCATCCGACCTGCACGTTTACAACCTCAACGGCCCCGTCTACGACCTGGCAACGGTTGTCACCAAATTTCTCCATCTCGGCATGCCCCTCAACGACGCGATTGCGAAGGTTACTTCCGTCCCCGCACAGACGATTTTGATGCCGGATAAAATTGGCACGCTGGCCATCGGGGCGTGGGGGGATGCGGTTGTCTTTGAGTTACGCAAGGGTGAGTTCCAACTCGTGGACTCGCACGGCGTAGTCCGCATTGGAAAGCAGAAACTGGTGCCTGTTGCCGTTGTCAAGGGTGGACGGGTGTATCGGCAAAGATGATAAGGATACGACTTTTTCGGTTATCAGCAAAAGTGAGACTCAGACTTCCGAAGTTTTAACAGACGAGGTGAGCCGGTACAATGCGAAACCTTGAAGGAACCGTCCCGCGCCGGTTGGGTGTTAAACTTCGGAAGTCTAAGCGAAAAACTCGTAATAAGGAGAGACTATGACAAACGCAACTCAGAACCTCGCTGATTTCAGCGGTAAAGAATCCTTCACCAGCGGCCTCCAGGAAGCCATCAATGCCCTTCCCGAAAGCGGAGGGATTGTCTGGGTGCCGCCGGGCGTTTATCCCCTGCGCCGCCATGTCCACTTACGTCGCAACGTGGCGATTCGTGGGGCGGGGAGTTCCAGTCTCATTACCCGCACCCCGGAAGTCTTTTCCGCGCTTATGAGTGAAGCCCAGGCGGGCGAGACCTCCGTTCAGGTTGAAAGCCCGGCGGCGTTCACCGTTGGGATGGAGGTCAGCGTGTTTGACACCGCGCAACATGGGTGGTATGCCACACACGCCTTCATTGACGACATCAGCGGAAACAGGCTCTCTCTGGACCGCCCCATCCATCGCCCGTGTTTGCTGGAGCGGAATGGCACCGTCGCTCACGCCTTCTCAGCATTTGTCGGATGGGAAGTGAGCGGCTGTGAATTGGAAGGGCTCTGCATTGATGGGGGCAACACATCCGGCCAGAGCCTTTTCGCCGACTTTACCGTATCTGCGATTCATCTGGTTCGGACGATGGATGCTCGTGTGACACGTTGTGTTGTGCGCCATTGGCCGGCGGACGGGTTCAGCGTTCAGGGGGGAGCCGGCGCAATGGTCACGGACTGCCTTGCTGAGGGGTGTTTGGGACACGGGTTCCACCCCGGCACCTCCTTGCAGCACAGCCTGTGGACGAACAATATGGGTCGAAACAACGGACGCGATGGGATTTATTTCTGCATGTATGTTCGCCATTCCGTTGTCAGCGGAAACACCTTTTACGGAAATGGGCGGCACGGCATCGGCGGTTTGGGGGATGGCGGCGACCAATACAACGTGGTTGCCAACAACACCTGCGTGAGCAACGCCCGTCACGGCATCGAAGCGTCCCGGGGCCAAAACAATACGATTAGTAGCAATATCTGCCTGAACAACTCTCAAGGGGAGCCCGGCAAATATAGCGGGATTGGGTTGATCGATGTCACCGGTATGACGGTGAGCGCCAATCGATGCCTCGACGACCAGGAGGTGCGCACCCAAGCCTACGGCATTGAAGAGTCCGGCGCAAGCGATCAGAATCTCATCGTCGCCAACCACTGCCGTGGAAATCTGACGGGAAGCATCCGCACCATTGGCGCAGATACGAAGCGGGTAGACAATCTCGAATAGCGCCTCCGATTTATTCAGGACTTACGCACTTCAATATGTCACATCTTCCCCGACGTCCACTGCATCTTGAATCTTGCATCTGGAATGCCATTCAGGATTCAGGATTCAGGATTCAACATTCAGGCGATACACCAATTTCGCGTGGTACATGCGTAAGTCCTATTATTGTGTACAGCCAACACACATATAAGAATTGCATAGAAACGGAGATGAGTCCAATGGTATTAACAACAGTAGAAGCAATTTACCAACAAATTGTTAAACAGTTACCCCCCACTGAGCGGCTACGGCTGGTCGAAAAAATTGTCCATGATTTGTCAGCGCAGCCCATTGCCGGTGAACCCCCTGAACGTTACAATTGGATGGTCATTCGCGGTATTGCGCCGAATCTCCTGTGCGGGAAAGATGCACAGGAATGGGTATCGCAAACACGGCGGGAATCAGAGGAGAGTCGAGAGAAGCAGTGGAGGAAGAATCCATGAAGATTATGAAATGCGCTCAAGAACGTTAAACAATTGGGATACACTGATGCCTTCCAAATTGCCGTTGCACTCGCGGCAGGCTGCGACGCTTTCCTCACCAGTGACAATACCCTCAAGCGTGTGAGCGAACTGACCATCCTGGTCCTTGATGAATTAGAGCTCTAATGCAAATCCTCCCCGAATCAAAAGTCAATTCTACGCCGGAAATTAAAATGCCCCTTCCACGAATGGAAGGGGCATAGAGCGGGACCTGCGTTCACTCAATCGTGGTGACGACAAGGTTATCATATTGCGCCGATTCGCCGGAGCCAGTGTCCTGCCAGAATCCGATCGCGCCTTTCCGAAAAGTTTTGAACGGATCTTCCCATTCCGCTGAGAACTGAAGGTCGTTATCGCTGCTGCCCAAATAGACGGAATTGGGGCAGTTGTAGACCCACAGTTCCTTCTCTGTGTTTCGGCCTTCGATTTCGTACCCCGGATACTTCACAACAAATGCCTGCTCATGACGCGGATCGGCAATGACCCACCGTTGCTGAATGAGTGTCGAAATGGTTGCCGCGTCAGACAGGGAAATCTTGTGGTTTGCAAATGTTCGCCGTAACGCTTGGGAGACTGTACCAATGTCCCAATCGCTTTCAAGCTGTCGGTCAATCGAGAACAGGAAGCGGTACGTCAGATCCAGTTTTCCTTCCTGGATGCCCAGGTCGGGAACATTTTGCCACGTCTCATTCACATGACGTGCATCGTCAAATCCCTCTTGAAGCAAGACTTTTTTAACAAACTGCTCATCTCGTGAAGGTCGATTTTCACGAAGCGTGTCTTGTACCATCGTGAGCATCCTTTCTCTGAGTCGGCTTCGAGCCGCATATAAGTGGTTTTTGACGGTTTTCACGGCGATGCCGAGAAACTCGCCAATCTCCTTCTGAGAATATCCGTTGATGTAAAATAGCGTGGTCACCGTGCGTTCCTTCTCTGGAAGCACAGCAATCGCCGCCGACACGTTGTCCTTTAACTCCTGTTCTTCAGCGGCTTCGGACGGGCTTTTTTCTTGTGAGGGCATATCTGCAACCGCTTCGAGCGCTACCGTGTCAACGCGCTTGCCTCGGGTGAACCGAGCACAGTGCGTTTTGACAATCTGCCGAAACTACCCCTGAAAAGCGGCGGAATGACTGAGATAGTGGAGGTCTTCTTCAACGTGGGTCAGGAAAGCCTGGGATTTCTCCTGGATGTTGAAGACGTCATGTTGAACGTTCTCGATTGCAATTTGTTCCAGGGTCTTCAGACGCGAGTGGATTTCATAAAATCCAATGGCACAGACCGGAACGATGGATAACAGCACAAACGCTATTATCAGTTTCCATTGGATACTCAAATGGCGAAAAAGTTGATTCAGGTTCACGGGTCAGCATCACTTCCTTTCAAGGGAACGAAGACCATCCAGGGTGTTTGCGATATCGCATGGCCCCCAGTCAGAGTGTTGAGATTAGCCTTAATGGCTGTCGTTGGCGGCGAATTCTTCAACGCGATAATGATACCACAAACGGAGAGAAATCGGGGCAATTTAATCGAGAGAAGGCAAAGTGTGTGATTTTCAACAGTTGTAGAATTTGGCACACCCTGATGCGCCGTTCGTGCGTCAAACATCCCCGATGAGATAAGGGGGCCCATTCCTGTCAATCGTGGCATTGTTCTTGCGTCTATCTACATCAGTACATTCATTTCACGGCAGACAACCTCTATCATGAAGGGAGTGAAAAAACATGAAATCCAGATTCCAATTCAGCATGCTCTTTCTGGCGGTTTTCACCCTTATTGGATTCACTGTCCCAAGTTGGGCAGAAGTTGAAAAACTCCATATCACGCTTTTCGGTTTTGTCAACAATGACGATGCACGACAGATTCGGCGGTTGTTGAAACCGTGGGCGGATGCAGAAAATGTGAGTTTTCACAACGCCATCGATGCACACGGGCGCGAAAGCCTCTTTACAACGGTGGTTGAGATTATCCCGCGAAGGGGCAGCAGTCCATACCGCGAGAGCCATACGTTTGACGTGTATGATATCATGCGGCAACTGAACGATTCACGGTTCCGAGGTAGCCAGTCCCCGAGTCAACCGTGGGTCGCCAAAACCGAAGCCACTGTGACAGGCACCCTGTTTGCTCATGCCGGCTGGTCACGGAGTTACATCCGCAACGTCCCATTTTGGCGGAATTGGCGTGGAGATACATCAGTAGCGAGTCACGCCCTGATTGCTGGCCGGTGGGACCAGAAAATCGTCTTTAGCGATAATGATGAATTCAATCAGTTAAAGCAAGAAGCCGGTCAAAGAGATGGAGTCGTCGAAATCAAAGGAAAGATTGCGGGATTCGACGGCCCCTATCCTGTGATGTCCGTTCGCACATTCCGCGTCGAATACGCGGTTGAACCTCTCCCCAAAAACAGTGCAGCAGAACCGGAAGAAATCCCGTAAGAAAAGAAGAAAGAATAGCAGATTTAGGTGTTATACCGATTTAGGCTTGGAATTTCCCATCCGTGGTAAGGAAGAAAAGGAAGGATGGAAGGAAAGGAAGGAAAGGAAGGATCATCACTTCTTCCATCCTTCCATTCTTCCATTCCTTCCCGTTTATTGTGGATGGGAAAAGGCAACCCTAAATTCGTATTAGGGGTTAGAGTTGAACTGCTAATACCTAACACCCAATACCTAACACCTAATACCTACCGAATGCCGAATCATGCGACAGCATCCGCATCAATTCAAAATTACCCTGATTGTCCTTCTCCTTCTGGGCTTGAACTATTTGCATTACGCGATCTCTGCTCCCCTGACTGACCTTCACGCGATCCTCTTTCGCTTGAACTATCTGCCGATTGTGATGGCGGCACTCTGGTATGGCTGGCGGGGCGGAGTCAGTGCTGCGCTGCTCATTACCCTAATCCTGTTGCCGGATCTGGTTCTTTTCCATTGGCATGTCTCTTTAGATCTCAGTAGTTCCCTGGAGATTCTGCTTTACAACGTGGTGGGAGCTGTCACAGGTGCCCTGTCGTCCGCCGAGATGCGACAACGACAGAAATATCACGAAACGACCGCACAACTGGCAAAGGCGGAGCATCTGGCGCAAATCGGACAGATGGCGGCTTCGCTGGCGCATGAAATCCGCAATCCGCTTCAGTCGCTCCAAGCAACGGCAGGGATGCTGGAAGGCAATCTGAAGACGGAAAGCAGAAGGAAAGAATTGGCCTCCATTATGGGTGAAGAGGTGAAGCGATTGAACACGCTCGTCACTAATTTCCTGCAATTCGCCAACCCCAAGCCCCCCCTTTGGGTTGAAACCGATCTCAATCATCTGGTGGAGAAAACGGCCGAACTCATCCACTTGCGGTTAGCGGAAACATCCATTACGGTTCATCTCGCTTTGAAGGAAGGATTGCCGTTATACCGAATGGATCCGGAGCAGATTCAACGGGTGCTACTGAACCTCCTCGAAAACGCGATCGAAGCGCAAGGACGAGAGATTCAGATCTCGACCGATTCTTCTAAAAATGCTGTCTTTGTGAATGTGATGGACGATGGAAAGGGGATTGAAGCGGTAGACCTTCCTCACATTTTTGAACCGTTTTTTTCGCGCAGTTCACAGGGGACAGGGTTAGGTTTATCTATTTGCCGGAAAATCATGGAAGCGCACCACGGCGAGATCTGGTGCCGTCCGAACGCGGAGAAAGGGTGCACTTTCACGTTGATGCTCCCCATAGCTGGTAGGTATTAGGTGTTAGGTATTAGGGCTTACATAAACCTAACACCTAACACCCTAACGTAATGCGTAATACGTAATGCGTAAGAGGAGCAGATAAATATTTACGTATTACGCATTACGCATTATTCTTCACACATCACGTTTTACGGAGTTTTAACATGCTCACGTCAAAAATTGCAGTGGTCGATGACGACAGAAATGCGGCGAAGTTGATCGGTATGCTTCTCGAAGATGAAGGATATGAGGTCGCTATTTTCAATGATGCTGCCTCCTGTCTCAATGCTTTGTGGAACACCCATTATGAGCTCTTCTTGGTCGATTATCGGATGCCCCAAACCAATGGAATTGAACTGCTCACGCAGATTAAAAAATATCACCCCGAAGCCGTCGTCGTGATGATTACAGCTTACGGGACCATTGAGGTTGCAGTCAAAGCGATGCAGTTGGGGGCTTACGATTTTATTACGAAGCCGATTGATCGAGAGGCATTGAAATTGACGGTTCAAAACGCCATCCGCTTTGCTCAACTCCAAGCAGAGAACCGACACCTGCGTGAAGAGCTGAGTGCGCGATACCGCTTTGAAAACCTCGTCGGTAAAAGTTTACCCATGCAAGAAGTCTTCCTGCGAATCCGGAAGGTTGCCCAAACAGATACGACGGTACTCCTCCTTGGCGAAACCGGCACCGGCAAGGAGCTCGTTGCCAAAGCCATCCATTATAATAGCCAGAGGCGG
This sequence comes from uncultured bacterium, assembly GCA_964577695.1. GTDB lineage: Bacteria > Poribacteria > WGA-4E > WGA-4E > PCPOR2b > CAZOAL01. Next base: position 71,403 of record CAZOAL010000025.1, on the reverse strand, counting down.
GGGAAATTGGTTGCAGTCGACTGTAGTGCACTCCCCAAAGAGTTAGTTGCCAGCGAGCTATTTGGGTATAAGAAAGGTGCTTTCACCGGAGCGATCGCTGATAAAAAAGGGCGGTTTGAACTCGCGCACGGGGGAACACTTTTCCTGGATGAGGTCGGGGAGATTCCGCTCGAAACGCAGGTCCAGCTTCTGCGAGCCTTGCAAGAGAAAACCATCATGCCGCTTGGCGGGACGCAAGAAATCACCGTGGATGTGCGCCTGATTGCAGCGACCAACATGGAACTGCAACGAGCGGTTGAAGCCAGGACCTTTCGAGCCGATCTCTATTATCGATTGAATGTGTTTCCGATTGTGTTACCCCCGTTGCGGCACCGTAAAGGGGATATCCCGTTGCTCATCCACCATTTCTTGAATCAGTTTGCACCCGAACATGCCGAAAAAATCTCCATCCACCCGAAGGCATATCAGGCACTGACGGCTTATGCGTGGCCCGGCAATGTGCGCGAATTAGAAAACATCATCGAAAGTGCGCTGGTTCTCAGTGAGGGAGGAGATATTCATCCGGAGCATCTGCCCGAAACGATGTGGAAATCCTCTCCCCCCATCCACCCACTTCAGTTAGAGATTCCCGACGAAGGCATCTCTCTGGAGGACGTTGAAAAGGCGCTGCTCAAAAAGGCATTGGAGAAAACGGCGGGAAATCAGACCCGGGCAGCACAATTGCTGGGAATTAAGCGGCATGCGCTCATCTATCGGATGGAAAAGTTTGGGCTTTCTGTCGCATCCGAGCAGAAAGTCGAGTTAAGGAAAATATAGAACTCATAGCGAGTAAAACGCGCCGTTGCCCTGTCATCCTGAACCCTTTGCTACAGCCTGCCTTTGAGCGTAGCGAAGGGCTCAAGGGCAGGCTTCGTGAAGGTTCTCTTGCAGCACAACAAGGAGATTCTTCGCTACGCTCAGAATGATTTACGAGAAATTACCCGCTTTGCACTTGTCATCTGATGACCCCTTTGGTATAATAGCCGTCATGACAGACGCAAGGTGATGGATTTGGCAAAGACAGACCTACACATCCTACATTCGATCTGCGAATGCCTCCTTCTCTCTACCGGTGGTTAAAAGGCGATTCCCGGCGGAAACAAAAACCGATGGCGGCCATTATCAAAGCGTGTTGGATTGAATTGATGCGCCACAAGACAGGAAATGTCTAATCGCGAGAGAACAGACGATGTAAAGCGATTGCGCGAGGAATTAAAGCACAAAGACTAACTAATTTTCAGTATGAAAGTATACGTTTCAGAAGGGGTTTCCGTCTTTATAACCTAAGACGGAGTTGTACCCCTTCTGGTTGACGTGCTAGGGTACAACCCCAGTTGCTTTGAATCCCGTGAAACGGGGCAGAACAGAATGTAAAGTTTGTTTTTGAAAAGTAGTTAGTTCTACAATGTCACATGAGAAATGAGATCCAATCGTAGCCCAACTTTCTAAGTTGGCCAACCAAGGGCACCCTTCGCAGAAACCAAGATAGAATCTTGGGCTACAATCGAGCGTGACATTGTAGTGTTAGATCATCGACCGCTTAACCCACCTGCTGGCCCAACCAGAAAATGCCACGCCGCGCAAACCGGCCGTCCATTCGGAGAAGGTCATCCCCATCGACTTCGCCAGACGCGCTCGCCAGCGATGCCGATGATTGCCACAGACCCACACACAGTGGAGGACAATCCCTTGAATCATGGAGGTGCTATGAGACCGATACGTGAAACGTGTACCCCGCGCCCCGAAGTCCTCAAGGGCGATCTGGAAGATGCCATCTTTGCCGCTGACTTCGGTCACATTGTTGAAGGAATCGCCGCCAGGGTCTATCAGGATGCAGAAACCTTCTTCCGCAACACACACCCCGCAGCCTCGCTGAAAAAGGTGGTCACGACCATCTTCGATCGCCTCGCCCACCCCGACGACTCCGGGGCGGTGATTCGACTCAGCACAGGGTTCGGCGGCGGAAAGACGCATACGCTCATTGCGCTGTGGCACCTCGCCCAAAATATCACCAACACAACGCTCGGGACCGAGCTGCTGCCCGCGGCAGGACGGCCGAAGCAGGTGAAGGTCGTCGGTATTGATGGCGGAAAGTTTCTGCAAACCAACAGTTTGTGGGGGGAACTCGCCCTCACATTGGGAGGGGAGGCCGGCTATGCGAAGTTGGCGGCGAAGGATACCCCCACGACCGTACCGAATGCGGCGCTCGTCCGGGCGATGTTGCCGGATGCTCCTCTCCTCATACTGATTGATGAGCTGGTCATCTATATGGCGTCGCTCAATGAACAGGAGCAGGGCGCACTGCTCGGATTTTTGAACTTGCTGATTGCGGAGGTGGGCGCACGGCGTCAGGCGGTGCTTGTGGTCACTGACCCCGCGGACCAACCGGCTTACGCCGAGCAGGCAGGGCGATTGGCGACGGTGACAAGGCAGAAACCGCGGTTCACCAGCGCGGTTTCTGCCTTGTCGGAGCAACTGGAAGCGTCGCATCGACTTGATGGCGTCCTGGGTCGCAAGATGAGCGATTACGACCCCATTGGGGATGAATCCGCCCAGGTCATCATTCGACGCCTGTTTGAGGGCGTGGATGCGGGAGCGGCTTCCGAAGCCTCGGCGGAATACTTCAATACTTACGAGCGGGTTTTGGCTGATTCCCCTGACGTGCTGCCGCCTGAAGCGGCAAAACTCGACTATGCCCAACGCATCCAGACGTGTTACCCATTTCACCCACGCCTGCTGGAGACGGCGCAAAATCGTCTCGGCGCATTGCAGGACTTCCATAAGGGGCGTGGCACGCTGCGTCTCTTTGCCCGCATCCTGCGTGATATCTGGGAGCGTGACTCGGCTCTGCCGCTCATCACCGCCGGCGACCTGGACTGGACCAGTGACCGCATCCAATCGGACCTGCTTCAGCGACTCAATCGCGATCATTTCAAATCCGCCGTAGACGCAGATGTGGTGCGCCACGCCGGGCAACTGGACGCGGACTTTTCGACCGATATTCACCGTCGTGTCGCGTCCGCGCTGCTTCTGGAGAGCCTGCCGATGAACCCGAACGCGGCCATGGACAAGCGAGATCTCACCCTTGCGGTGCTTCGGCCCAGCGATGTCGGACACGAACCGGGCGAAGCCATGGATCGCTTGATGCGGGTCTGCTGGCACATGTACAAGGATAGCTCCGGGCTCCGGTTCCAATTCCGCTACGAACCGAACGTCAATAAACTGGTCGAGGAGCAAGCCGAGGGAATCCCGCCTGAAGATGCGAGGCAATCCATCTTGACGCTGGCGCAAAATTATTTTAAGGGGCACATCTTCACGCCTGTCGCCTATCCGGGAAGTCCCCAATCGGTGCCAGATAGCGCAGACCTCAAGTTGGTTCTCTGTGAGACGGAAGCGCTCGCCCAGGCGATTTGTGATTATGAGGACAATTCCAATCCCCAAGCCCTGCGCCCACGACGCTTCCGCAACGCCATCTTTGGCATTGCCCCATCACCGACAACGCTGGAACATGCGGTTCAAGTCCGACGAAAACTCCTGGCGGCAGAAGCGGTGCTGGAAGAACAGAAGCGAATAGGGAAGAAAACGCCGCTCAGAGAACAGGTGGAAGAACTGCTGACGGGGCTTCGCAAACAAGCCCACTTTCACGCCCTGCGCGCTTTTAATCGCGTCATCTTTCAAGGCCGCTCCTCCATCACGCTGGAGGAGAAGTACCTGGTCTCCGACGAGGGGGCGCTCAGTGGAGGCATGAACGGTCAAGCCAAGCTCAAAGCCCTGCTGGATGACAAGGTCCTGCTCTATCAGCCGACCGATGCCATCGACACCGACTTGCTTCGGATGCTGGTCAAAGGGGCGACGCCTTCGCTTGAACACAGCGGTGCCTATTCCGCCAGCGCGGTGCATGAGCGGGGGTTAGCGTCTGATCGCTTGCGACTGATGTTGAGCGAAGACCCGGTCCGCAACGCCATCCTCAAAGCGGTTGAACGCAACGAACTGGTCGTGCGTACCCTCAACGGTGATGCCTACGATCAGAGTGGCTGTGTGGCGGGTGACGAAGGGAAGCGCAAGCGGATGGAGGGACAGCGGTTGAAGACGTTGAAACTCTCCGCTAACGTGTTGGTTGCGCTGCCGGATGCCCCATGTGTCCTCGAATGGTTGAAGGAAGATACTCCTGATGACGACAAACAGAAAGTGATTAGCATACCGGAGGCGGCGACATTCAAGTATACGTCACCGGAGCGCGTTGAGACCGCCATTCATGAAGGACTGCTGGATGACGAAACCCGCGATGGACAGCGGTTTATCGTGAAGAACCATCGTTTTGATCAGTGGTTCCCAACGGTGCCACCGGAGGTCACAGCTTACACATGGGACGAGGCAATCACTTACGCCGCCAAACGACCGCTCCTGGAACTGACACTGAAGATTAGACAGACCCGCGCTGCCAACAAACTCCTGGTGTGTGCGCAACCCTTTCGAGCTCAGGAGCAGACGCTGTCTGTGCTGGTCAGCGGTGAATTGAAGGATGGGGGCACGCTCAATTTTGCTGCTAAAAATCTGAAGGTCAACAGCGCGCTGAAGCCGATTGATACGGCGCAGCGCCTGTTGCGGGCAGCGACGGATGACGCGACGTTTGAAACCACACTGACCCTGACATTCGACAGCGAAGGGGCGGAGGATACCTCGTCCACGTTTGCCACTGCCGCCACGATTGGCTTCACCGATATTCACATCGCTGCGAAGTTCGGCAGGGAGAAGGGGTAAACCGATTGCGGATTGTGGATTGCGGATTGAAATCCAGACTGTTTCTTTCTTCAATCCGAAATCCGTGCTCGTCCGAGAATCGGACAATTCCTCTCAATCCGCAATCGGCTGACAAACGAAGGGGTGACATGGCAGAATTTGATATTGTCTCCAAACAACTGGTCAAAGATTATCCCGCTGATTTCGTTCGGTTCACGCTGGATCAAGAGGCGGTCGAGGTTCTGGAAGTGCTCGACACCGAGCAACCCACCGTCGAATCTCGCAGAACCGATAGCTTCATACGGGTGCGAATTCATGGCTTGGAAGCGCTGGTGCATACCGAATTTCAAACGGATGACAGCACGAATCCGCCGATGCCACGCCGAATGGCGGGATACATCGGTCGGGCGATTGAAAGCGAAGGACTCCCCATCTATTCCAACGTCATCTACCTTCGTCCCGATGCCGGACGAACGGACCCGGGCCAGTATGTGCAAGATCGGATGGGATACCATATTGTCATCCAGTACAAGGTCATCCGGCTGATTGAAATTGAAGGGCAACAGGTGATCGATAAAAAACGGTGGGGACTGCTCCCGTTTGCGCCACTGATGAAGCCGCCGGAAGGAACGGTCCCCCAACAGTGGCTGCGGCGATGTGTTCAAACCATCGATGGACTGCCGCTGGATGCAACGAACAAATCGAATTTTCTCACAGACCTCGCGATTCTGAGCGGGTTGGTGTATGATTCTCAAACCATTATCAACATTATTTCGGAGGAAACCATGTACGAATCATCGATTGTCCAACACTTTACCGAAAGAGGAATTCAACAAGGCATTCAACAAGGCATTCAACAAGGTCAAATACGACAGCGTATCGAAGATATCCTTGATATTCTGAAGCTTCGATTTGACCCGAATGCCGTTGACCCTTTAATGTCCAATATTGAGGCGGTTGAAGACCTACAAATGCTAAAAAAGCTACTTCAGTCAGCGGTGCAGGTCACAATCCTTGATGAATTCAGACAAACCTTAAATGCAATGACCCATGGGACATAAGATTATGTACGAATCATCGATTGTCCAACACTTTACCGAAAGAGGCATTCAACAAGGCATTCAACAAGGCATTCAACAAGGTGAAAGAAAACGAGCCATCGAAGATGTGCTTGACGTTTTGGAGATTCGATTTCATCCCAGCACGGCTCAAACCTTAAAGCCTGCCATTGAAACAATCCAAGATCTGCCAAACCTCAAGCAGTTACATCGATCAGCGGTGCAGGCATCAAATCTTGATGAATTCAGACAAACCTTAAATGCAATGACCACTGGGAAATAAGATTATGTACGAATCATCGATTGTCCAACACTTTACCGAAAGAGGCATTCAACAAGGCATTCGACAAGGACGGCTTCTGTCAGTCCTGGATGTCATCAGCGAACGGTTCAGCCTGAATGATGCCGAACGCCTCAAACCGACGCTGGAATCGATTGCGGATGTCGATCTCCTGCGGCAAGTTCTGGTGAAAGCCAGTGAAGCGAAAACCGTTAGCGAATTTCAGGGCGCATTGAATGCACTGATTTCTTCCATGGGCAAGGAGAACGAATGACCAACATCCGTCAAGCCCCCTTTGCGCTACGGATTGTCCAACGCAAGACCGGCAAAGCCGCGATTGTCTACCGACGGAAAGCCGACAAGAAGGGGGTGGATCGCTTGCAGCGGGTCGCCGCCATTTCCCCCCTCGCCTTCACCGCCGCAACTCCCCTGCTACGTGAAGCGGCATCGAGGTTTGATTTCGATACGCCTTCGGCTACTCAATCCAAGGATTTCGACAAGTCGAAGACTCTCGGAACGGAGCTCAATCCGGCGGAAAACCAAAAAAATCTCACGCTCACCGTGGGGCCGTTCCACCCCCTTGATGCGGACTATGGCGCACGGGTCTCCTGCTTTGCGCTGATTGCTACTGGGCTGCGCGATGGCGAACGGCTCACCCGCGCCGCCAACCACCTGCGCCACGCTGACCCCAACGAAGCGGCATGGTGGTTCGGTCTGCTCACCCGCGATGACAACGCCCGGGCGCTGCGTGCGCTACGGATTCTGACGGAGGCTGTCCAATGAACCCCCCCCGCTTACTGATTGAAGACTGGCTCCCCGCACAGGCCATCGGCGTGGAGTGTATGCGTGAGCGATCCACGGGCCAACAGCCGCCCGACAAGCGTCTCCACATCTGGTGGGCGCGGCGACCGCTGACCGTCTCCCGCGCGGCGGTGCTGGCGTCCCTCCTTCCTGCGGATTTCGACCGGGGCTGCTTTGAGCGGCTGTTGGGGTTTGGGCGTCCATCGTCTGAACTGGTGCACATACGATCCGTCATGGACACAGGGGTACGGGTCGAAGGTAGCTTTGGTTGCGGGCGGGCGTTTTCAAACCCACTCAATCCGCAAGATGTTCAGAAAGTGGATGAAGCGATGAAGCAGTTGTGGGGTGAAACACCGACGATCATCGATCCGATGGCGGGCGGCGGGTCGATTCCGCTGGAAACGGCGCGGCTTGGCTTGAACGCCATCGCAAACGAGTACAACCCTGTCGCGTGTTCGGTGCTGGAAGCCACGGTCGATTACCCGTTCCGCTTCGGCGCATCACTCGCTGAAAAGGTGCGGAAGTGGGGCAAGCTCTGGGAGCAACGTGCTGCCGATCGGCTGGAACCATTCTATCCGAAAGAGAAGTTCGCGCTGGTTCATGCCTACATCTTCGCCCGCACTGTGCCGTGCCCTGACACGGGACACCCGACCCCGCTCGTCCCGGACTGGCACCTGCTCAAACCGAAAGGCGGGCGGCGGTTTGTCGCCGAACCGCTTATAGACGAGGCGCGGGGGACGTGGACGATTCGCATCCGGGAAATCGGCGACCGCGCGGGACAACTCCGGCAGCCGCCCCAACCCACTTACGGACGCGGCAAAGGGATTTCGCTCTTTACGAAGGCCGTCATCCCCGCAGATTATATCAAGGCGATGGCGCAGGGGGGCAAAATGGGCAGCGCCCTCTATGCCGTTGCCACCAAAGCGACAACCAAGCTGGAATTCCGTCCACCCGAACCGACGGATGGCAGGGCGTTGGCAGCCGCTGAAAAAGAGTTGGAACGCCTGCGCCCGCAATGGGAACGGGACGGGATTCTCCCAACGGAAGAATATCCCGAAGTCAGCAGCGACGAGCGACCACGAATTTACGGCATGCCGCGTTGGGCAGATCTGTTCTCCCCGCGCCAACTCCTCGCCCTCGGCGTGCTGGTGGAGGAACTCCGCAAGGTGCGCCCTCAGATCTTGGAAGCGGAAGGGGAGGAGATGGGGGAGGCGGTGGCCCATCTGCTAGGGATAGCATTAGATAAATTTCTCCACTACAACAGTATCATGAGCCGATGGCATTCTGGACGTGGTGTGATGGCTCCTGTTTTCGATCGTCACGACTTTTCCTTCAAAGCAACGTTTGCAGAGTTGGCTTCCTGCGTTGCAGGCAGTGGTTTGGAATGGGCAATCAACAACGTGGCCGAAGCCTACGAGAAATTAGCGGAATTGCCCCGGGCACCACAAACTTCACCCGTGACCATCACGCAAGGCAGCGCGACTGACCTCATCGAGCTGGACGATGAGAGCGTGACCGCCGTTGTCGTAGACCCGCCTTACGCGGACAACGTGCAGTACGCCGAGTTAGCGGACTTCTTCTACGTCTGGCTCAAACGGACGCAGGGGCATCGCCGCCCCGAATGGTTCAGCACCTACCTCTGCGAACACGACGCGGAAGCCGTCGTCAACATCGCCCGCCACCGCACCCCCCTTGCCCCCCTCTCCGCTTCGGGGAGGGGCCGGGGGAGGGGTGGAGAGCCGACCGCATCTGCAAAGCAGACGGCGCATGACTTCTACCAGAACCTGATGACGGAGACATTCAGGGAAGCGCATCGCGTCCTGCGAGACGACGGCGTGCTGACGGTGATGTTCACCCACAAAAAGCAGGAGGCGTGGGCAGCGCTGTTTGAATCCCTGATTGCCGCAGGCTTCACCATCACCGCGACATGGCCCGTCCAGACCGAGAGCCAGCACAGCCTGCATCAAGCCCAGAAGAACGCCGCACAAAGCACCGTTCTCCTCACCGCCCGCAAACGTGCCCCGGAGGCAGGAATTGGCTACTTCGACGACGCGATGCAGACGGAGATTCGTACCGTTGCTCAGAGGACAGCGGCTCGCCTGCGGGGCGAAGGACTCAACGCCGTTGACCAGCTTGTGGGAGCGTTCGGTCCCGCGATGGAGGTCTTCACCCGCTACGATGAGGTGCGCACCGACATCGGCGACACGGTGAACGTCACAGCCGCCATCCAGGCCGCGGCGGACGCCGTGGCGGATTGGCGCGTCGAGCAGTTAGCCAAACGGGGCATTGAGGGCGTGGACGCCGAAAGCCGTTTCGTCCTGCTCTGCTGGGACGTCCTCGGCGCGGCGGAGTTCCGGTTCAACGAGGCGATGTTGCTGGGTCGCTCGGTGGGGATGGACGTCAACGCCCTCATTGGCGCGGGGCTCGTCAGCAAGAGCGGCGACAAGGTGAAGTTGCACACCGCGAAGCAACGTCGGCGTGAACGGGCAATACGAACAGAAGCCGAGCAGTTGGAACTGTTTGAAACCACCGGGCGCGGTCGGAGACGCTCAAGCCGCACCGTCCACCCGAACGACGAATACTTCGCCAGCGCGATCGATATGTGTCACGCCCTCGCGTTGCGGCACGCCGAAGCCGGTGGCGGCGATGCCGGCGTTGGTGCGGCGCGGGGCATGGCGCGCCAACAGGGCTGGACGGCTGATAGTCCTTGTGCTCGGTTGATGAAGGCGCTGCTCAACGCCGCGCCGGACCCCGTCCGGTTCCCCGGCAAAGGGAGCGCGCAAACCGCCGCCGCCGAGTTCCCCGAATTCCGCGCCTGGCACTCGATGCTCCAGCCGCTGTTCCGAATCGAGCCCCCCGAATGGCAGGAGCCGCAAGAGGCGCAACTGACCCTCGACATGGAGCCCGATGAAGATGCGGCTGAAGACAACGCGGAGGAGGAAGAAGAGTAGAGCGGGCAGCTCGCCCGTTCCATCGCCAAGCGGGAAGGAAGTAGAGCGGGTCCGATTCTCGGACGAGCACGGCTCGCCCGTTCAAGGCGGAAGGGGGAGTCATCAATGATTGGCGATCTCACAAGAGACGATTTCAATCAACTGGTTGAAAACTTCATTGATCGCGAGGATGATCGGATTGAACCGACGACTTTTCTCAAGGCGATGGCAGCGTTAGAACGCAAAAGGGGAACAAAGGAAGTGGAACTCACCGGGCGTGTGGTCAACGGAGAGGTCATCTTTGATACGCCGACTCCCCTGCCTGTTATCAAAAACACCCTCTACATTGGCGATACGAAGGTGATGCTGAAGTTGCGGGTGGAAGGTCAGTAGTTGGTCACGATTCCAATCTCGACGATTATTCGATTGTCGATTTGAGAAAACCGACCAACTAATCCTACAATGTCACATTAGAAATGAGATCTAGTCGTAGCCCAACTTTCTAAGTTGGCCAATTGAGGGCATCACTCACCGAAACCAAGATAGAATCTTAGGCTACAGAGGACGTGACATTGTAGGGCTAAGTGGTCGATTTCTTAAATTCGTATAGGGTATCAAGACTTCCGAAGTTTTGGAAACTTCGGAAGTCTAACCCTAGCCGGACTTATGAAGTGAACCACTAAGTGGTCTCGGTTGTTGAGTAGGCGAAGCCGTATCGAAACATTCAAACCTTCGGAAGGTTAATCGTAAATGTCCAAACAACGCCGAAAACAGAGTACCAGCCTCCGCGCCGTTCAGTGGAAACGCTTCCTCCGCGCCCCCGACGCCCAACTGCTCGACGAGCTCTACGCCCCCGCGTTGAGTCGGGCCGTGCGCTATGACCGGTGCTGCGCCTACTTTTCCAGCCGCGTGTTGTCCGTCGCCGCCCGTGGATTCGGCGGATTCATTCACAATCTGCTGACCTTGGGGGAAGACATCCCGAAACCCGCCGCACGCCTGTTGGTCAATGAACAGTTAGACCCGGGCGATCTGAACGCCCTCCTCGCCAGCGGGGATGCGAGCCAACTGATCGAAAAACTCCTCAAGCAATTTGTGACCCCCAAAGACGCCCTCGAAAAAAATCGGCTGGAAATGCTGGCGTGGTTGGTTGCCAGCGGGTGGTTGGAAGTTCGCGTCGGGCTGATGCGCCACACACGCGGCCTCTCGCATGCAAAATTCGGCATCATCACTGATATTCACGGTGACAGCCTCGCCTTCATGGGGAGCGATAATGAGACGGGCCAGGCGCTCATCGAAAACTATGAGGAGATAGAGGTTCGCCCTTCGTGGCAGGACCAGGAATTTGCCGACTATTATCGCGAACGGTTCGAGACGCTCTGGGCAGACCAAGACGAGAGCGTGACAACACTTCCGTTGCCCGATGCGGTGAAACTCAAACTGATTCAACTGGCACCGAAAGAACCGCCAGCGGAAGTGAGGCAGGACAAAGATGCGCTGGCGTCTGCCATGTTGTGGCACTTCATTGCCGCCGCCCCGTATCTGCCCGATGGTGAATACACCAGTGATGCCACCGCGTTGGTCGAGTTGTGGCCCCACCAACGGCGGGTCGTTGAGGACACGGCGACAGCGTTTCCAGATGGCCGCCTGCTGTGCGATGAAGTCGGTATGGGCAAGACCATCGAAGCCATCCTCGTCCTGCGACGGCTGCTGTGCGGACGGGGCGTGAAGCGGGCGTTGCTCCTTGTCCCGGCGGGGCTGCTGATACAGTGGGGTGATGAACTGAGGGAAAAGGGGGGGCTGCTCGTCCCGCGATGGGAGAGCGGTAATTTGTACTTTCCAGATGGGACGGTGCAGCGAATGGAGGCCGCAGAAGCCCTGTCGGAGAACGACCTCTTGCTGCTGAGTCGGGAGTGGGCGCGTTTAGAGAACAACCGGGCAGTGCTCTTGAACGCCCCGGTATGGGATGTGGTGCTGTTAGACGAAGCCCACGCCGCACGTCGCAGTGCGCCAGAAGAGCGCGAGTTCAATTCCGCGAATCTGCTGTTACAGCTCCTGCGCGAGCTCCAGTTGCGCAGGCGAACGCGTGGCATTCTGTTACTGAGTGCCACGCCCATGCAGACCCAGCCGTGGGAGCCCTGGGATCTGCTCGCTGTCTTAGGCGTCGGCGGAAAGTGGCTGGTGGAATTCAGCGACCTTCGGACGTACTACAAAGCCCTCGTCGAACTGGAGCGGGGCACGTTGGTTTTCCCCACCGCTCAAGCCATCGCCCAGTTAGTGGCCAGCGACGATGAATTCCCCCCGCCTCCAAACGGCGTTAGCCCCCATGACCCCTCATCCATCGCGAATGCGCTCCTCTTTGCGTTTGGCGACCAACAGTGCCGACATGCCCAATGGTTGCGGCAGGGCGCTCCGCTCGGACGGTGCATGCACCGCAACACCCGCGACACGCTGCGAGGTTACTACGAAAGGGGCTTGATTCCGCATCCGCCGCCCCGCCGCGAGGTGCGCGACGAGGTCTTCGACTACCAGGAACAAGCGGAACGAGACTGCTATAACGGGCTCAAGGATTACATCAACGAACGCTACGACCAGCTTGAGGGAGAGAAGCGGGGAAAAGGCTTCGTGATGACCATCTATTGGCGGCGGGCGTCGAGTTCACCGCATGCCATCCGTTGCAGCCTGAAGCGACGGCTGGATGGATTGGAGCGCGTCATCCGTCGTCAATGGACAGGGACATGGCTTTCTCCTGAAGCGGAACAGGTTGACCTGCGCGATCTGACCGACGCCGATCTTGACGAACAGATTGACCCCGCCTTCCCAACCGACCCCCGGAAAGCGCAAGCCGAAAAGGAAGAGCTTGAGTCACTGCTTCATCGGTTAGACGCTCTCGGCGGGACCGACAGCAAATTCAGTCGGTTTTGGTCTGTGCTCCAGGAGATGACGGCAGATGGCAGACCGGTTTTGGTCTTTACCGAATACACCGACACGATGACCTACCTCCGCGATCTCTTAACCCCGAATTACGGAGGAACGTTGGGGTGTTACAGCGGTAGTGGCGGGCAAGTGTGGGATGGGGGTGCGTGGGCACCTGTGCCGAAGGCAGAGATCACCGAGCGGTTGGCCCAGGGGAAATTGAAAGTGTTGCTCTGTACAGACGCGGCAAGTGAGGGATTGAACCTGCAAGCGGCGGGCGCACTGGTTAACTACGACCTGCCGTGGAACCCCAGCAAAGTGGAACAGCGGATCGGACGCATCGATCGCATCGGACAGCAACAGCCGGAGTTACCGATACGCAACCTGTTCCTCAAGGACAGTGTAGACATGCGCGTGTACCAGGCATTACGGCGACGGTGCAGATTGTTCGAGCATTTCGTCGGTCGGATGCAACCGGTGCTGGCGCTGGTACGCGATGCGCTCCGACGTCATCTTCGAGATGAAGAAACCGACGCCTTCCTCGAAGCGTTGCACCAAACGGCGGATGCGGTGGAGGCAGATGAATCCGTCGCCAATACCTTCATCGAATCCGAGGTGGAGGCGATGCCTGCGCCGGTCCCGCCAGTCACGCGGCAGGACATTGAGACTGCCCTGGTCTGGCTGGCGAAGTCGGGTGAAAACGTCAAGGCAAAACGGATGAAAGGTCACAAACGCTGGCGGCTGAATGGGTTGGGCAGGTCGAAGATTCTCGGAACGGAACGAGCGATCGAAGTCACGACAGACCGAGAGACCTTAGAACGCGAGAGGAATGTGATACCGCTGACCGTTGGCACAGAAGTCATGCAACAGTTGGTGGAACGGTTGAGGCTGCCGAGCCTTGTGCTACTCGTCCTCGCAGAATCTACGTCAGGGGCGTATCGCTGTGTTGAGGCAAGATGGGTTGGGCCAGACCACATCACGGTCGTTCAGTCTGCAAAGCAGTTAAGCGCTCTCATTGATTCGTGGGATGGGGGTTCGCCTTCGCCTGCTCTCCTGGTCAAGACACAACAGGAAGCCCGCGATGCAGCCCGTCGTCGTGTGGAGCAAATGGTTAAAACGTCACACGCCAAAGAAGAGGCGAACTTGCGCTGTCAAGTGGAAGCCGCTCGCTATCGACTCAAACGGGAGTTAGGGCGCACCTTGCGATGTCTCGGTACGGGAGACTTAAATGCGCTGTTTCGTCGGCAGGTGCAACGGGAGTCTGCTTCAGACGGGCGTTACCATCAGGCATTGCGTCAATTGGACGGTTATCCCGTCTGGACGGACACGGAGGTTGAGGCGATTGGGCAGTTTGTGAACGCCCTTAAAAACTCCCAGCGAACTGCCAGGCTGCTGGGAAGTGAGGTCGATGCCGCGCTGGATGACCCCAGATGGCAGGCATCGTATGAGCGGGCGGCTCGCCCGTTAAATAACGAGCCAGCGGCTCGCTCTACCTCAATCGTCACAGCGAGGTGAACCGTGTACACTCAGAATGACAAGAATGCCACATTTTTATGGAGAAATGGTATCACGAATCTCGTTTTAAGGCGCGATGCCCGATGTCCCGTCGAAAGTGGGCGCGATCGAAGTGAATTGCTGCAACTCCACGATACGCTTGCGCAATCGCACATCGAATGTCGCTGGCAACCGCTGTGACCCCCAACACACGCCCCCCGTCGGTAACGATTTCACCGTTTCTCGCCTTCGTGCCAGCATGAAACACCGTGACACCTTCCAGTGCATTCGCGTCGTCCAGCCCCATAATCACCACTCCCGTCTCATAAACCCCAGGATATCCGCCTGACGCCATGGCCACGCAAGCGGCGGCATCCGGTTTCCATTCACACTCGACCTTATCTAGCGTACCGTCAATGCACGCCTGTAGCAAAGGCACCAGATCGCACCCCATGCGCGGTAACAACACCTGAGCTTCCGGGTCGCCGAGGCGGCAATTGAACTCCAACACCTTGATTCCCGACTCAGTCATCATCAGCCCAACATACAACACCCCTTTGAAAAGGCGTCCTTCCGATCGCATTGCGCTGATAATCGGGTGGACGATGGTGTGCATCACCCACTCATGAATTTCAGGCGTGATGACCGCCGCCGGTGAGTAAGCCCCCATGCCCCCGGTATTTTCCCCTTTATCCCCATCCAACGACATTTTGTGGTCTTGTGAGCTGACGAAGGGGAGGCAGTGCGTCCCATCTGTCAAGACGGTGAAGGAGGCTTCCTCTCCGACCAGCCATTCTTCGATGACAATCTTGTTTCCTGCGCTGCCGTAAACGCCATCCACCATCATCCGCTGAACTTCCGCAATGGCTTCAGCTATCGTCTGTCCCGGTCGTGCGCCCTTGCCTGCCGCAAGTCCATCTGCCTTGACAAAGACGGGCCTGTTGATTTCTTTGATATAGGCAATCGCTGCATCTGGATAATCGAATGTGCGGTACGCGGCTGTTGGGATGCCGTTTTGGGTCATCAACCGCTTGGCGAAATCTTTGCTGGCTTCGAGGATGGCCGCCTTCCGCTCCGGTCCAAACGCTCGGAGTCCGCGTTCACGGAATACATCGACGAGCCCCTTCGTCAGTGGTTCTTCGGGACCAACGACGGTCAGATCGACCTGCTCCACTTCCGCAAAATCAGCGAGCGCCGCGAAGTTACTTTCCAGCGAAATGGACCGACAATCGGCGATTTGCGCGATGCCGGGATTGCCCGGCACACAATACACCTTTTCGACAAGGGGGCTCTGGGCAATCTTCCACACGATGGCGTGTTCCCTTCCGCCTTTGCCGATAACTAAAACTCTCATCTCTCCCTCTTTCATTAGTTAATTGAGGGTTGGTCATAATTCCCAGGGGAGGCAATTGTAGCCCAAGTTTCTAACTTGGCCCTTGCGCAAGGGGCCAAGATAGAATCTTGGGCTACAACTCAACCCCCGGCGAATTATGACCATCCCTCAGTTAATTTTGCCAAGCTGACCAGAATAGGACTTACGCACTTCGTATGCGGAAATTCCGTTGAATTGCGTATGGCGTGTTGCGTATCGGGAATGTCTACGCAAGACGCAAGACGCAATATCACTGACTTTAGCCCATCAACTGCGTAAGTCCTACAGAAATCAGAAATAAATTTTGAAGCGAGGCAACAATCAGATTATACCTTCAGGCGAATCTAAATACAAGTGTGTATTGTCTGGTTGACCCCAATTTTTTCCTCAACGAAAATTGGGATGGCTCTTGTTTTCAACCATGCGGTATGCTATCATTTACCCGAACCGTAAATTCCCGGAGATTTTATACAAGGAGAAACCCAATGAGTACAATCAAAACCGTATTAACTGAAGATGAATTACCCAAAGCGTGGTACAATATCGTCGCCGATCTGCCGGAACCACCGAACCCGCCGCTTCACCCTGGCACGGGACAACCGATTGGACCCGATGACCTCTCCCCACTATTTCCGATGTCGCTGATTGCACAGGAAGTCAGTGCCGAGCGGTGGATTGAGATTCCTGAACCGGTGCGAGATGTCTATCGTCTCTGGCGTCCAACGCCGTTGCATCGCGCTCGCAGGCTGGAGAAAGCGTTGGATACACCGGCGCGAATCTACTTCAAAAACGAGAGCGTCAGCCCGCCGGGAAGCCACAAACCGAATACGGCAATTGCACAGGCATTTTATAACAAAGAGGCGGGGGTAACACGGCTTTCAACCGAAACCGGTGCCGGTCAGTGGGGAAGTGCGCTGGCTTTTGCATGCAACTATTTCGGATTAGAATGCACTGTCTACATGGTGAAGATTAGCTACCATCAAAAGCCGTATCGTCGCTCGCTGATGCAAACGTGGGGCGCGACGATTATCCCAAGCCCAAGCGATCAGACCCATTCCGGGCGGAAGATTCTCGCAGCCCATCCAGACTCGCCGGGCAGTCTCGGAATTGCCATCAGCGAGGCTGTGGAGGATGCCGCGACGCACGATGACACGAAATACTCGCTCGGCAGTGTGTTAAATCACGTTCTGCTTCATCAAACGGTGGTTGGCTTGGAGACAAAGGAACAATTGAGCAAACTCGGCGTCGAGCCGGACATACTGATTGGTTGCGTCGGGGGCGGCAGTAATTTCGCCGGATTTGCATTTCCGTTTATCGCTGACAAGCTGAAGGGGAATGCCAACATGCGCTTCATCGCTACGGAGCCGACGGCGTGTCCCACGCTGACCAAAGGCGTCTACGCTTATGATTTCGGCGATACCGTGCAGATGACGCCGCTCGTCAAAATGTACACGCTCGGGCACGACTTCGTGCCAGCGGGAATTCATGCCGGTGGTTTGCGCTATCACGGTGCCGCGCCGCTCGTCTGCCAACTCTACGATAAAGGCGTCATCGAAGCGGTTGCCTTCCGCCAAAATGCAATTTTCGATGCTGCCGTGCAGTTTGCGCGTGCTGAAGGTATCGTCCCGGCCCCTGAGACCGCCCATGCCATCCGCGCTGCAATCGACGAAGCACTCGTGGCGAAAGCGGAGGGCATCTCTCGCAACATCGTCTTCAATCTGAGTGGGCATGGACATTTCGACCTCGGTGCCTATGATGCCTATTTCGCTCGCCAACTGGAGGATTATGATTATCCGGATGAGATGATCGCGGAATCACTGAAGAAGTTGCCGAAGGTCGGATAATTTTTAATTGAAAATTGACGATTGAAGAGTGAAACCTCCGCGTGGCTTCTGGCATTAGAGAATATCGATTTTGGAAAATCGACCTGCATTTATACCTCGCCAATGTCACATTAGAAATTGGATCCAATTGTAGCCCAACTTTCTAAGTTGGCCAGCCAGGGGCATCATTCGCGGAAACCAAGATAGAATCTTGGGCTACAGGAAAATATGACATTGGCAAAATACAAGGAGGAAGCAAATGAATGAGGTATTGACGATTACGGAAATTGAGTCGCGCTTCGATTCGGAGTGGGTGCTGCTCGAAGACCCTGAAGTGAATAAGAATATGAAAGTTGTGGGCGGTAAAGTGGTTTGCCACAGCAAAGATCGGGACGAAGTTTATCGGAAAGCGATTGAACTGCGCCTCAAAAGCTCCGCGACTCTATATACTGGAACCATACCCGAAGGCGCGGCTATCATCCTATGAGTACATCCTTTACATTTAATGCCAAGCAGGGGCTTATCATCATCTCGGCACGGATAGAGGGGCCGACAGGGTATACCTATGCCCAGGTTGCGCTTGACACGGGGGCGACCTCAACGATGATCAATACTGCCAAAATCGTATCGATTGGCTATGACCCAGCCGTTGTGCCAGAGCGGGCACAAATGACGACCGGCAGCGGCGTTGAATTTGTCCCCCGCCTGGCGATAGACAGAATTGAGGCACTGGGAAAGGTGCGCATAAACTTTCCGCTGATCTGCCATACCCTGCCGCCAACTGCACCCGTGGATGGTGTCCTCGGACTGGACTTTCTGCGCGACCAGCTTTTGACGATTGACTTTCGCAAGGGACGTATCACTCTCAAGTAACGTTTCCAGCGGACTATTGCAACTCACGTCTGGAGCGGTATGTAATCCCGCCATCCTTCCCTTCGTGCAACTCAAGGTAGGCTCTACAAGGGAAGGGGGGGAAATCCTGCTCTCCTCACGAATTTAGCGAGGAAACCACTCAATATCCAAGCTCCAATTACTTCGCAACAATCAACGTCCCCGTTTGGAAATTTCCGCCGACTTGCATCTGATACACATAAACCCCACTTTCGACGATTTCGTCTGTTCCGTCTTTCTGCCCATTCCATTCAATTTCGCGTACACCCGGGTCCGCTTTTTTATTATAAACCAAAGACCCGTTGAGGTCGAAGATTGAGACGCTAAACTCACCCTCGGCATCCTCAAGGGCGCGGGCGGGGAACACAACACGATTGAAATTTCGATCGCTCGAAAGGGGGGTAAACGGATTGGGAAACGGCTTATCGAAGATGCGTAAGGTTTGGGTGACCTGTTTTGACCGGTTGCCAGCTTCGTCGATGGCTTCGACAGCGTAGATAGAAACCCCGACGCCAAGCCGGCGCCGATCGATAAACTCATATTCAACCTTGTTGGACTCAAAGAGAACTATCGCCGGCGAAGAATCGACGAAAAGCGGATTCAATGCCGTTGGCGATGTTCCGAAGAAGAACTGAAATCGAACGACATCGCGGCTCGGGCTGCTATTCCAGGTCAATTTAACTCCATCGCCGGAGGGGGCGATCGCGAATCTCTCTGGCGGCTTGGGAGGCGCAGTGTCCTGACTCACCACGACGCTCAAGACCAAAGAGTGTTTGGAGCGCAACAGTGGCGTCTTATAGGCTTCAATCGCATAAGTGTGGCTTCCTGGGGTAACGTTCACATCCCGGAAAACCGTTGAGGAGCGATTTTCGGCGTTGATCGGTGGGTCGTTGTCACGATAGATGAAATAGCCAGTCACATCTGCATCTTCCGATTTTTGCCACTGGATGGTCACGTCGTTTTCGCCGGTCAGGTCACTCGCAACCGTGAATCCTTGGACCGCCTCAGGCGGGACATTGGGGATGACCTGTAAGGTAAAGTCGTTGTTATTCGATTTTCCATCTGCATTGCCCGGTTTAATAAATTCACCGATGGTTTGATCTTGCGGATTTCTCAGGCGCACTTGGAAAGTAACCTCTTTGATCGTATTGGGCGTTCTGCCACTGAAGATAATTTCGTTAATCGAGTTACTAAAATCTGTAATTGCCCTGAATAAGACAATTCGTAGAGAACTCCCCACAACCTCGGCGTTTGCATCGACACGCTCACCGTTGCGAGATACGGATTTGAGATCGGATGGCTGTACAATAAAGCCGTTAGGGAGTATGATTTCAATCGTTTTGATGTCCTCGCCCGGTTCGGCACGGGAGCGGTCAATGACGAGCGTAACAATCAGGGTCACGGTTGAACTTGCAGGGACGCGCCCCTGGTCGTCGCCTAAAACGTTAATCTCTCCGGTCGATTCGACAGCGGCATGGCTGGGGAGTGCCGAAAACAGGACAAAGAAAGCGGTGAGTCCGATAATGAAATTGCGTTGCATTTGTGTCATTCTTTTCTCCTTGTCTTTGTATAGTGGTTCATTTTTTAAGTCCGTACCTCTCCTGCCATTGTCCAATCGTCATCGTGAGCAACAGGGAGGGGTATTCTGTGTGTAGACATTGGATCTCTTCCGTTGTCAGTGGGCGCTCTATTTGCAAAATGGATTGGCCATTACCCATCACCAATGTCCCATCCGCATGGGCAGCGTCAGAAAGGTTATCGGTCAATTCAACAACGATATGTCCGCTTCGCGCTAATTCCTTCAGAAACGGTATTGCTTGTCGTTGGCTATTCCAGTCCATACCGATTGTTAAATGCCCCAAGAAAACTTGAGGTTGACACACTCGCACTGAAAGCAAGTGCTGTGTAAAGCGAAGCGCAAATAGGTGCAGAGAACGAAGTTGATCGGCTCGGCAATCTGGCACAGTTGAGAGCAGTTTGAAAAGGAGATTTCGCGCTTCAGGCGAAATTAACCCTTTCACAAGCGAAGACAGTGAAGGTACTAAAACGTGCTTTTTTCCCCGTTCCCCATATAAGTGAATCTGGTGAACCCGATGGAAAAAATCAGTTTCTAGTGGTTTATCATTGACTAAGATGCTGCCCCGATCAGGGATTATCTTTCCCGTCAACAAGTCCCCAATTGCGACTTGACTACCAATTTCTGCGATCCAAACTTGGTACAATCCTGATTGAAGCCACCCATTAAATTTTTGGATTGGCCCGATCGAGGATGCTGGAAGGCGTCGCCTCCATTCGCCAAGCGTGTGGGGCCTACGTGCTTCATAAGAGACCTGTTCAAACTGGATTTTGAGTGTTGACAGCATTTTTCTCTTACTCCTCTTACTTCTTATATTTCAATTGTTTCCATCGGTAATGTATGGTTTCCGAGTGAATCCGCCTAAAATTTTGGCGTAATATGTCCAGATGACCTGTGGCTACTGCTGCCAAATAACGATGATGTCCGTCACTAATAATCAGCTTTCCGCTTGGAGTACACCAGCCAGCGATAAACGCCCTTTCTGCTTCCCACTCAAAGTTACCAGAGAACATGTCATCAATGAGCCTTGCCAGCTTTTCCCTGTCAATCGATTCGCCCATTTGTGCAGGATAATATGGCCGGTGATCTAATCGCAATAGTTTCTTGAAAACCTTCGGATTCTGAATATCCTTTCCTTCCCGAATCAAATTGGTGATGTCTTTAGAACTGCAAAATCGTGCAGTGAAAAAATGAATCAATTGATTCGCCAACGCTTTGAAGATGGAGAGGATAGCCATAATACAGACAATCCAGACGGTTGCTGTCTAAAATATCAAGCCCAATGAAATACGTTGAGTCGTGTTGTCCTCGAAATCCCCTGTGAGGATTTGAAAAGCGTAATCCAGTTGCAGGCTCAGTGAGGAAACCGAAATCTTTGCACTTCCGCCGACTGCGATACTGGTTGCGCTATTCACGCCGCTTTTCACCGCATAGCCAGCACGGACGCAGATCGACTTGTTTAACCACACTTCCGCGCCGGCGTGAATCTGTCGTTCTCCATCTCGAAAGGCAATTTCGAGAAGTCCTAAGCCAGATTTTAGCATTTCGCGTAAGGATTCCAGTTGTGTGCTCTCAGCAATCTCGGCGAGGCTATACGCCAGGCCAACGCGGATATTGGTCGGAACATTATCCTCCCCCGACTCGGAGATGCTTATGTTGGCAGGAAGGAGGTTTTCCGCTGAAACCCCCAGCGTCAGCGCGGCCACAGGCTTTGCCATGGCACCGACATCAAATGAGACGGCAGAGGCGGAGGTTTTAGCGAAATACGGATTTCGGACCGACTCGTTATTTTCATCGAAACTGGTTCCAAAGGATTTGAGATTTACACCGATTGCGAACTTCGGGGAGAAGGTTTTCCCGTAGGATACCGTCATTGTGCGCTCTTTGTAAATCTCCGACTTTTCACTCAGAATTCCAATGCTTGCACCCAATGTCCCCGCGGAGGCAAGCGGCAATACCCCTCCAACGTAGCTGTAATTAACCAGTCCTTTGAATTGCTGCGCATAAGTTGCGCTCACCTGAACCGTGTCAATATAGCCTAACCCCGCAACGTTATAATTCGCCGCGTTGCCATCATCAGCCACCGCCACGAACGCCCCGCCGAGTCCAAGCGGCCGCGCCCCTACGCCGATGTCATTGAACGCCGCGAAGGTCATTGGTGTCAAAATACCGATCAACACCCCAATCGCGCAGATGGCGATTCTCAATTTTGTCATACTTTTCTCCTTAGAAGCGGAATGTGTAAAACGTGAAACGTGAAACGTAAAAGGAAGGGAAGAATGGAAGGAAAGGAAGAATGGAAGATTGGCAGATAGCCTCTTTCTATCCTTTCACAATCGCAAGCCCTCCGTTACCGTAGACCACCTCTCCCCTGCAATCCCGAACAGGTTCAGCATATAATCAGTAGTCCGCAAACACGCTCAATCGGGATTGGCAAATCCCGATTCTCTCCGTTGGATTTGCCAATCCAACGGGAGCATTGCGGCGTACTGATAATCTTTTGTTGCTTGATCGATACAAATCTTTCGTTGAATTGTACGCCCAAAGAAAAAACATTGACATAAACCTGAAGAAGGATATAAAATAACTTTCAGTATTCAAATTTATCTTTTGAAGCGACCCGATAGGGAAGATTGGAAGAATGGAAGAAAGGGAAGGAAGGGAAGGAATCCGTTTCTTCCATCTTTCCTTTCCTTCCATTCCTTCCTCCGACATGTAAAATTTCTTTTTGAAAATAAGTTCAATACCCGCTTCAATCTTCAATAATAAAAAGGAGACGACATCATGATTTTTATCAGTACACAAAATGGGATCTATGGATGGGATGAATCCAGCCAAGCACTTCATCTCCATGCTTTGGAGGGCAAAGATATCCGCCAGGTCTCCGCCAGCAACGATGGAAAACTGGTTGCTTACGATGCCGAGGAATCGCTCTGGGAGAGCAGGGATAGCGGAGAATCCTGGACGCAGGTTGTTACATCTTCAATCGAAGCGGAAATCTCTGTCCTCTTCGTTCACCCGATCAGCGGAGATATTTATCTTGGCACAGAGCCACCAAAGCTCTATCAACGGGATAGCATCAATGGCACATGGGAATTAGTCACGGACTTAAATACGCTTGATGTTGCGAAAAGCTGGTATACCCCTTGGGGTGGGCCTGCCGCCGTGCGAAGCATTGCCCCTGCTAACGGAAACGGGCTTTACCTTGATATTCATGTCGGCGGTATTTTGCGGACCCTCGACCATGGGAAAACGTGGCACCCGACGAATGAAGGACTTCATCTGGATGTCCATGAAGTTGCTACGTGTCCCAAGCGTGAGAACGCCGTATACGCAGCAACCGCAGGTGGTTTCTATCTGAGCGAAGATCAAGGGGAATCATGGGGGGTTCGCAATGAAGGATTGATGAATCGCTATACACGCGGAATTGCAGTCCATCCCAACCAGCCGCAGACCATCCTGATTAGTGGGTCGCCAACTTCACCAGGGGGCTGGCGGACACACGGAAAACGGTTCTCTCTTTTCCGCACCACCGACGATGGGGCGCATTGGGAAAAAGTCACCGACGGATTCCCCGAATCTAGCAATTCGGAGATTGACACCCACGGCATTGCATTCTCCCACGAGGCGGCGGATGAGGTACTGTGTGGTTTGAGGTCTGGAGAACTGTATGCGAGTGATGACGCGGGAGCATCTTGGTCACTGGTATCTGACAACCTACCGTCAATTCGTGGCTTGTGTGCTGTTTAGGTATTAGGTGTTAGGTATTAGGTTTCAGGTATTAACCTACCATTTCCGAATGAACATGTGGTACGCTGACCAGCAGATTCAGGATTCAAGGTTTCGACAGATCGAAGACTCTCGGAACGGAGCTCAACCCGGCGGATTCAGGATTCACTTGTATCTTGCACCCTGCATCTTGCATCTTGAATCTGGTATGGATAATATTCGGTTTTTAATCAGAATTGGTATTACTTCATCCGCATCCCGATTGCAACCATACGGGCGACGCGCTCCGCAGCAACAGTGATCAGCGTGGGTGCGTTTTCAATTGCGAATTCTAAAGGCATCGGTTCAGGTACAATATCGATCATCGCGTCAATTCCTGCATCATAAACGCTATCCGCGCCTTCAGCAAGGCTACCAGCAATTGCAATCACGGGAATGCCGCGTTTTTTTGCAACTTTCGCAACCCCAACAGGGGTTTTGCCGAAGACCGTTTGAAAGTCCATGCGTCCTTCGCCTGTGATGACAAGATCAACGTCTTCCAGCCGTTGCGCGAGTTGCACCGCTTCAATCACAATGTCAATGCCAGATCGCAAAGTCGCATTCAGAAAGGCGATTAAGCCTGCGCCCAATCCACCGGCTGCCCCCGCGCCGGGTATGTTTCCGACAGCTTTACCGAGGTTACGTTCCACAACTTTATCAAAATGTGCTAGGTTTGCGTCCAGCACTTTAACGATTTCGGGGGTTGCGCCCTTCTGAGGTCCATACACATAAGCGGCACCGCGTTCACCCGTCAGTGGGTTGTTGACGTCACAAGCGACAACCGTTTCAACTTCGGCAATACGGGGGTGTAAGCCAGAAATGTCGATAGAATGGAGTTCACCTAAACCGCCACCGCCCCATTGAATCTGCTTGCCAGCCACCGTCAGCAGTTTGGCACCGAGTGCCTGTGCCATTCCTGCGCCCCCATCGTTTGTCGCGCTGCCGCCAATTCCGATGATCAGCCGCCGACACCCGTGTTCTAACGCCGCCTGGATGAGCTGGCCTGTTCCATAAGTTGTCGTGACGAGTGGATTGCGTTTGTTGGGGGGAACCAGTGTCAAACCGGATGCCGCTGCCATTTCGATGACGGCTGTGATGCCGTCGCCAAGCACGCCGTACTTCGCTTCGATTTCGTTGCCGAGTGGGTCACACACGCACGCGACCCGAATCTCTCCACCGGTTGCATCAACAAGGGATTGTACCGTGCCTTCTCCCCCATCTGCCATGGGGACCTTTTCAATGGCGGCATCGGGAAACACACGGCGCATCCCAATCTCTATTGCTTCTGCCGCTTGCAACGCGGTGAGACTCCCTTTGAATGAATCCGGGGCAATAACGATTTTCATCATCTGACTCCATGCGTGAAACGTGAAACGTAAAACGTGATATATTGATTCGTTGGTTTGTTATACCATTTCTGAATCAAGATGCAGCATGAGAGAGGAAGAAAGGGAAGTAAGGAAGGAAAGGAAGGAAAGGAAGGAAAACTGTAGTGGTCAGGAAGATGGTTGACACTGCTCTCGATGGATTGCGCTCAGTCTGGATTGCCAAATCCAGACCATCGGTCATGGCTTGGATTTGGCAATCCAAGCCGAGCGGGGGTGCCGATCATCATCTTGACTAACACAGAAAGGAAGGAAAACGCCTCCATCCCTTCTTCCTTTCCTTCCAGAGCCAATGCTTGATTATCATTCAGAATGGGTCTTATTTATCCATCCTATCACGACTAATCCATCTTGTCAAGCGAGGAATCTATCAATCAATGAAAAATCCTAATGAGCAAAATACTGTTGACAGCGAACCTAATGTTATCTATTTCGATTTGGAAACCCAAAAGACAGCGCAGGAAGTTGGCGGGTGGTCACATATCGCCCAAATGAGGCTTGCCGTTGCGGTGACCTATAGCACAACGGTTCAGGAATACGCTACCTTTTTTGAGCCTGATGTCGATAAGCTGATTAATCAACTCACAATGGCGGATGTGATTGTCGGATTCAATCTCAAGGCTTTTGATTACGTTGTCCTTTCGCTGTATACATCGGTTGCCTTATGGAGATTGCCGACTTTCGATATATTAGAACGTATCCGCCGCACACTTGGGTTCCGCGTGAGTCTTGATGCCCTTGCCAATGCAACTTTGGGAGAATCTAAATCGGCGGATGGATTGCAGTCGGTGCGGTGGTGGAAGGAAGGCAAGGTCGATCTGGTCTCGGCATATTGTCGCAAAGACGTCGAAGTGACGAAGCGGCTATATGAGTACGCGTGTCGAAATGGCTATCTACAGTTCACCGATCGGCTGGGCAGAATGGGGCGTATTGATACAACAAGTTGGGGACATTAAGCCGGAAATTTTATGGAAGGAATCGAGAGGGTCAAATTGAGACTTCCGAAGTCTCAAAGACTTCGGAAGTCTGGATGGAAAATTATAAAAGAAAGGTCGTTATGAACAAAGAACAACGTTACCAGACCGTGCTACTCTTCGGTGCCCCGGGGGTCGGCAAAGGAACCCAAGGCAAGATACTTGGAGCAATCCCTGGTTTTTACCACCTATCCTCTGGTGAGTTTTTCCGAACACTCGATGTGAACTCGGAGCTCGGCAGGACTGTCTACGAATATTTATCGCGTGGCGAACTGGTCCCCGATGAGATTACTATCAAATTATGGAAGCAGAATATCCACGCCCATCGAATGATGAACCTCTACAAGCCTTATGCCGACCTCCTGATCCTTGACGGCATCCCGCGCAACATCAATCAGACGAAACTGATGGAGGAACATATCCATGTGCTTAATGTCATCCACCTCGTCTGTGTGGACGAAGAGGCAATGGTCAAGCGCATCCGCCGTCGCGCACTCAAGGAGAATCGGGCAGACGATGCTCGCGAGCAGGTCATTCGACGACGATGGGAAATCTACAATCAGGAAACCCAACCGATCCTCGATTATTATCCAAAGTCAATTATCTCAACCGTCGACGCAATCGGCAGCCCTGCTGAAGTGTTGCAGCGCATCCTCGAAATCATTGTACCGGTGCAAAACGCCCACTTTGCCAATGCGCTCGGCTAATCCCCCCGTCGTGGCATTTGTTCCGTTGCATTTCGATGGGTGAGAAGTCAGATCATCTTCCCTCTTGATCAGTACCCATGACGCCCGGCGGGCTGACCACGGTCGGATCTCCTCTTTCTGTGGGGCTTTCTCAGAAGCTTTAGAGCGCTCCGATTTACGGCCGCTGACTTTTTTGCAAAAACGAATTACTTCGCCAATGTCACATTAGAAATGAGATCCAGTCGTAGCCCAACTTTCTGAGTTGGCCAACCGAGGACATCATCCGCGGGAACCAAGATAGAATCTTGGGCTACAGAGCCCCGCTAGGCGGGATGTAAACACCTGCCCCGCTCTATCGGGGGAAATGTGACATTGGCGAGTTACTTCGCCCGTAAGTTCCCAACGATCGTTGGGAACTTACGGGAAAATGATAGCCATAGACGACATTACGATTTTTCTTGCCAAGGTGGGAAAACGCTGGAACAAACCAGACTATCAGGGCTCACAACATTCAGGGAGGTACACGATGCGACGTCATTTCCGAAATCTCGCCACCGTTTTTGTTTCACTCTATTTCTGTCTGATTTCCACCGCTTTCGCGGCGGAGACGATCAAGATTGCGACCTTCAACTGTGAATTCCTCGTGAGGGAGCAAGTCCACGTCAAGTTTGATTTTCCCTTTCGCTTGAGTGGAGGGGACAAAACCCAATGGGAAAAGGCAGGCTACCGCGATGCCAAATTCAAAGAGGCAGCCAAAGCGGTTGCCCAAGTCATCAAAGCCATTGATGCCGATGTGATTTCGCTAGTCGAAGTCGGTAACGAAAGAGACGTGGAAGAACTCCGCGCGGAAGTTGCCAATGTGGGATTGTCTTATCCCCATTGGGCGGTCTGCGATTCTCAGGATTATACCACCGGACAGCATGTGGCGGTGCTTTCAAAGCGTTCGATTGAAGTTCGCGCTCGTGTGATTTCAGGTCGAGAGTCCTATGACACCGAGTTGGACGACCCCGAGTCAGAGGAGGAAACCGGCATCAGCAAGGGGCTACACGTCAGTTTTGATGCGGCAGGTCAACCCGTCCATCTGTTCGTCGTGCACCTCGCCAGCGAGCGGGGTGGACATGAACAGGATGCCCAACGCATCGCGCAAGCCTCGATTGTGCGCCGGACATACCTTGAATATTTGAATCGGGGAGAACATGTGATTGTCGCCGGCGACCTGAACGATCACCGGGGACAGCCCGCACTCCGTCGAATCCGCGGAAAGGACGATATCTATGAAGACCTGCTGCAAACCGGTTTCGCTGAATTTTTCGCCGCCGCCGAAATCGATACCCGATGGACCTACCAATTTCAGGGGGAAAGACAACAAATCGACCATATTCTAATCTCACGCTCCCTTAAGGATGCCTCCAAGAAAGGGGGTATCAAAACGAAAGTGGTTCCGGTGGATAACCCGCTCGCTTCAGATCATCGCGCCCTGGTGGTGACACTCGAACTCAAGTAGCCCCCCCGGCTGTCCGCAGGGTGTCGGGGGTATCTGGGCAACCGGGGCCGAATGTCGGCGTCAGAGAAGCGATTGCCGATGAATCGTCGGAACCACCAGCGCTCTCATGTTCGTCCCCTTCCGTTCTTGTGCCGCGGCAGGATGGGCGGGCCCCCCCGCGCTGCCATCTGCGCGGCGCGATTGCGGGCGAGGAACGCGCCAAGCGTCTCCAATCCCTCAATTTCTACCAGCCGACCGACCGGCAGCGCCGGGTCACGGGACGTGACCAGACAGAACCCCTCCGCGTCGTGCCAGCCATAATCCACACGGTCACCGTATTTGCGCTTAATCTCCTCTCCCCGCGTCCAAAGGAACCGGGAAGGCAGGATGCGGTAATCCAGGTCAACCCGGACGACTGCTACCTCCTTGTCCTTGGGTGCCTGAGCGATCACGCGCCCCAGCGGATTGAGGACGATGGCGGGGGGACGCCAGGTCGAAGCAACGATGTAGGAAGCGTTTCGGCAGGCGAACGATGCCAGCGCGGAGGTGCAAGGCGGGTCGGAGGGGAAAAGCACCAGTTCAGCTTCTTGAGCAGCCAGCGCCTCCCATCCTTCCGGAAAGCACACGTCGAAGCAGACCTGCACCCCCACACGGCCGAACTCCAGGTCAAACACGGGAAACTCGCCCCCGGGGGTGATGCCCCCTTCCACCGAGCCGTCGGGAAAGACCACGGGAAAGACCTTGCGATAAACGCCGATCGGC
Source organism: uncultured bacterium (assembly GCA_964577695.1). Taxonomy (GTDB): domain Bacteria; phylum Poribacteria; class WGA-4E; order WGA-4E; family PCPOR2b; genus CAZOAL01. The sequence goes on along the minus strand of CAZOAL010000025.1, from coordinate 42,428 downwards.
TTCCCTTCGCGATTGAGAAGGACGACGGCGTTGTAGATTTGTTCCCCTTCACGTAACACCAGAGACACCGCGGCGTAGGTGCTGTAGGCGCGTGCCTTCTGGGCCAGGGCCGTCACGATCTTCCCGTCAAGGGTCTGTGCTGTCTCCCACGGAGAACTGCCCGCGACATGTGCGAAGCCCTCCGGCAGCACGACCATATCGAGGTGCCACCCGTTCTCTCCCGCTTGCCGTGCCATCTCGTCCACCATGGCCAAACCGTTCGCCAGGAGCTGCTCCGGATTATTGATACCCCGCCCCGACAGCGAACAGGTGCCAATCACTGCCGGGCGCGGTCCGTCTTTGCGTGTGTGCATATTGTTATGACCTGATTCTTGGTTCCGACCGGTTTCGATGAATGTGTGGACAAAGAATCAGATGTCCCTCCTTGTATCGTGAGTGTAATGAAACGAGTTTTTCACTGAGACTTCCGAAGTTTGGTGCAACATCGGTGCGGTTTCATTCTCCTCACGGTTTCGCGTCGTCTCAGTTCAGTTCGCGTCGTGAAACTTCGGAAGTCTGGGCCTTGCTTTTGCTCATAACAGAAAAAGTCGTATAATGAAACGTTTTGACCGTTTTGAAATGTGTCAACCAAACTCCCCCGGCAAATGAACCAGACCGGCGTTTTCTACACCGTGTAAAGGGTCACAATATCCATGTCTGCCAGAAGATGTGTTTTTCCAACCTGTTGACCGGGGAATTTGACCGAGTTCCCCCAGACTTTTGCAGATTTCACGTTTTTGGCCATCTCCTTGTGAATCTTGAGTGCAAAATCTTCGACGGTGCTATCGAAAGGAATGATCACCGGGGTGTCATTCGGCAGGTTTCCTGCCGAATGTGAACGCGGAAACACACGAATCAATCCAGTGGCTTCTCGCATGGCTTCTTTGAGTGTCTCAAGGTTCACATTCTGTTCCGCAGAGACCGCAACACTTTTGAATTGAGGAAATCGAGCCTGTACCGCTTTGAGACAGCTTAAGGTGTGCGGACAGTCCATTTTCGTATAAACAATTAACAACGGTTGGGGCAACTTTGCCTTGGACAATTCCGCTAAAAGGGTGTCCAGTTGTTGTACGTCAGCGGTGAGGTCATGCGCGACCATTAAACCATCCGCATTGGCTACCACGCCGAGTAGCGCCCTGCCACCCCCACGACCTTCGGTTGCTCCCGCGATTAAACCGGGGATTTCAACCAATTGAATCGACAGACCACCGCAATCAATCCGGATCGGTACGGGCCTTAGCGTGGTGAAGGCGTAATCGGCGACCTTTATCTGTATGCGAGAAAGTGACTTGAGTAAGGCGGATTTTCCGGCATTGGGTGCGCCCACCAGTGCCATTTGAAAGTCGCCTTCTTTTGGAACAGTGATGGTGTGTTGGTGTTGGACCTTGGACCGTTTGTGGAGGTGTTGAAGGTCTTCGTTGAGCGACTTGCGGAGTTCAGCATACGGGCCACTGCGGTAGTTGGGTAACTCATTGAGAATTCGATGAAGTTCCTCCTCTTTTTCCGTGCCCACTTTTCCCTTCAACCGCCTTTTTATTTTTTGCTTCATCACGGTGTGAGACATTGGCATGGTGTTTTCTCTCCTGGTATGGGTGACGAAAGGGGGTTCGGTTCCACCTAATCGCCCTTGACTGTTCCCCAGGTGGTTGCCAACTTTCCAAGTGGCGAAGCGGCAAGGATGTCCTGGGCACCTTTGTTCATCTGACCCCGAATCTCGTCCTCTGTCAATGCCCTGGACCAGAGGCGAATCTCGTCTATGATGCCCTGATACTGTCTGCTATCGACAGGGGAATTGCCGATGCCCACCTTTTGGCCGGCACTGTTTGTTATCGGCCCCGGCTGGTTGACCGCACCGATTTCCTTCCCGTCAACGTAGGCGCGGATGTTCTTCCCATCAAAAGTGACCGCAATGTGGTGCCAGGTCAGAAGAGAGAGGGGATTCACAAAGGTATTACACGCCCCACCGGTGCAAAAACGGAGAGAATATCCTTGCGCCCTGTCCAAGAGAAAATCGTAGCCGGTGCCCGTGCCCCCATTCGTCTCGGACTTAATCATGATGCGTGGCCAACTGGCGTGGCCGGTTTCACCCTTAATGAAAATCCAAGCCATAAGAGTGCCGCCGTTCAACAGCCGGAGTGGGGCGGCATCATCAACCGTTACAATATCATCGATTCCGTCGAACTCCAGCGCCTTCCCGAACTTACCAGCCACCCACTTGGGACCGTCCAACCGGGCCTGTAAGCCGGTGTTGGATTTATCCTGTGCCACTTGACCTTGCCCCTCATCAAAGGGAAGATACATCACCAACGTTTTGTCAACTTCGGCGGCATATCCCTTCGTTGCAATCAGGGCAGGCGCTGCCATCGTACAGACACCACTCAACAGCATCATCCATAAAAATGCCTTCTGTTTCATAACACCCATTCTCCTTTCATCGTATAGCAAATCGCTATTGACATTGTCTAGTGCGACCGAATCTTGTTTATATTTGCTCGAATGCCGTTCAATGACATTCCACTTTGTTTTAATGCCAGCAGGCCTAAAGCCCACATAGGGGCAGTCAAAATGATGAAGACGATGACCGAAAAGCCTGTCGCGACTGTCTTTTCGACGCCGAAGAGCCCTAACCCCAAGACCGTGAAGAATTGATAGGTGCCAATGCTCGATGGCGCGTTGGGTAGGGCAATGCCGAGGAAGACAATCAGTAACACGACAAAGCCTTTCAACAGTGAAAGTTTCAAGCCGTAAGCGACCATAATGAGCCAAAATGCGAGTGCCTGAAAGATGAGAAATCCAGACGACACAAGGAGAGCGAGAAAGAACAGCGGCGAGAATCCGATTTCTTGGACGCCGTCGGTAAGGTGGCTGATGAATGTTGAAATGAGACGTATCGGTTTCCAACCAGAAGCGGTTTCAGATTTGATTCTTTTCTTTCGGAAAACGAGGAAGACCAATAATCCAATTGCCAACAGCACGAAGATTCCCAAGATGTCTGCTGCTCTCATGAGCGTTTTTGGCAACTGGACGAAAATGGCTGCCCCCGCAATTGCCAACGCGAGCCAGAAGGCATCAAATAGCCGCTCGACCACTATTGAGGGGAGGATTCGAACGAAATCAGTTTTCAGCCAGCGCGAGACGACGTATCCCCGGGCGACTTCGCCGACGCGAAATGGAAGCACTTCATTGGTGAACAGCCCGACATAAATTGCTTGTGTGGACCGCGCGTTTGAGATTTTCCCTGTGGGACGAAGAAGGAGTTTCCAACGAATCCCTTGGGAAATATAGCTCAGAACATCGGCGACAAGCGCCAGTGCTACCCACCCCCAGTTGATTGCTGTTAGATGATGGCACAACTCTCCCCAGTTTACGTCATGGAAAACCCAAATCAAACAAGCGGCGGCAATTAGATAGCCGATGCCGTGCTTTGACCACCCGAGCGGATTGCCCACTGGACACCTCATCTCCTTTTAAGGGGTGTTTTTCCTGACCCATAGCAATTCCTTATCCAACACACGAAAGAACCCCTCGTGATTTTCATGATACCAATGGCTTTGAGCATCTACGAAGTGAATTCGTTTCGGTTCAGAGGCACTCTGATACATCCGCTTGGCGGCTTCGATACGGACAAAGGCATCGCGTTGCGAGTGAATCATCGTTATCGGCAACGGTGTGACTCTTGACAAGTACTCAAAGCTCGAAAACGTCGGTTCTTTGGCAACTTGCTTGGTTATGTATGTGAGATAATCCTTCAGCCGCCATCTCAAACAGGACCGTCCCGAAAATGATAGCCACTCTATTCAATCCTTTCATTGGCTTACCTCCTCAGCCTCAATCTCAATCGACCTCTATCTTATCAAATTTGGGGCGGGAGGTCAATCTAAAAATTTTATCTGGCGCTATGTTTGTGTGCGTCAATAGATTCAGGTTTGACTCCAACCAGGTCTTGGCTTAAAACCCAGTATCTGCTGGGCCTTTTTCGTGCTGATGACGCTGGCATTCCCTTCCAGAGGCTGGCGGATGGGGACGTGATGACCGAAATTCCGTTGAATCAGTTCAACAGTGGGTTCTTGAAAGCGGGTCGTGGGTTGCGCAATGAGGAACGCTTCATGTCCATGTATATCTGCCTCTAAGGCCAGAACGTGCGCTTCTGCGACATCTCGCGGGTCAGCGTAAGCCCACATAACAAGCGTGAGCGGTTTTTCCGGCGTCGGCGCGGGCCAGGGAAATTCCGTCTGTCGCTCTTCAGAGACGACATTCGTGAAGCGGAGACTGACGATAGAGGTCGTAGAACTTCGCGCAACCATCTCACCAATGCACTCCCCCACCTGCTTGGAGAGCCCATAAGGCTCAAACGGCATCATGGGATGGTGTTCGTCGAGCGGGAGGTACTGTGGGACAAATGCACTGGGATTGTGTGCCCAGCCCATGGCAAACGCACTGGAAGAGCAGACCACCCGACGGATTTTTTGATTTGCAGCGGCCCAAAGGACATTGAAGGTACTCTGGACATTGTTTTCAAACGTCCGATACCCATCGCCTCCGGGACCCGGAATTGCGCCCAGATGGATAACGGCCTCAATGCCCGTCAATAACTCGACTGATTTCTGAGCATCACAGAGGTCCGCCTGTACAAATGGCGAGGGTGATGCTTCATAAGGGACTTTATCCGTCCCCAGAACCGCATATCCCTTATCAATCAGGCATTGGACGACCCGTTTTCCAAGTCGCCCAGTAGCTCCTGTGACCAAAATCATGATTGTTTCCCTCCTATTTCCTGATGCAATCGTTGTGCGGTTTGTTAATCCTCTCTGCTCCTCATCTTTTTCAGGTTGAGGACTGAAATCTGATCTGTCATGATGCCCCTCTTTGATTGCACGGGTCTATCAAGCTTGACCCAATAGAAATTCCGATGCTGGCTGTAGGGCTCAATTCTGACAATGGTGCCGGGATACCATCCCGCTTGTTTCCAGTATTTCTGGCTCAAATAAACTTCAACGCTGTCTCCAATGTAAAAGTGGCCCATCAGTCGCACTCCCCTTAGAGGGTGTTGAAAAAGTCCCCGCCCAATCATCCACTACGCCGAATTATACCACCTCATCCGCCAATAACTCAACTGTTTTACCATCCAGCCACGACTTCTCACCTGTGTATCAGACCGGTTGTCCCACCCCGGCCGCTCGCAACGTGGCTTCATCAGGGCCGCGTCCTGCGCAGCAATCGGTGAGCTTGCCGTCGATCACCACGGCGGGAAGCGATCGAATACCCAAGCCCTTGGCTCGGCGTCCGACATTCGGATCCTTCATGTCCAGAACGCTGACTTCGCAGGATGGACAGGCGACTCGATTAACGAGCTCGACCGTTTCTTCACACACGGGGCAGCCCGCGCTGAAGATTTCGATTTTGCGCCTTGTACTCATGGTTGACACCTCCTTTCTTCACAAGTGATTAGACAGACTGTTTCTGCCGTAAGGCTTGCTTGACGACTTGCCCGATGTTGCCCAGACAGCAACTGCCCTGGGGGTTGCGGAGCTCGCAGGCACACTTCTCGTCTTTCACATACTGCGCGATCTCCTGAACCGCCGTGCTCTTCCCGGTCCGGGCAACCTCGTCGAAGAGCTGCTCTCTGGTGAATCCGAAACAGTAACAGACGGGCAGTGGGTCGATCGTCTCCTTTTGGTAAACCCGCACGGTGAGTTCACCCTTTGTGAAAACGTCTATGCCGTTAAAGTAGACCACAGGGCAGTCAGCGACCCGGCAGAAATGGTAAGCCATGGAGGGCTCAAGCCGCTTCATCGCTTCAGAGCCCAGCAGGCTCTTGAGCGTGACGATATCAACGGATTTGCCTCGTTCACCGCAACGGGGACAACTTCCCCATCCGTGGGACTTGGTTGGTTTTACACCCTGAATCGTGCAGCAATCGGACATGTTACTTCCCCCCTTCCCCCTTGACCGAGGATGGATACCCGGCGTATGTTGTGGCGTGTACCAAGTCCTCAATAGAGACCCTGGCGGGGTCGAAAACAACCACCGCTTCCGGGGGCTGAAGCGTTACCTTTGCCCCCTTGACCCCATCCAATCGGGTCAGGCTTTTCTTGACCGTCACGGTGCAAGCGGCGCAGGTCAAGTTCTTGACTGCTAATATCTCCTGTGTTGTCGGGGCACTCTCCGCTAGGGTCGTGCTGGCAAAGAGGTGCGGTGCCACGCGAGGGAAGGCAAAGAGCCCTAAGCTGAAGGCGGTTACCATCCAGAGGGTCGCCTTATGGATGCGGTGAGACCTGGGGGTGGCACAGGAACTTCCGGGAGTGCAGGATTCTACTTTAGGCTTCCGGTAGACCCTGTAAAACGCAAATCCGAGGAACCCCAACGTGACCATCATGAAAATCGGCCGATAGGGCTCTAAAGCCGTGAGGTTGCCAATCCACGCGCCACTGACCCCAAGCGCCAGAAGCACGAGCGGGCCAACACAGCAGATTGACGCGGCGATAGCCGAGATGACCGCGCCAATCAAACCCCACCTGGGTTTTCCCGTTGCTTCGTGTGTTTCAATCCTTTTCATACTTCATAATCTCCTTCGTTTGATGCGTTAAGTGCCTCCAATATCGGGCATTCACTGGTCGGGCCACTTCCGCTGCACAATGCCGCCAACTTTGTGAGAGCCTGCTTAATCTCCTGGAGGACTCGAATCTTTTCGTCGATGTCGGCGATCTTGGCCTCTGCTCGTTTCTTAACATCACCACAGGTGGTATCCGGATCGACTCGTAAAGCGAAGAGCTCCAGGATTTCCTTGAGAGAGAACCCCAGCTCCTGAGCACGTTTAATGAACTGGAGGCGTGCGATATCACTCGGTGAGTATACCCTGTAGCCTGACTCGCGTCGAAGGGGTTCAGGTAGAAGTCCGCGTCGCTCATAATAGCGGACAGTTTCAACGTTCACCTGTGCTTCTTTGGCTAACTGACCGATGGTTAAATTTTTCATCCTTCCACCTCCGTATGATAGTATACACCCTGTACCTAAGTACGGAGTCAAGCCTTTTTTTGATTTTTTTTCTCTTCCTCACCAACTCCATGAATACGGCCTGAAGTGAGGTGCGTCATTTTTATGCACCCGCACATCAGGAACCAACGCAAAACAGGGAATTTCCTGTTGGCACGTTGTTTGCTTAGGTAAGTATCATCTGGTTTGACTCAAGAAATACAAAACGTTCAAAAGCACCTCTACCCTTTCCCAGAAACGTCTGGGATGGATGTCGGTGCTTTCACAAAGTCACTCAAACTTTCATTAAAACAAGGAGAAATAACCATGAAACGCTTTTTTCAACACACGCTGCTTTTTTCACTGGTGATTTTACTCACAGTGAGCTTTTCAGCGTTTTCCCAGCAAAGTGAACATGAGAAACATCACCCCGGAGCAGCCGCGACAGAGGGGCCAACACAGCCTCCCGCCGCCCCCGCGCAGCCCGGTGGGATGCCTCAGATGGGTCAAGGTCAAGGCATGATGTCCGGCGGTATGATGGGCAACATGCAGGAAGGTGGTATGACCGGTATGTGCCCGATGTGTTCGATGATGATGAACATGATGGGTCAAGGTCAGGGCATGATGTCCGGCGGTATGATGGGCAACATGCAGGGAGACGGCAAAGGTATGATGTCCGGCGGCATGATGGGCCAAGGGCAAGGCATGCAAGGACAAAGCAAAGGTATGATGCCCGGTGGCACGATGGGCCAAGGTCAAGGCATGATGTCCGGTGGTATGATGGGCAACATGCAGCGGGGTGGCCAAGGTATGATGTCCGGTGATATGATGGGTCAAGGTCAAGGCATGATGCCCGGCGGGATGATGGGACAGGCAGATGCCCCGCTTCCGATGCAACTATTGAAGCATGCCGAACAACTGCAATTGACCCAAGAACAGCAAGCGAAACTCCGCGCCATCGCGACGGGGCTGCAAAAGGAAGTCATCCAACAGCGAGCGGCTCGTGAGTTGGCACAGGTGGATGTGGAGGGACTGCTGGCTCAGAAGGGTGCAAGCCTTGATGCCATCAGTGAAAAGCTGACCGCTGTCTCCAAGGCAGAGGTTGCCAGCCGAATTGCGGAAATCCGCGCGACCCGTGAAGCGACAGCCATTCTGACGCCGGAGCAGCAAACGAGATGGCAACAGCCGGCTGCGAAGCCTCAGGATCCGCATCAACATGGCAATGCTGACAACGAATAGTCGCATCGTATAATAGGTATTCGGTGTTAAGTGTTAATTCTACAATGTCACGTTCGGATGAGGATACGCTTGTAGCCCAACTTTAACGTTGTCTTAGGTTGCCGTCTTTTAGAAGCCTAAGACGGCGTTTCTAAAAGACAACCTAAGTTGGAAAATGAAACGGATGATTGTCAGGAACCAAGATAGAATCTTGGGCTACAGGAAACGTGACATTGTAGTGTTAATACCAATCTGCATTCCATATTACAATTTTGCCTTCCAAATTCTGAATTCTAAATTCTGAATGATGAATGAAAGTCGCTTTAGAACCCTTCAGCATTCGGTCACAATATTGTATTTTCAAATGCAATTTAGTCTAAAGATTGAAGGTTAAGATGCTACACGCCAGCAGGAGGAACCGTCCAATTGGGTGGTGTATAAAAATTATCCACCCACATCCTTCCACTGCGTCAAAAATATGCAGACTCCCGATAGAAACCACTCCTGATGGGGACCCGCTGTGAATCGCACACGCCCAGGAGTCTCCTGCATCCGGCCGCTACGGATAGACCTCCAATCCCCTTCCTTCTTTTTTTCCTGTATAAAAAGTATCCGGCCTATCCCCTGGCTCAGACCATCCTTGTCATCCGATTGCGCCGCCACTTGCTGGGGAAGGGCATCCAATCCACTGACACACCGGCGTTTGAAGCTGGCATACCCTTTGCTTACAGTGTGTGGAAACCGCAAAAGTAGGAAGTCTGGGTCTCACTTTTGCTGATAACCGAAAAAGTTGTAAGATTCAATCCAATTCAAAGGAGCATTGAACCATGAAATCACAACGTGTCGTTTTTACTTTGGTTGTACTGAGTCTGATAGTCGCCGCATCCGTTATGGCATACGCCGATTGCCCCCACGATACAGGGACGGTGCAGGGGCTTCGTGAATGTGTCACCCATGCCGCTTCCTACGGACACATCGACAACGCTGGCATCACGAAGAGCTTGCTCGCCAAACTCGACGCAGCACAAGGGGCGGTGGACAGAGGCCAGCCCTCCGTGGCTATCAATCATCTCGAAGCGTTTATCCGTGAGGTTCAAGCCCAAGCAGGCAAACACATTGACGCCGAGCACGCTGGCCACCTGGTGGCGCACGCGACGAGCGTCATTGAGGCATTGTTAGAATGATAGGGATTTTTTTTGACTGTAATAGGACGAATTGACTATGGGATTTCGGGCCGCTGACGCACACCCTACGCCATACGCATCACGGTTCTCGCCACGGTGCTAATGATGCTCGCATTGCCCGCCGTGGCACCCGCGCAAACGCCACCGGGGACGGCGCCTCTCTTCAGCCTGGACTAGCTCATTGAAGTGGTGCTTCAAGAGAACCCCGACCTTCGCGCGGCACGGCATAGCTGGGAAGCGGCGAAGGCTCGCGTCCCCCAATCCAAAGCCCTGGATGACCCCCAAATCAGCATGATGTTCAGTCAGGTTCCCGGATGGAATACGACTCCACTCGACCCCAATAGTAGCCTGTACCGGATCCAACAGATGATTCCCTTCCCCGGCAAGCGTTCCCTGATCGCTGCTGTTGCCCAGAAAGGCGCAGATCAAGCCTCGGCGTTGTACCAAGCGAAGGAACGGGAGCTCATTTCCAACGTCAAAGTGGCTTACTATGACCTGTATCTGGCAGAGAAAGCCATCCAGATTAACGATGAAATGTGCAACTGGCCCGCTAACTAACTTTCAAAAATAAACTTCCGATTTCGGACGCTGACCACTGGACCCGAAGGGTTTTGGAAACCCTTCGGGTCTGGGAACCAATAGGAACTTTAATACTGAAAATTACTTAACACCTACCTTAACGCAAAGGAGGTGAAAAAAAATGAAGACGATTCGGGGTTTATACGACGCCCTGTTGCTTCTATGGGCCGCCGTTGTCATCGGGGTTGTGGGGGTAGGGTGTGCGGAGAATGCAGACCAGCCGTTACTGGAAACGACACCAGAGCTCCAATCTTCTCTGTCCGCTCTTTCTCAGACCAATGTCCCTCAAGCCTTTCAGATGCCCAATGGTGGCAATCTGCAAAAGCCAGGGGGGACCATGATGGGCATAGGCGGCATGATGCATCAAAATGGAAACATGTCCATGTCTGATGCCCCCATGGAGCAGGTCGAAGACTCTCGGGACGGAGAGGGCATGGAGGACATGCCGAACAGAAACGCTGAGAAGATGGGACAGATGATGGGTGACGAACATCATCAGGCAATGTCCGATACAATGACAGTCATGCATGATGTCCATCATCAACAACCGGCGGTTCAGCCACCAAAACCGGCAGAGCCACCTCCGGCACAACCGGGGCAGCAAGTACCGGACGCACATAATCAACATCATCCATAGCGAATGAGTCGGGGCGAGATGACCTCGCTCCGACAATCAACAAAGGAAGAAAGTTGTCAACTACCCCGCCGTAAACGGCGAGGCGAGTTTACGGCATCGCCTATCTAAGGTCTTGTTGTCTTTTAGAAACCTAAGACAACGTTACGGGCTTCTCAGCTCTTTCCGCAAGGTCCGTAGGATCGGACGAGCACGGAGTTTCGGGGGCGTTTGAAACCGATAAGGCAGAAACCGCGTATCCGATACGCGGTTTCTGCCTTATCACACCTCCCCGAAGGGGCGAAGCAACCCTGTAACAAAGATTGTAGCACAGAACGTAAATTCTGTCAACACCCAAAATGGAGGCGCGGCGTGCAGGTGTGCAGGTTCCCTGCTCTCTGCTCTCTCTCCGCCCTAAAAGGGCGAAGTTTCCGCCGCGAATTTTTCTATGAAAAATAAACCATGTCACGTTTTATATCAGCCGTTTTTTTTCGGTCTGCTGTGGGTCAGCCTCTGCTTGAGCCCCGCGACGGTTCTAGCGAAGGGACCAGTTCCGTTATATGAACCGCCCCGGCTGTTTATCGTACCCGTTGCCGACACCTTGAAGGCATTTGACATCAACGCCTCCGGTGGCGCAACCTGGGAGACTGGTCAGGTTTCTTTTCTCGGCACGGGATTTCTCGGTTTAGGGAACATCGCGCAGGTCGAGTGGAGTTCTCTGCGGGCATTTCGTACGCAGAACGGTGATTTTGAGGAATTGAGTAGCACCCCGGCAGCGGGGATGAAGGTGGCGTTGCCTTTGGAGAAACATTCCCGGCTGCTCCCCAGTCTTGCGGTGTCGTATCGTCGCTCCTTTGGAAAGGAGGCAGAAACAGGTTCCCACCGCTACAACCAGCAGTTAGCAGATTTATACCTGGTGGCGAGCAAAAGCTTCTTCTCGAAGGGCGATGGCTGGCGCGGATTTCGGTTGCACGCGGGTGCGGACTACTTTGGGGCGCGAGTTGAGACGAACGCACGGATGGAGTCCCGGAGTTTTTGGATGCCCTTTGGTGGAATTGAAATTTGGGCGTCCCGGCACGCGAAGTTGATGGCAGAGGTGCAATGGTTTCCTCAAATTACCCTGGAAGCCCAACCCGCCATCGCAGCGGATCCGCTCTGGATGATGGTTGCCGGGGTTCGGGTGTTCATCACCCGTTTTTTGACGGCTGACATCGGGGTGCGATATCAGGAAGATTTTAAGACCATCGCGGATGCCAAGCTGGAAGGCAAGCTGGCACTCGCCATTCCAACGCATCTGCTCTTGGGAAGGTAACATTTTTCGCAACCGGTTGATTCCGGCTTGCATCAACTGCGAAAATAAAGTACCATGAAGGGGTTTCATCTCTCCGTACCTTTCCTCATTAGAAATTTACAATGAGATCCGAAGATTGGCACGTCTCACTCAGAAAAATGCGCCGTGGGATGGAGTGAGACGATTCGCAGATTTCGACACGCTCCGCTGGATTGAGCTCCGTTCCGAGAGTGTTCCACCTGTCGAAATCAATCCGGCGGAGAAAACTCGCACTGAGAGAGACCATTTGCTCATTTGCTGATTGGCTTGATTGCAAATTTCTATTTCCTCATGTCCTTCATTGCCATCTCATGGAGGAACACACCATGCGCATGGATCGACGTATTCTCTACTTTCCCGCTGTTACCTTGACTGCGCTCACTTTTACCCTGACCGTGGTTCTGGCCATCTCGACGTATCGAAACCTCCATCGCGAGCGAGAGCAGATGGAGGCGTCGTTGATGCGCGAAGGAGTAGCGCTGTTACGTTTATTCGAGACCGTGGTTCACACGGACTGCGACAATCTGCGAGAAGAGGTGTCCCACGTCCAGCAGTTGGCAGCAGCCGTTGCTCCCAACGACGATGTGGCATACCTCTATCTGTTCGATTCGGGGGGGACGATTTTGGCGCACACCACCCCCCAGCGGGTGGGACAGCCGGTGGACGGGGACATCCCCCAAGGGGAGGAGATTCTGAAATTGCGGCGGGACGATGTAACGGGACACCTCTTTGAAATTCGGGGACCTTTCCATCCGATATCACCGCACACACCGGTTCCGGCGCGGGGCGAAAGCGGCATCGACCACTATCTTGCCATTGGACTCAAAATGACCGCCGTGGAGCAGATTCACCAGAGCGACCACAAGCACATGATGATGATGGCCGCGATGCTGGTCCTGTTAGGTTCTGCCTCCCTGTTCTTCATCCTGATGGTGCAGAATTTCTACCTGGTCCAACGTACGCTGCATCGGATGAAAAGTTACACCCACTATGTCGTCGAAAGTCTGGCGAACGGTTTGATTTCGCTGGATGCCACTGGCATGGTGACCACCGTCAATCCTGCCGCGGCTTTACTTATTGGTCGCTCCGAGACGGAAGCGAAGCGCCTCTCCTTCGAGGCGCTCTTTCCGGAACATCTGGATGGCATCCGAAACGTGCTCTACCACGATACCCCCATCCTCAATCAGGAGATGCGGTATCAGCGACCAGATGGGTCCCGCATCCCGGTCAGCCTGAGCGCAACGCCAGTGAAAGATAACGATGGAAACCCACTGGGGGCCGTCATCCTGTTGCATGATTTACGTGAAGTCAAGGCGTTGCAGGAGCAAGCCCAGCGTGCAGAGCATCTGGCCTCTATCGGGCGGATGGCTGCCACCGTTGCGCATGAGATTCGGAATCCGTTGAGTTCCATTCGGGGATTTGCCCAGTATTTCGCCACGCTTTTCCCGGAAGGAAAAGAGGAGCGAACCTACGCCCTGGCGATGATCGAGGAATCCAATCGCCTGAATCGAGTGATTTCCGAACTGTTAAATTATTCCCGCCCTCTGGAGCTGAACCTTGAATCCGTCTCGATTCACACCCTTTTTGAGGATACCATTCGGATCATGGGAGTGGAGAAACAGGGCGTTGAGATCGCCCAGGAGATCGAACCCGGGCTGGTTCTGGTGCAACTGGATCGGGAGCGGATGCTTCAGGTGCTGCTCAATCTTGCCCAAAACAGCCTCGATGCGATGCCCGCGGGCGGGACGCTGACGCTGAAGGCGACCCGGCTTGTGGCGCAACACCGCATCCAGATCGTCGTTGCGGATACGGGGTTGGGTATCCCCGCATCAGACCTGCCCCGCCTGTTTGACCCGTTCTTCACCACAAAGGCGCGAGGGACGGGACTGGGATTGGCAATCGTGCGTAAAATTATGGATGCGCATGGGGGCACGGTTGAGGTAAAGAACGTGGAAGGGGGCGGGACACAAATGGTGTTGACCGTGCCGCAGTCGGGGTGGTGAGTGGACGAGTGGACGAGTGGACGAGTGGACGAGCAGAAGAGAGTGAGCCAGTAGGCGAGTTGGCGTGTAGGCGAGTATAAGAGGTTGATATTGGGTATAGTCTTTCCCCAAGGCCCACCTCTTCCACTCGCTCACTCGCCAACTCGTCCACTCGTCCACTCGTCCACTCGATTTAACTCGCCTACACGCCTACACGCCTATGTCAATTTCAAAGGAAAGGGGGGCCATCATGCGTCTGAAGATTCTCATTGTCGATGACGAGCCGAGTCATCGACTGATGTTACGCGCCCATCTGAAATCGGATTATGAGGTGTTTGAAGCCACAGACGGGGTGAGCGCTGTGGAAGCAGTGCGCCAGCAGTTTTTCGACCTGGTGCTGATGGATATCCGCATGCCGGGAATGGACGGACTGGAGGCCCTGGCGCAGGTAAAAGAACAAAGCCCTGGCATCCTGGTGTTTTTGATAACCGCTTTTGAATCGGTGGAATCGGCGAGGGAGGCGCTACGACGCGGCGCCGATGACTACATTGTCAAACCGGTGGATGTGGAAGAGCTCAAGGCAGACATCAACCGCCTGTTGGAATATCGCACCCTTCAGCACGAAAATCGTCTCTTGAAGGAGCGCCTGGATGAGCAGTTCACCGAATCGAACATCATTGCACGGAGCGTGAAGATGCGGGAGGTGTTGAAACAGGTCGCGCTTATCGCACCGAGTGACGCCACGGTGCTGATTCTCGGGGAGAGCGGCACCGGCAAAGAGTTAATCGCTAACCTCATCCATGAACAGAGCCCACGCGCCAAGAAACCGCTCGTAAAACTCAATTGCGCCGCCATTACGGAAACCCTTCTGGAAAGTGAACTGTTTGGGCATGAACGGGGGGCGTTCACCGGCGCAACGGCGCGTAAGGTGGGACGATTTGAACTCGCAAACGAGGGGTCTCTGTTTCTGGACGAAGTCGGTGAGATGAGCCCAGCGACCCAGGTGAAACTGTTGCGTGTGCTTCAAGAACAGGAACTGGAACGGGTCGGGGGAACGCAAACCATCGCGGTGGATGTCCGCATCATCGCAGCGACCAACAAGGTACTCGCGGAAGAGATCGCGGCGGGCCGTTTCCGCGAAGACCTCTACTATCGGCTGAACGTTGTCCCCATCCAACTGCCCCCATTGCGGGAGCGACGGGAGGACATTCCGTCGCTTGCGATCCATTTTCTTAAATGCTACGCAGAGAAGAACCATCGCAACGTGGTGCGACTCCTGCCCGAAGTCCTGGATGTGCTGATGCGCTATGAGTGGCCGGGGAATATCCGGGAACTGGAGAACACGATGGAGCGGGGAGTCATCCTGGCGCAGGGGGAGTCCCTGATGCTTGACGACCTGCCCTTGAGTCTCCGGCGAGATACCTCCGCCACACCGCTTGCCGCCAGCGCAGGGGGAGTTGGTCAGACGCTCAAGGAACAAGAGCGAGAATGGATTGCCCAGACCCTTGCTCAAGTCGATGGCAACCGTACGCGGGCCGCCAAGCTTCTGGGCATCACGCGCAAAACGTTGCAGAACAAGATTCGGGAGTATAAACTTGGGTGACAGCGGCTAAATCCTTCGCAGGTTCAGGACAGGCTCTGCGTCGACGCAGCAACGGCCCCCGTGGCACGTGTCGGGTGCTGGAGACCTTCCACCCCCATACGCATTAAGTTAAGAGGAACATGAACGTCTGACGTGGTTTTTCGACGCAGAGCGTCGAGTGGGCATTCCGACGCGGAGCATCGGAACGAGCAATGGCTCTGTTTTCTCGTTCCCACGCTCTGCGTGGGAATGCAGTTTTGGACGCTCCGCTCACTTAACTTAGTGCCATTCGATTTAGGCTTGCAATTCCCCACTTCGTATGGAAGAAAGGAAAGTCACTCCTTCCATTCTTCCATTCCTTCCCTTGATGGAACAGATGGGACATTAAAACCGAAATCAGTATAAGTCGTTTTCACTTTACAGAGCCAACAAGAGATGGTATCCTTTTTTCCACTCTTACGCATCACGTTTCACGTTTTACGTAACGCGCAATACGTTTCACGGAGGTGTGCAGTATGCCAGCGAATCTTCCTCCCGAATACTACAAACTCAAGCATCAACTTGAGGCGGCAAAGGCTGATGATGAGCGCCTTCAACTGTTAGAGGAGATGCTGCGGGCCACTCCGAAACACAAAGGGACGGAGAAGGTACGAGTGGATCTCCGCTCGCGCATCTCAAAACTGAGGAAAAGCGCAGAGCAAAAAAAGGCGAAAAAAGGGCATAGCTATCATGTTCCCAAGCAGGGCGCAGGACAGATTGTGCTCATCGGGGCACCGAACGTTGGCAAGTCACAAATCGTGGCCAGCTTTACGCATGCCAAACCCAACGTTTCGCCTGCCCCGTATACGACGCATGAGCCAGCCGTTGGGATGATGCACTATGAAAATATTCAATTTCAATTGATTGACACGCCGCCAATCTCAGCGGATTTTGTACAGCCCTGGGTGTTCGACATCGTGAGAAATGCAGACCTCGTTTTGCTGGTCGTCAGCCTTGCCAGCGATGAGGTGCTGGATGGAGTTGAAATTGTCAAGTCGAGATTAAGCGAAGCAAAAATTCAACTGGCAGAACTGGAAGAGGCATCAGATAACCTTGATGAAGAATTCCATGCGAAATTCACCAAGAACGCCTTAATCGTCGGCAATAAAATAGATGTCCAGGACGCAACGGAGCGACTGGAGATTCTCCGTGAGTTCTATGCGGACCAATTCCAGATTTATCCCCTTTCTGCGATTACCGGTGAAGGGCTTGACCGGTTACAGAAAGCGATCTACGAGCAGTTGGAAATCCTGCGCATTTACACCAAAGCGCCGGGTAAACTGGTCGATCGCGAGGATGCAATCGTGCTACCCATCGGCAGCACAGTGATCGATGCCGCCATGACGTTACACAAGGATTTCGCTGAGAACTTCAAGTACGCCCGCATCTGGGGTGTCAACTGGCACGATGGACAGCCCATTGGCCGGGATGATGTTGTACACGATGGGGATGTTTTGGAATTTCATGTATAGGACAAGAGAGCGACGAAACAGGGAAAGGAGACAGGCGATGAAAAAACTTCCATGTATGGTTGACTTATGTCTATTTGAACAGCTTACGCTTCAGGAGAAGAGCCACGTTCAAAACCTTACACGAAGACGTACCTCCTTTCGGTGAAAGTTGTATCAAGTATAACCTGAGTTGACCTAAAACTCCGTAAAATTTTTTACCAACATGAAGTTTTTTACGAAAAAAGAAGGAGACTCCCATGGCAAATTATACCGCTCGCCAACGACTCTTGGCAGCTATGCGCCGGGAACAGCCGGATCGGGTTCCAATCCATGTGCGTGGTGTGCCGGCATGGAACCAAAAATGGGTGGATTCAAGGCATGAAAGCTACACGCCATTGATTCAAGCGGTCAAAGAAAAGTGCGACATGGTGGCGTCGTGGGGAGTCAGTTGCGGTCGGTTTATCACAAACGCAGACCCTCCCGCTGAACAGGGCGTCATCGATTTGCCGGAGTGGCGTCTCCATGAAACCACATTGCATACCCCCAAGGGCCCCTTGAGGTCTGTGACGCAGGTGAGCAAGCGCGGACACCCGAGCCTCACGCAGGAATTCTGGGTCAAAACGGAGGAAGATCTGAAGCGTTTCCTCTCCATTCCATACCTGCCACCCGAACCTGACGTGAGTTCATTTTTCGAGTTTGACCAACGTATCGGCGAAAGTGCCATTGTGATGACAGGACTGTTAGATCCAATCGGCTACGTTCATGACCTTATCGGTTCAGAATTGCTGGCTATCTGGAGCATCGAAAATCGCAAAGTGATTGCGCAATTGGTCGATCTATTCACGGAAAGGCTCTATAATTTTGTACAGCACCTCCTGGAAAGCGGCGTCAATTCCGTTTACGGAATACTCGGCGAGGAATATGCGGGACCGCCACTCATGTCCCCCGCCGATTTTCGTGCGTTTGTGACCGTTCCAGAGAAGCAACTGGTCCAACTCATCCATCGCTACGGGTGTCTCGTCCATATCCATTGCCACGGGCCGATGGACGCCATTCTGGAGGAATTTGTCGAAATCGGCGCAGACTGCTTGCATCCTATTGAAGCGCCACCGATGGGAGATATGCCACTGGCAGAGGCAAAGCGGCGCATCGGCAAACAGGTTTGCTTAGAGGGGAACATACAGGTTGGTGACTTATACAGCCGAAGACCGGAGGAGATCCGCGAACTTGTGAAAGGTGCGATTGAAGATGCCGCCGAGAGGGGTGGGTTTATTCTCTGCCCTTCCGCCTCACCCTATACCCCCCAACTCGAACCACTCGTCGTTGAAAATTATCTGGCGATGATTGAAGCAGGGCGGGAATATGGGCGGTATTAGCATCGGTTATAGCTTGGGTTTGGCAATCCAAGCCGAGCGAGTGTATCTGATCATGTTGACCAATACAAAAACGGGAAAACGAGATAACGAGATAAGGAAACCCGTCACCAACAGGTTTCAGGAGAAAACTATGACCTCGAGAGAACGCATCTTGACAGCCATTCGATGTGAAAAACCGGATCGAGTCCCCGTGTCGCCGTTTGGATTGGGCAAATTCGGCCCCAACGGAAGCGCCGCCGCCGAATTGATCTCGAAAACCGATCCATTCATCACCACAGGCATCGGCGGCAACGCCTTCATGGGAGAACGGTTCCAAACGGAATCTCGGCAAGAAGGGAATGATACCATCACCACCATCATCACGCCCAAAGGCAATTTGACGCAACGCTATCGCCGAACCGACATCACCGGGTGCACGGTGGAATTTCCTTGTAAAAACGCCGATGATGTGGAAAAATACCTTTCCATCCCGTTCCGACCTGCCGATCCGAATGTCGATAGCTTCCTCGCTCGTTGTGCAGAGATTGGCGAGGAAGGATTGGTTCTCGCGGGAATTGGTGACGCCATCTGTCTGCCCGCCACCATTCTTTCCCCTGAAGATATGTGCCTGCTCTGGCTGGACGCGCCAGCGCTCATGCGTCAGATGATCGAATTCGCCGCGGAGCGAGTGAACGCCTTTGTGGAGAAGACGTGTCAGAAAGGCGTGGACGCTTACCGCATCATCGGGGGCGAATATGCCACCGAACAACTCGGACCGAAGGGCTTCGATGCCCTGGTGAAACCCTATGACACGGAGATGGTCAGGATTATTCATAAATACGGTGGCATCGCTTACTACCACAATCACGGCGATGTGGATGGGTTCCTCGAAAGTTTCGCGGAACTGGGCATTGACGCGCTAGACCCGTTGGAAGTTCAGCCGTATGGGGATGTTGACCTTGCCGATGCCAAACGTCGAATCGGTGACCGCGTGTGCCTCGTAGGCGGCTTGGATGACATGGAGGTACTGGAATCCCTGGATGAAGAAACGGTGAAGGCGATGGGACGCGAGTGTATTGAAGCGGCGGGCCCCGATGGCTACTGTTTAGGAGGCACGGCTTCCGGTATATATACTGAAAAAGCGGCGCGGAACTTTATCGCCCTGGTCGAAGTTGCGGAGGAGTACCGATAAGGCGGGAAGGGACACGAATTCACGTTTTACGCATTACGCATTACGTTTTACGCTTCACATATCACAAGGAGCACTCATTATGGAAATCAATCTTTTTGAACTCGATAGTATATCCATCCACCCATTGATCAGCGACTTACACTGGGGCTTTCGCGCCTCGCGCGTGTTGCATGTCGCCAACAACCTGGATGTCTTTACACGGCTGGATGCCGCTCCAATGACAGCGGACGAAATCGCCGAGCAGTGCGGCACCAACCCGACAATGACAGAAAAACTGTTAATCTGCTGTACTGCATTGGGATTGCTGAAGAAGGTCGAGCATCAGTACAGGAACACGCAAATCGCTCAAACCTATCTGGTGCGCGGCGCACCGCTCTATCAGGGAAACATGATCGCCCACGCCTCCAACTTATGGAACGTTTGGAACCGGCTGGAGGCGACGGTTTATACCGGTTCGCGGGACGCCTCTCCCGAATCCATGCCTTCCCATCCAGAAAGGGATGGGCATCGTGACTTTATCTGCGCCATGCACAACATCTCGATCTCCGGCCCCGTGCAGATGGTTGCGAACAATGTAGAGCTTGCTGGTCGTCGGCGTTTGCTTGATGTCGGCGGCGGACCCGGGACATACTCCATCGCCCTCTGCCAGAAATATCCGGGGCTGACAACGGTGGTATTTGATCGCCCGGACACGCTGACGATTACCCGCGAAGCCATCGCCCAATTCGGGCTAGAGGGACGTATCATCCCACAGGAAGGGGATTGGAATCAGGAGAACTACGGAGATGATTATGACGCGGTATTGTTCTCAAACGTATTACATGGGCCAACCAGCGGGGCACTTGATAAGTTGCGTAAGGCTCATGCGGCGCTCAACCCCGGAGGAAGTTTGATCGTCCACGATTTCCTGCTCAACAACGAAAGTACCGGCCCGCTCGGCGCTGCGCTGTTTAACATGATGAATGGGGCGTATTCGATCCGAGAGATGCTGGATGTGGTTGCCGAATCAGGGTTTATCAATGAACAACTCGTTACGCTCGGTGACCGAGGAAATGGGCTGATTACCGCCATGAAACGTGAGGCATACACCCAGGGGAGGCAATCGTAGCCCAAGATTCTATCTTGGCCGCTTTTACTCAAACCAGGATAGAATCCTGGGCTACAACTACATTTCCTCCTATGACCACTCCTCATATAGTTCGTCCAAACGATTTCATCTACGAAAGATGGTGATACCATGTTACACCGCAAAAGTAACCGCCCATTTTTCATTAGCTCGCTTATCATTCACCTCATTGTCGCGCTCATCATGATGCGGATGTGGGTTGAGCCGCATGAGAAGGGGCGGTTCTATCCCAATATTGAAGTTGACATTATCCACACCCCGCGATCTGTGGTTTTCCTTCATGAGCCGGTTAAGTCACCACCACCAGCAAAGCCCGTTGAAACTGTGAGAGAGCCTTCTGCCCCCAAACCGCCGAAACCCAAATCCGCTTCCGCCTCCGAGTGGTTGACGGTTGATGCGGTAGGAGCAAATCAGCGAACAGCGCGCATGGCGAAACCAGAACAGCCCTCTCATCTCAATGTCATCGGAAGCGCGCCATCATTGCGCGATCCAGGGGCCGCGCGTCCGAAAGGTTCGGGGGTTCCAATTTCGACTGCCGCCCTACCGAAAGCGGATTCCAGCGTGACGTTGCCGCCGGGGAAGGGCGTCGGGGAAATTGCAGGAGAGGGGACGCTCACGGCAAACTCCCCCGATGTCGGCCTGGCAAAACCGCGCGGGGGCTACAGGCGTGGCGAAACACTCGGAGGAGCACCGCTCGGAAATTCTTCGGGG
This sequence comes from uncultured bacterium, assembly GCA_964577695.1. Lineage (GTDB taxonomy): Bacteria > Poribacteria > WGA-4E > WGA-4E > PCPOR2b > CAZOAL01. The sequence continues at coordinate 21,055 of CAZOAL010000025.1, read as the reverse complement.
GGCGGTAGCGCTGGCCCTGTTCAGGGGAATTATGTCGCTATGATGACAGACCTGGCTCGAAACCTGGCGGCGGCTGCGACCACACGCGAGATTGACCTCGTCTTTATTATTGACAAAACGGGGAGTATGGAAGATAATGTGCGTGGCGTCCGCGCCTATATTGATCTCTTTTTCGAGCATCTCACCCGCGCAGGTCACGATACAGCCGCTGGATTGGTCACGTTCGCGGACACGACGAATCAAGACAAACCAAAGGCTGGCGGCGTTACCGAAGACCTCGGCAAATTCAAAAATTGGCTTTACAAGATCGAGTTTGAAGGCGGGGGCGACCTCACCGAATCGGGATTGGACGCGCTCATGGCGGCGTTGCGTGAGATTAAGTTCCGACGCGGCGCGCAACGATTCTTCGTCCTCGCCAGCGACGGCACCTTTCATGACGCTGATTACGACGGAAGGTCTGAATATAGCCTGGACGGCGTGATCGATGCCCTGCGACGCGAAGGGGTTCGAGTCGATGTGATCGGGCTTGATTATCTCCCCATCCAGCAGCTTGCCTGGGCGACAGGTGGCACCTGGCGAGTCATCCCTGGCAAAGGCTATCTTGAGTATGTTCCGCCAACACTGACGACTAAAATGCTCTCCGAATTTGGCGCACTCGGTTTTCGCAAGGACACCGTCATGGATGAGCTGGTCGTTTACGTCAACCGCAATCCGCGCCCGGTGTGGCTCAAGGTTACGTGGAAAGTCCTCAACCCCTTGGGCGAGAGATGCTACGGCCCATTCACTGACCGCGTGGATATCCCCAGCGATGGTTCCGAAGTAGTGAAATTTACCCCTGCGATTGATGTGACCCAATTCCGCACGATCAAAGGAACATACACCGTCATCTACCATCTTGAAAATAACCTCGGCCATCGAAGTATTTTGCGCCGTGTCTTTGATTGGTAGATGGTTCTCGTAGAGCGGGCTGCCAGCCCGATTCCGTTAAAATGTCCCATTAATCTTGTGGGGGGATGCCCCTACAAATTTTAATGGGACATTTTACTTTAGAAATGGTATTATGATACGACTTTTTCAGTTATAACTAATTTTGAAAAATAAACTATACATCAGACTTCCGAAGTCTCCAAGACTTCGGAAGTCTAAAATGTAAACTCTAATATTGAAAGTTAGTTAGGCAAAAGGGAGGGACAGACTTCCGAAGTTTCAATACATGGGGTAAACTGAGACAATCCACTCCCTTGAGGAAACTGAGAAAGCCACGGTTGGGTGTCAAACTTCGGAAGTCTAAGTACAACTCATATTATGAATATATCAATGTAACACCCGAAAAATTGAAAAATTGTAGGATGGAAGTGACTTATGTCAGATACCAAAAAATTCTTTGAAGAGAATGGCTACTATGTAGCGAGAGGTGTTTATTCACCCGAAGAAATTCAGGGCATGGAACGGGATTTTGACCGGATGGTTGACCAATTGCTCAGTAGTGGTGAGAACGCCAATGCTCGGTGGGGAGGTAAGCTGATGGAACGCCTGGATGGTGGCAACTCAGTGGTCCTCCACACCCACAATGTTCAAACGTATTCGGCTGTGTGGCTGAAAGCGTTCATGCAGGAAAAGTTTCTGGATATCACTGAAGCCATTTTAGGCCCCGATATTATCCTGCACCACTCCAAGCTGTTTCAAAAACCACCGGAGAAGGGCTCGCCTTTCCCCATGCACCAGGATTGGCAGTACTTCCCAACCGTGAAAGATACCATGATTGCGAGCGTGATTCACGTTTCCGAAGCGACCAATGAGATGGGATGCTTCCGCGTTTATCCCGGTTCACACAGGCTGGGCCGCTGTGAAGGAATGATGGGCGGCGGACAAAACGTCGAAATCACGGAGAAGTACCCGATCGAGGGGGCAACGGTACTGGAGGCCAAGCCGGGGGATGTCGTTTTCTTTAGCTATTTCATGTTGCACGGCTCCATGCCAAATCGCTCCACAAAAACCAGAAAAACGGTCCTTGTGCAGATGTACGCCGGAGATGACGAAGTTGAAGCGGGTAACAGACATACCAATGTCCGCCTGGTGTTGCGCGGGTGGAATCATCGGGCGACGCGTTCTGTCGCCGGGAGTGTTCAGGGATAACTCAAAAAACGAAAAACTGGGGAACAGACTTCCGAAGTTTCGATACCACGTCAATCCATGACGGACCTGAAGACGGATGCATTGTGGTCAATGCCTGGTTTTTGGCAAACTTCGGAAGTCTACAATTGGCTTCTATTTACCAAAGTCAAGTGCGCTTTAACAAACCCCAATTATCCATCTGCTATTCATAATCTACCTAAAGGAGAAATTACAATGATCAAAGTTGCAAAACTGAGTTTCGCTCATGTCCACGCGAGAGGATACGCGGAGCAAATTCAGAAAAACCCGGAAACTGAGCTCGTCGCTGTTTGGGACGAAGAGGAGTACGGCGGTAAAGAAGCCGCCGCGCGCTATAACGTCCCGTTCTACTCAGACCTCGATCAGGTGCTCAGTTTAGATGAGGTCGATGCGGTTGTTGTCGATGCCATTACTTCAGACCACCCCAAAGTGATAATCGCCGCGGCGGAAGCGGGGAAGCATATCTTCACGGAGAAAGCCCTCGCAATCACTGTTGGGGAATGCGATCCGATTATCGAAGCCGTCGAAAAAGCGGGAATCAAATTCATGATCTCTCTGCCGTCGCGCTGCAATGCGGACCTTTTGCTGGCAAAGAAAGCGATTGATGATGGACTTTTGGGGGACCTCACCTTTGGTCGTGGACGCATCGCCCATTCTGCCGGGCTTGATAAATGGTTCAAGGGGCCGAGCCTCTGGTTCGGGGATGCCAAACGGGCTGGCGGCGGCGCACTCTTTGACCTCGGCTGTCACCATGTGGATGTGATTCGTTGGCTCATGGGTGAACCCAAGAGCGTTGTCGCAAAGATTAACAACTTCACCGGTAACTACCCGATCGATGATAACAGCGTGTCGGTTGTTGAGTTTGCGAATAAGGCGCTGGGGGTCATCGACGTTTCATGGACGCATCGCTCTGGGCCGAACATGCTCGAACTCTACGGGACGGAGGGCTCGATTGTCATTGGCCACGGTGACATGCACTTTGCGACGCGCAAGCTCTCCGATGAAGCGAAAGCAAGCTACATCGCCAATCGCCCCCAATCCCCGCCGTCGCCGATGCAGCAGTGGATTAACGCCATCCTGCGGGATGAACCGATGACCATCACGATTCAGGACGGGCGCAACCTCACGGAACTGATGCAGGCGTGTTATATGTCGTCTGAACAGGGAAAGGCGATTGAACTGCCGTTGTAATGCGTAATCTTCAAGTTGGAACGGATTGCGTGATGCGTATTGCGTAGTGATGGCCTTGCGCAATACGCAGTCTTACTTTGATGTAGACGACCATTCGCCGGTCATTCGTTTTTGCAAACGAGCGACCACATCAGGACTGAGTTCGGCTTCCGGTTCAGCGATTTCTCGTTCTGCCAGTATCTTCTTGATTTCAGCGTCGGAAGCTTGTCCCAGATTTTGAAGTAGTTCTTTGAACTGCGCCCGTTGCTGTTCAACAATATTTTCCGGCACAGCTTGTACCGTATAAGTAAGTGTGACCTGGCGGGTGAGGGCATACACAATATATTGATTCAGCGAAACACCTTCATATTGGGCAACAGTTTTTAACTGGCTATGGAGGGTTTCAGGCAAACGAAGCGTTAGACGACTCATACACACCTCCTCAACAAATCGCAAAGACAGCGTTTTCACACGTCAAGGCTAACGGATTGTCATTATGACTCCGCATTTTGTTCATCTGCTAACCGGGTGGCAAATTCAACAGGGGTTATCACTTCTAACCTTAACGTCTGAACTACCGGACGGAAATCCCGTATATTCGAGGTAACAATCGGGGCACCAGCATTCATCGCGCAGTCAACAACATGGTCATCACCTGGATCGGGGGAGATGGGACGCCACGAATAGTAGATCGTCACAAACTCTACACGAGTAAACAATGTTCCCAAAATGGGCTTAATCTGCTGCCAGCGCGCCTCAGACAATTTCCGAGATAAGACATCCGCATACTCATAAGCCAGTGAATTGGAAACACAGGGGCGAAACAACCCAGCAAGCCACGCATTGATGATAAGCCCCGGTGCGCCTCCTTGCTTGGTTAAGCCCTCAAAGACGACGTTCGTATCAATAACTGCGCGAAGTACGGGAACAGTGAGCATGACACTATTATAGCATTCTAGTGGGTGTTTTTGTCAAAGGATTCTCTACGAACACCTTATGACCGAAGGAGTTTATTACAAAACGAATCCAGGATTATTTGATTGGACAAGATACCAGAAAATGTTCAATGATTCGCCCGATTGTGCCGGATTCAGGACTTTTTTATAGGAGGAACACCATTTGTGACAAAACCAAGCCGTACACAACAACTGAAAGACCTGCTCAAGGCGCGCATCCTCATTCTGGATGGCGCTATGGGGACGATGATTCAGTCCTATCGACTGACAGAAGCAGACTTTCGCGGGGAACGTTTCGCTGACCACCCCCGCGACCTCAAGGGCTACAACGACCTGCTCTCGATTACCCGACCAGACGTCGTTGAAGCCATTCACCGGGCGTATTGTGAGGCCGGTGCCGATATTATTGAAACCAACACGTTCACGAGCACGGCGATCTCTATGGCAGACTATCAGATGCAGGGCGCTGTGTATGACATCAACGCCGCCGCCGCCCAGATTGCCCGGAGAGTCGCCGATGAATTTACCTGCACGGAACCGCATAAACCGCGCTTCGTGGCGGGGAGCATGGGACCGACGAATCGCGCCTGCTCGATTTCGCCGGATGTCAATGACCCCGGATATCGGAATGTCACCTTCGATCAGTTTGCCCAAGCATACAGGCAGCAAGCGGAAGCCCTTCTGGATGGCGGTGTTGACATCCTCCTGGTGGAGACGGTGATGGATACACTCAACTGCAAGGCCGCCCTTTTCGCGATTCGGGACCTCCTCGAAAGGCGCGGGATTGATGTCCCCGTGGTCGTTTCTTATTTCACCGATATCAGTGGTCGAAATCTCTCCGGACAAACCACGGAGGCGTTTTGGAACTCTGTCCGTCACGCGAACCCGCTCGCAGTCGGAGTGAACTGTGGCGGTGGTGCCAAACAATTGCGTCCGAACCTGGAGGAGATGTCCACAATCGCCGACCTCCCCGTCATCTGTTATCCCAACGCCGGGCTTCCCAACGAACTGGGTGGCTATGATCAAACGCCGGAGGAGATGGCGGGGTTCGTCCGCGAATTTGCACAGAGTGGCTTCCTGAACATCGTCGGTGGGTGCTGTGGCAGCACGCCTGCCCATATTCAAGCGATTGCTGACACTGTCGCGCAATACCCACCGCGTGAAATCCCTGAGATTGAACCCCGTTGCCGTTTGAGCGGACTGGAACCTTTCAACATTGGTCCCGATTCGTTATTTGTGAACATCGGCGAACGCACCAATGTGACCGGTTCCGCCCGGTTTGCTCGTCTGATTAAACGGGGAGATTACGAAGCCGCACTTGATGTCTCTCGCGATCAGGTGGAGAATGGCGCACAGATCATCGATGTCAATATGGACGAGGGGTTGCTCGACTCGAAGGAAGTGATGGTCAAATTCTTGAACCTGATCGCTTCGGAACCGGACATCAGCCGTGTGCCGATCATGATCGATTCCAGCAAGTGGGAGGTGATCGAAGCCGGTCTCAAATGCGTGCAAGGGAAGGGGATTGTCAATTCGATCAGTATGAAGGAAGGCATTGATGACTTCATTAAAAAGGCAAAACTTATCTGTCAGTACGGCGCTGCGGCGATTGTGATGGCGTTTGATGAGCAGGGACAGGCGGATACTTACGAACGGAAGGTAGAGATTTGTACCAGAGCCTACCGGATCTTAACGGAGGAAGTCGGCTTTCCGCCAGAGGACATCATCTTTGACCCCAACATTTTTGCAATCGCGACGGGCATTGAAGAGCATAACGAATACGTGATGGCGTTTATCAAGGCGTGCCGGACGATCAAAGAGACCTTACCGTACTGTTTGGTCAGTGGTGGCGTGAGTAATCTCTCGTTCTCCTTCCGCGGTAACGATACGGTTCGGGAAGCTATGCACGCGGCTTTCCTGTATCATACGATAAAAGCCGGGATGGACATGGGGATTGTCAATGCCAGTCAACTCGCTGTGTATGACGATATCCCTGAAAAACTGCTCACTGCCGTAGAAGATGTGCTGTTTAACCGCCGTGAAGATGCCACGGATCGGCTCGTTGAACTGGCTGAGACCTTCAAAGGAAAGTCGAAAAAGAGAGAAGTAGACCTGGAGTGGCGTGACCAACCGGTTGAGAAACGCCTCGTCCACGCCCTGGTCGAGGGGGTGATGGAGTTCATTGAAGAAGATACCGAGGAAGCCCGCCAGAAATACGAGCGCGCGATTGAAGTCATCGAGGGCCCCCTCATGGATGGCATGAACGTTGTCGGCGACTTCTTTGGTGCGGGCAAGATGTTCCTGCCACAGGTGGTGAAAAGCGCCCGTGTGATGAAGAAAGCTGTTGCTCACCTCGTCCCTTATATCGAGAAGGAGAAAGAGAAAAGCGGCGAAAGGCAGTCCAAGGGCAAGATCGTGATGGCGACGGTGAAGGGCGACGTACACGATATTGGGAAAAACATTGTGGGCGTGGTGCTTGGGTGCAACAACTACGAGGTTATCGACCTCGGTGTGATGGTGCCCGCAACCCGGATTCTGGAGACCGCTCGTAAAGAACGGGCCGACATCATCGGCCTCAGCGGGCTGATTACCCCCTCCTTAGATGAAATGGTGCACGTTGCCAAAGAGATGGAGCGCGAAGGCTTCGAGATTCCCCTCCTGATCGGCGGCGCGACCACATCGAAGGTGCACACCGCCATTAGGATTGAGCCTGCCTACCACGGGCCAACCGTTCATGTCAAAGACGCTTCACGCGGCGTGGGGGTGATGACCAACCTGTTAAGTCTGGACAAACGCGATGGCTTCGTCAAGGAGGTTCGGGGCGAATACGCCCTGATACGCGAGACTCGTGGGAAACGCCAGGAGCAGTCCAATATGCTCCCGCTTGCGGAAGCGCGTAAACGTAAATTTATCCCTCAAGCAATTCCGCAATCAAGCAAGATACAGGATTCAAGATACAGGATTCAGAATTCAATCCGCAATCCGCAATCCGCAATCCGCAATCCGCAATCCGCAAAAGGGGGGTGGGATGGATACGAACCCCCTCGCCCTGTCCTTATGGGGGTTCAGGTCTTCGATGACTATCCATTGGCAGAGCTGGTCCATTACATTGATTGGACGCCCTTCTTTATCGCGTGGGAATTGCGTGGGAAATTCCCACGAATTCTGGATGATGAAGTTGTCGGCAAAGAAGCGAGCGCGCTCTTTGCAGATGCCCAAGCCCTGTTGAGGCGCATCGTTGATGAAAAGTTATTGAAGGCGAGGGCCGTCATCGGACTTTTCCCCGCTAATGCGGTGGGAGATGATGATATTGAGGTCTACCCTCCCTTATCCCCCCCCCCTATGGTCCCCCCGCGGACGGGGGGACAGGAGCGGGCAGGGGGACGTACCGAGGTGTTGGCTGTCCTGCACCACCTGCGTCAGCAATCCGAAAAGCCCCCCGGACGACCTAACCGCTGCCTGACCGATTTTATCGCCCCCAAGGAAACCGGGGTTGCCGATTATATTGGGGCGTTCGCCGTCACTACCGGTATTGGCGTTGAGGTGCTATGTGCGGAGTTTGAAAAGAATCATGACGACTATAATAGCATCATGACCAAAGCCCTGGCGGATCGCCTGGCGGAAGCCTTTGTGGAGCGGATGCATGAGCGCGTCCGTAAGGAGTTTTGGGGCTACGCTCCCGATGAAGCACTTGATAACGAGGCACTGGTTCAGGAGAAGTACATCGGCATCCGTCCCGCGCCCGGTTATCCTGCCTGCCCAGACCACACGGAGAAACGGATTCTCTTTGACCTGCTCAATGTCGGAGAAAACGCCGGCATTGAATTAACCGAGAACTACGCCATGTGGCCCGCCGCATCGGTCAGCGGGTGGTACTTTTCTCACCCCGAATCCCGGTACTTCGGCGTCGGCAAGATTGATAAAGAACAGGTCGAAGATTATGCTAGGCGGAAGGGAATCGAGTTCAAGACGATGGAGCGGTGGCTTGCGCCTTATCTGGCGTATGAGCCGGAGTAAGGCGAAAAAGGAGGGTGAAAAACTATCATGCACATCCAGTCGAGAGAAGAAATCCGTTCCGTTACGTGTTGTATCGCCCGATGGAGATGACAACCGGTATTTTCTCAACCAACATGCACTGGTTAATGCGATAACGGGTGACTTCAATATGGACGAACCGTTCCTTAAAGAATTGAGAGCAGAAGCACGTCCAATCCTTCGGAAACTCTATCCCGATTCCAAAGAAAAAATGAAACGATTACGAAGGGAGGTAAGTGGGTATGGCAACACGAATAGTGGGACATCCACGTTACACAGCGGAAGAAATCGCGGCGCGTGCCAAAGCCCTTTACGAACAGGACATCCGCGCAAAGGTGGAAGCCAACAATAAAGGCAAATATCTTGTTATTGACATTGAGACAGGTGATTACGAGATAGATGAGGACCATTTCGCCGCCTCCAAGCGAGCTGCCGAGAAACACCCTGACGGAGCGCGATTTGCCATGCGGATCGGCTATCAAGCTATGGGACGCATCGGGACAAGGTTCGTGGAGGTGAAGGAATGATATATGGAAAAGTGAATGCGAATCAAGAAGTCATCATACCTCTTCAAGTGCACGGGCAAAACGGAGGGACAGAAGACATAGAGGCTGCTCTTGATACCGGCTTCACGGGCTTTTTGACATTGCCATCTGCGTTGGTCACAACGCTCCAGTTACCCTTCTGGGAGACATCGGAATTTACTTTGGGAGACGGAAGCAGGGTTGCTTTTAATGTGTATGTGGCAACCGTTCTCTGGGAAGGGCAAGAGCGAGAGGTGTTTGTCCTGACGGCAGAAGGTGCTCCACTTGTCGGTATGTCGTTACTCAACGGCTTTCGACTCACAGTTGATGTGGTCGATGGCGGTGCCGTTACCATTGAGGCGTTGAAGAAAGACAAATCGGACGGAGTTGTCTGATTCTGACACAGGGGGTCACGATGTCAACCTGGCAAGAATTGAGTCTGGATTGTCTACATGCGGCAAAAATGCTATCAGGCGGCGGACATTGGCGGAGCAGTGTCAACCGGTCTTATTACGCGGCGTATTGCGCCGTGACGAGCCGATTGGTCGAGCGGAGAGTCAGTTTTGCGCATGGCTGGAACAATCCCGGTCATGAGCAACTCCCCAATCTGATTGGACATAACCTGCCTCTTCCACGGAACGTTCGCCGACGTCTACAACACTTGATTCGCTATCTTCAGGAGGCACGGGAAGACGCTGACTACCGACCCGGAAAGACCATTAATCGAACAACGGCTTTAGAATGTCTTCACGATGCCAAAATGGTATTGCGGTATTTGGAGGTGCAAGATGAATAAACAGAAAGTTGCAGCACTTGTTCGTCACTACATCAAAGATTGCCATCCGAACGGTATGACGCTGGAGGTTATCGAAGATGGCATACGCCAAGAGAAGTCATGGTGGGACGTGCCAATTCGTCTAAGCATGGACCCCCCGAAGCTCTATGAACTTCAGGGGGCTCTCGTCAATGTGGAAATCGGACTGAAAGACCAGGAAAATCTCACGGTTTTTCTCGAACCGATTTTTCCGAAACCGGACCCGTCATCTGAGCCTGAACCGCCCCCGAAACCGAAGAAAAGGCGCGGACGAGCCACAAAAAAGCTGGTCGCAGAAATTGTCCGTCAATACCTTAAAGACTGCCATCCGGGCGGTGTGACATTGGAGGTCGTTGAGGAGCATATCTACAAATCGTACTACGAGTGGCGTGTGCCAATTCGTCCGAATTTTGAACCGCCGAACGACCTTGAGTTTAGGGAAGCAATTGTTGACGTAGAAATCGAAATAGAGGAGAACGAAGGGTTGAATGTTCACCTCGTTCGCACTGATCCGGCATCGGACAATCCACCAAAACCATGAATCTACACCCGTGACACGAAGGAGGTAGCGGTGGCGACATGGAGAGAATTGAGTCTTGATTGTTTGGCAGCAGCAAAGTTGCTCGCAGATGAAGAACATTGGCGGAGCAGCGTCAACCGGTCTTACTACGCCGCCTATTGCGCCGTGACGAGCAAATTGGTGGCGCGGAGCGTGAGTTTCGCGCACGGCTGGAACAATCCTGGCCATGAGCAACTCCCCAATCTGATTCTGCACAACCTGACGCTTCCGATGAATACACGTCGACGTCTCAAGCAACTGATTCTTTTCTTACGCGATGCGCGGGAAGATGCTGACTATCGACCTGGACGAACCATTGATAAGACGAAGGCTTTAGTCTGTCTTCGTCGTGCCGAACTGGTATTACGAGATTTGGAGGTGCAAAATGAATAAACAGAAGGTTGCAAAACTGGTTCGTGATTACCTCAAAGATTGCCACCCAAACGGTATGACGTTAGAGGTCATCGAACAAGATATACGCAAAGGGAGGGATTGGTGGGACGTACCACTTCGCTTGAGCATGGAACCCCCCAAACTCTATGAGCTTGACGAAGCTCTTGTCAATGTGGAAATCGGACTGAAAGACCATGAAAATCTTACAGTTTTTCTCGTACCGATTTTTCCGAAGCCGGAGAATCCCTTTGAGCCAGAACCGCCCCCGAAACCTAAGAAAAGGCGCGGTAGAGCCACAAAAAAGCTGGTCGCAGAAATTGTCCGTCAATACCTTAAAGACTGCCATCCGGGCGGTGCCACCTTGGAGGTCGTTGAGGCGAATATCTACAAATCGTATTACGAGTGGCGTGTGCCAATTCGTCCGAATTTTGAACCGCCGAATTGGATAGAGTACTACGACACCCTTGCCATTGTGGCAACTGAAATTTCGGAAAACGAAGGGTTGAATGTTCACCTCGTTCCCACTGAGCCGGAGTCAAGCGAGAACTCGTGAATTAAAATGTCACGCCGAGCCTGATAATCGGCGACAAGGGCGACATCAAATGGCGGAAAAAGAGCATGGAAATTATAATAGTATGGCGAAAATTCCACAATTCAAAACCTTAGAAGAAGCTGCTGAGTTCTGGGATACGCACGACTTTGAAGATTACATAGACGACACTGAACCGGTCACCATTACCGTCAAAATTCCTCGGCGTAAAAAGACGCTGACGGTTCCCCTTGACGCGAAGGTTTACGAACCAATCGAGGCATTGGCAGCCAAGCGAGGGGGGCGCGCTGAGAAGATGGTGTCGTTGTGGCTGAAGGACAAGGCAATGGAGGAATTGGCGGCGCGGTGAGAGGTCAAGGGCAAACTCTTCGCCGACACCAACTCCGCGCCTGGCAATATGTGCTGCGTTCACCGTGGCGCGCTACAGCATGAAATGCCCTGCGAAAAGCAGCTTGTGCTACACGATAGCCAAACCAACGAAGGTCATCTCAACACCATGCAATCCCTTTCAAGCGCAACATTACGCAAAAATCTACCCAATCCGCATCTCATCCACCGGCTCAATGCGTTTGCGAAGGCACGGGGCGTTGCGCTTTACTTAGTCGGCGGTTCCGTTCGCGATCTGCTGCTCAACCGCGCGATTACCGACCTTGATTTTGCCCTTGCAGGCGATGCGGTCTCGTTTGCCAAGGCGTTTGCCGATCAGGTGGGTGGTGCGTTTGTCCCACTTGAGGAACAGCCGCCAACGGCGCGGATCGTTCTCCGGGAGACACGGCTCGTGCTGGATTTCGTCCAATTCCGGGCGGAGACGCTGGAGGCTGACCTTCACCGGCGCGACCTCACCATCAACGCCATTGCCCTTGATTTTTCATCGCTCCTGACGCAACCGACGGTGAAACTGATTGACCCGTGCCATGGTCTCCGTGACTTGGAGGCTGGCGTTCTAAGGTTTCTAAGCGAACAGGTGGTTCTTGATGACCCGCTCAGGTTGCTGCGGGTATATCGTTTGGCAGCGCAGTTGGGGTTTGACATGCCAGAGGCGACCCTCAATCTCATCCGGCAGCATATAGCTCGGTTGTCACAGGTTTCGCCGGAGCGGGTTCGTGATGAATTTACCAAGCTCTTAGATGTCAAGAATGCGATGGCTTATGTACGCCGGATGGACGAGACACGCATCCTCTCCCAAATCATCCCCGAGGTTGAGGGGATGCGCGCCCTTCAGCAGAACGATTATCACCACCTTGATGTCTGGGAACATACCCTACTCGCCCTTGAGATGTTCGAGGCGAAACCGATGCCGGAGACCTTGCAACTGTACGCTACAGAAATTCAGGAATACTTGTGCGAACCCTTGCTCTACGACAAACGGAGGGGGACGATTATCAAACTCGCACTGTTGCTGCATGACGTGGCGAAACCAGTCACGAAGACCATCAGCCCTCGTGGAAATGTACGGTTTATCAGGCATGAGAAGGTGGGGGCAGAGATGGCTGTCGAAATCACGAACCGCTTGCGTTTCGGTGGGAAAGTGGCAAAGCTGATGGGCTGTCTGGTGCGGAATCACCTGTACATGATGCACTTCGTAAATTCCTGGCCCCCGACCCGCCGAGCGATTACCCGTTTTCTGAGAAACACAGGTGAAGATTGGTTGGGCGTCCTCCTGCTCTCTTATGCGGATATGCGGGCGTCGCGTGGGAAATTGCGCCAGCCCGATGATGAGCGAAAAACAGAGGATGTAATGAAGCAGATTGCTGACCGCTATTACCAGGAAATCCGTCCGATGATGACGCGCGGCAGGTTAATCACCGGGCATGACATCATGCAGGCGTTCGATTTGAAGCCCGGTGTCAAAATCGGACGGATTCTCAAGCATATCGAAGACCTCCAGTTTGAGGGGAAAATCCACACGTCCGAAGAAGCATTAGCGGCCGCGCAGAATTTTCTGGAAAAACAGGAAGCGTGAAACGTAATGCGTAAAACGTAAAATGTGAACTGTGAATCATCAGTAGACTTTGATTCGCTGATTCTATTTTGACTTTGTTAAATTAGGAGAGAGATCGTTCAGTAGAACATGCGGCTCGCTTGTTGCATCCCACTTTGAACAAGCGAGCCGCATGTCCTACGGCTGAATCGCAAGGTTAATTTAACAAAGTCAAGCTATAAACGGATTTTTAGAATTTCTCGGTATTATACCGATTTAGGTTTTAAATTTCCTATTGTGGGAGGGTGAGGCTCCTGCCGAACCTTCTCGTTGGTTCGGCAGGAGCCTCACCCTCCCGCGGCATGATATGCTATACAAACCTCGCAAAAACTTCCCGCCCTCGGTAAATCGCATCATCGCCGAGCCCATCCTCAATCCGCAGGAGTTGATTATATTTGGCAAGCCGCTCTGACCGCGTAATCGAGCCGATCTTGATCTGTCCGGCGCATGTTGCCACAGCGATGTCGGCGATGGTCGAATCTTCCGTCTCTCCCGACCTTGCCGAAACGATTGTCAGAAAATCTGCATCCTGTGCCATCTTCAAGGCGTCCAACGCTTCCGTCAGCGTGCCGATCTGGTTGACCTTAATCAGGATGGCGTTTCCTGCGCCACGTCCAATCCCTTTCCGCAGGCGCTCCACGTTTGTAGTGAAAAGGTCATCGCCTATCAATTGGACCTTCTGACCCAAGCGTTTGGTGAGCAGAGACCAGCCATCCCAATCCTCCTCTGCGAGCCCATCTTCGATTGAGATAATCGGATAGTTGCCAACCCACGCCTCAAGCAGTTCGACCATCTCCTCACTCGTTTTGGCGGTGGCTTCTGCCCCCAATTGGTATACGCCATCGTGATAAAAATGCGTCGATGCCACATCCAGGGCGAAAACTACATCGACCCCCGGTGTATAGCCAGCGCGTTCGCAAGACTGCATCAGCAGGTCTAACGCCGCACGGTTGTTTTCCAGCGCAGGTCCGAAACCGCCTTCATCCGCCGCGAGGGTTGAGTATCCCTTTTCGAGAAGCACATCTTTCGTTGCATAATAGATCGCGTGCGTCATCACCAATGCCTGACGGTATGTCTCGGCACCGATGGGAATGATGAGGAAATCTTGAAAATCGAGATTTTTCCCGGCATGCAAGCCCCCGCTGATGATGTTGATCATCGGTACAGGCAGTTCAACCGCTCCAGAGCCCGCAAGGTAGCGGTACAAAGGTACCCGCTCATCCGCCGCCGCGGCATGGGCATGGGCAAGGGAAATACCAAGCAGGGCATTTGCTCCCAGATTCGATTTGTTCGGTGTCCCGTCAATATCGATGAGATGTTGATCGATTTCTGCCTGATTCCGCGCCTCAAGCCCGATCAGTTGCGGCGCGAGCAGCCGGTGAATATTATCAACCGCCTTCGTCACGCCTTTCCCACGAAAGCGCGCCTGATTGCCATCCCTCAGTTCGCGGGCCTCGCTTTTGCCCGTTGATGCGCCGGAGGGGACAATTGCCCTGCCATACGCGCCCGAATCGAGCGTCACTTCAACTTCAACCGTTGGGTGTCCGCGAGAGTCCAAAACCTCTCGCGCATGAATGTTCGCTATTTTGCTCATGATGTACCTCATCGAATGAAACGTAAAACGTAATAAGAGTTTTCTCAGAAAGTCTGTTTGTAGCCGAACTTACCAAAGTTCGGACAAAAAGTCAGCCGTTCCCCGAATTCTGGCGACTTCGGCTACCATAGATGGGGGAAAGTGATTCATTGGCAGGCCGCCGAATCCAGTGATTTCAGGCTTTCCGAGTTTCTGAGAGAGCTCATAAGTAAAGGGAGAAGTCAATCGGAATACAAACAACTCAGTTGAGAATTTAATTCTGAAAAGGATTTTAATCGGTTAGAAGCTTAGAGTAAATGTGAAACCGAGTTGTTGGCGTTTGACAAAATCGGCTTTCGGCACGTCCTTACCCAGGTGGTGCCAATATAATCCATAATCAACCCGAAGGCCGAAGTCCGGTCCTCCGAACTTCCACTTCCATAGCAATAAAGGTGGCCAGAAGTTATTTTCACCATAGCTAATAATAGGCAAAAATTCAATCCCTAACCCGAGATGCCAGGTATCCGGGAGCCATGGGAAATTGGGTTTGTGAAACCATTCCGTTTTTGAGGGGTTTAGAGGTGTTTCACCGATTGTCATATTTTTGACCCTGTAAATACTATATCCGTAACCGCCTTTTATAAACGGCTGAAACTGTCCTGACAGGATGTTATAACGTAAACTGCCGGAATATTCCCTCTGCTCGAGATCGCCTTGGACAAATGTCGTCGGGGCTTCGTTTTCCATACCTATAAGGCTTTGTTTTTGAAGGCTATACCGAACTTTACTGATTGAATACCGAAAGAGGTTTTCACTAACAAATTTTCTCCCTACATGATAATTGAACCAGAATCCAATATTGTTGGACGAAAATGTATCGAAATGTTTGAACGTCGAAGGGTTCAACGCCAACTTCTTGTCTTGCATCAATTGGCTAATCTGCTCATTCTCATCTTTGGGCAAAAGGCGAGCATAATCATTATCTCCAATGAAGGGGTACCACCCAATGGACACTTCTATACGTCGAAACGGGACAATTTCTTGAGCGGCAAATGTTGAATTCAGCTCCTCGAAAAATAAATCTCGTACCGGTGCGAGTGGGACTCTCCAGATAAAATCGAAAGGAGGAATTACGGTAAGCGTGGGTAGGGTCAAATTTAAAAAGCCCCACCGATTATGAAAATGGTCTTGCCAACCTAAGAGAAATTCTGGGCTGAATCGAAAGGACTAAATCTTTCACCCGTTCCCAGTCGGGTACAATCACAATTTGTTCGGGAGAATAGGATACAAATTTGGAAGTATCTTTCATGGCTTTGTGATAATTTAACTTGCTACTAATATCTTCCGTGGCACCTAAAGAGCCAATCCCCTTGTAGGTACCTGGAAACGGATAGGTTCCGTGAGAATCACGATTCTTTCCACCTGGCATTGTCAGAATTTGATCTAAGCCTTTATTGTCACCGCCAATATAACCTATCGGGTGGGTATTTATTTTCCCTGTCTCATCAAGTGCCTTTTTCCGAGTCTGCTCCCATATCCACTTCTCACCAACCCTCTCTTGACGCCCACGATTCACTTTCGCTTCCCACGAATCTGGAGGAAGGTAAACATTTGGATTCACATAATTCAAGATCATCACTTTACGATGCAAATAATACTCAACACGTTTGATAACCAATTGGTCATCATCGACCATTTCTCCGTTGGCTTTCAAAATTTTCTGAACCTCTTGCGCTGATAAGAGCTGGTCTAGTTTTTCTGGGTCGTATACGGTAACGATGACATTCAGATGCTCCCAATCCCCCTCGTGATTATTTGTTCCATCATTAAAGGGATAAAAGAACCAGTATTGTATGACGAATTCATATCCAACGTTTCCATCATTTGTGCTTTCTCCATGGATAAACGGATGGGCGTAAATTGCTGAGAATTTCTCATAGTTTTTGCGAAGATTGCCAGAAATTAAAATTTTATATTCTTCTTTCCAACTCTTTTCGTCTTCTCCAGGAAAGTCAAAATATAACACCTTAAAGATTTCCTGGTTCGGATTCATCTGGGCTGTTATCTTTGTCTCAGGGTCAAACTCTCGAATCAAATCGAATAGTTGGCAATCTTCACTGAAGGTACGGTGGCTCCTATCGAACAGTGCGAAATTGATGGTTTCTCTTTTCAGTATCTGGGGTTTATCGTGTGCCAAGTCCCATGTATCGATATAGAGGAGGGACGGAGGCGTAGCGTCTTTATTGAAGAACCCCTTAAAATCCAACGGGATGGAGTAGGGGGTGTTCTTAAAAAGAATTGGCGAAAATCGATGGCAGAGTTCTTTGAGCCTGTTATACCGATTGTCGTCGATACCGTCTTTATTGCTGTCACAGTACAAGAGGTTGTTTGTGTTTCCATAAAGCTCCAGATCTCTGCTCGCCTGAGTTTGGCTGATAATTTTGGGATAAGAAAGGGGCAGGTATTTTATATAGTCAGAATTGGTAGTCTTTTGGGCAGGGCTCGAAAAGACTACTAATCCAAAGATGATTGAAGACACTGCAAAGACCGATAAACTCTTCATTATTACTGTTTCTTCGTGATTTTTTCGCATTGTTTTACTCCTTCGAGCGGATAGACGCATTATAGCACGATGGCTTCGCCAATGTCACATGAGATATTCGATCCAATTGTAGCCCAACTTTCTCAGTTGGCCGGCAGAACCGATGATTAGTTCAAACCAAGATAGAATCTTGGGCTACAGAGCCCCGCTAGGCGGGATGTAAACACCTGCCCCCCGAGGGATCGGGGGAAATGTGACATTGGCGAGCTAAAACAAGGTCAAGTTTTCCTATAGTTTCTAACTTTTTGTCCAATAAAACTTGATTTTGTGATAAAATACTACCATAAGCAGTGAACAAATTTCCAACATCAAAAATTAGCTTGACATTTTTTCCCTATCCATTTATGATGTACTGACCTTCGGCGATTTCCTTGAACCCTCATGCAGGACACCCATGTATGATAGCCCGCCCCAAAGCCTGCGGTGGTCGTAGGCCCTCAGTCGGTTTGCCGAAGACGATTTTACAAGTGTCGCTTCCGTCACCTATATTTCCAAAGGAGATGAAAATGAATCCTACCCCGCAGACCCATCGCAGTAAGGCAGTAAAAGTTGGGATTATTGATCTGATTACCAAAAAGCCGAGCAATTCCCTGTACAGCAAGGTCATGAATGCGAATTTTGCTTCGATTATGCCGCAAGTGGTTGCAGTCTGGGCTGAAGAGTTGGGGCATGAAGTCCATCTCGTGACCTATACCGGTTCTGAAGACCTACGCCGTGAACTTCCGCAGGACATTGACATCCTGTTCGTCTGTGCTTTTACCCAGGCTGCGTTTCTCGCCTACAGCATCTCAAATCTCTTTCGACAGCAAAATGTCGTCACCGTCCTCGGCGGGCCACACGCCCGTTCGTATGCAGAAGATGCCAGAAACTATTTCGATTATGTCGTCGGTTTCGCTGACAAAGCCCTCCTCCAAGATCTCCTTCGGGGGTTTTCACGGCACCCCGGCGAAGGCGTCATGCTCAGTGCGAAACGACAACCTCATACGCTGCCTGGTGTGCGGGCTCGGTGGAAATTCATCCGACAAACTTTAGACAAGACTCGCTTTTTCAAGATTGTCCCGATGATTGGTAGCCTCGGCTGTCCGTACCATTGCAGTTTTTGTGTCGACTCGCAGATTGACTATCAGACGTTGCCTTATGACGAGATTCGTGAGGACCTGGTCTTCCTTCAGACGCAGTTCAAACAAGCAGCGGTTGGTTGGCACGACCCCAACTTCGGCGTTCGGTTTGACGACTACATGGGGATTATTGAGGAGGCGGTCAAACCCGGTGCCATTCGATTTATCGCCGAAAGTAGCCTTTCTCTGTTAGGCGAGCCTCACCTCAAGCGACTCCAGCAGAATAACTTTGTTGGGATGTTACCCGGAATCGAGTCGTGGTATGATTGCAACGATAAATCCAAAATGCGCAAAACCTTCGGATTGGACAAAGTCAGGGCGGTCGCCGAACACGTCAATCTCATTTCACATTACATTCCTTATGTCCAAACCAATTTTGTTTTAGGACTCGACGTTGATGAGGGACCGTTGCCCTTTGAGCTGACCAAGCAATTTCTCGATCTCGTGCCGACGGCGTTTCCCGCCTACTCGCTGTTTACTGCGTTTGGTAACTCAACGCCGCTCAACCTTGAACTCCAGGGCGCGGGTCGGGTGCTTGATATCCCGTTCCATTTTCTCGATAACCATTCCGCCCTTAACGTCAGGCTCAAAAATTATGAGTACGTCGAATTTTACGATCAGGTGATTGATCTGATGCGACACTCGTATTCACCACGCATGATGTGGAGACGTTTCAAAGCCAGCAAGCAACCGTTGCCGCGATGGATGAATTTACTCCGAGCCATCTCCTCAGAAGGGGCAGGGCGTTACCATCACTATGTGCGAACCCGTCACCAGTTCGCAACTGACCGTGAATTTATTGACTTTTTTGCCGGGGAAAGCAAGGTGCCGCCATCGTTTTATCACAACAGGCTGAAAACAGAACTGGGACATTTCTACGATTATTTGCCAGCCAGGGTTTTAAGTTACTTAAAACAAGGCGAACCGACTCCAAATTCGCGGGTCGGTGATTATGCTGGATTTTCAATGGTTGCAAGTAAGGCTTGAATTTAACAGGAGTCAAAAGGGGAGGATTCACAATTGAGTTAACACTCTTCGTTGATAACGTAAAACGTAAAACGTAACCCGTAAAGGTTGGCTTGCGGTTACGTTTTACGTTTTACGCATTACGGCAAAGTGGCAACTTAACTTCGTGCAAAAATGAACCATCCCTCGTTAAGGAGATATCTATGAAGAAAATAATTGTTATCACTGGAATAACAGTAACTTTGTTGACAGTAGGAATCCTGGTGATACTGATGCGCACGGTTTTTGCTCAAGTGCAGGTGGTAACGGTCCCTTTGCGGAGCACGGTGCAGTTGACAATATACAGTGATAAAGATCTGACGTTCACCAAAGAACAGCGCAAGATAACGCTCAGAAAAGGAACTAACGTCATACAATTTAGCTGGGAAGGGACGCTTATTGACCCAACTTCCATCCAGATTAAGGCAATGGAACACCCGCAAAATGTCAATATTAAGGAGGCTATATTTCCACCAAACTTGAACAACGCCATTCTGTGGGAAGTCGATTCCACGGATGCGATAGAGGAAACGTTTGAAGTGTCGTATTTCATTAGTGGCTTGACGTGGACTGCTGATTATACCGGAATTGTCAAGAAGGATGGAAGCAGCATGAATCTGACAGGCGCTGTGATTATCAACAACAACAGCGGCGAAAGCTTCGATGACGCACAGACGCGGCTGGTCGTCGGCGAAATTTATCTGGTAGAAGGGATTGCGGAACTGGCTGGAATTGACCGGTTTGAAAGGGCCAGAGCGGCCGGACAGCCTGCTGGCGCACCTAAGATTTCCGAAAGCGTGCGTCCGACGTCTGAATATTATATGTACACACTACAAGGCACCAACACAATAGGGAATAAATGGCAAAGAAGGCTGAACTACTTTAGCGTCGATAATATCCCACTGAACGTCGTCTATCGAGTTGAGCCCGGTGCTTCTCAAGCGGTGCGGCTGTATCAATTTGCCAACGATACATCGCACAATCTGGGGAAACAACCGCTTCCAGCAGGTGCGATTCGCATCTTTATGCAGGATGAGGCGGGGGATATGTCCATTGTTGGACAGGATAACATTGATTTTGTACCTGTCGGAAAAGAGATTAAGCTGAATCTGGGACCTGATTTGGAAGTCGAGATAGAAAAAAAATTGATGGACTACACCCGAATCAACCTAGAATTTAATGAGGACAATGAGCTCGCATTCTTCGATACCGAAGATGAATTTAAGCTGGAACCTCGTAACTACAAAGATACACCGATTAAATTAGAAATATTGGAGTCTATTGCCGGGCAATGGGAACTGTTGTCGGCAAGTCATAACTACGAAAAAAAGGACGTCCATACGATTCAGTTTACGATAGACCTTGCCACCGGGAGCAAACAAACAGTAACCTATCGTGTGAGACATCTCGGAAGATAGGTGTTAGGTGTTAGGTGTTGTACCAATTCGATATTGAAATTTGGCATTCCATTGAACCAGATTCCAGATACAGGATTCAGGATTCAGGATTCATCTGGAATCTGGCATCATGAATCACGAAATGCACAGTTTGAATATAGATTTGGTGTTAGCACTACTTTGTCATTTACAACAAAGCCGTTGGCGATGGGTGAGTGGTGAGG